>NZ_LMSJ01000060.1:205715-244326 GCF_001428105.1 Paenibacillus sp. Soil766 | reverse complement strand
TCCAGCGTCGATGGTACTTGAACCGCAGGGTTCTGGGAGAGTAGAACGTTGCCAAGCATTGTTCCCTGATAGCTCAGTTGGTAGAGCACTCGACTGTTAATCGAGTTGTCACAGGTTCGAGTCCTGTTCGGGGAGCCATATATTTTTTAAACCCAGGCCTTTTTTATGGAGAGGTGTCCGAGCTGGCCGAAGGAGCACGATTGGAAATCGTGTAGGCGTCACAAGCGTCTCGAGGGTTCGAATCCCTCTCTCTCCGCCATAAGAGCTTTCAAATTAGAAAAGCCTGTTTACGAGGCCCGTTGGTCAAGTGGTTAAGACACCTCCCTTTCACGGAGGTAACAGGGGTTCGAGTCCCCTACGGGTCACCATTACCATTAATTCCTTATCCCATGGAGGCTTAGCTCAGCTGGGAGAGCATCTGCCTTACAAGCAGAGGGTCGGCGGTTCGATCCCGTCAGCCTCCACCATTTTATCTTTTCAGAAGAAAGTAAGGATGATTTGCGTTTTTTCTGGAAACAATAAAATATCTTGTTAACATTGTCGCGGGGTGGAGCAGCCCGGTAGCTCGTCGGGCTCATAACCCGAAGGCCGCAGGTTCAAATCCTGCCCCCGCAACCAACCTCTTATTAAGAGGAGATTTACATAGTGTGGAGCTGTGGTGTAGTGGCCCAACATGCCTGCCTGTCACGCAGGAGACCGCGGGTTCGAATCCCGTCAGCTCCGCCATTTTTTATTAAAACAGCATGAGTCATTAGCTCAGTTGGTAGAGCACCTGACTTTTAATCAGGGTGTCGTAGGTTCGAATCCTACATGACTCACCATTGCCTTATTTACAGCATGCGCGTATGGCGGAATTGGCAGACGCACTAGACTTAGGATCTAGCGGGCGACCGTGGGGGTTCAAGTCCCTCTACGCGCATCCAAACAAACAGAAAGAGCTTTCTTTGATCCTTATGTGGGATTGAAGAAAGCTCTTTTTTGCGTACAAGCTCATATAATTTTTGGTTGACATTGATTATTATTATCACTAATATCAAAGAGTAGAGATTTACGTGACTTGGCGGGAGGAGATCGCATTTGAAAACGATTAAATACTGCTGCAGAAATGAGAAATTCGGATCCAAACAAATATATAAATCCATTAAGAACGAATTCCCTGATTTGAAGCAGAAGAAGAAAGAGTGCCTCGGCAATTGCAGACATTGTAAGAAAGAATGTATCGCCATGATCGGGAAGAAGAAGCTGCTTTGTGCAGAGTCACCGGACCATTTATATGCTCAGATTAAGGAAATCATAACGGCGTCTAAGACCAAAAGCGTGACGGCTTGAATCTAAATCTGCTAAAATTACTACTTCCGTTTGTATTTGTATGCACAATTCTGTTAATCTTGTATGTATGGGGAATACGCAAAAGATAACCATACAGAAAGGTGTGTGCACAGATGCTAAACGATACACTAACAGAAGCGCTCAATGAGCAGATGAATTATGAGTTTTATTCCGCGCACGTCTACTTAGCTATTGCTGGTTATTGCGCTGCGGAAAGCTTGGATGGATTTTCGAACTTTTTTAAAGTACAAGCAGAAGAAGAGAAGTTTCATGCCATGAAGATTTTTAAATTTATTAATGACCGTGGGAAAAAGGTCAGCTTTGATGGTATGAACACGCCTGTGAATCAGTACGAATCGATTTTGGATGCTTTTGAACATGCTTACCTGCATGAGCAAGAAGTAACGAAACGAATTTATCACCTATCCGATTTGGCATTGAATGATAGAGAGCATGCGACTATGCAGTTCTTGAAATGGTTCATTGACGAGCAGGTTGAGGAAGAAGCCATGTTCGATAGCATCATCAACAAGCTGAAACGTATCGATAAAGATAGCAATGCGTTCTATATGTTGGATGCGGAATTTGCACAACGTTCCTTCACACCGCCAGCTGCGGAATAATTACATACCCTACTCATGAGACAAAAGCTTACTTGTTTCGCAAATTTGCGAAAAGTAAGTTTTTTCTGTTTGTTGCCATACAGTTGTCAGGGATTATTTTGTATAGTTGTAGAAAAATGAAAGGAAGTACCTCATGGAGAAATTAGATTTAGCCAAGGCTTATAAAACGTATTACACAGCTCCAACGAAGCCTCAAATTGTTGAATTTGAACCTATTTCTTATGTCACGATCGTAGGGAAAGGGGACCCCGATGGTATAACTTTCGCTAATGCAACAGAAGCGCTGTATACAGTCGCTTATGGTGTTAAAGGGCATTGTAAGAAGGCAGAGAAAGACTTTACTGTACCGAAGCTAGAAGGGCAATGGTGGGTGGATGGCGATCTTAGAACAGCGTTAGAGGTGCCGAGAGAGGAGTGGCACTGGAAGCTGTTGATTCGGATGCCGGAGTTTGTAACGGCGGAGCTCGTAGAAGAAGCACGTAGTGCTGCACTAGCGAAAAAGAAGGAGCTTAAAGTTATAGCGGATGTTGGGTATGAAACTTTGCATGAGGGACTCTGCGTCCAGATGCTGCATGTGGGACCGTATGCGACAGAACCGGAAACATTGGCACAGATAGAGCATTTCATATCACAGGAGCAACTCAGCTACCGTGGTCTTCATCACGAGATTTACTTATCAGACCCGAGGAAGATGGATCCTGCCAGGATGAAAACGATATTGCGATATCCTGTTCAAGCGATAGAACTGGTGATGGGGTGAATTTTGTTGTAAAATAGAACATAATGTCGAGCAGCCAACCTGGGGGAGGGATAGCGGGTGCGAATACGTATCATATCTAAGTTAGGACAAGCTTTAGGTGTCTTTATCATCATCGTCGGGTTCATGTACCCAACACCCGCTGCCCACGCCTCATGGTTGGATCAGATAAAGGGAATCTACGAATTACCAAGCAATGTGGAACAAATCCAGAAGGATTATGAGGCTACGAAGCAGCAATTAGAAGAGCAGAAGGACAAGTTGTCGGAAGCCGTCAGGCAGTCTCAAGAAATCGAGGATCGTCTCCTCAGTCAGAACGAGGCACTCAAGAAGGACAACGAGCAGTTACAAGAACGGTTGAAGGCGATGGAACAAGTTGCGCTGGATAAGGATAAACGAAATCGCAAAATAACCTATATGGTGATTACGGCGGCTGCGCTGGTTGTAGGCTATTTCTTGCTTGGACGTGTGTTTCGTTTCTTCGTATGGCGTAGACAGAAACGTGGGCTGCGTTAGCAGGCTAGTGTGAGGAGGTTGTGTCATGAAGGTCATCTTTGAAAATGCGAGCTTGCAAGCTAGGATGGCTACGCTTCAGCTTGAGCAAGGCGAAGCAGTTCATGTGCTTCATCCCAACCAGATTGTAGCCTTTCAAGGGATGTCAGAGTTGCGTGAGGATGCTTTGATGAAACTGCCCGGTATGTTTAGGAAAAAGCGCTTATTCCAATCACGTGTTAGTGGTCCAGGGCAATTATTAATGGGACTGCCTGAAGCTTATAGTTTGGCTGTAGTGCCTCTAGAGGCCGAAGACGATCTATTATTTGAGTTTCGTCATGTGCTGTTTTATACGGAAGGTGTGACCTTTACAACGCATCTACAGAGCTTCAAGAATACATTGATTACACAGGATCTTGTCAAAATGCAATTTCATGGTCCCGGTAAGCTAGGCTTGTTAACAGCGGGCCCTTTGCATCAGATGGCTTTAGATCCGCAGCAGCCTTTGTATATCGATGTTAGCTGTCTAGTGGCTTATCCCCGGCAGGCGAATCTCCGGCCCAGTGTGTATGGCAATACATTGGCTAGCCAGCACATGAACTATCATTGGGAGATCACGGGGCATGGGCATGTGTTAATGCAGCCTTGTAAGCCAGATCCCAAGCTGGACGAGCATATGAAATCGGATAGCTTCCTGCGTCGGATCGCTCGAGAAGTACTGCCATTTGGCGGAGTTTTCATCAAATAATAAATATATTAAAAAAAAGTTGCATTTGTTCTAAATACCTGATATATTATTCCTTGTCGCCTCTGAGAAACAAGTGCAGAGCGAATGAGTAGTAACACCGTGCGGAAGTGGCTCAGCGGTAGAGCATCGCCTTGCCAAGGCGAGGGTCGCGGGTTCGATCCCCGTCTTCCGCTCCAATATTTGCGCCCTTAGCTCAGCTGGATAGAGTATTTGACTACGAATCAAAAGGTCGGGAGTTCGAATCTCTCAGGGCGCGCCATTTACACTTTATCTTCACTACGGGACGTAGCTCAGCTTGGTAGAGCACCTGCTTTGGGAGCAGGGGGTCGCATGTTCAAATCGTGTCGTCCCGACCATTTTAGAATTTTTTATATGCGGGCGTAGTTTAATGGTAGAACTTCAGCCTTCCAAGCTGATCGCGCGGGTTCGATTCCCGCCGCCCGCTTACTTAACGAAAGGCCACCTTTGGGTGGTCTTTTGTTTTTGTATTGGAGTTTTTCATATTTTCCAATAGTCATACACGTGTATCTAGGTTAAAATGGGAAAAACATGCAAAGGGGACTTACCGAAATGAACGCTATTGAAAATCGGATTCATGGGTTACATCAGTATCATTCGGAGTTAACGGCGACGGCGGATCTGGCTGCATTCTGGGAGCGTACATACGCGGAAGCTATGCAAGACGCATCCTATACAAGAGAGCCGGTCGCTTCATCTTTTGTACAAGCGGAAGTGAATAAGATCGTATTGCAAGGTGCTGCGGAAACACCGATCTATGCTTGGTTGATGCTCCCTAATGCGGAGAGCAAGTCGAAGAAGGTTCCTTGTGTTGTTACATTCCCTGGCTATACGGGCTCCAAGGGAAGACCCGAGGATCATGCTGCTTGGCTGCTTATGGGGTATGCGGTACTTGCAGTTGATGTACGCGGGCAAGGCGGCGAAAGCGGTAACCTGCTGCCACAGGAGACCGGCATGACGAGAGGATGGATTACACAGGGTATTCTTGATGCGGAGACGAGCTATTATCGAGCAGTTGCGATCGATTCCTTACGAGCTGTTCAATGTGCATTAGAGCAGCCAGAGATCGACAGTGAGCGGGTATTCGTATATGGTGGAAGCCAAGGCGGCGGGCTGGCGCTACTCGTAACCGCGCTCGAGAAGCGCATTCGAGCAACGATTGCTCATGTTCCGAATCTATGTCACATGGATCTAGGCCTCTTGAATTCGGTTAGTTCGCTTAGTGAGGCAGCGGATTTCGTTACTCGTTTCCCAGAGTATCTGCCTGATGTACTGCGAACGGTTTCTTATTTCGATATCGTGAATCTGGGTGATCGTATTCAGCAGCCTGTTCACGTTACGGTAGGGTTGAAGGATACGTGCTGCTTACCTGAAGCGATTTTCGCTGCGTATAACCGAATCGAATCCGCACACAAGTCAATTGAAGTTTACCCTTTCATGGGGCATGCTACACCACCTGGCTCCCATGCAATGGCACATGCCTTTTTCTCAAAATGGTAGGTCTACAATAAGTGTCACATAAAGCTTGCCATACCCTACCTTTCCGAGATCTCATTGATCCGTGTGGTGGGGTCTTTGAGCTTGCGAGTGGATGATGGTTTGTTCAGCTAGCTCCAAAAGAAGTAAGAAGATTCGTAGTTGGATAACCTATAGTTAACTTGAAGGGAGGTGCTGGCAGATGGAAAAAGTGGATTCCTTTGAAGAGGTATTCGAGTTGATGGAAGCGGCTTTTCCTGTAACGGAAATTAGGACGTACGAAGGACAGCGGGCGCTGTTATCTCATCCTAATTATAGAATCGATGTTGAGAGAGATGCTCAGGGGCAATTGCTTGGTTTCTTGGCCAGTTGGAACTTTAGCACGTTTCGATTTGTGGAACATATTGCAGTGGGCGCTGCCATCAGAGGTGGTGGGATTGGCAAGCAAATACTGACGACGTATATGAGCAGTGCTACTACGCCTATTTTACTGGAAGTCGAGCCTCCAACGGCCGTAGATGCTACCCGGAGAATAGAATTCTATAAGCGCTGCGGATTCTATTTGAACCTATTTCCTTATGCGCAGCCTCCCCTCAGAGAAGGGCAATTGCAATTGCCTCTCAACATCATGAGTTATCCGAATCCATTGACTGAAAGTGAATTTAATCCCTGTAAGCATATACTGTTTACCGAGGTGTATAAGCAGCTGCTCTGAAAAGAGTAGCCGTTTTTATGTGCTTTTATATAAAAAGGAAACACTTACCAACGTTCAAAAGTTGTCAGCCTAAAACGAACTATGCTAGTCTAACATAGACAAAAAATGCCGAATCTCAAAGCATCGAAAGCTTTGGTACGGGGGACTTCTTTACTTGGGGTGAATGAATGCTCAATTAGCCATAGGCTAATGGGGTGTACTAGGGAAAACCTCTTCCCGAACCCGTCAACTAACCTCGGAGGCTTCAAGGAGGCACAACGTTTTGAAACTTTTTACCAAAAGCTTTATTTGTTCATGCGCTCTTCTAGGCGCAGCTATTACTCTGTACGCCGCTCCCTCCACGCATGCCGCTGCCCCGGACACTTCTTCGGTGAAGGTTCAGGTCAATGACGAATTAGTGCATTTCCCGGAAGATCAGCCGTTCATTGATACGGGAGGTAAGCTTCAGGTGCCACTACGCGTGCTATCGGAGAAGTTGGGCTATCAAGTGGGATGGGCGAAGCAAGGCGATGAAGTCGTCGTCACGCTTAAGAACAAGGAACAGGCGATTCAACTCACAACGGACGAAGAGCAAGCGATCGTGAACAGTAAGTTAGTTGAATTAGAGAGCACGCCAACTTTGGTTAAGGGGAGTACCTATGTCCCTATGCGCTTCGTGACCGAGACATTTGGATCTGCGATTACATGGAATGATGCGAATAAAATCGCTATCGTGGAAGTGGATGGTAAGACTCATAAGCCAGCTTGGATTGCACCGCCACCAGCAGCGTCAGCAGTGCTCAAGGTCGTTCAGTCATCCGTTTCAGCTCAAATTATTCAAGCTGCAACGACTTTTAAAGGGACACCTTACCGATGGGGAGGAACTACACCCAAGGGCTTTGACTGCTCTGGATTCGTTCGATATCTATACGAGGCCAAGGGTATCGAGCTGCCACGCACCTCCGTGCAAATGTACGATCAGGCGGGGTCAAGAGTGACGGATTTGAAAGAGGGAGACCTCGTCTTCTTTGCTTCAGGTATCGTCAATCATGTGGGCATTTACATCGGGAATAATCAATTTATTTCCTCGACAACGTCCGTTGGTGTAACGGTTGATAGTCTTGCTAGCTCCTATTGGGGCTCCAGATATGTAGGTGCCAAACGCGTGTTATAAAGCAGTTACGAAATGAAGTATAAGTAACGGAGTAAGAGCGTATGTTCGCGATGTCTTTCTTTATGGAAAGCAAAGCGGCAGATGCTCTTTTTTTTGCGCGGATTTGTGCGATTTTTATCGAATTTTTGAGAATTATAGCCTATAATGGAACAATGGTTGGAAGAAAGCAGGTGGCGCGTACGGCATGCAAGTCAGTGTCTGGAAAAGCTGGTTTCATAAAATTAAAATGTCGGGTCGAACAGATCGCATGTATAACGTTGAATCAGGTCCTGCCATACCGGAAGACATTCGGGTCGTGATTAAGCAATTTTTTCACACGTATAACCATTTCAAAGGGGCTAGGCAATACCAAACGGATACGTTTATTAAAGAAGTATTTTACGCAACGAAGCAAGATCCAAGGGATCAGCGCTCCATAGATGAGATGGAATCTTATATTCAGAACAAGAATGTGAATCGGTTACGACTGAAATCTTATGTAATTGATGAATATTTACGTGTTGGTGAGAAGGTGTGCATGATTGGTGTGACGCGGGAGTTCAGCAATGGGCATCGCAATCGTGTGCTATATTTTATCATACAGGAAGAAGGCACTTGGCGGTTTCATCATATTGTGAGGTCACATCATGGTAAGATTCTTGAGAAATTCCAGGTGAAGGAACAGGTTGGCTTTGTGGTTGGGGATGATAAGGTAGCGCTGCTCTTTCTAACACATGCCGATTCGGCGGATGCTTCAACGTATATGTTGGGGGATTATGTTCACTCAGAAGGCTATCTGGAAGTGGAGCAAGAGGTCAGCGGTCAGCTCTATTATCGCATTGTTCGGATGAATCGCGTACATTAAGAAGGTTGATTGTCAGATCTATAAGTGCATGTTCAAATAGTCCGGTTTTCTGCACCGAGCAGATTGAAAGAAGCTAGGAAATGAGGAGCGGAGCGTAGTGTAAGCTACGTGAGCACCGGAAGTTCCGGCTGAATTTAATATTCGATGTCGAATATGCTTCATGGACTACTTCGTGATCAAAAGTGGAATTTTTTGAACAACCTTTATAAGCGGCATGAATAGGCTTTGCTCGGTCGTCGAGTAACGCTTATTTGGTGTGCCCGAATACGGAGTGTGCAAGTGGACACAGCCTATTACTATATGAAAGAATGGAACTATCATGCATCAGGTGGAAGGTTAGGTGTACATGGCTGAAAGGGAGGCAAAGATGGAGATAGAACAGATGGAGCTGGAAGAGCAGTTTTGGAAAAAAGTAGATGGTGAGCAGTTAGGACAAATTCTGCAAAAGATTGCATTGAGCAAGGAGCTGAAGCCTAGTCAGCTTGCATTCGTGTGTATAGGGACAGATCGCTCAACAGGCGATTCCCTAGGTCCACTTGTGGGAAGTAAGCTCGCAGAGCTGGGCTATCCACATGTCATTGGCACGCTGGCAGAGCCGTGTGATGCCACTAATTTAGCGATGCGCATGCAGGAAATTCCACCGAATGTTGTTGTAATTGCGATAGATGCTTGTTTGGGACGGAAATTGAGTGTGGGTTTGTACCAATTGTCGAACCAGCCACTGGCTCCAGGACAATCAGTAGGTAAAGATTTACCTCCTATTGGTGATTACACGATTGCGGCGATCGTGAATGTGGATGGGCCTAGACAGTATAATGTTCTGCAAACGACATCATTATATCGTGTGATGCAGATGGCAGAAGAAGTAATTCGTGCAATTGTTTATGCAATTCCTTTGTAGCTGAGGGGCAGCAAAGAGGAGAAAGATCGGAGTGATGAGTGAGTGATCGGATCAGGTGGGCCAGGGGGAATGGGGCGGCTTTCCGACCGGAATCGTCCAAAGGCTAAGTTGAAGGATGTATCGATACGAAGGATTCTGTTTTTGTTCAAAAGGTATTGGGGACAGCTCTTGGTGATTGTCGGCTTGGCGCTGCTTGCGGCAGTGATGGGGTTGATACCACCTCTAGTGATGAAAGAAATTATTGATATCGCTATTCCGCAGGGACGTGTTCAGCTACTGTCCGTAATGGCGCTGATGTTAATCGTGCTGCCTGTTTTGAGCGGAGTGATTGGCGTATGGCAAAACCATCTCAATACCAAAGTAACCCAAGGGGTTATTCGGGATTTGGGGCAGTCGTTGTTTCACAATTTGCAGCGGCAATCGATGTCGTTCTTCACAGACGCACGCTCTGGCGAAATTGTTCAGCGGATCACCGGTGATGTGCAGTCTGTCCAGAGTGTGGTTACGTCTATTGTCGTCTCTTCGATTACGCAAATCGTCATTGTCATCACGACAATTGGTATATTGTTTGCGTTAGATTGGAAGTTGGCGATCATATCGGTGCTTATCCTGCCACTTTTCGTATTGCCTGTGAAAAAGGTGTCCAAGCTGCGGAAAGACTTACGGATTGAAACGCAAAAGGTACGCTCCGACATCACCTCGCAGCTAAATGAAAATTTTGGTATTTCGGGTGCGTTGTTGACGCGGATTTTTGGCAGAGAGAAGCAGCAAGAGCATGAATTCACGACGATGAATCAAAAGGTGATGGATCTCGAGCTCCGGCTCAATCTGGTCGGCCGTTGGTTCGGAATGGCAACGAGCACATTAGGGCCGTTAGGCACAGCCATTATTTATATCTATGGCGGCTACTCTGTCATTCAGGGTGATATGACTCTAGGCTCGATCGTCGCGTTCACGGCGTACTTGGGACGGTTGTATATGCCAGTAGGGACATTGCTGAATCTACATGTCGAGGTAGCGACAGCGCTGGGGGTATTTCAGCGGATTTTTGAGTATCAGGACATGGTGCCTGATGTCATGGATGCTGATGGCGCATGCCAACTGGGGCCTGTGGCGGGGCATGTGCGATATAAGCAGGTTTCTTTTGCTTATAAGGTTGGGGAGAAGGGGAGAACGGGGGAGCGAAGGAAGACGGAGAAGCAGGGCGGAGAAGCTGAGAGCGGGAAGCAGGCGGAACGAGGCGGAGAAGCTGAGAGAGAGAAGCTGGCGGAACGAGGCGTAGTAAGAGAGAAGGTGCAGTATGCGCTACGCGACATCACCTTCGAGGCGCAGCCTGGTGAGATGGTTGCGCTTGTTGGACCTAGCGGCGCCGGGAAGTCGACGCTGATCGGGATGATCGCTCGGCTGTACGACCCGACAGCCGGCGTAGTTGAGGTCGACGGCGTGAACGTCCGCGACGTGGAGTTAGCGTCACTGCGCGCGCAAATCGCGTATGTGACGCAGGAGTCTTTTCTGTTCCACGCGACGATCGGTGACAACCTGCGCTTTGCGCAGGAGAACGCTACGCGTGAGGAGATGGAGGCCGCTTGTCGGCAGGCCTACATCCACGATTTCATCGTGTCGCTCCCCGAAGGATACGACACGATGGTTGGAGAGCGCGGCCACCGGCTCTCCGGAGGCGAGCGCCAGCGGATCGCGATTGCTCGCGCGATCCTGAAGCGCCCGCGCATCCTCATCCTCGATGAGGCGACGTCGCACTTGGACTCGGAGTCCGAGTCCTATGTGCAGGCGGCGCTCGAGGAGCTGATGCAAGGGCGCACGACGCTCGTGATCGCGCACCGGCTCTCCACGGTGCTGGCCGCCGATCACATTCTGGTGATCGAAGCGGGCAGCGTCGTAGAGCGGGGCACGCACAGCGAGCTGCTAGCACTGGAAGGGCTGTATGCGCGGCTGTACAGCACACAGTTCGCGAAGGCTGCCGAAGAGGCAGCGAAAGGCAATTGAGGGGCAGCCACGCGGGAAATAAGGCCCCGAAAGGGGCCTTATTTCAGAGAGAGGCGACCTCGGCGCAGGCAATAACGCCCCAAAAGGGCGTTAAATGCGGGCATGGCCCGCTGAATGGGCGAAGGCGCGGGCAATAAGGCCCGAAAGGGGCCTTATTGCAGAGCGAGGCGAACTCGGCGCAGGCAATAACGCCCCAAAAGGGCGTTATATATGGGCATGGCCCGCTGAATGGGCCGCGACAGGCAGATTTACTCTGCCTACTGGCGAAAAAGAAGGATATTCCCCCAGGTCAATTGACCTAGGGGGATGTCCTTTTTTTGTTAACTCCTTATTTGTATAAATGATCAAGTGTGTGTAAGCGTACGAAATAACGTAGGAGTAGGAGGAGGAGGAGGAGGAGGAGAGGGAGAGGGAGAGGAGTACGGAGATTAACGCCCTCACATTCGGTTACTCCACCCGAACATTCGCCTGCGGATTAGCAATCACGGTATTATGAGCTCCGTGGCTCTCGATCATGGCATCTGTGCTATCCGCTATTCCTGCCGGATCCAGTTTGGTTCCTTCGCGCAGTAAGTAGCCGAAATACAAAACGTAGTACGATACGATGATGAAGAATACACCAGCGGTGACGGGATCTTTTGTAAATTGAGAGAAATCAGCAGGCGTGAAGGTAGTTGTTGACCCCGTGGTAATAGCAACACTCGCGTAGCGATACGCGATGCGACCAAGGAAGAGAACAAGGACGGTGACTTCAATCCAGAGATGTGTGCGATAGTACCAGCCATCATGTCGATGCTCGAAGCGGGTATGACGAATCGCAGTTCGCCCGAGCAAGGCGCCGCCGGCAAGTCCGATCAAATAGCCGATGAAATGGATGGGATGCACGAAGCCCAAGCAGAGAATGATCACTCCGATGAAGCTGAACAAGGATAGACGAAAGATGAGTCTGCCACGAGAAAGTTTTTGAAAGCCAATGGTGCGCTTCGCCCGTCGATAAATAAAAAAGCCAAAGATAAGACATGGGATCACATAGTGTAAGGTGTCCTGCATGGGGAAGTACCTCCAAACCTGTCAGTGTATTTCCTAATTGTAGCAAATTTGGACGGACTATCGTGAGAAATGTTATCCCGTTTACAAAATTGTGTCATACACTTAATAGTAGTTCGATAAACTTACTATTACACACTCAAAGTGCCGTAAGGAGTTGACGGTAAATGGCTATGATCACTCATGTTAATGTATGTAACACATTTAATGAAATTTACTGTTGTCTTCGTAATAAAGTTGTGAAGCTGGATGTTCAACAAAAGGATCAATTTTGCAAGAGTTGCAAAATGTTCGCAGGTGGTGCATCGGGCTATGACGATGGTGTTTCTTGCACGTGGGAAGATTTGCGAACCGTAAATAATCCGCATGTGGTCCTAGATCCAGCCCAAGAGTTTAAAGATAATCAAATTAAACAAGTGCCGCCCGAGGGTCCGGCCTTATTTGTATATACACCCAGATGGTAAAACACATCCTATTTGATTTTGACGGGACACTTGTGGATTCCAGGGCGCTTCTGGTTAAGCTTTATAATGAAATGGCTATCCAACATCGCTTTCGTCCCATCCGCGAACAGGATTTGGGTCCTTTACGCTCGATGTCGATATCCGAACGCGTAGATCGCTTAGGGGTACCCGTGCTCCAAATTCCTAAGCTAATGGTGGCAGGACGACAGCTGTATCACGAGAATATTCGATCACTGCAAATCGTGCCTGGGATGAAAGATGTGATTGCGAAGCTCTCCACACAAGGGGTAAAGAGCTCAATTCTTTCTTCCAATTCAGAAGCGAATATTCGGCTTTTTTTACGAAAAAATAAGCTGGAAGGTGCGTTTAAAGAGATCATTTCAGCGAAGCATATTTTCGGTAAACACCACTCGATTCGCAAAGTGATGAAGCAATGGGGAACCACGCCTACACGGATGATCTATGTCGGTGATGAGTTGCGTGATATTGAATCCTGTAAGAAGTTAGGTGTACCCATCGTAGCTGTGACGTGGGGATATGATTCACCTCAGCTACTCCTTAGTGGGAAACCAGACTATATGGCAAACACGCCTGGTGAACTATACCGAACGCTAATAAGCCTAAGTTGAGGAATGCAGCAGCAAAGAATAGGCAAGAGCCGCCACAGGGAAGGACTGAGGGGGCTTTTTATTTTTAGCCCAAAAAGGGTAATTCTGCAGAATTAGTAGTTATCCTTTCGTTTCAAGTAAAATAAGAGAGAGGTTGAAGTCCAAGAGTTGATGGGAGTGGGAGCATGCTATTTTATTCAATTATTGTTGTGATTACGGCTATTGATCAGCTGTCTAAGTATTGGATACGCTCGGTGATGGCGGTAGGTGAATCCATGCCCTTTTATAAAGATGTCATTTCATTCACGTACTATCAAAATAGCGGGGCAGCAGGCAGTTCGCTGCAAGGATGGGCTCCAATACTCGGTGTTCTTGCCATTGTCATTGTAGCTGGGATTTGGTGGTACCGTAGAAAAGGTGGCTTTTCGGGGATGTTAAAACAAAGCGCAGCTGCACTCCTTGTAGGTGGGGCGATTGGTAACGGAATTGAACGGCTTTTATTCGGAAAGGTCACCGATTTCATCGTTATTAACTCCGGAAATGGGATTATGAACATAGCGGATATTGCGATTAATTTGGGTGTTGTGCTGTATGTGATGGACATGCTTTTTGCACAGAGAGGCAATTGGAAGGGAAAAGGGAAGGATCCACAATTTTCCTAGGTATTTATGCCCTAAAATTAAATGATGGTCTAGATCTAAAGAACTATTTATGGTATCCTTCAAGTAGGAATATGTCATTGGAGGGATGGTCACATGAAAGCGGATCGACAAGTACTTGTTGATGAGTTTTTTACGATGATTCGAAAGCTGAATCGCACGGGATCCGATATTATGCATGTGAGGGAATTTTTCTGGCGATCGTCTGAAATTCGTGGATTTATCCCGCCAACGGTTGAGTTTATGACGGTTCTCAAAGCTTATAATGCGGTGCTGTTTCATGAGTTTCGTAAATCACTAGTGCCTCATACGAGCATGCATATCTTAGCGAATGTTCACATGGAATCAGGAGATGCACTGGTTAGCTTGGGGATCACAACGTTAGAAGATCTCGAATTAGCGGTTAAAGGCAGGATATTAACCAAAGCATAAAGAGTCGTCATAGATAAAAGAGCCCAAGCGAAGAAGGGAGTCGCTTGGGCTTTATTCATGTTATTAGTCTTCTTTCTTTTGCTGCAGGGCTGCGAGCAGCTTATCTGCGAGCGAGTTCCCAACACCGGCAGAATCGGAGAATTGCTCGATCAACTGGCGGTTGACCTTGGCAGTAGCTTTGCGACCTCCGCCCTTAGAATCACCGTCGATTTTCTCAACCACATTGCAAGGACGACACTGAAAATATTTGCCAGCTTTACCCGTGTGAATTTCCATCTTCTTATGGCATTGTGGGCACCGGTGGTTCGTTAATTGTCCGTCAGCTTCACGTTTATAAGAGCATTCACGACTGGAGCATACGAGATAACGACCTCGTTTGCCTTTGACTTCTTGAAGGAACTCGCCGCAATCGGGGCATTTACTGCCGGTCAAATTATGCGGTTTATACGCTGCGGAGCTGCGTTTCACCTCGTCAACCAGCTCGACTACTTTCTTGCGAATTCCGCTGAGGAAAGCTTCCATGCTTCCTTTGCCTTTGGAGATGCGTTCAAGTTCCTGTTCCCAGCGTGCTGTGAGCTCGGGAGAACGCAGTTCCTCGGAAGCAAGCTCGATGAGCTGTGTACCCTTGCCGGTAGGGATGAGTAAGGAGCCCTGGCGCTCGATCGTGTCGGAGGATACAAGCTTCTCGATGATATCAGCGCGAGTCGCAGGTGTACCAAGACCGAATTTCTCCATCTGCGATAGCAAGGAAGCCTCGTTATGACGAGAAGGCGGCTTCGTTTGGCGGCTAACTTGCCGAACGTTGCGAGCGGTAACTGCGTCTTTCTCTGAAGCTTGCGGCAGCAGCTGGCCTGTATCTTCCTCAGATTCATTGTCTTCTCGATCGGGATCAGTGAAATCGGTGGCGCCGTAGACGTCTTTCCAGCCGGCTTGCTTCACGACTTTGCCTGAAGCATAGAGCTTCTCTCCGGCGATTTCAATTGTTAGCTTCGTTTCATCGTAGCGGCAAGGACCGCTGAATAAAGCTAAGAAACGGCGAAGAATCAGATCATAGAGTCGACGTTCATCTGCACTTAATGTTGCAAGTGAGATGGCTTCACCCGTCGGGATAATGGCATGGTGATCACTCACTTTTGAGTCGTCGACAATTCGCTTCGTTATCGTCAGAGGCTTCCGGATAAAAGGTGCTGCAAGCGCTGCATAGGGGCCAATCGCAGCCCCTTTCAAACGGCCGAGCAAGGTCGGTACCATATCTGAGGTCAAATAACGCGAATCCGTTCGCGGATAGGTGACTAGCTTATACTGTTCATAAAGCCGTTGCAGAACATTCGAGGTCTGTTTGGCAGAGAAGCCGAATTTGCGGTTCGCGTCGCGCTGCAGCTCGGTTAAATCATAAGCGAGCGGATGCGGAATCTGCTTCTCGGTCTTATTCACTTGCACGATGCGGCCGCTCTGGCCTTGCAGCTTGGCTTTCAAGCTATCTGCGCGCTCGCGGTCCCATATGCGCGAGTCGCCGGTCTTCGGGTCCCGCCACTGGGCGCGGAAGGACCCGAGCTCGGCTTCGATCAACCAGTAGTCGACGGATCGGAAATCACGGATTTCCGCCTCACGGTTGATCATCATGGCCAGCGTGGGCGTCTGTACACGCCCAGCGGATAACGACGCGCCGAACTTGCTGGTCAGCGCGCGGGTTACATTAAGGCCGATGAGCCAATCGGCCTCGGACCGGCAGACGGCTGCTTGATACAGCCGGTTGTAGTCGGTGCCAGGCTTCAGCTGTGCGAAGCCTTCGCGAATCGCCTGATCCGTCTGCGACGAGATCCAAAGCCGTTTGAACGGCTTCTTCCAGCGGATCATTTCCATAATCCAGCGCGCGACGAGCTCGCCTTCGCGCCCCGCATCGGTTGCGATGACCAGCTCCGACAGATCGCCACGGCGGCTGAGATGCTCAATTGCACGAAACTGCTGCGAGGTTTCTTTCATGACTTTGAGCTTCATTTTGCCTGGGATAATAGGCAGATCTTCAAGGTTCCACGTCTTGTACTTGGGATCGTAATCATCAGGCTCAGCGAGCGTAACGAGATGGCCGAGCGCCCAGGTAACGACATATTTGGCACCCTCGAAGTGGTGTTTTTGTTTCTGATTACAGCCCAGTACACGAGCAATTTCTTTGGCTACACTTGGTTTTTCAGTTAGTACGAGAATTTTCATGGGGGCATTTACCTCTTTTCTTCATACCAAATAGCATAAGCGAAAGGGTTCTACTTTTCAAACGGACAGTATTTCGAAATATTCGTACGTTTATGGCGAAAATCAGCGAAATTTGTCTATTTTCATCCTAATATGAGGTATAATGGAGATATATAGAATAAAAAGGGGGGAAACCTCGATGGGGCATATATTTTCTCATTTTACCGATCATACCATTAAAACAAGACTTCAACTCTGGATAAGCGGGATTATTTTGTTACTGGCTTTTTCAATCATCGTTCCTTTTTACTTCGTAGAGAAGAGCAATCGGTTAGAAGAGGCTAGGGTTCAACTCAAACAAGTGATTGCGTTACAGAGTTTATATATCGAACGCTGGAATCAAGAAAAGTTGGACGCGATTAATCGTTTCGCACTTTCAGATAATGCCAAGTTTCACCGTATTGGCGATTTGAAACGGGAGTTTCAAGATTATGCCAAGGTGAATTCGGAGTTTTATTCGATTACGTTCGTTGAGCCGGATGGCAATATTCGCACAGATACGACTTCGATTTATGTGGGAGATCGTCAGTACTACAAGCTAGGCAAGGAAAAGAAAAGCTTTGTTTCGGGTATTGTGATGTCCAAAGAAAATGGAAATCCTGTGATTACATTTTCCTCTCCGGTACTCGGTGATCATGGCGAATTTAAGGGGATTGTGCTTGGCATTGTTACACTTGAGATGCTGAATAAACTGATGGCTCAGCTTAGCTTTGGGGATACGGGGGAAGTCTATGTGCTGGATGCACAAGGCAATATTGTAACTGCCTCAAACTGTGCGGAGAAAGGTACAATTACACAACGTGTGACATCGGAAATTTATCACCGTGCTGTGACGAATAGTACGGATTATAGTGCGTATATTGGCTTCCGTGGTGAGAGTGTGTATGGTCAATACCAATGGTCACCAGGGGAAAACTGGCTTGTTGTTGGGGAAATAACTCAGAGTGAAATTTTTCGGAAGTTAAATGAATTAAGTATTACGATTATTATCATTTCCTTGATTGCACTGCTGCTCAGTGTCGCGGCTGCTGTGATGATTGCCTCCAAGATCGAGAGACCGATTCGCTACCTGCTGCGTGCCACGAAGATCATTCAGAAGGGGAATTACGATTACCAGATCAATGTGGATAAAATTAGAAAAGCTCCCGTGGAGCTGCGACAATTAGTGGCTACATTCAATCTCATGTCCGATCGGTTGAAGTCCAACATTTCGTTATTGGAGCATTCGGCATGGATGGATCAATTGACAGATGTTCATAATCGACGCTATATGATGCTAGAAGGCAACAAGCAATTGCAGTCGTGTATTTACTCTGGACAAACCTGCTCTGTCTTGATGATGGATATTGACCATTTCAAGAAAATTAATGACACATATGGTCACTTGGTTGGTGACGGTGTTCTCCATCATGTCGCGAGTATCCTGAGACGGTATGCGGGAGACGATGCGATTGTGGCGAGGTATGGCGGCGAGGAATTCATTCTATTACTGCTGCGGAAGGATGCGCAAGAGAGTATTGCATTAGCCGAGGAATTACGGAATATCTTAATAGATGAACCATTTATTAAAGAGTCCTTAACGGTCAAAATAACGACAAGCATCGGAGTCGCAGAATATTCACCGACATTGGAGTACGGAACGATGGTGCTGGAAGATATGGTTTCTAGAGCAGACCATGCGCTGTATCGCGCTAAGTCAGGAGGAAGAAATCGTATCGAAGTTGATACCAAAAGGTTGTATGATGAAGAGGATCATGTATAAATATGACGCGGAGGTGTGCAATGAAGGGGAGAACGGCGATTGTTGCGGGAGGATCGGGCTTAGTCGGCAAGGAACTAATCAAACAGCTATTGAACGATCCGGACTATGATAAGATTATTGCGTTAGTTCGTAAGAAAATGGATCTAGATCAGGTTAATGGACTTGGGAAGCTAGAGCAGCGAGTAATTGATTTCGCTAAGCTGAGTGAGAGTCTGAAGTCCTCGGAATTCTCACATGCTCATGTATTCTGTACCTTAGGAACAACGATCAAAAAAGCAGGCTCGAAACAACAATTCCGCAGAGTAGACCGCGATTATCCCCTCCTGTTAGCTGAAGTGGCAAGCAAGGGACAAGCAGATAGCTTCGCCATTGTCACAGCGATGGGAGCAGACCGCACATCCTCCTTTTTCTATAATCAGGTAAAGGGAGAAGTGGAAGACAAGCTGCGGGGCATGCGACTTCGCTCACTTCACTTGCTTCGGCCCTCACTCATTCTTGGCAACCGTGGGGAATTTCGATTAGGTGAGAAACTGGGAGGTATCGTTTCGCGGGCCATTGCTCCGCTAATGACGGGTCGCCTTCGCAAGTATCGTCCCATTCATGCACGAACGATTGCTACGGGCCTAATAAGAGCTGCAAAGTCGGGGAAAACGGGAGTTCAGGTGCTGAGCTCCGATCGGATTGCCTCTATTGCGAGTAGATGATCGGCCAGGATAGCCGCTTGAGTACCTTCGTCACGCAAAATGGGAGTGGTACTCGGCTTGCGTTTTTGTTAAGATAAATGTCGTTCATTATTAATGTCCTAAATGAGTATAGAAAGAAGGTTCACATCATGATTGATCATATCGTCCTTGTTAAATTTGCTGAAACAACATCGCAAGAGCAATTGCAAGAGGTTGTTGACCGTTTCAAAGCTTTGCGTCCACATCTGACAGGCATCGTTGATATTCAAGCAGGTCTTAATTTTTCCGAGAAAAATCAAGGCTTCCAAGTCGTACTTTCCGTTCGTTTTGAAGATAAAGCGGCCTTGGCAGCTTACGGTCCGAATCCAGAGCATCAAGCGGTAGCCGCATATATTCGTGAAGTTGGTCGTGTAGACAGCTTAATCGTGGATATCGAGATTTAGAGGATGGGCCGCAAATCCTGCCTAGATTGTGATGTTGTTGTGACTTGTTGACTCGCTTGAGGGGAATAGCGGGAAAAACTACATCAAATTTCATGCGATTTGGCCGAATAAGTGGAATAAATGGAAAATGTACATCTAATATACTCAATTATTGGGGGTTCCACGGAAAGACCCAATAATAAATGGAGAAAATCCAGTTATCTTCCTATTTCGATGAAAATGGGCAGAAATAGCTGGATTTTTTCCATTTATATCATTGATGAAAACTCTTTGGATACGAGCCGCTTATGAGTTATACATTTCGAAGCTCTTTCCGATACACAGACGGCGCGGAGCCGCTCCACTTGTGGAACTGCTTCGAGAAATAGAGCGCATCATTGAAGCCGACGGAAGAGGCGACTTGATCAATGGTCATGGCGGTTGTCATTAGCAGCCGTTTGGCCCGTTCCATGCGGATGTTGAATAGATACTGCATCGGAGATAATCCGGTGGATTGTTTGAACATTTTGCACAAATAGGTACGGTGATACCCCAAGCTGCGAGCGAGATGCTCGATGGAGACCGCTTGTGTATACTGCAGTTCTAGATAGCGGATGGCTTGTCCAATCTGGCGCCCAATATCGGTTTCAGCCACAGGCTTGGTAGAAATATGATGCGTATTCACGCGTCCAAGCTCACGAAGAAGCAAGCGCAGCCAGCCCTCGGCTTCTAGCTCCTCCAACTGTGGGAAAGAGGTCTGGCTGAAGCATGCGCGCAGATGTCGGTAGAAGTGCCGAATGGTACGCGGTTCATTCCCTGATACCACGGCTTGTTGGGGGGAGACTCCGATATATGAAAGCAGCGAATCGACGGCTCGACCTGTGAAAGCTACCCACACATAGTGCCAAGGCGTAGTGATATCTGCCGTATAGGAGAATAACTCACCTGGATAAATGATAAAGGTGTCTCCCTTGGTGCAAGTGTAGGTTCGCTGCCCCATTTCGAACGTGCCTGTCCCAGAGAGGACCGTATGGATCAAGTAATAATCATGAACGGCAGGTCCCATTCGGTGCTGGGGGTGCGGTTTGCCTTCTCCACTGAAAAGGACAGATAAGTCAGGATTGCTATGTAAAGGATTAATGCTGATGTCGAAGTAAGTATGATCTGGATTCATAGGAGCCTCGCTTTGTTTTTATTATGAGCGTAATCTAAAAAACTACAAATGTCCATATTGGAGTTGTTTCAATCCATATTTTTCAAAGCGAGCTTGCGCTATAGTAAGGATATGATAATAGATTGTCTATTGGAGGAGATTCTCACATGTCCAAAATTACTTTTTTAGGTGCAGGAAGCACGGTTTTTGCAAAAAATGTACTTGGTGATTGTTTGCTTACCCCCGCGCTACAAGGCTTTGAAATCGCTCTCTTTGATATTGATCATGAACGGTTACAAGATTCTGCAAACATGCTGAATAACATCAAGAAAACAAGTGGAAGCACGTCCATTATTAAATCGTATACCGACCGTAAAGAGGCGTTAAGCGGTGCCAAATATGTGGTTAATGCGATCCAAGTAGGTGGCTATGATCCATGTACGATTACGGATTTTGAAATCCCGAAGAAGTATGGTTTGCGTCAAACGATTGCCGATACGGTTGGGATTGGCGGTATTTTCAGAAACTTGAGAACGATCCCGGTTATGCTGGATTTCGCAGCAGATGTGCGCGAGGTATGTCCGGATGCCCTATTCCTTAACTATACGAATCCGATGGCTGTTTTGACAAATGTCATGAACACGTATGGCGGTGTGCGTACAGTTGGTCTGTGCCATAGCGTGCAAGCGTGTGTACCGGAGCTATTTAAACACTTGGAAATTGATCAAACAGGGGTCAAAGCGAAAATCGCAGGGATCAATCATATGGCTTGGCTGCTTGAAGTATCCAGAGATGGTGTCGATCTCTATCCGGAAATTAAGAAACGGGCTGCTGAGAAGCAAAAAGAGAAACACAAAGACATGGTTCGCTACGAGCTGATGCTGAAATTCGGCCATTATATTACGGAATCTTCCGAGCATAATGCTGAGTATCATCCGTATTTCATCAAGCGGAATTACCCTGAGTTAGTGGATCGCTTTAACATTCCATTGGATGAATATCCACGTCGTTGTATTGAACAAATTAGCAAATGGAAGCAAATGCGCGAGGATCTCGTGAACGATGCGAATTTGACGCATCAGCGTTCACATGAGTATGCTTCGTACATTTTCGAGGCGATCGAGACGGATGTTCCGTTCAAAATCGGTGGAAACGTCATGAATACCGGCTTGATCACGAATTTACCGCGCGAAGCGTGTGTCGAAGTGCCTTGCTTGGTTGATCGTAATGGCGTTACGCCAACGTATGTAGGAGATCTGCCACCACAACTGGCGGCGCTGAACCGCACGAATATCAACACGCAGCTGTTGACGATTGAAGCGGCAATTACGGGTAAGCGTGAGCATATTTATCACGCGGCTATGCTGGATCCGCATACATCAGCTGAGCTGTCGATGGACGATATCGTCGCGATGTGCGATGAATTGATTGAAGCGCATGGCAAGTGGTTGCCAGCGTATAAGTAAGAATTTTGGTCGTGGGGTTGATAGTCTCCGCGGCCTTTTTTTTGACCGTCGTGGGATATGAGTGGGTTGGGAGTAGCTAGTAGTGGGAATTTGAGTGGGGTAGGAGTAGATTAGGAGGGGAACGGTGGCCAGGAGCAGTTAGTAAAAGTAGCAAATGAACTTCATCAACGCAAATAAGAGCGGATGATCCGCTCTTATCACACTCAACTAGTTCGTGCTATCCGCCAAATGCGTCGCGAAACGCCTCATTCAAGCTTTCCAGCTCTACGTTCCATATAGGAGCGACCTCGGGAGCAACATGTTCGCCGAACCAATCAGCTAGCAATCGACGGTTGCTGCCATTTTCGACGATGAAGGGGAGATTGAGCATCACTTTCTTCACGTAAATGGTCTCGGCAGACTTGATTTGCTCGGGTGAGAGCCATATTTTTAACCGCTTAATGGTCCGATATAGCTCCTTGTTGCATGCTCTCCGAATGGCACGAGCGTTGGGGAGTTGCTGTTTATGTCGTTCACTTTGATTCTGGTACACCATACAGGGATCGACGCTCCTCTCTCTGTTATGTGTATGCACAGAGAGGGCGGAGAGCGACTCGGGACAAGAACCTATTGCGCCCAAGTTCTGGGGTTAGATGTTCGCTTCACCTTTGCCTCACGCGGGCCCAAATAAGTCATCAGCGCCGGAAGCAGCATGCCTCGAACGAGAAAAGTATCGATGAGGATACCGACAGCCATCGCGAACCCAAACAGCAGCAGTTCCTGCAAAGGCTGCGTCATTAAGACACAGAAGGTCGCCGCCAGCACGATGCCAGCTGAAGAGATGACGCCGCCAGTTAGTGCTGCGCCACGCTGCACAGCTATTCGCCATGGATGGCTCCGCGCTTCCTCTTGCACCCGAGAGACGAGAATGATGTTATAGTCCACACCTAACGAGATGAGAAAGATAAAGGTGTACATAGGCAGACGATAACTGAACGCATCGTGTCCAAATCCGAAATGAAACACACTCCATGCAATTCCCATTGTAGCCGCGTAGGACAGCAGCATGGTTGCCATCATGGTAAGTGCCAATCGAAGGGAGCGGGCTTGCCAGATTAGCATAAAGGTAATCAATACCGTAATGAGTGAGAAAATGACTACCGTATCCCGCTTATTCATCGTACGGACATCTAGCTGTTCCGCTGTTTGGCCTGCGTAATGCAAGGTGAACTGGCCAAGCTCGAAGCCACTCTGCTCAAGCATGGCAGCACTATCCTTGCGTAAGCCGGAGATCAACTCAAGCGCGGCTTGATCATAGGGATTCATCGTTAGAATCAGCTGAAACTTCATTGTATGCTTAGGTAAATTGGCATTCCCAGGAGTTAACTCAGCCAAATTGATCCCCGGTGCAAATGAACTAATCCCCTCATGCCCCCGAATAAGTCCGGTCAATGTGTTCATTTTGCCAATGAACGCCTCATCCCAAACGATTACCTTGTTCGAGTCCAAAAGAACCGTAACTGGCGCTAATTGCCCTGGAGGAAACTGCGCTTCCAACGTGTCAAAGCCTTGTCTAGAAGAAATATCGCTTGGGAAGGATTTCATGAGATTAAACGAGTAGCGCATGCCTAACGTAGATATAGCAGGTGCCACTAGTACGATAATGAGCACAAGTGCGGTTATTCGTGGCTTTGCGGTAACACGAGTGCTGATCCACGCCCAGAAGCCGCGAGGCTCCTCCACAAGCGCCGCATCCTCAGTACGTGGAATAAACGGCCAGAATGCTTTCCGTCCAATTAAGGCAAACATCGCAGGAATTAACGTCAGTCCGCCAAGCAAAATAACCAACATCGCAATGGAGAAGACTGGCGCAAAGTTATGATAGGGCTTGAACACAGCTGCGAATAACGTGAGCATGGCGATTAGCACGGTGCCGCCGCTGAAGAAGATCGGTTCAGCCACGTTAGAGAAAGCTTTTGACATCGCATCGTACTTGGAAGCCGTTGTCCGCAGGGCGGAACGATAGCGCGCAATGATAAATAAGCAGTAATCCGTCAACACGGCGAAAAGCAAGATCATCATGATGGAGAGGGATTGCTTCTCGACGAATATCCAGCCCATTTGGCCCGCTAAACCGATGACTCTATCGACGACGGCATACACCATGCCTGCGATAACCAAGGGTAACAAGGCTAACAGCGGAGAGCGATAGATGACGATTAAAATGATGAGAATAATTCCGAGGGTGGCGAGCATTAGCACAAAATCGGCCTTTTTGAAAAGCAGGATGGTATCGGATGAGATACCTGCGGGACCTGTGATTTCAAGGTTCATTGCCCCTAAGCCTTGCTGCTCCGACACATGACGAATCTGTTCAAGCGTATCGTAGACAGGACCGGATGCTAGATCCTTTTGGAGGGAGAGCGTTAACAACAGCGTTGTACGATCTGCGGAAAATAAGAGCTCTTGCTGCGCCGCGGGCATGTGATGGAAAGGTACAGAATGCGTGACGTAAGGCGGTTTCTGATCAGAAACCAACCACGCACTAATGTTCGCTATAGCGCCACGTTCAGCATCGGTGATAGGGTGCTCGGAATGGAACACGAGGATGGCGGTTAAACCGTCCCGGGAAGGGTAGGCCTCTTGTAATACCTGTTTAGCTTCTTCAGATAATGTATGGCCAGCTAGGCTGCCTTCACCGCCGCTTTGGGCAACCTCTTTGGAAGATGGCGCAAATACGCTTAATAAAAGGATGGCAGCCAGCCAGCTAATGAGTACGATTTTGGCACCTTTGGCACTGCTAACGAACTGGGCAAGACGTGATAAAGTCTGTTTCATGGCAGATTCATTCCCCTCTCCTTAATCTACTTCAAATAGTAGGAGAGGAATATGAACGGATGATGAATGGAAGATTACATTCGGGGTAGTCGAACAGTGAAAGTCGTCCCTTTGCCAAGTTCACTCTGCACATGAATGCTGCCGTCATGCAGCTCGATGATTTTCTGAACAATCGATAAACCAAGGCCCGTGCCCGCACTGGTGCGGTTTCGAGAGCGATCCGCTTTGTAGAAGCGGGTGAAAATATGAGGCAGATCCCCCTCCGACATGCCAATCCCTGTGTCGCTCACCACGACGGTGACCTCGGTTTCTGATGACTGAATTGCAAGGTGTAACGCTTCATGAGGGCGAGCGTATTTGATGCCATTCGTAATGAGGTTAAGCCAAACCTGGTGCATCAATTGGTGATCGGCGGAGACGGCCGTTTCGGGAAGATCTAGGTCAATTGTTATATCCTTCTCCGACCATTGCCACTCGGTATGAATAAGAATTTGACGTATTTGTTCATCCAGCCGGTACACGGTGCGCTTAACTACATGACTTTCTTTATCTAAAGAGGCTAGGGTTAGGAGCTGTTTACTGAGAGAGGACAATCTCCGGCTTTCGTCTAAAATGATATGAAGATAGCGCTCCTTCTCCGCTTCGGAGGTCGTCTGATCCAAGATGGATTGGGCGAAGCCCTGAATCGAGGTTAATGGAGACTGGATTTCATGGGAGACATTGCCCACGAATTCCTGCCGCATGGCTTCTACCTGTTTGAGCGATTGCGCCATGTAGGTGAAATCTCGCGCAAGCTCCCCAATTTCATCCTGCCGAGAAACGTCCATCGACATTTCGTAGCTTCCGCCAACGATTCGCCTTGTGGCTTCTCGTAATCTGGTGACAGGCTTCACGATGAATTGGGAGAGTATGATGATAAGGACGATGCTGAAAAGGAAGGTAAGTCCGAGCAGAAAAGCCATCAGGACGCGCACGCCGCCGATCTGCTGTTCCAGATTAGGCCGAACAAATAAGGCGTATGGTTTTCCCTGCAGCTGAAGGGGAACACCGATACTGTTGCGCAGGCTATTTTCAAAATAGCCAATCACCATCAGAACATGCCGCTCCTGCAGCATCCCGCGGTACGTTTCTCCTGCTAGAACACGATGAATTTGCTCCGGATCGAACTGCGTATGTTTATACGGCGTCCCATAGAAGGTCCCCGCCATCTGGTCATTCACGACATAAAGCTGGAACCCCATATTGGCAATATGGGTGAAATAGGAAGCGGGCTCTACACGGGGCATTTCCTCGTATAGCGCGCGTATTTCCGTTGTGATTTTCCAAATCTGCTCTTCGTTCTGATCCCTTAATTTGGTTAGATAATACCAATTGGAAAGAAAGAGTGCGAGCACGGAGCTGACCATCGCGATAAGAATGAATGTAACAACGATGCGAAAATATAATGTTTTCACCCTTCCGTCACCTCAAGCTTGTAACCAAGTCCTCTCACCGTCGTAATCATAAAGTCACTAGTTTTTTCATAAAAACGCTCCCGCAGTCGCTTGATATGAACATCGATGGTTCGGCTGTCACCCTCATAATCGGTGCCCCACAGCATGTGAATCAGTTGCTCACGCGTGAAAATGCGCCCTGGATGGCTCGCCAATTGGGCGAGCAGCTGAAATTCTTTGAGCGGCAGCAGCAGTGTTTCACCTGCGATCGTGACTTCATAGCTTTTGCGATTAATGACTGTGCGGCCAAGTGTAATCATCTCCGAGGAAACGAGCTGGTATCGCCGCAACAAGGCGCGCGCACGAAAGAGCAGTTCCTTGGGCTCGAACGGCTTTACGACGTAATCATCGGTACCTGAGGCAAAGCCCTTTTCTTTATCCTCCATGTCTCCTTTGGCTGTCACAAGAAGAACAGGAATATCGTAGTGTTCGCGGATTTCAGCGCATAGCTCCAATCCGTCACGAAGCGGCATCATGACATCAACAACAGCGAGATGGATTTGTTCCGTTTCCAGCAGTCTTGAAGCTTGTTCGCCGTCACTTGCTTCAAAGACAGCATACCCTTCTTTGGAAAAAAGGAAGCGCATCAGTTCGCGAATATGGGGATCGTCATCGACGACGAGTACATGTGTTTTCACAGGGGAAGCACCTTCTTCATTGGGGATCAATTGAGCTTGGCCTCAGTGTAAACGAAAAAAAACCTTAATGCCACTTCTGATCTTGAGCCGCCAGAAAATGACGATTCGAGGTGAGAGAAGGAAGACATAAGGCTTCGCTTAACTTTGGTACAGATGCTAATGGACTTCAATATAGCCAATCATTGGCCCGCTATGCGCCATGTCCGTATGTGTCATGCAGATAAGGCGATAGGTACCAGCTTGATTAGCGGTAAAATGCACGATGGTTTCTTTGCCTTTTTTGATCTCACCGCTGATATTGAGTCCCTCTATGAGAAAGGGGTGGCTCTCGCCATTGACACCAAGGATGCTGAGCTTAATACGCTCGCCTTTTCTAACATCGACGGAACCAGGGTCCCAGCGATAGGCTTCGATGGTTTTGCCATCAGCGGTAGTGGATTTGAATTCCCCAACAACCATGTGGATCGTACGTTCAGCCGTAGGCTCGGCTAAAGTTGGCAGGATGGTATCTCGATTGACATACAGCCATCCAATGAGAAGGATAAGAAGTGCGGCTGCAAGCTGAATCACATGTTTGCGTTTGATAATCCATACTCGGGACATAGGGTCCGCCTCCTGTACAAGGGTCTTGTACATCTTATGCGGGGGCTTGCCAGCGCATGAATCGGAATTGCGAGTGGACGAGTTACCACCACTTCGTGGGGTAGTGATGGGCTTGAGTTGCCCGGTGATATCCGTAGGCAACGAGTACGATCAGCGCTGCGCCGAGCAGCACCGGGGTGAGCAGGAAGCTCCAGCCTGCGCCCGTGAGCATCACGAGGAGCGGGTCGGCGCCAGCTGGCGGATGCAGCGTGCGCGTCAGCTGCATGAGCGTGATGGCGGCGCCGACCGCGAGGGCGAGGCTCCACGCGTGCACGCCGAACGCGGTGAGGGCGCAGAGCCCGACGAGCGTGCTCAGCACGTGGCCGCCGATGAGGCTGCGGGGCTGGGCGAGCGGGCTCTGCGGGAGCGCGAAGGCGATGACGCAGGAGGCGCCGAAGGGCGCCATCAGCAGCGAGGTGCGGGCGAGGTCGCCGAGTAAGCTGCACAGCAGGATGGCGAGGAAGCCGCCAATGCCGGGGATGAGTTTGACGAACAGGGGAGTGAGTTGCGGTCGAAGTCGAGTGAACATGGGGGGTGCCTCTTTTCATTGTGATATCCCTGATGGTATCATGTGGTAAGGTATTTGAATAACGAATGATTCCGATAGTTCATATTCGATAATTCGATAGGTGGTGCGTTGCTGATGTTGGAACAGCTGGATGGTCGAAGTATGAAAACATTCGTTACGGTGATGGAGGAGAAGAGCTTTAGTAAAGCCGCGCTTAAGCTTGGTTACGTACAATCCACGGTAACAATGCATATTTCGCAGCTGGAGCAAACGTTGGGACAGGCGCTTTTTACACGGTTGCCGCGTGGGGTGGAATTGACAGCAGCAGGCCGAGAGGTGGCGCCATTCGCGTATCGTTTCTTGCAGTTGGGCGAATCCCTGCAGGAGAAGCTGGTGAGCTTGCAGGAACCCAAAGGCGTGGTGCGCCTGCGTGCGCTGGAATCGTTCTGCGTGCCGCATCTGCCGATGATGCTGCCAACGTTGTTTGAGCGGTTCCCGCAGATCCAGCTGCAGCTGGAAACGGGCTTTCAACGCGATATTATGCAGGAGGTATCCGCATATCGCGTGGATTTAGGCATTGTGCCGCGTGATCCTAAGGTGCGCAATCTCACGTTTATCCCGCTGCTCGCGGATGAATTAGTGTGGATAGGGGCTCCGACGCTCGTGAAGCGCATCGAGCTGGAAGGCTGGGAAGCGATCGCGCAGACCCAGGTCATCGGGTTCGGCAGCCGCTGCATTTATCAATCGTTGGCCTCTCAGGTACTGATGACGGACAAGGGGCTGGCTACGTTTACCGAAATGGCCTTCGACAGTACGGAAATGCTCAAACAGACGATGATGTGCGGCATGGGACTTTCTTTGTTGCCTGTCACTTCGGTTCGGAAAGAGCTTGAAGCCGGTAAGCTGCTTCGTGTTGAGTCGGAGCCAGCGATTCCGTTAGAACATGGGCTGATTCACCGTGTAGGCAAAGAACTCAGCGCACCAGTGGAAGCCTGCAAATCGCATATATTGGCGTATTTCAACGATGAGTTGCATACAAGTAGAGGATAAGAGCATGTCTATGATAGAATGTGGATGAGATTAGAAATTCAGAGTTTAGAACAAGGCAGCGTGTACAAGTTAGGTTAGATAGACCTCATAGGTGGGAATTGTGAATTTAACGGGAAAAACTACAGCTAATTATGAGGGTTTTCACGTCTCTTTCTTTTGATCCAATTGGCAAAATTAGATGTACTTTTTCCAGTTAAGTAAGTTAGAAAGAAGAGAAATGTAACGGAAAGCGAAACGAAGAGAGGGTTACGTATGCATGAGTTGATTCAAAGTGTTTTGGTGTATTTGGAAGGTTTAGGGTACTGGGGAATTTTCCTTGGACTCATGTTGGAGGTCATTCCGAACGAATTGCTTTTAGCTTATGCAGGGTATCTCGTGTCCAAAGGTCAAATTAACTTCGTAGGTGGTATGATTTGCGCGGTCGTCGGGGGAACATTGGCTCAAGTTGTTTTGTATTGGATTGGACGTTACGGTGGTAGACCTTTTCTGGAAAGATACGGTAAATACCTTCTGATCAGTAAGCATCATATCGATGTAGCGGAAAGCTGGTTTAACCGGTATGGTACGGGGATGATTTTTACAGCGAGATTTATTCCAATTGTGCGTCATGCGATCTCACTGCCAGGTGGAATGGCCAAAATGCCATTAGGCAAGTTCACCTTGTACACGGGACTAGCGTTAATTCCTTACTCTTTTTTGTATATTTACCTTGGTATGAAGCTGAAAGACAACTGGGAGACGATCGGCGAGTACGCAGGGCCTTATATTAAACCATTGATTATCGCTGCGGTTGTGCTGACGATTCTGTATGCGGGCTATCAATTTTATCTCAAAAGAAAAACGAAAGTCTAGTAAGGTCGATTTGGCGGATTCGATTGCTTTTGATACAATGAATGAGACTATGGATGATCTTGGGAGGATGAAATCAATGGGTGCGAATCTTGCTAGCAAGTTAGGTACAGGCCTGAAGCCGAAACAGTTTATCGAGAGTATGGAGAAAAATAAAGAGCAATTTTTGGCGTATTACGATGGGTTTGCCTGGGATAATGAAGAAGACAAAGAATATTTTGAATCGCTGAATAATCGCGATGATCTTCGCTGCTTGATTATTGCTGCTGACTGGTGTGGCGACGTTGTTCGCAACGTTCCTGTAGTGTTCAAGGCTTTGGAAGATAGCGGCATTCCTACGGAAGTGCTTATCATTGAACAAAACTATGATGTCATTGATCAGTTCCTGACAGGCGGCGGACGTGGGATTCCAATCGTCGTATTCACGGATACTGGCGGCTTCTCGCTTGGGCACTGGGGACCTCGTCCGAAGAACGTACAAGCAGTTATGACGCAATTCAAGAAAGAAAATCCAGATCGCGATGCGGCTGATTATAACGAAAAAATTCAAGTAGCCAGAGCCGAAATGGGCCGTCAATATGGCGAAGGTAACGGATACCATGCCGTTATTGTGAAGGAACTTCGTTCATTGATCGAATCGTTCTAAGGTGAAGGTGGCATTACGATGATCAACATTCAATCTTTTGTCCTGGGTCCGGTGCAGACGAATGCGTACTTACTGTCGAATCCAGAGACAAATCAAGGCATTATTATCGATCCCGGTATGAATCCGAAGTCGTTGATTAAGAAAATTGCCGACATGGATATCGTAGCGATTTTGCTGACACATGCGCATTTCGATCATATCGGTGGTGTAGACGAGATTCGTAAGCTTAAGGGATGCCCAGTGTATATTCATGACCTGGAAGCCGATTGGCTGACGAATCCGAAGAAGAACGGCTCCGCACGCTGGCCTGATCTTGGCGCTCCGATTGTGACGGATCCAGCGGAATTCGCTTTGGATGAGGGACAGGTATTGGAGTTCCTTGGCATTAAGCTCAAGGTATTCCACACCCCTGGCCACTCGCCAGGCAGTGTGAGCTTCCTGTATGAGAACCACCTGTTCAGCGGTGACGTGTTGTTTAAGCTGTCAGTCGGTCGTACCGACTTGCTCGGTGGAGACAACAATACTCTGCTGGATTCCATCCAGGACAAGCTGTTCCTGCTGGATGACGAGGTTATCGTCTACTCGGGGCATGGTGCGAAGACGACGATTGGCTTCGAACGTGAGAATAATCCATACGTGTAAGGAATGAAGGACTGCTCCCTCTGATGAGGGGGCGGTCCTTTTTTGTGTTTGGATGGGGAAGAGGCGATAGTCGAAATAATCGAGTTACGGGAGGTAAAAGCGGCTGTGTAGCAGGTAGATAGTCGAAATAATCGACTAACGCGAGGCGAAAGTGGCTGTGTAGCAGGTAGATAGTCGAAATAATCGAGTTGCAGGATGAGAAAGTGTCGATGCAGCTGCTGTAAGTCGAAATAATCGAGTTAGAGTATGGAAAAGTGACTGTGTAGCTACTGTAAGTCGAATTAATCGAGTTACAGGATGGGAAAGTGACTGCGTAGCTGCTGTAAGTCGAAATAATCGAGTTACAGGATGGGAAAGTAGCGATGTAACCGCTGTAAGTCGAAAGTGTCGGTGTAGCACTATCTCTGATTATGCTCGTTCGCCCATGACACCCACCCAATTTATATGCAAACTGGGTATTTACCGTGTGCAACGTAGGTGGTTCCCCATAGACTGATGTTGTAAGCTATTCACCCAACTTAAACAATAACAATCCTGTTTTGCCCGTTTATGTTCGTGAAAGTTCCCGATAGGGAAAATACCAAGGAGGTGCTCTTCACATGGAATATGTAAAAGTTCCGAATTACCCAATGCAACCAATGCCAATGCCAACCCCGATGCCAATGCCGATGCCTACACCGCTTCCAGCGCCAGCGCCAATTATGCAGCAACCGATGCACAATAATATCCACCTGCACGCGTCCTACCAACAAACTGAATTTGTGTTCCCGAAACCGGTTCACACGCAAGCAGTCGCTTGTCCTCCGAAAAACAATTCAGCTGCTAGCATCCTAGTACTTTTCATTTTGTTAGTTATTATTACGCGCAGCATTTGTAAATATTAGTTTACGGAATGCTCGAGTAAAAAGAGAGGTAATCCCACGGGGCTTAGGGGTCTTGGTGGGGTTGCTTTTTTTATTTTTTAAAAAAAGGATTGTCTATTACAGTGAAGTCATGCGTCATTACCTGCGTATCGTAAGCATGCACCTTAACTATCCATTATTCAATTAGTTTAATCATATATACTTCAATTGTTTGTCTATGGAAGTTTACTAGCAAATACCATTCACATACGGTCTATTCATGATTCACTACTATAGCTTTTACCTATATCTAGATATATATAATTCCAGTTATGTTATACCTGCTTCTCTGTGATATCTTTTGTATAACAATGTACAGAGGGGTTTGTCAGATGGTAAGAAGCAGTGTTGGGGTTACCCTCGTATTGGTGCTGATAGGGAATGGAAGAACGCGCTCCGGGCTTGAGTTACTATGTCCAGCTCCTACAAGATTACCCTAACGTCTGGGCGAAGTATTTGGTCTTAGGATCAAATACTTTTTTTATTTCGGGAAGGGATTCCTTATCCCACATAAACAAGAAAGGGGAGTGTATCAAGTGAAACAGGAACCCGTCCGTAGCATTGATTTTAATCAGAAGAGATTGGGATTTCATGAGTTTGCAGGTGCTTTGCCTAATCAACATATCCTATTATCAAAGGAGTGCCTGATTGAAGAAGTAAATTGTGTCCTGATTTTCGCTTTCTATCAGGGTAAGCTGGTTCTTGTTAGACATAATTGTCGAGGTTGGGAATTACCTGGAGGCAGTAGGGAGGAAGGCGAGTCTGTTATACAAACGGTTATCAGGGAGATGTATGAAGAGGCTGGAGGAGAACTCGCTTCGATTGAAAGGATTGGACAGTACTTAATTTACGAAAAGAACCGTCTTGCATTTGTGAAAAATATATATATTTCAAAGGTAAGTAGTCTCAGGGCATTACCGGGTGGATTTGAAACGAATGATGTAATGCTGTTAGATGCTGTTCCGACGCAGCAAGCGATTATGAATGACCTCACATTTAGTCCCTTAATGAAAGACAATGTATTTGTGACTGTCTCTGAATGGATTAAGGATCACCGTTTTACCCATTGATTCCGTTCAGTTGTCCCCCTATTCTGTTCTACCAAACCGCAAAGTAACGGTATTTTTGCACAAGATAGCGTCACAATTGTAATCGCATTCTTGATATGCTTGGAGCAACAAATGTCAGGGAGATGAAGTAGATGCTGAAGGTAGCAATTATTGGAGCTGGCGCGATCTCGAATGCGCATATTGAAGCTTATTTACAGTTTCCGGAGCGTTGTACAATTGTCGCGATTAGCGATATTTATGAGGATAAAGCACAGGAGCGAATTGACCAGTTTGAGCTGAAAACGGCGAGAGCTGTGAAGGATTATAAAGAACTTTTGCAAGAGGACATTGATCTTGTGTCCATCTGTACACCCCCCTACACGCATGCTTCTCTTACAGTTGAGTTTCTAGAAGCAGGTTCACATGTGATGGTGGAAAAGCCAATGGCCTCCTCGCTCGAGGAGTGCGACTTGATGAATGCGGCTGCCAAGCGCACGGGTAAGCTGCTATCTGTTGTGGCGCAGAACCGTTTCAAGACGCCAATGATGAAGATGAAATCCGTACTGGAAAGCGGCCTTATGGGCAAAATCGTCCACGTCCAAGTCGATTCCTTCTGGTGGCGCGGTCATTGCTATTATGATCTCTGGTGGCGTGGCACGTGGGAGAAGGAAGGCGGCGGCCCGACACTGAACCATGCGGTGCATCACATTGATGCTTTGCTATGGATGATGGGCAGTCCGACGGAAGTACAGGCATTCATGAGCAATGTGTCGCACGATAACGCCGAGGTTGAGGATCTATCGATCGGCATGCTGCGCTACGCCAACGGCTCCCTAGGGCAAATCACGAGTTCAGTCGTGCATCACGGTGAGGAGCAGCAATTGATTTTCCAAGGTGCGAAAGCACGTGTATCTGCGCCATGGAAGGTGAAAGCGTCGAATTCGACGTCGAATGGGTTCCCAGAGCCGAACAAGGAGTTGGAGGAAGAGCTGCAAGCTTTTTACAATGGGCTGCCAGAAGTGGTCTATGAAGGGCATGTCGGCCAAATCGACAATGTGTTAACTGCAATTGAAACGGGTGCACCCGTGCTGATAGATGGGATTAGCGGTCGTCAAACGTTGGAGCTTATTACGGGCATTTACAAATCAGCGAGCACTGGTGAGCTTGTGAAATTCCCGCTTGATGCGCAAGACGCGTTCTATACGAGAAGCGGCGTGCAGGCGAAGGCGACCCATTTTTATGAAAAGAATACGTCGATCGAAAACTTCGCGCCACAGACGATTACAACGGGAAGTACATTTAAATAACATCAGAGGAGACTGACGATAATGCAAAAAAGCGACGGCATGAATTACGCACCACAAGGAAGTTTTAACACGGTTTGTCAGCCAGGGGAGTTTGTTTTTGCAGCGGCGGCGTTGGATCACGGGCATATTTATGGGATGTGCAATGGTCTGCGTGAAGCAGGTGGGGAATTGAAATGGGTGTATGATCCGGATCAGGCAAAAGTAGATAAATTCCTGAGCACTTACCCAGGTGTTCGTGCGGCAAGCTCGTTGGAGGAAATTCTAGGAGATGCCGAGGTAAAGCTTGTGGCAGCTGCGGCGATTCCTTGTGATCGTGGTCCGCTTGGACTTCGTGTGATGGATAGCGGGAAGGATTATTTCACGGATAAAGCTCCTTTTACAACGTTGGAGCAGCTAGAAGCAGCACGCGCGAAGGTGGCGGAGACAGGCCAAAAATATGCGGTCTATTACAGTGAGCGTCTACATGTGGAAAGCGCGATTTATGCAGGGCAATTAATTGAGCAGGGCGCGATCGGTCGCGTACATCAAGTTATTGGATTGGGGCCGCATCGCATTAGTTTGTCGAGCAGACCGGATTGGTTTTTTGAGAAAGAGAAATTCGGCGGGATTCTATGCGATATTGGGAGTCATCAGATTGAGCAGTTCCTGTATTTTACGGGGGCAAAAGATGCGAAGGTTGTTCACAGTAAAGTAGCGAACTACAATTACCCTCAGTATCCGAACTTTGAGGATTTCGGGGATGCTACTTTGGTCGGGGACAATGGGGCAACGGGGTACTTCCGAGTAGATTGGATGACGCCGGATGGCTTAAGTACCTGGGGCGATGGGCGCATGACGATTCTGGGCAGCGATGGGTACATTGAGCTTCGCAAATATGTCGACATCGCGAGAGAACAGACGAGCAACCATGTGTATCTTGTGAACAAGGATGGGGAGCAACATTTCGCTGTTAGTGGACAAGTTGGATTCCCGTACTTTGGCCAGTTGATTTTGGATTGCTTGAATCGTACTGAAGTGGCGATGACGCAGGAGCATACCTTCAAAGCGGCGGAGCTATGCCTCATCGCACAGCGCGATGCCATGATGATTACGACAGCCGAGTAACGGCTGCGGCAGGTTTTTTCTGCCCTTGCTTGCGATATTGGTGAGGCGTTACGCCGATGTGACTTTTGAACATTTTGCAAAAGTACGAGCAATTCGTTACGCCAATAGCTTCGCCAACAAGAGCGACAGACTGGTCCGTCGATGTCAGCAGCTTCACGGCTTGCTGCAGCCTTCTGGCAGTCACATAGTCGGAAATGCTGGTACCCGTGCATTCGGTGAACAGATGGGACAGGTGGTACGGAGAGAGATGGAGCTCAGCAGACATCTTCTCCAAGCGCAGCGGTTCGGTGTAATGCTCCTCGAGCCAACTAAGAATACGTTCGGCTTGATGCGGTTTGCGTGCGGGGCCTGAGCGAGTATGACCATCACGCTGCTCCCAAAGCGGCATGAAGCTGCGGAAGAAAGCCACGAGAAAGAGGGAGTACTCCTCCAGCTCATCCTGCTTGCTTAATGTCGGCAGTTTCCGTGCAAGGCTTTGAAAAAGCGTAAGAAACTGGTCCTCCTCACCTTTCACGTAAAGACAAGGAGTTTGCAGCTGACTGGTAAGAATATGCTTGAAAAAAGCCAACAGTCGCGGCCAAGGCTCGAAGTAGGCCTCGTATAGGGTAGGTTCAAAATGCACGATCGATCGCACGAATGGCGTCTGCGGATCCATCTGAATATGGTGCAGCTGATAAGGTTGAAATACACATAACATACCAGGAATAATTTCATAGCTCTTCTGGTCAACAATGAGTGTGCCATACCCATCATGAACGAATAGCACTTCAATACCTTGGTGAGCGTGAAACGTGCCCTGAAATTCTGTTCCTATGCTTCTTCTCTGATTAGTAAAATAGAGCGGGATTTCATGCAATCGGATATTTTGATCATAGGACACCAGGGGCACTTCCTCTCCAAACAAGTCGTATTGCAGGTACTTGATACAGCCAAAGTATACAGGAATGAGGCCTGCATCGGCAAGGCTATCCCAATCCGTGGTCATCATAGATAAGACCCCTAAACGCCAGCGTGATGCTGGGAGTTTGGGGGTTTTGTGTTGTAGAGGGTATAATGAAAAGTGAAGCGCTTAACTTACAATCATGATGGTATTCATCGGCAGAAGGGGTTGGAGATGCATGGAAGGGATCCAATGGAGAGAAGAACAAGCTTACGCACTGCGTCATTATCTAAAAGGGTGTGATGCTCGCTATGACGGGGACAAGAAATTGCTTCGCAATCTATCCCATAGATATGACACTCGCGCAAGCTCGCACTATGCATTTGGACTGCTGCTGCGGGATCAAACAGGGGATGTGGAGCGGGCAAGCGACCTCATTCGCAGCATCATTCGCCTGCAATTGGATGCGCCAGAGGAAATTTACCACGGCACCTTCCGTCGTACAGACATGGATTTGGATCCGCCGAAAGGGAGTTACCCCTGGCAGCAGGTGGACACGCCGGGCTTTGCATTTTACCTGGAGGAGACGCTGACACGGATTGGCGCTGAGCTGGAGAAGGCGATGGGTCAAGGTAACGGCGTACAAGAGCAATTCCGGAACGCGGTGAATCGCGTGCTCCCTCGGGTGTGGGACAGTTATGATCCGAACTGGCGTGAGTTCATTGCATGTTCGTTCGCGGCGATTCTGGCGCTGTTCGAGGAGAAGCTGTCTCCAGAGCTTGTTGCCCAGATGGATGAGGCGATGGAAAAAACGGTAGGTGCTTCGATTGCTCGCCGCCTGTCTGATGCGATTCCTATGAACACGAATATTGAGCTGATGCATATGTTCATCGTGGATTTCTTTGGGAGTCGCTTTAAAAATGGGGCTTGGACCCAGCATGCGCTCAAGGAGATTAGCAAATTCCGAGCACATTTTGATGAATTTGAATCCTTTGCGGAGTTTAATTCGGCGACCTATTATGCCGTGGATTTGACGGCTTTGGGCTTATGGCGTGCCTTCGGCACATCGCCTGCTATGCAAGAAGTCGGTACCCATGTGCTGCAAGGGCTATGGGAGAATATAGCGTTATTCTATAACCCGAATCTCGAAAATCTGTCGGGTCCATATACGCGCGCTTATGAAATGGAAATGCTGCATCACAGCTCGCTAGGCGCACATATGTATCTTGCTCTGGGAGCGGGCTACGAGCATATGATTGACCATGGCGACGATGAGGAGCTTGATCCGCTGTTGATTTATGCAAGTGGAGGTTTGCCGAGTCATGTGCGGCCAAAGCTTGTGGAGCATCGTGGACCGAGACAAGTGACGAAGCAATTTCGCGAGCTGTGTGAGCGAAATAAGCCAGGAGAGAACACGCCGCTCTGTACGGCTACGGCTTGGATTGACGAAAGCTACATGATGGGCGGCATCTCGGGAAGTGAGAATACGAGCGGTCAGCTACATCCAGCTACGATCCATTGGCGTGGCGATGACGGCGAGGTGTACTCGGTACGGCTTGGGCGCCGTGTGGTGGGCGGTCACTGGAGCAAGCATATGCGAGGGATCAGGTACAGTGCGAAGGCAGATCAGGATGGACTGCATATTGATGTGCATTTTACGGTGGAGCAGCCGATTGAATTACTATTTGAGTTCAGAGGGTCGGGGCTGGATGCCGCTGGATTGACGCCATCTTTGTGGAAGCTGCCAGGTATTGTGCTTGCAGTAGAAGCGGAAGCGCCGGAGCCGACAATCGTCACGCGCGAGGGGTATGTGGAGCTTGTTTATTTGTATGTGCCGGGCGGCGCAGATCGGATGCGGTTTAGGATTCGCCAGGTCGGGTAGAACATAGTTCGGCAACATAGGGCGGGGGTGAAATCCCCTGTAAGAAGTCCAAGACAACTGTCTTGGGCTTTTTTGACATGAAATCCCGCCGGTGGCGACACGCTAGCGCACAAAAAATGTGCGCAAGGCAAGCGACCCCGCCGGTGGCGGCACGCTAGCGCACAAAAAATGTGCGCAAGGCAAGCGACCCCGCCGG
>NZ_LMSJ01000060.1:0-205612 GCF_001428105.1 Paenibacillus sp. Soil766 | reverse complement strand
CACGCTAGCGCACAAAAAATGTGCGCAAGGCAAGCGACCCCGCCGGTGGCGGCACGCTAGCGCACAAAAAATGTGCGCAAGGCAAGCGACCCCGCCGGCGGCGGCACGCTAGCGCACAAAAAATGTGCGCAAGGCAAGCACCCCGCCGGTGGCGACACGTTAGCGCACAAAAAATGTGCGCAAGGCAAGCGACCCYGCCGGCGGCGGCACGCTAGCGCACAAAAAATGTGCGCAAGGCAAGCGACCCCGCCGGTGGCGGCACGCTAGCGCACAAAAAATGTGCGCAAGGCAAGCGACCCCGCCGGNCACGCTAGCGCACAAAAAATGTGCGCAAGGCAAGCGACCCCGCCGGTGGCGGCACGCTAGCGCACAAAAAATGTGCGCAAGGCAAGCGACCCCGCCGGTGGCGACACGCTAGCGCACAAAAAATGTGCGCAAGGCAAGCGACCCCGCCGGTGGCGACACGCTAGCGCACAAAAAATGTGCGCAAGGCAAGCGACCCCGCCGGTGGCGACACGCTAGCGCACAAAAAATGTGCGCAAGGCAAGCCCCCCGCCGGTGGCGACACGCTAGCGCACAAAAAATGTGCGCAAGGCAAGCGACCCCGCCGGCGGCGGCACGCTAGCGCACAAAAAATGTGCGCAAGGCAAGCGACCCCGCCAGCTGCGTGGTCTCTAATTCGTTCTAATCCATTTCTAATTTACGAATGAGAGAATGTGATCTGAGGGAAGGAGGAACGCATTTGTGCTGAGGTGGTTACGCAACAACGAGGGTCTAACAGCACTTCTATTTCTATTGCCGAGCCTGGCAGGATTTGCAGTGTTTTTCTTAATACCTTTTGGGATGGGATTCTATTACTCGCTCATGGATAGCCCTATTAACGGCTCTTTTGTAGGGGGAGCGAACTATCGCGAGCTGCTGGGAAATTCTATTTTTCGGCGAGCAGCCGTGAATACAGGACTTTTTATGGCGATCTGTGTGCCGCTGAACATGGTGATTGCGCTAGGATTGGCGATGCTGCTGAATCGAAAGATGCCGATGCGCCAAACGTTCCGGATCTCGTTCTTGAGCCCGCTTGTTGTACCAGTGGCATCCGTGGTGCTGGTGTGGAACGCGCTATTTGATTTGAACGGGACGATCAATGCGTGGCTTGCGAGCTGGGGGATACGTCCCCGCGATTGGATGGAAAGCGAAGCCTCCTTGTATGTGCTGATCATTGTCTACCTGTGGAAAAACATCGGCTACAATATGATCCTATTCCTTGCAGGCCTTCAGAACATTCCGAACGATTACTATGAGGCAGCGTCGATGGATGGAGCAGGCAAGTTTCGGCAGTGGCGATCGATTACGCTTGTTTATTTGACGCCGACGGCTTTCTTCGTTTTCATCATGTCGATTATTAATTCGTTCAAAATGTTCCGCGAGACGTACTTAATTGCCGGTAATTACCCGGATGAAAGCATTTATATGCTGCAGCATTATATGAACAACATGTTTAAATCACTGGATTATCAGAAGCTAACATCGGCTGCTTTCCTAATGGCTCTGGTCATCGTCGTACTCGTCTTGACGCTATTCGTGGTGGAGAGGCGCATCAGCAAGTCCATCGGATAACCGAGGATTGGCGTGTGGCGCTGGAAAGGAGATTTCAAATGCAAGCAAGCCGCATAAAGCCGCTAACTGTCCGTATGGGACGTAAATCCGCGAGAATCGTACTTTTGACCGTACTCATCGTGCTGCTGGCGGGATTTTTGTTCCCGATGGTGCTGACGATAAGCAACTCGTTCATGGCGGAAGAGGAGATCACGAGCAATTACGCTGCACTTTCGGGCGATACCGACGATGGCGATTTCATCACCATGGCTTGGATACCTAATCACGTAACGCTATCGCAATATTATGCGGTTCTGGTGGGTAGGCCGCAGTTTCTATTCATGTTCTGGAACTCGGTAAAAATGACCGTGCCGATCATCGCGGGTCAACTGGTTGTGGCGTCGCTAGCCGCTTACGCCTTCGCCCATTTGCGCTTTCGTTTTCGTGAGCCGCTCTTCTTCCTGTATATTGTCACGATGCTGATGCCCTTTCAGGTCACGTTGGTGCCCAACTTCATTGTCGCGGATAAGCTTGGGCTGCTGGATTCGTACGGGTCGATTATTTACCCTGGCATTTTCAGCGCCTTTGGCGTATTCCTGCTGCGGCAGTTCATGATGGTCGTGCCTGCCAGTTATATCGAAGCCGCGCGTGTGGATGGGGCAAGCCACTTCTACATATGGACAAGAATTGTGCTGCCGATGTGCGGCACAGGCGTAGCGGCGCTATCGATCCTCGTTTTCATTGATAACTGGAATATGGTGGAGCAGCCGCTGATTTTTCTCAATGATGCGATCAAACAGCCGTTATCTGTGTATTTAGCCGTCATTGGTGACGAGGAGCGAGGCATTGCCTTCGCTGCGTCCGTGGTGTATATGCTGCCACCGCTGCTGGTTGCTCTGTATGCAGAGAAATATTTGGTCGAAGGTATCCAGTTGTCAGGGATAAAAGGGTGAAACTGTGAGACGGATGACACATAGGAGGAACGTTGTATGGATGCATTAATGGCCGCCGCCGATGGCGAACGCGCCAAGAAGAAAGGAATTCGCAAGGCAATCGTTACTTTCGTTATTGCGATGGTCGCCTTGACCTTTTTCTCCAATACCCTGCTGGGTATATCGCTGGCTGAGGTGACGACGGAGAAGGCGCTCGCAGGAACGTTGTCACACGAGGTCACAGGCTCGGGGAGCGTGGAATCGGCAGAGACGGCGGATGTCTATGTGGAGACGAACTGGGTTGCAAGTGAGGTAGAAGTGAAAGTGGGCGATAAAGTGGAGGCTGGCCAAGAGTTGGTCGTTTTTAAAACAAGAGAGACGGAAGACTCACTGAAAGATAATCAAGCGCGATATGCGCAGAAGCAGTTGAGCTTGGAGAAGCTCCAGGAAAGCTATCAGGAAACGTTCCGCAGCAGTGATGAGAAGCAGATGCGCAGCATCGCCCGCGATATCGAGAGTACGCAGCTGGATATGCAGATTTTGGAGCGGCAGATCGCCAATCAACAGCGTCAGCTTAAGGAGTTTTCGCGAATTGTCGCACCTGTTGGTGGCATTGTAACGGCCGTTAATGCCGTGAAAGGTGCCCCCGTTGCTAGCGGCAAAGCTGCCGTGAGCATCGCCGATTTGTCCAAGGGCCAGCAGATGAAGGCCACCATTGACGATGCGAAGGCGCCGTATGTCGCCGTGGGGGATAAAACGGAATTGATTTTCTCATCACTGAATAATGCAAGGATCGCAGCGCAGATCACCGATATTCGGGATGCGGTAAGCTCTTCCAGCTCTGGTCAGTCCAACCAGTCCACTCCAAAGGGGAAGGAAATCACCTTCACGCTGAAGGATGATCGATTAAAAGGCGGAGAAACTGGCGAATTCGATATTGTCAAAAAAACAGCCTCGTTCCGCGCGCTGCTACCTAATGATGCGGTGCGAGAGGATGATCAGGGGACGTACGTGCTGCTCCTCAAAGAAAAGAAAGGCCCGCTAGGCACGGAATACGTCACACAGCGAGCGAACGTTGGGATCGGTGATGCCGACGATACGAAAACATCCATCGAGAACGGCATCACACCGCTGGATAAAGTGATCGTCTCGAGCTCGAAATCGATTGCGGATGGGGATCGCGTGCGTGCAAATGACTAACAGGAAGGAGGGAGGTTATGCAGCGATCCCGATTGGCAGCGTGGATGATATTTGCGGGTGTGCTGTTGCTGCTTGCTAGCAGCGGATTAATCGCTTCCGTTGTTAACGAATGGGAGCAGACGAACGGCTCCTACGGGATGGGGCAGATCACGGTGAACGTCGATCCATCGGCTGCGCGAGCAAGCCCGGCGGGCTTGTCCTTGAAAGAGGCCGAGCTGTTGACCAAAAAGTGGGCACCGCTTCCGCTCGCTTATGCAGCGAGGGAACAAACGCGAGCCGTATATGGTGCAGCACGGCTGAATACGGATGCATTCGGTGTGAGTGAAGCCTACACGGATTTCAACCAGATCAAGCCATTGGCAGGCGCTTCTTTTGCACAGAACTCGGTGGATGAGCACAGTCGGGTAGCCTTAGTTAGCGCTGCGGTTGCGCAGCAGTTATTCCGTGCGAATCAAGTTGTAGGTAAAACGATTGAGTTGTTCGGTGTTGGTTTCACGGTCATCGGGGTGTTCGAGGATGAAGGTTCTCTGCTTCGGCAGATGTCCGACGATGGCAGTCCGAATGTGCTGATTCCCGTCACGACGCTGTTTGATATCCAGCCAGAAGCGAAGATTGAGACGATTCACATGGCAGGCAAGCCTAGCGCAGTTGCGGGCGGAGAAAGTCAAGTGAACGAAGCGCTTAGCTCGATCGGTTCCATGCCTTCGCAATACCGAATCGTCAACCACGAGCTTGCTCATACACGTATGGCACAATGGCGTCTGGTTCAATGGTTTGTATGCGGCATGATCGCGATCTTCATGCTCGTGCGGTTGATGATGCGGCAATCGACTAACATCCACGGTTTACTGCGACGGAGAATGGTTAGAGATAATTGGAGCGATGCGCTGATTCACGAGCGATGGCCATTGATGTTAAGCACACTCGCTGTACTCAGTATGGCCGCCTCTATCATTGCTCTTTGGAAGGGCATTCGGTTTCACCTCTACATTCCGCTGGAATGGGTGCCGGAGCAGATCATTGATCTGTCGTTTTATACGGAAAAGCTGCGCAGCTTATGGCAGCAGGAAGCGGCACAGATAGGCTACGTCCCATCGCCTCAGGAGTTGTTAATCGATGCCGCTAATCGGCTTACAGCTCGGTTGTTCATAGGGGGCATGCTGTTCGGCTTGCCGCTGTTCTTGCTTGGCGTCAGGCTATGGGTGCTGGAACAAGTACCCGTGTATGCCCAATTGCAACGTGTGTTCATGTATGTACCCGTTGCCGCAGTCCTTATTTTCGCCATGGCGGAGTGGGCAGGATTGTCATATCAGATTGACCCACTGGATTATGCGGTATTAGGTGCGCTATGTACCGTGGCTATAATAAATTTTAACCCATCTAAAGGAGTGGAATTTTCTTATGCGCAAAATCACAGTTAAACAATCGGTCATCGTTTGCTCGCTCGTTTCTATGTTATCTCTGACAGCCTGTTCGTCCAGTACGACGACAACTAGGGGCGACACAGGAAGTACAACAGCACCTGCTGCGGGGAACAAAACAGTCACACTATCTGTGGTGACATCCGATCGTTTTCTCGAGCTGGCCAAACAGAAATACGAGGCCCTGCATCCCGACACGAAAATTAACATTAAAGAGTATGCAGCAGCACCTCAAACGGCACCACAAGGGCAAGGACAAGGTCAGCAGCAGATGATGATGATGCAGAAGCCAGACCCGAAAAACACTGAGAAATACGCTAGTTCCGTAGGCGCTGAGCTCATGAGCGGCAAGGCTTCGGATATTATCGTGACGAGCGGACTTCCGTATCAGAAATATGCGGACAAGAAGCTGTTGGAGAATATCAGCGACCTGATGAGTAAAGATGCTTCGTTCAAAAAGGATAACTATTACGGGGGGATTTTCGATGCGATGAAATATAACGGTTCTTTATATACGGTCCCGATCAAAGTGGGATTGAATATGTGGCTCGGCAATCAAGCTGTACTAAGTAGTCAACAGATCGACGACAGCAAGTGGACTTGGGCTGATTTTAAGAAAAAAGCCAGCGCATTGGTCGCGGATAAAAATAATGACGGTAAACCAGACACGTATCCCATGGGCAAAATAGAGCCTGCCGAGCTAATCACGTCGATGCTCAACAGCTCCTTCTCGAAATTCGCCGATGTAGGCGCGAAGAAAGCCAAGTTCGAGACACCAGATTTCATTAACATGCTGAAGTTGGCGAAATCGATGTATGACGATAAAGTCATTCTCGCGGATAACTCGGACCCGAACAACGTCGTTTTCCAACCGAAGGGGAACGTTCTGATGTACATGGATATGTATACGATGCCGAAAATGAATTTTGAGGGCAAAGGCGGGTACTACAATCTACCTTCGGAGAGCGAAGCTAGAGGAACGCAGTTTACTTCCTCATTGCCACTTGCGATCAACAGCAAATCCGCCAACAAGAAGGAAGCTTGGGAATTCGTGAAGTATTTGCTCTCCGATGAGATGCAATCGGCTAGAGAGCTGACGGGGATTGCGGTTAACAAAACTGGTGCTAAGGCGCAAATCGACTTCTTGAAGACGCTCGGAACAGGTGGCGAAGGCGGCGGCAAAAGTATGAAGCTTATGATTAATGGCAAAGCAGCGACTGTTCAGCCTGCCACGGAGCAGGATGTAACGGCTATGGAGAAGATTTTGAACAATATTAGCGTGTATGCGGAAAGCGATTTGAAAATCACGAATATCGTTGCCGAAGAAACAGCGCCATTCTTCCAAGGTCAGAAGTCCGCTGAGGAAGTTGCAAAAGTGATTCAGAACAAGGTTAACACGTACTTGCAGGAGTAAATGTCAGTCAAGGAGGATGTATGCATCATGATGATTCGTCACCATAAAATTATTTATTTGCTCCTGTTCCTCCTCTTCCTAAGCAGCGCTGCTTCCCCTGTTTCGGCCTCGGCCGGAGCTGGGGTTGCTTCATCTATTGCGGCGGAGCTCGCCGAGGAGCAGGTCATAGGCGCTGAATCGCTAGGGAAAGTCGCTATCGGCGAGGCTAGCTACATGGAAGTTCAAGATGTCATGCTGCTGCCTGGCGATCAGGACGGGATGGTTACTTTTACGGTAAATGTCCATAATGGCGGTGTGAGTGAGCTATCTTTTAAAAACTATTGGGTACGTTTGCAGTCCAAGGCTGGCAATACGTTTGCGGTCAATCAATTCACGCAGAGCGGCGATACGAATCGGATCGCACCAGGCACAAGCCAATCATACAGCTTTTATGCAAAAGTGAACGTGGTAACCGAGCTTCAGGATCTTGTATTTAAGCTCGTTCAATTGGATTTTTCTGTTGCGGGCTTTGAGAGAGTTATCGGCCAACTGATGCCTGCGAGTGATTACACCGTGGTGACACCAGTGGGAGCGACACGTTCGGTTCGTATTGACGGGACGCCATTCTACGCAAATATCGAACGTATGTCTATTAGTAGAAATGACGATTTCTACTTGCCATCTGTTTATTTTGAAATGGAGAATAAAGGGACAAGCAGCGCCAAGCTTCCAGACCTGAGCTATTACATTCGTACTGCCCAAGGGCACATGTATCCGCTGCAAGCTGCTACCTTGGGGAAAGGGACTGAGCTGCAACCTTTGGCTGAAAAAGAAGGACTCCTCAGCGGCTCTATTCCTAGGGAAGCGGGGGCGGAGGGCTGGCAGCTTGTCATCATGGAAATGACGATGGCGAATGACGGCAAGAGCAGCTTGAAGCTGCCGGTTGCGTATTTCGCAGTGCCGGAAGCTGTGGAAGTTGAGGTGTCACTGGGGAACGACTATGAGTTCTCCAACAAGTCCGGCACGTACACCGCACGATTGACGTCCTTGCAGCGATTGCCGTGGGAGGATCAAGACATTTTGGCGGCTAACATCACGTTAACCAATAAAGGGGGTCAGGCGCTGTCGATTCCGAATTTAAAAGGGTATTTTGAACTGGATGATGCGATGACAGTGGAGGCCAGCCTCATTCAGACGGATCGCGTGATCAGTCTTCAGCCTGGCAAAGAGATCAATTTGCAGTTGGCTGGGAAAATACCGTATACAAGTGATTTCAAGGATTTGAATCTTGTTTTACAAGAGAAGGCTGCGGATGGTCAAGTGAGTGATTTGCTCACCTTTCATCATAACAAAGAGCTGATGGGGATGAAGGTGGTCCCTGCTGCGGAGACGAGAACACTCACCGATATTGGGCAAAGCACTGCGTATTCGGTGCGTTCTACTCAAACGTTCGCAGGCGAAAGTGCCGATCTATTCACGGTTCAGCTGAGTGTTGAAAATCTAGAGAAGCGATTCACGGATTTGCGGAAGCAGGTTGCGCAGTTTAGGGCGGAAGACGGGACGGTTTTCCCAGCTCATATGAGCGAGATTACGAACAAAGTGATTCCGGGGGGCAAAGCCCTTATCTATATTTATGCGACGATCCCGAAGGGGTATCAAATGGAAGATTTGCAGCTTATCCTTGGCGATGCGGTCACCTTCTCAGGTGCAGCAACGGATAAAGGAGGGGCGGTTCAAGAGGATGGCTATGTCAACGCCGCTGTTTTTCAATTGCCTGACGAGATCGAGGAGCCGCAGGGCGGATTCGCCGAACTGGACGTCTACCCGTATACGATTACGTTAAGTCATATCGGGACACAGATTAATTTTGTCCAAGGGACCGTCATGCTGGATTTCGATTATGAGTTGAAAAGGGACACCTTCGTTGAAACGAGCATGAAGGATCATTCGTTGATCGTGGAACTGAAGGATGATTTGGACCGGAGCGGGAAAGAAATTATCGTGAGTCAAACATACGCATTAGATGGGGTGGATCCGACGAAATCTCTCCAAATAGGCTTCCACGACGCGACGATTACGTACACGAACAAAGATAAAATTTATCAAATCGGTGATATGAAAACCTATCAATTAAACGTCTACCACCAATTTCAAAATGGACAGAAAAAATTACTAGCAACCAAAGAACTGGATTGGTTTGTATTTACAGATTAGCCTAAGCTTATTTTAAGCTAGCGTTCATCTCATCCCTTTATACTGACACCAATAGAGTGGTTGCGGTGCAACACGTGGGAGGAAAGTTGATGAAAATACTCGTTGTGGAAGACGAGCTGCCTTTACTGCAAACGATACGAACTTTGCTGGTGGAAGAAGGCTACCAAGTGGACGCGACAGGCTGCGGTGAAGAGGGCTTCTATTTGGCAGAGCAAGGTATCTACGATTTGGTCGTGCTCGATCGGATGCTGCCTGGAATGGATGGTGTCAAAATTGTGCATAGCTTGAGGGCGAAGCAAATTCAGACGCCGATCCTGTTCCTCACAGCAAGAGATAGCGTTGAAGATATGGTAAAAGGACTTGATTCCGGCGCTGATGATTATATGACGAAGCCGTTCGGGGTGCCGGAATTACTCGCGAGAGTCCGTGCGCTGCTGCGCAGACGCGGGGGAGTCGAGAACGATGATCGTCTGGTCTACGATCAGCTTGTGCTGCAAGGAAGAACGAAGGAAGCTGCGATTGGTGGCCAGCCATTGGAGCTTACGCTGAAGGAATTCGAGTTGCTCGAATATTTGCTGCGGAATCGTGGGCAAATTTTGACTCGGGAACAGATCTGTCTACGCGTTTGGGGGTTGGATTCGGATGTGGGGTCCAATGTTGTGGACGTCTATGTCTACTATTTGCGTAAGAAATTAAAGCCGTTCGATTACGATCCCATGATCCATACGATTCGGAATGTCGGGTACATTTTAAAGGAGAATGCCGCATGTTCACAAAGACCCGAATTCGTCTAACGACGTTGAACGCGGTTGTTTTCTTCGTCATCATCGTCTGTCTGGGCATCATCGTCTATACCGAATTGCGCCATCAATTGTATGCCAATGTCGATGAGTCGCTGCAGCAGCGAGTTCAGCAGGATGCACAGTTTTTCTATGCCAAATCGCAATTCCTGTCGCCCGATGAGCCTCCAGATGGAACGGCCAAGAAGACGTTAATTCAGGTTCAGGGGATCGATCCGCGTGTGTTTGTGGTGCTGTGGGATGATCAAGGGAACTCATACCCTATCCTAGCCGGGGCTGGGATGCGTAAAGAGGTCGATGCCTTCGAGCCCTATCGATCGATAGCAGCGCCTCAAACGGTGAGCCTAGACAATCATTCGTATCGTATTCATGCTGTGCAATATAAGCAGCCGAAAATGATGAATCTAAAGGTATTGACCGATATTTCCCAAGCAAAGGGACTAGATACCATCACACCTAGTTCGCTCTTTACGGAGGCGTCAACAAAAATCGTAGCCATTCAAGCTATCAGCCTTATCGACTCCGAGCAAAATATGCTGAAGCAATTGTTTGAGCTTATTCTGATTGGGATTGTGGCCGGTGGCGCTGTAACGATTTTGGCGGGGATGTACCTAGCCAATCAAGCGCTGCGTCCAATCAAGCAATCGTGGGATAAGCAGCAGCAATTCGTTGCCGATGCTTCGCATGAGCTGCGGATGCCGTTATCGATTATCAGGGCAAATGTTGAGCTGGCGTTTCGTCATCCGGAGCAATCGATTCTGAACATGAGTGAACCGCTGTCTGTGGTGCTAGAAGAATCGAAACGGATGGGCCGATTGACAGAACAGCTGCTGACGCTGGCCCGAGCGGATTCCAATCAAGAGGAGATTATGCTGAAGCCTTTGCCGCTGACCGAGGTGATCCGTGAAGTCGTGCAGAAATTCGAACCGTTAGCGGAGCTGAAGCAGCAGAGACTGGAATTGGATGTCGAGAGCGGAATTGAGCTGATGGGGGATGTCGAACGGATCCATCAGCTGCTGGTGATTCTGCTCGACAATAGCATGAAGTTTACGCCTGCGGATGGCACGATTTGCGTTGCGGCCCGCAAGAAGGGCCACGATGTTGAACTGGTGGTAGAAGACACGGGAGTCGGCATTGCGGCAGAGGATCTGCCCCATATCTTCGACCGGTTCTACCACGGCGACAAGTCGCGAACGCGCAGCACGGGTGGCACGGGCCTTGGCCTCGCGATCGCGAAGTGGATCGTGAGCACGCACGGCGGTGACATCACACCGGCTAGCGTGCTCGGCGAGGGAACGAAGATGATGCTTCGTTTCCCGATGTGGCAGCGGAAGGGCTAAGTTCCTTCAAGCCTACAAACGCCACCAACACCGTCAAACATGCAGGCAAAATAAAGCTGTCCTGAAAGTAGATGACTCTGCGTAGGGGAGATCGGATATAGTACTTTGCCTAAGAGCCCTAAAACCCTTGGTTTTAGGGCTTTTCGTATTGAAGGAGAGTTCCTTTAACCCGCAGAAGAGTTGAACAACTATTGGGTTATAACGGGGATTAAAGGAATTATCTAGTGGCTATAGAATAACTCTGGAATAACTTACTAGAAATTTTATTGATAGAGTGCTGGACAATTGCCTAGATAAATCAGTCAAACGGTAGTGGGGGGATTTGCATGCATGAATTACATACGATAACTAGATTAACAAATTCTCATTCTAAAGAAGGAACTGGAGCTCATATTCTCTACGTTTTTAATGAAATCGATCGATATATAGGTAATGCAGTCAGCTTTATCATAGAAGGATTAGTAAAGAATGAGGTTGTCTTATTCGTTGATACTGTAGAATTGATGGATAGAATTAAGGGTGAATTGAAATCAAATGGGTTTACGGACAATCATTTACAAAACCTAATTTTTGCGGATAGCGCGCAATCTTATTTTGTGGGAGATCAATTCGATGCCGATAGAGCCGGGATGTTAATTGAGTTGCTTCGACCGTATTTTGAAAAAAACTATCAAATACGTACTTGGGGACAAGTTCCTTGTATGGAGCATAATTTTCTTTTAGAAAGCCTTCGAACGTTTGAATACAATAGTGATAAATTTATAGCACTAACGGGCTTGATTTCAGTTTGTGTTTATAATGGCTTTACCACACCTGCCTATCTCCAGAACGAGTTAATGAAGACGCATAATTACTTTATGACGGATAGTGAATACTGTTTATCACCTCTATATAATAGAGAAAATTTTAAAAGTCCATCTAGTGAAGAGCTAGAGCGATTACGAAGATTAGAAAAGCAAAATAGTGAACTAAGAAATCGAAACGATCAATTAACTGTTGAGAATCAATTAATTGTACAAAATGAGCAAAAGGTTCGAACTATTATGGATCAAATGCCCATTCCTGTTATCATTAGGAGGAAATCCAGTATTCTTTTCATGAACCGTGAAGCACAGAAACAATTCTCGATTGCCGATCCGAATGTAGTAGAAGAGCTGCGCCATTTTTTTGAAAAGTATGATAGGGATGCGGGTGTTTCAGCTAACAGGAAGCTCCAACAACATCCGTGTATTATTAATAATGGAAAGAAAATATACTACCTCGTTCAATCCATTGAAATGATATTTGAAGGAGAGACAGCCGTTCTCTATTCCTTTGTTGATATTACTCATGAGAAAGAGAATGAAAATCTAATCATCCGCTCAGAGAAGTTGAATGTTGCAGGTGAGCTTGCGGCAGGTATTGCCCATGAATTACGAAATCCGCTTACTGCGATTAAGGGCTTTTTTACCATGTTAAAGAAAACAGATGAAAGAAAAGAAATGTACTATAGAATTATAGAAGAAGAGCTTTCTCGCATCGAGCAAATAGCAAGCGAACTATTAACCTTAGCCAAGCCTCACTCGGATAACCGTACAACGCATAACCTAATTCAAATCATAGATGAAGTGAAAATATTACTTACTCCGCAAGCCAACATGGAGAATATTGAAATCTTTGTACAATCGAATAGCGAGGAACTGTACATAAGCTGCGAAGATTCGAAGATTAAGCAGGTTTTTATTAATTTGATAAAAAATGCGATTGACGCAATGAAAAATGGTGGGCATATCATACTTGAAATCAAGGAAGTTAGTGATACTATTCAAGTTCTGGTTATTGATCAAGGAAGCGGTATTCCAGCCGAGATCATAAACAAGATTGGTGAACCCTTCTATACAACGAAAGAAAAAGGGACAGGTATCGGTCTGATGGTTTGTTTTCAAATCATTGAAAGTCATGATGGAACGATTCAATTGGATAGCAAGGTTGGCATAGGTACTACGTTCACCATTACATTGCCTGCATTAGGATAGAAGAACCTAGAGCAAGCATATAGCGACCAAGCTTCGGGGGTGTAATACCTTGAGGCGTTTTACTAAGTGGGAAGTGACATGTATAAACACGTGATTTGGGATTTTGATGGTACTCTTTTTGATTCCTATCCCGTGAGAAAAGTAGTGTTTCTGATTTTACGATAAATAATATTGAACAGTTATATGCGATTGTTTAACGGGATCTGTAGTTGCGGATCCCGTTTTTTTGTTGGCTTGCCGATCCCCAAACGTGCCCCATAAGTGGCTCCTTTGCCTACTTCTGCTTCCGATACTCACTCGGTGTAATCCCTTTAACACGCAGAAACGTTCGTGAAAACGTGGGATAGGAGGAGAATCCAGACTCATAGGCTACTTGTGAGATGGGGAGATCGGAGGAAATTAACAGGCTGCAGGCATGACGAATGCGCAGTTCGTGCAGGAAATCGACAAAATGGATACCGAAGGACTCCCCGAACAGTGTGCTGAGCTGGGTGGGGTGAAGGTGAAACTTTTCGGATAATGACGTTAAAGATAAGGGTTCTAAATAATGGTCGTACACGTATTGAACAACGGACCATATGCTTCTCGAAGAGATCGAAGGTTGCTTCTCGGACTTCGCGGTTTCCTCGCTGCCTCTGCTGCGAACGAACAAGGCCAATGCCTCCAGCAAGAGAGCTTTGAGCATAATCGGCTTCCAAGTTAATGACGAATTGTGCTCTTGGTATAGCCGTTCCCATAGTCGGAGGGTTTCCTCATAAGCTTCGCCTTGTAATTGTATATAAGGTGGTTGAGCGCTGCCGAGGCTGTGAAACAGATCATGCAACCCCCAAGCGGATTCGGGGCCAGCGGTAATGAGCTTCATGTCAAAATTGCAAATGTACATCAACAGTTTCTCGTGGGCGTCAGCTCGATACTCATGAATTTGATACGGCAGCAACAAAACAATTGTCCCTGGCCGCATGTCATGTTCTACGCCGTTAATCTTTTCATTGCCTTTGCCGGCTACTACCAGTGAAAACTCGATAAAATCGTGACGATGGGAAGGGACGGAGGTGTACCCTTTTTTCTTCATATGGAAAGGAAAGTCGGTATCGATATTAGGGTATTCGAAAAGGTATTGTGGATACATGATGTTGTGCTTCACCTCCAGACCGTTGTAGCTCTATTATAGCGGTTTCAATTTCGTAAAGAAATGAAAGGATTTATAAAAAAATGAAATATGAACGGCAATCCTTCGGGCTACAATACAGGCATGACCTACCTAAATTGTGCGTGCGCAAGTAGCGCGAAGGAGAGAACGATCAACATGAACAAACCAATGACAAACCGCAATGCGTTTCGCGGCATTTTTACAGCACTTCTGACCCCGATGTTGGAGAACGGCGACATTGATTTTACTTCTCTTGACCGTTTGGTTGAGCATCAAATCGGACAAGGGATTCACGGCTTCTACGTAGGCGGAAGTACGGGTGAAGGCTTTATTTTGACAAGTGAAGAGCGTAAGCAGGTGTTGGAAGCCGTTGTGAAGGCTGCGGCAGGACGCGTCACGATTATTGCGCATGTGGGCAACATCAGTACGAGAGAATCGATCAAGCTGGCTCAGCATGCAGAAAGCCAAGGCGTAGATGCCGTGTCAGCGGTCGTTCCGTTTTATTATAAAGTGTCGATGAAAGAAATCCGCGAGCATTATGAAGCTATTATGGCGGCGGTGTCGCTTCCGATGATTGTGTATCATTTCCCTGGTGCGACTGGCGTTAACTTGTCTATGGACTTCTATGAAGAGATGAGCCGCAACCCGCAATGCATCGGCGTTAAATTTACATCGCTAAACCTTTTCGAAATGCAGCAAATCCGCGCGAGATGCGGTCAAGACTTCCTCATCTATAACGGACATGATGAAGTGTATACCGGCGGCGCCTATGCAGGCGCGGATGGTGCCATCGGCAGTACGTTCAATATGATGCCTGCTTTATTTGCAGGGATGTTTGAGAAGATCTCGTCCGAGGAACGTCCGGTGATGGCGGCCTTGCAGTCGATGCAAGCGGAAGCGAATGACTTGATCGCGCATATGATTCAGTTCGATGTCATTGCCTACGAGAAATACATGCTGTATCTACAAGGTGTCTTCGCAACGCCGACCGTCCGCCAGCCATTAAAACAATTCACGCCAGAAGAGCGTGAACGGATCGAGTCCTACTACGCGCAGAGCGACGTATTGCGTCGTCACCGACTCGTTGCGAACGCGGAGCGCTAGGAGGGGCTGCTATGATTGTTGACACTATTAGCACATGGGAACAAAACAAGAGCCAATACAGCGGTATTGTGCGTCGAGCGCTCGCTGCTATCACTCAGTTAAGTGTCGCTGACATGCCATCTAAGATTGAACTTGATGGGAAGCGATTGTATGTCATGAAACAGTCTCCAACGACATGCACAAGCGAGGAACGGCTTGCTGAGGTGCATGCGCAGTATGCTGACATCCATCTTGTGGTAGAGGGAGAGGAGTGGCAGGGTTACGCCCAAGACTCAGACAACAACCACAGTGTGGAAGATCGCTTGGCAGAGAGTGATTATGCTCTCTATGAGCAGGTTGAGAATGAGTCGTACATGCGGCTTCGGCCGGGCGATTTCAGCATATTTTGGCCTGGTGAAGTTCATCGTCCTAACTGTCATCCTGAAGGTGTTGTTCACTTAGTGAAGCTGGTTGTGAAGATTCATCGCGATTTGTTTGAAGGCTAGCGCTGAGCATGGCCTGTGTGAAACTTAAGTGATGCTCTAGCCCACTGTTTAAGATATACTTTGCCTAAAACCATTGGTTTTAGGCTTTTTTTGAATGGATGATCGTCATTCGTGATCAGGGAAAGTTCTTTAGGAAAGGGGCAATAGACTGTATGTTCAAAGGGAACAAAAGGTTTACCTGGTTAAATAAAATGTTTCGCAGAACATTCTTTATCAAATTAATTATGACCACCGTACTCATTGCCGTGATACCTAATTTGCTTTCCGACGTTCTCGCATACAAGAAGGTTTCTCAAACATTCGAAGAAGAGACGGGAAAGAGCAAGCTGCAATACTTGAACCAGACGCGGAATGCCATCGAAATCGTACTGAAACGAATCAAGGAGAACTCGAATCAGCTTGTGCTCAATCAATCTTTTCAGGAGTTTGAGCAATTCCCGAATGGCCGTTATTACGAGGCGTTGCAGGGAGAGCTAAAAGTAGAGGATCTACAAGCCTTGAATGCCTATTTATCCTCCAAGAAAAACTCCTTTTTGACGATTAATCTGTTTCGGATGTCCAATGAATTCGTTGATAGCGTGTATTACTATGATCATAATAAAAACCTAGTCATTACTTCCGAGTACGACGGTTCGAACAGGCAATTTGCGATGGATGATTTTTACGACAAGGGCTGGTATCCGGCGTTGCTCGCTGCACAAGAGGATGCTGTATTTATGGACACGAGGATTGCTAAGCAATATCAGCCAAAGGAAAAGAATGTATTAACGATTATTTTTAAAACAAGAAAAGACGACAACGCAATCATTATTAATCTAGACGCTCAGTTAATTCACCAGCAAATGATTAGTAAGGTTAACGATCAGGATGATATTTTCGTCGTGTCGACCGAAGGGAAGGTCCTATTCCATAGCCAGCTGGCCAGTATGCATCAGCCTATCAGTCACTTGCTGCCAAATGATCGTGAGATCGTTGGGAAATCAGGTGCATTTGTAGCAAAAATAAGCAGCCAGCGCAAATTGATCACGCATTCAGCTTCTTCGTTATTGGGCTGGACGTTTATAAACACCTCAGATATGGAGGCGCTTTCAAAAGGAACGGCTTCTATAAAGCAAACCATTTTCTTGTCCGCAGTCATTTTAATAGTGATATCACTGACACTTGCTTATTTATCGTCGAGAAGCCTCTATAAGCCCATTTCCCGTTTAAAAGCGATGATTGGAGGCGAATCCGAGCGGAAAATGGAGCAAGAGGACGAAATTGGCACCATCGGACATTTCATGCAATCGGCGCTATTCGAAAGAGATTATTACAAAGAAAGGCTGAATGAGAGCCTCCCTGTACACCGGGAGCAATTCAAATCATCGCTCATTCGCAGGCATAATTGGACCCTGGAAGAAATCGAAAGCAAGAAAGCTTATTTAAGCGTGGATATCGCATCGGAGCATTTGGTAGTCTGGGCCCTCAGCTTAGATGACCGAGAGATTTCGAGCGTCACGTCCGAGCAGCTTTTTAAAATACGTATGCTTGATGTTGCAGCGAACAGTGCGGCTCTCCCCCAAAAATGGTATGCCATTGAAGCCGAGAAGAATATCATTGCGATTGTGATGAATAGCGATGGCATGGATCGGCAGCAAGTGTTCCTGCTGGGACAACAGCTTCTTGATGAGATTAATCAGCAGCTGCAGACTCAATGTACGATTGGAATAGGCGGTCTGTGCCCGACGATTTTGGATGTGCCGCAAGCGTATGAAGACGCGTTGGAAGCCTTGGAATATCGAATCCTGTACGGGGATGGCTTCGTCATTTCGATCGATGATATCCGTATAGATAACAAAAGCGGGTTTCACTACCCTAAGCAGCAGGAAGATCAGCTACTGGCCCATCTCAAAACAGCGCGCACGGAAGAAGCGCTCCGAATGTTCGATGCCTTTATCTCCGAAATTAACGCACATAAAAATAAACTTCACTATAATCAGATTCAGCCGCTGTTTGTACAGCTGTTGACGGCAATCATTCATGCCTACAATCAGTTGGGGGCAGATATGAGGAACGTCATAGGCAGCGAGACGGATCCGTACCGGGAGCTATTGGAACAAGATACCATGGATAAAATCGGGCGCTGGTTTCAAAGGCTTATACGGTTAACGACAGCTTATATTGAACAGGAAACGAATGCGAAAGGGAACCAGCATATTACCAAAATCATGGAAATGATCGAACGGGACTACGGTCAAGATATTTCCTTGAATACCGTAGCTGAGCAATTACATTTGAACCCAGCGTACATCAGTAGGCTTTTTAAGCAAATTACCGGTCAGCCGTTTGTCGACGTTTTGAAGAAAGTCAGGATTGAAAAAAGCAGAGAGCTGTTAGTTCACAGCGATATGAAAATAGGCGAGATCGGCAAGCAAGTTGGCTACAGCAACTCGTACTATTTTATTAAGGTGTTTAAAGAAATGAAAGGTCTGACACCAGGGGAGTACAAAAAAATGTACGGATCGTAAGCAGCATCCTAATACCCGCATGCACGCGGCTGTTGCAGGGATGATATGCATTAGTATTATTTTGACATGTAAAAATTGTAGTACAGATGTAGAAAGTTTATTATATAAAACGCTTTCATTGGCGTGCTATCGTTAGCACTGACCGAGGGATCATCTTGTGAAACCTGGGAATGGAACAGAAAAAAGGGAGGAACAGACATGATGAAGAGAAAGGTTGTCAGTGCTTCTACCGCGATAGTGGTGTTATCCGCGTTCACATTAGCGGCATGCTCCAATACGGACAGTAAGGGAGCAGCTACGGATGCTTCAAAAACTAGCGAGCCAAAAGTAATTCCCAAAATTCATATCTACCAAAACACGGGGGCATTGAATGCGAAGCCGGAAGGCAGTGTGCCTGAGAAGTTGGAAGAGATGAAGAAGATGTATATCGATAAGCTTGGCATCGAGCCCTCCACCATCGTCCCACCGCAAGGCGCAGATGCCGCTAAGGAAAAGCTGAACCTTCTCTTAGGCTCCAAAGATGAACTCGATACGTTCCAGGGGAACTGGGATGATTATGCTTCGAAAGGCGCGATCATTCCGCTCAACGATTTGCTCGATAAGTACGGACAGGACATTAAGAAGGCTTGGCCTAAGGAAGCATGGGATTACATGACGGATAAGGACGGGAAAATTTGGGGTATTCCACGGGGCATGCCGGCAACCCACTATCCGCTTTGGATCCGTACCGATTGGCTCAAGAAGCTGAATTTGCAAATGCCTAAAACGTTGGATGAGTTGGAAGCTGTTTTGAAAGCGTTTAAAGAGAAGGATCCTGATGGCAATGGCAAAGACGATACGATCCCGATGATGACGGATCTGGCCGGAATTAAAAACGCCTTGCTAGGTGGATTCACCGAACATGGGAATAGCAACTGGATTGACCCTGCAGACCAGAAGGTCAAACCGATGGAGCTTGCCCCTGGGTTTAAAGACTTTGCGGCAAAGATGGCCGACTGGTATCAGAAAGGCTATATCTATAAGGAATCTTTTGCCAAGTTCGATCCGCTAGAATTGCTAAAAACGAACCGGGTAGGCACATCATCGATGTGGTACTCTCGGATCACGCTGCTATTCCCGCAAGTGAAGCCTAACCTGCCAGCAGATGCGAACTATGAAATGATACAAGGCATCCAAGGACCGAAAGGTAAGCTCATGACGGCTACTCCGGGAAGCACAACGGCGCAATTAATTACGAAAAAAGCGAAAAATCCGGAAGCGGTCATGACATTTATTAACCATCAATATCAAGACATTCCGACGAATTCACTGAATGCAGCGTTCGGCACGAACTGGAACTATGTCGGGAACAGCAAGTTTGATATTGAATTGAAAAACAAAGAGATTACGTACGCGGGTGAATATTGGCTCTCGCTGGCAACGGCAATTGAAACGAAGTATGCCTTCCAAGATCCAATTAAGAAAATGCATGCTGAATACTTGAACAAAAATTTGTTAAAGCTTGAAGTCGCGAAAATGCCAGTTGATGCCACGATTATGTACGACAAGAAAGCACTGCAAGATAATGTGCCGACGCTTGGCGATATCGACCGCTTGCGAAATGAGGAGTTGGTGAAATTCGTAACGGGCGCAAGGCCAATTGCGGAGTTCGATAAATATATCGATCAACTGAATAAAGCGGGCCTCGACAAGTGGATCGCGGAATACACGAAGCAGTATAACGAAAAGAAGAAAAAATAAGGCATGCCATTGCCATGATGTAAGAGATGAATTGCATACAACAATCGCGTAACGGCGGCTTGCGCCCACAACAGATTTACGCTTGCCGCCGTGAACGGTTAAGAAAGGAGATACGCCTTTGTCATCCATGAATCCAGCGGTTGCGAAATCCCCGAGCAGTAAGCCTGTTGCAAGACGGCGACTTTGGTCGTCCATCAAGATACACCGTTTTTATTACTATCTCATCCTTCCGGGTATGCTGTATTTCCTAATCTTCGATTATATCCCGATGTTTGGCATCATTGTGGCGTTTAAGGAGATCTCTCCGTTCGAGGGAGTCAGTGCGATTTTCACCAGTGAGTGGGTCGGATTTAAGCATTTCATCCGCTTCATGAACTCGATTTATTTCTGGAATGTCATGCGAAATACGCTGTTCATCAGTCTGTATAAGCTGCTGTTTGGATTCCCGGCTTCTATTCTTTTGGCTCTTTTGCTAAACGAATTGCGATTTGCTGTGTTTAAGAAAGTCGTCCAAACGATTTCCTATTTGCCGCATTTCATTTCCACCGTCGTATTGGCGGGTTTGACGATGATGATTTTGTCTACCGATGGAGGCATGATCAATGCGATGGTCGTTAAATTTGGCGGAGAACCAATCCATTTCCTTGGCAGCCCTGATTATTTCCGGAGTATTCTCGTTATTTCCCATGTGTGGCAGTCGATTGGATGGGGGAGCATTTTGTATTTGGCCGCTATGACTAGCATTGATCCAGGTCTATATGAGGCGGCAAGAATGGATGGCGCCGGACGTGTGCGTCAAGCGTGGCACATTACACTACCAGGTATTACGCCTGTAATTGTGATATTGCTAGTCTTGTCGATCGGAGGCTTGCTGAATGCCGGGTTTGAAAAGGTGTTGCTGTTGTATTCCCCTGCGGTTTATGAAGTGGCCGACATTATCGATACCTATGTGTACAGAGAAGGTTTAACGAAACTGGATTATTCCTTTGCTACTGCGGTTGGTTTGTTTAAAAATGTGATAGCCATGGTCCTCATTCTGGGAGCGAACTATCTGGCTAAAAAAATGAACCAGACGGGAATCTGGTAGGGGGTGGACCGTGGATGAGCGCTGTGAAACCTACCATAGGTGAACGTTCGTTTGATGTATGTAATATTGTGATTTTGACTGTGATGTCACTTATTTTTATTATCCCATTCTTGTCGGTGCTGGCGACTTCTTTTATCAGTGCGGAAGAATCGATGAGAAGGGGCGCCTTCGTCCTCATTCCGGAAAAAATCGATTTCGGTGCTTACGACATGCTGCTGAACCGTGGCATGATCATATACAACGCTTATAAAGTAACGATATTCAGAGTGGTTGTCGGTACGTTTCTAAATCTGTTGTTCACTGCGACACTGGCATATGGACTAGCCCGCAGGACGCTACCTGGACGAAATGCGCTCGTGTTAATTATTTTTCTGACGATGATTTTTCACGGGGGACTTATCCCGACCTATATGCTGATCGATAATTTGGGGCTGAAAGATACCTTATGGGTGTTAATTATCCCAAGTTTAGTCAGTGCGTGGAACTTGTTCATCATGCGGAATTTCTTCCTGACGCTGCCTGAGGAATTGGAGGAATCGGGGGTCATGGACGGTGCTTCCCCTGCGGTCATTTTATGGAAAATTGTCGTGCCGCTGTCTATGCCGGCGATCGCAACGATTGGTTTGTTCTATGCCGTCTATCATTGGAACGATTGGTTTAATGCTTCGATTTATATCAACTCCCAAAGCAAGCTGCCGATTCAGGTGGTTATGCGCAATATTTTGCTGACGGGACTGCTTCAGGATGAGACACAGGTCGATCTGATCAGAGACCCTCCACCTGCAGCTACATTGAAGTCGGCCGTTGTCGTCATTAGCACGCTGCCAATCTTATTCGTATATCCATTTATTCAAAAGTATTTCGTCAAAGGCATGCTGGTCGGTTCGGTTAAGGGCTGATCGCTGCGGAAGGAGTGTTTAACATGGTTAATCATCAACATCTGTACAAAGCAGGAGAACATGGCTATCATACTTTCCGCATTCCATCCTTGCTTGTGACCCATGAGGGAACTGTGCTGGCTTTCAGTGAAGCTAGAAAGAATGGAGCGGGGGATGCCGGCAAAATCGATATCGTGCTTCGCAGAAGCACGGACAACGGGCATACATGGGAGCCAATGCAGTTCATCGCGGCTGATGGGAACAATACGATCGGCAACCCATGCCCAGTGCAGGATAGAGAGACGGGAACCATCTGGCTGCTGCTGAACCGCAATGCGGAAGACGGTCATGAGCATGATATTTTAGCAGGTAAAAAGTCCAGAGACGTATTGATAATGAAAAGCGACGATGACGGATTGACTTGGTCGGATATGAGGGATATTTCGCAAGACGTGAAGCGGCCGGAGTGGACCTGGTATGCGGCAGGGCCCTGTCACGCGGTTCAGCTGCAGAGCGGGCGCTTGCTCGTTCCTTGCAATCACGCGGTTTTGAACCCGGAGACAGGGACGTCGGGTCCTTATACTGCACACGTCATCTATAGCGACGATCACGGGGCGACGTGGCAAATAGGGGGAATCGTTGGTGAAAACACCAACGAATGCACGCTCGCCGAGATGCCGGATGGCGCGATTTATATGAATATGCGCAGCTATCACGGGTACAATCGGCGGGCCATCGCTTGGAGTCACGACGGCGGTATGACCTGGTCGGACATCACGCTGGATGAAGCGCTTGTGGAGCCGATTTGCCAAGGCAGTGTCCTGGCAGATGGACAAGGGAGCATTTTGTTTTCCAATCCGAGCAGCGTGAAGCGAAACAATATGACCGTGAAAGCAAGTAGGGATGGCGGCCATACGTGGACGGTGGAGAAGGTCATTCATGAAGGACCTTCCGCCTATTCCGACCTGGCGATTACGCGGGATGGCAATGTACTGTGTCTATATGAAAACGGAGAAGAGAAGTCGTACGAGCGGATTTCGCTGGCAAGCTTTTCTAGATCGTAACGATTGAAGATGGGATCAGGAACAAGAGGCGGCCTTGCCAGATTGCTGGATAAGGCTGCTTTGCTTTAATATTTGGTGCACCAGAGGCAAATAGATGGATTTTATCCAGTTAATGCAAATGTGTAGCCTACGTGTCCCTCCAAATCATACAAACGACACCAATAACGTCTAAAAACCCGTTTCCTAAAGAAATGATAGAATTTATAAAGAAATGAAATATAAGTAGGGGCAAGGCGAGCTACAATACTGACATCGCCGCTTTTTGAAACCGCTTACTTTTGACTTTATCTACTGAGGGAGGTGATAGACGAATACGGTCTAGGACAATTCACTATCAAAGGAGCGTGTAAAGATGTCCAAAAGCAAAATCAGTAACATGTTCATCCTGTTAGTAGTAGCAATGTTAATTGCAGCCGTAGTTCCCTTCCATTCGGGGAATGTGGCCAATGCGGCTGCTTCCTTTTATGATGAAACGATTCTATACGAGGCGACCGTGGATGGCTATGCCCAGTATCGTATACCGGGTGTCGTCGTGACGGGGAATGGGACGGTCATCACTTACGCCGAAGCAAGAAAGACGACTTCCGACTGGGCGGATATCGACATTTATATGCGAAGAAGTACTGATGGCGGGAGTACGTGGCAGTCCAGAGTGAAGCTGGTGGATGGTGTGACTACGGCGAATACGATCAACAATCCCGTCATGATCGCTGAGAAGAACAGCGGCACTGTACACTTCCTGTACTGCAAGGAGTACAATCAGGCCTTCTATCGGAAGAGTACAGATAACGGCGCTACATGGTCGAGTCCAGTAGAAATAACGTCGGTCTTCAACCAATATAAATCAGAGTTTAACTGGACTGCCTTTGCAACAGGTCCCGGACATGGGATTCAGCTTGATAATGGCAGGCTGCTTGTCCCCGTTTGGCTTACATTGAACACAAGCCATGCACCTGGTGTTGTTTCCACCATTTATAGCGATGACGGCGGAGCTACTTGGAACAGAGGGGACATCATCGCGGATACACCGGATATTCCAAGTCCGAATGAAACGACGTCCGTACAGCGGTACGATGGTTCCGTTATGCTCAATATGCGCAATAGTACGAAGGTATCCCCGCTGCGTTCAGTCGCAACAAGTTCCAATGGGAACAGCGGATGGTCTACGCCTGTATTAGACAGTGAGTTGAATGATCCGAACGATTTTGGAAGCATTGTACGTTTTACCGATCAACACGAGTACTATAACAACAGACTTCTGTTTAGCAATACGAATAACCCGAGTGATCGATCCAATTTGACGGTCAAAATGTCCATGGACGAAGGAGATAGCTGGACCTACTCCAAGGTGATAAGCCCGACAGGAGCGGCCTATTCCGACCTCGCCGTTAGTAATGATAAGCAGACGATCTATTGTTTTTATGAAAAATGGAACGGTACGCTCAAATATCACTATATGGTGTTAGCTAGATTCAATTTGGAGTGGCTAACCGATGGCGAGCAGACCCTTGATCCGTTATCAGGGACGGCTCCAACGTACCCTGCCATTCCGACGGTGAATGTCGATGAGCAATGGACCAGCTTGTCAGCTTGGAACACAGCTGGAACTGCGGCCATTAGCCCGGTGGGACAGCTGAACTTGTCTAGCAATAATAGCGCCACCTCATCAGTTAACCGATTCGATATTAGCATTCCTCAGTCGTACACGCTTGAGTTCAAGGCGAAAGTCGATGACTTCAGCAATGGAACGATGGGGGTCAGTCCATATCCAACCTCCTTAGGCACCAAGATCGGAGATGGGAAATATCGGCTAATGCTGGATTTCAGGACGGATGGCATTTATGCGATAACGAATTTGGGTGATTGGACGCAAATTAAGGCTGTAACACTTACGAACAGTTGGTATACATGGCGAGTTGTGGTGAACCATGGTGTTGCTGAGGTGTTCATGGACGGTGTGTCTCAAGGCAAATTCGCGATGCAGTCCGGCAACTATAGCGATGTGCTGCAGCATTGGGTTGTAGGCACAAGCAGCGATGCCGTCAATGCACATGTCGAATACTCCAAGCTGTATACGGATGTGCCTGTGACATGGGATGTCGCATCAGTCAACCTCGATGAGCAGTGGAACAGCTTGCCAAGCTGGACGACAGCTGGCAGCGCTAGCATCAGCCCTGCGGGACAGTTGAATGTATCCAGCAACACAAGCACTAATTCTTCTGTGAGCAGGACGGATCTAAGTATTCCGCAATCCTATACCCTGGAATTCAAGGCGAAAATCGATGATTTCAGCACGGGGACGATAGGGGTTAGCCCACATCCAGCATCCTTGGGTACGAAGGTAGGGGATGGGAAATACAGACTGATGTTGGATTTCAGATCAGACGGCATTTATGCCATAACCGATTACGGCGTCTGGACGAGAATGAAAGCGGTGACCGTGAATAGCGGCTGGCATGCATGGAAGGTAAGAGTGAATTATGGGTATGCTGAAGTGTATATGGACGGTGTCTTCCAGGGGGAATTCGCCATGCAGTCTGGGAGCTACAGTGATGTTGTAACACACTGGGTGCTGGGCACAAGCACAGACGCGGTGAATGCGCATGTCGAATCCACAAGGCTGTACACCGAACTGCCAAGTTCAGCGCCTGTCGCGTACTTGAAGCTCGATGAAACAAGTGGCACGACAGCGGCCGATGCATCTGGCAATGGCAATGCGGGCACGGTGGTTAATGGCGCGGCATGGTCGACAGGTAAGACAAATAATGGGCTGCTATTCGATGCCACCAATGATTATGTCGATGCGGGCAACAAAAATAGCTTACAGTTGGGCAAAGGTGACTTTACCGCGTCTGCATGGGTGAAACCGGATACGGTGTCTGGCACGCGGTTCATTTTCTGGTACGGAGATGTGGGTACAGATGTACCCTCATGGTGGGTTCGGATGGAAGCGGGTAAAATCGCCTTCCAAATCGATGGCACATCAGCGCCTACTGGCAATTATGTGTCAACGGATGCGGTTGCACTCTCAGCTGGAGCTTGGACGCACATTGCCGTTACGCGCGAAGATCTGATCATTCGCATTTATGTGAACGGCGTAGAAATGAAGGGCGTGTATACAAGTAACGTCCCCGATGTGACGAGTGCGTCTAACGCTCTTACCATAGGGAAAGATAAGAATGGAACGACACGTTACTGGGATGGCATGATCGATGAAGTGCGTGTATATGACAGGTCTTTAAGCTCCCAAGAAATCCGGGGTCTGTATAATCAGTAAGTCAACGTGCGGAACAATAGTGGGGGCGACATCCGTCGGCTCCACTTCCGTGTTACAATATATGCTGGAGGTGAATGGCTTGTACAAGCTGCTTATTGTTGAAGATGAAGCCATTTTCAGGACCGTGCTGCCATCTATTATTGATTGGCATTCATTAGGATTTGAAATAGCTGGTGTATGCGAGAATGGATACAAAGCACTGGAATTTTTAGATAAAACAGAAGTAGATGCAATTCTAACGGATATCCGTATGCCAGTACTGAATGGTCTTGAATTGGCTATGGAAGTCAAAAGCAGATTTTCGCGGACGAAGGTAACGTTATTCAGTGCTTTCAATGAGTTTGACTACGCTCGGAAAGGCTTGGAGTGCGGGATTTACGGCTATATTCTCAAGTCCGATGGGGAAGATGAAATTGTTACTCATTTTACAAAGCTTAGAGACGTACTGGATAAAGAAAATCAAATCCGAATCGACAGCGAGGATTTCTGGCGGCAGCGGGAGACTTTTTTTAAAGACATGATGGAAAGCTCTTCAATTCCTTTAACTGCGGGTATCAAATTCGACCAGAGGGAATATCCCCTTGCCTTAATTCGGATGGATGAATATAAGCATATGGCCTTTTATTCTGGGGCAGATCGCGTACGCAGTATGCAGGAATTCATCCGAGGATATCTATATGAACAGCTCGAAATTCCAAATAAGGGCATGGTTATTTCATTCAATGACATATTCATTCTGTTAGGGACTGTTTCGGAGATCAACTTTGTGCAAACGGTTACGGAGATCTACGGGAATTTAAAGGAAGAACTGGGTATGTATAAGAAAAATGAAGAAGAATGCCTGGATATTTCATGTGTGATTGGAAGCACGGCCGCTAATGTGCAAGAGCTATGTCATTCTTTTATAAGCCTAAGAGACTCCTTCTTGCATTCAGCTTATGCAGGCAATCGTCTGATCACGTATAAGGAACTAGATCCTAGCGGCAAGCGTATATTTACATTCGCAGAAGAAGAGAAGCTGATGAAAGAAATGATGCAGCTCGTTCATGGCAAAGCACATGCCCAATTGATTGAATACCTGGAAGCGCTGAAAAATGAATGGATCGCGTCCAAATTAACGGATTTGGATAGGATTTCAGGCTTTGCTGTTAAATTAGTTCTCGCTGTTTTCAATGCATTGGGGGAAATGGGGAAAAAATCCGATCTGTTTTTGGAGCGGACGAACGCAATCATGAAGGAAATTGGCTATTGTGAAACGCTAGTGATGATTTTTAAAAAGTTAGAAGTATTTACCATAGAAGCTTTCGAGTTAATTAATGAAGAGAATACGATGAAAAACAGAAGAATTGTGGATGAAGCACTAGCCTATATCAAGAAAAATTATGCCGAACAAATTAGTCTTGAGGAATTAGCACGGTATGTCAATGTGCATCCTGTGCACCTATCCAGACTTTTCAGTAAGGATTTAGGGAATACCTTTAAATATATCCTCACCGAAGCGCGGATGGAGGAAGCCAAACGATTATTAAAGGACATTAACTATAAAGTATATGAAATTTCAACGTTGGTTGGGTATGAGAAGCCCCGTTATTTTAGTGAGCTTTTTAGAAATGTGACAGGACTTACACCATTGGAATATCGAGAAAAGTACAAAGGGTAACCGATGTCGGATGAGGAGTCGCTATGATACCATTTAACTTTAAAAAGTCACTGCAGAAGAAAATTATGTTAACCGGTATTATCTTTTCCATCATTTCAATCGCCTTAACGACGCTCACTTGTAATTGGGTTACGAACCGCTTTATTTTGTTCCAGTTTGAACGTGTGAATGAGATCGCTACAGGCGCAGCTGTGGAAAAGGCGAACACGTACTTGGCTGAAATCGCCAATACGGTGAGTTTGTCGATGAAAAATGAGTATTTTGATCGGATTATTAGTTCAGATGAATTAGACCCTTATCAACTCTTCAAAGCGCAAAAGGATTATGAGGAGTTTCTGAAAAATCTCATTTTGACGAATGATAAAGTCGATTCTTTGCTTGTGGTTGACTATCATCGAAATATTTTTATTAAGGCGAACAATTGGGTAGGCAAAGACTATGACAAGTACGGTACTGAAGACTTCTATAACACGTTGCAGAAACCTTCCATACAAAACGAGGAAAGTCAGTTTTTCCTGGATCGGTATACAGAGGGGAACTATGAACGTTTAGCGATCATCAGTCCTATATTTGAACCTTATACGAATGAAATCAAAGCACATATGGTTGTGGTATTGAGTACCAAGCTCATTGAGGAAATGCAGTTTGCAGGGAACGGAATTTTTATTACAGACCATACGGGGAACTCTGCGGAGGTTTCCAACATTCCACATGCAGGTGAATTAACAGATCAGAAATATTCATTTAAAAACGCGCTCAACTTTGAAGGCTGGACGATTACCAATACGTTTACCTTCGATAAGCTGCAGCAATCCATTGCGAACAATCTGCATTTGAATATTCGGGTAGGGTTAATCTGCCTCATTGTTTCGATCCTAGCGCTCGCAATTACAAGCAAAAAAATTGTTAAGCCCATTAAACATATGGAGCAGCAAATCAATTCATTGAATCACAATAACCTTGAAAATAAACCAATGGCCTTGTCGAAGAGGAGAATCAGCTTCAAACTGACACTGCTGTTGTTGAACGCTGCCATCGTCACAATTCCAGTCGTATTAATCACAGGCAGCTCTTACATATCGGCTAAGAACACGGTTGAAAGCAAGGTAGGGTCTGTCTTTGAATATAGCGCTCAAATTCTCTATCAACAGATGGATTTAGTCTATAGTAACTATCGGAGAATGACGATCGAGACTTCTTCTTTCAACGATAAGGTTCAAAAGCTGCTGGATACTAGTATTTCCAAAGACGTCGACGAAGAGATTCGGGATGCGATGAATAATATTATTTTGACCCGAAATTTGTTTGATAAAGGCATATCGAATATTACGCTTTACAACGCAAATGAACGTTTGGTCTATTCGTCTACTTACGGAAGACCCTTCATGTTGCGGCCTGATGCCAAATCGGATTTGGACTATGTTCGAGACCATTTTAGCAAGCTATTATGGCGAAGCTATACGGACTCCCCTTTTAATAAGAAAGGCATCCGTGTTGGCATGCAAATTAGAGGGGTCGCCGATGGTATTGAGGCGGGTAAGCTGTTAGGGTTTATTTTGGTCGATTTTAATGGGGAAGATATCGAGAAAATGCTAAATGTGTTTACCAAGTACAGCTACTTGGATGTATATCTGGTTGATCCTTCAGGCAAAGATATATTCAGTGATATTGGCCGAAGTCAAAAGACTAGCTTATCTGAGGTGTTGCATAACAATAAACCTTCCTTTGAAGCGAATGAAAGGGTATCGTTCCGGGAAGGCGGTAACAATTTTCTCATGATTTCGCAGTTCTTTGAAGAAAATGGATGGAGTTTAGTCTTTCTGTTAAAGAACTTTAATGAGAATGAGTACATTCTGATTTACAGTTTGGTGGTTCTTTTTGGACTCATTATCATAACCGTTGGGTTCTCGTATGGCTTTTCTTCGATCCTTCTCATGAATATTTCCTCCTTGCTCAAGACAGTAAGAAATGTGAAGAGAGGAAACCTGCAAGCGCGCTTTAAGAGCACATCCGTGGATGAAATCTACGAGTTAGGCAATAGCTTTAATGAGATGCTCGAGCGTATTAATGTGCTGATTGAGGAGAAGTTTATCTCCGATGTGATGGTCAAGGATGCTGAGCTCAAGGCCAAGGAGTATGAATTAAATCTGCTGCAATCTCAGATCAATCCTCATTTCCTGTACAATACGTTGAAAACAGCGCAGTATATGGCTTTTGCCAAGGACCCTCGCACAGAGAAGATGATCAAACTGCTGATTGCCTTGTTTAAGACAAGCATTACTCGGGGTGAAAAAGTGGTGAAATTAAGCGAGGAAATCGACCATGTGAAAACCTATGTGGATATCCTGCAGATGCGTTTCGGGGACAAAATTAAGCTGCAGTATGACGTGAGCGACGACATGTTGGAAATTCCGGTGCTGAAGCTGACGCTGCAGCCGATCGTGGAAAATGCCATTTACCACGGTCTGGAGGTAACCGAACATGGCGGCACCATCGTCATCGACGTGCGAAAAATGCCAGATAGGCTTCAGATCACCGTCAGTGACGATGGTGTTGGGATCACAGAGGCTAAGCTGATGGAAATCAAGGCGACGCTCGAAGGAAAGACGAAAGGTGAAAGCATCGGGATCACCAATGTGCATGAACGGATTAAGCTATACTTTGGCGAAGCATACGGTATTGATGTAGAGAGTACGTTAGGCAAAGGGACTACGGTTAACATGTATTTCCCGCTTATTGCGCAGCAAGGCTACTTAGTATAAGTAGCCTTGCTGTTTTTTTGTGGGCGGAAACGGGCGGCGATGAGGCCAGGGCGAGGAGCTAAGTCGAAAAAATCGACTTAGGGAGTGCGGAAGGACCGCCGAGGGTTCCCTAAGTCGAAAAAATCGACTTAGGGAGGCGGAAAGGCCCGTGAGGGATCCCTAAGTCGAAAAAATCGACTTAGGGAGTGCGTAAGGGCCCGTGAGTGTTCCCTAAGTCGAAAAAATCGACTTAGATAGTGCGTAAGGGCCGCCGAGGGTTCCCTAAGTCGAAAAAATCGACTTAGGTAGTGCGTAAGGGCCCGTGAGTGTTCCCTAAGTCGAAAAAATCGACTTAGGGAGTGAGGAAGGACCGCCGAGGGATCCCTAAGTCGAAAAAATCGACTTAGGTAGTGCGGAAGGGCTCCTCGAGGGATCCTTAGGAAATCTAAGGCCTCTTTTTCCTGTGCAGAAAGAGGTTAAAAAAACGGACCAAATGTTATGTTTGAGTCATACCAAGCACACTTGTAAACGCTTTATAATTAGACCAAGGAGCACCACTACTGGATGTCCAAAACAGAACGTTAAGGAGAAGAGACATGGATACTGACGTAATTAAGACCTCCAACCTGTATACGAAGAGAGAGACGAAGGAGCGCCGTTTTAAGAAAAATGTGCAGAATGTATTGAAGTATAAATATATGTATCTCATGCTCATCCCGCTGCTGGTCTGGTATGTAATCTTCTGTTATGTGCCGATGTATGGGATCACGATGGCGTTTCAAGACTATACCATGAGCAAGGGATTTTTCCACAGTCCGTTTGTGGGATTAAAGCATTTCAAAGAATTGTTCGGTGAGGAAGATTTCTGGCGAGCGTTTTGGAATACCGTTATTATTGCGGTCTACCGTTTGCTTACACAGTTCCCGATTCCAATCGCGATTGCATTGCTTCTCAACGAAGTAAGGCATCACAAATTCCGTAAGGCCGTTCAAACGATTATCTATTTACCGCATTTTATATCGTGGGTTATCGTTGCATCGATCTTTATTACTTTTTTCAGTCCAGAGACAGGTATTCTTGCTGCATTCTTTAAAGACGGAGCATCAGATCTGCTGACAAATCCGAGTACATTTAGGCCGATTCTCATATTAACAGATATTTGGAAAGAAGCGGGCTTTGCTACCGTCATTTATATTGCCGCCATGGCCAGCATTAATACCGAACATTATGAAGCAGGTGTTATGGATGGCGCCGGCCGATGGTCCTTGATGTGGAACGTAACGATACCCGGTATTCGAAATGTCATTCTAATCATGTTTATCTTAATTATCGGTAAGGTTCTGACGTGGGGCTTTGACCAGGTGTATAACTTCTACAATCCAATGGTGTATGCAACGGGTGATATTCTAGATACTTATATCTTCAGAACGGCTTTAGGTGATAACAAATTCAGTTTTGCAGCAGCAGCGGGTATTCTGAAGTCTGTCATCTGCGCAGCATTGTTGATTATTTCCAATCGCATCGTCAAGGCATTCGGCCAAGAGGGCGTTTATTAACACGGGGAGGAGTTCACATCATGTATATCCAAAAAAGATTTTCCACGATTGATGTCATCATTTATCTTATGCTAGGGCTATCTGCCTTACTCATCATACTGCCGCTATGGAGAATCTTAGTTATCTCTTTCTCCACGCAGGATGTATATTTAACAGATCATTACCATCTCATTCCGAAGAGCTTCAGCCTGACAGAATATAAAAGAGCATTCGGCAGCCTCGGAGGCATTGTAAGGGCTTTATTCCGATCGGTAGAAATTACGGCGCTGGGCACAACAATCAGTATGATTCTCACCAGTTGCGGCGCGTATGCCCTATCGAAGAAGGATCTGCCAGGTAGAGCTATCATCTTTCGCTTAATCGTTTTCACGATGTTTTTCAGTGGTGGATTAGTGCCTTTCTATATTCTAGTTAAAAATTTACACCTCATTGATACGATTTGGGCGTTGGTTTTACCCACAGCGATCTCGACTTACAATTTGATTATTATGAAAAATTATTTCGCCAGTATCCCGCCTAGTCTAGAAGAAGCCGCCAAAATTGATGGCTATAATGATATTCAGATTTTGTTCAAAATCATCATTCCAATCTCGATGCCTGTGTTTGCTGCGATCAGTTTATTTTATGGCGTAGCCTTATGGAATGACTACTTTTTAGCAACACTATTCATTAACTCCAATGATATGTTTCCGCTGCAGGTGTTATTGAGACAGATGATTATTCAGGATATGGTGACTGCTGAGGTAGGTGTCATGACTTCGGGATCTAATATGGAGCAGTTCAAAATGGCTTGTATTGTCGTGGGGATGATTCCTGTACTTCTTGTTTATCCCTTCATCCAGAAATATTTTACCAAAGGCATTATGATGGGCGCAGTAAAGGAATAAGGGCAATCCCCACTTGGTGGATTACATAAACAACACATGCTATTTAAAAAGGGAGAGGTAAAAAGATGAAAAACTTAAAAATGATTCTGCCTTTGTCTATGTCCGTGCTGCTTTCAGCAACCGTGCTTAGCGGTTGTTCCAAGCAAGAGCAACCAGCAGCAACAACTTCAGCAGCAGCCACCAGCTCAGCCAAAGAGCAAAAAGCGACTGAGCCTGTTCCTATCCGTTGGGTACGAGCAGCTAATGAGCAGGATCCTACCAAGGACCGTATCCTTCTAGAATTACAAAAGCGTACGAACACGAAAATTGAAATTGTTAGCATTCCAAGTGATCAATTTGCTAATAAACTTAACCTCATGATGGCGTCTGGCGAAAGCTTTGACATTGCTACTGCAGATGCAGGAAAGACGATCAATGAATGGGCGAAAAACGACCTCATTATCTCTTATGATGATTATTTGAAAAGCGGTAAGTATCCGAACATCAACGCAATTGTAAATTCGGAAGTGTATAAAGGCTTTAAGATCGATGGCAAGTCGTACTTCAAACCGCTCGGACTTGCTCCGATGCAGTGGGGCTGGGTTATTCGGACAGATTGGTTAGAAAACCTAGGCTTAAGCATGCCGACAACGCTTGAGGAATTCTATAACGTTGCGAAAGCTTTTAAAGAAAAAGATCCGGATAAAAACGGTAAAGCGGATACTTACGGTGTATACACACGTGCAAGCGGTATGTCGGATCCGTCGATTACGCAGCTTGGACAGTTCATTTCCAAAGCGTATGCCATTGCTGGCCGAACAGACAACTGGGTCACTCAGAAAGACGGAAGCATCACACGTTACGAAGTTTCCCCACAAGCCAAAGAAGCGGCAGCTTTCTACAGAAAGCTGTTGAAAGAAGATCTGATTAACAAGGATTGGCTCAGCTTAAAGCCGGACGGTGCTCAAGGTCCTGAGTCGGATGATTTCGGAGCAGGCAAATACGGGATGGCGGCGACCACAAAGCCGGACTTATTCCTAGATAAAGCTAAGGCTGTTAATCCTAACGCGAAAGTTGCTTACCTGCCGCCACTGAAAGGTGTGGATGGCGTACCTGCTAACTTAGGACATTCCGGCGGTTTCTGGAGAGGAAATGTAATTCCGAAAACGTCCAAACACCCAGAAAAGGCCATGGAGTTGATCGAGTACACGCTTACGTTGGAAGGCAGAGAGCTCACAGAGTTTGGTATTAAGGGAACTCATTTTACGGATATGAAAGAAGAAAATGGACGCAGAGTTTATACGGTTAATAAAGCTGAGGCCGATAAAGATTGGGATACGAAGAAAAATGGTTACCTGTATCCATTGGCCTGGGGCGCGATGAACTATTTTGAATATGCGTATATTCCAATCAAGGAAAAAAATTATAACTACGACGAGGCGTTCAAGAACCTAGTACCATGGATCACGTCTGAAATGGCAGAAGGCAAATTCCCAGATTGGTTTGCGACTAATGCGAAATATGCGATGGCGCCACCATTAATGAACGTGTTTGATGACAAAGTGCTTGGTGACCAAACGAAACTTAGATCGACATTTGGTGAAGGATGGTTGAAAGCGATCATGGGCGATAACTTTGACGCTGCATGGGATGAACTACAGAAGAAGTGGATGGCAGCAGGCGGTCAAGAAGTCATTACAGCAGGTCAGGAATACTTCAAGAAAAATAAATAAGGAATTAGTAGAAATGGCCAGACGCAAGTCTGGTTATTTCTTCCTGACCATTTATGCGTTGAGATGTATGCTCGCTGCACAAAATGTTATCTGAATTTTCTGTCATATAATGAAGGAGGAAAGCTATGCGTAGAGGTGTATGGCACAGGGAGATCAGCTTCCTGCTTGCGTTGTGTCTGTTGTTTACTCAACTATTTCTCGTAGTTCCGTCTAGGGCTACTGCTGCCGTTACGGTAAATACGGATAATGTAGCTACCACGGCGGACTTATTTACGGAGAAAACAACGATTAATGGGCAATATTATGAAATTTATCGCATTCCAGGCATAGTCGTCACCTATGACGGTACGCTGATTGCTTATTGCGAGGCAAGGAAAACGACCTCTGACTGGGCGGATATCGACATCCTTATGGTCAGGAGTACGGATGGCGGTCAAACCTGGAGTGCCCCCGTTAAGATCGTGGACGGTGTATCTACCCAGAATACGATGAATAACCCTGTCATGATCGCAGAACGAGATTCGAATACAGTGCATTTGCTCTACAGCAAGGAATATGCGCAGACGTTTCACTTGAAGAGTACAGACGGCGGCCTGACGTGGACGAATCCTTCCAATGCGCAATCAACCGCGCCTACTGACATTACGGCTGCCTTCCGCGAGTCCACTTATCAATGGCGGGTTATTGCCGTAGGCCCTGGACACGGCATACAGCTGGATAGCGGCAGACTGATCGCTTCCGTATGGATGGCGAACGGAGGAGAAAGCGCTCCTACCGGACACGCGCCATCGGTTGTTTCCACGATTTATAGCGATGACCATGGTGATACGTGGCATATCGGTGACATCGTGGCTGCTGACAGCCCAGAGTTATCGAATCCGAATGAATCAACACTCGTTCAGCTTGCAAACGGAAGCGTGATGATCAACATGAGGAACAATGACTCGGGCAATAGGCGAGCAGTTTCGATCAGTCCGGATGGGATCAGTAACTGGTCGACACCAGTTTTTGATGAGGAATTAATCGATCCCTTATGCTTCGGCAGTATTGTCCGTTATTCGGAAGCAGGTGAAGCAGGAGAGGCTGGCGATAAGAATCGGATCCTGTTCGTCAATGCAAACAGCGAGACGGCCCGTGAGAATCTCACTCTTCGCATGAGTGAGGATGAAGGGGAGACTTGGACGTATTCAAGAATGCTTCAGCTTGGCGGCGCAGCCTATTCGGACATCGCTGTTGGGCAGGACAAATCCATCTATGTTTTCTATGAGAGGGAACCGTATAAGTTTTTAACAGTGAAGAAACTCGGCTTGAATTGGCTGACGTCCCCGCCTCCTACGGCGCAATTGAACAACATTTCGATTGCCGGGGCTGATTTGGCGCCTTCGTTCCTCAGCGAAGTCTACTCCTACGATGTCAGGGTAGACGCCAATATAACGAGTATGATGATTACGCCTACCGCTTTCCCGAACAGCGGCTCGACGATCACCATTAATGGCCAACCGGCAACTAGCGGCCAACCATTTTCGGTTCCTATCTCAGGGGAAACGGCGGAGATCAACGTCATCGTGACCAATGGCGGACAATCCAATACATATAAGCTGAAGGCTGCCAAAAAGCGGCTAGTCACGAACTGGAGGTTCGAAAAATCTCCCAGCGGCAGCGTCTATGACTCTTCTGGGTACGGCAATAGCGCAGTAAATGCGTTCAGAGGGATCGAGTATGAACAAGGCTATATCGGCAAAGCGCTGAAATTTGACGATTCGCCGACAGGCGCGACGATTCAGGACAAAGAGCTTCTCGATGTGACAGGCATCGATGCGACCAAATTCGGTACGGGTGATTTCTCCGTATCCAGCTGGGTCTATGTTGATCACGGATTGTTAACCAGCGGACAGCAAAATATGTTGTTCTGGTATGGGCGAAATGCAAGCGATATTAGTCAATTCTGGGTACGGACGAAGCAAGCTTCATCAGGGAAAGCCAATCTGGAGTTTTCTACCGGGAATAAACCGAACGGCACGGGAAGCGAAGTGAACGCTTCAACGTCGGACGCTCCGATTCGGGCTGGAGCGTGGCAGCATATCGTAACTCAACGGAAGAAAGGGGTCATGGAAATCTATGTCGATGGCGTCAGAAAAGTAAGAAAAGGTTCAACGCCATTAGATGTATCCAGAGGACCCGAAACCAACTTGTTTATCGGTAGAGCGAAGAGCGGCGACCGAGGCTGGAAAGGCAAAATGGACGAAATTCGGATGTACAACTACGGGTTGAGTCAGTCGGAAATCTCGGTTTTGGCAGGGAGAGCGGCGGTCAATACGACCGAGCTGGAAGGGAAAATCGCCGAGAGCAAATCGCTAGTTGAAAGCGAGTATCCCGCGCAAAGCTGGGCAAACCTTCAATCCGCTTTAGCGGCAGCTGAAGCGCTTCTGGACAGCGATGGCATCTCGCAATCGGGTGTGAATCAAGCGAAGTCGAATTTGCAGGATATGATTTTGGTTCTAGTACCTGGCTATCAGGTAACGGCAACGGCCAGCCCTGTAGAGGGAGGAAGCGTGACTGGCGGCGGCGGTTACGCTGCAACAGGAGATAGCGTGACTGTATCCGCTATAGCTAACGCTAACTATCGATTTGTGAACTGGACTGCCGGTGGAAGTGAGGTCAGCACTAATCCTACTTATACATTTACGATGGGATCACAAGCGGTTAAGCTTGTTGCGAATTATGAGATTACGATTTCCCACACCGTTTCCGTGTCACCGACAATCGGAGGAACTGTCGTTGGAGGCGGGGTGTATCTCCAAGGGGCTAGTGTTACTGTGAATGCTACAGCGGACGCGGGATATAAATTCGTTGGTTGGACCCGTAATGGCACGACCGTAAGCGATACGCAAGAGTACACGTTTACACTTGGCACGGAAGACGTTCATCTTGTTGCCAAGTTTGAGCAAATCGGACTTATTGGCAACTATAAATTCGAGCATTCCGGCAGCAATAGCGTCTATGATTCTTCGGCAGCAGCAAGTGTCACGGCAGTCATCTATGGTGCCTCCTATGCGCCAGGGTACATCGGACAATCGTTGCAATTCAACAATGCAACCGATTTTGTCGATATTACCGGCGCCGATGAGGGAATTCGATTCGGGACGGGTGACTTTACCGTAACGACTTGGGTTTATGCGAATCAATTAAATGGGGACAGATTCCTCTTCTGGTACGGTGCTAATTCGAATCCAGTCAGTCAATGGTGGGCACGCACTTCGGGTGATGCCGTGCAGCTTAATACTGGCTTTAGTGGCGCAGAAACGACCATGTGGACGCCAAGTTCAACCCTACGTACGAATCAATGGACACATTTAGCTTTCCAACGAAAGCAAGATAAGCTCTACATTTATGTGAATGGCGTAGAGAAGGCTAACAAAGTTTCGACCCCTTTTAACGTATCTAATGGCAATCATATTCTGAGAATTGGAAAAGCAGGAAGCGGAGCCAATCGTCCTTGGAATGGCAAAATGGACGAGATCCGTTTGTACAACTACGGGCTGAGTGTCTCAGACATACAGGAGCTTGCGTCGAGGCAGCCGGCGAATACAACGGATCTCGTGAGCAAGATTGGCGAAGCAAAGGCGCATAACGCAACAACGTATACGCCCCTCAGTTGGGCTGCCCTGCAAGCGGCGCTGACAGCCGCAGAGGTAGAGCTTGACAGTGATGCTATTACCCAAGCTGGTATTGATCGTGTGAAGGCAGCCGTGCAAGCCGCAATCGCTGGGCTTGTGATTGCAAGCACTGATGGCGAAGACGAAGGCAGCCAACAGCCAACGGAACTGCCTCCAGTCATTATCACGGATCCAAGCCTGCAGACGAAGGACAGCTTGACCACGGCAGCAGAGACTTTGGTAAAACTGGGTAACGAAGCTGCCGCCTCCGACGCAGTACATCAGGCTGCGCAGCTTATTAACGAAACAGCTCAGGCGATTGAGGCTATTCAAGACCCAGCGGCAGCCGTAAGCAAGACGGTTGAGATAATTAAAAGCGCGTCGACGATTATCAAGTCAGCAGAAGCAGCTGGCATCGACATCAACGCCATTGCCCATGCATTGCTCAACGCAGCGAATAAGGCGATTCAAAAGACAGCTGTAACGGTCGTAACGTCAGTCGTGACCGATCATAAATCCAGTTTGGTTGTGGAGGACTCCATTGTAGCTGATCTTGCTGCCAAATTAGGTATCATCAAGCAAACGGTGAAGGAAATCAACCAAGAGCTTGCTGCAGCACATGCAGATGTCAAAGTTCCGTCTGTTCTGGAAATGAAAGCAGCAGCCGGAGCGAATGTAACAGAAGTGGAAGCCAAGCTTCCTACAGGCTTAATCGCCAAAGCGGAAGAGCTTGCGATTGATCGCATTGCCATCGATACAGGGGTTGCAAAGATTGCATTTGCACCGGAAATTTTCCGCTCAGCAGGGCATGAAGCCGTTTCGCTTGCAGTTAAAAAGCTGGACGCCGACAGGCTTTCCGAGGCTATCAAGTCAGTAGTAGACGGCAATACCGTATACGATTTCACAGCTGCGATCGGAGACAAGAAGCTCAGCGCCTTCAGCACGCCCGTGGAAATCACACTGCCTTATACCCTGAAGCCAGGCGAGAAACCAGATCAAATAACGGTATTTTTTATCAATGACAACGGTGATCTTGAAAATATGGCAGGGAACTATGATGAAGCAACGGGGACCGTTTATTTTACAACTTCTCACTTCAGCTATTATGCGGTGAAAATGAATGCGAAGAGCTTTGGCGATATCGACGGATCTGTTTGGGCGAAGTCCGCGATTGAGGCAATGGCGGCGAAGGGGATCATCGTTGGAACAAGCGAAGCTGCATATCAACCTTCCGGTCATGTAACAAGAGCGCAATTCGCAGCACTTCTGGTCAGAGAGCTCAAACTCATGGACAGCGGCGCTGTAAGCAGCTTTCAGGATGTTAAATCGAGTGATTGGTTCTACAAAGAGGTATCTTCGGCTGTTCAAGCTGGATTAATTGAAGGCAGAGGTGACGGTACCTTTGATCCTGATGCTTACATCTCAAGACAGGATATGTCTGTGATGATTGGAAGGGTGCTTGTAAATCAATTAGGAAAAGCTTCATCCGCAACAGGTAAATATCTCGAAACGTTCCAGGATGCTGCACAGATCTCCGAATATGCAAGACGTTTTGCAGATCTCAGTGTGAAATACCGCTTATTACAAGGCGTAGATGACGTGACATTTGCCCCGCGGAGTCTCTCAACGAGAGCGGAAGCAGCAGTTATTTTATCCAGACTGCTGGATATTCAGTAAGACACAACCTCGAAGACCAATATGCCCTTATCGGCAGTTGGTCTTCTCATCACATAAGCATGCAAGGAGGAAATTTTGAAATGCAGCATAAGGTTGCAACACCATTTTATGATGAAACGATTCTGTTTGAGGCGACGGTTGACGGCTATGCCCAGTACAGAATTCCCGGCATTGTTGTTACTGGCAATGGTACGGTGATTACGTACACGGAAGCGAGGAAGAGGACATCCGACTGGGCGATCATTGACGTCTACATGAGAAGAAGTATGGATGGCGGCAGTACGTGGGAGAGCAGAGTTTTGCTAGTGGACGGCGTGTCTACAGGCAATACGATTAACAATCCGGTTATGATTGCAGAAAAGAATAGCGGGACTGTACATTTTCTGTACTGTAAGGAATATAACCAAGCTTACTATATGAAAAGCACGGATCATGGTACGACTTGGACATCTCCTGTAGATATTACACCCGTATTTGATGCGTATAAATCCGAGTATGCCTGGACGGTTATTGCAACTGGGCCTGGGCATGGCATTCAGTTATATAACGGCAGAATGGTCGTGCCTGTTTGGCTTTCATTGCATACCTCCCATGCGCCTGCGGTCGTGTCCACGATCTACAGTGATGACGGTGGAGCAACATGGCATCGGGGAGATATTATCTGGGACACACCAGCGATACCGAGTCCCAATGAAACAACAGCCGTACAGCTGGTTGACGGGACTGTCATGCTCAATATGAGAAATGATGCGGATACCTGTATGCGCTCGGTGGCCACAAGCTCGAACGGATGCAGCGATTGGTCTGCTCCAGCTTTGGTCAGTGATTTGACTGACCCCAAAGTTTGTGGCAGCCTGCTGCGATTCACAGAGCAGAGCGAGTATGATACGAACAGGCTGTTGTTCTCGAATGTGAATAACCCAAGAGACAGGTCCAATGTATCCGTGAAAATGTCAGTGGATGAAGGGAAGTCTTGGACGTATTCCAAAGTAATTGCTCCAGGGGGATCCGCTTACTCGGATCTTGCGGTCAGTCCTGACAAACGAACCATCTATTGCTATTATGAGAAATGGAACGGCGATTTGAAGTATCATTTTATGGTAATAGCGAGATTTAACTTGGAATGGCTGACGAATGGGGAACAATCTCTGGATCCTTTAGCGGGATCTGCGCCTTCTTGAACAGCGATTCCATCATTGGAAATTAGGTGAAGCGAACGGATATCGCATACCGTATGCTAGTATACTTAGTAGTAGAGGGAGGGAATACTATGTACGAGTATAAGTATGTCGAAACGACGCTAGGTGGATTTTTCAGTTCGGCGAAGCATCGCGAAACCATTGATGAGCACGCCCAAGAGGGCTGGCGATTGGTGCAGGTACTGCCAACTAATTATAACGGTCATGGGAAGCCAATGGCCTATGAGATTATTTTTGAACGGAAACTTGGATAATGCGCGGACTATCCGCAATAACCCCCTTCTCAAGACGAGGGGGTTTATGTTACACTCAACTTGTCTGACAACCTGATAAGTTATCGAAAGAAAGTGGGGCTTCTCCTTATGAAGGTTTCCTTATTTATTACGTGTCTAAGTGATGCACTATATCCGAAGGTTGGCGAGGCAATTGCGCGTCTGCTCGGACATTATGGCGTCCTGTTAGAATTGCCGACGGTGCAAACGTGCTGCGGCCAGCCTGCCTATAACAGTGGTTACTGGGATGAGGCGCGAGCAACAGCGAAGACGATTCTTACCGCATTTGAGGATAGTGACTTTGTGATTTCACCATCGGGCTCATGCACGTATATGATTCATCACTATGCGAATTTATTTAAGGATGAACCAGAGTGGATGGAGAAAGCGACACAGCTTCAAAACAAAACGTATGAATTTACACAGTTCCTCGTCAATGTTCTAAACATCGAAGACTTGGGCGCTGTGTTTCCACATAAAGTAACGTACCATCCGTCTTGCCACGGAAGCAGGCTGCTCGGCGTGAAGTCAGAGCCGCTCGCTCTTCTCCAAGGTGTCAAAGACTTGGAGCTTGTGCCGCTTCCTTTTGCAGAAGATTGCTGTGGATTCGGTGGAACCTTTGCGGTGAAGATGGCGGACATCTCCGGTGCGATGGTGCAGGAGAAGGTCGATCATGTGAAGGAAACTGAGGCTGAGGTGCTCGTCGGTCTGGATTTGGCTTGTTTGATGAATATTGCGGGCAATTTGCGCTATCGGAATGAGCCGGTGAAGGTGATGCATCTAGCTGAGCTGCTATATGAAGGGGTGAAGCGAGCATGAGTCACACGACGACTAAGTCAACAGTTAAGGAACGGGCAGACCTCGCGCTGAACGATGAGTTTCTTCGTAAAGCAGTGAAGTTTACGACTGAGCGGCTTCGCGGCGGTAAACTGAAAGCAGCGGCCGATCACGGCAATTGGGATGATTGGCGCGAACGCGGCAGACAAATTCGGCTGCATACGATCGCGCATTTGGATTATTATTTAACGACGTTTGCGAATAATGCGCGAGCGAACGGGGTTCATGTGCATTTTGCCGATACAGATGTAGAAGCAGTTAAAATTTCCCTGGAAATCGCAGCAGCCAAACAAGCCAAATCGGTCGTCAAATCCAAGTCGATGGTGACGGAGGAGCTGCATTTGAACAAAGCGCTTGCCTCGATTGGTGTTGAAGCGATTGAGACGGATCTAGGCGAGTACATCATTCAGCTGGCGGACGAGACGCCGTCCCATATCATCATTCCTGCGATTCATAAAAATAGATACCAGATCGCTGACCTGCTCTCCAAAGATGCTGGGGAAACGTTGGCTCCCGACACGACGATTCTGGCTGGCTACGTTCGTAAGAAATTAAGAGAGAAATTCCTAGAAGCGGATATCGGGATGACGGGCTGCAATTTTGCCATTGCGGAGAGCGGATCGATGGTCTTGTTCGAAAATGAAGGCAACGCCCGCATGGTCACAACGGTGCCTAAGACGCAAATCACGCTCATGGGGATGGAGCGTATTATCCCGACGTGGTCGGATCTTGAGGTCATGGCGACCTTGCTCCCACGTTCTGCAACAGGGCAAAAGCTGACCGTGTACATGTCCGGTATCACAGGTCCAAGAAGAGACGCAGATGCCGATGGTCCGGAAGAGATGCACATCATCATCGTAGACAACGGGCGCTCGCAGCAGCTCGGTGATCCCGAGTTCCAAGAGCTGCTTAACTGCATCCGCTGCGGTGCTTGCCTGAACGCCTGCCCGGTGTACCGCCATATTGGTGGTCATGCCTATGGCGGCACGTACAGCGGCCCGATCGGCGCGGTGCTTACGCCGGCGCTCAAGAAAAATGTGGCGGAATGGGACGACATCGCCAACGCTTCAAGTCTTTGCGGTGCCTGCTATGAAGCATGCCCAGTGAAGATCCCGCTGCACGACATGCTCGTGTCGCTGCGCCGCCGCAAGGTCGAAAGCGGCCATGGTGATAAGATCGAGGCCGCGGGAATGAAGGGCTTTGCTGCGCTGATGGGGAACTCGAAGCGTATGAACGCGGTTCTCAAGCTGGGGCGCATCGGTCAAAAGCTCGTCGTTCGCGACGGCGGCATCCGTCTGAAGGTAGGGCCGCTCAAAGGTTGGAACTCCTACAGAGTGACGCCAAGCCTGCCGAAGGCATCCTTCCGAGATGGCTGGAAAACACTCGAGCAAGAAATTCGCCATGGTCTTACAGAGGCTGATCCTGCGATTCAAGCAAGGTTGGCGGAAGCACTGGCTGCACGAGGTAAAAAGGGAGGAAAGGGAGGACATCATCATGGCTAAACGTGATATAACGCCTGAGTGGCAGGAGAAATTAACGGCATTGGATCAACAATCGCTGGCTGAGCAGGAGCGTTTCATCCAGGGCATCGCCCAGAAGCTGGGGCGCGCACGGGTGACGGAGAAGCCAGCCCATCCTTTCCAAGGGGCTTCAGATAGCTGGAAAACGTTCAACTGGTCTCCAGAAGAACGCATCGAGAACTTCACAGCGAACTTCCATGCCGCAGGCGGGCACGTCGTCCGAGTACCTTCGATGGAAGCGGCGAAGGCAACCATTCAAGAACTCGTGAGCATGTTAAGTGTTAAACGAGTTATCCATCAGGACCAAGCGGAATTACATGCGCTGGAACTAGATGAAGCTCTTCCCGGTGTCAACCTCTCGATCTGGAATACCGATGAGGATACGAACTGGAAGGCTAGTGCAGCGAATGCCGATCTGGGGATTGTCCTAGCGGATCATGCAGCGGCTTACACAGGTTCTCTAACTGTGTTATCATCGAAAGAGAAGGGCCGCTCGGTGAGTTTGCTCCCTACGGCACTGATCGTCTTGCTGCCGATTGAACGATTGCGAACGAGACTAGGCGAAATTCTCGCCCCACTCGATCAGATAGCAAGGGAAGACCTGCCTGCCGGCATTCACTTCATCTCGGGTCCAAGCCGCTCGGCGGACATTGAGAACGATTTGACGATTGGTGTTCACGGTCCAGGGATTGTGCACGTGCTACTTATCGGATAGAAGAGGTATTCATATGGAAGTTACGAAGCTGCAGAAACAGAATCACTATGATGAGATTGCTCAGCAGATCAAAGAGATGATCATACAGGGTCAGTTGAAGATGGGCGATAAGCTTCCTTCTACCAAAGAGCTGTCCGATCGCTTCGGCGTCGGTCGTTCCACGATGCGGGAAGCCCTCAGCGCATTGAAAGCGATGGGCCTCATTGAGATTCGCCAAGGCGGTGCTTGTCGTGTCATTCGGCAGGCGCCAGCGGAGGTTTCATTGCCCGAGTGGACATCGCTGCGGATGAATCGAACCACGCTTCTGGAGCTCATGGAAGTGCGGCAATCTCTCGAGATATCGATCGCGGCCATTGCTGCGCGGAAACGAACGACGGAGGACTTAGCTCAGCTGGAGCGCATCATGCAAGACATGGAGAATTCTGTTGGCGATGATGCGGAGGGTGAACGAACCGATCTTGCCTTTCATGAGCTGCTCGTGCAAGCGACGCATAACGCCATCATGGTGCAGACGTGTGACTCGATCCGCAATGCGATGGAAATGATGATTCGCGATATTCGACGCGCGGAGCTCTATGCGAATCAGGAAGTGGCTGTCCAGCTTTTGAAGGAGCATAAAGTGATTCATGAAGCGATCCTCAGCGGAGATCCGGTGCTGGCATCAGAGGCGATGCGCGAGCATTTGGAGCATGTGGAAAGTATTTTGATCAAATATATATGAGTAGCCGGAGGGGCTTCCCACAACTCGATGAGTTGAGGGGGAGGCCTCTTTTTTGGTATGAGAATGGGGCTGGTGACCCAAACTCACCCTCAAAGACCCATGCCGCGCATGAGATCGACGAAAAAATCGACTTACACGAAAGGAACAGGGCCCCTGCGGTGATGTAAGTCGAAAAAATCGACTAACACGAGAAAAACAGTGCCCCTGCGGTGCTGTAAGTCGAAAAAATCGACTAACACGAGAAAAACAGTGCCCCTGCGGTGCTGTAAGTCGAAAAAATCGACTTACACGAGAAAAACAGTGCCCCTGCGGTGCTGTAAGTCGAAAAAATCGACTTACACGAGAAAAACAGGGGCCCCTGCGGTGCTGTAAGTCGAAAAAATCGACTTACACGAAAAGAACAGTGCCCCTGCGGGCGTGTAAGTCGAAAAAATCGACTTAGACGAGAAAAACAGTGCCCCTGCGGTGCTGTAAGTCGAAAAAATCGACTTACACGAGAAAAACAGGCCCCTGCGGTGCTGTAAGTCGAAAAAATCGACTTACACGAGAAAATCAATGCCCCTGCCGCAGGCATGAGGGCGAAGAGGATCAGCTACCCTCAATGCACCAAGCCCGTACTCTCAATTTTCACATGCGTTTCCACTTCGAATTTAACCTCTGGATAAACGGACTGCCAATACGCCCAATCCTTCTCTTTGCCAAAATGCTGGCCCAAATAATGAAGCCCAAAGCCATAGGGGTCAACCTTGGCATCTCTGATTTTGTAGAGGAGATCCTCTACGGTTTGGTTGACATGCTGTTCAAGCTGCGGCTGTACTTTGTGAGTGTCCAAACGCAGGGTGCCTTGTTCAATCATCCCTATAAGATTAAGTTTCAGTTTGACGACGGGCGTAGCATCTTTGGTAATCGAAATATGCTTCGTGACACGAGCTACATAGAAGCTCAGTGGCTCTCCATTATATGTAATCCTAATCCCAGCCTTGCTGAACTCATTCGCACTCATATTATAGAGCTGAGTTTCCTGTGGGTTGAGAACGATACTTTGATTTTTTTTATTAAGTAAAGCAAGGTGCTCAACCACGTAAGAATCACCATCGAAGCTAATGATTGGAAAATAAGGATCTAACCCTTTTTCCTTGAAACGTCGGAAGGTGTCAAACAAAAGCGCGGTTACCGTGTAGGGAGAAACCGTTCCCTCTTTACCGAAGGTGAGAAAAAAGGAGTTTCCAGCAAGTCTCTCTGTTGTGGGGTTCGACTCCAGTAATTTGCGTGCACTAGGTTCAGCAACGGCTGTATAAGAAATCAGTTGAATGTCGCGTCTTCGCGTAAGCCAATTCAATGGTTCTTCCAGAGATTCCTTCGTTAAGGTAGCACCAAATAAGAACATACGGCAATGACCGAAATCAAGCTCTTTATCCACATGTGCTTTGAGATTTCTTACAGCTTCCGCAATGCTCTTGGCTTCTTGATACTCGATCTGGCTCTCTGCCAATCCCTCACCGACCTTAGAAGCGGGGATGGCTAGCCGCAGCGTGACGAGATAAGGATTATCCTCTTTGCCTGTCCAATCGACACCCATAGCGACGACAAAGAAACGCTTGTCAATATCCTTAAAGCTGCATCCGCCAAGACATGTACAGATAAGTAGAAGGGATAGACAGGTGAGAAATGGTTTCATTTTCATAGGTGTACCTGTTCCTTTTTTTGCTTCCTAACGAAATAAAGCATCAGGAAAAGGAGATAGATCTCAACGAAGAATCGAAGCACTAACCAGCCTTCGGAAATGTACTGATTTCGCTCCAGATTGACGACACGCATAAAAAGGAGTGCAAGTAAACCAATGCCCACTCCGAGCCATATGTTCAGCCACGGAACAGGGTCTTCTTCGACTTCAACCGCGCCATTGATGCAGTAGCGGAGTAACATGATCGTCGTGTGCCAGGTATTCATGACGAACAACAGCGATAACCCTGTGAAGAGGAGTAGAAAGACGAACAAGACGCGGTTAATAAACCCATACTCGGTCACCATGGAATCCGCCGTCATACTCCATAGGTAAACATAATTTTCAACCCCAACCGTACCATGGAAGCCAATAGGCACAAAAAAAGTAATCAGCAAAAATAAAATACCGAATAATGGAACGATCCATCGGAACCGGAATTTAAAACCCACCGTATACAATCGATTGAAAATGAGGAGGCTGAGATAGCCAGAGAACAAGAAGGTAGCGGCAGCGACCGTTTCGAAAGAAGGTGGTTTATTGACATAACCAGCCACATAACGAATCGCATCCCAGTTAATATTTTCATTGAAGATAGCTTTCATAATAAACAAAATAAGCAATGGCGAGCTGAGAATCACCATGACTTCATGAATGAACTGGACTGTACGTGTGGACCTGCTGCATGCCCATACAGCCGCGGTTGCCATGAGAATCAGGTTCAGATAGGGGCTAATGTCGGGGTAAAAAAACATACGAACCGTTTCTGAATAAGCATAAATCACGATAATTCCAGCTGGTAACCATAGGCACAACGCGGCAAATAAGATATTGATTTGACTAAACCAACGCGGCGTATACCGATCACATATTTCCGGGAAGCCGAGTCCTGGAAACCGCTCGAAGCAAGCCATGATGCCAAGTGAGAGGATGGAGCCAATAACCATGGCAACAAGCATGCCCGAAACGGCGCCATTGAACCGATCTCGGATCAGCAGAGAGGGGACAAACATCATGATATTAATCATGCCGACATAGAGCACATGATAGTAGGTGTAGCGCGACATGAGTTACTTTGACCCCTTTCTAAGGTTGGAGTGGTGTGCTTTCGCCTCAAGTTTGGGGATATAGAAGGCCAGATAGGGTTGACCAAAGCTTCGAAGACTACACCAATAGGAAATTAAGATGAAGCCAAGAACGACGACACCAAGCAAGCCAAAGAATATCGAAGCTATCACAAAGATATATTTAACGAAGCGGACCGAGTAACCAAAGCTGTTATTCGGAATCACGAAACTAGAAATCGCGACCACGGAGGTCACAATAATCATAATGGAGCTGACTAACCCTGCTTGTTGGATGGCTTGACCCAGAATGAGGCCTCCAACTGTTGTTGCAGTAGAGCCCACATAGCGCGGAAGCCTGAGACTAGCCTCATTCAAGGCTTCGATCATGAATAACATGATGAAGACTTCGACAAAGGACGGATAAGGGACGACGACACGGCTTCCTGCGATCGAAAGGGTCAATTGGACGCGAAGTACTTCAGGATTGTAAGAAACAATCGCAATATAAAGAGCGGGTAGTGTAATCGTTAAAAGCATGGCGAAATAGCGTAGTAGGACGAGGCACTTGCTCATCCAATAGGATTCATAGTCATCATCCATGGCATGCAGGAAATCAAAGAGCCGTACAGGAAGAACGAGCCCGAAGCGGCTGCCATCTTGAAGAAGGGCAATCTTCCCTCGTTCGAGCATGGCTGCAATACGGTCAGGCCTTTCTGTTTGGAGGATGATGGGGAAAAAACGATGTCTCCGCCCCGAAAGCGACTGCATGAGCTGGCCGGCAGCTTGGAGAATTTTTATTTGTATGGTGGAAATCCGCTCGTTTAATAGTCCAAGTACATCTTCATTGACTTGATCTTTGTCATAAAGAACAGTAACGCGCGTTTTTGAGATTTGTCCAATCGTATGGGTTTCTACGCAAAGGGAGGGCGCATTATAACGCATCCGAACGAGGCTAATATTTAAATCCAAGTCTTCGGTAAGCGCACTCTGCGGCCCCTGAATGGCAACCTCAACCTGAACGGTATCGGGCTTGTCCTGGAACTTCCGCTGTACGTCGTATCGGTAGACCTGCTCTTCAATTTGTAACAAGACAGTGCCTTTGAGCAGCAATGACGTCCAATGCTCAGGGTGATCCGATTTGCCGAAAGCAGGGTTGGTGTTAAGCATACGATCGAATTCTTCTGGATTAAAACAGTAAGAGTAAGGAACGGTTAATCCATTTTTGATTAAAGCTAAGTCACAAAGAGAGGGGAAGTAAATCACTTCCATTTGTATATAGCCATTGTCTAGCGTGTCATAGAATAGGTCAGCTGGATTATTCAATTCAGCACGGATGTGTTCGATCATGCCAAGCCCCCCATTCCCTTACATTACCATTTGGCTTAGCGTGCCCTGAAAGGGAGGAGAATAATCAGAAATCGATATCCCGACGATAAGCCCGTAGTTAACATCTAGGATTAATGATGAAAACTACGGGCTTTTTGTGCTAACAAACAGAAAGTAGTCATAGCTAAATCAGTACGATTACAACAAAAAAATGATTATTTGAAGATAACGCATCCGCAAAACCACCGTCGTGTAAGGGTTTTCACGGCCGGAAAAAGAAGTTAAATGAGTACGATAGCCTGATATTCATTTTATAACTTATTATACGAGGGAAGCCAATAACAAATCAGTCAGGAGGAAGTCGAGTGCCGCAACCTTTGGAAGTACAAATGCAAAAGGCTCGATTAAGCTCATTTAAACGATCACAGCTAGTACGAGATCTCATTAGAGATCGATGGATGTATCTCCTTTTGTTTCCCGGGATCTTGTATTTTGTCGTATTTAAATATGTGCCGATGCTTGGTCTGGTCATGGCTTTTCAAGACTACAAACCCTTTACTGGATTTATAAACAGTCCGTGGGTTGGCTTTAAACATTTTGAGCGATTTTTTACGGAGCCTCAATTCTGGTCACTTTTTCGAAATACGTTATTGTTAGCTATCTATAATTTAGTTTTCTTTTTTCCACTTCCGGTCCTATTAGCGCTCATGATTAATGAAGCGAGAAGGGAGATGTTCAAACGAATCGTCCAGACACTTCTGTATTTGCCGCATTTCATTTCGTGGGTAGTCGCAGTAGGTATATTTTATGTACTATTCACAACAGAGGGTGGCGTCGTTAATGAATTATTAGCGCAGTTTGGGTTTGAGAAAATTCCATTTATGTTAAGCGAAGAATGGTTTAGGCCCATGATTATTGCGCAATCGATTTGGAAAGAGGCAGGTTGGGGGACGATTATCTTCTTAGCGGCATTATCCGGCGTAGATTTGCAGTTATATGAGGCTGCTCGTATGGATGGGGCCGGCCGCTGGCGTCAACTCTGGCATATTACAATTCCTGCGATCCGCAGCACGATTGTGATTCTGTTTATTCTAAGATTGGGAAGCTTCCTTGATACAGGATTTGAACATATCTTCCTCATGTTGAACTCGATGAACCGTGAAGTGGGTGAAGTGTTCGATACCTATGTGTATATGAAGGGTTTGACACAGGCTCAATATAGTTATAGTGCTGCAGTTGGTTTGTTCAAATCGTTAGTCGGGCTGGTACTTGTGCTCGGCGCGAATAGACTAGCCAAGAAATTTGGCGAAGAAGGCGTTTACTAGGAGGTGTAAATATCCAATGCCAACGAATGACAAGACATTAAGCAATAAAATGTTCGATTGGGTTAACTATGCGCTATTAACCCTTGTTTCCTTGATCACGATTATACCGTTTGTTTATATTGTTTCAGTGTCATTTGCAGCGCCATCAGAGGTTGTAAAGGGCGGATTGCTTTTGATACCTACCCAATTTACGCTTAGTGCGTATAAATACATTTTTTCAACGGACACGATGATTAGAAGTATCGGAGTATCGATTTATATAACCGTTTTAGGAACGCTGATTAATCTAATACTCACTTCATTTACAGCATATCCATTGGCTCGGGCTACATTGCGAGGCCGTAAAACATTCATGCTATTGATCCTCATTACGATGCTTTTCAGTGGAGGTATGATCCCGACCTACTTCGTAGTCAAATCGGTTGGTCTAATCAATTCGTATTGGTCTCTTATGATTCCAACTGCAATTAGTGCATTTAACTTAGTCGTTCTAAAAAACTTTTTTCAGCAAATTCCAGACGGATTGGAGGACGCTGCGCGAATTGATGGCTGCAACGATATTGGAACTTTATTCAGAATCGTGCTGCCCTTGTCCATGCCAGCCATGGCGACTTTTGGACTGTTTTACGCAGTGGGACATTGGAATACGTTCTTCCATGCAGTCATTTATATCAACGATTCTGAGAGATGGCCGGTGCAGGTAGTGCTTAGGCAAATTGTTCTCATGTCTCAAGATAAAATTGGAGATTCGACCTCACAGTCTGATCCGACCGATTATTTGCCTCAAACGATTCGGATGGCTTCGATTGTAGTCGCGACAATACCTATTGTTCTCGTATATCCTTTCTTACAGAAGCATTTCGCGAAAGGCGTTTTATTAGGTTCGGTAAAGGGATAACCTAAAATGGTTTATCTTTGCATATGTACCACATTATTCATAATTATGGAGGGGTAAGAATGATGAAAAAAGGGTATATGGCTCTACTTTGCTCCATCGCGTTGACAACAGGTACACTTGCAGGTTGTGGAAACAGCACAGATCCGAAGAATGAAGATATAACGGTAGATAACACACCGCTAGAGGTGACCATTGCTACGCCGCAAGTGGGGGAAGCGCCTAAAAAGGGCAGCGACATTGAGCAGGCCATAGAGAAATATACAAATGCTAAAATTGATATTCAATGGATTCCAGATGCAGCATTTGAAGACAAAAAGAACATCATGATCGCTTCTAGCGAAATGCCCAAAGCTTTTAAAGTGAAAGCTAATGCTTCGACCTTAAACGCCATTCAGTCCGGCTTGTTCTGGGAAATTGGCCCATTATTAAAGGATTATAAAAATTTATCGGAGCTTAGCCCGATGTATTATGACAACATTAAAGTGGATGGAAAGCTATACGGGCTGCCGTTATACCGTGACATTGGACGTGCAGGTATCATTTATCGTAAAGACTGGTTTAGTGGGCTTGACTTAAAGCCTCCGGTAACACTAGACGATTGGTACAACATGGCTAAAACGGTGGCAGAAAAAGACCCTGATAAGAATGGTCAAGCGGATACTTACGGCTTTTTCTTGGATAAAAACTATAACGATCCAGCCACTAGCGCCAGCTTTATGACTCGACTTTCTGTACCAAATGGAGCACCTAATAAGTGGGGGGTTGAAGACGGTAAAATCGTAGCTGAATTTATGACGAAGCCATACATGGATTCGTTGAAGTTGTTAAAACGTTTGTATGCTGAGAAATTAATTAATCAGGATTTCTCCATCGTGCAATCGGCTGATTCCGATAATAAATGGAATGCGGGTAAAGTGGGCATTCGTGTTAACACGGTGGCAACAGCTGCACAGCTTTCTTCTGACAACGTTTTGAAGTCTACGCCGACGGCAAGTGTAGATGTCGTGCCATTCGAAGGTCCATCTGGACTTAAAGTACCAGCTGAGTCTGGAAACAACGGTTTTTTCCTATTTCCTAAATCAAGCGTGAAGACAGAAGCAGAGTTGAAGCGTCTATTAGGTTTCTTCGATAAGATGCTTGATGCTGAAATGTCAACGTTGTTGACGAGAGGAGTTGAGGGCAAACACTTTACCAAGACAGATGATGGCAAAGGTCAATTTAAAGATTTGACGTTGTTCAACCTTGAAGTTAAACCATACCGAGACAGCTTGCCTTCATTTGAGACAGCAGGCAAAGGTCTACCTTTAAAGCAATCCGAGTTACAGGCTAAAGGTTCGAAAATAGCGCAAGACAATCTGAAAAATGCCGTACCAAATGTGGCTTTGACTTACAATTCGAAGACATACACAGAAAAAGGTGTAGAACTAGACAACATGATTCGTGACGCTCAAACCAAATATATTATGGGTAAAATCGATGATGCTGGCTGGCAGACTGAAATCGAGAAATGGATGAAAGCAGGCGGCGAGAAGGTCATTGCTGAGTACACGGCAGAATACGCTAAGCAGAAGAAGTAAAGTGATCCATAAATATAGAGTTTGAGAGATGGAGTGAGTAGATGCTTACCAATGTAAATGTCATCGAAAAAACCGCTTATATCAATGGCTGCTGGGTGGAACCCGGCAGCCGCCCTTCTAAAGATCATTACAGCCCCCTGAATACGGAGTTATTAGTGGGACGCAGCCTACAATTGAGCAAGGAAGACGTGGACGTAGCTGTTGCGAGTGCTAAGCAAACGCTTCCAAATTGGTCTGGCTTGTCAGGAACACAAAGAGCTGCTTATTTGTTTAAAGCCGCACAGAAGATTGAGGATCATCTTGAAGAGTTGGCACAACTTCTTACAGCTGAGATGGGTAAACCGATCGGCGAGGCAAGAGGTGAAGTCAATCGCGCTGTCGTTCTGTTCCGGTATTATGCAGGTGAAGGACTACGCAGCATCGGCGAGGTATTGCCTTCCACAGACGGTGTATCCCACTTATATACGACGCGGGTACCGCTTGGCGTCGTAGGCCTGATCACACCTTGGAATTTTCCTGTTGCCATTCCCGTATGGAAGATGGCTCCAGCCTTAATATTCGGTAACACCGTTGTATGGAAGCCTGCAGAACATTCTACCATTACAGCATCCAAGCTCATGCAACTCTTGGAAGAGAGCGGCTTGCCGCAAGGCGTTGTTAATCTTGTTAGCGGCTCAGGCTCCGTTGTCGGACAACGTATTCTAGATCATCCTGATGTGACAGGAATCTCATTCACGGGCTCAGATGCTGTCGGTAAGCAAGTTTCGCAAGCCGCATCGTCCCGTCATGCGAAATATCAATTGGAGATGGGCGGGAAGAACGCGACAATTGTGCTTGCGGACGCTGATCTGGAGAAAGCGGCTGATGTGATCATTAGCGCTGCCATGCGGTCTGCTGGCCAGAAGTGTACGGCGACTAGCCGTGTTATCGTCGAGAAGTCTGTGAAGGAACAATTGACCACCCTATTGATCGAACGGGCGAACCGCATTAAGCTGTCTAATCCGCAGGAGAATGACTGTTATCTTGGACCTGTTGTGTCCAAACGTCAATACAAATCTATTCTTGAGTTTATCCAGATTGGCATCAAGGAAGGGGCCCAAGTGCTTGCTGGTGGGAAAGCCAAGACAGAAGGCGAATTCGCCAGAGGGTACTATATTGAGCCTACGATTCTAGATCATGTCGACCCGCAGTCGACGCTCGCACAAGAGGAGATTTTCGGTCCTGTTTTAGTGATAAACGAGGCAGATCATCTTGATCATGCGATCGATCTGGCTAATGGCGTTCGTTACGGACTGGCAGCCGCGATTTTTACACAAAGTCAAAAACATATTCATCAATTTGTAAATCGAATTGAGGCGGGCTTGATTAAAGTGAACGGTGAAACCGCTGGTGTGGAACCGCAGGCTCCATTTGGCGGTATGAAGCTATCCAGCTCCTATTCCCGTGAACAGGGACGAGCAGCAATCGAGTTTTTCACACAAGTCAAAACCGTGGTGGTTACACCATAGTCATTGGAGTGAATCGAAAGGAAGAGAAACCAGATGGACTATGCTGCATTTAGTAAAAGGCTGGAAACGATTTCAGCTATCAATATTACACCTTTTGATGAAGAAACACGTCGCATTGATTGGGAAGGACTGGAAGCGAATATCGAGTTCTTGCTGGCGAATGGTACTGAAGTTATTGTGCCTTGCGGAAACACGGGCGAATTCTATGCGTTAACACTGGAAGAAGCAAAGGAAGTGACCAGACGGGTCGTAGAAATCGTCAATCATCGTGCCATTGTCATGGCTGGTATCGGGTATTCCGTTGAAACTGCGGTAGAGCTTGGTAAGCATGCCGAGCAGGTTGGTGCGGATTGTGTGATGATCCATCAGCCCATTCATCCTTATATCACTACGTCGGGTGCGGTGTCCTATTACCGTAATGTGATTGAAAGTTTAGCTATTCCGTCTATTCTTTATTTGAAAGATGCACATGTGTCGGATGATATATTGTTTAGCCTGGCACCACTGGATAAATGTGTAGGTGTGAAATATGCCATTAACGATTTGCCTCGGTTTACGGAAACTGTGCGCAAGATCAGCGCATGTAATAACATTGCTTGGATATGCGGCACAGCTGAAAAGTGGGCGCCTTATTTCTACAATGCAGGCGCAAAGGGATTTACATCGGGTTTAATCAATGTGAATCCGGGCATTTCGAAAGGAATGCTGCAAGCATTACGGGATCAAGACTGGCCAACCGTTTGGAAGCTGTGGGAAGATGTTCTGCCTTTTGAGAACTTGCGTGCCAAATATAATGCCGGTAACAATGTGGTCGCTGTGAAGGAAGCGATGGAACAGTTAGGACTTCGTGCAGGTGTAACGCGCGAACCTGTTGATCCTTTGAATGAATCAGATAAGAAGGAAGTAATGAACTTACTAAGAGCATGGGGGCTGCTAACGTCATGAAAATATCAGATCTTCGACTTACGGTTATCGCAATGCCGCGAAATACTGGTTTTGTTTGCAAGCATGTCATCGTTGAGATTGACGCTGATAATGGATTGACAGGTATTGGCGAAATGTCGGACTTTTCTCATCTTCCTCATTATTCATTAGATATTCAAGATATGGCTGTGGTGCTTAAGTCCATCTTGCTAGGACAAAGCCCATTTGACATCTCATTGCTCAATAAAGAACTGCTCAGCAATTTTCCAGAAACGATGTTTTATTACGAAAAGGGTAATTTTATCCGCAACGGGATTGACGCGGCTTTGCACGACCTTTGTGCGAAATCGCTTGGAATTTCCGTAGCTGAATTTATTGGCGGAAGAATCAAAGAGAAAATCAAAGTTTGCTATCCGATTTTCAGACATCGCTTCATGGAAGAGGTCGAAGAAAACCTGGCGATTGTTCGCGAGAGACTTAGTAAAGGTTTTGATACATTCCGACTTTATGTTGGTAAAAATCTGGATGCCGATGAGGCATTTTTGGATGGCGTCAAACAGGAGTTTGGGTCGACAGTAACGATTAAATCGTTGGACTTCAGTCATCTGTTAGACTGGAAATCCGCGTTAAAGGCTACGAAACGACTATCGCAATATGATTTCCAAATGGTGGAGAGTCCTGCTGTTCAGAATGATTTTGAAGGACTCCATCACTACCGTATGAACACGGAATATCCAGTAAGCGAGCATGTGTGGAGCTTCCGCCAGCAATCTGAGATGATTAAGCACGATTCGGTGGATATATTTAACATTTCACCTATTTTTATCGGTGGAATTACCGCTGCTAGGAAAGCGGCGGCAGCAGCGGAAGTCGCTGGGAAATCGTGCTTGATTGGTACAACGCAGGAGTTATCTGTAGGTACAGCTGCTATGGCACATCTAGGAAGTTCCCTTGTGAATTTAAACTATACATCAGATCCGACGGGACCTGAATTGTATATTGGCGATATCGTTAAAAATCCAGTTCAATACGAGAACGGATATCTACTTGTTCCAGGACGTGACTTACCTGGTCTGGGTATGGAGCTTGACTGGGATCAAATCAACACATATCGCGTGGACGATCTAAGCTGGGGGAACGTATCCGTTCATCAACTTCAGGACCGAACCTCTCAAACCAAGAAGTAATGATGCAACCAGCCGTCCGTAATTAACACCGGACGGCTGGTTTGGTATAATAAGGGTCATTGAAACGAAAGTAAACAGAAGTGAGGAATTAAATTGCCCACCTATTTATATCGCATGATCCTATTCGCTATGCTGCTGGTTGCTATTCCAGTCACAACAATCGGAATGATTTCCTATCGAATTTCCTCCCAAGATATAGAGAAAAAGGTTAAAGAAAGCAACTCCCAAATTTTGCTGCAAAACCAGATGAGAATTGAGCAAGTTTTGAAGAATATAGAAATGGGCGCCGTACAATATTTAAATTCACCATTAGTAACAGAAAATTTCTACAATGCTTTGACACAAGATGATTTTCAAACGATCACTGACCTTGCCAAAGGTTTATATAACTTGCACTCGTTATCAGGAGTGGCTGACACCCACCTTATTAATCTGGAAAAGGAATGGATGATCAGCAATTTAGGGTTTACTGGTACCGAGGAGTATTCGGATAAAGAGCTTTTGAAAGAGTATGCAAAGAATCCTAAAAATCTTTTTTGGCTAGCTGATGCTAATGGGATTCGGATGGTTGTAAAACTTCCGATGATCGCGCCCTCCACAACTCCGAAAGCTTTGTTGATTATTGAAATGTCGAAGACGGAAATGGAAAAAGCGTTAGCGCAAACGAAGCAGTTGGGAGACATATACGTACTGAACGGCGAGCACGTCCCGTTCTTGAGTAATACGGGTGCATTCGCTATTTCGGATTCCATTCTGAAACCATTGAAAACTGTATCCGATGTGAACGGATATTATGAAGGAAAAGATATGGCAGTGAATTATAAAGTATCTGCTACGAATTGGATCTATGCTTCCGTCGTTTCCATTGATCAAGTGACAATGGAATCCAAGAAGATTGCAGTTGTTACCATGCAGGTCTGTTTGATCGTCTTTATCGTTATTGCTGCTGCTGCATTCTACGGGAGCAGAAGGATGTATTCGCCAATCCGCCGATTATTTCAAATTACAGAGCAGTTAGGCGGCGAAACGACAGATGCTCGCAGGAAAGATGAATTTGCCTATATCGAAGATAGGTTTAATGCTTTATTCCGTACAGGAAAACAGTTTCAACAACAGCTGCAAGGTCAAAAGGGACAGATGAAAGAGTTTTTCTTATTGAAGCTGTTCATGGGCCAAGTGACGGAAAGTGAATTTGCTTTCAAGTGCGATACGTATGGCTTTGCAGAAAGAGGGAAGTCCATGGGCGTGATTGCGCTTCAAATCGATTCACTCCAGGATACGAGATACATGGAAAGTGATAAGGAGCTGCTGCTCTTTGCTATTCACAATATTGTCAGCGAGCTATTGCCAGCTAACCGTTTACTCGGTTCTTTGTTGCTTGATCAATCTCAAGTATCCCTGCTTACGGGGGATGTGGAGGATCCTCTAGAACTGCAATTGAGTTTTCATCAGGCAGCAGAGGAAATAAAATCCAAGGTTCACGAGCTGCTTCAGCTGAAAGTCAGTATCGGTATTAGTCGCGTATTCTCCCGTTATACGGACGCCATGAATGCACATGCAGAGGCATTGGAAGCGCTGAAGAGAAGGATTCGTCTAGGGAGTGATATTATCATCCATTATGATGATATCGAGACGATTCATGAGAACAGCAAACATTTGGCAGCATCGCTGAATTACTTAGAGGATTATCTAGTAAACGCTTTAAAAACGGGCGATACAACATCATCTTTTGAACATTTTGATCAATACGTTGCGGCGATTATGGAAAGAGATATTCGGTTTAATGATTTTCAATTCGTGATGATCCAATTGATTACTGTGATTCATGGCTTAGTCCAACAGCAAGGCGGGAAGCTGGAAGGCTTAATTGACACGAAATCGGTTCTCCATTATTTCATGAAGCTGAGCACGGTACAAGACATTACCTCTTGGTTTAAGACGGATTTGCTGCCGCCTGTACTCGCTTTTTTCAAAGGACGCGTAGATTCTCAATATATTAATCTCGCGCATCAGATGCTTGAGATGATTCATGCAGGATTCGAGCAGGATATTACGCTTGAATCGTGTGCTGAGCAGCTCAAATATCATCCTGTATATGTAAGTCGTGTTTTTAAGAAGGAGATCGGTGTTACTTTTATTGATTATTTAACGAACTATCGGGTTAATATGGCAAAAAAATGGCTGAAAGAGACGAATATGAAGATTTCAGAAATTGCAGAGCGGCTTACTTATACCAATTCTACTGGTTTTATCCGAACTTTTCGAAAGCTGACAGGAATGACACCTGGGCAATATCGTGACAGTTAAATGAACCTATCTGAACCATTGGGAGAGGAATTGTATGAACGATCAAATGCTGGATCAAATAAGGGACCAATACTTGGAGAGCGAAGGAAAATGGTTTTCTTTGCGATGGCATTACATTGAGAATTGCATTCTCAAATCCTATTTAGACAGCTATAAGCAGTCGGGGAAAGAAGACTACTACCTGTTCGTCAAAAGTTTCATTGATCGACTATATGATGAGAATGGCAGAATTCCGGCCATTGATGTGCGTTATTATAGTATTGATCAAATCAGACCAGCGACCATTCTTTTTGATTTATACCAAAGAGAGAATGATCCCAAATATAAGTATGTACTTGATTTGATCTATGATCAATTGAAAACCTATCCCAGAACAGAATCAGGAAGTTTCTGGCATAAAGAAAATTATCCAAACCAAGTGTGGTTGGATGGACTTTACATGGGGCAACCCTTTTATGTTCGTTACATCAAGGAATTTGAGGAAAAGAAGGATTATTCCGATACAATAAACCAATTTTTGAACGTTAAAAAGTTTATTTTTAATGAAGAGAATCGATTATACTACCATGCGTACGACGAGAGCAGGAGTATGTTTTGGTGTGATAAATCGACGGGAATGTCTCCCAATGTCTGGGGACGTGCTGTTGGCTGGTTTGTCATGGCCTTGGTGGACGTGCTTGAGCTTTTGGCAGATGAGTCCGTTGACAGCGAACCGCTGAAAGTGATCCTACAGGAAACACTAGAAGGCATGCTGCCCTACCAGCATAGCGATGGCATGTGGTATCAGATTGTTGATAAGGGAGATCGACCAGGGAATTATTTGGAATCTAGCGGAACCTTGATGCTTGCTTATGCCATGTTGAAAGGTGCACGACTTGGCTTTCTGGAAAAGGAATACGTTGACCGAGGAAAGTCAGCATTTGATGGCACTGTCCGTCGATATCTCCGTGAAGAGAATGGAGAAGTGCTGCTTGGCGGGATCTGCAGGAGTGCAGGTCTGGGCACAAACCCTGATACAGGTAAGGTACGTGACGGAAGTTATAAATACTATACGGAAAACGAAATCATCGTGAGTAATAATGGTCATGGCGTTGCACCGCTGCTTATGGCCTATAGTGAAGTTAAGCTTCTAGAGCTTTAAGATTTGTTGGGAGAGAAACCAATGTTGCATAAATTAAACAAGAGTCTAGAGAAATGGCTGCCGCTGATTACTCCAACGAGTGTTATTTTGGGAATAATACTGACTGTATGGTTAAAGTCTTTTACTTACTTAGTACCATGGATCTTCGGTTTTATGACATTTACAGGCAGCTTAAGTATGAACTTTAAGGATTTAAAAAGAGTATTAACACAGCCGTTTCCAATCTTCGTCTCGATGATTACTTTACATGTGTTAATGCCTGCTGTTGCCTGGATCATGGGTCATATATTTTTTCATGATGATGTTTATCTAAGAACGGGACTTATATTAATGGTAGTCATTCCTACGGGTGTCGTAAGTTTCATGTGGGTATCTATTTATAAAGGGAATATAGCACTTACTTTGTCCGTTATTTTGATTGATACACTCTTATCTCCTTTTCTCGTGCCTTATACGATGGGGGCGTTTCTCGGCGTACAAGTGCAGATGGATGTGTTTGGTATGATGAGAGGTCTGTTCTTTATGATCGTCCTTCCCTCATTGTTGGGTATGCTACTCAATCAACTTTCGCAAGGAAAGGTAAAGGAGCAATGGGGACGCCATTTATCACCTTTCTCTAAGTTAGGGTTGGCTTTAACTATTGCGATTAACAGTGCTGTGGTAGCACCATATTTCACTAAAATTGATAGTAAGTTGGTTCTGACAGCTTGTGTAATTGTCATCTTGGCTTCATCTGGATATGTCATTGGTTCGCTGATCGCCAGATGGCTTAAGTGGGACCGAGAAATCATGGTTACTATGGTGTTTAATAGCGGTATGAGAAATAATAGCGCTGGGGCAGTGCTGGCTATTTCGTTTTTTCCGCCACCAGTCGCGATGCCTGTTATTATGTGTATGCTATTTCAACAACTACTCGCTTCCTTGTTCGGACAATTATTGTGTAAATCACCTGATTCGATAAAACTGAAGCCTGTATCACAAAAAAACATCTAGAGGAAGCCAGGAGATAGCTTACAATGAATGCGCTTTATTATCCAGGAGGGCTTGCGTATGGAAGGACAGGAAAGCAGCGTGAGAGCATCCTCACCAGTAATGACATGGGATATGGCGGAAGAGATTTTAAGCCGAATTCACAATCCCGTATTTTCTGATAATAAAGTGAATGTGATGGATTTTGGCGCAAAATCAGATGGAACTACGCTGGATACGCCAGCTTTTGAGAAGGCGATAAGACATATGCATGAACACGGCGGGGGGACCGTCATCGTACCTAAGGGAACGTACCTGATCGGCTCTATCGAGCTTCTAAGCCATGTGAATCTTCACCTGGAGGACGAAGACACAGTATTGAAATTCACAACCGAAATTAATGAACGCAACTATCCAATCGCTTATGGTCACTGGGAAGCTTCGCCTGCCTATAACTATCGTGCACTTATTTATGCCTACAGAGCAAGTAATATTGCACTCACTGGCAAAGGGACATTAGACGGGCAGGCAAGCGCCGATGTGTGGTGGAACTGGAAGCATCAGATTGAGCATACTTGGTCGGAAAGCAAGGTCAGCCTACAGGAGAAAGCCAGCAACCAGTTAAGGGATATGAACAATGCAGGTGTTCCTGTAGAGAAGCGGGTATTTGGGCATGGCAGCTATTTGCGGCCGAACTTCATTCAACCCCTGTATTGCGAAAATGTGCTCCTAGAAGGCGTTACGCTGATTAATTCCCCCATGTGGCAAGTGAATCCTGTTTTGTGTAAGAATGTGATCGTACGCAACATGACACTACGCTCCCACGGCGCAAATAATGATGGTGTTGACCCAGAAAGCTGCATGGATGTTTTAATTGAAGGCAATATGTTCGATTCCGGAGATGACTGCATCTCGCTTAAATCTGGCCGGGACCTAGATGGAAGAACGCTGAATGCCCCGTGTCAAAATATCGTGATTCGAAATAACACGTTCGCTGATGGTCATGGCGGCATCGCGCTTGGCAGCGAGATGAGCGGTGGAATTAAGAATATTTTTGCCGATGATAACCATTTTGACAGTATGAATCTTACGTATCCGCTCCGTCTGAAGACGAATGCTAGAAGAGGCGGTAAGATTGAGAATGTTTACCTTCGAAACTCTGTAATCGAAACAGTTAACCAAGCAACGATCCATGGGACGATGTTTTATGCAGAGGGGAGGGATGGTGAGTTTCTCCCTGCGTTTAATAATATTGTGGTGGAAAATGTAAAGAGCAATGGCGGGCAATACGGAATCTTTCTTGAAGCGTTTGAAGAGGTGCCCATTACTGGACTTTCTTTGAGAAATATTGAAATTACGAACGTAATAAACCCAATCCGTGCGTTGAACTGGGGGAAAGAGGTCCTGTTGGAAAACGTAACCATTAATGGAGAAGCGTACCCGAGACCTACGGAAGCGAGGATTCTTGGTGTCCCTGCTCCAAGTGTGTTGTTGCACGCAACAGCATTGTTGATCGGTGATGACATAGACAAGCTGACGTATACCTGGTTTATGGCTGATCGTAGAGACGGTGACTACAGCCCTGTTGGAATTGGTCCGACGTTTACAGTTCCTGAGGATGTGATCGGAATGTTTGTCAAGGTAGGTGCTTCGGACGTACGGGGATCGGTGAAAATAAGCATACCTTACGAAGTGCTGGCAACAGTTAACGCTGCCTGGCTTCCAGAAAACAGTCCGATTGCGTCAGCTGTCAACAGAATTGCATCTAAAGGCTTTATAAACCAGGATATGGCGTTTGACCCAGAAGGATTGATTACACGCATAGAGATCGCTCGAATGTTGGCGAGAATGTGGAAGTTAACCGCGCCAACACACAAGCTCGTTATTGCAGATATGGACAACTCAGACCCAGACTACAATGTAGCTGCTGCTGTCATTGAACAAGGCATGATGGCACTGCATAAGTCCAGCTTCCGCCCCAATGAAACGATTACAAGGGAAGAAATCGCTTCTGTGGCCATGATGAGCTGTGGCGTATCGTTCAAAAATGCTTCAACGATTTATGATTCTACGTTTCAAGACGGAAAGGAAATCGGCGATATTTATTTGACCAACGTCGAGCGGAGCTGCTTTTTTAGTTTCATGACGGGAACCGAGGACCGGATTTTCTCTCCAAAAAGGAATGTGACCTATGCGGAAGTGATCACCATCTTGGACCGAATATCGGATTTTGCTGGGATGTAATCATCGAGGTCAAGCCATGTATTATTTTCTTTCCGGTTATACGTTCTCGCGTTTAAATATATCGAAGTTGATGAAAGCGGTGACTATCAAAAATGGTTGATCATATCGTTCATTCCGTTCCTAATCCAGTGCTTCCAGGGGATCATCCAGATCCCTCGGTTGTTCGGGTGGGTGAAGATTATTATGTTGTTACCTCAACTTTTCAATATTTTCCCGGTGTCATGGTGCACCATTCCCGTGATCTGATACATTGGCACCCCATTGGTCACGTAATTACTCGGCGCAGCCAAATTGACTTGACCGGGGTCCCAGATTCACATGGTGTATTCGCCCCAGATATCTCGTATGCTGACGGGAAATTTTGGGTAGTGGTTCCTTTTTTTCATGGCCAGCCTCGGTGCACAAACCTACTATTCACAGCTGATCGCCCGGAAGGGCCGTATTCTGAAGGTGTGGTACTGAACCATCACTTTATTGATCCATCCATATTTCACGATGATGACGGTCGTCGTTATCTTGCCTTTGGTGGAGGTTGGCTGCAAGAACTTCATCCTGATGGATCCAGGCTAATTGGAGAGGCCAAACAGTTGTGGTCTGGGACTGGAGGTAGTACACCCGAAGCTCCACATATTGTAAAACGTCAGGGCTATTACTATCTGATGCTGGCAGAGGGAGGAACGCGATTTGGACATATGGAAACATTGGCACGCAGTTGTTCGATTTGGGGACCATATGAGCCATGTCCACACAATCCCGTGTTAACACAGCGAGACCCTAACAAGCCTTTGCAGAAGGCAGGCCACGGTAAACTGGTGGAAGATCCGAAAGGAAATTGGTGGATGCTGCACCTTGGAGGACGACCGTTGACTCCAAATGGCAGTACGCCATTAGGGCGTGAGACTTACCTTGAATCCGTTTGTTGGACAGATGATGGATGGTTTGAGGTAGGAGAAGGGGGAAGCCCGCAGGAGTGGGTGAATGTCCCCTTAGAAAGAGGGCAGGAATCCAACTGGGTTGAGACTGAAACAGACCGTTTCGATAAACCTGAATTGTCCCCTGTTTGGGAGTGGGTGCGTCATCCATTGGAAGGAGGCCATAGGTTAACGGGAGATGGGGTTGAGCTGGAATGCTTACCGTACCCATTATACGTCCCTGGGTCTACTCTTATCCTTACACGCCGATGGGAGCATTTCTGTTTTGAGGCGCACACACAGGTTTCTTTTGTCCCCCAGACGTTGGGCGACGAAGCCGGGCTGGTCCTTTACCGCGACATGGATGCCATGCTGCTTGTTAGTGTCCGTTATGGGATTGGGCAAACCGCGGGACAAAAGTTTGATGTCACCAGGATGCACGAGAAGCAGGAGGATGATGGACTTTATATACAGATTGATCGGTCGGAGAAATGCTTTCGGCATATGCTGCATCAGAAGAAGCTTGATATGGAACATGGAGCGGACTTATGGCTGAGAACCCAGTTCAATGCAGAGAGTCAGAAGTTCACTTTCGCTATATCGGTTGAGGGTGAGGAGTATAGAGAGCTGGAATTATCCGTATCAGCAGAATTTCTGTATCCGGAGCATTTTGCAAGATTTAATTGTTACACGGCCCCCCGCGTAGGCATCTTTGCTAGAGGTGTATTGTATCAGCAGCATGGCAAGGCTTTATTCAGACAATTTACCTATCGGGGACTTGTTCTGGGCGATTGAAAGAACAACAAAAGGCAGCCATCCTTAATTGGACTGGCTGTCTCTTTTTTTTGGATGAAATCACATCACGATTCCCGTTTGCGATAAACCCTTTCCGGGCGCCCAACGACGCCATAGGTCAGATCGGCGAATACTTCGCCCGAGGAGACCAAATGTTCCAGATAACGACGTCCAGTCGAACGACTCACGCCTATTTCTTTGGCTATTTGATCCGCGGACAACCCGTTTGCCGCGGCAGAAATTGCTTGAACAATTTTGACTAGCGTTAATTTGTCGATGCCCTTAGGGAGATAGGAAACCTCTAGTCGGGGATCCTTTTTCCCTGTTACCGAAATTAGGCGGTCGACATCGCTTTGATTAATAGAACCGGTGACATTTAGACGATTCAACTCACGATGGAAATCCAAATAACGCAGGAGCGTTTCCTGCAACCGATTGAAAATAAGCGGTTTCATAATATAATCGAATGCTCCGCTTCGGACGGCTTCCCGTATAGGCTCGACTTCTTTGGCAGCTGTAATCATAATGACGTCGGTATCTCGGAAATGTTGACGAATATAAGAGAGCATGTCCAATCCATTGGAGCCAGGTATATAAACATCCAGCATTACCAAATTTGGTCGTAAAATGTCTAGTTGTTCTTTGGCTTGGGCAGCGTCTGTAGCGATACCGACAACGTGAAAGCCGTCTACTTTTTCGATAAACCTTCGATTAATTTCGGCGATTTTCACATCATCTTCAATGATCAAAACTTCAATGTTCGGTAGTTGGTGTTCCATCATCAGAGGTTAAACTCCTTTCTGTGGACATCGGATGTTTCGGTATGGCGACGGTGAAGAGTGTGCCGCACTCCGGATTCTTATGGAAAGTGATATACCCGTTAAGCTTATGTACAGCATGCTGGACTAAGGCTAAACCGATGCCGCGATGTTCACCTGCTTTGGTTGAGAATCCTTTCTCAAATACGGCGTTACCAAATTCGTCAGGAATACCTACGCCGCAGTCCTCGCATTCAATAATCAAATCCTCGCCAAGATCGGTTAAAAATAATTTTACATACGGCGTTTGCTGTAACTCAACTGCCAAAACCGCTTCCATGGCATTGTCAATCAGGTTGCCGATGATGGTGACGAGTAAATTTCGATCAATTTCCTCAGGGATATCTCGAAATGAGCTTTCGCGGTCAATTTCAAAAGTTAGCTTTAGCTCTTGCGCATGATTGAATTTGCCAATCAACAGCCCCCCGATCATGGGATCTGGGATTTCGGTCATGATGAACTGCACCCAGTTTTGATGCACGTCTGATTCCTTGGAGATGAGATCGACAGCTTCTTGATACGATTCCAGTTGGATGAGTCCAGAGATGACATACAGCTTGTTGGAGAACTCATGTGTCTGAGCGCGCAGTGCTTCGGCGAAGCGTTTCACCTGAGACAGTTCCTCGGCTAACCGGTAGAGCTCGGATTTACTTCGAAAGCTTGAAACAGCGCCAGTAACACCGTGCTTCCTGCTCACAATCGGCACACGATTGACGATGACATCATGATCGCCGATGAGCATTTCATGGTCAAACTCGGCTTCACCCGTACGTACCACGTCATGCAATCGAGTGTTCGGGATCACATCTTCAATGTGTCTGCCCGTGATTTTAGCACTGAGGGGCAGCTGCATAAGCTGCAAAGCATAGCGATTGGCCATCGTGATGATGCCATCTCGGTTTACCGCGATTATTCCCTCACGGATTGTTTGCAGAATGGCTTGTTTCTCGGTATACAGCTCACCGATTTCCTTAGGCTCCAATCCGTGTATGGAACTTCGAACATTACGTGCGATAAGGACGGAACCGATCAGGCCAACGACAAGGACAATGAGTGAAATTAGCTCAATTCGCGACTGATAAGCGTAGGTAATCGAGTTGATATCTTTCGTAAGAAATCCGACGGACACAATGCCGATGACGTTGCCTTCATCATTAAATATAGGCGCTTTACCGCGAAGTGCAGGGCCGAGTGAGCCGATGGCTTTGGAAATAATCGATTGTCCTTCCAGAACAGGACCATTGTCGCCGCCGACCATTTCTTTCCCAATTCGTTCAGGAAGCGGGTGTGAGAAGCGAATGCCTTCGCGGTTCCCGACAACGATGTACTCGGCATCGGTTTTTTCCCGAATACTTTCGGCAATAGGCTGGATGATCTCGGACGGGTCCGAAGTTTGAAAGGCAAGACGAATGTCAGGCATAGAAGCGACGGTTTCGGCGACATTTAAGGCGCGCGTTCCGATTTGATCCTCTAATGCTGTGGTCATCATGTAATAAAATATACTGCCTAAACTGATGATGACGATGGAAAGGAATGAACAAATAATGAGGATAAGCTTGGTCTGAAGCCTCATATTCTACGCAAGCCTCCCGTTTTTTGATTAATTTAGAACTATGTATGTGTTTGGTATTGTAACATAAAGCGTTCTCATTTTGATGGATATAGGGTCTCCAGATCCGTGAACAATATGAACAAAATGGTCAAAACGCTGTTATTACAACTAATCGCCATAAACTTCCCAATAGGCACAAGGGGGTGTTATTCTGAAAGCGCTTCAAAGAAAGCGGATACATGACAAATATAAACCAAACACGGAGGGGTTTCATTTGATAAAACAACTTTTTTCAGCGTCTTGGAAAGTAACAGCGATTAGCATGCTTGCAGTAAGCTTGGCAGCTTGCGGCAGCAACTCAGCCAAACCTGCAACATCGTCAGCAGTACCTGCTGATAAAGCGAAAGAGACAACAGCACCAGTAACTGCGAAATCCAACTATCCAGAAAAAGCACTCAGCATCATCGCTCCATCAGGCGCAGGCGGTGGTTGGGATATGACAGCCCGTACTATCGCGAAAGTATTAACGGAAACGAAAGCATTCGATAAGCCCGTTTCAGTTGAAAACAAACCAGGCGGCGGCGGTACCGTTTTTATGGCGGAATACGCGACTAAAGATATCAAAGATAATTACAAGCTGTTCGTTAGTTCACCTCCAATCCTGATTAATCATTTGAAAAAAGAAGGAAACACACCGTATGGATACAAGGATACAACACCGCTAGCGCAATTAACCAAAGATTATGGCGCAGTCGCGGTAGCGGCCAATTCGAAATACAAAGATCTGAAGTCGCTGCTGGATGATATGAAAGCAGATCCTACGAAACTAACCGTCGCGGGCGGTTCGGCACCTGGTTCCATGGACCACTTGGTATCGATTCTACCTGCATTCAAATACGGCATTGACCCAAAAAAGGTGAAGTACGTGTCCTATGACGGTGGCGGTGAAGCTGTAACTGCATTGCTCGGCGGAAATGCTGATGTAATTGGTACGGATGCTTCGTCCCTGGATCAATATGTGAAAGCGGGGAAAATTCGTATACTTGCTGTAGCAGCTCCTGCCCGTCTTGGCGGCAGCTTGAAAGACGTTCCAACCATGAAAGAACAGGGCGTTGATGCAGAATTCCTGATCTGGCGCGGCTTCTTTGGACCGAAGGACATGACGGCAGACGCCAAAAAGTTCTGGGAAGATACGATTAACAAAATGGTAGCGTCCGATGCTTGGAAAAAAGAAATGCAAGCGAACAGCTGGGAAACAGATTATAAGAAAGCGGATGATTTCAAAGCTTTCTTAGTCCAGCAAGAAACCCAATTGAAAGACATGCTGACAGCGCTTGGTATGCAGAAATAAAAATAGTAAGAGACAAGGGAGAAGATGACCTCTTCTCCCTTGCCCATAGGGTAGGAGGCAAAGAGATGAATACTATGTTTGACCGATATGCAGGCATTGTATTTTTTGCCATAGGCCTTGCATTTGTCGTTGGTTCCTTAGGTATTTCTACAAGTGCTTACGGTAGTAATGTTGGTGCTAATATTTTTCCGATGATTTTGGGCTCGTTTTTGTCTTTGATGAGTTTGCGTCTTATTTATGAGACGTTCTATAAGCAGCGTGCTGAGAAGGGCAAAGAAAATTTGGATTACAAACGATTTCTCATTATTTTCATCGCGGCCGTGTTGTATGCCTATTTCCTTGAAAATATCGGGTTCGTAATCTCCACGTTCCTGTTCCTTATGATTGGATTTCAAACGATGCAAAAGGGTAGAGTGTGGGTTTCCTTGCTGATTGCAGCTTGCTTCTCTTATGGCGTGTATTACTTATATGTGAATCTGCTGGATGGTTCGCTTCCCGGATTTCCAACATGGTTAGGGGGGGCATAAGATGAGTACTTTGGATTATGTGTTTCACGGCTTAGGCACGGCGATGCAATGGCATAATGTTATTTTTGTATTCCTCGGCGTATTGATCGGTACGGTGGTTGGCGTGCTTCCCGGAATTGGACCGATGAGCGGTGTAGCTCTTTTGATACCGATCACGGCAACAATGACAGCTGGCTTAGGTCCAGAAGAAGCCGCTACGAGCTCTATCATTTTGCTGGCAGGCGTGTATTACGGGGCGATGTACGGAGGTTCGACAACGTCAATTCTGTTGAACACGCCAGGAGAATCGTCTTCCGTCGTCACAACACTCGATGGCTATCAAATGGCCAAACAGGGTAGAGCAGGGGCAGCGCTTGCGATTTCAGCTATCGGTTCCTTCGCTGCGGGTATTATTTCGCTGATCGGTCTCATCTTCTTGGCTCGTCCTTTGTCAGCAGTCGCGATCAAGTTCGGACCCGCTGAATATTTCTCCTTGATGGTGCTCGGCTTGCTCGCGATTAGCGGTCTTGCTGGGAAATCGATGGTGAAGGCGCTCATGATGACGGCATTTGGTCTGTTGCTAGCGACGATCGGTATCGATAACGTGTCAGGGGTGGAGCGATTCACATTCGGCATTCCTGAGCTATATCAGGGCTTGGAATTCCTGACTGTGGCCGTGGGTACATTTGCTGTTGGCGAAGTATTCAAAACCATCCTTCAACGCGAAGGAAACGATGGTGAGATTGCCAAAATCAATCGCATTCTGCCGACAAAACAAGATATGAAAGACAGCGCGGCACCGATTGCGCGTGGTTCAGTGCTTGGCTTTTTCATCGGCTTACTTCCTGGCGCAGGCGCTATTCTTGCTTCTTTCTTCGCTTATATCGTGGAAAAAAAGATTAGTAAAAATCCAGAGAAATTCGGTAAGGGAGCCATTGAAGGAGTTGCCTCCCCTGAAGCTGCGAATAACGCTGCATCGGGTGGCGCGATGATTCCGCTTTTGACATTGGGGATCCCATCCTCAGGAACGACGGCTATTCTGATGGGTGCTTTTATTATGTACAATGTCCAGCCAGGTCCTTTGCTATTCCAGGATCACCCACAGTTAGCATGGGGCGTTATTGCAAGTATGTTCGTCGGCAATCTAATGTTACTTATTCTTAATATGCCACTAGTTAAAGTGTTTGCCAAAGTAATTGAAACACCTGCTAAGTATTTAATCCCGTTAATTATCGTCTTTTCCGTATTCGGGGTGTATGCCGTACAGTATTCGACGTTTGATTTAATGCTCATTATGGGCTGTGGTCTTGTTGGATACTTCTTGTCTAAGAATGATTACCCGCTAGCACCACTCGTCCTAGGTCTTATTTTGGGTCCAATGATGGAAAACAACATGCGTAGAGCACTTACCATTTCGAATGGTGATTTCATGATCTTCCTGCAAAAGCCGGTTTCGCTTGTATTTCTCATCATCGGTCTGATCTGGATTACCATTCCGCTAATAATGAAACTCAAAGGTAAGAATGTACTTGTGAATGAGGAAGGGTAATGAATATGAAAAATACGATGGGTGGCAAAAGTATTATTTTACGTCTGGAATTGCTGAGAGAGCAAATCCATTTCGGGCAATTAATTACGTTAATTACCGAAAATGGCGGGGATGTTATCGCGATTGACGTTATTCAAACCGGCGCAAATTGGACAGTTCGAGACATTACAGTAACTGCACTAGAGCAAACTCAACTAGACAATATTATAGCCAGGATGAAGGATCTTTCAGGCGTACGGCTCGTCCATGTTTCCGATCGCACATTCCTGCTTCATCTCGGGGGCAAAATCGAGATGAAGCCCAAATCACCGATTCAGAACAGGGATGATCTTTCCCGTGTGTACACGCCAGATGTCGCCAGAGTCTGTATGGCTATTCATGAAAATGAGGACAATGCCTACAAATTGACGATTAAGCGCAATACGGTTGCTGTTGTTTCCGATGGCAGTGCTGTTCTAGGTCTCGGCAACATCGGACCTTATGCGGCGATGCCAGTTATGGAAGGAAAGGCAATGCTGTTCAAGCAGTTTGGTGAGGTTGATGCGTTCCCCATTTGCTTGAGCACGCAGAGTACGGATGAAATTGTCGCGACCATTAAGCACTTGGCGCCAGGTTTTGGCGGTATTAATTTGGAGGATATCTCCTCTCCACGATGCTTTGAGATTGAGGCGAGGCTGCGTGAGGAACTGGACATCCCTGTGTTCCACGATGATCAGCACGGTACGGCTGTTGTGTTGTACGCAGGGCTCATTAACGCACTGAAAGTTGTCGGTAAAGGGATTAATGAGGCCAAAGTTGTCGTCTGCGGCGTTGGTGCAGCGGGTATTGCCTGCTCCAACATCTTGCTTGCTGCAGGTGTAAAGGAATTGATTGGGGTTGACCGGGAAGGGGCTTTGGTCCGGACGAACAAGTACGCAAACCCTACGTGGCAAGCGTATGCGGAACGTACGAATCCTAACCTTCGATCAGGATCCCTGCATGAAATCATCGAAGGAGCTGACGTGTTCATTGGCCTTTCCGCTGGGGGCTTGTTAAAGCGGGCGGATGTGGAGCGGATGGCGGCCCAGCCAGTCGTGTTCGTGATGGCGAATCCAACACCTGAAATTCATCCAGATGAAATCGAAGATATCGCTGGTGTTATCGCAACAGGACGATCAGATTTTCCAAATCAAATTAACAATGTGCTTTGCTTTCCGGGTATTTTCCGTGCGGCGTTGGACTGCCAAGCTTCCACGATCAATGAAGAGATGAAGCTAGCTGCTTCTGCCGCGATTGCCTCAGTTGTCACACAGCAGGAATTGAACAAACTGTATATCATTCCGAGTGTGTTTAATCAGGAGGTTGTTAGACGTATTCGGGAAGCTGTCATTCATTCTGCTATTCAAACGGGTGTGGCACGTCGGATACCGCGTGAGTTTCGATAGGCAACAGATGAATCTGACTGAAGCGGGTATCATCGAAGGAACAGCATTGGAGGGATTCGTATGGGTGGTTTGGAAACAAAAGCCATTGTAGAAATCAATCAAGCGGCGAATCAGTTTCAATCCAGTATTGTCATCCAGGTAGGCACGAGGTACATTGATGTGAAAAGTATTCTGGGTCTGAGCGTCACGCTCTTCAACAATCAAGCGTATATGCTTGATATTCATGGCCCGGATGAAGAGGAAGCTAACGAGGTCATGCAGAGGATTTTTGACAAGCATGGTCTGAAGTTAAATCGTGTATAAGCAGTTAAAAAAGAAACGAGAGACATTGTCTTTCGTTTCTTTTTTTGCTTTGACAGAACTAGTTAAGTACGATACTTGTCTCAATTACAGGCAATTAAAATTGATTAATCTATGAAACTAGCCCTCGCATCTATGAAACCTAATGAATACTATATATTAACTCATTTGAAAGGAGTTGATATCATGTTGCTTTTGGTCAACCAATTCTATGGAATAGTTTACAGACATGCGAATGGAACAACAACCGTTTTTAATGCACGAGTTGTGGCAAGAGGGTTAACTAGAATAAGAATTAAATTCATGAACTCGAGAGGTTTCATCGTTTTTAGATTTCTTTTCATTCGCCAAATTCTTCGATTTGTCTTAATCTAAATCAAAAAACTCCAATCCCACAGGGGTTGGAGTTTGTAATTTACATAGGATTTTTGAAAGACACATGTATAAGTTAACTATTAAAGCTAGTAGATCATTCTTTCTCAGCGTCCAGATGAACGATGCTTTTGAGTGCGATTTTCCATATACCACTGGAAGATCCAAACGCAGAAAGTAAACCAGAATCCGCTAGCCAAATAGGCGCCGAGAATGTCACTCGGATAATGGACACCGAGATAGATCCGACTGGTGCCAATCATGAGAATCATTAGGATACTTGTTACAATGACAATCGTTCTGCCACTTTTCGAAGGAAGGTGTCTCCAAAGCAGGAATGAAAGCGCAGCATACAGCGCAAAGGCTGCCATGGAGTGACCACTTGGAAAACTATAACCGGTTTCTTCAATCAGTCTGTGAAGCGTAGGGCGTTCCCGTTGAAAAAAGAACTTCAACACCTTATTCAAGATGGCTGTGCCCGCCACGAGGACTATGAATAAAACTAATTCAAGTCGGTGATGCAAGAATTTAAAGAAGAGGAATAGGCAACATAGGGAAATAACAACTACAACGGTCGTTGAACCGATAAATGTGAACCCATGCATGATGGGAGTCAGCCAGGGAGATTCCATCCCTTGAACCGCAGAAATAACACTGCTGTCGAATTGTGCGATCCACCGCCCTTTGATGAGGGAGGCAACTACGCTAAAACACAGAACCGAAAGAATACTTAGTACTAGGAAAACAGTTACTTTTAATTTTGCTTGCATCGTCAAGTTAGCTCCAATTCAATCTGATTTAAGTAGGATAAGTGCAGCCTTACAACTACAATGTATGACCATTTACATTACCTTCATGTAATCATAGTAATCAATTGTTTGCCAAGGTGCAAAGCAACGACTCATCTTAGATGTCTAGAACCGTAACAGTAGAGGAAAACGATGGATGGATTCCAGGCAGGAGGAGCAGGATATAGATGGAGATTGACATGGGGGAGGAAGTCATTTTATGCCAATGGGGCAAAGTGTATTGCTGAAGGGCACGGTTTCGTTTATAATGAATTGCGCGAAGTTTGGTTTGAGGACCTTCCGAGCATGAAAAATAATAGAAATCGTCATTCGACTGCGTAATATGTGATGCAATTAATCATCAATGGACCTACAGCTACAAGCTGCAGGTCTTTCTTAGTAGTTATTCGTTTTATCGACACGACTTCTTCGTCTCACTTCTTGTCGTAGTGCTTATAACTATCATATAATAGTAATAAATATTGTATCGATTGGCTTATTAATGATACAGAAAAGGTGTGTGTCTAGGCTGCGACCTGGCTTGCTGTACCGCTTAAGCAGGTGCGTCTTTTCTGCAAATTTCAGGGTATAAGGATGGTTAAAATGAGCAACAGAGAAACGAAAACAGACGTCATCTTAATTGGTGCAGGAATCATGAGTGCGACCTTAGGGACACTGCTGAAAGAATTAGTACCGGACTGGGAAATTAAAGTCTTTGAGAAGCTCGAAAATGCTGGAGAGGAAAGCTCTAACGAATGGAATAATGCGGGTACAGGGCATGCGGCACTGTGCGAGCTTAATTACACTTCCGAGAAACCTGACGGATCTGTAGATATTAGTAAAGCAATTCAAATTAATGAACAATTTCAGCATTCCATGCAGTTTTGGTCCTATCTTGTAAATAGCAACCTAATCCGTAATCCGCAAGACTTCATTATGCCATTGCCTCATATGAGTATGGTCCTAGGCAAACAAAATGTATCGTTTTTGAAGAAACGTTATGAAGCGATGTCCAACAACTCCCTGTTTCAAGGGATGGAATTTTCCGATGATCCTAAGAAGTTAATGGAATGGATTCCGCTGATTATTAAGGATCGTCCATCCAATGAACCGATCGCAGCAACCAAAATTGACACCGGTACGGATGTAAACTTTGGCGCTTTAACGCGTATACTATTCAATCACTTAAAGACGAAGAACGTTGATATTAAATACAAACACAGCGTGGATAACTTGAGACGTACTAGCGATGGCTCATGGGAACTGAAAATACGCAATATCAACAGTGGCAGTGTTGAACGCCATACAGCTAAATTCGTCTTCATTGGCGGTGGTGGCGGAAGCCTGCATCTGCTGCAAAAATCCGGTATTCCGGAAGGTAGAAATATCGGGGGATTCCCGGTAAGCGGCATATTCATGGTATGTAATAATCCAGCTGTCGTCGCACAGCATCATGCCAAAGTATATGGCAAAGCGAAACTTGGCGCACCGCCGATGTCAGTTCCGCATCTGGATACACGATTTATCGATAATAAAAAGTCGTTATTATTTGGTCCATTCGCCGGGTTCTCGCCTAAGTTCCTGAAAACCGGCTCTATGTTCGATTTGGTCACTTCGGTTAAACCGAATAATCTCGTGACGATGTTGTCGGCAGGTGCCAAGAACATGTCTTTGACGAAATACCTGATCGAGCAAGTCATGTTGTCCAAAGAAAAGCGTATGGAAGAGCTGCGGGAGTTTATCCCAAGTGCCAAAACAGAAGATTGGGAGTTAGTTGTAGCGGGTCAACGTGTACAAGTTATTAAAGACACGGCTGCTGGCAAAGGAACGCTTCAGTTCGGTACGGAAGTGATTAGTTCAGCTGACGGTTCATTAGCAGCTTTGCTCGGCGCTTCGCCTGGGGCTTCTACCGCGGTTTCAGTCATGCTGGAGTTAATGACGAAATGTTTCCCTGAACATATCAAGGAATGGGAACCGAAAATAAAAGAAATGATTCCGAGTTACGGTGTGTCACTTCTGAAACATCCAGAGCTTATTGATGAGATTCATTCGTCAACTACTCGGATTCTTGGTCTAAGTGGCAAGAAATCGTTAGAGGTATCACGTTAATAAATAGGGGGGAGTTCAGCTTCGCGGCGGAACTCCTCTTTTGGTTGTAAAGCTCTATTCACAGGCATAAAGCCGAGCGGATAGAGCTTTTTGCTGTACCCTCCATCCCCGAGTATAACAATGACTATGCGGTGTTGGATGATGACTATAACGTGACGCAAACCCTTGGTACGACAGGCTTTTCACGTTCGAATGAAACACGTGCAGGAATGACTATGGACGGCAATAGCGCATGTTTCCTATGATGCAGAGGTAGCAATCAACGTGTTCGAATATGAACATCACCACTTCAGTCTGATAGGAAAGGAAGTGCAGTTATGCACACGGAATCAGCCGTAGCCGCGACGAAGGCGTCCGCGACATCCGCGAGAGGGATACATCGTAAGCAACATATGAAACGCATGCTGCGTAACCGATGGCTGTATCTGATGCTGCTCCCTGGCATCTTGTATTTTCTCATTTTTAAGTACGTACCTATGTACGGCGTTCTCATCGCTTTCAAGAATTATCAGCCGTTCCTCGGTTTCTGGGACAGCCAATGGGTGGGGATGAAGCACTTTGATCGGTTCTTTGGAGACCCGCTGTTCTGGCGGCTGCTCAGCAACACCTTCATATTAGCGATCTATAATATTGTGTTCTTTTTCCCATTACCCATTATTATCGCGCTGATGCTGAATGAACTTCGTGTTGAGTTGTTTAAAAGAACGATTCAAACCGTGGTGTACATCCCGCATTTCATGTCCTGGGTCGTCATCGTATCGATTGTCTACTTATTCTTCACAACCGAAGGCGGACTGGTGAACGAGGGGATTAAGTCGCTTGGCGGTGACAAGATTAACTTCTTGCTCAGCGCTGACTGGTTCCGAACGTTTATCACAGCAGAGGTGATCTGGAAGGAAACAGGTTGGGGAACGATCATTTTCCTAGCTGCGTTGTCAGGTGTGGACCCACAGCAGTATGAGGCTGCTCGCATTGATGGTGCGAACCGCATGCAACAAATGATGCATGTGACGTTTCCAGCTATTCGCTCCACGATTGTGATTCTGCTCATCCTGCGGCTTGGGCATTTTCTGGACACCGGCTTTGAGCAAATTTGGCTCATGCTGAATGCGATGAATCGCGAGGTTGGCGAGGTGTTCGACACCTATGTGTATTCGACAGGGATTTCGGAAGGACAGTATAGCTATAGCACGGCAGTGGGCTTGTTCAAATCAATTGTTGGACTGGTGCTTGTGGCAGCTTCGAACTTTATCGCCAAGCGAATGGGCGAGGAAGGTGTCGTGTAACGTGATGGAACGGAGGCTATCCCATGGTTAAAGATCGTTCGTTTAGCAGCAGATTGTTCGATGGCGTCAATATCACATTGTTAGTTGTGTTTGCGATAGTGACATTGATCCCTTTTATTTATATCGTTGCGGGCTCGTTTGCGACCCAAAAGGAATTACTGCAGAGAGGCTTTATCTTGTTCCCAACGGAATTCTCGATAAGTGCCTATGAGTACATCTTCTCCACCGGAACGTTGATGCGCAGCATGGGCGTTACGATTTTCATTACGATTGCAGGTACGTTCATTAATATCATGATGACGTGTCTGATGGCCTACCCGCTGGCGCGGAAGGACTTGGATTACCGCAAACCGATTCAGATCGCTGTGATTTTCACCATGTTGTTTAGCGGCGGTATGATTCCGACGTTTCTGGTGATTAAGCAGCTGGGCATGATTGATACGTATTGGTCTTTGTTGATTCCCGGCGCGATAAGCGCGTTTAATCTCATTATTATGCGAAATTTCTTTCAGCAGCTGCCCGACGGCTTGGAGGAATCTGCCAAGATCGATGGCTGCTCTGATCCGGGGATTTTGTTCCGCATCGTCATACCGCTTTCGCTGCCGGCCATTGCTACGTTCTCGCTGTTTTATGCGGTGGGCCATTGGAACACTTTTTTCAGTGCCGTACTCTATATCAATGACTCCACCAAATGGCCGATTCAGGTGCTGCTCAGACAGATTGTCATCATGTCAGATGGCGGTGGGCTAGGGGATTCGACTTCACTCGCAGCTGATTTCGTACAACCGCCTGAGCAAAGTGTGAAGATGGCAGTTATCGTGATTTCCACATTGCCGATCCTGATTGTGTATCCGTTTCTACAAAAGCATTTCGCCAAGGGCGTATTGCTGGGTTCCGTTAAAGGGTAAACTGTTTCCACAGTTTCTCGATAGATGTATCATATAAAAAGGGAGGACGTTTATCATGAAAAAAATGTTACATCCGACAATGAGTAAGTCCATCGCATTAGCTTCTCTTCTAACACTGACTGCTGGGGTTGCTGCAGGTTGTGGAGGAGCAAGTAAGGAAGCGGTAAGCGCTGATGGAAGCGCGAAGCCGTCCGCAACAACGGAAGCCGCGAAGCCGGCAGCTCCTTATAAAATGTCGATCATGATGCCGAGCTTCAATCCGGAGCCGATGGCAACTGACGGTGAGATTTTCAAGAAAATTCAAAGCGTGACGAACACAGAACTGAAGTTGAATTGGGTGCCATCTGCGACCTATTCGGATAAATTAAGCGCAACGGTTGCCTCAGGCGAGCTGCCGAGTGTCATTACTGTTTTGAATCAGAAGGTACCTTTCATTGTGAATTCCGTCCGTTCTGGCATGTTCTGGGAGCTTGGTCCTTACCTGAAGGATTACAAAAACCTGAGCCGCATGAACCCGATTGCCTTGAAGGCGATTTCAATCGACGGGAAAGTATACGGGATTTATCGGGAGCGCGATTTGGCGAGAGATGGTGTTACCCTTCGTAAAGATTGGCTAGATAATCTTGGCTTACAGGTACCGAAGACGATTGATGAGTTTTACAATGTACTGAAAGCTTTTACGAATAATGATCCCGATAAAAATGGTAAAAACGATACGGTCGGTCTCGTCGAGCAGCAAACGCCAGCGGGTTGGAGAGACATGTTGGCTTGGCATGGCGGACCCGCAGACTGGGAATTAAAAGATGGCAAGATGAGCCCGGCTCACCTGTCACCGGCGTATTTGGAAACGATGAAGTTCTACAAAAAGCTGTATGATGAGAAGCTGATCAACCTCGATTTCGCTGTGGTCAAAGACGGCCGCCAAGTAATGAACAAAGGAACAGCTGGAGCTTGGGTTGCGAACTTGAATGATGCGAACGGCATTGAAGAGCAAGCGAAGAAAGTAGATCCGAAAGCTAAAGTTACGATCATTGGTGCATTGGAAGGCCCTAAAGGACTTCGCAGTATCGCGGGAACTGGATCTTACGGGATTTTCATGATTCCTAAGACGTCTGTAAAAACGGAAACTGAGCTGAAGGCGATTTTGAACTATTTCGATAAATTATCCGATAAAGACATGCAGAATATGCTCTATAACGGAATTGAAGGCCGTCAATACACGGTTGAAAACGGTGAATATAAGAAAACAGCAGATCCTAAATTACTCGTAGAATACGGGATGGGCGATTCTTCCCAGCTTGCTGTATTGAGAGATCAAGTGACAACGTTCGGTCCTGAACTTGTGCACCAACGGGACAATGTTTGGAAAGAAAATGCGAAAATCGCGATTGAGAATCCAATAAATGCGTTAATTTCGGACACGGCTAGTGAGAAAGGTAAGGAACTGGATAAATTGATCGAGGACGCGAGAACGAAATTTATTATGGGGGCATTGGATGAGAGTGGCTGGAACAAAGTCGTGGAACAATGGAAGCAAAATGGCGGCAGCAAGGTGATCGAAGAGTACACAGCCGAATATAACAAATCGGCCAAGAAATAATAAAAGTCTTGTGCCCCGCTGTCAGGGTCTGTGTTTTTCCCCATGACACAGATCCTATTTGTTATACTAGAGGAATTGACAGTAACCAAGACTAGCCTGCTGAAGGAGACAACCGGGGCATGAAGACACATACTTATTTACGCAAATTAATCGTGCTGACACTCGTTGTGGGGGCTTTTCCAGTTCTCATCTTGGGGTGGTATTCCTATACATATTCCTCTCATACCGTTCTGGAAAAAGTAAACGAAAGCAACGCACAGATCTTGCGTCAAACGCAGTTGCGCGTCGAGCAAACGTTGAAGACGATCGATTACACGGCATCGCAATTGTTGAATACCCCGCTGATGACGAGTGCGATTGGCAAGCGGCTTACCATCACGGATTCGGAACTTATCAACGATCTCTATGATAACCTTTTGGGCATACAGACTTTCGAGCTTGGGATCAAGGACGTCTTCCTGTATAGCCTGGAGAACGACTGGTTAATTAGCAATTCAGGTTTTAATGAATATAGTCATGTGAAAATGAAGGATTTGCTGGGCGGGTTCGCCACGATGCAGGCTGGCTCCAAATGGGTCAGCATGGATTTATCTGAACGCTATGATGCGGAATCTTCGGTCGTGAGCAATAACTATACGATCATGAATGTGAAAAAGTGGCCGATCAACTCCTTGAAGCCTCAAGGAATGATGGCAGTGCTGTTGTCAGGGAAGGAAACGAACAACCTGATCGATTTAGAAGACGACAACATGGGGCAAATGTACATCGTGGATGAAATGAACAAGCTTGTGGCTCATCAGGACCGAACATGGATCGGGAAGGATATGTCGCAAGAGGCATTCATTCGTCACATTGCGGAATCTAGCGAGCCAACGGGGCTGTTCAAGTCCAAAGTTCAAGATGAGGATATGTCCATTTCCTATCGTAAATCAGCCTACAATGGTTGGACTTACGTGTCTGTGCTCCCGATCAGCGAGATGACGAAGCGGGCCAAAAGCATTGCCTGGACATCCTTGTGGGTCAGTGTCATCGCGTTATGTACGTCCGTTATCATTGCGGTACTCGGTACACGCAGCGTGTATAGACCCGTAAGGAGCATTTATCGCTCACTTGCGGATGCCAAAACGTCCCGTGAAGCGAAGGACGAATTAGGCGTGATCAGCGAAGGCATTCAATCGCTTTTGTCCAATCAAACGCGTATGCAATTTCAGTTGGAAGGCCAGCAGGAGCATATGACTGAGCTGCTCGTTCGCAAAATGCTCACGGGTGAAGCGAAGTCATCGGAGATTCAAGAGCGACTCCAGTATTATGGCTATACGTTGGAGTGGGATAAAATGCGCGTGCTGCTTTTCCAAATCGATGATTTAGCGGAAAGTCGGTTTGATGAGAAGGACCGTGATTTATTGCTCTTCGCTATCAGCAATATCGTCTCGGAACTAGTGCCAAGTCATGAGCGGTTGGCTCCGATCGTTTTTCAAGATGCGGTGCTATTGATTGCTGGAACGCAGACAGGCTCTGAGGAAACCTTCAAGGATAAAGTGTTCGATATGGCTGTAACCATTCAGGAAGCGGTAAAAGGCTACCTGTCTGTAGAAGCGAGTGTAGGCATCAGCCGGAGCTTTACGCATTGGATGGATGCGGAGCAAGGCTACGCGGAATGCGTGGTGGCGCTGAAATATCGCGTGCAGCTCGGGAGGGAGGCGGCATTGTTCATTGAAGACGTGCAGCCTAAGAAAGGCAAGGAGAGTCAATATCCGAAGGAAGCGGCAGCGCAATTAATCGATGCGATTCAGTCATCAGATAAGACGCGTGCGCATGAAGCGTTAGGGATATTCATCGAGAATGCTTCCAAATCCGTCGATAATCATAACGATTATCAGCTTTCACTCGTGCGTCTGTTGGTGGATTTGATCCGTCTGCTGCAAGATTCCGGCATCTCGTTATATGCGCTGAATCAGAAGGAACGTTCCTTGTTCGACGAGTTGCTGCACCTTCATGCTGCCCGGGAGATCGAAGCTTGGTTCTACGAGCATATTGTAGAGCCTAGCATCGGCTTGCTGGAAGAGCGGAGAGACACGCAATTCCGCACGATTTCGGATGAAGTGAAGCGACTGATTGAGGAAGCATTTGATACGGATTTGACCTTGGAAAAATGCGCTGCACGCATTAATTATCACCCGCAGTACATCTCTCGGGTGTTCCGTCAGGAGACGGGGATTAACTTTGCCGAGTATTTGGCTCAATATCGTCTCGATATTGCCAAACGGTGGCTGCGTGAGACGAATATGACGGTCACGGATATCGCTGAGAAGCTCAAATACAACAATCCGGCGAATTTCATTCGCTATTTCCGCAAAATGGAAGGCATAACCCCCGGACAGTATCGGGGTAAACCAGAGAAATGAGATCGAATCTGTCCCCGAAGGACGGCGTAGCCGATGAATAACTGGATTTTCTGCATGTAATTCAAGCGAAATGCCGTGATTTCCAAAATTAACTGGATTTCCTCCCGTTATTTAAAGGCGATATCGCCAAACGGGTAATTTTGAGCAAAAATAAATGTAGGAAAACCAGTTAATTTCCTAGAGCTAACCAGTCTGGGGACACAAAAGAGATCTAGTTTAGGTAGTTGCTGCTATGAGAAACTCAGTGAGAAGTCCCAATAAGGACTCACTCGCGTTTTAGTAAGCGCTTCCTTGTATTATATCTGACTATTTCAATAGGAACAGGAGGTAATAAAGGTGTTGATAAAACGATTAACAAGCATGTTAGTGCTAATAGTGTTGCTCTTCACGGCAAACATTGTCGATGCAGCTGAGTCGTCAACGAGCCTTGCTGCGATTGGACAGAAAAAGCAGGGTGAATCGTTGACGATACAAGGAACAACGAGCTTGCAGGAGGTCATCGTTCAGGTTCTGCGACCCAGTCAAACGCTGTTGGAAATGGACCAACTGACGAAGGCGGAGCTGCTCGCGGGGAAGACCTTCACATTGCCGACGGATGCACCACTTGGGAGCTATACGGTGAAGGTTGGTTCCGGGAGCGATGTGAGTGAGGCAACGTTCGTCGTCGTTGCAAGCGGGGGCGGTGATCCAGATCCGGGGACAGACCCAGGGACAGATCCGGGGACAGACCCAGGGACAGATACGGATACTCCGGCAAAGCCTGACGGAATCGGCGAGCTAGCGCTTCAAGCTGTGGGCAAGCCTGACGCAGCGGGATTAGCGAAAGTGGCTGTGACACTGGAAGCGCTAGACCAAGCCTTCGCGAACGTGCAGGGCGCTGCTTCATCCATGCTGACGCTGGACGTGCAGAAAGTCGAAGGGGCATTCGCCTATGAAACGACCCTTCCAGCTGCTGCCTTTACCGCAGGAGGCATGGTACGACAGCTGACGCTTCAAACCGAGTTCGGCTCGTTAACTTTGCCGAGCAACATGTTTACGCAAGAGGATATGGCAGGGACAGCGAGTGTGTCCATCACATTGCGTCATGTCGAGGCAGATGGCTTGTCGGAGCAAGCGAAGGCTGCAATTGGCAATCGGCCCATTGTGGACATCCATGTGAAGCTTGACGGTCAACCAGTGCCCTGGGCTAATGACCATACACCAGTCAGCGTGTCGATCCCGTACCAACCTACATTAACGGAGCGGAATCAACCTGATAACATCACGGTTTGGTATCTCAATGAGAAGGGAATACCCGTACCTGTAACGAGCGGCAAATACGACGAGAGATCAGGGATGGTGACGTTTAGCACCACACATTTTAGCCAATATGCCGTCGTCTATGTGACGAAGACATTTGGAGATATCGCCAAATTCCCATGGGCTCAGAAGCAGATAGAGGCTCTAGCTGCCAAAGGGATCATAGCAGGAACTTCGGAGCAGGCGTTTTCTCCGGCGACCTCGATCAAACGGGCTGACTTTGTCCTCCTTCTTGTGCGGACGCTAGGAATGACGGCGCCGGCTGGGGAAAGCTTCGCAGATGTAAACGCCAGCGATTATTTTCATGATGCGGTACAGACAGCAAGAACGCTTGGCATTACACAAGGCTTTGGAGATAACCAGTTCAAGCCGAACCAAACCATTTCCAGGCAGGAAATGATGACGTTGACGGCGAGAGCGCTGACCATCGCTGGTAAGCTTACGCCTGCCAGATCTGGCGCCAATTTGGCCGCGTTCAAGGACGCAGCTGATGTAGCGAGCTATGCTGCGGAGAGCATCCAAGCGCTGATTCAGCAAGGGATCATCGAAGGCAGCGATGGTTTGCTGCAACCGTTGGCTAGTACGAGCAGAGCGGAAACAGCCGTTATGTTGTACCGGATTTATCATAGATCGGGAGGTATGTAGGATGGGATTATTGAAAAAGCATTATGCTGCGCTGACCGCAGCCCTCATGCTCACTTCAGCTGCCGTTAGCTTTGCCCCGCAATCTGTGCATGCAGCGAGCGTGAATATGGAGGCGGACTATGCCGTCTCGGAAGGGCCGCTCGTGCGAACGGAGCAATTTAACAATACGAATTACACCCCTTTGCCTGTTCATGTCGTGGATGAATTGAAAGGGATTAAGACGAAGGTCGTACGGGATTTTGTCAAAATCAACTGGTATTACAATAAAGATAGTGCGAACAGTGACTACCTAGCCTACTCCATCGACGATGCGCGGAATGCGACGAATCCAGATTTGCTGAGCGCACGCAAAGAAACGTATGATTTCATGTCCCAATTCTCCGATTCCCTCCTTATCTCCCTAGCTTATTCCTATGGCGGCGATGCGAATCCGGAGAAGAACCGTTTGATCGCGGGTGAAACCACGATGAATTGGATTGAATTTGATAAGGCGATGAAGAAAATTATTTATACCCTGAAGGAAAAAAATCCAGAGCTAGAATACATCGAGGTCGGCAACGAACCGAACTTGGAGCCAGCATTTTATGGACATACCAAGGAAGATATTCCCGGTTATATGCGCATGTATCAAGGCATGTCGGAAGCTGTGAAATGGGTCAACACACAAGGATTAACTGGCCAATCCGTTAAGGTTGGTGGACCCGTTTTATCTGGCTATAATTTTGACAAGCAGAAGCAGTTCGTTGATATCGCCTATGCCAATGGGTACCAAGTGGATTTCGTTTCGTGGCATCGCTATCAAGAGGATGTGCGAATGAATGAGACGCAGGAAATTCAGATGAAGACCTATCTGCATCAGTTTTATCCGAATGCCACCACCATCGTGAGTGAATACGGTTGGAAAGGCGGCGGAGGCTTAAGCGATGCGACGAACAATGTTGGCCTTGCCAAACAAGCGGCTTTCATGACCGATTCGGCCTATTTCTATGCGCGTGGAGGCACCGACATTCCGATGAACTGGGTGGCGGTGCATACGCTCAACGCGTATTTCAAAAACCAATTCGATGTCGACTACGCGTTAAGTAACGGGGATACAACGAATTGGCAATCTTTTACCAATAGTGATCCGAGATCCTTGCAGTATTTGAACTTACGCGGTTGGCGTGAGTCCGCTTCGACTTCGAAGCCGATGAAAATCAAAGAGATTCGCTTCTTTGACAGCAGTAATAATCCGATTCAGATACCGAATGTAATCAATGATCCCAGTATTGCAGCTGTAACAGACAATGACGATGCAACACAATTTACGCAATCCGACTATTGGACGTGGTTGAAGTTTGACTTAGGCGCGAATGCGCCAGCGATCGCAAGAGTGGATATCAAATGGGGGAACACGGACATCAACACGTTCCAACTCATTGGGACGAGCGATAAGCTGAAATATTACGAGGTGCTCGGTCATACCTTTTTCACACCTTATTTCAACACAATGCGCATGCTTGCTCAGTTGGGAGATATGCGCGTAAAAGCTACCGGCGGCAGCACGGACATCTATGGTATACGGATGTTAGCTACAAAGAATAGCGATACGAAGGCTACGATGATGGTTTGGAACAAGCAAGGTGACGGCGCAGCATCCGCCAATGTGGATATTAGCGTGAAAAATTTACCAGCGGGCTTCCAAGGAAAAAGCGTGCGCTACAAAAAGCTGCTTGTTGATGAGTCCCATAGTAATCATGCCTATAACAAGATAGATGACCTGCAAATGGTCGATGAAGGGATCGTCAATCTCACCGACACGATCGTGCTAAGCCAAACGCTGGAGAAAAACGCGGTCATGCTTATCGAGCTGGAAGCCGTGGATCCGAGCATCAAAAATATCGTGTCCGCAGGTAAAACAGTGACGTTATCACCCGGCATGACAGGCGGGGCCAACCTTGTGGATGGCCATGATACGACTGCAGCCGTCTCTGCCACCAACACGTATCCGCAAACAGTGACTGTCGATCTAGGCAAGTCCTACCAGCTTGCGGGGATGGGCATCGATTGGACGAATAGCGCTTCAAGAGGATATACCTTTAAAATCGAGACCAGCCTAGACGGCGTCAACTTTACACTAGCCTCGGATATGACATTCAGTTCGAACCCGGCCTACGTGCCGCCTCTAGGAAATAGCTTGGCATGGTTCACGGGGAAAGCACGTTACGTCAAATTAACGGTAACAGGCTCCACGTACGATGGCCCGCTATCGATCAATGAAGTGAAATTATTTGCAGATGGAATGTACAAAAATGGGTTCGAATCGGTCGCCGATCGGGATACTTCCGCTTGGACGATGATAGGGTATAGCAGCGCCTCTACGCCATGGACATTCGCAACTGACAGCGTGACGAACAACACTTACGCGATTCCGGAAAATACGTACGGCACGACACCGAGTTTTGCCATCCTTGGGGAAGACTTAAAGGACTATGGGGTCGAAGCCCGTGTTAAAGTGGCGAATAGCAGCTACACGGGTCAAGTACAGATGGGGTTGCTGGCAAGAGCGGGTACCTATAATAATCAGTATTATTTTAAATTAATGAGAACGAGTACGACCAATCAAGCTATTCTGGAAAAACGCATCAACGGAACGACGACGGTTCTTGCGACGGTTGATTTGCCGACAGCGATTGATTCGTCGAAATGGTATAAGCTCAATTTGGAAACGATCGGTACGACATTGAAAGGCTATGTGGATGGTCAACTTGTAATTGAAACGACAGATACAAGCCGTGCGAGTGGCAAATTTGGCTTACGCAGTCATGACGCTTTAGCGAGCTTTGATGATGTGCGGGTATATCCGATCGTACCGATGCTTGGCAGTATCAAAGTAGATGGCGTGACGATCAACGGATTTGATCCTAAAATCAACAGCTACACGGTGCTTGTGCCATCTTCGACAAGTACGGTGACGGTCACAGGTTCAGCCTATGGAACAGGCAGCATCTCCGTCTCGCCAGCTTCTGGGCAAGTGACGTTTGATGCGGTAGGGCAAGAGAAAATCTACACGATGGCTGCCCTATCCAGTGAAGGGAATGGCGCGAATTATTATTCGCTTAGGTTGAAGCAGGCGAGCTCCGATGCGACGCTAAGCAGCTTGAGGCTGTCCATGGTGACCGATCCACTGACAGCGCCAGGTCAGAAGCTGCCAGCCATGAGTATTGCACTCATCCCAGGGCAAACGAATTATTCGATTCACGTACCTTCCAGGACGAATTATGTCAAAGTCGTCGAGGCTGTACCTACTGCGAGCAATGTGGCAACAGCGCAGATCTCAGATGGCGTTATGGTGAATGGAACGGGTACCGCGATGGTGACGGTTACCTCGGAAGCCGGTACAACAATGGTATACACGCTGAATTTGGTAGCAAATGCCGCAGCGCCGACAGGGGCGGTGCTATACCAAGAGGATTTTGAAAATGGCAGCTACAATTCGGATCTTTCTGTCGGGTGGAACAATGGGGCTACACCGAATGCTGCCTCCTCGCATTTGCGGGTCGTGGATGAGGAGCAAGGCAAGGTGCTTGAGAAATATACGACGACGAGTACGGCCTTCACCGTAGGCCAAAGCGCATGGACGAATTACGATGTACGGGCAAGGGTCAAAGCGCAGGTCGGAACGTCACTGCCAGGTGTGATCGCGCGGGCTTCCGATGATGCGAAGAACTTCTATATGCTGCGTATTCATAATGGTACCAATGGGTTAGCCGGCGGCAGTACGGGCTATGTAGCTTTGGGCCGGATGGTAAATGGCAGCTTGAAAGAGTTGGACAGCAAGAAAATTCCGTATCCCTACATCGCTGGGAATTGGTATCAATTGAGGCTGGTCGTAGATGGCGACCATATCAAGGGCTATGTCGACGATAACCTCATTTTCGATGAAATCGATAATGGTGCTTTGTTTTCCTCGAATCCACCCCCACTAACGCAAGGGAAAGCGGGTATCCGTGTCGCCAACCAAGCAGCTAGAATCGACGATTTTCTGGTGACTGAATTGACAGATGACGTCGTTGTCGTACCGCCGGTTGATACGCCATTACCTTTTTCAATAGAAGGTCAATTGAACAGAAGTCATGGTCTTCACGCGAGTGTACTTGTTAACCGTACTGCAGGTGCACCTGATCATTCGGGAACGGAAGTGGTCTTTTTCCAACTGCTCAAAGGCACAACACCTGTTGCCTATGTCGCGATGGAAAGTGAAATTGGGGCGGGAAATCGTGTAGTCGGACATTTCGATGTAGCGGACCCCGAGAATTTGGGCTATCACGTTCATGCTTTCGTAGTTGGTTCATGGGATCTCCTGAACGAAAGCATGCCGCTTTCGCTATCGAATAAGCTGGACATTGAATAAATGAAATAGACAGGCTGTAATCCGACTATGGTGTCGTGATTGCGGCCTGTTTCTGATGAAAGTCGAGATATGACTATAGACGACAATGTTTGAATCCGCTTACAATTACGTTGTCTTCAGCGGTACGCGCGGCCGAGGGAGCACTAATAGGTGAGGAGTGGTATGCAATTGAACACGAACCGTTCGAGTGTATCGATCAAGGTAGTGATGATGCTGTTTACTGTTGTGATAGGTTTCACCTGCTTACCGATTAACGTCCCGATTGCCGCAGCGGCCGATACGATTACCCTTACGAAAGGGACGACATACCAAGCGATCGATGGTTTTGGAGCAGCGGCGAATAAGCCCGTGTACGACTTGCAGCACAATATGAGCACGGTGAATCAAGGTGCTATTCTGGATAAACTGTTTCTCAACAGCGGCTCTAATGCTGGACTTACGATGATTCGGTGGGAAATCAATCCCTTCAAGCTAAGTGAAGACCCATCGGGCATTGAGATTTCCTATTGCGGATGGAACAATTGTACAGAAGACTGGAGCACGGATTCGCACCAACGGTGGTTCGCAGACCAGGCGTTGTCGCGTTATAGTGCTATGCAGTTCTATGCCGTTCCATGGAGTCCTCCTTCGTGGATGAAAGACACAGCTACAGTGAAGGGCGGCCATTTGCTCCCTGCTCGCTATACAGATTATGCCAACTATGTAGCGAGGTGGGTCCAGAAATATCGCGGTGATTTCGGCTACAACGTCAAGTGGTTAAGCATTCAAAATGAACCTGATTATGAGAATCCACTATGGGCGACTGCACGGTATTACAACGCAGAAATGGACAGTATCATCGGTAACGTTGATAGCGCTCTGACCAGTAAAGGGATTAGGTCACAGGTTAAATTAACGTCTCCTGAGGCAACATCGGAGAATGTGGCAATGAATTTCCTGAACAATATGCCAACGAACAAGAGCCTTGTGGACTATGTAGCCTATCATAATTATGGCAATGACAATAGTACGCTTTATGCGGAAACAAAGCCAAAACTAATGACAGAGTACAATTTCAAAGATGAGACGAATAATCTCTGGAATCCTGGTAATGTGACCTATGATAACCAACAAGCGATCGATCTTGCAGTTCGAATTCATCGTGCTCTGACCACAGGGGGTTCGAACGCGGCCAAAGGGTTCTTGTATTGGTGGAGTGTTGGCAGCAATGAGAGCTTGGCGCAACAGTTGATCAATCTGGATACGAGCGGAGGCACGTATGCAACGAGTAAGGTTCTATACGCAATGGGCAATTTCAGCCGTGTGATGAGACCTGGTTATGTTCGCATTCAAACGGCCTCCAGCAATCCGTCCTTATTAGTTGTGGCAACGAAAATCAACTCAACCAGCAAAGCGCAGCTCGTCGTCATCAACACCTCATCATCCGATATCACAGCTACCGTGAGTGGGTTCAGTACATCCTCAACCGCAGCGTCCAAGCTCAAGACCAGTGCAACGGATAACCTTACTAACATGACAGATGTGACACTCTTAGGGGGATCGTTTACGCAAACTTTTTCAGCCAAATCTGTGTATTCCTTTTCAGAAAAATAAGATCAACAAAAAGGCAGACGTCCTGGGGACGGCTCCCACTTGGGGATATGCTGAACGTTTTTATCCGGGAAGGAAGCAGGGCGGTTGGCGTCGAAATCAATTTGAAAACGTATCCAGATCTACTTAAGCAGTTGTCCATGTGCGTGGAAATGGAATAGTTCAAGCTCGTCTTCTGGGATGCTAATGTGACGGTGTTAGCTGAAGGAGTTATACTACATGCAATAAGTTGATCTGAGGTGAAAGGTTATGCAAGTACACTATGATGTTAGTTATTGCACAGAGATGCCAGAGACGCGTGTTTTGGATTTGTTCCTGCCGGAAGAGAATAAGAATGGCGCTGCTATTCTGTTCATTCATGGCGGCGGATGGGCCAAAGGAGACAAGGGGCAGTTCCGCGATGTTGCAGCTTGGTTCGCGGAGCGCGGCTTCGTATGTGCATCGATGAAGTATCGGCTGAGTACAGAGAAGCCGTATCCCGCCGCCCTGGAGGACGCGAGGCTGGCGATGCAGTATATGCGCATCCACGCGGACGAATTAGGCTTCAATCCGGCGAAGATAGCATCAGCCGGATCGTCGGCCGGCGGCTACTTGGCCGCCATGCTGGCACTGATTCAGCCGGACGACAGGCTTGGGCGGACGGCAGCGTTGGTTATGATGGATACACGTCCGAACGCAGTAGCCCTCTATTGTCCAGTGACGACGCTGCATGTCGATAGGGAGTTCGTCTTGAAGTTTATGGCTATCCCCGAATCGGACGCTCCCGAGCTGTATCGCGAGGGATCGCCGATTGATCGGATATCGGAAGGTGCGCCGCCATTCATCATTATGCAAGGTGATGATGATCAGACGACCCCTTTGGAGGAAGTGCGCGCTTTTGCCGAGAAGCTGATTGAGGCGGGATCACGTGCGGAGGTGGTAGCTCTGCCGGGCGTGAAGCACGGCTTCAGCTATGGAATCATGTCGGACGCGCAGAAACGCTCCATTCAGTCAATTCTAGCTTTCCTGCAAGCTGAGTTCGCACTAGACTGAGGGACGCTCGCTCACCGTGTGCGGTTACGGGTTGATGATACTATTTTAAAAAGAAGAGACTACCGAAGGTTACGCTTCGGTAGTCTCTTTGCTTTAAGTTTTCAATAGATGGTTTAACCGCTCGGCAGTATCAGCCGAAGCCGTATAAATCATTACTTTCATATAGGGGCTATGAGGTGTTTCTAAGGTTACAAGCTCAAACTCCATCTCGCCAATGGAAGGATCCAACCATCGTTTGTGACAGTCAGCAGCTATTTGAACGTCATGAAGCGGCCAATACGCACGGAAAACCTCGCTATTCTGCATAAACTCCTCTATCAGTTCATGGAACCGTTCGTCTTGCGGGAAATGCGCGTAATCTGCACGAAAATGAGCAATCATGACCTGCGCTTTGGCTTCCCAATCCGGATTATTCGTCTGAAGTGACGATGCTGTCAAAAACCTACGCAACCAATTAGGTCGTTGCTCTAATTCCACATCAGTCGCCGGCAGGCGAAACACAATTCGTGCAGCCTGATTCCACATCAGCATATCCCAGTTTCGTCCCAAAATAAAAGCAGGATTCGGTTCAAGCGCCAGCAACATTCGCTCCATACCCATGTTTACCTTGGTAGCAGGTTCCTCTTCTTCGACTTCAGCTATCCTTGCCAGCATATGAAGATGACGCCGCTCATCGACGGATAGTTTCAGTGCGTCTGCTATGCTATCAAGCACCTGAACCGAAGGGTTCACCTCTCGGCCCTGCTCTAAGGAGGTATACCAGGAAGTGCCTATATTAGCAAGATGGGCCACTTCTTCACGTCGCAGTCCAGGTGTACGACGCCGTCCAAATGAAGGTAACCCCACTTCTTCCGGAGTAAGACGCTCTCGGCGTGCCCGCAAAAATTCGCCAAGCGATAAGCTAAAAGAAATCTCTCCCATAGTTGATTCCCCTTATCCTGACACTGCCAAACCTACGATAAACGCAGGAAGGCTTATGATTGTAGTATCTGCAATACTGTAAGTATAGCACCAACAAAACTAAGGGGGTATTCGAATACTATGAATATTTTTGTAACAGGAGCAACAGGGAAAGTAGGAAGCCGCTTTGTACCACGCTTACTGCAGCGCGGTCATAACGTTAGCGTGTTGGTACGGGACGCGACGAAGGCGGGTATGCTGAAGCAGCAAGGTGTCAACGTCATTGAGGGTGATCTTTTGCAGCCGGAAAGCTTTTCTTCCGCGCTTAGAGGTATAGATGTTGTTGTACATCTCGCGGCGCAATTTCGTGGTGTCGATGAATCAACTGCGCGAAAGTCAAATATCGATGCAAGCATCTCTTTAGCGGAGGCTGCTTTGAAGGTGCATGTTCCAAGGTTTGTGTTTGCCAGTACGAATCTCGTATATGGCACTGGGAATACCAGCGGACCGAGCCGAGAGAATGACCCTTTGCAACCTGCGCACCCTTATCCTCAGACCAAAAAAATAGCTGAAGAAGCTTTGCGCAAGCTGCAACGGGAGAAAGGACTTGGACTTCGCATTGTACGACTTGCTTTTGTCTATGGAGAAGGTGATCCTCATATTACCGAATTCTTGCCGATGATGAGTAAATGGCATCCCGCTAAACGACTTCATATGATTCATCATGCAGATGTAAGCCAAGCCTTACTTCTTGCTGCTACCAGCCCAAGTATTGACGGCGGCATCTATAATGTCGCTGATGATTCGCCGATTACCGTAGCAGAGCTGTTTCAGCTTCATCATCAGTCCGAACGGTTAGAGGCAGAGGCCGCACAGCAGCCTTTCAATCCATGGGACATGATCGTCAATACTACTCGCATTAGGGATGAGTTAAACTATCGTCCAATCTACCCCTCGTTTTATACAGCACGAGATGCTGGAGCTTTGTGATTTGATGCTTCTGCATTGCAGTTAGACGATCTCTAGTATGTTGAAGTAAATGGACAGTTTAATGCCATTAATTTTCTTAGCATGAAAAAACCTTCCAAATGGAAGGTTTTTTTACTATTTCAATAGGTATGATTAAATCTAATCTTACTTAGAAATTTCACTATACTTTTTAAAATTATCTAGGAACGCCTGCCAGCCTGCTTGTTGCATCTCAATGGAATGGGTGGTTTCTGCATCAAAAACTTCAATTACCTTAGTATCGTTTTCTTGACGAATAAAAGTGATTTGAACTTTTCTTCCATCGCCCATGGTGTAAGAAATAAATTCATTAGTTCTCACTTCATCATAAACGCCGCCAAGGTCAAATCCAAAGCTTCCATCCTTTGCTTCCAATCTTGTAAGAAATTTGCCGCCTACCCTTAAATCATTTTCGGCATTTGGTGCATGCCAATCATCTGAAGCAAAAGACCATTTCGTAATATGCTGAGGTTCTGTCCAAAATTCCCACACTTTTTCAGCTGGTGCATGTACCGTGGTTTCTACCGTTATTGTTTGATTAACTGATTCCATGCGAACTACCGCCTCACTATATGTATTTTAGATTACCTATAGATAATTATAACATTAAACTAATGATGGTACAGGCAGAAAGTAGAGTAGCGAGTAGAAGCGACAACACTAGAATACTAGGAGCATGATTGAATACACTTTCGTTATCCTTACTAACATGGAAAGCAATGAAGGTTGTGAAGAAGTCAAAAATTTGGAATGGAATGTCATATTAGTGGAATCCACCGGGCGAAATCCTACACTATAATAAAAAACTGGATAGAAAGCGCTTTCTTTCATGGGAAATACGAATATTTGGGGGGATAGGGAATTTGATCAAGAGTTTACGGCAGTTTTTCGCATTCATCCTCATCATAGCGCTCATATGCAGCGCCATTCCGGGGGGTAAGGCTAATGCTTTGGAGAGAAGCGAGGAGCCCGGATTGTTGGCATGGTATAAGCTGGATTCGCCTTTTGAACTTAGCGGCAAAACGGTGGCAGAGGATTCCTCCAGTAAGGGTCAACATTCCATCAGTGCAACAGGCACTTGGGCCGAGGAGGGCGGTGTATATGACGGGGCTTTATCGTTTAATGGCGTCAGCGATCTGATTCAACTGAATGTGGGGTCGACGCCGGCAGGATCGTATCTGAAAGATGCCTTCACCGAGCATTCTGCATCGTTATGGTTTAAAGCTAACGATACGCAAAAGCTGCAGGTGTTGTACGAACGCGGAGGCAATGCGTCCGGTATGGCAATCCAACTGAACGCGAACAAGTTGGAGGCCGCGGTAGTGAGCGGTGGTGTGCGGGGAACCGTGTCTGTTGATTTTACAGATACTACTTCTTGGCACCATGTGATGATTTCTTTCGACAACGGCACGTTCACACTGTACCTGGATGGTAAGGTCGCGGCCACGACGACTACGTCGTTTATTAAAGTGAATAGCGCACTTAACGAAGCTGCCATCGGCGCAAAATTCGCAGTCTACGCATTCGGTGGAGATGACAAGACCGGGGCTTGGTTCAACGGGATGATCGATAATGTGCGTTTGTACAACAGAGCGGTTGCGCCTTCAATCGAAGTGACCGGGGTAAGCTTGAACAAGGCGCGACTGACCACGACGGTCGGCGAATCTGTGTATCTTGCCGCTTCTCCCCAGCCGTCGTTCGCGACGAACCGCAATGTCACGTGGACTTCCAGCGATGAATCCGTCGTGACGATCGCGGTTTATGGTTCAGGACTAGCGGCTATCGAAGGTAAAAAAGCGGGCAGTGCGACCGTTACCGTGACAACGGAGGATGGAAATTATACGGCTGCAAGCGTTGTAACCGTCCTTCCGTTGCGGATCTCCATGCCGCTCGACGATCTAGTGCCTTTAGGGGCTTGGTACAAGCTGGATGCGCCATTCAGTTATAACAGCAAGCAAGTTGCAGCGGATTCCACGGGTAACGGGCATCATTCTGTAAGCGCTATCGGAACTTGGCTGCCGGATGGCGGTGTTGATGGGGGAGCCTTCTCCTTCAATGGATCGACAAGTACCATTCAGCTCAATACGAATACAATGCCTTTCTTGCGGGATGAGTTTGCCGCATTTACCGCAGCAATGTGGTTCAAGCCGGAAGATTTGAACACCAGACAGGTATTGTTCGAGCGCGGGGGCAATGGGGCCGGGCTTGCGATCCAAATTAACGGAGGGAAGCTCGAGGCTGCTGTTGTGAATAACAAGCCTGAGGTCAAACGGCTCATTCTTTCCACAGAACTGACTGGTACGGATGTATGGCATCACGTAGCTGTCTCTTTCGGCAACAGCACATTCAAGCTGTTCCTTGACGGACAATTGGCCAAAGAAACGGGAACGCCTTTTGACAAAGTTTCCGCAGCAGCTAACGAGGGGGCGCTCGGAGCAAGATTCGCCGTTGACGCTTTCGAGGGAGCAGCGACGGGAGCCTACTTCAAAGGGGTTATCGACGATGTCCGCTTATACAATGCTATCGCCGAACCCATCGTAGGCGCGGTCCCTGCACAAAGCGTCCTGCTGGATCGGAATGCAGTCACGCTGGGGAAGGGACTCTCACAAGAGCTTGTTGCAACGGTACTTCCGAAGCATGCGACGAATGCAAATGTGATTTGGACCACCAGTGATGAATCCGTCGCTACGGTTACGCCGAGTGGGGGACTGAAGGCGGTCGTACTGGGGGGGGCAGTAGGAACAGCGACAATCACCGTGAAGACTGTCGATGGGGAATATACGGCATCAAGTGTCGTGACCGTCGAGCAGATCCCGGTTGAGGGGGTAAGTCTTACGCCAGCAGACTTGGAACTGGTAGTGGGAACGACGCAGGTCGTATCACCGATGTTTACCCCGACGAATGCAACAAATCAGAAGGTAAGCTGGGCTTCCGATAAGCCGTCTATCGCAGCGGTTAGCGATTCAGGAGTCGTTACGGCGCTTCAGCCGGGAACGGCAACGATCACTGTAACGACAGAGGACGGGGGCCGGACAGCTTCTGCAGTTGTCGCAGTCAAGGGTATACCGATTGGAGGGATATCTTTGAATCACCCTAATGTCACGCTAGCGGTGTACGGGATGCATCTGTTGTCAACTGCGATTGTGCCTAAGAACGCATCGAATCTTAACGTCATCTGGTCGTCTTCCGATCCATCCGTGGCAACGGTCGATGCGAGCGGCAGAGTGAACGCCGTGGGACCGGGCATCGCGACCATTATAGCTAGAAGCGAGGACGGAGGTTTAACGGCGAGTAGTAAAGTCACTGTCAATACCTTCGCTCTCGAGCCAATCGATAACATGTTCCGTGTCGATTCTGGTTCGGAGCTAGGCAAGAAGGCAACTCTCTACGATGGAACGATCGAGAAGTATAACGGCTACTATTATGCGATGGGAACCGGCACATTGGGTAATGTGTATCGTGCGAAGGATATGGTTGGTTGAAGCAGCTTCCCGCGACACGAACTTCTCGGATGAAGCGGATATCCCGTCTTGGGCGAAGCCGCACATCGTAGCCGCAGTCGAAGCGGGCCTGATTCAAGGTTACGAGGAAGCCGGCACGACTAGCTTCAAAGGCGAGCACACCGTGACGCGGGCGGAAGCAGCTGTGATGACGGCAAGAGCTTTGCAGATCTACGGAAACGGTACAGCAGGTCTGACAAGCAAAGCACCGATCCTGGAAGATGCTTCGGACATTCCGTCCTGGGCGAAACCATCGATCGATAAGGCTCTATCTGCGGGCATCCTGAATGGGTACGAGGATGGCGCTTTCCGTGCGGGCCAAACAACAACGAGAGGCGAAGCAGCTGCTATGATTTACAAATTGCTGGCCGCGTTGGGCATATAGCTTCAAGCACCACCTACAGAGACCATCTCCGCTGAGGAGGTGGTCTCTAATTTTGAGGATACAGGCTGGCTTACTACATGAATGGAAGTAAAAAAGCATCGAGCTGAGGCTCGATGCTTTTTTGCAACTTGGATTATTCTAATCTAAGTATTTGGAACCCCAAGGTAATACAGTATCCTTATCGACCGCAATGATGCCTATCCCTCCAGGGATATAGACTGCTACAGTGTCTTCATTAATTAAATAACGGCCAGGAACATAAGTATCCTGAACTAGGGTGTAAATAGAGCCATTCATATACGTGTAGGTTGGTGCATCCACAGTCTCTGTTGCAGCGCTCATGACGCTTGGAACCATTAAACACGAAGTTGCAAGAAGCAAAGCCATTTTAGTTTTGAGTAATTTCATAGTGTACCACTCTCCCAATCTGTAATATGTATTTGAACTTTATAAAACATATATAAACGAGGGAGGTAAATTTGAAACACTTCTTTGGTTAATATTGACAAAAATTAATTCGTTACCTACTATATACTTAGATATCTAAATAAATTGGAGGGGAGGGAAGGGCCATGAAATCGTGCCCAATCCATACGCGAAGTACCTTGCTGAAACCCAGATTCTTTGGCTGCATGATATGTTATACTGCGGGCTGGATCATGTATTGGAGCAAGAAGTGGAAACAGTCTAGAGGTCATCTCTAAGTGAGCGCAACAGCAATAATGTTCAAAAGCGAGGTGATCGAATATAATGACTATATAACTTACGATGAGGTTTGAAAAAGGGAGAACACGATGAACACTACTCTGCATGGATCCATTGGATTTTGGCTGAAAAAGAACTATCGGAACGCTTGCAACTATCTGGACCAGCGGTTAGAGGAGCAGGGTGTCACCAATTCACAATTAGGTGTTCTCATTATTCTGTGGGAACAAGAAGGCCTTACCCAGAAAGATATGGTTCAAATTCTTGGCATTCAACCAGCCTCCATGACTTTCCTGCTTCGCAATCTTGAAGAGAAGAATCTGATACGTCGAGTACAAGACAAGGTGGATACACGAATTAACCGCATTTATGTTACCGAGAAGGGTTCATCGATTAAACTTGCTTGTTTGGCTATTGTGGAAGAAGGCGAGCAGATGATTCGACAAGGATTTTCCGATCAGGAGATTGCCCTCATGTTGCAATGGATGAAGCGCGTAGACCGTAACTTTCAGGATTAGATCAGCACTAGGGTGCTGGTTGGTTTGAAAGGTTTTTTTGACTATTTAGTTAGATATCAAACTATTTATAGGCAAAATTAAGTTAGATAACATAACAAACGCGATGAAGGATGTGAGAGAAAGGAGGGACTACGATGTCTACGACAACCATGCTTGTTGTTGGATGTTTGCTTGTGTGCTGTTGTGTATTTGTCGGTATGAGAATGATGCGCAAGCGATCCAAATAAGGCAAGAAAGATAATATTTTGGTAGCCAATACCTGCCCAGATGTGCACGATTTTTACCTTGGGGGTTAGAGTCGTTGTGTTTTCTGATACATTGATCAAATAGAAAAACCCGCCATCCCCTCTTGGATTGGGAGGGGCGGGTTTACTTATATTAATCAGCAGCAGAAAGTACCCAATGAAGCAATCGTTCAAAAGAAACAATCGTCACCGTTATGTCCACGCCTAAGCTAAGATCCATGGCAATGGCTAACGCGCAGGCCAGGCAGATAACCCTTAGGAGATGTATGAAACTGCAGCTATTGACGGGGCAGGAGCTTCAAAAGTTAATTCGAATTACCTCTTAGTTGTTCATTAATCACATTAATTATGTGTACCGTTGTATCGGACAATCCATCGGCAATTGGTTGCCCCGAATTTGACTCCACATGGTCACCATATCGATCCAACCTCGATGCTCGTTGATCTTGCCATCCACAACACGATATTGACGGTAGAGTGTGACATCAATCGTATGGCCCGTCGGCGCGGTTCCAAAGAATAGGCCCTGATGTGTCCCTTTCACTGTCATTCTCACGAGCACCTTATCCCCTTGACCGATGATCTCTTCCACTGTGTAGCGTTTATCCGGAAATGCCGCCAAGATCGTTCCTGCGAATGCAACTAGTCCTTCCTTGGATTGGTAGGAGAGCTCTTGATAATCGTCGGACAGAAATCGATCCACAGCGTCTAAGTCATTCTTGTTCCAAAATGTATCGATAAATTGATGTACCATCTCTACATTGTTTTGTGCCATTGTTGTCATTTCTAAACATCTCCTTATGTGTTGATTATTAGTTACTCGATCATTATTGAGCCTTGATTTGAGGCAAAAGTGTACCCGTATCGAACCACCCGCGGTGTTCCACGATGATCCCATCAACTACGCGAAATTCGCGGAAAAGTGTTAGCTTCACGCTTTTGCCTGTAGGTGCATTTCCTGCAAAATGACCAGCATGCACAGCCGTTATTAAGATTCTAGCGATGACCTTCTCCTCTTGTGCCAGGATTTCATCCACGATAAATTGCCGATCCGTAAAGGCCTCCGCGATTTGCGGGGCAAAGAATTGATTCGTCTTTTCCAACAGCTGCTGATTCGCAATGTCCGAGATAAAGGCTGTCACGGCTTCTACATTTTTTTGTTCCATCGTTTTCATGGTAAACATCTCCTATTCGATTGTTTGTTAGTAGTATAATGTTACCAAAAGGTAACCTATTGATGAAAAAAAAGATTAGTGCTGTTAGTTTGCAGCCGCAACTGCCCCTGCCGCTGTAAGCCTACAGGTCAGATTCGCGAAACTGTTGACTGCATCTCGAACTCGGTCTCTCATTTTCTCATCTAATGGAGCGCCATCGGGACCCAATGTGTTCGATCCATATCCGACCGAAATCCAGTCAGAACAATTAATCCCATGCAAATTCCTTACAATCGTCTGCAAATGCGTGAGGGAGCTTACTCCGAGTGGACCGCCAGCGGAACTTACAGATAGAACGGCCTTGCCTGCAACCTGGTTACCGGTTATATAGTCGAGGGCGTTTTTGAGCGTTCCTGATATGGAGCCATGGTATTCGGGCGTAGCAAGGAGCAAGCCGTCACTATCTACAACTGCTTCCAGCAGTAGCTTCACATTGGGATGGAAATCCCAGTTATCGGGTGAAAAAAGAGGCAGTTGCAGCTCCGCTAAATCAATGAAGCGGACAGTTACTTCCTTGGCTTCCAAAAGAGTTTGAACGTAACGGAGAAGAAGGGTGCTGCTTGCATTTGCTCGATTGCTGCCTGCGATTAAGGTTACTTTCATTTGTAACATCACCTTTCATTTTCAAATTATTGAGGTATGTGTTATTATGTGACTATAAGGTCACTTTTTATATTTTTATAATAGGTTACCTGATGGTAACATGTCAAGTGCTTCAAACGAATAGAATCGTCAAAGGGGGGTTCCAATTTGGAAAATGACATATTTAAAGCACTGTCGGACCCCAGCCGCCGTATGCTTCTAGATTTGCTTCACGCCTCTGACGGACGGACGCTGAATGATCTCTGTGAGCCACTCGACATGTCTCGATTCGGCGTTATGAAGCATTTGAATATATTGGAGGAAGCCGGGCTCATTACAACAAGAAAAATAGGCCGTGAAAAACTGCACTATTTGAATGCCGTGCCTATCCGACATATCTACGAGCGATGGGTTAGCAAATACGCTGAACCATGGGCGTTTGGGTTAACAACTCTTCAAAACGAATTGGAGCGTGAAACGAATATGGCCAACAAACCACGCCATGTCAATCGAATAGCGATTAAAGCAAATCCTGAACAAGTTTGGCAAGCTCTCACGGATCCTGCCAAAACATCGAAGTTTTGGTTCAATTGTGCCATCCGGTCCACGTGGGAAACAGAAAGCGCGTTTGAGCTGTGGAACGGCGAAGAGAAGAAGGCAGAAGGGGTCATTCTCGAATTGGACCCTCCGCACAAACTCATGATGAGTTGGCGTTTTACATCGGTTCCGGGTACGGAGAGTGACGTCCCGTCGCGCATTACGTGGGAGATCAGTCCGCATGCAGAAATGGTTGGTGTGACACTCGTAACCGTCGTTCATGATGAATTCGACATGGCGATAAGCACCTCCAAGGTTCTTGAAAACGGGTTGCCGATCGTCCTCTCGGGTATGAAGACATTTCTTGAGACTGGTGAGATGCTCGCTGGGGAATAATCTGGAGACGTTCACGACGCTAAAAAGTACAAAAAGCAGCCAATCATGGCTGCTTTTTTGCATGGGAATTTTCGGTTTAGTCCGGTGATATCGGACTATGCAGTTTCTTACCACGGGATCGAAAACCTATTGCGTGTATGTTTCCAATGCAATGTCCCCGTCAATACGAGCGCAGCGAAATAAAGAAACAAGGAACAGACGATGGAAGTGATGACGCACCATAACGATGACATCCCACTGCTGACCAAATAGTGATAGGTCCAGTTTCCGCAAAGCATCATCAGTATCATGGAGATCGCAACTTTGACATAGGGGCGAATACTCCAATAAAATCCGATGGAACTCGAGATGGAAAAGAAGTTCAGCAGTGTTTGCAACACAATGCCGATACCGATGCCGTACGCAACGCCAATAATGCCATATTGGCTGCCGAAGACGAAGATTGCGACGCTCTTGAATAAGGTGGCTACGACGTAATTCCACAGCGTAGCTTTCGCGCGGCCGAGCCCAAGTAGAATCGCATGAAGTGGCGCGTCGAAATAATGCAGGAAAAACATCGGCGCCAGGATTTGTAGAAGCACCCCTGCTTCCGGCGCATGATAGACAAGTGTCGTTAGTGGCGTTGCCCACACGTAAAGGATAACGGTCGCTGGCGCGCCGATCAGGAGTCCCAAGATCATCGCTTGATTCATCCGCTCATGGATGAGCAGACTATTCTTGTTCGCCGCGGCCTCGCCAATCGCAGGAATGAGAGCGGTGGACAAGGACTGCGTGATAAAGCTTGGCATGAACAGCAGTGGAAACGCATAGCCAGCCAGCATCCCGAATTGCTTCGTCGCTAACGCTGTGCCGATGCCGGCCAGCGCCAAGCTGGTTGTGATAAGCAGCGGCTGGAAGGTGCTGTACAACGAATGAATGACTCCGTGCCCAGTCGTCGGCAGTCCGATCTGCAGCAGCTCGCTGAGTGTGCTCCTTCCTTGTTTCAGGTGGCTCGCCCACGTCTCGCCAGGCTTTTTCGATTCGCCGTAAAGCTTATAGCTTGTCGCGAGGAACAACAGGCTGAACACTTCGCTGACCACAGAGGCGGCCATCGCTCCGGCGGCCGCATAAGCGATGCCATAAGGGAGCAAAAGGTGGACCAACGCCAATACACAGGCGATTTGGACGGTATGCTCCAGCACATCGGAAGCGGCAATGGTCTTCATCTGCTGCATGCCGCGGAAATATCCTTTCAAAACGGCAGAGACAGCGACAATCGGCGCGATCGGTGTAATGGCCAACATCGCGTAATAGGCGCGTTGGTCGCTAAGGAGAATGGATGCGATCCACTCCGATCCGAGTAACGAGACGGTCGTGAGCGCTACGCTCAAGAAGCTCGTGACAGCGAGTGAGACATGCAGGATGCGCCTCACTTTCATCCGTTCTCCGCGAGCGTTGGCCTCTGCGACCAATTTGGAAATGGCCACCGGCAATCCAAGCTCGGTAATCGTAATGACGAGCGGGACGAGCGGATGAGCCATCATCAAGATGCCGATTCCCTCTGCTCCCAGTACACGAGCGATATACATGCCGCTGATAAAACCGAGAATACGGTTGATGAAAGCAGCGACAGACAAGACGAACGTTCCTTTCATGAACGATTGCCCATGTTGTGACATGACTTGTGTCCTCCTGTTTATCGAATACTTACATATGTATTCAATAATTGGAAAAGCATGCGAACAAGCCGATGATGATATCTTTTTGGAACATGTGATGGCGCTTAGTATATTGGAATAGTTGTCGGCTACTAAGTTATTTAATAGGATCGTAGGTTGCCCTGCGCAAGATAAGATGTTATGATTACCCTGACGAACGTTCGGAAGGGGATTGATGAGATGACGGCAACACGGATCAAGGAAGTAGCGCGCACTCATTTTGCTAAGAATGGCTATGAAGGTGCATCGCTTGCTGATATTGCTACGGATGTAGGGATCAAGAAACAATCCATTTACACGCACTTCAAAGGGAAAGATGAACTATTTCTTGCTCTGTTTGATGAAGTGTTGGCGAAAGAATTGCTCTTCGTTCATACGTATCTCGATAACAATAAGCATCTGTCCATCGATCAGCTTCTATATGGTTTTCTTATTCAATATCAAGATCGTTATGAACAGGATGATAACACGAAATTTTTCTTGCGCGTGGCCTTCTTCCCGCCGTCCCATCTCTATGATGAGATTGTTAAGCAAGGTTACGGGTATCTAGATACGATTGAAACGATGATAATGCCTCTATTCGATCAAGCTTTACACGATGGAATGATTAGCTCTGAAGTGAGCAGCGATAAGGCTACGGTTGCATTCTCTGCGGTCTTAGATGGCATGTTTGTGGAATTGCTATTTGGAGGTTCAGCTCGGTCAATGAAAAGGATTGAATCTTCCTGGTTCGTCTTTTGGCGTGGTATTAGAAAGTAAAGTAAAAGCAGCAGGAGGTTTATACACATGAATCGGTATTGGATCTATATTTTCGTTGGTGTCATTTTTGAAGTGATATGGGTGACAGGATTAAAACATTCGGATACAACATGGACGTGGATCGCTACGGTCATTGCCATATATATTTCATTTCATCTCGTTATTAGTGCGTCAACCAAACTACCCGTGGGAACCGTATATGCTGTATTTACAGGGATGGGGACCGCGGGGACAGTCATTGTTGAAATGCTATTTTTCGGAGAACCCTTCCAGTTTCTTAAAGTATTCCTCATTCTACTTCTATTATCCGGTGTATTTGGATTGAAATTTGTGACAACCGGTGAGAAAGGAGCGGCGGCCTAATGGGTTGGTTTTTTCTCATATTTGCTGGGATGTTTGAAGTTGTGGGTGTCGTTGGAATGAATCAAATCAATAAAGCGAAGAATATTCGTAGCTTTGCAATATTTATCGTAGGTATTGTGCTGAGTTTTACATGTCTAAGCCAAGCGATGAAAAGCTTGCCGATGGGTACCTCTTACGCGGTCTGGACAGGGATTGGGACGGTTGGAGGTGCAATCGTAGGGATGCTGTTCTATGGGGAATCTAAGAATTGGAAGCGGATTGTGTTCATCGCGATGGTGTTAAGTGCTGCAGTAGGATTGAAATTAATCGCGTAACCATCTCATCAATCATTTAGCAAAAGCACGAATTCCTTCAGACTCCAGTTACTTTCAAGTAACTACGCACATAGAAGTGCCTACTTTTCGGATGAGCGGCATAGCCCTACAATGAGTCTATGGCATTCATCAGAATTGCAAAGTAGAAGGAGAGATTCTCAATGGAACTGCAACTAACTTTAGATTTAGTGGATATTCAAGGTGCAAAAGAGATTGTAAATGAAGTGGCAGCCTATGTCGATGTCGTGGAAATTGGCACACCGGTTATCATTAATGAAGGTTTACGTGCTGTCAAAGAATTGAAAGCCGCGTATCCGCATGTAAAAGTACTGGCAGATTTGAAAATTATGGATGCGGGCAGTTATGAAGTCATGAAGGCATCTGAAGCGGGAGCGGACATCATTACGGTGCTAGGTGTTTCAGATGATTCGACCATCAGCGGCGCTGTTGCTGAAGCAAGAAAGCAAGGAACGAGGATTATGGTCGACATGATCAATGTGCCCGATATGGCCAAACGAGCACAAGAAATTGATGCACTGGGCGTAGATTATATTTGCGTTCATTCCGGTTATGATCACCAAGCGTCTGGGAAAAACTCTTTAGAAGACTTAGCCACAATTAAGCGAGTAGTTAAACGCGCTAAAACGGCTATCGCCGGCGGAATTAAGCTGCACACGCTGCCCGAAGTATTGGAAGCAAGACCTGATTTGGTCATTGTTGGGGGAGGCATTACAGGGCAAGAGGATCGACAAGCAGCGGCTGCGGAGATGAAGCGGCTGGTTCAAGCTGCAGGGTGAATCCATGATTCCTTATACAACGGAAGGGTCATCCAAGGTAGCGGCCGAACTTTATCATGCATTTCAGCAAATTAATGATGGTGAGGTTGCAGGGCTTGCCGAGCGGATTCTGAAAGCAAACAGAGTTTTCGTAGCGGGAGCGGGAAGATCAGGATTGATGGGACGTGCTTTTGCCATGCGGCTTATGCAGTTGGGTATTCCCGTCTATGTGGTTGGGGAGACTGTTACACCTGCGATAAAGGCCGGCGATCTACTCGTGATTGGCTCAGGTTCTGGGGAGACTGCACCGCTTGTCGCCTATGCCAACAAATCCGCTGCGCTTCATGCAGAGGTCGTCTTGGTCACGCTGTCTGCTCACTCGACCATTGGTCGAATTGCGAATTATACGGTTATGCTGACTGGAGCTCGCAAAGATCAAGCTGATGCCGCAGTTTCCTTACAACCAATGGGAAGTTTATATGAGCAAACACTGCTTTTATTCTACGATGTTGTGATTATAAGTCTCATGCAAATGCTAAAGATGGATACGAGCAGCATGTATGAAAATCATGCAAATTTAGAATGATGTAATGAGTTAGAAGGCTTCTTCCTAACTACTGTAGAAAGAGTATGCAGAGAGGAGGCCGTAACAGAGTGGCACTTGAAGTCAAAGAACGAATTAATTTGCAGGATATCAATTGTGAGAAAGAACTTACACTGGCCGTTATCGGAGGAAAGTGGAAGTTAATTATTATGTGGCATCTGGGATTGGAAGGGACGAAGCGCTTCGGAGAGTTAAAGCGGCTCATCCCTGGCATTACGCAGAAAATGTTAACGAATCAACTTCGCGAGCTGGAAGAGGACCTTCTTATTTATCGGGAAGTATTCGCGGAGAATCCTCCTAAAGTGGAATATTCCCTGACGGAGTATGGGCAAAGTCTAATGCCTCTACTGCAGATGTTGTTTGATTGGGGCAAAAGCTACAGAGAGAACGTGATTCAAAAAACGATTCCGTCAGAAGGTAAAGAGAGGTCAGTAAAATGACTTCTCTTTTTTTTTGTCTGTCGTACAGGTCGTTTGGGGGAGGAGTCATTAAAAATACTGTCGAATATTAAAAATTGCAGTTTGCTTACGATCAAGAGATTCATATAGGAAGGTAAAGTCAACAACGAAGGTGGTACAAAATGAACAAAAAGGTGATTAGCCTTCTATTCGCAGGGATTTTGGCAGTCACAGCAGGCTGCAGTCAAAAGGCACAATCGGACCCGACGTTAACCGGAGCCGTACCCGACGTGTCAACCAAGAAAATTGGCTTTTTGGTTTATAATTTTGATGACATGTATCTAACTCAAGTGCGAGATGTTTTTGCGCAAGTGGCAGGAAATCAAGCATCTGTCTATTTGAAGGACAGCCAGAATTCACAACAGATCCAGAATGAAAATATTGAAGAATACATAAATAAAAAGGTCGATGCTTTGGTGGTTAACCCAGTGGATCGGACCGCGACGAGTATTATCATTGATAAAGCCAAGCGTGCAGATATACCGGTTGTCTTTTTTAATAGGGAACCACTTTCGGATGATATGAAAAAATGGAATAAAATTTATTACGTAGGCGCAAAAGCGGAACAATCCGGTGCAATGGAGGGTGAGCTTATGGCCGAGTATTATAATAAACACCCAGAGGCCGACAAAAATAAAGACGGTACGATGCAATATGTCATGTTAAAAGGACAGCCAGGTCACCAAGATGCTGAAATTCGCACGAAATACTCGGTAAAAGCCGTTGAAGATACAGGCATCAAAGTTGAGAAGTTGGCTGAGGATACTGCAGGATGGGAGCGGAATAAGGGGCGTGAGAAGATGACTAGCTTCCTGGCAACGCATGGTGATCGAATCGAGGCTGTGTTTTCAAACAATGATGAGATGGCACTAGGTGCTATTGAAGCTCTTAAAGAATGGGGATATTTCAAAGAAAATACATATATGCCCGTTGTAGGTGTAGATGCGACACCGGATGCAATCAAAGCGTTGGAAGATGGCACCTTGCTTGGAACGGTATTAAATGATGCGAAGAACCAAGGAAAGGCGTTATTTAACTTGGCTCAGGTTCTGGCTAATAAACAAACGCCAACCAAAGAAAATATAGGTGGATACGAGTTGACGGATGGCAAGTATATCTGGACCACTTATAAAAAAATTACGAAAGATAACCTTCATGACGCCAGATGAATCGGTTTCCAAAGACAACATAGAGGACTAGCAGGTCATAGGGAGATGAAGATATGACTTTACGCAAGAAAGTATTGATGTTTGTCGGTATGATTGTTCTTTTCGGGCTCGCTTGTACTTATTTTTCATTAGATCGCATTTTGCTGAACCGATTTGCTCAACTGGATGAACGAGCTCTCAATGCGGATATGAAAAATATGATATTAACCTTGGAGCATGAAACGGAAAATTTGAAAATAAATATGACTGACTACTCGGCATCCAACGCGACATACGATTTTATGACAAAAGAATTGATGCCTGAGCCTATAGAACATGAAGATGCTCCTTACATTCGAAGCAAATTCAATGATGCATTTTTTCAGACTAACCTCCTCCACTTTGCAGCGCTGATTGGCACCAATGGCCAGGTGATATACAATCGCTTCTATGATGTAGCAGCAGGTAGACAAACCCTTCCACCTGTCGGAATGATAGATTCCGTAATGGCAAACAGGGGGGCCTTGATTCATTTCGATGGAGAATTCCAGAGTGAAAAAGGAGTTATTGCAACCAGCGAGGGACCTATGCTTGTTGTTTCACTTCCCGTTATTAGAAGCACTATGGAGGGACCTATTGTAGGTGCTTTGGTTATTGGCCGCTTTTTAGATGCAATGGAAATTGAACGCTTGATGATTTTAAACTATTCCCAATTTAGTTTCCAGTTAGCCAATGAGGTGCAGATCCCAGAAACCCATGCAAATGCGGACGGATCCCCCTTTATTTGGTTTGATAATATATCGAATGAAAAGGTCGTCGTCCATTCTCTAGTGAAGGATGTATTCGGGAACCCTTATCTTGTTCTATCCTCAGAGAAAACAAGGAATGTATACAATCCAGGCCAGTTTGCCGTTAAGTTGTATGCACTTGTATTAACACTTATTGTTCTATTTATTTCTGTAGGTATCATGGTTGTCATCGATCGGATGATTCTGAAGAGAATGGAAGGATTAGTTATTAATTTTCGTTCCATCACGCAAAAACAAGATTTTACATTACGGATTAGCAGCCATGGTTCTGATGAATTTGCCCAATTGGAAAAAGAATTTAACACCATGATGTCTTCTCTTGAGGGTTCCAGAAATCTATTGGAAAAGCAAGCGATTTACGATCCATTAACACTGTTAACGAATAGAGCTTATTTTTTTAATAAGCTAGAAAGCGCTATCAGTAAGGCAAAAGAGCAAGAAGTGCGGCTTGCTGTTCTGTTCATTGATCTCGACCGATTTAAATGGGTGAATGACACATGGGGCCATGATTATGGAGATGATCTTCTAAAAGTAATAGCCTCCCGGCTTAAAGAGGGGATGGAACCTGAGAATACCGTCTCGCGATTAGGTGGGGATGAGTTCACTGTGTTGTTAACTAATATTGCTGGCAAAGAAGCCGCTTATTTAAAAGCCCATCAGATTCATACAGCATTAGCTTCCTCTTATTCAATAAAAGGCAGGCAGTTCGATACGACAGCTAGCATTGGAATCAGCATATACCCAGATGATGGGAGCACCCCGGAAGAATTAGTGAAATATGCAGACATTGCCATGATTAAATCCAAAGAATCCGGAAGAAATCTTCTGAGTGCTTATTCGAATATATTGCTGGAAGATCTTGAGCGTAAAATCATGTTGGAAGCACAGTTGGCATCAGCGATGGTTAACAACGAATTTCATGTGTTTTACCAGCCGATTGTAGACGCACAGACATTGCAAGTTGTTAAGGTGGAAGCCTTGCTTCGATGGGATCATCCAGAAATAGGGCGGATTTCTCCTGCGGAGTTTATCCCTATAGCTGAATCGTCAGGCGCTATTATTGCCTTAGGTAATTGGGTTCTTAATCAAGCTTGTTCGGATATAAAGAAATTGAGGGAATTCGGCTATCCGGATTTAATTGTTACCGTGAATGTTTCTGTTATGCAATTGGAGCAGGACCAATTCGTAGAAGTCTTATCGAAGATCTTGTCAGAAGCCCAGATTCGAACGGAAGACATCGAGCTGGAAATAACGGAGAGTACGACCATGTCACAAGGAAAAGCCGCTGGAGCTCTAATGAGGCTCCTAGATCTTGGTGTGAAAATATCAGTAGACGACTTCGGCACGGGCTATTCTTCACTCAGTTATTTGCGCCGTTACCCTCTTCATACCATAAAAATTGATAAGTCGTTTATTAGCGATATGACTGTTGTTGATTATGATCGGACCATAGCCAAGGCGATTATTGATCTAGGGCACCATTTACAGCTTAAGGTAGTTGCGGAAGGGATCGAAACGGAAGAACATTTTAATTTGTTAAAAGCTTTGGGATGTGATGAAATCCAGGGTTATTATATAAGCAAACCTCTGGATGTTGAATCGGTGTGTGAATTCTTGAAAGATAGAAGTGCTGCTAGCGAGTCTACGATAGCTCAAAATAACAATTTGTGAAAGTCGAAGTGTTAACTTTAGGCTCATTCAACCGAAATAGGGATTTTAAATACGATAATTAAGAATACAACGGAAATAAGCGAAATAAGTAAGGCTCTTACAAGGTTTGTGTGATGAATTCTAATGACATAGAACATTACAAAGTAAAATCCAATGGACCAAACGAAATTCCACCCAAAGTCATAGGTTATACGACCATAGAGATGCCACCAGCCTTCGATTACCGAGAATAAGGCAATCCATCCGAGATAATACATAATCTGAATTATTTTTTTAGATGGAAAAAAGTAAAGGTACATGAGAGTACTCGAGGGCAAAAGTACAAATGTATTAATTAAATCAGTAGTTATATGCGTTAATAAAAAGTCAGGATGATATACCCAAGTCAGATGGTCATGACATAGGAGGTTATACATTAGATTGCAGAAGGAGACAAAAAGCATTGTTTGATAATATTTTTTCCATTCTTTAAAAGCTCGAGAAATAAAAGTTGCGAATAAGAAACATAAATTTGTAGCCAACATCATTAAATTTCCCACCACTTTCGCTCTTATGCAACAAGTATTTACTAATACATCAAGTCAATTCTTTAAATTTATTTCTTCTGCTTAAGTAGTGAGCTGCTAAATAGATTACAAATTGGATTGGGACGGAGTAGCTAAACTTCCATTCTATCGGATTGTAGATCATTAGCCATTTGATAAATGGCTCTGCGGCATATGAAGTAAGCAAAGCAAACAATAATGCTTTAAAGTATGGGTTAACTTTAGGCTTTATTTGTATAAGGAACATGATGGTCACTGGCATTAGTGTCAAATCCCACGGTAAATAAGTCGGGACAATAGGAATAACGTTAAATCTATAGTGCCAGTATCCAAATTGATCGCCAAGGATATCAAGAAAAACGGAAATACTCATGACAAAAAAACCGACATAAAGGATTCGATCTGTACTGTTTTTATTTCGTACCAAAAACCAAATTATCCAAGGAACAATTGATAAAAGTACGCCAAACCACCATAATCCTGAAAAGACAACATGCTCTTTCCAGAAAGCTATCTTTTGTTCAATTAATAAATGAATTTGATTAGCATTGTTATCAATATGTTCGACAATCTTTTCTTTATCCATAATTATCCCCCCCATTAGTGGTATTATTTGCTAATGGGGTGTTTTTTTATACAGGAAGCTGGCGAACGTTAGGAAATACCAGTGGAGGCGAGAAAATAATAATGAAGGGGCTTGCTTCACAGGAGCTCCTTTTTTTCATTGTGCAAAAGAAAATAAATCTAATTTTAGAATAAAAATAATGATTGACTTCATTAATAGTAACAATTACTATTAAAACCAGTAATCGTATTTATTACGATTAGACACGGTATTTATTTTTCTTTTTAAAATGAATAGGGGGTAAGACATGAAGGGAAATGGAATAACGTTTACAAAGAAGCAGACTTTATCCTACGTAGTACTTGCAATAGCAGTAGTGTTGTTATTAGCAGGTTGTATGACTGATTCTCCGGTATCAGAAAATCCATCTAGCGCACAGAAGCCGATCGCGGCGAAAGAGGAATTGGTACTTGCTGTGGGTAAAATGGACGGTGGGCAGTTTGATCCTAAAAAGGGCTGGGGAATGACACAAATTCGCTTGACCCATAGTTCGCTGCTAGCTATCGATGGAGACCTTAACTTTATCGGAGACCTCGCCAAATCATATAAAATTAGTGAGGATGGCCTTACATGGACATTTGCATTGCGCGATGATGCCAAATTCTCAAACGGCGAGCAAGTTACGGCCGAGGATGTTAAGTTTACCTATGAAATGCTCAAGAAGGACGGAATTAAATTTGATTTGACGTTTGTCAAAAAGATAGAAGTTGTTGATGGTAACACAATTGTTATTACGATCAACACACCGCGTTCGACCTTTGTTAGCCAATTGACGGAAATCGGTATTGTTCCTAAAGCTCATTATGATGATAACTACTCCAAGAACCCAATTGGATCTGGCCCCTATAAAGTGGTTCAATATGACGATGGCCAACAAGTGATTATGACATACAACCCTTATTGGTATGGCCAACAACCTCAGTTCACAAAGCTAACATTCCTGCTTTTCCAAGAAGACGCTGCTCTTGCAGCTGCGAAGGCTGGAAAAGCGGATATTGTCTATGTTCCTCCAACATTCGCAAATCAAAAGGTAGATGGAATGACCCTCCGTTCCTATGAGAGTATTGATTCTCGTGGAATCATGTTGCCGACGCAGCCAAGCGGTGGCACGGGCCTGACAAACGGCAAGGAAGTCAAAACAGGAAATGATGTGACGAGCGACCTTGCCATACGTAAGGCACTTCATATTGGACTGAGCCGTCAGAAACTTTTGGATACCGCATTGGATGGTCATGGTCAAAAAGCATTTTGCCTTTGCGATAATATGCCGTGGTTCAATGAAAAAACTGTAGTTAAAGATGGTGACATTCCAGCAGCTAATAAAATTCTCGCCGACGGCGGCTGGATAGATACCAACAATGATGGCATTCTTGAGAAAAACGGTCGAAAAGCTGAATTTGATATGTACTTCAGTTCCAGCGATCAGCTTCGAAGTGATCTTTCCCTTTCTGTTGCAGATCAAGCACGTGAATTCGGTATCAAGATTAACCTTGTTGGGGCTACATGGGACGAAATCTACCTTAAAGGCAAAACTGCGGCTGTCGCATGGGGAGGCGGAAGGCATCATCCTCATCAGTTATACTCAATGAATTCCTCAGAGAGAATGAACAAAGGGATCGACAATATGGCCAATTACCAAAATCCCAAGGTGGATAAGTATTTGAAACAAGCACTTGCAGCTTCCACACAAGAGGAAGCCAATACATACTGGAAGCTTGCCCAGTGGGATGGGGAAACGGGATTTAGCGGTATTGGAGATGCTCCTATTGTTTGGCTTTTACGAGTGGACCACTTGTACTTGGCGAATGAGAAACTAAATCTCGGCAAACAGCCAGTTCACACGCACGGGCATGAATGGGCATTGTTCGGCAACGTGACAGAATGGACTTGGCGTAACTGATACACTGATGATCTGTAGGTAAAGGGAGTTTTTGGAGGTTCTCCGCTTCCAGAAGCTCTCTTTATTTTTGCGAAGGGGGAAGTTTTCGTGGCAAAAAGCATCATTATACGTCTGATTCGCGTTGTGACTTTGTTAATCGGATTATCAATTCTTACCTTTTCCCTTATCAATCTGTCTCCGCTGGATCCGATCAATGCTTATATTGGTGGGGATAGCTCTGCGTCGCCAGAGCAAATTGAGAAAATCAAGGAATACTGGGGCCAGGATAAAAGCCCTGTGGAACAATATTTTTCTTGGGCTGGAGCCATGCTGCAAGGTAACTTTGGAAGTTCAAAGCTGTATCGGAGCCCTGTGATTGATATTATTAAAAGTCGTTTTTTAACTTCTCTTGCCTTAATGGGTACGGCGTGGATTTTGTCGGGTGTAATCGGGTATATGCTGGGAATGATTGCCGCAATGAATCGCGGTAAGACAACAGATAAAATTATTAAATGGTACAGCTTCACGCTGGTTTCCACTCCGATCTTCTGGATGGGACTCCTACTTCTAATCGTGTTTGCTGTTTGGCTTAATTGGTTTCCTGTTGGTTTAGCGGTACCAGCTGGGGTACTTCAAAGTGACGTGCAGTTCATAGATCGGGTACGGCATTTTGTGTTGCCTGCTCTAACATTGAGTATTCTGGGAGTTGCGAATGTAGCGATGCACACACGCGAGAAAATGATTGATATTCTAAACTCAGAGTACATTATTTTTGCGAAGGCAAGGGGAGAAAGCAAGTGGTTAATATTCAAAAACCATGGCATTCGAAACTCAATCATCCCTGCAATTTCCCTGCAGTTTTCCTACTTTGGAGAGCTATTCGGAGGTTCTATGTTGGCAGAACAAGTATTTGCCTATCCGGGATTGGGGAGTACCCTGACCACAGCTGGGTTACGTGGTGACTTGCCTTTAATGGTAGGTATTATTCTAATAAGCTCCTTGTTTGTGTTTGCGGGTAATCTAATTGCCGACATTATTAATAAAGTTGTAGATCCACGGTTGAAAGGGGTAGGGTAAATTGCATAACATACATGAAGGGTTGAATGTACGAAGAAAATTGATTCGGATGCTTGTGTTTACCTTAGGCTTTCTAACTGCCTTTCTGATTCTCAGCATGATACTCAGCGATGACAATCTCCGTCTGAGTTCTGCCAGCAAAAATCTAGCCCCCAGTTTTGAACATGTATTCGGCACGGACTGGCTTGGACGGGATATGTTCACACGAACCATTAAAGGACTGCGTTTGTCGCTCACTGTAGGGGCATTTGCCTCTTTACTCAGTGTCACTATCGCAACTGTGATTGGAATTTGTGCGGCAACTTTTGGCAAAGCAGTGGATGGCACGATCTCTTGGCTTATTGATTTGTTTATTGGTATGCCCCATCTCGTTTTTATGGTTATGATCTGTTTCATTGTAGGTGGAGGCGTATATGGCATTGTATTAGGCATTTCTCTCACTCACTGGACTGCGTTAGCAAGGGTAGTTCGCTCGGAAGTGTTACAAATTAAAAGCGCTGAGTACATACAAGTATCAAAAAGCTACGGGAAATCCAAATGGTATATCGCAAGAAAGCATATTTTGCCATCTATTTTCCCCCAAATTATGATTGGCTTTCTTTTGATGTTTCCTCATGTAATTCTACATGAAGCGGCACTGACCTTCTTAGGATTCGGGTTCTCGCCGCAAACTCCCGCCATTGGAATCATACTTTCCGAAGCAATGAGCCATATTTCTACGGGGAAATGGTGGCTGGTTGTTTTTCCGGGAGTGCTATTAGTTATCATCATTAAGAGTTTTGACAATATTGGCGAGCTGTTCCGTATTCTGTTAGAGCCAGCTAGTTCGCATGATTAGGAGGATTCTGCATGAGCGATACAACGAGTAGAGCGTTGCTGGAGGTGGAAAACCTATCTATTGGCTTCTCTCAATATGTACGCGGAACACACAAACGATTGGTCCAACCAATATCTAATTTACATATTAAAATTGGCGAAGGTGAAATTGTAGCAGTCGTAGGTGCAAGTGGTTCTGGAAAAAGTCTGTTGGCTCATGCCGTTCTAGGGATTCTGCCTGGCAATGCCATATGTGAAGGCCATATATCTTATCGAGGTGAATCGTTGACCGAAGAACGGAAAGCAAAGCTGAGGGTGCGAGAAATTTCTTTTATCCCGCAGTCCGTAAATTATCTCGATCCACTAATGCGGGTAGGAAAGCAAGTGCAGATAGGTTTGGGAAAGAGTGAGGCGTTAAGGGTTCAGCAAACGTTGTTTCAGCGGTATGGGTTGAAGAGTAGTGATGGCAAGTTGCTACCTCATGAGCTCTCTGGAGGCATGCTTCGAAGAGTATTATTTGCTACCAGCGTCCGAGAGGGGGTACGGCTTGTCATCGCCGATGAACCTACTCCCGGCATTCACCCGGAAGCATTGGCCGAAATATTAAAGCAACTCGTGCAATTTGCGGAAGAAGGAGCTGGTGTCATGCTGATTACACATGATTTGATGTCAGCTATTCAAATTGCAGACCGAGTGGCTATCATTAAGGATGGAGCAACGGTCGAAATCTCCGAATCAGCTGCTTTTGAAAGTAAGGGGGAAGGCCTTAAAACCGAATATGCTAAGAGTTTATGGAGAGCATTACCGCAGAATGATTTTGATTTGGAATTTCTGGGGAAGGTTGTTGGCACACAATGGCTCTAATCGGAGAAAATATAGGTCATTATTATCAAAAAGACCAATGGATTATTAAGGATGTTAACATTTCTGTGGAACCAGGTCAGGTAATCGGTCTATCCGGTTACAGTGGGTGTGGAAAAACTACGTTAGCTAGAATTTTGGCGGGGTATATTATCCCGCGTTCAGGTCTTGTAACTTCAGATCAGGAGGCTATAGATTCGCAAACATTTCGCACCGTACAATTGATTTACCAACACCCGGAAAAAGCTATGAATCCCAAATGGCGAATGAGGGACGTTTTGACAGAATCTTATACGCCATCACAAGAAATTCTGGATGCTTTTGAAATACGAGAAGAATGGATGAACTGCTGGCCTGTCGAGTTGTCTGGTGGGGAAAAGCAACGCTTCTGCATTGTCCGTGCTCTAAATCCTGCTACAAAATATATTATTGCTGACGAGATGACTACCATGTTAGATGCGATTACGCAGGCAAAAATATGGAATGCGTTTCTACATATCTGCAAAAGCAGAGATATTGGTGTCATTGTTGTCTCCCATGAGACCAGTCTTTTGAATCGATTATGTGATACTATATGCAAGGTGAATGGATAAAGTGGAATGTTCTAGCGGATAACGAAAATGATATGTCCTAAATAGAGAATTGACCAAAATTAAGAAGAACAAGTAATATTAAGAAGGTTTGAGCAAGCAATGCGCTTGTTCAGACCATCTTTGTATTTTTACATGCAAACCGATGTGGGGAATTTATAAATATCCTTTAAATGCCCTTGTAAAAACATTGAAATGCCTCTTTATATAAGCAATCTAATTAGGTATATTTTCGTGTGAACGGATACAAAATATTAGTTGCATTAATCAATCTGAAGAAGTTTACAAAAGGATGGGCTAGTTATGGGGAACAATCGTTGGACACGAAGGGCAGTTTTAGTCATAAGAAACATGAAATTCCAAAACAAACTCATGTTCGGATACCTTCTGGCCTGTGTCATCCCTCTCATAAGTGTAAGCGTTATCATATTTAATCAATCTGCAGCTGGACTCGAAGACTCATCCCAAGAGTTTGCATCCTTGTATACGTCTCAGATTAGAACCACATTAAATCAGTTTGTCGAAGAATATGACAAAGTGACCAAGTCCGTCCTTGTCGAGAACGGTTTGATATACAATCTTGCAGGAGAACATAGTTTGTCCATGGATGAGCTAATTAATCAAAAGATGGCGATCCAGCGTCTGATGATGCGAGTTACATGGCTCAAATCTGACATTAGTACCTTAATGTTAGTGAGCCGCGACAACAATGTGTATCAATATACGACAACAACAAGCAGAGTGAATGAGAACGCCCTACTTTCCCGGGCAAAAGAGTGGAATGAACGGTATCGTAACACAGAGGATCCGTTTTTTATTACAGGGCTGCATGATCGTTCTTATTATGAGGATAAAGGAAAGGGAGCCGTAGTAACGGTAGGGAGGGTGCTGTTCAGCTCCGATGGGGCCTATGCAGGCTTACTTCTGATCGACCTTGATCCATTCATTTTGCTGCAGCTTGATCAAGATTTTGTCTTGGCACGTGATAAATATGGGATGAGTGTCATCATCAGCAATCGTCAAAAGGAAATCGTCTACCATTCCGACGCGGCCAGCGGTCGGTTGACATGGGAACATGTGCTCCAGTCTGGTGCTGACTATATTAAGGATAGTGAAGACGAAGACCGGATTATTTTAACTGGAAGTACCTCAGAAGGGGATTTATTTATTAAAACGGAAATACCGCGTTCAAAACTGCTTCAGAAAATCAATCGTATCAAAGGGGTAACTGTGATTGTCATCCTGTTGAGCTGTGTGATCATAGCTCTTATCTCTTTTGGATTAAGCTATACAATCACGAAGCCGATCAAGGCGCTCCGCAGAAGTATGAAGCAGGCGGAAGCAGGCCAATATGTGCCTATAGAAAAAGAACAGGCAAACGATGAAATCGGAAGTCTCGTATATAGCTACAATAAAATGATTTTAACGATTCGCACTTTAATTGAAGAGGTGTATATAGCGGAAATCAAGCAACGTCAAGCTAAATTCTTAGCGCTTCAAAATCAAATCAACCCACACATGCTTTACAATACGCTAGAATCCATACGCATGAAGGTATTGGCCAAGGATGATGAGGAGAGCGCCGGTATGATCATGATTCTGGCACGCATGTTTCGTCTTGCCTTAGGCAAGGGAGGCAGTTACCATTCGGTGAAGCACGAATTGGAGTATACGGCAAATTATATGCAGCTTCAAAACATCCGCTTTGATAATATGTTCAGCCTAAGTGTCAAGATTCCTGATGAGATTCTGCACTGCACGATCATCCCCCTCGTTTTTCAGCCAATCGTTGAGAACAGTATCAATCACGGATTCCTCGATTACAGCCATCCCATGCATATTGTGATTGAAGGAGACTGGAACGACGAAGGGGAGATCGTCATTCGAATAACGGATGACGGGGCAGGTATGTCAAAAGAAAAGCTTGAAGAGCTGCTTGCAATGTTGGAGCATGTGGAATTGGATAAATACAAACTCGAAGATGGGGACAATAAACCGGAGAGTAGTGGCCTAGGCCTGAAAAATATTGCTGAACGCATCAAACTCCATTACGGAGACAAGTATTATTTGACGATTCGTTCTGGCATGGATCGTGGAACTGTGGTTGAAATTTGTATTCCTAAACTATTGGGCTAAGTATGTGAAAGAAAGGGAGGCATGGGGAATGAAGCTGATCTTAGTGGACGACGAAAAAGGTATTGTGGACGGTCTCAAAAGAATGATAAACCGCTATATTCCGGAATGCGAGGTTATCGGTACAGCCTACAATGGCTTGGAAGGCTTCCAATTAATTCAAACCCTTCAACCAGACTTGGTCATTACGGATATCCGAATGCCTCAAGCAGATGGTCTTGATATGATCAAGATGCTGAATGACGAGGGGATTTCGACGAAATTCATACTCTTAAGCGGATATACCGATTTCGAATACGCACGAAGAGGCATGCAGTTAGGCGTACATTTCTACATCAACAAACCAGTTGAAGTAGAGCAACTGCGTGAAAGCGTAGGTCAGGTCATGGAGAAGATTCGCTTAGAAAGAACAAAGCTTCAAGAAATGAATGAGTTGAAGCAAGAGGTACTTACCCGTAAGCAAGAGAAAGCCTGGCGAGATGTGCTTGATCTCGGAAGCGATAATTCAGATTTCTTGGAAGAGCTTCTTCAGACTGCACAGATTCCAACAGAGAATGCTTCTTTCGTGTGTGCCCTTCTTGAGTTAGACGGAAGCACTAATGCGATTAAGGAACTTGGACTACATGCCGTATTTGACCAAATAGATCGTGCCTTTAAAAAATACCAGGGCGTGTTTCGTTTTCGCTATGCGGGATCTCAAGTGGCTGTAGTGATAGCCCATGGTGGGTCTATTAAGTATGAGGATCTAGTCCGCGCGAGCTACCTTTTGAAGGAGGAAGTACACCTTGAACTGAATCTGTCTACGACCGTGGGAATCGGAACGGTACAGAGGAGTGCTGTCGGAGTCAGTCAGTCGTTTGAAGAAGCGTGTTATGCATTAAGCTACAAATTCATCAAAGGAACCGACGCCGTGATTCCGTTTCCGGAGATCATCAACCTGACAGGACCGAGTCATTCTGTCCCTACAGAGCTGATAGCTAAGCTGGAAAATGGGCTCGACAATATGGATGAGCCAGGGTGCGTAGAAACCATTCGAGAGATCTTCAGAGGGATGGAAGCAGAAAAGAACATGAGAGCGGCAGATCATCAGTCTCAGTGTTTAAACATACTTTTATCATCCGTTCGGAATATGCCCTTTCAACAGCTGCAGCAGAACGATTTCTTGGGCCGTCATATTCTGTCACTAGAAGGCATTTCACGGACCCGGACGTTAGAGCACCTTGAAGAATGGACGCTTAAAGTCATACGAAGAATTATTACGTTCAAACTGGAGCATAATATCCCCAAGAAGAAAGACATTATAACAGAAATTAAGGATTATCTAGTAAAAAATTACAATGAACCGATCAGAATTGCGGATCTAGCTGCTCGTTTTTTTATCAGTCCCCTGTATTTAAGTCAGTTTTTCAAACAAAAGACGGGCGAAACGTATGTGAATTTTTTGACTCAGATCCGCATCAACAAAGCCAAAGAACTCCTTCAGAGCACCGATTTAAAAGTGTACGAGATCTGCGAGATGGTCGGATATTCGGATACGCAGCACTTTGCTAGATTATTTGAGAAATTAACTGGATGCAAACCAAGGGAGTATAGAAAGAATACACCAAATGCGTAATGTATTTCGCCACTCCGACCAGGAGTGGTTTTTCAAATTCTAAGAAATGACCTTGTTTTTACTTGGATTTGCCCAATTGAGGGATGTTCCCCCTGACGGTATGATTATATATGTAAGCGATATCAACAAGAGGATACGGGGGAGGGAACACAGTGAAAGTAGCTTCAATAAATCGAATGAAGGTGTATTGGCCCTTGTACGTCATGGCGATTCCGGGAATTATTTTTCTCGTTATTTTTAAATACATCCCATTGGCCGGCGCTGTAATCGCCTTCAAAGACTACTCGGTATTCAAAGGATTCATCGATAGTCCTTGGGTAGGTCTCAAGCATTTTAAGACATTAATTCATCATCCTGATTTCGTCAGGGTGTTCAGCAACACAATGATTTTGGGACTTTTGAAAATCGTTTTAGTTTTTCCAGTTGCTGTTCTGCTGGCACTTATGATGAACGAAATTCGAAAATCAGCACTAAAAAAAGGGATTCAAACCGCGCTGTACATTCCGCACTTTTTGTCATGGGTTATCGTGGCTGGTATTATTTTCGATTTCTTTTCGATCAGCGGATTGTTCAACATCGTCATTGGATGGTTTGGTCATGAACCTGTGCTAGCGATGCAGGAGAGCGCGTACTTCCGACCTATTTATGTGATCTCATCGATTTGGAGAGACGCTGGTTGGGGAACGGTGGTGTATATGGCTGCCATCAGTGCGATCGACCCGCAGCTCTATGAATCGGCCATGATGGATGGCGCATCGAAATTTAGGCAAATTCGTCATATTACCTTTCCGCTTCTACTGCCTACAGTGCTAATCCTATTCTTGCTTGAAATCGGTAACTTCTTGGATCTAGGATTCGATCAAGTCTTTAACATGCTAACTCCGATGACTTACAACGTTGGAGATATCCTCGATACGTATGTGTTCAGAACAGGGATTCAGCAGGCACAGTATAGTTTTGCAACGGCGGTAGGCTTGTTCCAGTCCGTGATCGGTTTCACTTTGGTGTTTATCTTCAATAAACTATCGAAGAAAGTTTCGGATGGGGGGCTCTGGTAGATATGTTTGAATCGCGTGGGGAAAAAATATTCGTATCAACCATTACGATCTTTCTCATCTTGTTGTCCGTCATGGCATTGGTGCCGCTGTTGTCTGTGATTTCCACATCGTTAAGTTCGAAAAGTGCTGTCGATATGAATCTGGTCACCATCTGGCCTAAGCAATTTACGTTGGACTCGTGGGGGCAAATGATTGACCGTCCCGACTTGTGGAAATCGTTTTTCCTAACGCTCGTTTCGACGGTAATAGGCACGGGGCTTGCTTTGTTAATGACTGCTTTACTTGCATATCCACTGTCGAAAAGGGAATTCCGTTGGGGCCCTGTCATTATGGTCGGCGTGGTCATCGCGATGATCTTTAAAGCACCGCTAATCCCTTACTTCTTAACGGTTCGAGGTGTCGGGCTTTATAATAACCCATTGGTGCTCATCGTGCCGCACATTCTGAATCCGTTCAATCTGATCATCATGAGATCTTTTTTTAAGCAGTTTTCGAAAGAGTTAGAGGAAGCGGCATTTATCGAAGGATGCGGATATTTCCGAATGCTGTTTCAATTCGTACTTCCGCTGTCCAAAGCAGTACTGGCGACACTGGCACTCTTTTACGGTGTTGTGCTGTGGAACCAATTCCAGCATCCTCTCTTTTTCTTGCAAGATCCGAACTGGTTCCCGCTGCAAATTAAGATTCGCCAGTTCATCACAGATGATAACGTGATTATGGTGGGGGCCGCTTCAACAGCTGACTTGAATTATAACGAGCGAACTTTAAGAGCGGTAACTGTCATTTTTGCCATTATTCCAATTGTCATGGTGTATCCGTTCCTTCAGAAATACTTTGTCAAAGGAGCTATGATTGGCTCGGTAAAAGGGTAAGAAGATCTTCTGGTTTCTAGGCACTTGCCTTAAACATATTATTTCAATTCATAGGGGGATTAAAACATGGGTTTTAAAAAGTTAGGGTTGGTATCTGCGACATGTCTCCTTGCGATTACAGCTGTGACTGGCTGTAGTAGTGCAAACAAAGAATCTTCCCAAGGTACTACTGCACCTTCTGCACAGGTTCAAGATGCGAATGGCAGTGAAGTTGTTGATATTGAAGTGTGGGGTACCAACATCGGTTACAAACCGATTACTAAAGGAAGCAAGCTGTATGAATTATATAAGGAAAAGCTTGGTGTAGGCGTTATTCATCCCTATATAGAGTGGAACGGCGGTACCAACTACTTGAATCAGTTGAACCTGAAAATCGCTGCAGGCGAAGTACCAGATCTATTCTTGCCAAAAGAAGGCATTGAAAATAGCCTTGCTAAAAATGGTGCGATTGCCGATCTTACTGAGCTATTGCCTAAATATGCTCCGAACCTTTGGAATGCCATCCCGAAAGATATTTGGGATATCGTCAAAGCGAATGACCCTACGGGTCAAGGGAAAATATTTTATATCCCAGGCGTAGTTGACTATGGAAGATATGCAGGAATGATTCGCAAAGATTGGCTTGATAAATTGGGATTACAGATGCCGAAAACGCAAGACGAGTACGTAAAGGTACTAGAAGCTTTCCGGGACAAGGATCCTAACGGTAACGGACAGAAGGATGAGCTTCCAACAGGTGGCCGTCAAGAAGCACGCTGGATGGATCATTTGTTCGCGATGTATGGCGTGGCTATGTTTGAAGGATATCCGCAATGGGATCTGTACGATGGCAAACTGACCTATGCTGCAGTAACACCGAACATGAAAGCCGCTTTGGAATTTGCTGCTAAGTTGTATAAAGACGGACTGCTTGATAAGGAATCGCTCCTTAACGACAAGGCGAAGTGGGACGGAAAAGTAAATGACGGAAGAGCCGGAAACTTCTTCCACTGGGCAGAAACAAGCTATTTATACATGGAAAATACATTTAAAAATACGGGTGTGAAACCTGACTTTGCTGTCCTCCCTGTACCAGAAGTTCAAGGATACAAAGGATTCTACACGTGGAAGAGATTCTTAGAACCACAATGGGTTGTCAAGAACACCAAGGATCAAAAGAAGTTGATGGCTACATTGAAATTGCTGAATAATATGTATGACAAGAAGGTTTGGAACTCGCTATTCCTTGGCGTTGAAGGCATGCACTACTCAATGAAAGACGGCAAAGCTGTTAAACTTCCGGATGATAAAAGCACACAAGAGAACCTAATCCTTGATCCATATTCCAAATTGTCCACACTTGACTTCATGACTGAACTCAACAAAAGCACGGCGTCACAAGATAGAATGTGGGCTGTTGATCAAACGAACAGAAATATGCAAGAAGCACAAAAGTATGCGAAAACGATTGCTGGTGATGGTATGCCAGCAACCGTGTACGATGGTTTCCCAGACATTAACAACCGTACGTTGTTTATCGAATATGCTACGAAGATTATCCTAGGGCAATATCCGCTTAGCAAATTCGATGAGTTTGTAGACAAATGGAACAAATCGGGTGGCGAAGAGGTTACGAAACGTTCTAGAGAATGGTATGCAAAAGTGAAAAAATAATAGGGAATGACGCGATCCGCTCGGCTTCTTATGGAAGTCGGGCGGATCTTGTTAAAAAGGGGATTTTACAATGAGTAATCGTTTGAAAGCAGTACTTGAAGGCCAAGAGAACAATTACATTCTTCCTTTTCTCTGGCAGCATGGTGAGGAAGAAGACATGATACGTGAAGAAATTGCCCGTGTGCATGAATCAGGCATCGGAGCTGTATGTATAGAAGCTCGTCCTCATCCGGATTTTCTAGGACCAAAGTGGTGGACGGATATCGACATTATTATGGATGAGGCCCGCAACCGCGGCATGAAGGTATGGATACTTGATGACGATCATTTTCCAACGGGACATGCGGCAGGCAAGGTGAAGGATGCCCCTGAGGAGCTTCATCGCAAGTTTTTAGGCGAGCGTTTCATCGATACTATCGGTCCTGCTAAGGGATCATCTTTCCTCTTGGATACCTTGCTACTGAGTGGGCTTCGGCCAACTTACTCTAATCTTGACTACGCGAGTGGGAAAAATAAGTTGATTTCTGTTGTCGCAGTTCGTCGCGACTTGGAGAACGGAACATTAACAAGTGACTGCATAGATATTACTGAACTTGTGCAGGATGGCATCCTTTATTGGGATATCCCTGAAGGATATTGGCGAGTGTTTATTATTTCGGAGAATAAGGATGGCGGCAGCCTTCAGCAGGAAGATTATTTAAATCCGATCGTTCGGGATTCTGTTCGAATTCTCATTGATACGGTATATGAGGCTGTATATGAGCACTACAAGGATGACTTTGGAAAGACTCTTGCAGGCTTCTTTTCGGATGAACCCGGATTTTACAATGATAAGACGACCTTTGACTTTCAATCAAAACCTGGGAAACAAGGGGTTGTGCTCCCTTGGAGCAGCGACATGCCGGCTTTACTTGAACAAGCTTTAGGTGAGGATTACCGAAAGCACCTACATCTCCTCTGGCATGATGCTGGAGAACAATCGAATGTGGTGCGGTACGCCTATATGAATATTGTTAGCAAGTTATACGCGGAGAATTTCTGTGACCAGATCGGGGAATGGTGTAGGGCCCGCGGGATCGAATATATCGGGCACGTACTTGAAGACGGCAACGTTCATGCTAGGCTTGGCTCCGGGGCGGGACACTTCTTCCGTTCACTTTGGGGACAAGACATGTCCGGTATCGATGTGGTATTGTGGCAGATCATCCCCGGTTTCGATGAGCTGAATTTCCGCAATGCGACCGGAATTGCAGATGGTGAATTTTTTCACTATGGTCTCACCAAACTCGGTGTGTCGCTTGGACACATCGATCCCAAAAAGCAAGGCAGGACGATGTGCGAGGTATACGGGGCATACGGCTGGGCAGAAGGCTTGAAGTTGATGAAATGGATCACAGACCATATGCTCGTGCGCGGAGTTAACTATTTTGTCCCTCATGCCTTTACGCAAAAGGCTTTTCCAGATCCGGATTGTCCGCCGCATCTATATGCGAATGGGAAAAATCCGCAATTTCGTTATTACAAACATTTAAATCATTACATGAATCGGATTAGTCACCTGATTTCAGGTGGGAGGCATATAGCCACTGCGGCCGTCGTGTATCATGCGGAAGCGGAATGGTCAGGGGAAGCGATGCTTTTTCAGAAGCCCGTGAAGCAATTGATGCAGCATCAGATTGATTGCGATATCCTGCCTATCGATATACTTCTCGATGCAGCAAGCGTGAAGGAGAACAAACTGCATGTCCATAACGAGGATTTTGCATGCCTTATCGTGCCTTATGCCGAAGCACTCCCGGCGGCGATGATTCGGCGTTTGGCAGAGTTTGCCGAACAGGGACTCATGATTCGCTTTGTCGATGGACTGCCAATACGCTCGAGCGAGGGCAGTGATGTTACTGAGGAACTGTATCATCTTGCCGCTCATCGGAATGTAAAGCTTACTTCTTTAGATATGCTGGCGCAAGATCTTGTTGCAGACGGACATTACGAGATTAAAGTTGACCAATACCAGCCGTATCTTCGTAACTATCACTATCTCCACGAAAATATGGATGTGTTTATGTTCTTTAACGAACACCCGAATCAATCTATTCAGACGAAAGTGGAGATACCCGTCCAAGGTGATCTCATTGCCTACGATGCTTTCCTGAATCGTTTGGTTAGTGTGAATGTAATCACAGAGAACGGGGCAAAAATGGTTCAGCTAGACCTTTCTCCATACGAATCCATCATCCTGCTTCATGGTGCCGATCTTGAGGGTTATTCCGTTACGCCGCGTTACGCCATTTCATCGGAAATTGAGCTAAAAGGCGAATGGACAGTTTCTACCGCTGAAGCGGAGCATTACCCTCATTTTAAGGAATGGGGAAAATTAACGGCATTAACGAACATGAGTGGGCCTGATTATTTACCACGTTTTTCGGGAACATTTCGTTTTGAAACGGAGTTTGAATGGGGCGAATCGGCGAACAGCGTTTTGTTAGATTTGGGTGAGGTTTATGAAACGGCAGAAGTATGGTTAAACGACGAGCAAGCAGGAGTGTGTATTTGTCCGCCATACCACTTGGAGATTAATGGATTGATCAAGAAGGGCAACAACAAGCTTGTCATTGAAGTGACGAATACCCTTGTGAAGGATCAGCGCGACTATTTGTCGGCCTTTGCGCAGCAGGAACCAAGCGGACTTATCGGACCTGTTCGGTTGAAGAGCGTCTTTGCTTTAGGAGGACAAAGGTAATGGCAAAATCCATTCAAATGGATAAATTGCGGTTAGGTGTTTGTTACTATCCGGAGCATTGGACGGAAGAGCTGTGGTCAGAAGATTTTAGAAGAATGAAAGAGATGAATATTACAGTCATTCGGTTAGCCGAGTTTGCTTGGACGATTTTAGAGCCGCAGGAAGGCTGTTTCGATTTTAGTTTCTTTGGGCGTGTGATGGATCTTGCGCATCATTATGGTTTGAAAGTGATCTTGGGAACTCCCACGGCAACACCTCCAGCATGGCTTACATATAAGTATCCAGAAGTATTGAATGCGAATGTGGATGGTGTTATATATAGGCACGGCATGCGACGTCATACGAATTATTCAAGTCCGAAGTACAGAGAGCTGTGTGAACGTATCGTTAGCAAAATGGTGGAAGCATATCGCAATCATCCCACGCTGATTGGTTGGCAGATTGATAATGAACTCAATTGTCAGATGGATGTCTTTTATGCAGAGACTGATCATATAGCGTTTCGAGAATGGCTCCAAGTTCGTTATGGGACGTTAGAGAACCTGAACAAAGCTTGGGGCACCGTGTTCTGGAGCCAGACCTATACCGAATGGGAGCAGGTTTATCTCACGCGAACAATGGTAGGGATGTCGCCGAATCCACATTTGGCTTTAGATGAGAAAAGATTTATTTCGGACATCACCATTTCATTTGCCAAGCTGCAAGCGGATATCATCAGGGAACTAGATCCGCATCATTGGGTCACGACGAACGGCACGTTCGGTCATATTGATAATCACGAAATGACGGATAAGCTATTGGATTTCTTTTCGTATGATTCTTATCCGCAGTTTGCAACGATTCGTGTTGGCGATGATGAAAATCCGCTCCATGATCGCGCTTGGAGTATGAAGTTATCCAACGTCCGTTCGATGTCGCCGAATTTCTGTGTGATGGAGCAGCAATCTGGTCCTGGGGGTTGGGTGGATGGTAAGGCAATGGGGACGCCTAGGCCGGGGCAAATCCGCCTATGGTCTTATCAATCTGTACTTCACGGCACGGACCTTCTTGTCTATTTCCGCTGGCGAACGGCAACGATGGGGACTGAATTGTATTGGCATGGCATTAACGATTACCATAACGAACCGAATCGCAGAGTGAGAGAGGTAGCCCAGATAGGTGAAGAGTTTGCAAAAATTGGTGAGCTCATTGTTGGGACGACCTATCGAGCAGAGATTGCCATCATGCAGGATTATGATAACAGTTGGGATGGAGAACTGGATCAGTGGCACGGTCCGCTCAATAACCAGAGTGTGCGTTCGTGGTATAAGCAGCTGCAATATCGTCATCTGCCAACAGATATGATTACATTGCGACCAAGAACTGTTCTCGAAGATCTAAGGAAATACAAAGCAATCGTCTATCCGCATCCCGCGATCATGACAGATGAAACTGCAGCACTCCTTCAAGATTTCGTTGAACAAGGAGGTATGCTATTCTTCGGTGCGCGTACCGGATATAAGAATCCAAGCGGTCATTGTTATATGCGGCCATTCCCGGGAGTAGTTGCTGAACTATGCGGGATTAAGATTGATGATTTTACATTAATCAAAGGGAATGTATTGCCTGCTGAATTGAGCTGGAAAGGCAGCCACTTGCCTTCGGGAACGATAGCAGTCGGCTTTAATGAGATTCTTCATGCTGCAAAAGCCGATGTAGATATTATGGCTGAATACGCCTCCGAGTACTACATGGGTATGCCTGCATTATCAAGGCGAACGGTTGGTCAGGGACAGGTATGGTATTACGGAGCCGCTTACAACGAGCCTGTGGTGGATGCTATTTTGGATGAAATTGGTCTGAAATCTCCCGTAGCTGAGTATATGGATATCCCTTCCGAAGTTGAGCTGGGTATTCGATACTCACAAGAGAAGGCGTATATTTTCTTATTGAATTATTCAGATAAGCAGGTTACGGTCAATTTGAGAAAGCCAGTTGTATCGCTATTTGATGGAAGTACGATTGAAAATAATGTTACCCTGAATCCTTACGGTGTTCAGATTCTATCTTCCTGAACAGAAACTAACTTTTTTAGCCACCACGCCCCTTTATAGGGGCTTTTCTGCAATATTTATGTTGCAAATGCAATATAATAAGGCTAGAATAGTTCTACTGATTATGTTGAATTTGCAATATAATAAATTATTTAAGGAGCTTAATTATGAAGGAAATCCTTCGTGAGATTGGAATGATCGCTAGGGCATTAGATTCAATAAGTAATATCGAATTTAAAGAGTATGACCTTACAAAAGGTCAGTTTCTGTACCTTGTACGGATCTGTGAAAGCCCAGGGATTATTCAAGAAAAGTTAGCTGAAATGATAAAGGTAGATCGTACAACTGCAGCTCGTGCAATTCAAAAACTCGAAATGAATGGGTTTATTGTAAAGAGAGATGACATACTGAATAAAAAAATTAAAAAGCTCTTTCCAACAGAGAAAGGAGAAAATGTGTACCCTTTTATAAAAAGTGAACATGACTATTCGAATAGTGTTGCATTAGACGGGTTGTCAGAAAGCGAAGTAGAAACCATTTTCTTGCTTCTTCAACGAATAAGAAAAAATGTTGTTAAAGACTGGGAGTTCGTAAAGAAGGGAAACAAGAGGAATTATTGATTATCATAAAGGAGCGATATAGTAGAATGACAATACAAATACAAAAGTGTATCTTTGACGATTTATGCAAACTTCAAGAAATTAGTGTTGAAACATTTACGGAGACATTTAAGGATCATAATTCACCCGAAAGTTTGAATGCCTATCTAGAAAGAGCATATAACTTAAAACAGCTAGAAAAGGAATTATCTGATCCCTTTTCGCAATTCTTTTTTGTTTATTTAAATGATGAAGTTGCTGGATATTTAAAGGTCAACACCAATGATGCTCAATCTGAAGAAAAAATGGGCGATGACTCACTTGAGATTGAGCGGATTTATATAAAAAGCAAATTTCAAGGGCATGGACTTGGCAAATATCTACTAACTAAAGCGGTAGAAACTGCAATGGAACGTGATAAGAAGAAAGTTTGGCTCGGGGTATGGGAAGAGAATGAGAACGCTATTGCTTTTTATAAGAAAATGGGGTTTGTCCAAACAGGATCCCACTCTTTCTATATGGGAGATGAGGAACAAATAGATTTTGTAATGACCAAATTACTCATGCCAGAAAGATAACAAGTTAGGAGTACACCAAGAATGAAGAAAAGTTTAGGCAAGATCAACAAAATTTACGCCATGCAGCTGGCAACCATTTTTATTGGATTTATCATCTTCGGGTTCTCGGAAAATATAAAGGGTCCGGCAATACCACGTATTCAATTCGACTTTATGTTGAATGAATCCCAGCTCGGCACTTTATTATCTTTGAATGCTCTGGGTTATTTAATAGCCTGTTCCTTTACAGCGTATTTGACCAAGAAATGGGGGATCAAATGGGTCACTGTTGCCGCGTTCGCCTCTATGGCCGTATCCGGTATCCTCATTTATTTCTCCCATTTGTACATGTTGTTCTCGGCATCGTATTTCCTGATGTATATCGGCAACGGGATGTTGGAGATTGGCCTGGCTATTCTAAGCGCTCGGATTTTCGTGAGAAACACGGGCATGATGATGAATATGACGCATGGCTTTTATGGCTTAAGTTCAACTGTCGCTCCACTTATTGCAACTGGCCTTATGAAGGTGACGATTGCTGGCCACACGCTGGATTGGCGCGGGATGTATTTGGTGGTGTTGCTCTTGTCTGTGATCCCGATTCTGATTGCATTGTTCAGTACATTCCCAGTGGATGATATTTCACACGAAGACCGTATTCCATTAAAAGTCTTGTTGAAAGACCGGGTACTATGGTTAATGGTGCTGGTGCTTACGTTTGGAGTTGTGTCCGAATTGGCTGTAGGCGGCTGGCTCGTTAATTTTCTGGAAAAAGCGTATAGCTGGGATACCATCAATGCTTCTAGCATGTTGTCTATCTTTTTCTTATGCTTCGCGCTGGCCAGACTAATTCTCGGTCCACTAACAGACCGGATAGGGTTTGTCTTATCCCTCATTATTTCCTCAGGGTTTTCGGCATTATGTACGTTAGTTGCCATATTAGGTGGTGAGAGTGTCGCGTTCCTGTTTGCTGCTTCTGGTATAGGCATTGCGATGATTTATCCGACAGTGATGGCTTTTATAGCCAAGAGATATCCGAAGGGTAGTGATACGGTTATCACATTCACGGTAACATTGATGGGAATAGGCAGTGTGATCGGCAATTATCTCATCGGGGGAATCACAGGGCTCGTCAAACACATGGTTGGCGAGGATTCGCCCACAAGCTTGCTTCGAGGACTTCAAGCTGGCTACGGTTTTATTGGATTATGTGCAGCCTTATGTGCAATAACTGGACTTATTTTATACGTGCATTTGCATAAGAGAAAAGAAGTCATCTAAATCATCAACTCTCGTAGTGCCATAGCGAATCTGGATATCCCCAATGCAATCTCCTCCGGCTTCGCCCTTGCGAATGTAAATCGCACATAACCCGAATCGGAACCATAAACACTTCCGGGTACCATGACGATTCCATTTTTAATGGATGCTTCCAATAAAACACTGTCTGGAATATTCGGAATCAATTTGCACCAAAAATGAATGCCTCCTACTGGCGCCACATACTCGATTAGACCTGAAAGTTCCTTCTCTAAGGATTCGATAAGTAAATCCCGTTTAAATTGAAGCTGGATACGCAATCGATCCAAATGAGGAGCAAAATAAGATGACTGTAGAAATTGCCCCGCTATCTGCTGCGGAATGATGCTTAATCCAAAATCCATCTGTTGTCTAGCATCGGCTAGCCGTTCCACAATGGAACGAGGCGCTACCATCCATCCGATCCGTAAGCCAGAAGCAGCGATCTTGGAGAATGAGCCAATATATAGAACCGAACCCGTCGTATCCATGGATTTGAGTGACAAAGGAGGGACGCCTTCATAAGATGTTAAGCTGTATGGATCATCTTCCACTACAGGAATTCCTAACTCACAAATAATATCAAGAAGGCGTTTGCGCCTTTCATCACTGAGTACCGTTCCAGTTGGGTTCTGGTAATTGGGATTCAAGAACACCATCTTAATACGGTGTTTTTTGTATAATGTGCGAATATCTTCTGGCTGTATGCCATGATTATCGACTGGTAGGCGGAACAAGCGAAGACCAGCTGATTGAAACATTGGCAGCGAATAGCAGTAGGATGGATCTTCAATTGCAACTGCATCACCTGGAGACAGAAGACATTGCGTGATTAAAAATAGCGATTGCTGAGAGCCTGATGTGATAAGAATGGAGGATTCTGTTGTCCGGATTCCTCGATAATTGTTCAGATAATCTACTAAAGCCTCTCTTAATGGCTTAGAGCCTTGAGGGTTATCGTAACCCAGATAGGATGTATATGCATTTTTACTCATTAGTGCAGCGATTTCATCAGTGGGAGCTAGATCAGCCGATAGTTCACCGCTCGCAAAGTCGATCAATGATGGATTTTGAGCTAGCGCTTCGCGGATCCTCCGCAAAAAGGGCAGGTTAGGAAGAAAGCTTCCTCCTTCGGCAAACCGACTCCAGTTTGGCGTATGTTTAGGAGTGGCCCCCCATTTGGATGTACTTACCCGAGTTCCGCTACCCGTACGGCTTTCGATAATCCCCAAGGATCGAAGTTCTGCGAATGCCGAAATGACAGTGCTGCGGTTTACGTCAAATTGCTCAGCAAGTTTCCGCTCGGAGGGCAGCAAGCTTCCCGGAGGAAATTCCCCGTATGAAATTCTTTGCTCGAGATGGTCGGCAATTTGCTCGTAAAGTGCTTTTTTACTATTACGATCAGGTTTCCACATCTTAAAATCCCCTTGAATATTCATATCAAACCAAACAAATTTATATCTATAATACCACTTATCTAGGAAAAATAATCTATTTCACCGCGGTATTAGTGGATGGCATAAAAATTGATTAATTGGTTGGTTACATTCGTCCTATTCAATTTTATGATAGTTATTAGTGTTACGCTTGTTGTTATAAACTCTGGAAAGGAGATGGACCAGTGGCAGCTTTGATATCTTTTATTTTGCTTTGTACTGCGCTTGTATCAAGTCCATTGATCATCGCTATAGGTGGCGCTCGTCTCATCCGTGAAGATGACCGTGAAATTGAAAATAAAAAGGCAAGGTTACTTTCTATTTGAACCATTTTTTATTGAAGTAAAGCTATTTTTGAAATAGAAAGAACCTTAGTACAGTGACTTACTGAACTAAGGTTCTTTGTCTCAAATTACCCTATTACATAATAAATTTGACAATATAAACGACCAAAGCTAACAATCCTAAAGGGATGATAACAGCGTAATAAAGAGTAAGATTAACGAATATGCTTTTTGTTTGGCGATCATATCCCGGGTTACCTTCTTTATTTTTATTGGAATGCCCGATTGCTATTGTTGCTACCGCCCCGGTAATTAAAATAGCAGCAAATATAATGTAATAAACATATAACGACATATGTTTCACTCCTTTATGTTTTTTAGTACCATAGTATCAGTTCATCAATGTCATGTAACCATCCAATCAACAATCGATATATCCATCCAATTAAGGAGGTTCTACATGGTTCTACCCAACGGGTAAACTCTCTCTTATTGAGGCCATTGAAGACTTATAAAAAGACGACCTATATCCCCCTTATTGTCGGGTTGAAGGTCGTCTTCTTGTTGAGATCACACATTCAAACTTTGGATAATTTTTTTCTGTCAGGCGCTTGCGGGGGTTCTTCCAAATAACCATTTGCGATCATCAGTTTAGCCCCGTCTTCAGCGAAGGTTGCGATTTCTGCTGCAAGCCTAACGTAATCTGTGGCGATGTCTTTTCTCGGGCTTGATGCTGCTGAAATTCCATAGTTCGCTGTGCCTGCTACGACTAATAACGATACATGGAAAAGAATTAGCTTATCGGAAAAAGGAGGCTCCATCGAATCCATGACATCCGTATCCCAAGACATCGGAACGGGAATGTCTTCGTTAATGCAGCGATCAGAAAATATTTTCATGTGCTTAGAGGATATATCTTTACCCGTTAGTAAATACTGGCGAATTTCCTGTGACCGGACAACTTGGCTGAATCCCATCATTAAAGCTTTGCCCAAGGCATTTGTTTGAATGTTAGCGAAAAGTTGTGCAATTTCAATCGATAACAGAGGCCGCTTCTCGCCAAAGCCGAAAAATCCACCGGAGAGAAAATGTTGGTTTTTAACAAAATCAATGCGATCGGGTGTGGATATATACGGAGGACGTATATATAGTCCTTTTTTTTGTAACACTTCGGTTACTTTTTGATCCAGCGTGATTGCTTGCATGATACTATTGCTAAAAAACGTCCTTACATCTGCACGTGACACCATGGAATAAGCTGCTCCAAACGTTGTCAGGCCAACCTTAGTCATATTTTTGATGTAATACAAGGAAAAATTATCCGAAAATAATCGCTTGGCATTCATATTCACGTCTTCATCCGTAAACCCTTTGGGGATTGGGAAATCTTCAGAAATGAAGAGTTTTGATAATTCATGAATATGTTTATCAGAATTTTCTGACGCTAATTCAATGACGGATTTAATTTCTGCATCCTCGACATTACATAGAAAATAACGTAATACACATTTCGCCATCGACTCATTTATATAGGTGGTCCAAAGCGTTGCCATTTCCGCTGAAGTAAATCTAATGTTATGTTCTTCCATAAACTCTCCATTTTCACCAAGATTAATATAAAGTAGCAAACCTGCTTACTTCGCATAAGGGAAATTTCCAGTACTATCTTAGTTTGATGGTTACAAACTTTATCCAGAAGTGGTTGCCCTTTTATTAAGTATTCTTTTGATTAACAATCCTATACCTAGTCCCAAGAACATCCCTAGAAGCCCTAGCCATACCGCGCCAAGAATATCACGTGAGAACATTACGCCTATTGTTCCGAAATAAGCACCAAATACGACAGGAACAACTGAATATGGTTTTGTTGTAACGCCTCCTGCGTCTTTGTAGGCATCCCAAATGGCGAACATGTATACACAAGGGTAAAACATTAACCATTGATAATTCGCCTGGGCAATAGATTCACCTATGTCACCGTGAAAGCTGGAAATTATAACCTTGTTTAAATTGGATTGACTGTTGATTATAAATTCCAAGCTAACCAATAAAAGACCTTTCATAAACCTGCCATTGAGGATTTGACCGAATCCTGGAAAAGCAATGCTCCAAAGTATGACCTCTATCCCGCTAGATTTACCCATTCCCTTCCCAACTTTACATTTACTTTTGATCGTCCCTGTACAACCGATAAGCCTGCTAAGAGAGCATTGCGATTATAACATCAATTGGATATTTATAAGGTATCCAAACGCCATTCGGTTATACGGTGACTTCATCAATAATTCGTTGATTGAATAAGTGAGCAACATTACAAAATTTACCTTGTGTTATAACTATCGTGTTAGTAATTCACACAGGAGGAGATTAAAATCATGACTAGATTAAAGGGTAAAGTTGCTTTGGTTACGGGAGCAAGCCGGGGGATTGGACGTGCCATTGCGACACGTTTAGCGCAAGAAGGTGCATTAGTAGCTGTTCATTATGGCACGAACCGAGAAGCGGCGGAAGAAACAGTACATAATATTGAGCAGAATGGAGGGACTGCATTCACGATTGGTACGAAACTTGGTTCTTTAGCAAGCATTCAGACACTTTATAACAAATTGGATGAGTTGTTGAAAGAACGTACAGGTGACACTCACTTCGATATACTAGTGAACAACGCAGGGGTCGCCCTAGTAGCACCAATTGAGGAAACAACGGAAGATGCATATGATAATGTTATGGACATTAATGTAAAAATGCCGTTCTTCCTGACTCAACAGGCTTTGCCACGTTTACGAGACGAAGGTCGAATTATTAATTTGTCATCCTCTATAACAAGAATTTCCCTGCCTGCCATTCCTGCTTACAGTATGACCAAGGGGGCAATCAACACACTAACGCTCGCTTTATCCAACCAACTCGGCCCACGTGGAATTACGATCAATGCGATCCAACCTGGATTCGTTGCCACGGATATGAATGCCGCCATGCTGCAAGATCCTGCCTCTCAAAAATATGGTGCTGATTTTTCTATCTTTGGAAGGTGGGGGCAACCAGAAGATGTCGCGGATATAGCTGCTTTTCTAGCTTCTCCCGACAGCCGCTGGGTAACTGGGCAATTGATTGATGCCAGTGGGGGCTCTCATTTGTAAAGTTGCTTGCTGCGCCGCCGTTTATGGACAACTTCTGAACTTATGCGAAAATGACGATTGTCACCTCGAACTGATGACTTGACTCACTTTTGGAGCACTCCGTTAAAGGAGATAATATGATTATAAAATCCTTTAAGGGAGTGTTGGTTACTATGAATTCAACAGTATCCATGATGATTTCGGCCTTAATTTTCTTTTTTATCCTACGTGGACAATTAAGTGGCATGAGTAAACCACTTAAAAAATCAGGAATAACATTACTGCTGCCTATCTTATACATTTCTACTTCGCTTATGCAATTGTTCGATCCAACTCTGCATATTCACGAGGGGCAAGTCATCATTGCCTTGTTGATCGGCGTAATTGTTTCGATTCCACTCATTTTGACGACCAACTTTGAAGTTCGAGAAAATGGCAATACGTTTATTAAGCGTAACAAAACGGTTTTTGTGCTGCTGATCGTGATCTTTGCACTGCGTTTCCTCGCGATTGCGACTATACATTCAATCGATCCAAGCACACTTAGTTTTATGTGTAACCTGATGACCTTTGGTTATATCGCAACTTGGCGTATCATTAGTTTTATAAAATTTCGAGGTGTCAGCTCTTCCAAGAAAGCTGTGCTGAGTGTTTAATTATCGCAGATAACAACAAGATGAAGTACAACGACAAGCAAGTCCTACATAATAAGCAGCCCTAAGGATTATAGCTTAAATTAGAGCAATTTGAACAAATGAATATGTTCTAAATATAGTTCGCAGTTTACAGGACCCTATAATTATCGCTATAAATTGGAAGATATATTACCATACACAAATAAGAGATATGCTATTAAATATTGAATAGTAATAATAGAAGGGTATTAAATTAGTTGTCTCGGCTAAATGATGTCGTATATTCCAACTCCTATATATTGTAAAACTCAGATCAATAGAGTTTTACAATAAGAAACAGGTGAAAGAAGATCTCGATCGGTGCCAGGCACTAATACAAGCTATACAGGATAATTTCTGAACATAAAAAGCTAGGCGCCAGTTATGGACACCTAGCTTATTAAGTAGCAGCAACAACCACACGCTCTCCGTCTTCACCCTCAGCTGCTAAGTCAAGGTTGTCGATCAAGAGATCTTCAAGCAGTTCCATGCGATCAGCAGGGACTACTTCTTTTTGTTCCAACAAAATGCCTTTATGTATGCTTATCAACTGACTGACATCAATATAGCGTTTAAGAATCTTTCCGGGCTCAATCTCACGAGGGAAGTAAACGAAATATGGATGATCATCGTCTAAGATCTTTTGATAGCCTGGTTTTTTCTCATCTCCTGGGTGAAACGTAAACATAGGTGCCACCATGATGTAATCATAATCATGGTGCTTATTAATCTTATCATTAGATATAATGACAACCCGCCGAGGCTTGATGCCAATCACCATTCTCTGCTGTTTAGCAGCATAGGTTCGTCCAATTTTCTTTGGAGCAAAGTCACCAACACGCTGAACAATGCTGCCGGTTGTAGAGTTCGGACCATCTTCTTCAAAAAAATAAAGAGGTCTATTTGTGTCAGAAGGGGAATAGAGCATAGCCGCTTCAAACACATGACCTCTTTTAATTTCGTGCCAATTACTTTTACTCATGTATCTCGTACTATTTCGTGCCAATTACTATTCCTCCTTGCCCCAACCATGAGGCTCGCTTCCGAATCCTCTTGTAGCTTTCGTCATTTCATTTGCAGCTTTCATTTCCTCAGATGTCATTGTACTCAATCGATCTTTTTTAACTGTCCTGCGAACTGGCCGTTGACGAACTGTCGTATCCATTGTCGCTTGTGGAGGCATTTGAAACACTCCCTTTTTTTTGAACATTCGCGTCACTCATTTCTACTAGAATAGTAGAAAGTGTTAGCAGTTAGTCATCTTATTATACAGCAAAGCAAAAGGATTGGGAATAATTTGTTAAAAATAGGATGGTCACACAATTTCCAAATGAAAAAGAGCCGCGCGTGGCGACCTTACTTGAAAAGTCTATTGTAATGAGTGTCAACAACTTTTCAGTCATCTGTGTGTTCAACTTAGAATTTAAGATCTTCTGTGCAGGTCGCTGTATAGATTCTTGTCGTTAGACTTTTGTAGTGAGTTGACAAAATAAACTAACTGCCTTATTATTTAAACAGTTGTTTTAAATGATTGTTTAATAATGAGGAGTGGTCAAAAATGGGATCGTCAATAGCGGCTTTTTTGAAGCCTGCAACAACCAAGGTAGGGATTATTACAGCGATTACGTTTCAGTTGCTGTTCAGCATCATATGGATGACGGGATATTCGGGCGTTTCGGATAATACGAAGAATTTGAAGATTGCGATCGTGAATGAAGATCAGGCAATGGGCGGCAAGGTTGTTCAAAACCTGCAAAGCAATCTCCCTTTCCAAACGGAAGTTATCGCGTCAAATGAAGAAGCACAGGATAAGCTTGATATGCGTGAAGTGCAGATGGTTATGCATATTTCAGCGGATTTTTCGAAGAAACTGCAATCGCCAGGACAGACAGCACCCATTACCTACACGGTTAATGAGTCCAATCCGTCTATGACGAAGTCAGTCATGCAAGCTGTCGCGGGGAACATTACGGCTACGGTAAATAAAGAGGCCGTGGCGTCAGGAGCATCGGCTGTCTTAACACAGATGAACCCACAGCTTCCGGCTGAGCAAGCGACTCAGATTGCACAAGGGTTAGCGAGTAAAGTAACTTCGGACATTCAAAGCACGAATAAAGTAAAGGATATGCCGAATCAAATGCTGCCGATGATGCTCGTGCTAGCTTCCATCGTTGGTACGATGATTATGGGAATGAACTTCAGTGTTACGACCAATCTTTTAGGTGCTTCTCTGACTAAAACTCAAAAAATGGCTGCACGTATTGCGATTACGGTGATTGCCGCGATTGTCGTTGGACTCATTAGTGCCGTCATGGTTGTTTCGTTGGGAGGGCATGTAGATAAAGGATTTGTTGCGCTTTGGGGCTTTGAATCGTTGTTCTTATTAACGTTTGCCTTGGTTGCTCAGATGTTTTTGACATTGTTCGGGAACGCAGGTATGCTATTTAACATTGCGATGTTATCTTTGCAGTTGGTCTCATCAGGTGCGATTGTACCGAGAGAGCTTCTGTCCAATTTCTATCATTCGATGAGTAATTTCTTCCCGGCAACGTATGCTGTGAACGGGTTGATGAATATTTTATTCGGTGGACCTGGTGTTGGCAGCGAAGTTGGCTTTTTATTTGTTATCGCTGGGGGAGCGCTTGTCATTGATATGTTGGTTGTATTTGCGAAAAAGGCAAAGACAGCGCCAGTGGTAGGTCGTGTTCCATCAAACGCTTAACTAAGAATTAGGAGGGCGCTAGGCATGGTTCATCAAGAGTCAGATATGAAAATGAAAATTCTTTTGGCCGCGAAAAAGCTGTTTGCACAGCATGGATACGATGCGACTAGCGTTCGTCAAATATGTGAGGAGGCCGGGGCCAATGTGGCTCTGGTTTCCTATTATTTTGGTGGAAAAGAGAGCGTTTTCCATGAAATATTTAAACAGTTTTTCCCTGTAGATAAATTAACGGAGTATTTTAAAGTAGAAGATCCGCTTGAGGGCATCCAACTGGTGATTAGAGAAGTTGTCAAACTTCGAAATGAAGATCCGCAGATGATTAGCATGATTCAAATGGAGATTATTACGATTACCCCGCGTGTGGACAAAATGCGGGAGCTTGTTTTCCCGTTGTGGAAAAAGGTTCGTGAATTATTGGACAAGGGTAGACAAGCTGGGCTCTATGAGTTTGAAGCGCTGGATAGTACGCTTATGTTTGTGTTGGGAGCTATGTTTTTTTACAAGCAGCGAGAGTTCTTCGAACCGATGTTTACAGAGGAACGGCCTGATTTGGAGACGTTGATTGGACAAACGACCACATTCATCATGCGTGCGCTCGGATATAACAAATAGTGGGGATCCAGCTATAAGCTGGGTCTCCTTTTTTCTGGCTTGACTCAAGAACAATATCGCGTGGTGACGATGAAGTTAAAGCAATGGAGATTTTTAGTCAAATTTGGGAGAAGGATCACTAGGATTTGCGGTGTGAATTCCAAAAATCGTTTGAATTAAATCTGACAACGTCTGATCATATACAACCCTCGCGGTTTCATCATTATGAAGATGGCCGCCTAAATAAAGGTGAATCACGCCATGTAGAGAAGTCCAGATCTTGAAGATGACAAGAGTCAGGTCTTGGACCTCTATAAGCTCTTGCTGCACGGCTTCCTCTAGGACATTCAATACTTGCTTTAAAGCAGTTACTGTACCCTGTAAGCTTTCTTCATCCTGTTTGAAAGTAATTGCTCCTCCGAACATCATCTTATAATAACTTGAATAGTTCACTCCGAAGCTCCAATAAGCACTTCCGAGGTCCCACAAGCTTTGTTGGGGATTATTTTGTTTTGGAACCACCTCGAAGGATTGGGCTAGTAGCTTGCAGCCCTCTAGATATAACTGTTTAGCCAATTCGTCCTTACTTCCGAACAAACTGTAGATAATCTTGGTTGAACAGGCCATCTTATCCGCGACCCGACGAACGGTTACCGCTTCCGGTCCACCTTCTTGCAGCAGAATGGCTGCGGCCTCGACAACGTTTTGTTTTAAGTTTTCTGTATGTTGAAGTCTTGCTTCTTGATAAGTTATTGCAATTCGAATTTCTTTGGGAGGCTGTACGGTATGGTTATTCATAATCACTGTCCCGTCATGTTTTTTCTAGGAAACAATGTTTCTATTCCTGTTTTGTTATTGTACTTCCTGGTATTATGAGAGTCAATTTCGAAAAAACAATTAATTTTATTGACATAAAACAAAGGGGATAATACAATTGGTCATATTGGTAACAATGTTACCTTACGGAAACTATATTACTAAGGGGCTGAGAATGATGCAGTTACGAAATAAATGGATACTTATTACTGGTGCTTCTTCGGGTATTGGTGAGGTGTTCGCGAGAGATCTTGCTAGTCGGGGGAACCATTTAGTTTTAGTTGCTCGATCGGAGGATAAGCTCAATGCTCTTGCGAAGCAGCTTAAGAAGGAGCACGGAATTAATGTCGAGGTTATCGTGACCGACTTATCCCAAGAAGGGGCGCCTGCCCATCTATATCAGGAATGCCAAGATCGCCAATTGGATGTTGATGTGGTCATCAATAATGCAGGTTTCGCTACTCATGGTTATTTTGAGCAAGTTTCCGGCGCGCGACAGCGTGAGGAAGTGATGTTAAATGTAATGGCAGTTGTTCATATCACACATCTGTTCTTGCCAGGTTTGTTGCGAAAGGGGAATGGAGCGGTCATTAACGTTTCTTCCACTGCGGCTTTTCAACCAGATCCTTACATGGCTGTATATGGGGCTACTAAGTCTTTTGTTTTGTCATTTACGCAGGCACTTTGGGAAGAAAACAGAACACGCGGTGTAAAATTCCTTGCTCTATGCCCGGGGGCAACGCAGACCGACTTCTTCAATGTCGTCGGAACAGATGAGGCCTCTGTTGGAAAAAGAAGTACTCCTGAATATGTCGTGAAAGTAGCACTGCAAGCTTTGGAAAAGGGACAAACCTACGTCGTTCCTGGCTTTCAGAATTATATGACCGCACAACTTTCTCGTCTATTGTCGAGTAAACAATTGCTTCGTCTTGTAGGCGGATTGCTCCGCCCTCGTAATAAAGTGAAAGTTTAGATTGTAAATAGATGTTGAAAATTGGAAGTTTATGTGATACTTTAAATATATTGTTTCGAACTTATGATGATATAGTTTGATTTGCGAAGAACGCAAATTTCGGAGATGATCTCTCCGGGGTTTGCGTTTTTTCGCGTGCTTGTAGCTGAAGGAAGGAGGTGATCGATTGAATCGCAGGAGAAGCCTGCTAATTAGCGTGGTTGCTGCATTGCTGGCTGGGTTGCTCGTATACGGAGTGTATGTGTTGCAAGTGAATCAGGTCGAGCTACAGCAGACGGTTCAGGTTGTGGTGCCGAAGGATTTTATACGAGCGGGGCAGTTTATTCATGACGATATGGTCGAGTTCAAGGCGATTCAGAAAGGTAGCTACACATCGAGTATGATGACGAAGCTTACGGATGTTGTTGGACAGGAGTCCATGATTCCTTTAGGTACAGGGGAGCCTATTCTGAAGTGGAAGTTGAATCGTTATCAACTCCTTCCTAATGAGCAACAGGCAACTTTTCAAATTCCCAAAGAGTATCTACTTACGGTTTCAAATGGGATTCGTGCAGGTGATCGGGTTCGTATATACGTGTCGGGGAGTGATGGCAGTTCACGCAGGTTGTTTAATGAGAAAGAAATTACGGTGGCATCTGTGAAGTCATCTGCCAATGTGGAGGTAGACAACCCGAAAAATTCTAATCTGCTATCCAAAGCCCAGGGTGATGAGCAAAAGATGTATACCTCCCGATTGGAGGCCAATGGTGCTATAGATCAGATCAATTTGAATTTGACGGAAAATGAATGGTTACAGATCGATCAATTGTGCTCGGCGAAGAAGGCGAAGCTGGTCATTGCTTTTAGTTCCACATCGATTCAAGTCCAGGAATAGCTTGTAATTTGGCATAAAGAGAGGTGAAACCCAGTGCAAATCGGGCTAGTGTCGACAGATCAGCGATTAATTGATGAGCTTACGAATGTGGTATATGCCAAACCGCTCGGGTGGCGAATATTTGCCGAGGCGAATGATTTACAGCCTAAATCAATGGAGAAACCTTACACTCATGTCATACTTTCGGATCGAGAGCTTTCTTACGGGGAGCTAGAGGAGTTTCTTGAAGGCATGCAGGGGCAGGAACCAACGATGAAAATTATTGTGTTACTTTCGAATTATCATGATGCTTCCATCAATGAGAAGTATGTGAAAATGTGCAGGCTGATGAAGCTGGATTATATCCTCCCAGGACGCAGCACGGCTGTGATTGCGGATGAAATACGCGCATGGGTTGATGGGTCAAACGCGAGTCAATCTAATCAAGCGCTTTCTGGTAAACTCATTACGTTTGTCGGCTCTACACCGAATATTGGGACGACGTTGGCGTCGTTTGGGGTGGCTTGTACGCTAGCAATGGAGACTTCGAAGAGGGTTGGTTATCTCTGTTTGAATCTCAAAAGCTCAAAGCTTCATCGGTATTTGGGGCGTGAAGAACTTCTGTTTACCTTAGATGGCTTGAGAGCGGAACTGAAGGCTCAAAGCTTAACGCCAGAAAGGTTGCTCCACGTGTGTGATAGGCCGAAAGAAGTGCATGGTCTACATATTCTTTATGGCAATATGCTGCGTGAGCAGGCAGAGTTCTTCACACCGTCAGAAATTATCCATTTGCTGCGTGTGGCGCGAGGCGCTTTTGACATCTGCATCATCGAAGTTAGCGCGTATTGGGACAATGCGGCAACCGTAAGTGGGCTGCTAGAGGCAGATAGCAAAATTGTCGTCACGACAGGTGATATAGCCCATTTTCAGGAGGATTTCTCGAGGTGGATTAGGCAGGTTGGATCTGTATTTGGCTTGCAGCCGGATGCTTTCGAGCTTATGGCAGTACAAACAGATCGGCATGCGAAGCAAAGCGAGTTCACGATCAAAGATATTCGCAAAGAAACGCAGCTTCACTTAATTGGACATGTCAGTCGACACGGGGATGCGCTCGCGCGTTGCAACCAAGGGAAGCTGATGGAACTGCTGAACCCAGCGCACCCCATGCATCATGAAGTGAAAGCTGTCGCGCGGAAATTTGTTGATTTTTACAAACTGCCCGAGAGGACAAGTGTGCGGCAGGAAACATGGTTCCAGAAGCTTATCGCCGGCAAACGTGCGGTTAGTTAAATAAATCATAAGGAGGGTAAGGAGTGAGTGGGAAAAGGTTTTCGATGATTACCTACATGCATGAACGTAGGACGGAAGAAGCTGTTGGTGGATGGAGTCGCTACCCGACATTACACGCAGCTGGAGCTAATGATCCGGGCGATAGCATGGTCGAACGGACTACCGAAATGCGCGGGAACGAAAGTAGTCAGGATCAAGCGGGCGCCAGTGAGGAAGCCTTTTTCCAGCAATGGGTGCAGGAGATTCGCAGTGAGCTGGTCGCCTTGAAAGGCAGATCAGAGACGGAAAAACAACTATATAACGAGACGTTGAATCGCGCCATTCTGGGCTATGAAGAGGATCGTGGCAAGCTGCTGGCCATTATTCACGATCTCGTGTCGAAAAGGAGACTTTCGGACATCCCGCCTCGGACTAGTGGGTATACGACGTTGCCTGAAGCGATTTTTGCCGAAATTATCGGCTTAAATGTCCTTGAACTCGTCCTCAAACAGAAGGAAGGCTTAGAAGAGATTCAGGTTGTGGGGAGGCGGATTTTTGAAGTGCGAGGAGGAATGGCGACACCTTCATCTTACGAGCTTCCATCCGTCCGAGAATTAGAGCGAATCCAACAAAATTTAGTGTTGTTTAACCACGATACCCTCAATCCTAGAAAACGTTGGGCGGAGGTTGTTCTGCAGGATGGGTCGCGTGTGACGATGACGGGCTTCGGATTTACGGCTGAACCCACCTTAACAATACGTTTCTACACGGTCAAAAGATTTGATTTAGCCTCGCTTGCCTCCCCCGATTTGGCCACGATGGATTCCCACATGGAAGTTTTACTTCGTTGTTTCATCCACACGTATTTCAATATGGTCGTCATTGGACCGACAAATTCAGGAAAAACCAATTTAATGAAGGCGCTCATTGCCGAAATGAACGATAACGAACGAATTATCACGATTGAATCCCGATTTGAGTTGAATTTAAAGCGAGATTTTCCACATAAAAATATCGTCGAATACGAAATTGACGAGGAAGATCCGAGGCACTCGGGTTTGCAGGCTTTTAAGCTAGCATTGAGGCAGTCTCCGAAGCGCATATGTCATGCAGAAATTAGGGATGAGGATGCTAATTTATATGTTCGTGCTTGTACTCGTGGCCATGAGGGCAGTTTGACGACGGTCCATGTGAGTGAGCTGGAAGATGTACCGGATGCGATTACTGACATGTGTATGTTGGATGGCAGAGGGATGGATTCGAAGCGTTTGACGAAAAGGATCACGGAATTTGTGACACATATCGGCATTGAAATGCAGGTTGTTCACGGGAAACGAAAGATTGTGCGAATCGTCGAATACCGCTATGAAAATGAATGCGTTTTCGTCACGAATCTAGCACTTTATGACAACTCGACAGACAAATGGACATTTCCCGGGAAATTGTCGCTTCATGCATCGCGAAAAATAAGGAAGACAGATCGGGTACAGCATTCGCTGTTGATGGAGCACGGATTAATCGAAAATGAAGGGAAAGAAGGCGGTTTTGAGCCGTGAATTTCGCCAAATATGTCTTTCTCTTGTTGTTATTTGTGCTCGTTTATGTCGTTTTTCAAGCTCTACTAGAGCTGCTTATTAGACAACGCAAGGCAAGGTTCAGGCTGCACTATGTAAGAAATGCCACAGTTAGCGCGAGAATTACCACTTATTTGGAGACACGGGGCTGGATATATAAGCATATTAAAGAGTTGCTGGAATCCGTCGAATCTAGACTAAGTATGCAGGCCATGCTGACGATAAGTCTAATTGGGTTGTTATTCGGCTTGTTGGTTGGATGCATGTATTTTCAAACCTTAAAAGGCGCACTTATTATGACGATGATTGGTGCTTCGCTACCGTATTTGCTGCTTCGGGTGAAGTTGGTAAGCGTCCGTTTGCGAACGAGGCTAGAGTTTCTTCCGGCTGTTGAAGTGTTTTTTCAGTCTTACATGATGGACCCTAATCAAAATATGAAAATTGCACTGAAGTATTGTATAGAGGAAAATCGTATTCTGTACCCGATTAAGCCGGTTTTCGAGCAATTATATCGTCATTTAATGACGCAAAGAGATACGGAGGAAAGTTTGCGAATTTTCAACCTGGCGCTTGGTCACATCTGGGCGGACTATTTTACAGGGATCATGCGAGTGGCCTTGAAGGAGGGAAGCTTTGTCGGAGATAGCTTGAAGGAACTGATCACCGACATGCGGAAAGCACAGCGTTTTGATCAGATGGAAAGAAATCGACTGCTGGAAATTCGCATTGCCAATTTTACACCAATCGGATTTATGGTCTTATTCATGTGGATTAACTTTAAGGTAAATGCGGATAACGCCTATTTATATTATGTGATTGATCCTACTGGTCGGAATATGATTTTGGATGCACTTTTACTGATTTTTGTATCGTTTCTGATGGGGATTTACTTGTCTATGCGAAGAATGTGAGGAGGTGAATGCTGTGGTTATGGTCAATACCCAGCTGTTAATGCTGCAGTACGCTTCGCGTTTGCTATTATTTATTCTTTTTATCATTATGATCTATCAGGGGCTTAAGCTCATACCGCACCGCAAGAGAAGATGGCGATCTTTCCAGGTAAAAAGCACACTAAAAGAGGCCGAAATCCCCCCGTTGTTGTATAAAATGCTGGGCATGAGTACGAAAGCGGTGGAGGCGAAGCGCCAATTGTTGCTAGGATGTGGGATTTGGCTGAATGCGAACCTGTATGAGGGTGCGAGAAGATTGCTTTTAGCAGGGACAATGCTAGTAGGCGGTATGGGATATGCAGCTTTCGAGCGTCCTTGGATCGCTTTGCATATGCAGCCTGCGTATGTGTTAGTCGGATCGGCAGTCGTGTCGATTTTTCTTATATGGGATGGCAAAGTACTTGCACAGCTCAAAGAAAAGCGCTCACAGCGCATTGTGAAGGATATTTATGCGATCAGCCGGCAGCTCTTATACTACAATGAGTCCAAATTGAATCTGCATGACAAATTGTCCTTATGTGTCGGTCAAACGACATCGATTCGACCTCATGTTCAGCTGCTGCTCAATGAATGGTATCAAGGGGCCGAAGAGGCAATTTCCCATTTTAAAAAGAGACTAGGAACGGAAGAAGCCCATAGCTTTGGCGAGACGCTGAATGCGCTCAGATTGAATGAGCATGGGGGCTATTATGAGCTGTTAAAACAACGCATTCAGGATTACAAAGTGAAGATGGCGTTGATTCGAGACAGCAAGAAGGAAACGGTATCGTATGTGCTGTTTGTACTTGCGGGTCTGCCGATTCTGAATACGTTCCGGGTGTTTATGTACCCTTGGATCGCCGAAGGGCAACGATTATTTGATGCAATTAACTAACATGCGATGGGAGAGTAAGAAAATGAGGAATATTTTAGTAACAGTGATGATGCTAATTGTGGTTGCTTTATTGTTTACAACGATTATCAATGATGGATCGACAGGAATGCGAAGAAATATCGGGACTCACGGGACGACAGCGAATACGAATATAACTGCACTTACCCCATAGAGATGGCAGGTCATGTATGAGGTCTATTCTTGTAACGGTCCTGTTGATGATTGTAGTTATCGGCATATATATGGATGTTGTTGGGGGAAGTACGGGAACTCGCAGGCAGGTTAGTGATAGCGGGGCTAGAATTAGTGGATCTATTGAGCGGATTAATCCATGAAGCAGATTTTGGTGTTTATTTTATTTGCGACAATGCTCTGTTGGTTCATGTTCGCGCCAGTGTATAAACATATCATTATTGTGCGGCAGGCGGTGCTGCAAAAGGAAGTTGATTATTTGCTCGAAGTAGGAGCGAATGGCAGCCATGGGTATATCAATGCAGCGATGATTGCCGAATCAAAGGAGCGTATGGCGGAAAGAGGATTCTCGGTTGATGAGCTTGCCTATATGGTGGCTACCAGCTCAGGTGTTGGTGGCATGGATGCAAGCTCGCCGGTCTGGCGAGGCACGGGCTTGCGGTTAACGATTACGTATCCGTATCAGCGGCTTTTTGTCATTGATCAGCTTGTCGGTATTTCGGTGCCGCTGGTTACGGATCGAATGGGTGCGACGGGCATGAAGATGAGTGAATATGTGCCGTGAGAGTTGAGGAAATGGCGTGTATAAGCTGCTATTAATGGTGTTAATGAGTGTGGTATTTATGTCGTTGTATGGCCTTCAAACGGATGAAGAGCTGGCTATGCATACCGTGTTTCAGGGGAAACATGGGCTGAACCATGCGGTGCATGCGGCTGCTCAACAAAGTGACCCAGTGAAGCTTGCACAAGGGATTCATGGGATTGATGAGACGAAAGCAAGAGAGGCTGCGATGGCCTATTTGCAGGCAAATTTACGCTTGAATACGCAGAACGAGCCCTTGCCGGATACGTTTTTGCAGAGCACGGTGGTGGTTGAGTTGTTTAAGGTTGTTAATGAGGGAGAAATATTTCCCTATACGTATCGAGATGACAGTCGGGATTACTCAGTTACCCTGGAACGCCCTGGCGTTATTATGTTTATTCGGTTGGAATTTCCGCGAACTTATATGGTGTTGCAGCCGATTACGTGGACGATTAAATCTGCTGCGGAGATGGTTTATTGAGGTGGGCGAGTGGGGGGAAGGCAAGGTAAGGCAAGGCGATGAGGCAAGATGAGGCAAGATGAGGGAAGAAAGGGAAAGGAAAGGAAAGGAAAGGAAAGGTAAGGCAAGGCAAGGCAAGGCAAGGGAAGAATAGGTGAGACGAGGAAGAGGGGCTGCCTGGCTCAGCTGGTTCCGTTTAACTGGAAAACATACAGCTAATTCGAGTTAAAATGCCGAGTATTGGAGTATAGATGGAAAAAGTACAGGTAATTTCGTCGTAACGACTCATTTACGCAAGATTCGAGGGAAATAGCTGGAGGAAATCCAGTTATTCTGCAAATGAGCCCAAAAATGACCAAATTAGATACAGGAAATCCATTTATTTTTTGCAACAACAACAACTTCAGCAACTGTTATAACTTTTACAACCAACTTCTGTAACATCTACAACACTTCAACATGCTGCTGCATCTTCTACAACTTTTACTACTTCTGCCGAGCCTAGCCTATCGCCCTGGAGTGAGGGTGATATCTCGTTATAGATATCGATAGAGATATAAATATAAATATAAATATAAATGTAGCTAGTGGAGATAAAGTACCGTTAGAGCGATAAAGGTTATTTAGATGTATAATGGAGGTGAAGTGTTAATCTACGGCGTATAGGAGTCGATTGCGATGACGATTTTTCAGCAAAGGCAGCAGTGGCTGCAAGATGAGATGCGTAAGCGAGGGTGGTCAGGGTTCCTGGTCACACACAATGTTGATATATATTACTACTGCGGCTCCATGCAGACAGGGTATTTATTCATTCCGACGGAGGGCGAAGCGATCTATCTCGTCCGTCGTAGTTTGGTTCGAGCGGAGGAGGAAGCGGCCGTCGAAGCGCTCGGCTCTTGGAAGACGCTCGGCGAGCGGCTACGCGCTCGCTGTGCGGGAACTGACGCAGCGGCCGTTGCGCCGCTGCGTATAGCGACGGAGCTGGACGTGTTACCCGTCCAGCTTTATGTAAGGCTGCAGACCGCGCTGCCCGGCGCGGTCTGGGAGGACGGCTCGCTGCTCGTGCGAGAGCAGCGCATGATCAAATCGCCGGACGAAGTCACGGCGATTCGGGCGGCAGCGCGCGTCGTCGACGACGCGCTGGAGGCGGTCATCCCCCACATTCGTGAGGGGATGGCAGAGGTTGAGCTGATGGCGCTCATCGAGCATCAGCTCAGACTGCGCGGGCACCAAGGGCTGATGCGCATGCGTGCGTACAATTCCGAGTTAATCACCGGAATGGTCGCATCAGGTGCATCGGCAGCGGTGCCCACCTATTTTGACGGGCCGGCCGGGGGCACGGGGCTTCACCCGTCCAGCCCGCAGAGCTCAGGCCGCGCGTTGATTCAGCGCGGCGAACCGATCCTCGTCGATATTGGCTGCACCATCGACGGCTACTTGATCGATCAGACGCGTACGCTCGTGATCGGAGATCTAGACCCTGAGCTGCAGCGAGCCTACGACGTGGCGGAGGAAGTCCTCCGTGCCACGGAAGCCAGGCTGCAGCCGGGCACCATCGCCGAGCATCTGTATCTGCTCGCGCTGGATCAAGTGCAGGAAGCTGGGCTGAGCGCCCATTTCATGGGGTACGGCGCTGACCAAGTGAAATTCCTTGGTCACGGCATCGGGCTCGAAATCGACGAACTGCCCGTTCTCGCCAAGGGCTTCAAATACCCGCTGGCACCGGGCATGGTCATCGCGATCGAGCCCAAGTTCACCTTCCCTGGGCGAGGTGTCGTCGGTATTGAAGATACGTATCTGATCACCGAAGGTGGATACGAGAAATTGACCGTATCCCATGGTGGAATACGGCGTCTATAAGCGTGAACGGAATGTGTATACGCTAACTCTTGTTATACGTTCCGCTTATTCCCTTTCGGTGCTTTGTCATGCAGTACAAAAAAAGCTGCTTAGAAGTAGATGTATCTACTTCTAGGACAGTTTTTCAACATATAAGTGTTTAAATGTTTCTGGGTATCGGTCATCCAGTTTCACGGCTTTACTAACAGGCTGCCAGCTCAGTTGTCGCCCACCCATTCGGATAGCTATCGCCTCATTCAAATTTTGCACAAGCTGAGCGGTAATGCGATTAAGACCTTCTATCTCTTTAAGCGGTGGGCAGTTTTCTACGTTATTGTACACATTTATGTTACAGTATAAGAGCAACAAAATCCTGTAGAAAAGAGAGTCGACGCTGATGAACATCATAGATAAAGATCAGGTGGCAAAAGAACTGCAGACCTTTGTCGGGTCTGAAGTTTATGTGCATAGCGAAGCGACGTTATATATGTTTGTTCGCAATTTTAAGGTGAGCGTGACGCATGCGTTCATCGCGGGGGAGGGGCCATATCGGGCTGCGCTCCGTTACGACGGGCATGGCTGGCTTCGCATGGAGGCACTTACGCATTATGAGGTTGACGGGCACGGGCGCCTGCTGCTAGCGGGGTATGACGACCGGGGCAGAATGAATGTGGCGCTGCATCTGGGAAAGGAGCCTTTTCCAGAATGAACATGACAAACAATCAAGGAAAAAGACTGCTCGCAGTCTTCGCGCATCCAGACGATGAATCGTTCATTTGCGGCGGTACGCTGGCCAAATATGCAAGAGATGGCGTGGACATCACGCTCGTGAGCGCGACGCGCGGCGATATGGGACGACGCATGGGGAATCCGCCGTATCTTAACCGGGAAACGATGGCGGCGACCCGTGAACTCGAGCTTAAAGAGGCTTGTGAGCACTTAGGCGTGCAACGGCTGATCTTTTTCGATATTCGCGACAAAATGGTGGAATTCGCCGACGAAGAGAGTCTCATCGCGCGCATCGCAACGCTGATTGAGGAGGTGCAGCCAGATGTAGTCCTGACGTTTCACGAAATGCTGGGCGGACATCCGGACCACTGCGCCATCGGCAAAGCGACGACGGCGGCATTCCAGCGAATAGGGCAGCGGGGTTCGCTGTACTTCATTTCCTTCGGTGACGCGATGGCGCAGCCGGAGCGGTTCGGCTACACGCCGAAGGAGATCGCGCGTATCGACGTGCAAGCGCATCTCGAAGCGAAGCTCGCAGCGTTCCGCGCACATCGCTGTCAGACTGAGATTGATGAATGGGTCTGGCTGCCGGATCAGGAAGCGCTGGCGCGGTTTGGGCGCTATGAATATTTTATGAAGTGGGATCGAATGGTTGCGGTAGGGTCAGGAGACGATTTGTTCTAGGTAACAGTGAGAAGGCGGATTGTGTTGACCGTCATCTGGATGGTGTTTGTGCTGTTCGTGTCGAGCCTGACGACAGCCTTTTCGGCAGAAGAGGAGGCAATGGCGTTTCAGCTTCAGAACGGCGTGATTGAAATAGAGGTTATTCGTGCGGAAGCTTCAACAGATCACTAAAGATCCACGGTTCAGCCGTCCTATCAGGACGAGTGCATGTATCCAATCTAAAAGAGAAGAAAAACCAAGGGGACGTGCAGAGGCACGTCCCCTTGGTTTTTCGCTAAATAGCTTCGCATTTTCTGCATAACTATCTGGATATCTGGATAGCGCTGGTGAGCAGATAGCCGCCACCGCTATAGACGGCCTGTCCGTAATATCGCCCCAAAGATAGCTCAATTTTATAATTTTCTATCTCTTTAGCATTCTCTACATGCTGGAAAACCTTGATATGACAAGGGTTTTCAGTTTTTTTATTTCTGCAATACGATAAAACAACGATTGGTGAAATCGGGAGGTTTACGAATGAGGAAAGCGCTTTTATGATAAATTCAGAACACGCCACCAACTCAAAAAGGGAGGAACAAACATGTCCAAGAAGCTAATCAGCTCAGTGGCCAGCATTGCCTTGATGACGACAATCTTGAGCGCCTGCAGCGGAACGACCGGGAGCCCGAAGGAAGGAAGTACCCCTGCCAGTGCTTCAACGGCCCCCGCAGCTACACAAGCTGCCAATCCTTACGGCGATACAGGAGGGTTAAAACTGCCGCTCGTCACCGAACCAACGACAATTACCTGGATGCTGCCGAGCAACTCGACCAACATTAAAGAAGATAAGCTCGTCGTGCAAGAGATTTTAAAGCGAACAGGCATTAAAGTTGAATTTCAAACGTATTCGCCTCAAACCTACCAAGATAAGCTCAAAGTCATCGTTGCCTCTGGGAAGTTGCCGGATATCTTCGAAGGGCTCAAGGCAGCGGAGCTTAAAAAGATTGGCAAGCAAAAAGGCGTGGTCGCCATTAATGACTATGCCGAGATGCTGCCGAATTTTAAGAAATTGTATCTGCAAGAAAACAGCTGGGTCGTCAAGTCTTACGGCGATGAGAATGGCAAGCTCTACACATGGCCGATCTACGATTTGAATCGTGATGTCAATCACGGCTTTCTCTATCGTAAGGACATTTTTGACAAGCTAGGAATTAAGGAATGGACAACGACGGAAGAATTCTACCAGGCGCTGAAGAAGCTGAAAGAAGCGTACCCATCGGCTTATCCTTATGCCTCCAAAGGGCTTGTGAACATTTTCCGTGACTGGTCATATGGCTGGGGCATCGGCAGTGACAGTTATCCAGCGTATTATGATGAGAAGGAGAAAAAGTGGAAGTTCGCCAGCATTCAGCCGGAGCATAAGAACATGTTGGATTTCATGAAGAAGCTGTATAACGAAGGGTTAATCGATCCTGAGTTTTTGACGGATACGCAGGATTCATGGACAACCAAGATGACCACTGACAAATCGTTTGTGACTTGGGACTGGATCGGACGCCTAGATCTGTTCTATAACCAGATTAAAGCGAAGAACTCTGACTTCAATTTGCGCTACGCGAATCCAGTCGGTCCGACGGGCAACGTCAAAACGCTGCCGAAGGTATCCGATTTCAGTGTGACGGTCGCGAACAATAAGAATAAAGAAACTGCGCTCAAGCTGCTGGATTATCTGACCTCTCCATCTGGCTCGCAACTGATGACACTGGGCGTCGAAGGTGTGAATTTCGAGTGGGGCAAGGACGGCGCTCCCGTGTATCCTGAGCTGAAGGATCTGCCGTTGGTTGATATTTCAGTTCTAGAGGACCGTTATGCCATGTGGCTGGAAAGCGCTTATCTAAGGCCGGATCGCCGCAGCGTTTACTACAAATTCTCGGAAAAAGAGAAGGAAGCGCAGGATAAAATTCTGAAAGGCAACAAAAGGGAGCCGATTGACCCTATTCTCAATTTTTCCGATTCCGAGATTTCAACTCTCGCTGAGCTGCAGACGTCCTTGCAAAAGGCGGCCGAGGAGTTCAATGCCAAGTATGTTCTGGATAAAAAATATGGCGACGAGCAATGGGAAGAATGGAAAAAAACGATTGCCAAAAAAGGCGTGGATGCCTACATCAACGTATATAACGATGCACAAAAGCGCTTTGACGCCGCCAAATAAGACAGTTTGAGAGCACTGGAGGGGAACCCTATGCAACAACCCATCATCGAGAAGGCAGCCCCGAAGAGTCGGCGGGCTCGGCCTGCGCAAGCACGAATAGCTGCCGCCCTTAAACACATGAAGCGGGATCGCCAGCTGCTCATTTTATTTGCCCCGTGCCTGTTGTTCTATCTGTTATTCCGGTACGGACCGCTTTATGGCTTAGTGATCGCATTCAAGGACTACAGTGTGTTTACCGGGGTTTGGGACAGTGATTGGGTAGGCTTGAAGTATTTTATCCAATTTTTTATGAATCAGGATTTCTGGATGTTATTTCGCAACACAATTCTTTTAGGCTTCTATACACTAGTATTCGGCTTTCCATTTCCGATTCTCTTGGCTATTCTGCTGAACGAAGTACGCTTGGCCTGGTTTAAAAAATCCGTGCAAACCCTGAGCTACTTGCCGGCATTTCTTTCCGTCGTCATCATCTGCTCCATGATTATCGATTTTCTGTCGCCTACAAGCGGTCTCTTCAATCAATTACTGGCGGCACTTGGCCTGCCCAAGACCTATTTTCTCGTGAATCCGAACTGGTTCCGTACGATCTATGTGATTTCGGATATTTGGGAGAAGATCGGCTATGAAGCGATTATTTACCTTGCGGCGATTGCGGGCATTAACCCGACGCTCTACGAGGCGGCAAAGGTCGATGGTGCTAGCCGGGTTCGCATGATGCGGCATATCACGCTGCCAGGACTGCTGCCAACGCTGCTCGTCATGTTTGTTTTGAAAACGGGTTCAATGATCCGGGTTGGGTACGAGAAGGTGTTGCTGCTCTACAACCCGATGACCTATGAGGTAAGCGATGTATTTTCCACCTATGTGTATCGAAAAGGATTGCTGGAATCCAACTATAGCTATGCTGCGGCAGTAGGGATGTTTGAAGCGTTAACGGCGATGATTATGCTGCTCGGAGCGAATTATGTGAGTAAGCGGATTGGAGGGAACGGGTTATGGTAGGCAGCCGAAAAATCACTTTATTCACCCTGGTGAACGCCATCGTATTATCCGTAATCGCAATCGCAACGCTCTATCCAGTCCTGTACATTCTGTCGATCTCGCTCAGTGATACGTCGGCCATCATTCAAGGAAAGGTATTTCTCTTTCCTAAGGGGCTTAATCTCGATGCTTATCGGGAGGTACTGAAGAGCGATAAAATCCCTCGAGCGTATTTCAATTCCGTCTATTATACGGGGCTGGGGACATTCATTAACTTACTTTTTACGGCTGTCGCCGCCTATCCGCTTTCACAGCGCTCTTTTTTTGGACGGAAAGTGTTCATGCTGATGATCGTGATGACGATGTTTTTCAACGCGGGAATTATTCCGACGTATATGGTCGTTCAGCAGCTTGGACTTCTCGACACGGTGTGGGCGTTAGTGCTGCCGAATGCGATCTGGACCATGGAACTGATTATCCTAAAAAGCTTCTACGAAAATATGTCTTCTCAGATACGCGAAGCGGCTGTCATTGACGGTGCTTCCGATTACCGGATTCTGTTCTCCATCGTCATTCCGCTATCGAAGCCGGCGCTGGCTTCCATCGGGTTGTTCTACTTCATGGGGCATTGGAACAGCTTCTTCCTCCCCATGATCTATTTAAGCGATAAGGACATGTACCCGCTGCAGGTCGTGCTAAGAGATATGTTGATTTATAATGCTGAGAATGACGCCGGCCTTGTAGACCGGGCTGCACTGGCGCCGCAGGCAATGAAGAATGCGACGATTGTACTTTCCATGATTCCGGTAATGCTGATGTATCCGTTTGCCCAAAAATATTTTGCCAAGGGGGTGATGCTCGGCTCGGAAAAGGGTTAAAACGGACGGCTGTTGAATAGTAGTTGGATGACTTAGAACGAGGTGATAGGGTGACGCCGTTCAACCGATTAATGGCGAGCAGAGGGCTTCTGCAAATTTTCTTCGCATTATTGTTAGTCATCACAATCATGTTTATATCCAACTACATTGTCTACAAAAACTCGATTTCCGGCATCTATGAGAAAATCACGCAAAATAACTCTCTTGTCGTACAAAATATTATCCAATCGTTCGACAGCTCGTTCGCTGCGGTGAACAACTTAATCTTTAGCGTGCACGGCCTGCCGTACGACTTGGAGTCGGAAAGCAAGACCCTCGACATGGCAAAAGCGTTTACGCTGCAAGAGCACTTAGCCCGGCTGGCCTCTTCGCTCGATTATGTCGAAGATATTATCGTGTTCTACGATGGACTTGATTTGGCTGTAACATCGAAGGGAACCAGCGACTTTCAAGTTCTGTTCGATAAAAAGTATAAGCATGATACGTATACCCCCAAGTATTGGCAAATGTTTGCGGCTTCTAAGCATGCGCTCACGTTTTTCCCAATTTCGGATTATGCGGTTTCGACGGACGGATTGACGCGCAGAACGCAGCAATTGATGGTTGCGATGGATGGGAACAAGGTTCGCCTGTCCAATAAGAATGTGATGGTGCTGCTGAATGCGGAGAAACTGCTTAAGCAAATTGATTTGAAGGCAATGATTCCTGGCGCTTCACTGCTCGTACTGGACGCCAGCCGCAATGTGGTGCTCAGCACCGATCTGGCGCAGGAGCCCGGAGATATCCTGAACGAAGTTTACTTCTCCCCAGAGAAGGAAGCTACTCTGACCCGCAATGATGTAGAGTACCACTTCTATAAATCGGAGTATAACGATTTTATTTATATCAACAAAGTGCCGTTCAAATTTCAAAATATTGATTCGGTGGGCAATGCAAACCATATGATTATGATTTCCGCCATTATCAGCGCAGTGCTGTTGTCCGCATTTCTTAGCGTCTACTTATACCGACCTGTAAAGGACATCTTAAAGCTGTTTGGCGGGGGTCAAGTGAAGGGGAACGATTTCCGTAAAATTTACAGCGGCATCGTCAAAGTCCAGGCGGAGAATGAAGCGCTGAAGGAGCAGATTCGATTCTCGGATCAGGAGCTCCGCAGGAGCCTTTTTTTGCAGATGCTTGACGGATATGCTCACACAAGGGAGCTGGAGTTGCAGCTGCAGCCCTATTACGAGTTCTTTTTCCCGGAGCGGCAGTTCGTTATGGTCGCTTTGCAGATCAGGCCTCCTTCAGAAGGTAATGTTCAGCAAGGACTTCCTATTCACGAGATTACTAGTCGGTTTGCAGATGCGCTTGGTGGAGCTGGACCGGTAGCAGCTTTTTATACGGGAAGTATGCAATTTACGGCGTTGGTCGGGGTCGCGCTGCCATCTGGGCGGAAAGCAGTGCTGGGTGCGCTCGAAGGATGGGCGAAGTATGCATCTCAGGAAGAGCTTCAAGGTTGCGGGCTATGGGTTGGCCTTACCCGACTGTATGATTCCAAAGTGACGAACTGCCAGGAAGCTTATCAGGACCTCAAGAACGGCAGGGTCTATCGGAACATCGATGCTATGGAGGCCGTCATGGACTTGGAGACCTCACCATATGTGCCCACAATGCATGTCCCTTTTGAGAGCCTCGAGAAGCTTTCCAATACGGTTCTTAGCGGCAAAACGGAAGAGGCTATACAGCTGCTGGATCATATTTTTGAGGAAAATACGGCACTGGGTATTCATCACCACCAGCTTGCTCATCTTGCCAAAAGCGTCTTCTACTATCTGATGAAGCCAAATGAAAGCAGCGCAGCTGATAGTAAGGAGAGCTTGCAGCTAGAAATGGCGTTCTGCCGAAAGCTGGATCATGCCAGTAGCCGTGCAGAAGTGATTGAAGCGATCCAGGATATCGTGCGATTTATCGGGAGCAAGCGGCTGCTGGAAGGCAAGAGCAAGCTGAATCCGGAGTTCATCAACCAATATATTGAACTGCATTATATGGAAAATTTATATCTTGACCATATGGCCGAACTGTTGAATACGAGTCCTAAGTATTTTTCAAATTATTTCAAAAAAACGTTTGGCGTAGGTTATGTCGAGTATCTCAATAAAGTCAGACTATCGCATGCACGGGAGTTTCTTCGGCATACCGAGCTAAGTGTAGCGGAAATTGGAGAGAAGACGGGGTACCTCAACGCCTCTACGTTCACCACAACGTTTAAAAAATATTATGGCATTTCGCCGAGCGAGTTTCGCAAGATGGCGGCAGGGTGACTGCCGGGAAACGAGGAACTAGGATGAAAGCTGTTGGGGTTTTACAAGGGCAAGTCCTGTTGACGGACTTGGATCCGGGACCGATTCCGCCTGGACACGTTCGGATACGAACGGAGTTTTCGGCGATCAGCCCGGGGACGGAAATGACGTACATCCAGCGAGGGGTGGATCAACTGAGCATACTAGGCTACAGCGCTGTCGGCGTGATCGAGGCGCTGGGGGCCGAGGTTAAGGATCGTCACGTCGGGCAGCGTGTCGCCTGCTATGGCGCACCGTTTGTTCGGCATGCCGAATGGTTGACGGTGCCGACGAATTTGACGGCGGTCGTCCCTGAGCAGGTGCTGCCAGAAGAGGCAGCTTTCGCGGGCCTTGGGGCGATTGCCATTCATGCACTCCGCACGGCGGATCTGCGATTTGGCGAAACTGCCGTGATCGTGGGGCTCGGTATTCTAGGGCAGCTCATCGCCCAAATTGCGTCTGCGGCTGCAGTTTGCGTGACGGCGCTCGATGTGAATCCGCAGCGGGTGGCGCTGGCACGTCAAGGGGGTGTGAAGGCGGCCTACGACAGCCAAGAACTGCTCGAGGCAGAGCTGGCATCGGGCATCGGCGCGGCTGGAGCGGACAGTGTCATCTTGTGTACGGGCGGTCCAGGCGAATCGCTGATGAACAGTGCGATGCGCTGGATTCGCGATCGGGGTACTATCGTGATTGTCGGGGACTTGACGACCCAGTATTCCAGGGGGCTTATGTTCGGGAAGGAGGCGCGGGTCCTTATCTCGAGAGCTGGAGGCCCTGGGCGTTACGATACGCAATATGAGCTGGAAAACCGTGATTATCCGATCGGATATGTGCGATGGACCGAAGGCAGGAATATCGAGGCGTATATCCGATTATTAGCGGACAAACGAATATCGCTTCACGGCCTAATCACCGACACCTATCCGCTGGCACGGGCAGAAGAGGCTTATAAGGGTTATGCCTCAGTATCGGCTGCAATGGGAACCCTTTTGACTTATGGGCAGTAACTATTGACAAGTTGTAGAGGGCGGTTATGAAGCAGGAAGAATCTATCCTTACATGTAAACGCTTTCAATGTAATTTGACTATAGAAGGAGGAGTCGTATTATGAGGATCATTTCTTATCGTATCGTTGCCCTTTTCCTGTGTGTGATCTTGCTGACGGTCGGCTGGGGGATGGGAGCCGCATCAGCGGCTGAAGGCCGATTGTCCCAGAAGACGTTCGGCAGTCCGGAAGAGCTGTTGATTCCCAATAACTATACGGTCGCTGTTTTTAACGGCACGGTCGGGAAGGAAGATGGGCATTATGTGCTCTATGCTACCAGCAAAGGGAAGCCGGGCCACCTGAATGTCATCGATTTGGAGGATTACAAGCTGCTGAGAAGCGTGCCACTCGCCCCTTCGGAGAGCTCCTGGGCGCATACTATCGCACCGGATGGGACGTTGTACTTGGCTGCGGACGGAGGCGGAGCGCGGTTATGGAGCTATTCGCCAGTGACCCATACGCCAGTGCAAGTTGCTCAGTTTGACGGACAGTCTGTGCCGAACAGCATCACCACGGATGAGCAAGGTCGGGTGTATGTGGGGACGTATCCCGGCGGCAAAGTGTACCAGTACGATCCCGTATCCAAGCTTACCCGGGATTACGGTCGGGTGATTGGAGCGAACGATCAAGAATATGTCCGCTCGATTGCCTATCAAGGCGGCAGTGTCTATGCCGGAAGCGCGCATCGTCAGATCGTGAAGGTCGATTTGACGACTGGGGCTAAGATGGACATTGCGGCATCACTCCCCTTCACGCTGAAGAACGATACGATCTATGATCTGGATACGATTGATGACCGTTACCTGTTTGCCCGTGTAACAGACGGCAGCGGGATTCCGGGTGAAGCGTATATTTATGATACTGTCGCGTCCTCATGGCTGCAAGTAGAGTTGGAGAACGTAACGGGGCTTCACGCGACAGATTCGGTAGGCGGCAAGATTTACTATATGTCCGACAAGAAGCTGAAAACCTTCGATCTGGCATCGTACGAAGTGGCGCTCACTGGGATGGAGTATGCCTCCGGCTTGCGGGGGGCCGATTGGGTGGAGTTTCCGAACAACCCTGAGCTTCCAGGTAAAACGCTCGTCACCGTTCGTTATGACGGTGGTGTTACTTTCTTGAATATCGACACGAAGCAGGTCGTCCTGAAGCCGCCAGTGATTCCGGGGCTGCCGGGTGTTGTGAACCGTGTAGCAGCGGTTTCGCCTACACAGCTCATCACAACGGGCTCACAGGCGCGTTCTTCACTTGTGAATTTGACGGACAACACAGCGAAGCCTTTCAGCATCGGCCAGGCGGATAGTGTCTTTGCGGTTGGCAGCAAGGTTTACATGGGTGTCTATCCCGAGGGGGCATTGTACGAATTTGACTTGGATGCAGAGCCAAGTGAAACGAACCCCAAGCGGTTAGCGGTGCTAGGGAACGATCAAGAACGGCTGGTAAATATCATTGGGGCCGAAGGCAAGCTCTATATTTCTACCATCTCGGGCTATGGCACGTTAGGTGGCTCACTGACCGTGTATGATCCCGCTACAGGAACGATGGATGTTCACCGCAATGTGGTGGAGGATCAAAGTGTGCTAAGCACGGCCTATATCAACGGCAAAATTTTTGGCTCGACCACGATACGAGGCGGTTTGGGTTCTCAGCCAACAGCTGAAGAAGCGAAAATTTTCGTCTGGGATGCGGCTAGCCAGCATAAAATCGCCGAGTTTCCACTTCGGGTGCCAGGGCTTAGTAAGCCGATTTACATTGGCGATCTTTCGTCTGGGCCAGACGGACTTCTATGGGGTGCGTCCTATGAATATATTTTTGCCATCGATCCTGTTACGTATCAGGTGGTAAAGAGCAAGAAAGTGTATCCTAGTCTCAATTTCAGCCAGTGGGCTCATCACCCTATGCGCTGGTCAGAGGATGGGCTGCTTTATGTACTTTTCAATAATAAGCTGACGGTAATCGATCCGGAAACGCTTGAATCCCGGACGCTGGCGGATACGTCCCGATTTGACCTCGGCCAGGACGGCAATCTATATTTCACAGATCAACAGACGAATACAATTCTGTACCGTGTCGAGGTGGACGGAGAATATGTAGAACCACCGCCAGGGCTTCCTGTCTCTGTTCTTAATGGTGGATATGAAGAACCGCTGAGCGGCACAGCGATTCCCGGCTGGTCTTCGCTCTTTGCGACTGCACCCGACTATCGCTATGAGATCAGCGATACGCAGCGCTTTTCAGGGGCTAAGAGCTTGAAGATCATAGATAACTTGCGCACCGCATCGGTTGCCATGCAGAGCGCTAAGATTCCCGTCATCCCAGGCGAAGAGTACAAGGCGAGCGTCAATCTCTACATTGAATCGGGGCAACCGGGCTTTATGTTCCGCTTTTTTGATAAGAATAATGCGACCCTTTCCACATTGGAAATTCATCTCGATGAATCACGGTTGGCTCAGTGGCAGAAGGTTATGCTCCAAGGGAAGGCACCGGAGAATGCTGCAACCGCAAGTCTGATTGCGGTGACGAGCCGGTATAATCTTTCGTCGGCCTATTATGACGATTTCGCAGTAAGCGTAAGGGATACGCATGTTCCGGTTTCCGTGGCCACGGTAGCCCCTCAGCCGAATGCGTACGGCTGGCTTAACCGGGACGCCGACGTTGCGATTAAAGCGGATGGCGCTTACCGCTTGACGTATGCCGCTACCGGCGCTCAGGTGGCAGGGCCGATGACGGTGCAAGGCAGCGAGGCGCATATGATGGTCACGGCAGAAGGGGTTACGAGCGTGACGTATCGCGCAACCAATTTCTCTGGCTTGGCGGAAACGGAGCGTAATCTTGACGTGCGGATTGACAAGTCAGAGCCTATCGTTGCCTTCTCCGGTCAGCCCGTTTATACGGTTCAGCAGGCGGTATATATCGGCTGCACGGCGACTGACGCAGTGTCTGGCCTTGTAACGAACCCGTGCTCCGAGCAGCTAGTTCAAGCGCCAGCCTATACGCTTGAACCCGGTGCGCACGAAGTCTCCGTCATTGCCGTTGATCGGGCAGGGAATACGCACACGGGGCTTTATACGTATCGAATCGAGGTAACTTACGACGGGATGTATGCGCTTATTCGTGACTTCCTGGGAGCAAATCGGCTGCTCGCTGAAGCGCTGTGCAGGGAGCTGATGCTGGCGCAGGCAGCGGACCAGCGTGCAAAGCCGATGATCAAGAACGGAATTCTGCGCGCTTTCGCTCTGGAGATGGATGCTTTAAGCGGCAGGAAATTGACTGCAGAGCAGGCGAAAACGTTGAAAAAGCTGGCAGGCTATTTGTAAAAGAAGCATCACAACAATAAAGCTGTCCTGAAAGTATCTACTTTCAGGACAGCTTTTTCATGTTAAGTTTCTATTCCCTGGAATAGCCTCAATACGATAAACCCGCGCCCTGCCTGGAACATCAGCCTTTCGTGCGATATTTGCACACGCTGAGAAATTTGAATCATGGTCTATTTTGTGCGAAATGTGCATCATGTTTACCGCATCGGTTCTTTCCAAGAGCAAAAATCATTATCTATAATGAAATCACGGAAGCGGTTTCCAAGTACTGCAAGTATTGGAGAAATCGATACGTACACTAGTCATCTGGGAGGGGTTCCTATCCATCAGTCCAAGGTACAGCAGGAGGTCGGCGTTTCGCGAATGAAGACCTATCCTTTCCTGCGTAATATGAAACGAAGCCGATACTTGTATATGATTTTTTTCTTACCTTTTTGCTACTATGTATTGTTTCATTATTGGCCCATATACGGAATCATCATTGCTTTCAAGGATTACAACATTGTTAAAGGCATCACGGCTAGTCCTTGGGTGGGTTTCGTTCACTTTGAAAAGTTTTTGATTGACCCTTACTTTTGGAAGCTAGTGCGCAATACGTTGCTGATTAATGTGTATGAACTATTTTGGGCGTTCCCGGCCCCGATTGTATTGGCGCTGCTATTGAACGAATTAAAAAGCCAGCGCGTGAAAAAATTCGCACAAAGCGTCAGCTACCTGCCTCATTTTATATCTACCGTTGTGGTGTGCGGGATGCTCGTCAACTTCCTGACGACAGACGGCCTTATTAACCAGATTATTGTGTGGTTGGGTGGTACGCCGATTCACTTTCTGATGAAGCCGGAATGGTTCCGTACTATTTTTATCTCCTCGGGTATCTGGCAGAGCATCGGTTGGGGCTCAATTATTTACTTGGCCGCACTGACTTCGGTGGACGAAGAATTATATGATGCCGCTAAAATCGACGGTGCCAATCGCTGGAAGCAGCTGCTGAATGTTACTTTGCCCGGTATTGCACCTACGATCTCCATCATGCTGATTCTGAATGTCGGCAGGCTAATGGCCATCGGTTACGAAAAAATTATTCTGTTGTATAACGGATCGACTTATGAAACTGCGGATGTCATCTCCACTTATGTCTACAGGAGAGGTTTGCTTGGCAGCGACTTCAGCTATGCTACGGCTGTGGAACTGTTCCAAGCGGTTGTTGGGTTGATTCTGCTTGTATCGGCTAACCGGCTTTCCAAAAAAATTAGTGAAACCGGCTTATGGTAGAAGAAAGGGGGAGGTTGCTATGAACAAACAAATATCGATGGGTTCAAAAATTTTTGACAACTTCAACATAATTATCCTCATGCTACTGATATTTGCCACCTTGTATCCGATCTACTATATCCTTATTGTGTCGATCAGCGACGGTAATTTGGTTACAAGAGGCCTTATTAAATGGATACCGATGGATATCACGTTCGATGCTTATAAGATTGTATTAAAAAATCCAGAAATATGGCGGACTTACGGTAATACGGTGCTATACACCATTGTAGGCACCACGATCAATGTCATCATGACGGCGCTTTGTGCCTATCCGCTTTCAAGAAAGGATTTTTACGGCCGAGGCATTTTTATATTTATGGTCGCGTTAACGATGTTTATTAGCGGTGGCCTAATTCCGATGTATCTGGTGGTACAAAAGCTCGGGCTCGTCGATACGATGTGGGCACTAGTGCTCCCTCCGGCTATCTCTACGTTCAATATGATTATTATGAAAACGTATTTCGAAGGCATTCCGATGGCCTTACAGGAATCCGCTTACTTGGACGGAGCTAATGAAATCCAGGTACTATTCAAAATCATTATTCCGTTGTCGCTGCCGGTCATGGCTACGATGGTGCTGTTTTACTCGGTTCATCATTGGAACAGTTTTTTCCCAGCGTTGATTTACTTGAATGACAGCGATAAATTTCCGGTTCAAGTGCTGCTTCGAAATATTGTCATTGCCGGGGAATTTGCCGACCAGACCGCAGATATAGGCAGTGCTTCATCGAACTTCCGAGTCGTTGCGACCAATTACAAGTTTGCGGTCATTATTATAACGATATTGCCGATTCTGGTTGTCTACCCGTTTTTACAAAAGTATTTTGTTAAAGGCGCGATGATCGGTGCATTGAAGGGGTAACTGGGAGTTAACAGAAAGGGGGGATGCCCAAGCATCGACGAAGATGTCGGCTAATCTGCAGAAACTTAGTGATTACTTAAGTAGGTATGTGTAACATTATCTATAGTCAAAGGGAGGTTTTTGTATGAAAAATACAACGTTAAAAGGGTTATCATTATCTCTTTGCACCATTATGGTTACATCCGGATTAGTCGCTTGTACCAGCGGGAATGGAGCTGCGCCATCTGCAAAGTCCGAAACAACGAATACACCAGCCGTAGCAGCAGGTACAGGCAAAATTTCGGAGAAAGAACGGGAAGTGAAAGTAACGTTTCCAGAGCATCCGAATCAGCCAGTCAAAAACTTCGCGCTCGTACAACAGGAAATTTTTAATCAGACGAATATTAAATTAAAGTTCGAAAATGTCCCGAACAGTAATTATAACGATAAAAAGAAAACGCTATTAGCGACCAACAACCTGCCTGATATTATTGAGATCAACATGTCCGATGTCAATAATTTTGCTTCGACCGGCGTATTTGTTCCACTGCTTCAATACATGAATAAGGGTCTAATGCCGAATTTCAAGAAATTTTGGGATCAGAATCCGGACATGGCGAAGATGACAGCTAACGGTGAACTGTATGGATTCCCGGCAGTCGGTCGCAATGAGCTGAAGAACGGTTTTGGTCCGGTCATTCGTACAGACTTGTTGAAAAAGCATAACCTAGCGACACCGAAAACATTCGATGAGCTGCTCACTGTGCTTTCAGAGCTGAAGAAGATTTATCCGGACTCGACGCCGTTCTCCGTTCGCAAAGGAAGTGGACCTATCCACCAATTGTTTAAAACGATGGCATATCCGTTAGGCTCAGGGGTGGGCACAGGTACTGGTATTTACTTTGATAAGGATGTCAACGGTGGACAGTATGTGTATGGTCCGGCTACAGCACAATTTAAAGATGTGCTTCGTTTCTTCAATAAAGCGTTTACATCAGGTGTGCTGGATAAAGATTATGCGGTGGCGACTCAGCAACAATGGACCGAAAAGTTGACGAGCGGCAAGTCGTTCTTCTTCTTTGATAACAGCGGTTTCGCGCTGGATTATACCAAGCAGTTGCAGAAAGCAGTTCCAGACGGCAATTTCCAGATCATTCCGATCCCGACTAACGCAAGTGGAAAAGCTAGAGCGGAATATTATGCTACGACACTGACGGACAAAATGTTTGCGATCAGCTCTAAAGCGAAAGATCCAGAAACGCTTATTAAACTGATCGACTGGATGTACACGGAGAAAGCGTCCAACTTGATGAGCTACGGTGTTGAAGGCGTTCATCATACCTTGGATGAAAAAGGCCAACCGAAGCTGAAATCCGATTATGTCATGAAATTTAAAGACGGCCAGCCGACTGCTTTCTATGCCATGTACTCGGAACTTGGCTCTGGTAAGCTGAGCTTCACGCCTTGGTTCGCCAATATGGATCCGCAGGTGCAAGTTGAGAAGTTGACTGGCAGCTGGAGCACGGAGCATGAGACCTATTGGAAAACGGTCTCTGCAGATAAAGCCTACCACGATCCCTACATCGATCCGCCGCTTACCCAAGAAGAAACTGCTCGTGTGAAGGAAATATTAGCACCGTTAAATACGATGTTGGAGCAGGAGTACGATAAGTTTATTATGGGCGTTAAGAAAATCGACGAGTACGACGCTATTATGAAAAAAGCACGTGATACGGGTGGTTCGGAGTTGGAAAAAATTTATAATGGTGCATTGGCCAGATTGTCTCAGAAAAAGTAAGCAGAGTTTGGAATCAAGCTAAGGCCTGTTTCACCGCGCTAACAGGAAGGGGGCGCGGTGAACGGCATGTAGATTATTCAATTCGGAATAAGACAGTATTCTAATAGCGGAGGTAGCAAGTACATGCATATTCAACCGATTGCCAAGGGCGTTTGGCCTACTATGGTGACTCCTTTCACTGAATCGAATCAAGTGGATTACAAGGCGTTGGAGCAAATGATCGAATGGTATATTGGGCATGGGGTTGCTGGACTTTTTGCAGTTTGCCAGTCGAGCGAAATGTTCTTTCTAACACTCGAGGAGCGCGAGGCTATTGCCCGATTTGTCGTGGATAAAGCACAGGGGCGCGTTCAAGTGATCGCTTCTGGGCATATTTCAGATTCAATTGAAGATCAAATGATAGAGCTGAATAAGATTGCGGAAACTGGTGTACAGGCGGTCGTGCTGGTCAGTAACAGGCTGGCGCAGCAGAATGAATCTGAAGATGTATGGAAGCGCAATGCGGAAATACTGCTGGGTGCGGTACCAGATATTCCTTTTGGCATTTATGAATGTCCTTATCCCTACAAGCGGCTAATCTCGCCGGAGTTGTTGGCATGGTGCGAGTCTACTGGCCGATTTACCTTTTTGAAAGATACATGCTGTCATACCGAACTCATGGGGCAAAAGCTGAATGCGGTGCGTGGTGGCGGTTTGAATATATATAACGCCAATACAGCAACATTGCTGGAAACCTTGCATTTAGGCATACAAGGATATAGCGGGATTATGGGTAACTTTCATCCGGATCTGTATGTTTGGCTAACGCGCCATTACGCAGAACAGCAGGAGAAAGCTGAGAAGTTGCAGCATTTTCTGGGCATGTCCTCTGTCATCGAAAGCCAGTTGTATCCAGTCAATGCGAAGTATTATTTAAGCCTTGAAGGATTGTCGGTCGGACTGCATACAAGGACCAAAGACCACCGGCAATTAACCTATTCGAACCGGCGCGAGGTTGAGCAACTGTTTGCGCTAACTCGCCAATATAGAGAGCACTATCACGTGTAGAGGAGGAAAAAGATATGAAATTAATCAAACAAATCAAACAATTTGTGTTCGAGGAAGACCGTCCGTTCAAGAGCTGCCACGCATCGACGGTTATTGAATTCCCTAACGGAGATCTGCTGGTGGCGTACTTTGCCGGAAGCAGGGAAGGCAACCCGGACGTCGCGATCTGGTGCTCCAAGAGAACGAATGACGTCTGGTCGAAGCCGTACAAGGTTGCCGACGAAGAAGGGCTTGTTCATTGGAATCCGGTGCTGTTCCGCCAAGATAACGGTCAAATCGTGCTTCACTATAAAGTTGGGACCCCGATTCCAGCATGGTACACACGTGTAGTTCTATCTGATGATGACGGTGCGACATGGAGTCAGCCAGTCGATCTGGTCCCGGGAGACATAGGCGGTAGAGGGCCAGTTAAAAACAAGTTGATTGTTCTACAGGATGGCACATGGTTAGCTCCTGCATCCATCGAGGGCGATGTGTGGGATTGCTTTGCCGATATTTCCCATGATCAAGGCGTGACATGGTCCCGGAGCGAGCTGGTGCCAGTCAACCATGGGAAGGAGGAGCAAACGGGAGATATGCAGCTGGTGCGGGGCAAAGGGCTCATTCAGCCGACGCTGTGGGAGTCGAAGCCAGGTCATGTGCATATGCTCATGCGGAGCACGGCAGGATTTATATACCGCAGCGATTCGTCCGATTCAGGCAGAACATGGTCGCCGGCCTACCGAACTTATCTGCCAAACAACAACAGCGGGTTTGACTTGGCTCAAATGGATGATGGAACGCTTGTACTCGCATACAATCCGGTCGGAATGTATAAAGGACCGCGCATGCCTCTGTTGTTAAGCATCTCCAAGGACAATGGAGAATACTGGGAGGAATTAGTGGTATTGGAGGCGGAATACCGCTCCTTCACGATTCCTATTGAGCCTGGAGAGTATTCATATCCGGCGGTCATCGCAAGAGGGAACCGGATCTATGTGACCTACACGTGGAAGCGGGAACGAATTGTATGCTGGAGTCTGGAAGTCGAAACAGCTTAAGAGGAGGCTCATTATGACATGGCTATCGCAGCTGAAGAAGCAATTTGAGCAGCCCCCCGCTGCTTACCGTTCCGTTCCATTCTGGGCATGGAATGACGAATTGAAGAAGGAGGAACTGCTTCGTCAGATTGAAGATATGAATGAGCAAGGCATTGGCGGCTTTTTCATGCATTCCCGAGACGGATTGGAAACGACATACTTAAGTGAAGCTTGGATGGATGCGGTAAAAGAATCGGTTGCCAAAGCAGAAGAGCTTGGCATGCAGGCATGGCTATATGATGAAGACCGTTGGCCATCGGGTTCTGCAGGCGGCAGGGTACAGGCTCAAGGCGACGAGTACCGCTCTAAAGGCTTGACGATAGAAGTTGTACGCGGGAACAACATCTATGAGGATGATGGCCGAGTGGCTGCCGTGTTTAAAGCGGTCATCGAGGGCCATGACATTCACAGCTGTGAGAGACTTCCGTTAGGAACGATGGAAGTCTCAGCTCAAGCAACAGCATGTACTCCTTTGCCCTTGGGTGAGGAAGTTCTTCTTGTCTTTCGTATCGAGGTTTCTGCCCCAAGTGAATGGTTTAACGATGAAGCACCGCCTGACAGTATGAACCCGGATACAGTCCGCCAGTTTATTAACGCTACCTACGAAGTATATAAAGCGGAAGTAGGCGACCAATTTGGACGCACCATCACTGGTATTTTCACGGATGAGCCGGGTATTCATGACCGCAATTGCAGATTTACGGCTGGACGCGGCTGGTTGCCTTGGACATATTCGCTGCCCGTTTATTTTTCAGAGAAACGGGGTTATGATATTCTGGATGTACTACCTTATCTTTATTTTAATGGTGAAAAGTCTTCGATGGCTCGCCATGATTTCTGGCGTACCATATCGGACAAATTTTGCGAGTCGTACACGAAACAATTAGGGGATTGGTGCGATGAGAACGGCCTAGCTTTTACCGGGCACTATTTGTGGGAAAGCGCCTTGGGCGTAGCGACAAGAGTGGGTGGAGCTGTGATGCCTCATTATCGTTACCAGCATGTGCCTGGCATTGATATGCTTTGCGAACAGACAGACGAATATATGACGGTAAAGCAATGTACCAGTGTGGCGAATCAATACGGCAGGAAATTCGTTATTTCAGAAACGTATGGGTGTACCGGCTGGGAATTTACATTTGAAGGGCAAAAGTGGATGGGGGATTGGCAGTATGTGCTTGGTGTGAACGTAAGATCGCAGCATCTTGCGTTATATTCCATGAAAGGCTGCCGCAAAAGGGATTATCCACCCGTTTTCAACTACCAAACTTCCTGGTGGAAATACAACCGGATTATGGAGGACTATTTCGCCCGGATAGGTGCTGTCATTACTGAAGGCACGCCTGTCAGGGATATTCTTGTCCTGCACCCCTCTTCATCCGCTTGGTCGATGCTTGGCACGGATCCGTATGGCGCCGTAAGACGCGGGTTGGACCGGGATATTCCCAGCATTGATCGTTACGGGGATGAATTTAATGATTTGCTGCGCATGCTGCTCGGTGCGCATTACGATTTCGATCTCGGGGACGAGACGATTATGGCCGAGGTTGGCCGGGTTCATGACCGGAAGCTGTTCGTCAATCTGGCGGGATATAAGACCGTAGTTATCCCGCCGATCCGCACCATGTTGCGCAGCACACTCGATCTGCTCTTGGCATTCCTTGAAGCGGGAGGCCGAGCTATTGCGTTGCTGCCGGCTGCGACAATGATCGAGGGCAGCGTATCCGGTGAACCGGCAAGGCTCTACGCCCATCCAGGAGTAACAGTCGTTGATAAACCAGACCAGTTAATCGCAGCTCTGGAAAAACTGCAGCCAAGGGCCGTTAGCATTCAGAACCGCTATGCGGCAGAGGTGCCCGAATTGCTGTACCTCTTGAAAGAAATCGATGGCGGACACACCTTGTTTATCGTAAATAATGACAGGCATCAATCGTTCGATGTTTGTGTTCGAACAGTGGCGGCAGGCCGTGTTGAAGCATGGAACGCACTGACCGGCAGCATTGAACAGGTTCCATCTTGGATGGAGGACAACGAGTTGTGCTTTTATGCTCGATTTGGTCCGACGGATTCCAAACTTTATGTCATCGTTCCGGAACAGTTGAACTACATCGCGAACGAGCCTTCTAACATCATACCGTTGATTCCGCTATCTAACGATGATTTGTACGCGGCCATCGGACCTGTGTTTGCATTCAGAAGGACGATGCCCAATGTGCTGACATTGGATCTCTGCGCTTACCGTATAGGGGAAGCCGACTGGTCGGAAGAAAAGGAAATTTGGGTTGCTCAGCGTGAAATCCGAGAAAAACTCGGCATGCGTCAGGTGTATTATAATGGGATTACCCAACGCTACAAGTGGATTCATGAGGCTCATCCGCAGGATGGCACAACAGTTAGCTTGAAACTGACCTTTCAAGTCTTGGAAGTGCCGGCAGGCGCCGTGCATCTGGTGATTGAAGGCGCACATCAGTTCAAGATCGGTTTGAACGGACAATCGTTGACCTCTGAGGCCGACGGATGGTTCGTGGACCGTTCCATGGACCGAGTGCTGTTAACCGGGGTCCGCCAAGGGATCAATGAATTGGAATTGTCATGTGCCTTCCATCAGGCGATGGAAATGGAAGATTGTTATATCATAGGCGATTTCGGAGTGAGTACGGCGCGATGCATAACAGCCGAACCAGATACGCTCCACACAGGAGACTGGTGTCTACAGGGTTACTATCACTACAACGGCAGCATCATTTATTACGCGGATTATCATCATCAGCATGAGGCGAATAGAAAAGCGCTTCTGCTGCTCGGAGATTGCTCGGCCGTGACAACGGAAATCCGGGTCAATGGTATAACAGCAGGTCATGTGCCATGGAAGGCTGCGGACGGAATCGATCTGACCCCATACTTGCACCAAGGTTCCAACAAACTGGAAATCGAAGTGATGGGCAGTCCACGGAACATGTTTGGCCCGTTTCATGATGCACGCGGACGGACTGCAACGACAGACTGGAGCTCTTTCCGTACAACAGGGAAGGAATTTACGCCCGATTATGTCGTCCAACGGTACGGTTTAATGGAGCAGATAAAAATTATTAGGTTGAAATGACTTAACGTATTGTCGTAACATCGGAGGCAGGAAGAGGGTGGGATAGCTGTGGAAATACCATGGGTAAAGCAAATTAGTGGCATGCAAGGCAAGCATAACCGGCTGTTTCTAACTATTTTATGCTCTTTCCTGTCTCTATTAATCCCGATTATCATTATCGGAGTTTCTGAATATTGGTATTCCGTCAGCATCATGAAGAAGGAGTTTAACCAGCGTATTTCGACGAACTTGCAATCTTCGGCCAATACAGTGGATTCCTATATCAAAACGGCACAGGAAACCAGCGTTAGCTTTTTATACGATGATAAGGTACAGACCCTGTTCATGCCCAAAAGTACGCAAAGCTTAGAAGTCAAATCCGAGCTGTGGCGATTACCGCGTATTATGCAGCGCAACGAGAACATCGTCGGCCATTTTGCCGATTCGATGTTCGCTTATATTGATAACCAAGACGTTTATGTCAGTGGCGGTGTCAATTATTTCGAATCTTTTTTTAACAACATGTACAAGTATGAAAAATACGACGCGAGCTACTGGATGAGCAAGATGAGTTCGAAGAAAAGCGTGGAGCTGCTTCCAGTTTCGCAAGTCATTCAGGATAAAGTGTATGTCAAACAAGTGATCCCCATCGTGATGATCAACCGGATCCGCAACCACAGTGCTGTTATGGTTATCAATATTGCCGTTGAGACCATAGAAAAGACATTGAAGGGGGGAGCCGTATTCGGCTCAACTAGCTTTGTCGTTTTTGACGGTAACCAAGAGCTTATGTACGATGCCAAAGGATACTTGAATGATAAGTTAACCGCACAAAACTTAAAAGCCACTTTTGATGAAAGTAGTGCTTCGAAGGAGTTGGAGGTCGGTGGCAAACGCTACCTAGTGGCTTATGTGAAATCCGATATGTACGGATGGAATTACTATTCGTTCACACCGCTTGCTGAATTCAATCATTATACAGTCGGTATTCTGCAAATGACGCTGCTGCTATGCGTGGTGCTCATGGTGATGGGAATCGTATTCTCGTTCGTGTTCAGCCTTCGCATCTACAATCCGATCCGTAATATCCGGGACATTATTGCCCAGAAAAGTGTGCAGGTAAACGGAGAGCATGAGGTCAGTGCAGCGGCCAACGAGTTCGAGCTCATTCAGCAGGGAATTAATCGGATGTCTGACAGCCATCAGCTGGTTAAAGTGAAATATGATAAGCAGACACACGAGTATGTGGAGTATTCGCTGCTATTTTTGTTAAAAGGTCACACGATCAACCAAGAAGAAATTTTACGTGAGACGTTAAAGGCAGGCTTCGGCTTCACTCGTTCCGGCTTTATATGCTGCACTGTGTTTTTTGATTTCAAAGATGCCTTCTATGAGGATATTCAGGATACGGAACGCATCTTTATTATTAATGGCATTAAAAAGATTGTATGGAATCTGCTGGGCAGTCAAGTTCCATGTTATGTAATGGATCACCGGCAAAATATGTTTGTATGCTTAATTAATATGAATGGTCCCCAGGAGACGGAGCTGCTGCACCCCGCTTTCCAAAGCATGCTTAATATTTTCGAATATGATATTCGTATGTATTATGATATTACGATCGGTATCGGTACATTTTATACGAATGTGAATGATATTGGCGCTTCACATAACGAGGCGATGACAGCGGTTAGCAAGCGCAATAAAGATCAACGGTTTCAAATTGTCGATTCCAACCAAATGTCGATTGAAAACAGCTATCGGTATTCGCTCCACGACGAGCAAAGAATAGTAAACTACTTAAAGCTCGGTGATGTGCAGGCCGTGAAGGATGTCGTTGCGAGTATCGTAGAGAGCAATGAGCAGCGAAGTATTTCTTATGAACATACGCTTCAGCTATATAAAGAAATGTATGTGACCGGTGTCCGGTTTTTAGCGGAAAAAGGACAACATGCCTCACAACTGCATATGGAAAGGGAAATCCCCTTTAACGGCAGTGCGTTCGAAGAGTCGTTTTTCGGCACGAAGGAGCTGGAGTCAACGATATGTGAATTTTTCACGCGAATCATCGAAATGGCGAAAGCCCAAAGAGGCGGTTCGAAATCGGGGAACCTCGTATCGCTGATTGAACAATATATCCACGATCATTACACGCAAGATCTTGGGCTCGAACAGATTGCTGATGAGATGGGCGTTTCCGTCAAGTATGTATCCAGGGTGTTTAAAGATAAAAAAGATCAATATTTAACAGATTATATCAATCAGGTACGCATTGAAAAAGCGAAGGAAATGCTGGTACAATCGGATCTGCGCGTGAACGAAATTGCCGAGATCGTCGGGATCCACAGCCGTACGACATTTCTAAGAGTTTTCAAGAAAGTAGAAGGCATCTCACCAAATGAATACCGCACGCTACACAAAAAAGAAGAGCTGCATTGATGCAGCTCTTTTTTGGCAATTGTAAAAGGTTTTTTTATGAATGTTGTTGTAGATCATTTTGAAGTTTAGTAGTATTTAGTTACATTTATCAAATTGATTATTCGTATAAAGGCAAGATCCTTGCGTATATTTTTAAGTATATAGGCACTTAGTAGCAGATGGAGGTCGAAATGAGCAGCTTAGGTGAGGAGATTAAGCGATTAGAAGAGAGCTTTTTTGTTGGGCGCATGAAAGAGCTTAAGCTGTTCAAGGATTTCGTGTTGGGTGCAGCAAGTCATGCTCGTATTCTGTCGATTAGCGGTACTGGAGGGATAGGTAAAAGCTCCCTGCTTGATCAGTTTCGACGAATATGCGGCGATGAGGACGTTCCCTTCTTTCTTCTGGATAGCTTGGATTTTACCAAGACGCCAATAGGCTTCCTATCACGACTGTTCACTGTGATTCAGACAGGTATGCTAGAGACAGAGGATTCAAGTGAGGAAGTATTCTTGCAAGCGGCTGTGCAAAAGCTGAATACGCTAGCTCAAGATAGACGTATCGTCTTGGTGGTTGATACGTATGAAGAGATGAATGAGCTGGATGAATGGTTGCGTCAAACCTTTCTGGTTCGGCTATCCAGCCATATCCTAATTGTACTATCTGGTCGTTTCCCGCTCAAAGGCGGTTGGGTTGCCTCTCCCGCTTGGAGAAGAATGATAAAGTTGATCCACTTGAAGGCATTTGACTACGAAACTTGCGAGCAGTATACCGCGAATTATGGCGATTATGACGTAAGCTTTATTCGAAATTCATTTATGTTGACGAAGGGGCATCCTTTAACATTATCCTTATTCATGGGTTTGCTTGAACTGCGAGGTATGAGAGGAGAGCAGGAGTCCGAATTTCTTTTATTATGGAATGAAACGTTTAAGGAAATTGCTGGTCAATGGCTGCGTGAAATCCCAGATCTCGCCCTGCGGGAGTTATTGGAAGCTGTAACGATGGTGCGTGTTTTCAACCATGAGATCCTCGAGATGATGCTAGATAAGACAATTAGCGATAAGGAGTTCGAGAAGCTGATTCAGCTTTCCTTTATTCGCAAAAGTGAGCGGGGTTGGTACCTGCATCAGGTCCTTCGCAAAGCGCTAAATCAAGATTTCAGGCTAAAGAAACCGCAAGTTTATCAGGAGCTTTGGCGGCGTAGCGTAAAGTATAACTATAGCTGCGTGACCTCTCGATATGCTTCACTGGAAGAGAGAAATCTCCACTTGCTAGATTTTATTTATATCGTGGGGGAGCCTGGTTTTCGGGCGATGTTCTATGATGATGCGCTAGATCAATCCTATGAAATCGAAACGGTTTATCTGGACAACATGGCTGAAGCTGAACAATATATGAATGATATTTTGGCCAATCCTGATGACTACTCCCAAGAAATGTATGATCCCGTTACCAATGAAAAGCATATGTACAACATTCCAAAAGCGGTTCATTATAAATGGTTTTCCTCCATTCGTCTTGCCGACATCATTCCGCTGGGAAGCGACACGGTGAGGCTGCTTAAGAACGAAAAAAATGAAGCGGTAGGCATTTTTATTTATATTCCGATTCACCGAGATTCACTGTCGCTGCTGCAGCAAAATCCAATCACACAGTCCTATTTTCAGACGCTGACTAAACAAGAGCTGGATCGTTTTCGGGTAGCTCCGGAGTCGCCTGCCGGTTGGTTTCAATATATTATCGACTTTTCCAAGGATGATAGTGCGGCAGCGCGGTTTATGTTCTTTCAAACCTATCTTTCCTATTATTTAAAAGGCGGGATTATGGTTTATACTGCGCCGATGACCTATAACCAGGAAACGGTAAAAGGAATCGGGTATGTAGAGGTTCCTAAGGCAGCACATAAGGGATTCGGCCCGGAATTCCCAGCACCTGTACTTGTTCTTGATTTTAGGGAAGATAAAGATATCAAGAATTTCGTGGAGAAGCTATATCGATCAACTCAAATTGAAGAGGATACAAGCCAACGAGATGCCATTTTATCAGGGTTGACGGATCGCGAGCGGGATATTGCTCTGCTAACGATGACATGTTCGTCTAACCAAGAAATTGCTCAAAAGCTATATTTAGCGGAGATTACTGTGAAAAAGTGCCTGAGCCGCATCTATGAAAAGCTTGAAGTCAAAGGTAAAACGGAGCTTCTCCAAAAATTAATGAGCTGAGCGGACGTAGACGTCCCCTAACATAACACACTTCCGGAAATGCCCGGATAAGAAGCCTGAGAGAATGAGTCTCCAGGCTTTTTTGGCGTTTGATCCAAAGTGTATACCTTGTTGTATACGTTTGGTACGTTTCGTGTCCGAAAGCTTCCCGTTATGATGGGTCCATATGTGGTATGACCACAAACCAAATGAAAGGAATGTGTATTATGAATCAAAATGGGTTGATTAAAGCGTTTGGAGTTGCTGGGATTTTGGGAGGGCTGGCTTATTTGCCAGCAAGGTTTTTTATTGTGCCTGCCTATGACGGCAGTATGTCAGGTTTAGTCGGTTGGGGACTTGATACGGCGGCGGTTACGGGTTCACTTTTTCTATTTATCGGCATGTTGTTAGCGCAAATTCATAAAGTTCGGGGGTACGGTCTATTCTCGTTTTTCTTCATCTTTCTGACCTCCTCGGTGTTCGCTGGCCATCAATATGGGCTGATCTTGCTTGCACCGATTATTCATCAATTGGATCCCAGCATGTTCGAGGGGAACGGCACCCCTCCGCTTCCTTTTTTAATCGCAACGATTGGCAATGTAGGTTTAAAAATGATCGCGTTTATCCTGTTTGCCAGCTTATCCTTAAAAATTAAGCTTCTTCCTCGTTGGGCGTTGATCGTGATGATTGTTGGCGCTGTGAGCGATTTTGCTCCAATGGGTGATTATGCTTCCCGACTCTTATTTGGTATTGCTTTTGTCGGTTTGGGTAGGGCGCTTTGGAAATGGGAGGGTCAGCCTGCTGACATATACAAGGAAACTCGTGAGGTGCAACATGTACACGCAAGTTAGATGTAAGGACATTGCAAGCAGAAAGGAAATGGTTCTCTTGAAAAAAGGTTTGAGCGTTCTTATGCTCCTGCTCTGCGGGTTGTTACTGCTTACAGGCTGCGGCGACGCGGATGAGAAAACAATTACGCTGCCAGTAGGCAAAGGAGGCGAGAAGGTTACGTTAACGGCAAGTGAAAGTATTCCGGAACAATTCCCGAAATCGATTCCGATCGCCAAAGACGCTGAAGTACAATCGGCCATCTCCACCAAGGAAGCGATTATCGTTATGTATGATGTTCGAACAGATTTCAAAGAAATTATGAAGTTGTATAAGGACTATTACAAATCTTCAGGGTACACAGATCTTAACGAGACGATCATTGAGGATTCGTATACAGGCAGCGGTCTACTGAACGGCAGTAAATTGCTCGTCACGATTAGTACACCTAACCCGGATGCGACGTCTGTTGTACTGACATATCAGAACAAGGAATGAGGTGAAGGCGTTGAAGTGGCGAAAATGGAAGGAAAAGGTTGCAGCTAGTTTGATCGGAAGCTTGCTGTTTACTTCTGTTGCACAGGCTGTGCCGCTAGCAGCGGATGGATCGGACGCCGGGAAAATGGTAAGTCCCTCCGTCTCTGTTCCCCAAGAAGAGAAGCTGCCCGAATGGGCAAGCGCGTCCATCCGAGCGATGCTGGCCGAAGGCATCATGAAGGGGTATGAGGACGGGGCGTTCAGACCCAATCGACTCCTGACGAGAGCTGAGTTTGTCTCCATCACCAATCGCTTGGGCAAGGTGGTGTTCAGTGAGGATGGATCGGCGACGGCGGCTCTGTCCTACCGTGATGTAGGCAGTGAATGGTTCGCGGAGGATGTCTACTTGGCTTCGCGCCGAGGTTATGTGGAGGGCTTTCCAGATGGCAGCTTTCGGCCGGATGCTCCTGTCAATCGGCAGGAAGCGGCCGTGATGCTCAATAGGATCTTCAAGCTAGTGCCGCATGATAAGGTGAATTTCACTGATCTGGCGAAGATTCCTGAATGGGCTCAGAACGACGTGGCGGCATTAACGAGATCGGGATTAATTGAAGGCTTCCCGGACGGATCATTCGGAGGAGAGAAGCAGCTGACGCGGGCGGAAGCTGCCGTCTTATTTTCTAGAATCGGGACTTGGCACAAGCAGGAGGAGAAGAAGGAAGAAGAGAAAGAGCATCCTATTTCGCTGCATGTATCAGCTTCGAATGGTCAGCCCTTGTCGGGCGCTGCTGTCAGTGTACATGTGAAAGGAGAGCGCTCCATCCTGCGTTGGGGAAGAACGAACGAGCAAGGTCATTTCGAGGCTTCGCTCCCCTATGGTCAATATGAAGCAGCGGTTCAATCGGAGGGCTTAGCGACTCACCAGGCGTTCAATTTCAATGAGGAAACAGCCAACATCAATCTAACTGCCGAGAAGGCAGCTGTTTTCTCTGGGAAGCTGATCGATAAAGCGGGGCAGCCTAAAGCTGGCGTAGCGGTCTCTTTTACAACGAATCCTACCTTCTTTGCGTTGACACAAACTGACGGCAGTTTTAAGGCATACGTTCTACCAGAAAGAAATTATCACGCAGTCGTGATTGAGAGGACTAGTAGTCCTATGTTGACCTTATATAAAGATGCGATTCCAGATTCGCTGGCGAAATTGGGACAGAAGGAATCTAAGGAGTGCGGCTGCCGTCTGCAGGAACTGCATAAACCGTTGTCCGCTCCCAAATCAGGTGAAACAGCCGATATTGGAACTTGGTCTTTAGCTGATATCAACGCGCCGAGTACAACGGGCGGAGGCAATGGCGGTGGACAAAGCGGCGGCGGGAACGGCAACGGCAACAACGGAGGGAACGTTCCCGACCGGACAGCGCCGTCCGTTCCAACCCAATTGACAGCAAGATCGGGCAGTGATTCGGTGGGGCTGCAGTGGCAGTCTTCTCCAGAAACGGATGTGGCCGGTTACCTCGTTTACCGCTCTGAGAATGATGGAGGGAGTTGGTCGAGACTCCCGGAGACGGTGACACATTCACAATACACGGTAACACAGTTAACCTATGGAACGATCTATACGTTTGCCGTGAGTGCGATCGATCAGAACGGGAATGAGTCGGCCAAATCCGACCGAGTGCGGGCGAGCCTAATCCAAATCCCGGATACCGCGCCGCCTGCCGTCCCAATGGGGCTGTTGGTTTTGCCTAAAGAGAAGGAGGTTAACTTGCAATGGGACTCGGTTCATGATGCCGATTTGAGCAGTTACCATGTGTATATGTCCATCAATAAGGGACTTACCTGGGAGCATACCGGCACTTCGATCGCACCGTTCTATACGGTCACGCAATTGACCTACGGTCCTCTATATACATTTGCCGTTAGCGCCGTTGATTTGAGCGGTAATGAATCCAATAAGTCGACATCGGTCGATAGCTATTCACTTCCTCCTGTACCCGATGAATCGTCATACCCTGATCCGGCACCTACACCGATATCGTTAGCTGGGGAGGACACTTTTTCCACTAAAATGGCCTTCTTGTATGAAGGGAGCCAACCGATTCAAAAAGAGGTGGAACCAGGCGCGCTCGAGTCGCAAAGACTGGCGGTCTTAAAAGGAACTGTGCTGAATGAAGAGGGGCAGCCACTATCAGGTGTAAAGATAACGATACTTGATCATCCCGATTGGGGATATACAAGGACCCGCGCAGATGGGCATTTCGATTTAGCCGTCAACGGCGGGGGACACCTTATCGTGATATACGACAAAGACGGTTATATGAGCATTCAACGCAAAACGAATGTCCCCTGGGAAGACTACGTTATTCTTACCGACGTGACGTTAAAAGCCTACGATAGCAAGGTAACCTCCGTACAGCTGTCAGGCATGTCGACGGAGATCCAGGTGGCTCAAGGCAATCCTGTTAGCGATAACGACGGCAGCAGACAGGCGACGCTGCTTATTCTCCCGGAAACGACGGCTTATATGAAACTGCCGGATGGAACTACGCAGTCTCTCCCTCAGCTGCACGTTCGCGCAACCGAATATACAGTTGGAGATAAAGGACCTCAGGCGATGCCTGGAGATCTTCCTTCGTACGTTGGCTATACGTATGCGGTAGAGTTATCAGCCGATGAAGCTGTGGGGGCAGGCGCAACGGAAGTCCGATTTAGCCAACCTTTGTATACGTATGTGGATAACTTTCTTGGTTTTCCAGTGGGCGAAGTGGTGCCGTCAGGCTATTATGACCGTCAACTAGGCGAATGGGTGTCATCTACGAACGGCAAGATTATTCAAATTCTGCGTACGGAAGGCGGTATAGCTGCCATTGACTCGAATGGCGATGGTTTGACTGATGATGGGACGCAGTTGGCAACGATTGGCATGACTGCCGCGGAACAGATGAAATTGGCGGAGCTTTATCAAGATGGCAAGACGTTGTGGCGCGTGCCCATTGAGCATTTTACCCCGTGGGATTTCAATTGGCCTTATGGTCCGCCGAACGATGCGATATTGCCGCCTCATCTCAGACCGAATTATGACAACCCAGACATCAATGACAATTGCAAGAAGTCGGGCTCCATCATCGGATGCCAGGAGCAGACGCTTGGAGAGTCGATTCCCATCACGGGAACAAGTCTTACGCTTAATTATTATAGTCGGCGGGCAGAGGGCTACAAGAGCAAGTCAACGCTGGAAATTCCGGTCATTAACGGCCCATTGCCAGCATCACTGACAGGCATAAGCTTAGAAATCCATATCGCAGGCAAAAAAGTGACGCAATGGGTTTCCCTTTCTCAAGGAACGAAGCCAGTTTCTTTCAATTGGGATGGCAAGGATGCCTACGGGCGCCAGTTGATCGGCTCTCACTCTTATAAGGTCATCGTGAAGTATCATTACAGACCGCAATACTATGCTTCTTCTGCTGCTTTTGATAAAAGTTTTGGCCAGCCTGGTATGAAAGATAAAGGTGTCATGATCGGTCTAAATCGAACTGCTGCCACCCTATCGACAGAGAGGGAATGGAATGGGCTCGTAGAGAGTCCTGTCGATGTGTATCAGGAAATGGGGATTGCGGGTTGGAGTCTGGACGGACACGAAGCGTACAACAGTGAAACGGGGGCACTCTCTGAAGGAAGCGGATCTATGAGGTATCGGGACCAAGGAGAGTTAGCTGCGAAGCTGATTGATTTTAGGAGCACGGCCACAGGTGGCATCGGCTCGTCATACAAAATTTCGATTCCATCGGCAACGACAATAGGTCCGGATGGCGACATCTATGTGAATACGTATATGAATACGGCGCAAAATTATCCGAACAACGTGGAGACCCAAGTATTCCGAATGGAGGGGGACGGCAGCGATGCCCGAAATGTAACACCTGTTCAGGGACCCCTCCTGTTGAATGCGTTGATCGTCGATTCCGAAGGGACTTTATATGGCACGAGCTGGGGGACTTTCCGTATTTGGAGGAAAAAGACTTCCGAGACCAGTTGGGTACCGATTGCAGGAACTGGATCACAGGGTCAGGAATACAGCGAAATACCTAGCGGAATTCCAGCGCTTGAAGCGAATTTGCACAATCCTGTTAATCTGGCGATATCGCCAGACGGTTCGCTTTATTTTACCGATGGCTTCGCATTATGCAGGATTGATTCGGACGGTATGTTAACCTCCTATGGGGATAGAACGTGGAAGACAGGAAGTAATAACGGCGCTGACAGCGGGCCTTTCACGAAAGAAACGATCGGGGTCGTGGATGATGTGGTTACCGCGCCGGATGGTAGTCTATATGTGCTGGACACGGGAGGATGCTCGTTTTCGTACTGCGCCTTCACCCGTATTCGCAAAATATCGGTAGACGGATCCGTATCCCTGTTCGCAGGTGCGATGAATCCGGATATGGTCGTTAATTTCGTTAATGGGATGCCAGCTAAGGGAGCTACTTTCCGTACAGCAGGAAACCAATTGCATATAGACAACAAAGGGAACCTTATCTTTATGAGGGAAGCGGATAATGGAGATCGGCAGATTTGTCAAATTACACCAGAGGGAACCATTAGAGAGTTTGCATCCGATCAAATTCAACAGCTGAAACAGAAGGTGAAGGACGAAAATGGAACCTATTCGGGCTCTGTTTATATCAACATGCTAGCTGTAGGACCGCGAGGGGAGGTCATCGTTCAGGTGCAGCATAGCAAAAACCCGCCAGATTATTTCTCCCTGTACCGGATAGATTCTTCAGCGCAAGATGGTGTCACGGATGAAGCGGGGCTGATTCGATATGAATTCGATCCTCAAACAGGACGTCAGCTATCAACGAACAATGCACTGACAGGCAGCGTTGTATCCCAATTTGCCTATGATGACAGCGGCAGACTCACTAGGATGCTAGATCGGGTAGGGAACGCCCTGACGATTGAACGAAGCTCGGACGGAACCCCGACAGCGATTATCACATCAGGGGGGCAGCGCACAACCTTGCAGATACAGAATGGGCAGTTGATTCGTCTGTCGAATCCGCTAGGAGAGTCCTATCAGATGCAATACGATGCAACTGGGCTTCTGAAGCAGTTTACAGATCCGAATGGTCATGTTCGCAGGTATGGTTATGACTCGCAGGGATATCTGACCCGTGCCGAAAATCCGTTGGAAGGGGTGTCCACATTAGAGAGGACGAATATTCCGAACGGGTATAAGGTGACCTACACGAGGCCGGGAAATGAAATCACCTCCTTTGAAGTTTCGGAAAACAATGGGCAATTATTACGTGTCAGTACAGATTCAGCTGGAGCGAGAACCGTTTCGAAGCAACAAGCCGGAGGTGCTGAAGAGATTCAGTATCCGGATGGAACGCAAGTAGTGAAGCAGCTTGGGCTCGATCCAAGATGGGGCAGCGATGCGCCGCAGCTATCTAATCTTCTGGTGACGACACCGAGTGGCAGAGTGTGGAAGATGTCCGAATCCAGGAAAGTTAACTTGCGTGTAAAGCACGATCCGTACAGCGTCCAGTCGGTGGATATTGTCTATACCATGTCAGAGACCTCATCAGGTGGAACAAAGACATCAAGTTCCTCCGTGAAGTATGACGCGCTTGAGAAGAAGTTCATTGAAACGAGTGCGGAAGCGCAAGTAACGACGACCTATTTGGACGCGCTTGACCGTGTATGGAAAATCGAGGAGCCAGGCTCTGAACCTCTTCTGTATACGTATGACACCAAGGGGCTTCTGGTGAAGATTGAGCAAGGAGAGCAATTTTTAATTCACACGTATAACGATAAAAATCAATTGATCTCAACCAGTGACGCCACTGGTCTAACGAAACGGTTTACCTACGACGCAGCAGGTCGGGAAATAACGATTCAACTTCCAAGCGGTCAAATCATCGGTAAACAATACGATGCCGTCGGTAATGTAACCGCCATTGTGATGCCCGACGGAACTGTTTATGATCAAAGCTATGATGAGCTGGATAAGTTCAATGGGTTCTCTATGGCAGGAGGCGAATCAGCTGAGCTCCAAGTTGCGTTCACAACGTCCGGGAAGATGGAGAAATCCATACTGCCGGGAGGACGCCAAGTTAATTACGGCTATGACACGGTTGGACGGATTAACGGGTTAAGCGATCCAGATGTGCAAAGATTATTTTCCTATGCGGGCAATTTGGACCTCGTTTCTACCATGGAGAGCTTGCAGGCGGCCAATCCGGCGAACAGACAGTCGATTGCTTATACGTATGATGGCTCCGATGTCACGGGTATGAATTGGTTCGGCAAGGCGAACGGGCAGTTCGCTTACAAGTATGATGGTTATTCCAATCTCACGAATATCCGAATGACGGCTGGCGCCATAGCCAATAAGGATATTCCGTTATCTTGGGATAAAGACGGCAACCTGGCGAAGTTCGGTCCGTTTGCATTTAACCGGAATAGTCCTGGCAAACGCGTAGCCTCGATTGCCGATGGTACGATGGATATCGGCGTCAAGTATGATGCACAAGGTAGGATCAGTGAGCTGCTGTATATGTTGCAAGGCGAGGCCGTTTCGAAAGATGAACGCATCTATGATCTTAGCGGCAAGATGATCAGCCAGACGACGACCACATCAGAAGGCGTAGAGTCCGTCGATTATATCTTTGATCAAGACGGCCAGTTGCTGCATCTATCCAGGACGGATGCCCTCGGTACCACATTCACGGAAAATTATACGTATGATGTAAACCGCAACAGGGTGTCGCGGGAAGTAACGGGCTCGGCTTTGGAAACGAGCAGTTATGGTGATTACGATGCCATTATCCAATCTGGATCCACATCGTATCATTTTAATGCCGACGGCTATTTGACAAGCAAAGGCGACGACACGTTCCATTATGGTGCGAGAGGCGAGCTTCTAGAAGCGGTGGTTGATGGCCAGACGTTTACGTATACGTATGATGGGCTAGGCCGTAGGACGGCGAGAGATGTGCAGGGGAAGACAACGCAATATCTATACGGCAATCCACTTGCACCGCAAAGCTTAACGGCTGTGATCGGGGAGGATCAGTCGGTTACCACTTATTTTTATAACGAAAATGGGTTGCTGCTTGCCCTTGAACGAGACGGCGTTCGCTACTATGTCATTACGGATACGGTAGGGACACCGACGAAAGTTCTCAAAGGCGATAAGACGATTGTCAAAGAAATCCGCTATGACAGCTATGGTGTGTTGCTCGCTGATACGAATCCTTCTTTCGTTCTGGACATCGGGTTTGCAGGCGGATTGCACGATTCAGGCACGAAGCTAGTGCGCTTCGGGTTCCGTGACTATGATCCAGAAGCGGGCAGATGGACGGCGCGCGATCCGATCTTGTATGATTCCGGTCAAGCGAACCTATACAATTACGTGAATAACAATCCGATTCAGCTTCGCGATCCGTGCGGTTTGTTCTGCGTCGGTGCCAGCGCCTATGAAGGGGTTGGCGGAGGCGGGAAGTTCTGTATCACCGATGAAGGGGTCTCAGGTTGCGCAGAAGTTGGATTCGGTATTGGAACGAATGTGGAGGTTAATCCGGGAGAGGATCTTTCCAGTACAGGCATCTCAGCGGAGCTTTCATTAAAAGCAGCTTTTGGCCCGGTGTCTTATACGAACGGACTTAAGATTTCCAGCCAATTTAATGGCGATTGTCCGAAGTTTGATTTCATATCCAAAGCAAAAGCGGGTCCGTTTGGTGTTGATTTCATGAGTCCAAGCAAATCGGGCATTTCCAGCAAGTTTGAAAAAACAGACACGAAGATGGGAGACCTATTTAAAGGCTCCGGCTTCAAAGCGGAGGCAGCTTTGAAAACCAAGGGCTGCGCACAATATAAGTGGTAGATTGAAAGGGCTGTGTCGAAGGTCATAAAACGACCTTCGGAGCAGCCCTTAGCATGTTTTTGCGGATCTAAATCCGCTCAATTACCTTATCAATCAACCCATATGCGCGCGCATCCTCGGCTTCTAAGAAGTAATCGCGATCCGTATCCTGTTCGATTTTCTCGATCGGTTGCTTGGTCGTTTCGGCAAGAATGCGATTTAGAATGCTGCGAGTTTTGAGAATATGCTGAGTGCGAATTTGAATATCACTCGCTTGACCCTGTGTACCTCCCCAAGGTTGGTGGATCATGACTTCCGCATTAGGAAGGGCAAAACGTTTACCCGGAGCACCGGCTGATAGCAAAGTAGCGCCCATGGAGGCGGCCATACCTACGCAGATCGTGGAGACATCCGGTTTAATGAAGTTCATCGTGTCATAAATCGCAAGGCCAGCTGAGGTTGATCCGCCTGGTGAGTTGATGTAGAGCGAAATATCTTTCTCAGGGTCCTCTGCGGAAAGGAACAAAAGCTGGGCAATAATTGCATTCGCGACTTGATCATTTACCTCTGTACCCAGGAATATGATGCGGTCTTTCAGCAATCTGGAGTAAATATCGTACGAGCGCTCTCCGCGCGCGGTTTGTTCGACTACCATTGGTATGAAGCTCATGGAAATCATCCCTTCTATCATGGAAATGGGTTGAAATTTGGCTATATTTCTCCATAACGCTGTGAGAAGTCCTTGAAGGACGGCGTAGCTGTTTATTTTGCGAGGTTAAGGATTAACGTAATTAAATTGTTGAGCCAATTAAGCAGCTTTGCATTGAATCGTATTGATATTGACTGTAATCTTCTGTCCAAAACCAGACGAAACCATGACGAGTCGAATAGGTTCTTCACTTTCAAAAGTTGGGAACTCACGAACGGTAACGGTTGCTTCGGAATCTATGGATGCGGCGGCGTGGCGGCGATAAGAATCAATCGAAATGACCTTGCTCTTGGAGGAATCGCTTGAATGGGCAGGGGGCTGTTCCCAAGCAATGACAGGTGATACTGATAACGGAGTAGTATCCCGCTTGGGCAGACTTGCTTGTTTCTCATGTCCTTGCTCTTGCTCGTGACTCATGGTAAATACCTCCTCATTCCTTCGGTTTGGGGTAAATGGCTAGCAAAACATGATATGCTTCCTGGGTCTTATCCTGAACACCTGAGTAACGCTCCACTAACTGCTGGACCATCGTCGCATATTCCTCAATGAATGCTTGCCGCTGTTGCTCCGTGCATAGCCGAACTTGAAGCTGCAGCGTCGCACTTGGTATCTCTTCACCGACGTCAGACTGCTCCATGAGCAGCATAGCATCTCGTCGAATTCGCTCAGAGGTCGTCACGAGATGAGCGAGCGAGCTCTGATCCTTCAGCTTTTGCAAGGTTTCAGGCTTCATACTGAGAGATTCGGCCAGTACAAAGGTTTTGGCGATCGAACGATAGAGCACCTCGACCAGATTGCGTACTTGGCGTGTACCAACGCGCTGAACTAAGCCAGCTTTCTCCAACGCTTTCAGGTGATAGTTGATGCGTTGAGCCGTCTCGCCCAAGGTGCGGGCCACTTCCGCGGCGGATCCCGGCTCTAAGAGCTGAGCGATAATTTCTCCGCGAAGCGGGTTAAGCAGCACAGTTGCCTGCTCAGGGGACTCGATGTAGTAGCTGTCTTGGATCTCTTTGTCTTGTGGCATGGAGTGGATAGCCTCCGGTGTACAAATTATATGTTACGTACAAATATTTTATTACGTTGAGTTGGGAAAGTCAATGGGCGGGGAACAACAACTAGATATGATATATCGGGTGACAAATAAGTTTTGAAGTAGATAATAAAGTTTTGAAGTGACAAATAAAGATTTGAAATAACAAATAAAGTTTTGAAGTATCAGATAATGTTCTGATTGAAGTACTCCTAGTTTAAACATCGGTTGATGGCCCTGTCTGTATGGCGGTATGCTTTATTTACTTTGCCTAAAGGGTTATACTTATAGGAATGACCTCTAGGGGGGCTTTTAATGTACCATGTACTTGTAGCGGAAGACGAGCATTGGATTCGCAGTGGTATAGTGGAGATGGTTGACCGGATCGGCGGAGGATTCAAGGTAACGGGTGAAGCCGGTGATGGAGAAGAAGCTTGGAATTTGATTCAGGAGCTGTGTCCGACTGTACTGATCACGGATATTATGATGCCAAAGATGGACGGGCTTTCCTTAATCAAGAAGATAGACGAGATTAAATTTCCGCTTGTCAGCATTATTCTTAGCGGATATGATAATTTTTCTTATGCTCAGCAGGGGATTAGGTATGGGGTGTCCGAGTATTTGCTCAAACCGGTGAGAGAGGACGTGCTGAAGGAGGCGTTGGAGCGCTCTTTGCAAAGGCTCGAGAGGCTTAATCCTGCTCACGATCAGTTGATGAACATTCACAACTTTTTGGAGCGCATGCAGGAGATGGATGTACAGCAGCTTATGACAGATCAAGTCCAGCTAGTGCAATCCATTGTCAAGGACCCAAACAACCACCCAAGCTCCAGGCTTGGACTGCTTCGGATTTTTGCCGGTAAGTTGAACGATCTCCTCGAATATACGTATCCGGATTATGTGAAAACAGTTGCACCAATGGAGACTACGGAAGAGTTGCTCAAAAAGCAGATTCAAACCTTGATCGAAACCTGGTGCCAGTTTGGTCAGCTGCAACATAACAAGCGATCGTTCAGACTTGTGATTAAGAAAGCGTGCGATTTTGCGGAAAAAAACTATATGCAAGAGATCAGCTTATCGCAAATCTCTGACTATGTAGGGCTTAGCGTCTCCCATTTCAGCGCGCTCTTCAAGCAACACTCGGGCGACTCTTTCGTCAATTTCCTGAATAAAATCCGCATCGACAAAGCTAAGCAGCTGCTGCTGGAGCCCGATTTGAAAATATATCAGATCGCCGATATGGTGGGCTTTTCCTCAATGCCGTATTTTAATCGTGTTTTCAAAAATGTAACCGGACTCTCCCCGAACGAATATCGCAAAGGGATGGGCATCTGAAGCTTGAAAGCTATAACAGCCTGTTCAACCGGCAAATTGCCGGTGGACGGGTTTTTTGTCGTATCCCGATTGTATCGGAAATCAGAAAATTGTGTAAAGACATCCCTGGGCAGTTTCATTATGATGTAGCTATGAATCAATGATGAACTGGGAGCTATAAGAAGAGTGGCGCATACCAGTATTATTATTCGAGCCGAGCTGGAGCACAGCAAAATCATCTTCGGACAAGTAGCGGCTGCCATAAGTCAAGCCGGAGGAGATGTTACCTCGATCGATGTGATACGCCCGGGGTAAGAGTCTTCATTACGGGATATTACTGTGGATGCCCTGGATGCGGGTGAAGCGGCAGGCGTGTTTAGAGGCGTTCTGCAGACCGGAGAGGATGTCCAGAAAATGGCGCTGCGCCGCATCGTATTCGCGATGGCTAATCCTACGCCCGATGAAGCATATGGTGGGATCATATTTACTAGGAGGCAATCGCCATGAAAAACGTCATCATGATTACAACCGATCAACAAAAAGTAGATGCGATAGGCTGTGTTAATTCCAGCTATCACACACCGAACCTGGATAAACTGGTGGAACGAGGCGTACGGTTTACTGGCGTGATCTCGACGTCCGCCCAATGCTCACCTTCCAGGGCTAGCTGGATGACAGGGAAATTCCCTCATCAGGTAGGCGTCAACAATATCGGCCATGTTTTGGATCCACAGGAGTGGGGCATTGCCAAAGAATTTAACCGTGCCGGATATGAAACTGTTTATTTAGGAAAATGGCATTTAGGATTATCTCCCGCCCACCATGAGTTCCAAATTACCGATTATCGGACCGATGGCTTCGATTTGGGCGCTGCCAACCCGGAGCCGCGGTTTCATAGCCACAGAGATGCGCTGACGTCTACGAAAGCCCTCAACTATTTGGAAGATTATGAGGGGGACAAGCCGTTCTTTATGGCTGTCAATTGGTATATGCCGCATCCGAATACACCGGTAGACCCGCCTTTTGAGCTCATTCAGCAGTATGCGGCGCAGTTTCCGAAGTCTGAAATGCCTATTCCGAGCAGTTATTACGAGGACGACTTGTCGACGAAGCCGGAATTTCAACAGATACGGTCCCAGCAGGGTGAATCCGCTATGACGGAAGACATTGTCCGCAGAGATGCCCAGCACTACCGTTCCATGCTGAAGCTTATGGATGACAACTTGGGGCGCCTAGTGAGCAAGCTCGAAGCCAAAGGGATGCTGGAAAATACCGTAATCCTGTTTACGACAGATCATGGAGACATGCAGGGGGCACATCAATTGCGCCTGAAGGGCGTTCTCCCGTATAAGGAGCTGTATAACGTGCCTGTCATTTTGTATGCACCGGGAGAGCAAGCGGCTCGCACCGTCATACCAGACCTTGTCTCTAGCGCGGCTGTAACCGGTACGCTGCTCGATGCAGCAGGCATCCAGGTGCCGGTCGAATGCGAAGGCGGCTCACTGCTGCCGCATCTTCGACTCACTGAGCCTCCTGAGGAACAACTCGTTTTCTTCGAGCATTACAAGGCTTACTGGGGCTATCATCCTTTCCGTGCGGCCCAGACGCCGGAGTGGAAATATGTATACTACTACGAGGAAGACATGGAAGAGATTTACAACCTGCAGAACGATCCCGATGAATTGGTCAATCTAGCAGGGAGACCGGAAGCGGAAACAGCAAGGCAGTCTCTTCGCGGCGCTGTGGATCATTGGTGGGACATAACAGGCGGTTTGTCACATCCTGTGATTCAAGACAATGTTAACAAATGGGGCAAAGAATAGAGGAGACCAGAGAGGATGTTATCTTTACGGATGACATCCTTCTTTTGCTTTTTTATATAGGAAAAAAGGATATCCTAAGTCGATCAAGAACATGTACACGATGTTGAGCCTCAACTAATTCAGACGTAAAGGCATGATGTGCAATGAGACAATTTTGGGACCGATTTCCCATTAAGGTGAGCATGGTGCTCCTATTTCTCGGTATCAGCTTTCTATCCATGATTCTTATGGGATTTTTCTCACATTTGAACTATAGCAACACGGTAAAGAAAGACTTTCACACGGTGACGGATGAAGCGGCCAAACGATTGCATTACCATATTGAATTTTATTTCGAGCAGTTGTCCAAAACCACGAAAACAGTCGTGAAAGAAGAGCTGATTCAACGTTGGTTCGAGGACGGCGGCAGCATCTCGGCCTATGATGCAGAAAACATTGAAGGGATGTTGAGACGCTACGTCGCTCTGAATTACAACGAGATCGCCGGCATATTCCTCATGTCTACGGACAAGCGTGTTCTGGCCATGCGGAGCTACAGTTCGGAGGTTGAAAGTTACCTCTCAGAGCCGTGGTATAACGTCCCGATTGCGGGGCAGCGTTTTCTGATCCCGACGCACACGATTAAATATCCGCAGCAAAACGGCCTTTCCGTCATCTCGATCTTGAATCCGGTTTACAGCAGCACGACGTTAGGGCAGATCGGTTATATCGTCATGGATTTGTCGCTGTCCGAAATAGAGGAAACGTTTGAAAGGTCGAAGCTCGGGCAATCAGGGCAGTTCATGATGCTCTCCCAAGACGATACGATTGTTTATCACCGCGTTAAAGAGTGGCGCGGACACAAGATTACCGATACGCCGCTTGGTAAAGAAATCGAGATACCGGTTGAAGGCAGGGTCAGTATTCAATCGGTTGACGGAAAAAATATGCTGATCTCAACCAGCAGTTCCAAGGTGCTCGGCTGGAGGGTCGTGGCTCTTGTTCCTTTTGACGAAATGGCGAGCGGACTGTATTCGGCAAGGAATTCGACGATTATTGCATTTGGGCTTATTGCGATATTGGTTATGTTTCTTGTGCCGATTGTGTCCAATTTGTTCGTAAAGCCCGTGCTTCACTTGAGACAGAATATGAATCGGGTGTTCCAAGGCGATTATAATACTAGAGCCGAATTTCGGGATGGGAAGAACGAATTTCAGATATTGAACCACAGTTTTAACAAAATGGTCGAGCAGCTGGACGAGCAGATCCATACCATATCGGAGCTGAAGCTCCAGGAGGTACACATGCGGCTGAGGCAGAAGGAGGCTTATATCCAGGCACTTCAAAATCAAATTAATCCTCATCTGCTCTATAATTCCCTAGATGTAATCAAAAGTATCGGTTACATTAACAATGACGAACTTGTCGTAAGTATGGCTACCAATTTGGCTGACGTATACCGCTATACCGCGAAATTTTCAGACCATGAGGTTACGTTACGGGAAGAGCTTACGATTCTGGAGAAATATCTGGAGATTACGCACATCCGATTCCCTAAGAAGTTTCAGAGCCGGATCACGGTGAACCCGAAATTTTACGGCTGCTTGCTCGTGAAGTTAACCGCTCAGCCTTTGATGGAAAACGCGGTCAAATACGTGGTAGAACCGAGGGCGGGCGATGCCGCTATATTGGTCAGTGCGTATGACGACAAGGGCGATCTGGTGATTGAAATTGCGGACAACGGACCGGGTATTCCGGAATCGAAGTTGGACGAGCTTAGGCAAGGGCTTCATGACATCTCCCGGAACGTTAACGATCATAAGTTCATCCAAACGGAATCATTAGGCATACGCAACGTGCACACGCGATTGTTTTTACAGTATGGAGAAGGTTATGGGCTTACACTTTCTTCTTTCCCGGATAGAGGCACCGTTATTTCCATTCGCATTCCGTTGAAATATAAAGTAGGTTAGGAGAATACCGACATTGGACAAGGCCGTTTGACCGGGATAACCGGTGGCGGCCTGTTTGTGTTGAGCCTATTTATGCAGGTTTGGAAATCAGATAATCGTATAACGACTTCTGTCCGACGAGCGGCTATGATGTAGCTATAACTTGATCCACATCAAAGTATTGCTCAGGAGGGAACGCAAGTGCAGAGTGAATCCACGATTGAATTGGTGCAGGCAAATCTGCCATCGCGCAGAAAATCGGCGCTTAGGGAATGGAAGAGAGGGCTTCCATTATATCTGATGATTTTACCCGGTTTGTTGTATTTCTTAATTTTCCGTTATGTGCCGATGGGCGGGATCATTATTGCTTTTCAAGATTACAATCCGTTCGAGGGATTCGGCGGCAGCGAATGGGTGGGCTTCGCGCATTTCCAGCGTTTGTTTGGAGAAGCGGATTTTTTAATCCTGCTAAGAAACACGTTAGTGTTGAGCGCGCTTAACTTATTCTTGTTTTTTCCGGCCCCGGTTGTGATCGCTGTAGTGCTTAACGAGGTTCGTGTCCGTTGGTTTAAGAAATTTGTTCAAACCGCCATTTATATGCCGCACTTTATCTCGTGGGTCGTCGTAGTGGGCATTACCATCATCCTGTTTGCTACACAGGAAGGCGCGATTAACAAAGGGCTTGCCAGTGCAGGCTTCGAGCGAATTGAGCTCCTGACAGATCCTAATTACTTCCGCTGGGTGTATGTGTTCCAGAGCATTTGGAAAGAAGCGGGCTGGAATGCGGTTATTTTCCTTGCGGCGCTGGCTGCCGTGGACCCTACCTTGTATGAAGCTGCTGTCGTCGACGGCGCGAATCGTTGGAAGCAGATGCTGTATATTACGCTACCAGCGCTTAAAGGAACGATTATTATTTTATTCATTCTGCGATTGGGACATGTCATGGATATCGGCTTCGAGCACATTTATTTGATGCAAAACTCGCTGAACTTATCGGTTTCCGATGTATTTGATACGTATGTGTATCGGTCCGGTGTACTGCAAGGCGAATTCAGCTTCACGACGGCTGTTGGACTGTTCAAATCGCTGGTCGGCCTTGTCTTGATTGTACTGGCTAACAAGCTTTCTAAAAAAGCAGGCGAAGAGGGGGTTTACTGACATGAATACATTTGACTCGCGTGGAAAAGATCCGCTCTTCACCGGTACGATTTATGGACTGTTGGTCCTAACTTTACTGGTGATCTTGGCCCCTTTTCTTTATGTTGTGGCTAGCTCGTTTGCGACGGAACAGGAATTTGTGTCCCGCGGTTTCTTTATCTTTCCTCATGAGTGGACGATCGAAGCGTACGGCTACCTGCTCAGCAACGATAACTTTATGAGATCGTTCCGAAATGCCGTGACGATTACAGTCACGGGAACAGCCATCAACATAGTGCTGACGAGCCTGATGGCCTACGGTTTATCGAAGAACTGGCTGAAGGGCCGTCGTACGATTAACTTTATGGTGCTGTTCACGATGATTTTTGCCGGGGGGATGATTCCTACCTATCTTGTGGTCAAGGAATTGGGGCTGCTTAACAGCTATTGGGCACTCTACCTGACCGGGGCGATAGCCCCGTTTAACCTGATTGTCATGCGGAGCTTCTTTCAGAACATCCCTGCCGAACTGGAGGAATCGGCCAAAATCGATGGCTGCTCCGAGTGGCGTTTGTTCTGGCAAATCGTCATGCCGCTATCCATGCCAGCGGTTGTTACCTTTACTTTGTTTTACGCCGTACACAATTGGAACACCTATTTTTACGCGATTCTGTTCTTGAATAACTCGCATGATATGCCTCTTCAAGTGTTTTTGCGCCAAATGCTGATCGAATCCGACTCTAGTATGGAAGTAGGCGCTGGCGGCTTCTCGTACACCCCTGCCGTAAAAATGGCGGCTGTCCTGATCACAGCGTTCCCGCTGTTGGTCGTATATCCATTCATGCAGAAATATTTTAACAAGGGCATGCTGATGGGTTCGGTGAAAGGTTAATTGATGAGAAATGAGGGAAATACAGTGAAGCAACGTCAGAACGAACAAGTCATTCGGTATGTGAACAATGATAACGGCCCTACCCTCGGTTACACCGAAGGAACGGGAGTTAAGATAATCCGTCAGGACGGCCTGTTGTTCAAGGATTTGAACAAAGACGGCAAGCTGGATCCTTATGAGGATTGGCGTTTATCGCCAGAGGAGAGGGCAAAGGATCTTGCGTCTAAAATGTCCATCGACCAAATCGCCGGTTTGATGCTGTTCAGCAAACATCAGGCGATTCCAGGGAGCAAGGGCTTCAATCCTGCGACTTATGACGGTAAGTCTTTTGAGGAGAGCGCCTTGGAGCCATACGCTTTAACGGACCAGCAGCGGCAGTTTTTGGCTAAAGACCATATCCGCCACGTGCTTGTGACGAGCGTGGAGAGTCCGGAGTGCGGCGCACGATGGAACAACCTGCTGCAGCAGGTTGCCGAAAGCGAGCCTCTTGGCATCCCGGCTAATAACAGCTCTGATCCGCGTCACGGCCTGGATGCTTCCACCGAATTCAAGGTTGGCGGAGGCAGCCACATCTCGATCTGGCCAGAATCGATGGGCCTTGCGGCAACGTTCGACCCCGAGCTCGCCCGCAAGTTCGGGGAGATTGCGGCCAAGGAATATCGCGCTCTTGGCTTGTCGACTGCGCTGTCTCCGCAGGTCGACATCGGCACTGATCCGCGATGGTTCAGGTTCGGCATGACGTTCGGCGAGGATCCGCATTTGTCTGCCGATATGGCACGCGCTTATATTGACGGCTTTCAAACGTCGGAGGGCGAAGCAGAAATCGCGGAGGGCTGGGGTTATGACAGCGTGAATGCGATGGTGAAGCACTGGCCCGGGGGCGGCTCTGGTGAAGCGGGGCGTGACGCGCACTTCGGTTACGGCAAATATGCCATATACCCGGGGAACAACTTTGAGCAGCACCTGATTCCTTTTACCGAAGGGGCGTTTCGCCTGAACGGCAAGACGGGGCAGGCGTCCGCGGTTATGCCTTATTATACGATCTCCTGGGAGCAGGACAAGAAGAACGGGGAAAATGTGGGCAACTCGTACAGTTCCTACCTCATCCATGATTTACTCCGCGAGCAGGTCGGCTACGACGGTGTCGTATGCACGGACTGGAGCATTACCGCCGACGCGCCGGAAGATATTACGAGGCTGAATCCCGGAGGAAGATGCTGGGGGGTTGAAGAGGGATACACCGTAGCGGAGCGCCACTATAAGCTGCTCATGGCAGGAGTGGACCAGTTCGGCGGCAACAACGAAGCCGGCCCGATTATGGAGGCGTACCAGATCGGTGTTCGGGAGCATGGTGAAGCTTACATGCGGAGGCGGTTCGAGCAATCGGCCGTCAGGTTGCTGAAGAACTTATTCAGACTGGGGTTGTTCGAGAATCCATACGTCGATGTCCAGAAGACCGTGGAGACGGTAGGCTGCGAGGCGTTCACACAAGCCGGTTACGAGGCGCAGTTGAAAGCGTTCGTTCTGCTGAAGAACGACAACCAGGTTCTCCCCATGAAATCCAATAAAAAGGTATATATTCCGAAAAGGAAGCTCCCTGCCCGCAGCAACTGGATTGGACGGCCGGTGCCGGCAAGCGATGGCTATCCCGTTAACCTGGATGAGATTAGACGCTACTTCGAAGTGACGGAGGAGCCAGATGAAGCGGATTTCGCCCTTGTCTTCATCGAAAGCCCACATTCTACGATGGGCTACAGCAAGGCGGACGTGGCCGCTGGCGGATCAGGCTATGTCCCGATCAGTCTGCAATATGGTCCTTACACTGCAGAATATGGCCGGGATGTCAGCATCGCCGGAGATCCGCGAGATGTGCTGAACCGGGCCTACAACGGGAAGACGGTGACCGTTACCAATGCCGGGGATCTTGACATGGTGCTGGAGACGAAGCAACGGATGAAGGAGAAGCCGGTCATTGTGTCGCTGACTTTGAATAATCCGATGGTCATGGCCGAATTCGAGGGTGCAGCCAGTGCGATTTTAGCCAACTTCGGAGCTGTGGAGAAATCCATTATGGAAGTGATTACCGGATCTGCGGAACCGAGCGGCCTGCTGCCATTCCAAATGCCCGCCGATATGCGAACCGTCGAGGAGCAGCATGAGGACGTTCCTCATGATATGCGTGTATACGTTGATTCTGCCGGGCACGCTTACGATTTTGCGTACGGACTAAATTGGAGCGGCGTCATTCAAGATGAGCGAACTGCTACATATGGAAAACGACTATCTAGCATGAATAAGTGAGATGATGGGAGGAAGCAGGTATGAAGAAACCGGATTTATTGGTGTTCTTGAGCGATCAGCATCATGCGCGGTACACAGGTTATGAAGGGCACGCGACGGTTTGCACGCCTCATCTGGACCAGCTCGCTCAGGAAGGAACCGTCATGAGCGCAGCTTACACGTCCTCGCCGCTGTGCGTTCCTGCCAGAGTATCCATGCTGACTGGACAACTACCGGAGAAAACCGGCGTCTATACGAATCACGGTGCGATCGGCAGCGATCAGGCCACTTTTCTTCACGGCATTGCCGCGGAAGGCTACGAAACGGTGCTGTGCGGGCGGATGCATTTTATGGGCGAGGACCAGCGGCACGGATTCACCAAACGCATTATGGGCGAGATGACTCCGCTATTCTGGGGGCGCTATGGTTCGGCCCGTTCGGATTTGGGCCCCTTTGTTGGCACAATGGCCAATCAAAGTCTGAAAATTATCGGAGGTGGGACGTCTCCTGTGCTTGAGTATGACAAGGCTGTGATCAAGGCCGCCTTGGACTATTTGAATCAAGACCATGAGAAGCCGCAATGCCTCTTTGTCGGTACGTATGGTCCGCACCATACCTATGTAGCTCCTCCTGAGCGATATATGTATTATAAAGAAAGGGTAGGCATTCCAGAGTCTTTCGGGCTCGACGAGGGTCATCCTGTCCTGCAGAAGATGCGAGCCCAGAACAAGCTAACGGAGGACAATGTTATCAAGCTGCGTGCCGCCTATTTAGGGATGATCGAAACGATAGACAGCCAAGTCGGAGAAGTGCGTGAGGGATGGAGCCGTTATTTGGCGCGCAGCGGTCGTCAAGGCGTGTTCATCTACATGTCCGACCATGGCGAGCAGGCTGGTGAGCATGGGTTGATCGGGAAGAGCACCTTCTATGAAGGTTCGGCCAAAATCCCCATGATCGTGTCAGGAACCGGCGTATCCGCCGGTCGTCGAGTTGAGCAGCCGGTAAGCATTATGGATTTGGGGCCGACGCTGTGTGCGTATGCCGGAGCGGAGACTCCGCCCAGACAGGATGGCGTCAGCCTGAAATCCTTGCTGGAGAACGGCCCGGAGGACCCGGAGCGTTACATCATTAGCGAGTATGTAGCCACGTTGGACTGCGGGCCGGTTCCTGGGCGCATGCTGCGGCAGGGCAACTGGAAATATGTCGCCTATGCCTTCTATGAGCAGTACAAGCAGTTGTTCGATTTGAGTAAGGATCCGCAAGAGCTGCACAATCTAGCTCAAGAAAGAAGCGACGTTGTCGGCCATTTTGAGGCCATTTTGAAACAGACCTGGGATACGACCGCGATTATCGAGAAACATCTGGAGAAAGCCGAGCATCATCAGTTGCTGGCCAAATGGGGCAAGGCTACCGATGTTCCGGAGCTTGAAAGATGGCCGGTGCCAGTCAAGGCTACTGTTCTTCCGATCGTGGAGTAAGATAACCTTTTACATGGTGAATATCGGTTCGCCAGAGTTAGGATAATAAATCAGATAATTGTGTAACGCATATTTTATGCTTGTCCCCTATGATATAGAGGTAATCCAAGACGGATTTAGATGAAGAAAAGAGGGTGTACAATGAAAAAGACTTTATTGGTTTTCTGCGCACTTGCATTATCCTTCGGCAGTTTAGCAGCTTGCTCCAAGCCTGACGCTGCAGGCACAGCATCTCAGAAAGTTGGAGACAGCAAAGCGGCTGCAGACGATTTCAGCGAAAAAATGACGATAACTTGGATGGCGCGTTCGTTCCAAGGCGGCGGCTGGCCTGATGATAGCCCGATGATTCAAGCGCTAAACAAAAAGTTCAACGTAGATGTCAAGATGCAGTGGGTGCCAGCCGCAAACTATAAAGAAAAGCTGAACGTGCTGGCCGCTTCCAACGATTTCCCGGATGTTTTCCTGGTACTTAATCCAGAGTTCAACAAGTGGAAGAAGCAGGGGCTGTTTCTGGACATTCAGCCTACCTTGACCCAATACCCGAACTTGGCCAAGATTCCTAAGGATCCGCTGTACGCGCTGAATCCAAAAGACAAACTCCTCGGTCTTCCTTACTATATTACGGAAAATAGAGATACATTGAGCGTACGTGAAGACTGGCTGAAGAAACTGGGGCTGTCTGCGCCGAAGACATTCGACGAATTTTATGAAGTGGCGAAAGCGTTTGCATTAAAAGATCCAGACGGCAACGGTAAGCAGGATACCACCGGATTCTCCCTGTATTATGACACAACGAGCAATTCGATTAAAGATATTGAATTCATTATGGCCGGCTTCGGGCTTTACAACCAATGGGCGGATGTTAACGGAAAGCTGGTTCCTTATCAAACGCAGGTGGCGGAGTGGAAAAATCTCTTGACCTTTTTAAATAAAGCCTACAACGAAGGTGTTCTCGATAAGGACTTCCCGGTCAATAAAATCAGATCCACGGTCGATAAGTTCGAATCGAACAAGGTCGGGTTTGCCTATCTGAATCCGAACGATTGGAAGAACCACCAAGCTGCCATCAAGAAGCTTGTCCCGGACGCGGCTATTACACCTTTGGGTCCTCCTAAAGGACCTACAGGCAAAACAGGAACCGCTAACGTTGATATGCTGGACAAGAACGTCATCAACGCCAAGATCGATCCGAAGAAGCAGCAGCGGATTCTGAAAATCCTCGACTACTTCCTGTCTCCGGAAGGCTCTGATTATATCAAAAACGGGATTGAAGGCGTACACTACAAGAAGACAGCCGATGGCAAATTCGAGAAATTGGAAGCGGCAGACAAAGACCGTCAAAATCTGTTTAACAACTGGGTGTTACGTCCATTCGATCCGAGTATTCAGATGTACAAATGGGAGGACCCTGCGTATCACCAGATGATCAGAGACATGTTTACCCAGAATGACAAGTATACCTGGAAAAATAAGGCCGCAGGCCTCGAATCCGAGACGTTGACGAAGTCCGGGGCCAACTTGAACCTGAAATGGTGGGAGACCGTCTCCAAAATCATTATGGGCCGCGAGCCGGTATCCGTTATCGAGAAAGCGTCGGCTGACTGGCTGGCAGGCGGTGGCAACAAAATCATTGAAGAATTGAACGTTTCCTATAAGGAATAACGGTTGGTACGATCCCTGAGGAGCCACTTGCGAAAGTAAGGGCTTCTCGGGGATTTTTTCATAACTTGAGAGTATCACAATTCAGAGAATCGGATAACGACTTATCGCGGGCGAGTGTTTATGATAAAAATGTGCCACACGCTAGCTTAGAGAATGGAGATGATCACTGTGAGAATATTGTTTTTGGATCTGGATTCGACCAGTCCGGATCACCTGGGATGTTATGGGTATCAACGGAATACTTCACCGAATATCGACCGTATTGCGGGGGAAAGTGTTCGCTTTACTAACTACTATACATCGGATGCTCCGTGTGCTCCGTCCCGCACAGCGCTGATGAGCGGCAAATTTGGGATCGTCAACGGCCTCGTCGGACATGGCGGAACTGCAGGCGATATGAAGCTTGAGGGAACTGAGCGGGAACTGATGGGTAAGCTGACGCGGGGAGGCTCGCTGCCTTCCTATCTTGGACTGGCGGCCGATATGAATACGGCTTTGATTAGTCCCTTTGCTCAAAGACACTCGACCTTTCAATTTTACGCCGGCTTTAATGAGATCTTGAACACTGGAAGATATGGCAACGAATCGGCCGAGCATGTGACGCCAGTGGCGTTGGATTGGATTCAGCGCAATGCGAGTCGCGACAACTGGTTCCTGTACATCAACTACTGGGATCCGCATACGCCATATCGTGCACCTCAAGAGTTCGGCAATCCATTTGAACACGAGCCTCTGCCGGAGTGGATCACCGAAGAAGTCTTGGAGCGGCATAAGGAAATGGTCGGTTCCCACAGCGTGCATGAGCTGAACATTGATTTCCGAAATAAGCAATATACCAACGAAACGAGCCCTCATTTTCCGCGCCACCCGGGTGAAATCCTGAACATGGATGATATGCGGAAAATGATAGACGGCTACGATTGCGGGATCCGTTATATGGATGACCATCTCGGCGTCCTATTCAAGGCTCTTGAAGAGCAAGGCGTCATGGAAGAGCTGATCATTATGATCTCTGCCGACCATGGCGAGAACATGGGGCAGCTCGGTATCTATGGCGAGCATGCGACTGCGGACCAGGGAACATGCCGCATCCCGATGATCATCCGCTGGCCGGGCATGAAGCAGGGCATCGTGGATGATGGGCTGCATTATCACCTCGATTTGCTGCCGACCATAGCCGAGATGCTGGGCAGCGCGCCAATCCCGGATTGGCACGGACAGAGCTTCGCTCCGGCACTCAAGGAAGGTGCTCCATGCGGGCGTGACTACTTGGTGGTCTCCCAATGCGCGCATGTCGCACAGCGAGCGGTTCGCTTCAAGGACTGGATGTATATACGGACCTATCACGACGGTCTCCATTTGTTCGATGAAGATATGCTGTACAATCTGGCCGAAGACCCGAAGGAGCAGTTTAACGTTGCTGCTGAGCATCGGGAACTCTGTTACGAAGCTGTTTACTATCTAAACCAGTGGCATGACGATATGATGCGGCGAAACACCGATGCTGTCGATCCTTTGTGGACCGTGATGAAGGAAGGCGGGCCGTTCCATGCTAAGGGCTATTTGAGCAACTACGTGGAGCGATTGCAAAATACGGGAAGAGGGCACCTTGCAGAGGAGCTGAAGCGTAGACACGCTGCTGAGACTCTACAGGAACGGAGCAGCGTTCTCGCCGGCTTGCAGGCGAAAATAAGTGCTAAAATGGCAGGGAAATAAGAAGGGGATGAGTAGCATGAGCGCCACAACAACGAGACCGAATATCCTGTGGATTTCAATAGAGGATACGAGTCCGAGGTTCGGCTGTTACGGTGATGAATTGGCGCGGACGCCTCATATCGATGAGCTCGCATCAGCGGGCACGCTGTACACGAATGCGTTTGCAACCGCAGGCGTTTGCTCCCCGAGCCGGTCTGCGATCATTACCAGTATGTATCCGACTGCGATAGGGGCGCATCACATGCGCACGGAGCATGTTAACAAAAATACGCCGGAACTTCCGACTCCGTATTTTGCAGTGCCTCCGGCTTATGTGAAGACCTTTACGGAGCATTTACGGGCAGAGGGCTACTACTGTACGAACAACTGGAAGACGGACTATCAGTTTGCTTCGCCATTGACGGCGTGGGATGAAGATAGCCGGGACGCACATTGGCGCAATCGGGATGCGGATCAACCGTTCTTTGCGGTATTTAACCACATTCTGACGCATGAGAGCAGCATGTGGGGCACTATGATCCGCGGCAATTATTATCCTGATCATCCTATGGAGCGGCCGCTAGTTACCGATCCGAATCAGGTGAAAGTCCCCCCATACTTGGCGGATACGCCGAAAACGCGTGACTCGATCGCCAGATACTACGACCTTATTGCCGAAGCGGACGAGTTCGTCGGTTCCCTGTTGCAGCAATTGGAGGAAGACGGTCTCGCGGAGAACACAATTGTGTTTCTGTGGAGCGATCATGGCGAAGGCCTGCCTCGTGCCAAACGTTGGCCTTATGACGCAGGAATCCGAGTCCCTCTGATCGTCCGCTGGCCAGGCATGATGGCGCCCGGACAAGTGAGCGATGCCCTCGTCAGCTTGATTGATCTCGGCCCTACCGTGCTGTCGTTAGCCGGGGCAACCGTGCCGAACCATATGCAAGGTCAGCCCTTCCTAGGGAGCAAGGCAAAGCCGAGGGACTATGTCTATGCGACTCGTGACCGATATGACGAATCTTATGATATGATCCGCGCTGCACGGGATAAGCGGTACAAATATATCCGGAATTATTATCCGGACAAGCCTTATCTGCAGTGGGTTCAGTTCAGCCATCAACATCCAGCGTTTCAGGAGCTGTGGAGACTGGAACTTTCCGGCCAGCTTGAAGGAGACCAACGGTTATTGATGCAGCATAAGCGTCCCGCTGAAGAGCTCTATGACTGTTTGGCGGATCCTTACGAAATGAGAAATCTAGCGGACGACCCTAACTATCGCGAGGAGCTGGAAAGGTTTCGTTCGGTCGTTGATGATTGGCGCTGCAAATACGATGTGTGGGGCGATGTGCCGGAGGAGCAGATGGTCGCGCAAATGTGGCCTGGCGGGACACAACCGCACACCGCTTCACCGATTTTCATCCCGCTCAACAGCATGCTGCACGGCAGGGAAGCCGTGACCTGCGGCGAGTATGGGGAGGCGACAGCGATCCTTCTGCATTCGGCTACGCAAGGCGCCTCTATCGCTTACACACTGGAAGACGGAGACAATCCGTCCTGGAAGTTGTACACCAAGCCGTTATTTCTGACGGAAGGAACGATGTATATTCGCGCTAAGGGGGTTCGTATCGGCTTCAAGGACAGCGAGGAAGCGGCGGGGACATTTAAGAAAGTGTAGACGGCACCACAAATTTACGATGGAAAATGAAGAGGGAGAGAGACCAATGAAATTAGTCAGCTTTAGTTATGAAGGCAACACGCGGATCGGCATGATTAACGGGGAACAAGTCATCGATCTGAATTATGCTTATCGCACGATGCTGGAGGCCGAGGGGGTTATTCGCTCGGTACAAGTGGCTGAAGCCTTCGTTCCTGCAAATATGGTGGAGTTCCTGCAGGGCGGGGAGCAAAGCATGGAATTGGTCAAGAAGGCGATAGACTATGCCCAAAAGCATGGATATGCCATGAAATATAAGGTGTTCCATCGCATATCCGAAGTTAAAATTGAGGCACCGGTACGGAACCCGGGGAAAATAATCTGCGTTGGCCATAACTATCGTGAACATATCCTCGAGATGGGCCGCGGCTTGCCGGACTTCCCCGTGGTATTCGCCAAGTTCGGAAACACCATAGTCGGTCCGCAGGACGACATTCCGTTCTATCCGGTGTCGGAGCAACTGGATTATGAAGCTGAATTCGCTTTTGTGATTGGCAAACGCGCCAGAAACGTATCGCAAGCCGACGCGCTGCAGTATGTCGCTGGCTACACGATTGTGAACGATGTGACCTACCGCGATATTCAACGACGGACGATACAGTGGCTGCAGGGCAAAACTGTCGAGGGCAGCGCGCCCATGGGGCCATGGCTCGTCACGGCCGATGAGCTCCTGGATCCGGCAGGGTTAGAGATCGTTCTCACGGTCAACGGCGAGCAGCGCCAGCGCTCGAACACCGCCAATCTCGTATTCAGCGTACCGTATTTGGTGGAGTTTCTATCGAACCTGATGACGCTCGAGCCGGGCGATGTGATACTGACAGGAACACCGGGAGGTGTCGGGGTGGCGCGCGAGCCGGAGGTGTTCCTCAAAGACGGAGATGTGGTTCGGATTGAAATTGATCGCATCGGCATGTTGGAGAATACGGTGAAAAAAACGGAGTGTGTTTAAGGATGAGTTTGAAAGAAACGATCGCATCTATTCACCAAACAACAGATCAGATTATTGCGGCCTGCCAAGGACTGTCCGAAGAGGCTCTGCGCTGGAAGCCAAACGAAGAAAGCTGGTCGGTGCAGCAGGTATTGTGCCATCTGGAGGAAGCGATTCCCTACTGGCTGCGGGAGCTGCAAACCATGATCAACTCGCCGGAAACGCCATGGGGACGCGGGCTGCAGCATGAAGGCCGGCTGGCCGCCGTGTCGGATGCTCATGAACGGAAAGCCCCGGATGTATTACAAGGTCTAGCCGCTACCAAGCAGCAGGTCCAAGACGTGCTGGGTTCGCTGCGCGAGGAGGATCTTCAGCTTGAAGCGCAGAGCCGAAACCCGCGCTTTGGAACGAAGCCGCTTTCGTTTATCGTCGATCACTTGTTAACGGAGCACTTAATCACACATCTGAAGCAAATCGAGCGCAACATCGGCGCGTTCAACTAACGGGGGGTACACGATGTCTGAAAAAATGGATTTCTTTCAAAGTCAAACGGTCAAAGATTTTAACCGCGAAATCGAGAAGTATCATCTTGGCCCACTGTGGCATGCAATTCCCGATCTCATGCACAAGCAGCCTACCCCCCAAGCCGAGGCCTATTTATGGAAATGGGAGACGCTGCACGCTAAGCTAATGGAGGCTCAGGAGATCTTCACCCCGGATCGTGGAGGGGAGAGGCGCGCCATCTTTTTCCAAAACCCGGGTTTGACGTACCGCCAGCCATGGGGCTGGGCATCGACGACGCAAACGCTGTACGCCGCCGTACAACTGCTGCTGCCGGGGGAAACAGCACCGTCGCACCGTCACACCCAGAGTGCACTGCGGTTTATTATGCAGGGGGAGGGCGCTTATTCCATCGTGCAAGGCGAGCGGTTTTTTATGGCGGAGGGTGACTTCCTCACCACCCCGAAAGGACTGTGGCACGGTCATGCTCACTTGGGCGATAAGCCGATGATCTGGATGGACTGTCTCGACATCCCGACGATTTATGCCATTTCGGGCACGTTCTTTGAAGGGTATCCCGAGAGGATCGAACAGCCGAAGGTGCCGGACAACTTCAGCATTTCACGCTACGAGGGCGGCATGGTTCGTCCGATTGGCGACCGCGAGCCGAAGATCGCCCCTGTTGGTTCCTACAAGTGGAGCCAAACATTGGCGGCACTCGAGGGACTGAGTCGGTTTGAACCGGATGCTTATGATGGGTATGCGGTAGAATTTATCAATCCGTCCACTGGCAAGACGGCCAACCCGAATATCGCCGCTTGGATGCAGAAACTTCCGGCAGGTTTCCATTCGAAGGCGCACCGCCATACCAGCTCGACCATTTATCAAGTGTTTAAAGGAAGCGGGTATACCATTATTAATGGAGTTCGATATCATTGGTCGCAAGGCGATTTCTTTGTAGTGCCGAACTGGGCATGGCATGAGCATGTTGCGGATGAAGAGGCGTACCTGTTCTCGGCAAGCGACCTGCCGATTATGGAGAAGTTCGAGCTCCAACAGGAAGAGAGCTATGAGGCTAGCGAAGGGCATCAAACCATAACGGGGGAATTTAAACCGTTACTGCCTTAAATTCGGGACATCGCGATTCCCATAGTCGTGTTTGGATAATTACATGCATCAACTTTCTTATAGGCGACACCTGTCGGATGTCGAGGACAAAAGGTAAAAGCAAAGAACACCCTCCCTTAACATCTTTGTGAATTTGTCAGAAGTACTTCAAACTAATTTGTAAATCAGTCAATTTGGTCCTAAAACCACTTCAAGACTTTATTTGTCCTTTTATTTTCACGAAAAGGCCAGCAAACCCTTGAGTTTGCTGGCTTTCTGCACTGTGCGCCCAGCATGGGCGCTATCTATAGGGTGTAAATCCCGAATGGTGAAGGCAGTAGTAACCATTAGCTCAAGACAAGGGTGTCGACCGTGAGGTCG
>NZ_LMSJ01000059.1:10010-273559 GCF_001428105.1 Paenibacillus sp. Soil766 | reverse complement strand
GATGAATAGCTTTATTCTTTAATTCTAAATTGAATTTTGACACAAAAAAACTGCACCTCCAATCGTTAGATGGTGTCTAACAATTGGGGTGCAGTTCAGGTAAGGCTGCTTTTTGCAATGCATTATTTGTTTTTGGCTACGTGTAGCAGTTCGGGAACCGTGACGAACGTGTAGCCTGCTGCTTTAAGCTTACTAATTAACGGTCCAATTGCTTGCACGGTACCAGATAGATCTTGGGTGTCTGCGCCTCCAGAATGCTGGAGAATAATGGAGCCAGGCTTTGTTTGTTGCATGATATTGTGGAGGACCTGATCAGAACTCAGTGATTTCCAATCGAGGGAATCGACATTCCAGTTCACAATTAAATAGTGATGATCCGCAAACCATTTGACCTGCTCTTCGTTAATTGCACCATAAGGGGGACGAATTAACTTAGGGGCGTAGCCAATGAGGTTCTGCAAAATGGTTTCTGTACTCTCAATTTGGTTTTGAAATTTATCCACAGAGAGCTTAGGTAAATTCTCATGGCTGTATGAGTGGTTGCCGATTACATGCCCCTCATTCACGATTCGCTTGATGACGTCGGGATGCGTGTTAGCCATGGCACCAAGTACGAAGAAGGTTGCTTTCACTTGATTTGCTTTTAAGGCATCAAGTACCTTCGGGGTAAACCGTGTATCGGGTCCATCGTCAAAGGTTAACGCGACTTTCTTCTCTTGACTCGAGCCGCGGAGCTTGAACGTGTTGGGGTATTTAACAACTAGCTGTGACAGAGTAAGCTTTTTCTGAGAAGTCCTTATTTGGCCTTGATTTTTTTGAACGGGCAGGGAAGGTCGTTTAGAGGCCTCAGGTTGTACAACTGACCTTTTCGGGTTAATCTTAGGCTTCGAATTAGGTGTCAACGTAGGACTTGGTGAAAGTGAATGACTTGGAGCTCGTGTGGGTGCTGTTGGCACCGCAGAAGCAGAGGGCGAACTGGCAGGCGGCAACATACTCAATCGTTTGGAACCGGAAGCATCTGTAACGAAAGGGGACTCCGCAAAGTCCCTAATAGCCTCCAGGGATGTCTGAGTGACATCTGGAGTAGAATGTTGGGTTGAGTTCTGATCTTGAAAAGGCTTCGTTAAAGGCGCACCGCAGCTAGTTACAAGCAGACAAACGATGCTAAAGGACCAAAGCCGCTTGGTCATGGCAATCCCCTCCGAGCATTATGACTATGCTCTAGGTTTTGTAAGGGAAGGTGAAATTATCCCGTACAAAAAACGGAAACTGATTGTTCTATACTGGGGCTGCGGAATAGGGACGGTCTATGAAATAATTTTTTGAAACGTAACAATATCTAAAAATTGCCCCCATTTGAAGCCTACCTCTCGAAAGTGAGCACATTGTTGGTAGCCATTTCGGGTGAACATGTGGATGCTAGCTGCATTATCCGCACAAACCGTTGCGATTAAGGAATGGAAGTCGCGTTCCTTCGCGATCGCTTCTACATATTGAATAGAGGCAGAGCCGATTCCTTTGCCGACGCATGCAGGATGAAGATAGATTGTAACCTCACCCGTTGTATCATAGGCTTGTTTTTTCTTATGGGGCATGATTTGAACATAGCCTTGCATTTTCTCATCAAGCAGAATTACATAGGTCTGATAACGCGAGTTATTGTGGACAACACTTTCTGTGAACTCGGGTAATGCAACAGGCTCCGTATGGAATGAATAAGTTGAATGCATAACGAAATGATTGTAAATATCCATCAAAAATGGAATATCTGGCGTCTCTAATGGCTTGAATGATAGGGTAGACATGACATTGCACCTCGCTGAGTTTAGAGAAGTATCTTCAACTGGAGAAGCTAATCTCCTTCTTCAAAATGACATTTTCAAATAGACATTCCGTCCTAATCCATGTATCTTAGATAATATATCTACTAGAACTAGGGGGAGTCGCATGTCGGGCAATTCAAGTTATATTCTCGTGATCGTTATTGGTGTTATCGTACTCGCTGGCCTGACTTACATGAATCTTCGCAAAATCAGCAAATCCACAGCAGATTTGACTCAACTTAAGAAAAGAACACTTCTCTGGAGCGAAATCTCCCTTGCATTGTTCGTTGTGCAATTGTTTTTCCGTGATCGTAACGGCGGATTCTTATTGTTCTTCGGTATACTCACGCTATTCACAGGAGCGCATTACCTAGGGGTCTTATATTATTCACGCAAAAGAAACCGATAAAAGTGAAGAGGCTCTCCACGTAGACCGGCTACGGAGGGGAGCCTCTATTTTATTGTCAAAATCTACACGCCAGCAGGAACGTTCTAGTCGTTCCAATTCGTCGGCTTTGTCTTTGTCGGCGTTTTCCATTTCTGGTACCATTTCTTCTTCTGCTTCTGTCCCATTAATGTTCGCAACTGCAGCATCACAAGCTTGGCCCGGTCTTCATCGGCATACTTGTCACGCAGATTCTCAAATACAGGCTGATCTTTCATGGCTGACCTTCTTTTCTGACTGTAGGATGAATGTGAAAAATAGAGAATGTATGTTCTTGTTTTTGATTATAGCATAAAATGGAAGGCATGATCAAGTCATCAAGTGCTCAGGAAATTAAATAAAGCAGCCTTATTCCTCTTGGGATAGGCTGCTTTTAAGTAGTTGAAGAATAAAATAAACAATTGACGTCCTAGGTATATGTACCTATAATTTTTGGATGAAAGAGGAAATAGTCATCAGGGGGATACACGATGAAATATGGGGGAAAGTTTAGTCTCTTGATAGTTGTTTTTTTAGCCGCGGGGATATTGAGCGCCTGTTCGAACGACAAGATTACTAAAGAGGCATCTAACGAAACAACACAACAAGTAACAGATAACGATCTTGAAGGAAGAAAGGAAGCAGAACAAGCTCTTAAGCATGCCGTTGGTCTGAATTGGAACTGGAACGATATGAGAGTTATCAGAACTGATTATGGTGATTATCTTGCATGTGCGGATAAAATTGGTCCAATGATTGTATATGATAAGGCGGAGAGACAAGTATATGCCCTTAACGGACAAGCCAAAGGTAGGCTGAAATTGCCAGTGAGAAATACACAGCTGGATTCAGATTATTTAAATGCTTGTTTACAAGAAGGCGGTGACAAGAAGACAGAGATTAAAAAGGATTCAATACCCTTAATAGAAGCAATAAAAAGTGCTGATCCAAATAAAGTCAAACAGGTATTGAATGACAAACCTAATATCAATATTTTGGACTCAGCTGGAAAGACCGCTCTACATTACGCTCTGGATCTCCCGCCAGTAAACCGAAGTAATATTGTAAAGATGTTAGTTGATGCCGGAGCCGACTCTAATTTGAATGGGCCAGGTGCAATCCCAGCATTGTCAATGGCAGCTACCAAAAATGATATCCCAATCATGAACATGTTAATTACTGCTGGTGCGGACGTGAAAAAGGGGGATTGGGATGATGCTCCTCCATTCATATATGCAGCAGCCAATAATGCGAGAGAGGCCGTCGATCTTCTTTTAAACAAAGGAGAGAGTGTAAATAGAGCAGATAAAAATGGTTTGTATCCAGTTGATCATGCATGGATTACCGGTCAATCTGAGATGGCAAATTACCTCCGGAGTTTAGGTGGTAAAAGTGCATTGGATCAAGTGAAGACTAAAGAAGACGCTCAGAAACTAATGAAACAGGCAGAAGTGGAAGCAACGCAAAACTTTTTAGAGCTACAGGTGTTTTATAATAATATTTTTTGCACGAAGTTGATGTTGAAGGCTGGTTTTCCAGTTAACTCCGTTATGAATCAAACGCTGCCAGACCTCGCAAAAAATGGACGTATCGAAATGATGGAAGCCTTGTTGGAAGCAGGGGCAAATCCAAATATAGTTGTCGATGGAAGGACAGCAATGGATGAAGCTGCAAAAAAAAGTGATAATATAGCCATTCAACTTCTTACCAAGTACAGGGAGAATCAAAATAAGCCGAAATCGAGTAATGCTCCTACTACTGTTGATAAACAGACGGTGCCAGTAACTCAGGAAAAAAACGTCCCTAAAGAACCAGTTGTTCTACCTGGGAAAATACAAGACGAATTACCTGACGGTGTGTTGAAACCGGGCTCAAAAGGTCCTGAAGTACAAGTGTTACAAGAAGTGCTAATCGAACTTGGAGAATCTATTCCTAGTGGAGCAGATGGTAAATACGGAAGAGAAACAACAGAAGCACTTAAGTCGTTTCAGAAAAAAAATAATCTTACAGCAGATGGGGTTTACGGGCCTTCATCAAAAAATATCCTCGATAAATTACTAATCGAACAACGTGATTAAACTTCTCAGGCTGCAAACAGCAGCCAATTACGAACTGAGGGACGGATACTTTTCTTCGAATAGAGTTGTATGTTGTACTCCATTCGTAAAATGGCTCAAAGCCTTGCTGCAACTAAGGAAATGCAATATGGTCGGGTGTATCACAATATAAGATATGGTGTGCATGAATGGATAAATTTCCCTCACGATTTATAGCTGTGTATAATGAAACAGAAGACCATTACAATGAGGTGATAATAATGATTCAAGTTAAAGTGTTTTCTAGCTCGAATAAGATGCTTGTTCAAGATGATGCAAACAAATTCTTGGCGGGACTGCCAGAATCAGCTGTTATCGATGTTAAGTTCTCCTCTTCAGATGGGTCTTTTGATATTTTAGTTACTTATAAAGCTTAAGATGTGTTGGAAGCACCAAGCACCTAAAAAGGTGCTTCTTTTATTTTATTTCGTGAGTTTTTTATAACAAATTTGTTAATCTGGATCGCTTGCATGAAAATCACTTAGATAAGCCGAAGGGTACCCAACGCAGGGCAATGACAAACGTCGATGGGCCTAGTGTGAAGGAGGGTGTAATTATGCGGGATCCGCATTTTGAATTGAAAAATCGTTATGTAATCCTCGAGGGAGAAAGTACTTGGAGAGGTGTTTGTAATAAATGAGCGATACATCGCAACGCTTAAGAAAGTACGCAGAGGTATAGCTGCAGGAAGACAGTATAACGCATGACACGGTATGTGGGTATCGTCTCTTCGATAGTGTTGGACGAGTACGCTGAAATAGAAGGCGAAGAAGACGATCCACATAAATACCTTACTACGAGGAGTCATGTCTTTCTACAGTAATGAGTACTGAGGTTCGATTTTCCTCTTCCATCTGCTGAACAATCTCGAGTAAATAAATGGCAGCACTATAGTTTGCCTGATCAATGAATTCGCGGATGAGTTCAATAACGTCTTGCTTAGATACTAAATAGTATAGCTGCAAAGGACCACATCCCTGAACAAGTACTTACAAAATAATTTATGCAAAACATTCATCCGGGGTATAGGCATCGGCTGACTAAAATTTATGCTGGATTCATTGTATTGGACGAATACGATGAAAAGAAGACGAGGAGAACGAGCCGCTTAAATAAAGAGGAATCGAATATGAAATGGAAGCAAGAGCTTTTATGGGTTAAACGGAACGAGCAAGGTGTGGCACTGAGAGTTGAGGAAGAACTGCAACCGGGTCTACCGGCAGATCAGTTTGAGGATGAGGACGAAGCTGGCCGGGTAAACACTTCAACTGAGAAATTTGCGATATTTGCCATCCTATATCGTTATTTCGAACTCATTCAAATTATTAAACCCACATTGCAACAAGCAGAAGAGGCGATCCAATTGTTATGCCACTTTTGTGGCGCTTCGGATGAAGATGATTTATTGGAAGGTGCGGAACCACAACTTATTTAAACTTACACGGAATTGAAAATCTAAAATTCTACAAGTAGCTATTTAGAAATAGAAAGATCCCTCGGCTCCTAGCAAGACCACGGAGAATCAAACATATGTTCCCCATGCCTATATTAACACACTGCGGGGGTGTGAGGGAATGGAAAACCACGATATATCTGATGGATACAAGCAAACGGCACCCATGTTGAGAAAGTTGGCTGCAGATAAAACCGGTATGATCAAAGAGATTGAGCAGCATGAGAATGATAAATGTTTGGAAAGTATTCTTGGTAAACAAGATGAGCTCTCAATACTGCAGGCGGACAGGGCGAATCATTAATGAGATGATTGCAGATTGTGATTGGACGATTGAATGGTTGGACAGTGGACGCAGGCCTGGGAATAAACGGGGCATTGAACGGCGTGCTGCGTATCAGCGTGAGAAACTAATGGATCCGGTCCGTATGCAGGCGTATATCTCGCAGAGTTCTGCAGGCAGTCCAGCGAACCTTTCTGATTGGCAGAGGTTTCAGATTGACGATGCTTTGTCCAGACTAAGTGAAAGGGAACGCGAGTGTTATGTGCTGGCGCATGGAGAATGTTTTTCTTTTAGTGAGATTGCTGGGATGCTGGGGGTGAGCAAAGGAAGTGTTGAAGTTTAAGTGATGCGAGCTCAAAAGAAAATATCGGATGATTTGCAGAATAGCCTATTCCATGTGGGATAGGTTTAAATTTACTTGTTTTATGGAGATTCAAAAAGCCGAAGCAATAATCGTTCGGCTTTTCCATGAAAGTTAAAAACTCAGTCTTAAACATTATTCGATTAATCTGGAGGTTGGGTTCTGGGCTCGCCGTAAACAGAACGACTATAGTAACTAAATTAGGTTCATATAAAGGATACAGTCTTGAATATTAAGGGTTCACAGCGACACCTCTTGGTTGAATTCCTACTCCAACTGTAGCTACAACCGTATTTGTTATTCCGTTAATGACTGAGACACTATTGCTGACGTTGTTCGCTACATAAATCGCGTTTGTAAATGGATTGACAGCAACACCTGTTGGAGCTGACCCCACACCAGAAGAAGCTACAACCGTATTCGTAGCCCCATCTATAACGGAGACAGTGTTGCTGCCAAAGTTCGCTACGTAAATACGGTTCGTGATAGGATTGACAGTGACGCCACGCGGCAATAATCCAACTGGAATGTTCGTAATTACGCTATTTGTAAATCCGTTAATAACGGTGACGGTGTTGCTGCCTTCATTTGTCACATAAATTCGATTAACAGAAGTAGGGATAGTAGGGCCCGCAGGTCCTGTTGCACCAGTAGCACCAGCAGCACCAGTAGCTCATGTCGGTCCAGTAGAACCAGTAGCACCTGTGGCACCAGTAGCTCACGTCGGTCCTGTCGCTCCCGTTGCACCGGTAACGCCAGTAGCACCCATAGCACCCATAGCTCCTGTTGCTCCTGTTGGACCTGTAGCACCTTTCGGACATTTCGGGCATTTCGGATTTTTAGGAAATTCGATCTTTATTTCTCCACCTTTGTACAGTTTAATTTCAATTTCCTTGACTTGGTTCCAATCGATTAGTGATAAAAAATCGTTAAGTTCAGAAATTCTTTGAATAGGGCCATCGCCTTTGTCAAATTTCAATTTGTATTCAGTACCATTAAAGTACTCGATTTCAATTTTTTTGATATTCATAATTCCTATGATTCCTATTAAATTCATTAACTTAGCAAGTCTATTCAAAGACCTTACACCCCCTTATTATTCTAAAATGGAAACTTTAACTAGTTCCAAATATTACATGTGTACAAACTCTTACTGCATGGACGAAACAATTAGATTCGGAGATTGATTTTCTAACGACTAGAATAAATAGTTAAAAACCCACCAAAGAATAGAAGGTGGGTTAAACTTTGTAATTTAGGTTTTATCATGCAGATACTTTGTCCAGGCTTAGTGACCGGGAGCGCATGGGGGAACAGTCTATTCCTTTTGTTATTTCGTGAAATTACCGGAAAACTGCTTCACAACCTCTTGTACTTCCCCTAGTTTTTCTGGTTTCAGCAAACTAATCATTTTTGGTACGAAATGCATAATGTCTTCTTGTGAAAAAGTACCTTCTTCTTGTTTTTTGAAGTTTAGTAAAAGAATTTCTTTTGCCTCTTCCTCTTTACCTTCTTGAACCCTGTCCAAAATAAATCTTAGGAACTTTTCTTGACCTTCCTTGTCCATGGTGAATGCCTCCTAAATTATAGGTGAGAACACCTTTCAATATCGGAGTTAGTATAACATCTTTTAGGGTTACGTCAAAAACTTCGTGACCACCAAAAGCGTTTTACCGAATACCAAGGAGCAAGAGTTAATGCCATATTTATTTTATAGAGATGTGGTTCTCTTTTTTGTCGTACGAAAACCACAATATTGTAAAGGGTTCATTTCAAATAATGCTAGTCTTTATCCCAAATCCGACATTACTCAAGGAGGTACTAATTTGAGAATCGAAACTATACAAATTGAACAAATAAAGGCCAACGCCTGAAACCCTAATGAAATGGACGATCATATCTACCGATCGTTAGTGGAAAGCATTCGAAAACACGGCGTACTGCAGCCGATCTTGGTCCGAAGCGATATGACTATAGTGAAAGGGGAGAAACGTTGGAGAGCAGCCCAAGAAGCCGGCCTTACAGAACTTATTTGCGTGATAGTGGAATCAACTGAGGAAGAAGCAAAGCTCTTAACAATCAGCTTAAGCCATTTACGTGGTAGGACAAACGAGGAGCTGCTAGCCTCACTACTCGAGGAGCTCTCCGGATTCTTTACGCTAGAGGACATTTCATTACAGACTGGTTTTCAAATGGACGAGCTGAATTCATTGATACTTGGTTTAAACTCGGATACTGAGCTTGGTACTCCGGTCCAGGAGGATGATATCAATGTTCAACGTGCATTGGATGAGATCAAAGAGCCCGAGACTCGTTACGGCGATGTGTGGCAGCTTGGTAGGCATTTCTTGGTGTGTGGTGATACAACTAAGCTGCAAAAGCGGGTTAAGGCGGCGCTTGTGGTTACTGACCCGCCGTAAAACGTTGCTGTTGAGAGTGATTCAGCCAAGTTGGCCGCTGATGGTCGCGGGACTATAATGAACGACGATATGCCCGCAGAGGAGTTTGCGGGCTTTTTAAATTCCGTATTTTCTTGCTATTCGGAAGTTATGAACCCAAAGGTAGCCCCATTTATGTATTTCATCCTTCATCGTATCAGCGGAAGTTTGAGGATGCAATGAAGCCGCCGGTATTATGGTTAGGTCGCAGTGCATTTGGTCTAAGAACGCTGCTTCCTTTGGCTGGTCGCAGTATCGCTACAAGTATGAGCCAGTGTTCTATGGTCATTTGAAGGGTAAGTCTCCGGCTTGGTATGGGGATCGCAAGCAGACAACCATCTGGAAGGCTGGCCTTCCTCTGGAGCAACCGGAGCCTGAGACGATTTGGGAAGTGTCCCGAGGTGACGTCACCAAGTATGTTCATCCAACACAAAAGCCGCTGGAGCTATCGGCTATTCCGATCGGAAACAGCAGCCAGCGAGAGTATATTGTCTTAAACTTCTTTGGGGGCAGCGGATCCACGATGATGACTTGTGATCAGATGGATAGAACGTGCAGAACGTTGGAGTTGGATCCGGTGTTTTGTGATGTTATTAAGAAGTGGTTCTATGAGTGGACGGGGATTGAGCCAGTTCTTTTAATTCAAGTTGAATGTGCGTAATATCCGTGCTAAACATTGAAATAACTGGCAGTAATGCATACTAATTTGAATTGAAGTTTTCATGAGTGTAGCCCGACAATATCCAAAATATGATAATATAAAATATGAATGTAATTAATTCAACATAGGGGGCTAAGATGTGTTGTATCGGGTATTTTTGATATTCGTGGTTTTTACGGTTATGCTACTCAATATTTATACCCAAACGAGTTATGCCAATGCAGGGGAAAGTTCGGTCGGAGTAAAGATTCAATTGACCTTAAACGATGTAACGGCTACAGTAAATGGGCAGAAAATGACTCTCTCTACACCGCCTGTATTGCTAAATAATACGACTTTGGTTCCTCTCCGTTTTATTGCAGATGCATTGAAGGCGGATTTGACTTGGCATTCGGAAGATCAATCCATCGCTCTCAAATATGGAGATCATTCCATAAAACTGTCCATCAATAGTAAAATTGTCAGTGTCGATAATCAAATCAAGTCGTTGGATCAGCCTGCCGTTATCATGAATAGCACTACGCTAGTTCCGTTACGATTGATTGCTGAAAGTCTAAATCAAACGGTCAGTTACAATGAGAAAACGAAATCCATCCTTATTACTACGCCTCATCCGAAAGTTACGGATATACGTGTCGACAATTTAAATAGGGCATGGGAAATGGGATTTGATTATGATAGGAGTACTGAACATCCGAATATGAATGTGATCAGTATGGCCTCTGATCATCACAATCTGATCTACATTTTAGAAAGAAATGGATTTGAAACGAGTTTTATCCTTCGTGTATATAATGAAGTATCGGGTGAAACGAAAGTGGTGTACAACGGTTTCGATCAGAGCTTTAATTTTGACTATACGGTTCCGAAAATTGGAAATCGGAATTTTGAAGCCAAATATGTCCTCTCACCGCGCAAACTTGTATATGATTCTAATTTGGATAAGCTTTATTTACTGGCTTCCAGTAATTATTTAAATGATGAATATTCTGTGTCTACCGTAATTTATGAGCTTGCACCAAAAGTTCGAATGATGACATATACGATCGGGAAAATGACTCATCATCCGGGAAACTTTATAGTGACTCCCGATGGCCAGCGGTTTTACTTTAGCGATATTGTTAATGAGAAGATATACATGGCAGAAGCGGGTAAGCAAGCAAAGGCCTTCATGTCTTTTACTCCTGATAAGGAAAATGTGAAACTGGCGGCTGTAGTAAATGAGGGTAAAATGTTTGTTCTGGATGTGTCCAAGCGAACGATTTTTGAATTGCAGGAATCAGCAAATCTTAAATATGTAGCTCCGATAGACATAAAAGAAGAAATTCAGAGGGTATATGAAGATAACGGAACTTTCTATGTTGAAGGGGAACGTCAGATTTGGGAAACGATGGTAACTGGGGAAACCCATCCTTATGTTGGTTTGAAAGATGTGGCTGCCTATAACGCCGGTCTCTATCTTCCCAAGACCAATACGTATGATGCAGGTAATTATGACCATTATTTTAATGAGTCTGGAAAGTTGCTAGGATTTAGCGTTTTTGCAATCAATGAACACGGAAATGTGGTGATGTATGACGGGGCGAATAACCTGCTGAGAAGAATCAACATTTATAAGCAATAGGATGAATCCTCTAGGTGAAAACAGCCGCGATCCACGATTAAAGATGCTTTGTATGGCTCAAATTGAGCGTAGAACGTTAGTTCTATCAATAATACAAACTGCCAGATCCTATTTATTAATGGGATCTTTTTTATTGTAATTAACTGCTCCTAAAATAGGATCTTATATGGTCACCAATTGGTCAAATGTCCTATAAAATAATAACGGCGGCTGCTTGCGCAGCCGCCTCATGGGAGAGGAGAAACCGGATGAAGAGCTTATGGGGAAACGTAAGCCTTCTCCGCGGTTGTCTACGACATTCTCTGATGTCGATAGTTCAAGGATGACCGCTTTACGGTAAATTTATACATCGCAGGGATAAATTTTTTGTGTCAGATTAGTGCTTGTGGTACGATAGCAAAAGAATGAACCAGAGTGAAAGGGAAACGCACAGATGAGAGTGATTTCAGGCACGGCCAAAGGCAGGTCGTTAAAGTCTGTACCAGGTACTAGTACACGACCAACAACAGATAAAGTGAAGGAAGCAATTTTCAGTATGATCGGACCTTATTTCGATGGAGGGCAGGTGCTCGATTTGTTCGCCGGCACGGGCGGGCTGGGGATTGAGGCGCTAAGCCGAGGGATGGATAAGGCAGTTTTTATTGATATTGAGAAGAAAAGCATCGACACCATTGGGCTTAATGTTGAAGCTGCTAAAGTGAAGGATCAAGTAGAAATTTACCGTACGGATGCGGCCAGAGCGTTGAAGGTATTAGCGAAGCGGGCGGAGAAGTTCCAGCTTGTATTCCTGGATCCACCGTACCGGATGAAAGGAATCGCAGAACTGATGACGACGATGGAGGAACAAGCCATTGTGGAACAGGATGCCACGATCGTGGTCGAGCACGACGCCAAAGATGTACTGCTAGAAACGATAGGTGGCTTCAAACAGCTACGTAGAGCGGACTATGGAGATACGGCAGTTACCATATTTAAACGCGACAACGCGTCCATAGGACTCAGTAATTGAAGGAGATGAACAGCATGATGAGGCAAGAGCACGGCATTACAGTTGCGGTTTATCCAGGTAGCTTTGACCCGGTTACCTACGGTCATCTTGATATTATACATAGAGCAGCAAAAGTATTTGATAAATTAATTGTGGCGGTGCTGAATAATACTTCCAAAAATGCGTTATTCACCCTAGAAGAGCGCATGGAACTGCTACGCAAAGTAACCGCGGATCTTCCCAATGTGGAGATCGATGGTTTTCGAGATTTGATGGTTAATTATATGAAAGCTCGTAATGTCAGACTTATCGTTCGTGGACTCCGGGCCGTATCTGATTTTGAATATGAATTGCAGATGGCATCGACCAATCACAAGCTGAACCCAGATGTGGAAACGTTCTTTATGACGTCGAAGCCACAGTTTTCGTATTTGAGCTCAAGCATCGTGAAAGAGATTGCCAAATTCCATGGACCTGTCGAGGATCTAGTACCAGCAGAAGTGGAAGAGGAACTACGCAAAAAATTCCCTCAGACCTAGAGATAGATCGAAGGAATTTCAAGTTAAGGTTTGATTAATCTACAGTTAATCTACCACTTTCCTCTGAAAGAGGCGTAGACCAACTGATATGAGCAGCATGAGGGTGAAAATGAAAAGGAATTGCATCAGCATTGGTCCCCATAGGCCCCATGCCGTTTCGCCGTTCAAAGGGAAGGGTGCCGCGGCAGCTGAGCTGCTTGCTAAGTCTAATCGAAGAAAGCTAGGCTCTGTATCTAACACGAGCAACTGCAACGGCTTCCAGAGCAGAATGGTAGTGAAAAGGGCAAGCACAGCATGCAGCGCACGGGACTGTAAGAAAAACGTATATCTAGCATCGGTCATCTGATGGAAGCCAGCAACCTGTGCGTGGGCGGACAAACCTCCCCAACCAAGGAAGGCACTGAGCAGCGCCATTTGAGGTAGAAGCGAGAGATCTTTTGCTTGGCTAAAAGCATAGGCCCCAAGGTGAATTTCCATCAATCCTTTGATCCATTGCGGAGTTGTGTCCGTGAAAATACCCATGAAGCTAAGTACGATTTGCGTGACGGGGCGAAGTATATCGGCAAAGTGAGTAATGGAGATGACATTGATGAGAACAGAAAATATCATCATGTATCCGCCAATCAACATAAGCGTGTGAACAGCCGAGGTTACTGCATCTCCGAGAAGCTTACCGAATGTTCGTCCATCTTCCCAATAAGCTTGACGCATGGCGATAAGGGCAGATCTCCCGAGAGAAATCGTTTTCTTCGGTTTCGTTACTTGCAAATTCGCTTCAAATGGAGCGATGGCTTGCTTCCTATGCCGCATTAAGAATCCTGTCGCGAAAGCGGAAATATAATGAATAATCGCGAGTAAGATCCCCAGCTTGGCGTTATGAAGGAATCCAATCCCGATAACCATGATAAGGAATATCGGACTGCACAGATGCGAGAGGGCCGTTAAACGCTCTGTTTCTGTGCGTGTGAGAAGGTTTTTTTCACGCAGCGATGCAGTAATTCTAGCTCCCGCTGGAAATCCTACAACAAAGCCTGACGCCAATGCCCAGCCACTAACACCGGGAAGGCGGAAAATGATGCGCATCAACGGTTCAAGAAGCACGCCTGTGCCTTGGATGACACCGAAGCCGATAAGGAGCTCGGTCATAATAAGGAAAGGCATCAAGGCGGGAAAGACGAGTTTCCACCAAATTGTCAGCCCTTCGAGAGAAGACTGAAAAGCTTTGTCAGGAAATAATATGACAGATATAACGACCAGTCCAGCCAAAGCTCCCAGCACCAATGTGGTGAATTTGGCATGGAATCTTGCATTAGGCATAGCATCACCTCGTCCATCGAACATGCTTCATTGTACGCAAGTAAGCAAGCGATTAGACCAAGCTTTCATCAAGAATAGGTAGGCGAAAACAACAAGTGAAAGCAACAGGAAAGGGGAACCTGTATGGATAAGGAAGAAGAGAGCACGATACGTACGTGGTCGAATGATTCATATCGATATCCAAGAAGCTCAGCAACTAGACGTTACCTAGTTTCTGCGCTCGTCGGGATCATCATTGTATATTTGCTGTTTTTTGTGCGGTTGCCCTTTTTTGTTTTTATGCCGGGAACTGCGGAAGAAATCAAGCCTATGGTATCAATTTCCAAAAGCACAGGCCAAGAAAAAGGGAAACTCATGCTAACTACTGTGCGCGTAGCTGATGCCAATGTTGTGAACTATGTGGTAGGACTCGTTCATCCGTATGAAGAGATCCAGCCGAAAAAGGCTGTACTCAAGCAAGGGGAGTCCGAGCAAGAGTATTCACAGCGTCAGGAATACGTTATGTTAACCTCACAGGCTAGTGCGATTCAAGCAGCTTATACCGAGGCCAAGGTTCCATTTCATATTGATCATGAGGGTGTGATGGTTCTTCAAACGGTCCCAGGTTTGTCAGGTGAGAAGGTGCTTAAACCAGGGGATGTGCTTTTGAAGGCTGGTGACAAAGAGGTGAAAGTAGCCCAAGACCTACTGGACTCTCTCGTAGGCAAAAAAGCAGGAGACACCATTTCCATCACGTATGCAAGGAAGAAAACGGAAATGCAGACGACGCTGACGTTGGGCGCGTTGCCGCTTCAAGAGGGAGAAACGGTACCGCGGGCGGGGATTGGTGTCGTTCCAGCGGGGATGCAATCGGTAAAAGCTGATCTGGAAGATCAGCAGGTGACCATTAAGGCTGGTGATATCGGAGGGCCGTCAGCTGGTCTTATGTTTTCCTTGGAAATATTTAATCAGCTTGTACCAGAGGATATTACCAAGGGCTATCGCATTGCAGGAACGGGTACAATTGAAGCAGATGGCACCGTAGGACCGATTGGTGGTATCCAACACAAGATTATTGCAGCGGATCGGGAAAAGGCGGAAATTTTCTTTGCACCCAAAAATATGACCTACAAAGACGGGACAAAGATCGAGAATTACTCCGATGCGGTCAAAAGAGCGAAGCAAATTAAGACGAAGATGAAAATCGTTGAAATCGGAACGATGGAAGATGCCTTGAAATATTTAGCAGCTTTGCCTCCGAAATAAGGCATATCTAGCTCAAATAATATTATTTAAATTGACAAAAGGTATGCATAATAGATATAATAATTTTTGTTTGTTTGGGGTGATATCATGCAAATTCGTTTTAGAGAACTATCTCTGCAAGGGCAATCGGTACCTATGAGCGAAGTTATGAATTTGACGGAACCTTTCGAGGGTCGTCAAGACATTCTTAACCATGGACCTGTTCATGCAAATCTTCATGCAAAGTATGAAGAAGGAGTAGTTAAAGTTAACGGTACGTTAACGCTAGACTTGGAGTTAAGCTGTTCCCGATGCTTAACGCACACGAACCAAACAATTAAGCTTCCTTTCAAGGAAGTTTTCATGCAGGAGCCGGAAGAAGAAGATCCAGAGCTAGACGAGGACATTCATCTTGTGGTTGGGGATAAAGTAGATTTGGAGCCTTACGTTGTAGAGAATGTAGTGGTCGGTTTACCGTACATACCACTTTGTGACGAAGCGTGCAAAGGTCTCTGTCCCGTGTGCGGAGAAAATCGCAATGCAAGGAATTGCGGCTGTAAGACGGATAAGATTGATCCTAGACTTGCAGGTCTCGCGGACTTTTTTAACAAAGAATAAGGCAACGCCGAGAATCGTATAAGGAGGTGTTTTAAAGATGGCAGTACCTCAAAGAAGAACGTCCAAAACTCGTCGCGACAAGCGTCGTACTCACTTTAAATTGGAAGTTCCAGGCATGGTGAAATGTGAACAATGTGCAGAACTGAAACTAGCACACCACGTGTGCAAGTCTTGCGGAACGTACAAAAGCAGAGAGATCGTAAAAGCATAAGATTGGACATAGTACTTCATCCTAGGTGAGGTGCTATTTTTTTTGCTTTCTTTTTGGTTGTAAATTTAATATACTACAGTTTAGTATCTGGTAATAAGATGAGATCTCACGAGATAAGGTGGTGCTTACCATCGAACGCCTTCCTAAACGACAAAGGCAGCAGCAACTTTTGCAGTCCATTGAAGCGAACCCATTTATGACGGATGAGGAATTGATGCGAACGTTTGGGGTTAGTATCCAAACTGTCCGCTTGGATCGATTAGAGCTCGGTATTCCTGAATTGCGGGAACGTATGAAGCACATGGCCGTCAAAACGTATGATCCTGTACGTTCACTTCCAATTGATGAAGTTATTGGAGAAGTTATTGACTTACAATTGGATCAGAGCGGTATTTCAATTTTTGAAATTAAAGAAGACCATATTTTTTCCAGAACCAAAATTGCCAGAGGACATCATATTTTCTCACAAGCCAACTCGTTGGCTGTAGCTGTCATTGACGATCCAATTGCTTTAACAGCCTCAGCTGATATTCGATTTGTACGCTCAGTAAAGCTGGGAGAGAAGTGTGTCGCCAAAGCCTATGTGCGATCTGTTTCCAAAGGAAAAGCACGTGTGGAGGTGTTCACTTATGTGGGCGAAGAGACGGTGTTTCGAGGCAACTTTGTCATCTTTCATTCGAAGAAAGAGCAACATCTAGATAGGGAGGACAAGCTCCATGCGGATCGCGATTGATGCAATGGGCGGAGATCATGCGCCTAAGATCGTAGTTGAGGGTGCTCTCGCAGCGGCGAAAGAGTGGAAGGATGTACATATCATTCTAGTCGGTAACAGCGCGGCGATAGAAGCTCATCTCACAGAGAGGCCGGATAACCTAACGATTCATCATGCGGAAGAAGTCATTGAAGCCGAGGATGAGCCCGTTAAAGCGGTTCGTCGGAAGAAAGATGCTTCCATGGTTGTGGCAGGAAGACTAGTTCGGGACAAAGAAGCAGAAGCTATGATTTCTGCTGGCAATACGGGAGCACTAATGACAACCGGATTGCTTATTGTAGGAAGAATTCCTGGTATTGAACGTCCAGCTTTAGCCCCTATGATCCCGACGATGGACGGTCATGGTGTGCTTGCCTTGGATTTGGGAGCGAATATGGATGCAACCCCAGAGCAATTGATCCAATATGCGATTATGGGCAGCATTTATCGTTCCCAAGTACACGGTGTAGCCAAGCCTCGCGTAGGTTTATTGAATGTAGGGACAGAATCGGCCAAAGGGAATGAATTAACCAAAACAGCATATCCTTTAATGGAACAAGCGCCGATTCATTTTGTTGGTAATGTAGAGTCTTCTCAGGTGCTTCGCGCAAAATGCGATGTAATCGTCTGTGATGGCTTTGCTGGAAATATTATGTTGAAATCAATTGAGGGCGCTGCGTCCGCCATTTTTTCAGCCTTGAAACAAGAGTTCACGAAAACAATATTCACGAAGCTAGCGGCAGCTGTTCTAAAGCCGGGTCTTACACAATTCCGGAAAAAGCTGGATTATAATGAACATGGAGCTGCACCTTTTCTTGGTATTGATGGACTAGTCCTCAAAAGTCATGGTTCATCCGATGCAAATGCCATTAAGAATGCTGTGCGTCAAGCAAGAATCGCATTACAAAATGATTTGGTTGGCACCATATCTGCCGAAATTAGCCGCGGGAAGCGAGATATAACAACATGAACTTAATACCAGTTGGGGTACTCGGAACGGGTAAATATGTACCAGAACGCATTTTAACAAATCAAGAGCTAGAGACCATGGTGGAAACGAATGATGAGTGGATCGTATCCCGAACAGGTATCCGTGAAAGAAGAATCGCAGCAGAAGGACAAGCTACGTCGGATCTCTGCTATGAAGCTTCCAATGTAGCGTTGTCTAATGCAGGGATTACAGCAGATCAACTTGATTTGATCATCGTAGCAACGATTACACCGGATATGTCATTCCCATCGACAGCATGTATTCTTCAAGAGAAACTGGGAGCAAAGAAAGCAGCGGCGTTCGATTTATCAGCAGCTTGTTCAGGTTTCGTATATGGACTTGCAAATGCTGCTAATTTCATTGCTACAGGTACATATAAATATGCGCTTGTTATTGGCGCGGATTGCTTGTCCAAAATTACCGATTACACAGACCGCAATACCTGCATTTTATTTGGAGATGGAGCAGGCGCAGTTGTCATTGGTGAAGTGCCGGAAGAAAGAGGCTTCAAATCCTTCGAATTAGGCGCAGATGGTACCGGAGGTCCTCTTCTGAAAATTGAGGGCGGCGGTTCCCGTAACCCTGCTTCACAGAACTCGCTTGACCAACGTTTGCATTACATCTACATGGCGGGCGCAGAAGTTTTCAAGTTTGCTGTTCGCATTATGGGTAATGCTGCGGATGAAGCTCTTCGTAAAGCAGGCTGGGAGAAGACCGATATTGATCTGCTAGTACCTCACCAAGCCAATATGCGGATTATTCAATCCTCATTGAATCGCTTGGAATTGTCGGAAGACAAATGTATGATTAACTTGGACAAGTATGGTAACATGTCGGCAGCCTCCATTCCGGTTGCGTTAGCAGAAGCATCTGAACAAGGTAGATTAAACGAAGGTGATCGACTTATCTTGGTTGGATTTGGCGGCGGACTCACATGGGGTGCGACAGCATTAGTTTGGTAATGAACTGAACGAACTTATTTATGAGTAAAAATGACTGAATATATCGTGGAAGGGGATCCTTTTCTCGTATGGGTAAAATAGCATTTGTATTTCCGGGCCAAGGCTCTCAATCCGTTGGTATGGGACAAGACCTATACAACGCGTTGCCAACTGCCAAGGACTATTTCGACCGCGCCAATGAAGCGCTGGGCTTTTCTTTGTCCGATCTGATCTTCCAAGGTCCAGAGGACCAATTGAAGATCACGTACCACACGCAGCCCGCGCTGCTCACGACAAGCATCGCTTGTCTGGAAGCATTCAAGGCTGCTGGCATTACGCCAGACTATGTCGCAGGACATAGTCTGGGCGAGTACAGTGCGCTCGTCGCAGCCGGCGTGCTCGCGTTCGAAGACGCGGTCCGCACCGTGCGGGCCCGCGGCGAGTTCATGGAGCAGGCCGTCCCTGGCGGCCTGGGTGCCATGGCAGCCGTGCTGGGAGCCGAGCGCGGAGCGTTGACGGAGCTTTGCACGGCAATCACCAGCGGCGGCTCCGTCGTGGAGCTCGCTAATGTGAACTGCCCGGGACAGATTGTCGTCTCGGGCAGTAAGGAAGGCGTTGCAGCGGTAGTTGAACGCTGCAAGGAAGCTGGCGCGAAGCGTGCCATCCCACTTGAAGTGAGCGGGCCGTTTCACTCGTCCCTCATGAAGCCAGCCTCGGAGCGCCTCGCAGAGGTGCTCGCGTCCATCGAGATGAAGGATGCAGCCGTCCCCGTTGTCGCCAACGTAACGGCTCTTCCTGTGACCCAGCCTAGCGATATTCGCGGCTTGCTGGTGGAGCAGGTATATTCCCCTGTCTTATGGGAAGACACGATCACGTACCTGATCAGCCAAGGCGTGGATACGTTCATCGAGCTAGGCTCGGGAACAGTGCTCGCTGGCTTAATCAAGAAAGTCGACAAAACGGTGAAAACTGTGTCGATAGGCAGCCTGGAAGCGCTGGACAAGTACAAGCAGGAGGTGCTCAATCATGTTAACGGGTAAAGTGGCGCTAGTCACAGGAGCTTCACGTGGCATTGGTCGGGCAATTGCATTGCATTTGGCCGAGCATGGGGCCGATGTTGTGGTTAACTACGCTGGTAGTGAAGCCGCTGCGGGTGAGGTTGTTGCTGCAATTGAAGCAATGGGACGCAAAGCGATTAAATTGCGTGCAGACGTAAGCAGCTATCAAGAATCGGATGATCTTGTGAAGCAAACGCTAGAAGTTTTTGGTAAAATTGATATTCTCGTGAATAATGCGGGCATAACAAGAGACAATTTAATCATGCGAATGAAAGAAGAAGAATTCGATCAAGTCATCGCTACGAACCTCAAAGGCGTGTTCAACTGTGTCAAAGCGGTTACGCGTCCGATGATGAAGCAGCGCTTCGGTCGAATTATCAATATATCTTCTGTAGTTGGCGTGCTCGGTAATCCGGGGCAAGCTAACTATGTAGCAGCAAAAGCAGGTGTAATCGGTTTAACGAAGGCGACTGCGAGAGAGCTATCCTCGCGTGGCATTACTGTAAACGCCGTAGCGCCAGGCTTTATTGAAACCGATATGACAGACAAATTGTCTGCTGAGATGCGTGACCACATGCTGAAGCAAATCCCGCTGGAACGCCTAGGGCAGCCAGAGGAAATTGCCAAGGTAGTTCGCTTCTTGGCTTCTGACGATGCCTCTTACATGACAGGGCAAACGCTCCATGTTGACGGCGGAATGTACATGTAAGTTTCTGTGAAATGAGAATCTCAAATTGTCTACTGGCAATCTGTCAAAGATTCTCGTATAATACCAAATGAGGAGGTGAACCGGATGTCCGACGTATTGGATCGTGTTAAACGAATTGTAGTCGATCGTCTAGGGGTTGATGAAGCTGAAGTCACCCTCGAAGCATCTTTCAAAGAAGACCTAGGTGCTGATTCTCTCGATGTAGTTGAATTAGTAATGGAATTAGAAGATGAGTTCGATTTAGAAATTTCAGATGAAGATGCTGAGAAGATTACGACAGTAGGAGAAGTTACGAATTACATAAAATCTCATACGTAATAGTCTACAGAGTCCCGTTTCTAATAAAGACGGGACTTCTCTCCATTCCTGACAATAAAAAATATGAATGACTACATAGAAGGTGGTACAAATGAACAGAGTTGTAATTACAGGTATGGGCGTAGTTACTGCCCTTGGTCAAGATTTAGAAACATTCTGGGGAAACCTCTCTTCAGGTAAATCCGGAGTAGGTATGATCGAGAACTTTGATGTAAGCGAATACCCAACACGGATAGCAGCTGAAATTAAAGATTTCAATATTGAGAACTATGTGGATCGCAAAGAATCTCGCCGGATGGACCGTTTCGTTCAATTCGCAGTTGCAGGTGCTTTAAACGCACTCAAAGACGCGAATTTGAATGTGAATGAAGATACGGATCCAGAGCGCGTAGGCGTTTCAGTTGGATCAGGCATTGGCGGTTTGAATACATGGGAAGAACAGCATCGCATTTTGTTAGAGAAGGGTCCTAAACGTGTTTCTCCTTTCTTTATCCCAATGATGATTGCGAACATGGCATCTGGTCATGTATCGATGGTCACGGGGGCGAAAGGGCCGAACTCCACAGCTGTAACAGCTTGTGCAACTGGCACACACTCCATTGGTGACTCTTTCAAAATGATTCAACGTGGCGACGCAGATGTGATGATCTGCGGTGGTGCTGAAGCGACAATTACGCCGATTGGTGTCGCAGGCTTCTGCGCACTGCGTGCGATGTCAACACGCAATGAAGAGCCGCATTTGGCTAGTCGTCCTTTTGATACAGGTCGTGATGGCTTTGTGATGGGTGAAGGCGCTGGTGTACTCATTCTGGAGTCACTTGAGCATGCTCAGAAGCGTGGCGCACGCATCTATGCAGAAGTTATCGGCTACGGCATGAGCGGAGACGCTTATCATATGACAGATCCAGACCCAGATGGCGCTGCGCGTTGTATGGTGAAAGCGATTAAGGATGCGAAAATTGAGCCTGAGGCGATTACCTACATCAACGCTCATGGTACTTCGACGCCAGTTGGTGATAAATCAGAAACAATTGCTATTAAGAAAGCATTGGGCGAACATGCGTACAAGGTTGCAGTTAGCTCGACGAAATCCATGACAGGGCATTTACTTGGCGCTGCTGGCGGTGTGGAAGCTGTCATTTGTGGATTAACAATCGCTAATAGTCTAATTGCTCCTACAATCAACTTGGATAATCAAGATCCAGAGTGTGATTTGGATTATGTGCCAAACAAAGCGCGTGAAGCGAACGTAGAAATTGCGATGTCGAACTCTTTCGGCTTCGGCGGCCACAATGCAACAATCATCATGAAGAAATTTCAAGCATAATTACCATGCCTGCGACGAAAGATAACGGAATATCATTCTCTCCGGGTGGTGAGGTACGAAGTGAACCGTGAAATTAAGGATTTACAGAAGCAGTTAGGCGTTTCTTTTCGCAAAATGGAGCTGTTGAAGCAAGCTTTCACTCACTCTTCCTATGTGAATGAACATCGTATTGCTGGGCATAAAGATAATGAACGGCTTGAGTTTCTTGGAGATGCCGTACTAGAATTAACAGTTTCGGAATTTTTATATGAATCTTATCCTGGGCGTTCAGAAGGTGAATTAACGAAGCTGAGGGCATCCATTGTATGCGAGCCGTCGCTCGTGACATTTGCCGAAGATTTGGATTTTGGATCTTTTGTCTTACTGGGCAAAGGAGAAGAGTTGACGGGAGGACGCTCTCGGCCGGCGTTATTGGCAGATGTGTTCGAATCCTTTGTTGGCGCTTTATATTTAGACCAAGGATTAGACACGGTAAAAGTGTTTCTACAGAAGCATGTATTTGCCAAAATCTCTAGTGAGGGCAAGCTGCTTGTGATTGATTACAAGACGCAATTGCAAGAGCATACCCAACATCATAATATGGGTTCCTTGGAATACCGGATTGTGAATGAACGTGGGCCTGCGCATGAGCGAGAGTTCGTTGCAGAAGTGCACATGGATGGCGAGCTTCTGGGAACCGGTGCTGGTCGTTCTAAGAAAGAGGCGGAACAGCAGGCTGCTGCTGGTGCACTGTCCAAATTAAACGTAACCGTACTACGATAGTGGAATAACCAGAAGAGGCGGCAGCTGCTGCCTTTTTTGTTTTTTTCTCATATTTTGATAGGCGATATGTTACAATACTTTTTGAGGTGAGACCATGTTTTTGAAACGGATCGAATTATCCGGATTTAAATCATTCGCGGATCGGACGGAACTCGAATTTGTACGAGGTATAACCGCGGTTGTAGGTCCTAACGGGAGTGGGAAGAGCAATATCTCGGACGGGATCCGTTGGGTGTTAGGGGAGCAGAGCGCGAAATCATTGCGTGGCGGTAAAATGGAAGATGTCATTTTTGCGGGCAGTGATGCACGTCGTGCAGTGAATTATGGGGAAGTTTCATTAACTTTAGATAATACGTCGCAATCGCTGCCGTTAGACTTCAATGAAGTCACAGTAACACGTAGAGTACATCGTAATGGCGATAGTGAATATTTGATTAATAAACAACCTTGTCGCTTGAAGGATATCACGGAGTTGTTCATGGACACCGGTATCGGAAAAGAAGCGTATTCCATTATTGGACAAGGGCGAATTGAAGAAATCTTGAGTACGAAATCGGAAGATCGTCGAGGCATCTTTGAAGAAGCTTCGGGGATTGTTAAATATAAATCACGAAAACGCGAAGCGGAGAAGAAATTAAACGATACCGAGCAGAATTTGCTGCGGATTCATGATTTAGTCTCGGAGCTCGAAGATCAAGTTGAGCCACTTCGTGATCAGGCGGAGAAAGCGATTCGTTTTAAAGAATTGAAAGAAACGCTCAAGAGCAGTGAGATCTCGATGTATGTTCATCAGATTGATCAGATCTATGTAGCATGGAATGACGCTACGCAGTTGCTGGAGAAGTTAACGAAAGAGCAAACAGAATTGTCTACAATTGTAAGCAAACATGATGCGCATTTGGAAAAGCATCGCCTAGAAACGCGCAGGCTGGAAGAGGAACTAGAAACGCTGCAAGAGAGTCTGTTGGGTCTGAGTGAAGAGTTCGAGAAGTGTGAGGGTCACGGTGAGGTTCTCAAAGAACGGAAGAAGAACTATGTGACAAATCATCAGCAACTTAGCACCGCAATTGCTATGCAAGAGCAGCGTAAGGTGGATAAAGAAGCAGATTTGAGCGAACAGCGTGATAAAATCATCCAAATCGGTGCGCAGTTGTTCGAATTCCAAGCGAAGCTGACTGCGGAAGAGCAGCGCTTGCAAGGAGTAAGCGGAGGAATCAGTTCTTCGCCTGAAGATCAGTTGAAGGGTGAGTTGTTGGAAACACTCAACCGTATGGCACAGTCTCGCAATGAAATTCGCTACGCCGAGCAGCAAATCGAAAGCATTGGACGTCGATTGGAAAGACTTGATGAGGAACGTCAGAAATGGGCGGATCAACGGGAAAGTATTACGCGCCGTAAGCAGGAGCTTTCAACCAAATTGCAAGAAACGGTTGGAGACATTGAGCGTGCAAGGCAAGAATATGTTCAATTAACCCAAGCGTTAAAGAGTAAGCAAGGGTTGCTGGATGAAGCGCAGACGATGGTGCGGAAATGGGAGCAAAAGCTCGATTCGTTAATTTCCCGCCGCGACACCATGAAAGAAATGGCCAATGATTACGATGGCTTCCAACAAGGTGTTAAGGAAGTGCTTAAAGCGAAAACACGCAAAGATCTGCGTGGTATTCGCGGAGCGGTTGCTGAGCTTGTCAAAGTTCCCGCCAATGTGGAAGTAGCCATAGAAACAGCCTTAGGCGGAGCCTTGCAAAATATCGTCGTCGAGACGGAAGCTGATGGCCGAGAAGCGATTGCTTTCCTGAAGCGTCGTCAAATGGGACGAGCTACGTTCCTGCCCATGAATGTCATTCGCGGACGCTCGATATCTGAACATGAGAGTCAGACGTTGAAGGCCTCTAAAGGCTTTGTAGGGATCGCTGTTGATCTCGTTTCTTTCGATTCGACATATACGAATATATTCTCCAGTTTATTAGGGAATGTCGTCATTGCTGAGAGTCTGGAAGATGCCAATCATATCGCGGCCAAAGCACAATATCGCTACCGTGTCGTGACGCTTGAGGGAGACGTTGTTAACCCTGGTGGTTCCATGACGGGCGGAAGCTTACAGAAGAAGTCCACGAATTTATTAGGCCGTCAACGTCAAATTGAAGAACTCGATGCTGAAATTGCCACTTCTGACGGGCAGCTCAGCGGTTTGCGAAGTCAATCCAGCTCATTGAAGCGTGAGATTACCGATGAAATGTTAAAGGTTGAACAGCTGCGGCTATTAGGTGAGCAACAACGGATTACGGAGCAGCAAATTCGCGCGGAATTAAATCCGCTGGAATCGGAAAGCCGTACAGTCGAAGAACAGCTGACGTTGGATAGCCAAGACAGAGGCGCGCTAATGGGAGAACGAACTGACTTTGGCCGCAAGAAGGTAGAAAGCGAAGCAACTCTCGCGCAGCTTCAAGAAGAAGAAGCTTCTCTTCAACAAGCGATTCGTGATGCCGAGAGCTCACGTAAGGCAAGTGAATCCCAAAAAGAAGAGCTGCAAAGCCAACTGACGGATTTGAAGGTGAAAGTGGCCTCAACTTCACAAGAGAAGCAATCCCTTCAAGACCAACAAAGACGTTTGCAACAAGATCTAGGTGATGTGGACCGTGAGATAGAGGTCAATCGCGGTCTGTTAACTCAGTTAGAGAGTGATATGGCCACACTTGAACAAGAAACAGTACTGCAAATTGAGCTATTAAATGATTTGAAGCTGAAGAAGCAGCAGTGCTCCGAAAGTATTGAGTTCAAGCGTGCCGAGCGTATGGACTGGTTACAAAAGCTCGAACACGGCGAGAATGAGACACGTACACAGCGTATCCAGCTGAAGCAAGTAGAAGAAAATCTCCATCAAACCGAGGTCCGTGTGACCCGTCTTGATGTGGAGCTTGAGAATCTGCTCAAAAAGCTTGCTGAGGAATATGAGCTTAGCTATGAGCTGGCAAAAATGCGTTACCCCGTACCAGAGGATATTCAGGGTACACAGACTAAAGTGCGTGAGTTGAAACGAGAAATAGCATCTCTAGGTGATGTGAACCTTGGTGCGATTGAGGAGTACGCGCGAGTATCTGAACGCTTCGACTTCTTGAGTTCGCAGAAGGATGATCTGATCGAAGCGAAAACGACCTTGTATCAGGTCATTCGGGAGATGGATCAGGAGATGTCCAAACGCTTTAAAACGACGTTCGATGCGATTCGCTCCCATTTTGGAGTCGTATTTGCAAAGCTGTTCGGTGGCGGTCGCGCAGATTTAATTCTGTCGGAGCCTGAGAACATGCTTGACACAGGCATTGAGATTGTGGCTCAGCCGCCAGGCAAAAAGCTGCAAAACCTGCAATTGCTATCCGGTGGCGAACGTGCATTGACTGCGATTGCGCTCTTGTTCTCAATTATTCGTGTAAAACCAGTGCCATTCTGCGTACTGGATGAAGTAGAAGCGGCGTTAGATGAGGCGAACGTATCTCGTTTTGCCGAATATTTACGGGAGTTCTCGGAGATGACGCAATTTATCGTTGTGACACATCGGAAAGGTACGATGGAAGAAGCGGATGTGTTGTATGGCGTCACCATGCAAGAAGGCGGGGTTTCTAAGCTTGTTTCTGTCCGTTTAGAGGATGAGGAAGCGACGATGACAGCTTCTTAGGGTGAAATTATAGGATAAATAACAGGAGGAACTATGAGTTTTTTTAAACGATTGAAAGAAAGTATCTCAGGCAAAGCCGAGGCGGTAACGAATAAATTTAAAGAAGGCCTAACGAAAACGCGTGATGCGTTCGTGAACCGTGTTGATGATTTATTTAGCCGTCGCAAGAAGATAGATGAAGATTTTTACGAAGAACTGGAAGAAATCCTAATTGGCGCTGACGTTGGTGTGAATACAGTTCTGAAATTGATTGATGAGCTTCGTGCAGAGGTTAAAAAACGTAAAATTGAAGATCCAGCCGAGCTTCAACCGATCCTTTCGGAAAAACTGATTGAGCTGCTAAAAGGTGATGCAGATGCGGGACTGAACATCAATCCCAATGGCTTAACAGTCATCTTATTCGTTGGTGTTAACGGCGTAGGTAAAACGACCACGATCGGCAAAATGGCTCACATGTTCAAATCGCAAGGGAAGAAGGTGTTGATGGCTGCTGGAGATACGTTCCGTGCCGGCGCCATTGAGCAGCTTGAGACTTGGGGCGAGCGTGTAGGCGTTGATGTGATTAAGCAACAATCTGGCGCAGATCCTGCCGCGGTTATGTACGATGCTGTACAGGCGGCCAAAACGCGTGGTGTTGATATTCTTTTATGTGATACGGCGGGGCGTCTGCAGAACAAAGTGAATTTGATGGAGGAGCTTAACAAGATTTATCGTGTAATCCAACGTGAAGTACCGGATGCTCCCCACGAAGTTATCCTTGTTCTGGATGCTACGACTGGTCAAAATGCTCTTAGTCAAGCTAAGCTATTCGGTGATAAAACAGGTTTGACGGGCTTGGTATTGTCCAAATTAGATGGAACAGCAAAGGGCGGGATCGTCGTGGCGATCCGTCAGGAACTCTCACTGCCGGTTAAGTTTGTAGGGCTCGGTGAGAAAATGGATGATCTCCAAGCGTTCGATTCTGAGCAATTTGTGCATGCGCTATTTGGTAAATGGATTGGTGAAAATACTGACAAGGTATAATGCTTGACAATCATCTTGGAATTCAGTATGATAGGTTCTGTTGTGCTGCTGTCAAGTGTGCAACCTTTACGGAGGTAGATTATGACTGTCGATCCTATGTTGGAGAAAACGAATCGCATTAACCTGCTGTTTGATTTCTATGAACCATTGTTGACCGATAAGCAGCGAACATTTCTTGAACTGTACTTCCATGATGATTACTCCCTCGGGGAGATTGCTGAGAACTTCACGATCAGCCGCCAAGCGGTCTATGAGCATATCAAACGTGCGGAATTGACACTTCACGAATATGAGAGTAAGTTAAAGCTGTTACATAAGCACGAACAACGCATGAAGCTGCGTCAAGACTTAGTTGTTGGATTGAGTGATTGTGATCCGGCGCTAAAGAGGAAAGTGACAGAGCTTTTTGATACAATAGTAGGCATGGATTGAAACCTTAGTTAGAAGCAGGAGGTGAAGCGCATGGCATTTGAAGGATTAGCAAACCGATTGCAGAATGTGTTCGGCAAGCTGAGAAGCAAAGGTAAGCTGACGGAAGAGGATGTAGGCGAAGCGCTTCGCGAGGTACGATTGGCACTGCTTGAAGCGGACGTTAACTTTAAAGTTGTGAAAGACTTTATTGCGAAAGTGAAAGAGCAAGCGATCGGACAAGAAGTTCTGAAATCTTTCACACCGGGCATGGTTGTTATCGATATCGTGAACAAAGAGCTTACAGCCCTAATGGGTGGTACACAAAGTAAGCTAGCTCGTTCGAATCGACCGCCAACGGTTATTATGATGGCGGGTTTACAAGGGGCTGGTAAAACAACGACCTCTGGTAAATTAGCTAAAATGTTGATGAAACAGAACCACCGACCGCTTCTTGTTGCGTGTGATATTTATCGTCCCGCGGCGATTAAGCAGTTGGAAGTGCTGGGTGAACAACTGAAAGTGCCGGTGTTCTCACTAGGGGATAAAGTAAACCCTGTCGAGATTGCCAAAGCGGGTCTTCAACACGCGAAGGATAACGGCAATGACTACGTGATTATCGATACCGCAGGTCGCTTGCATATTGATGAGAACCTCATGGACGAGCTCAAGAATGTTCGTGAAGCTACGAGTCCAGATGAGATTTTGCTAGTTGTCGATGCGATGACAGGGCAAGATGCAGTCAATGTTGCAGAAAGCTTCCATCAACAGCTTGAATTATCCGGTGTTGTGTTAACCAAACTAGATGGAGATACACGCGGTGGTGCTGCGTTATCCGTCAAGGCGGTAACAGGTTGTCCGATTAAATTCGTAGCCAGCGGCGAGAAAATGGATGCTTTAGAGCCATTTTACCCTGACCGAATGGCATCAAGAATTCTCGGCATGGGCGATATGCTCTCCTTAATCGAGAAGGCGCAAGCTGGTATCGATATGGATAAGGCGAAAGAGATGGAGCGCAAGATGCGCAACGCCGAATTTACCTTCGAGGATTTCATTGAGCAAATGGAGCAAGTGAAGAAGATGGGGCCGCTTGACCAAATTCTTGATATGCTGCCTGGTGCGAACAAGATTAAAGGTATGAAAGACATGAAGGTGGATGAGAAGCAAATGGCTCGCGTTGAAGCTATTGTGAAATCCATGACAACCGAAGAGAAGCGTAAGCCTGAGCTGCTAAATGCAAATCGTCGTAAGCGGATTGCAGCAGGGAGCGGGAATACGGTGCAGGAAGTCAATCGTTTCATCAAGCAATTTGATGATATGCGCAAGATGATGAAGCAATTCTCGGGTATGATGGGACCGAAAGGTGCCAAAGGCATGAAGAAGTTAGGCAAGGGATTCAAATTCCCCTTTTAAATAATGGTGTTTATTCTAAGTAGGAGGTGATTTTTCAATGGCAGTACGTATTCGTCTTAAACGTGTAGGCGCTCATAAAGCTCCTTTCTACCGTGTCGTGGTTTCGGATTCCCGTTCCCCGCGTGATGGTCGTTTTATCGAAGAAATCGGTACTTATAATCCAATTGCTGAACCAGCAGCTGTGGTTCTTGATGAGGAAAAAGCGCTTAAATGGCTTCAAACTGGCGCTCAACCGTCCGATACAGTTCGCAGCCTGTTCTCAAAAGCAGGTTTGATGACTAAGTTTCACGAGCTGAAATTACAGAAGTAATCTGTTATCTTTCGGAGGGTGGGTTCATGAAGGATCTTATCACCGTTATTGCTAAGGCTCTTGTCGATCATCCGGAAGAGGTACGTGTCGCTGTGGTGGAGAAAGAGGACAAGATCGAGTACAGGCTTTCTGTTCATCCCGACGATGTCGGTAAAGTGATTGGCAAGCAAGGCAAGATTGCGAAATCGCTCCGTACGGTTGTCACGTCGGCAGCTGTGAAAGAAACGAAACGGGTAGCCGTTGAAATCGTTTCATAAGAAATGAGGTTAGGATTCAATTCCTAGCCTTTTTTCGCATATGAAAAGAAGGTAATTTAATGTGGAGGTTGGGCAAGCGCATATGACAGAGAAATTAGTGACGGTTGGGAAAGTCGTAAATAGCCACGGGATTCGTGGAGAGTTAAAAATCGTGCCTGAAACAGATTTTCCAGAACGGTTCGATGTGGGAAATTCATTGATTATTGTAGACTCTCAAAATAAGCAAACGCCGGTGACAGTGAAAACGTCCCGCTTACATAAAAACGTATTTATTGTCTTGTTCAGTCAATTCTCGAATATTAATGATGTTGAGAAATTTAAAGGCTCCCTGCTCAAAATTGAAGCTAAAAATCAACAGCCGCTCGAAGAGGGAGAGTATTATTATCAAGAAATCATCGGCTGTAAAGTCGTTACAGAAGATGAACAAGAGCTGGGACTGATCTCTGAAATACTAACACCAGGAGCCAATGATGTCTGGGTGGTTTCTTTACCTAAAGGCAAGCAGCTATTACTTCCCGTGATAGATGATGTCATTCTAAAAGTGGATATTCCGAACAAAACAATTCGGATTCATCTGATGGAAGGATTATTGGAATGAGAGTTGATGTCTTAACCTTATTCCCAGAAATGTTTGAGGGCGTGTTCTCTTCTAGTATTTTAGGGAAAGCACGTGATAAAGGAATCGTTTCGCTCAGTACGGTTAATTTCCGGGACTATTCCACGAACAAGCATAATACAGTTGACGATTACCCTTATGGCGGCGGCGGGGGCATGGTGCTCAAGCCAGAGCCGATTTTTGGTGCCGTCGAAGATTTGCCAACGCATCAAACAGCTGAAGGCGAAGCAGTAAAGCCGCGGGTCATCCTGTTATGTCCACAGGGAGAGACCTTCACTCAAAAGAAAGCGGAAGAGCTGGCCGGCGAAGAGCATCTGGTGTTTATTTGTGGACACTATGAGGGTTATGATGAACGGATTAGGCAGTACCTGGTGACGGACGAGTTGTCTGTTGGTGATTATGTACTGACCGGCGGTGAAATACCTGCTATGGTCGTTATAGACAGCGTAGTGAGGCTTCTACCTGGTGTGCTTGGGAATGAGATGTCCGCTGTGACGGATTCTTTCTCGACAGGACTACTTGAGTATCCGCATTACACACGCCCCGCCAAGTTCAGAGATTGGGAAGTTCCTGAGATGCTTTTATCTGGTCACCATGCCAATGTGAAAAAATGGCGGAACAAAGAGTCGCTCATCCGGACCTTAGAACGTCGGCCAGATTTGCTTGAGGGCAGAATATTGTCCAAAGAGGAAAAGCTATGGGTGGCTGAATGGAAAAAGGAAAAATAAGAACAAAATAGTTAAGTCTGCAAAATCTTCTCTATTGAATTAATCTTGGGACTATGATATTATATATTCTGTTGTGATTTTTTCAACAGTTCGAGTCTGGTGGTCCTCTACGCATAACAACTTAGATGTACTAACAATTAGCGGAATGAACACCTGTGTGGAAGGAGGGAGTCAACTATGAATCTTATTCAAGAGATTACGAAAGAGCAACTCCGTACGGATATTCCTAATTTCCGTCCAGGAGACACACTTAAAGTACACGTAAAAGTTATCGAGGGTACACGTGAGCGTATTCAGCTGTTCGAAGGTGTTGTTATTAAACGCCACGGCGGTGGAATCAGCGAAACGTTTACAGTTCGTAAAATTTCTTACGGTGTGGGTGTGGAAAGAACTTTCCCATTCCATTCTCCGAAGATTGACAAGATTGAAGTGGCTCGCCGTGGTAAAGTTCGTCGTGCGAAACTTTATTATCTGCGTGGTCTTCGCGGTAAAGCAGCAAGAATTAAAGAAATTCGATAGTAAAATGGGGGGCTTGTTCAGTCAAGTCTCCTTTTCATTTTTTCTGTACATAATAGGATATAATAGAGATCATACCAAAACTGGAAGAGAGGCCGTCAGTGATGGAACATAACGATCAAATGCAACCCAATCAGCCGATCAGTGCTACTCCAGCAAAGACCGTGCAAACAAAAAGTGAAACGTGGGAATGGATTAAAGCGCTAGTAATTGCAGGTGTACTTGTTATTATTATTCGTTGGTTCCTCTTCTCCCCATTTATTGTTGATGGAGATTCGATGCATCCGAATTTCTTTACGGGAGAGCGATTGATTGTCAATAAAATTGTGTACGATATTCGTGATCCGAAGCGAGGCGAAGTCATCGTTTTCCACGCACCTGAAGGCAAAGATTATATTAAGCGTGTTATCGCCCTGCCTGGAGAAACCGTGAAGGTAGTTGGGGACAAGGTGTACATTAACGGTGAAGAACTGGCGCAGCCTTTTATCCAAGCTGCCATTGATCAAGCTGTTAAAGACGGACATCCTTACAATACATTACTGGATTTCCCGGAAACGAAAGTGCCGGAAGGCGAGATTTTTGCCATGGGTGACAATCGTCCGAATTCCAAAGATAGTCGTACGAAAAGTGTTGGCTTTGTGCCGTACAATAAAATCGTAGGCCGTGCAGAAGTGATATTCTGGCCGGTGAAGAAAATTAGTTTCATACATTTTTGAGGTGAAGAGAAATGACCATTCAATGGTTTCCCGGTCACATGACCAAGGCTCGCAGACAGATCGAGGAAAAGCTTAAACTGATTGACGTCGTGATTGAGCTCTTGGATGCCCGAATCCCGCTTTCCAGCCGGAACCCGATGGTTGATGAGATATTAAAAGGCAAGCCGCGTCTCGTATTGCTCAACAAAAACGATCTGGCTGATCCGCAAGTGACGGCAGAATGGGTGAAATATTTTGGAGATCAAGGCTTACCTGCCTTGCCAATTGACGCTGCGAACGGAACGCATGTCAAAGAGATTTTACCTCGCGTTAAACAGCTTTGGGCTCATAAAATTGAGACGATGCTGCGTAAAGGAATTAATCCTCGTGCAATTAGAGCGCTCATTGTTGGGATTCCAAATGTCGGTAAGTCCACGCTTATTAATCAGTTGGCAGGTAAGAAGATTGCTGCGACTGGTGATAAGCCAGGTGTGACCAAAGGTCAGCAATGGATCAAGGTTGGCACCGAGATGGATCTGCTCGATACACCGGGGATTTTGTGGCCTAAATTTGAAGACCAGTTGGTTGGCATGCGTTTGGCTGCAACTGGGGCTATCAAGGAAGAGCTTCTGCATTTAGATGAAGTAGCTTTATTTACGATAAAATATATGGTTCAGCATTATGGAGCTGGTATCCAGGAACGCTTTGGTGTTCAGGAACTACCGGAAGACATGGATAACATTCAAGAAATGGTGAAGGTCATGGAAGCGATTGGGCGTAAGCGCGGCGCTATTGTAAGCGGGGGGAAAGTCGATTTGGACAAAGCATCCCTCATTATCATTCGTGATCTGAGAGCAGGAAAAATGGGTCGTATTTCATTGGAAAGACCTTTTTAATCAAACGAATCAGGAAGAACCTGGGGCCATGGCCTTGGGTTTTTCTTTTTGTTGAAGAGATAACGTAGAAAAAAATGGGTCTGGCTTGACGAAGCGCCGTTCCTTTATAATGAAGGCATGGGAAAGGGGCATAACGCGTGTTAGAACATGAGAAAGACATATGGCAACAAGGTTTCATGGCAGTAGCAGGAATTGATGAGGTTGGTCGCGGGTGTTTATTTGGGGATGTTGTTGCGGCTGCTGTTATTCTTCCGATGGGGCATGTGCTTGAAGGTGTAAATGATTCCAAGAAGCTATCGGAGAAGAAACGCGAACTGCTGTTTGATCAGATAATGAGTGAGGCTGTATCAGTTGGTATTGGCATTGTCAATGTGGAAGATATAGAAGTAATAAATATCAAACAAGCATCCAGACTAGCTATGAAACAAGCGGTAGAGCAGCTGGATCAATTGCCGGATTATTTACTAGTAGATGCTGAAATTGTGGACATAGATTTACCGCAATCAGCCATCATTCATGGGGATGCGTTAAGTCAATCCATCGCGGCCGCTTCCATCATCGCCAAAGTGACGAGAGATCGCATGTGTGCGAAATGGGACGAGCTCTATCCAGAATACGGAATCGCCGTACATAAAGGTTATGCAACAAAGCACCATCGAGAGATGCTCCTAAGATATGGGCCGACGCCGCTACATAGGAAATTATTTATTCGTAAAATTATGGCTCAGCTTGAGGCGCAAGAGAATGAAGTGCAGACTGAACAACTGCTATTTGATTTCATATAACGAAAAAGGCAGTAGACGCCGATAATATACTTACGTGTAATCAGATTTGAGGTGAGTTGTGTGAATATTAGTGGATTAATTCGTAACTTGGTCGGGGATTTAACGGCAGCTGACCCGAAGACGCTCGAATTAAAAGTTGGACAAATTGTCAAAGGTATAGTGCTTCAGCTTCTTAGTGATCAGGAAGCACTTGTGAATATAGGTGGTACACAAGTACGAGCGAGGTTGGAAACACCTCTCAAACAAGGTGATGTGACGATGCTGCAGGTTCAGCCGGAATCTAAGGGTGGTCAAATCATATTGAAGCCGCTTCTTGCTTCGGATGTGCTTATCACGGATGACTCTCTCGGCGAACTACTCAAGACTTTTGAGGTAAAGGATACGGCTGGCAATCGTCAAATGGTACAGGAGATACAGCAAGAAGGCATTCCCGTATCCAAGGAAAATGTGAAGGCATTTGAGTCTGTGATGCGAGAGATACCGCAGGGGGTGGGTAAGGAAGAGTGGCTGCAGGCGGCTGTATTAGCCTCGAAGAAAGGGCTGCCGCTTACACCGGCGACGGTGGACGCTTTAAAGCAAGTAACGACTGGGCCTCCGGCGGGCCAGGTGTTAGAGAAACTAGAGCAGCAGGCGAACGCGCTGCTCGAGCAAGACCCGACACATCCTGCGGCGGATACCGCCAAGCAGGTTGTGTCGCTGCTCAAGGAGCTGCGTGCTACCGCCGCAGCTGTGCGTCCTGCGGAGCCGGCTGCGCCAGTCTCCGCCATGGACGAGCCTGCGGCTGCGCCGCCGCAGGCATCGAGTGCACCAGCTGCTATGCAGGCTGGTGGCACTACCGCGGCTGCGCCGCGAGGCAGCGAGCCTGCGGCCGCTGCCATTGCAGCCCCGCCCGCCGCGCCATCAGTGGGCGAAGCCCCACCCGCGCCGACAGCTGCTGGCGCGGTGACAGTGGCCGCCACGGCGAAGCCGGCGGCCGACGCTCACGCGGCTCAGGTGCGCAGCGCTGAGCCTGTGAGGCAAGGCGAGCCGCTGCAAGCGGGTTCGCCAGCGTCCGTGCCTGCGCAAGAGCCCCCTGCGAAGCAGGAGGGGGCTCTTGCCTCAAGAGAGGCGCGAGTCGATGCAGCGCCTCCGAACGAGCCAGCTGCTGATCCTGAGACAAACTGGATCAGCAAACTGCTCAAAGCCGTTGGCGTTGAACATGAATCGCATGTGGCTGCCAAGTTGGATGAACGCGGAAATCCTGTGCCTGCGCGCCAACAAGCGACGGATAGCTCCTTTTCACTCTTTAGCACCAATGCGTCTGATCAACAAGGTGATATCGCGAAACCAGCCACCGAAACGCTCAAAAGTCTTTTACTTCAACTTACAACATCTGACGATACACCTGCGCCACTTAAAGAAGCGGCACAACAAGCAGTCAGTCAAATTACAGGACAGCAGCTTATGTTGACGAATGATAAGAATGCAATGTTTACCCAAATGACCCTATTTGTGCCCTTCCTGGACAACGCTGGTCAACAAACAGCAGCTATTCATATTCAATCCCGTAAAGGAAACCGTGGAGAAGTAGATGCTAGCAACTGTCGACTACTGTTTGATCTTCAAATGAAAGTAATGGGCAATACGTTACTGGATGTTCAAGTCGTGAACAAAATTGTTTCGTTGAATATTCACAATGATCATCCAGCGTTAGCTAGTTTGATGGATTCATCCAAAGATGAGATTGCCATTGCCATGAATCGTGTTGGTTATCAGTTTATTTCGTTAAAATGTTCGCCATATCCTAAGCCTCCTGAAATTCAAGAAGGCAAGGAAGAGGCTACTAAAATAGGTTCTTTGGATGGTCGTGTAGATTTAAGCGAGTTTTATCGCCCTAAGACCTATAAAGGGGTTGACGTACGCGCATGAGCACCCCCAAAAAAACGTCGGAGGAATCACAAAATACCCCGATTAAGAAGGCAGTAGCGCTGCGCTACTCACCAGAAGCACAGAAAGCCCCGACCCTCATTGCCAAAGGGAAAGGGCATATGGCTGAAGCCATTTTGCAAAAAGCGAAGGAAAGCGGTATTCCGATTCAAGAGGATAAATCGTTAGTTGAGGTGCTATCCAAACTTGATTTAGATCAAGAAATACCGCCAGAGCTGTATCAATTAGTAGCTGAAGTGCTTAGTTTTATTTATCGATCCGATCAGCGTATGAAACCTTCGCGAGGCTTAGACTGATGAGCAGACTACATAAAGATGATCGCAAAATGCTGGGAAGACAAGGTGAGGAACTGGCGTTCGCTTATCTGCTAGAGCGGGAGTATCAGATTGTGGAGCGGAATTGGCGCTGTCGTTCTGGCGAGATCGATATCATTGCAGAGAAGTCGAATAAGCTCATTTTTATTGAGGTACGAACGAGACGTCCCTCTAACCGATTCGGTACGGCCAAAGAATCTGTGGACTACCGTAAACAAGCGAAGGTGCGTGAAATTGCACAATTTTATATGCATCGCTTTCAGAAATACGAGCAATCGATTCAGTTCGATGTCATCGCAGTTAAAATGTCGGAAAGTAACACGGAGCCGAATATCGTACATATTCAAGAAGCCTTTTGACAGTCAGTCAGTTTATGACTAGTCAATGGGCTTTTATTATTCTTGGTGAATTACATGCCAAATTACTTAGATCACAATTTCATCGATGCGTTGATTTTTATCCAAATTCCGATATTGGATGGCTTCTGCTAAGTGAGCCGGGAGAATGCAATCACAACCGTCTAGATCCGAAATCGTGAGCGCAAGCCGCAAAATCCGATCATGTGCGCGTGCACTTAAGCCCAATGCGTCAAATGAAGTACGCAGAAGCTGATCGCATTCAGGTGTTAATTGACAAATTTCTCGCATTAATCTTCCGCTCAATTCATTATTATGTTGAATATCTGTTCCGGCATAACGCTGCTGCTGTCGCATATGGGCCTGCATGACCCTAGTACGCATCTCACCAGACGACAAATTAGAAGCATTGTCTTTCAGTTGGGCATAACTGGGTTTTGGAACTTCAACATGGAGATCGATGCGATCGAGAAGTGGGCCAGAGATTTTAGAACGATAATGAACGATCTTAGCTGGACTGCAGATGCAAGCATTTGCTTCTGTTTCAGCACCGTAATAGCCACAAGGGCAAGGGTTCATAGCTGCGGCTAATATAAAATGGGAAGGGAATGTGTAGACGGCTCTTGCTCTAGCAATCATCACATATCGATCTTCAAGGGGTTGTCTGAGAACCTCGAGGGCATTTCGGGTAAACTCTGGAAGCTCGTCTAAGAAGAGAATACCTCGATGAGAAAGACTTACTTCACCGGGTTTGGGGATCGTTCCACCACCGACGAGACCAGCAGCTGAGATGGAGTGATGAGGGGCGCGAAACGATCTTGCACGCATCAATGTGGACCGGTCTGTCAGCTTGCCAGAAGCACTGTAAATCTTCGTGACTTCAAGTGCTTCTCGGTCTGTTAAAGGCGGAAGGATAGAAGGCAGTCGCTTGATCAGCATCGTTTTCCCCGTACCTGGTGGACCAAGGAGGAGCAAATTGTGCATGCCTGCGGCAGCGATCATCATAGCGCGCTTTACTTGATGCTGTCCATTAACGTCGGCATAATCTTCTACATAACCATGGGGGTGATTGAGTGGGTTAGAAAGCTCAATTACTTCATGTTCAGCAGATTGATACATAAATTCGATGTGAGAACATTTGTTCCAATTTTTGAAATCGGATAAATTCGCAATAATACAAACCTCAACACCCTCGATTAAAGCAGCTTCTTGTGCATTCGCCGTTGATAGACAAACTCGCTTAATCCCCGTATTCTTGGCTGCATGGACCATGGATAGTACACCGGGAACGGGACGGAGTGATCCGTCTAGCGCTAGTTCACCTAGAAATAAGGTGGAAGCGAAGCCTTCAAAATGCACCTGGCCAGTAGTAATGAGAATGCCAACAGCAATGGCAAGATCGAAAGACGAGCCTTCCTTGCGCAAGTCAGCTGGGGCAAGATTTACCGTAATTCGGTCCATCGGGAAGGTGAAACCACAATTTTTAATCGATGAACGAACTCGCTCCACGGATTCGCGAATCGCTGAATCTGGAAGTCCAACTAGGTTGATCTGAGGTAAACCGCTCGAAATATCAACCTCGACTTCGATCGTGCGTCCTTCAATTCCTTGTAAACAAGCACTCATAACTTTGCCATACATAAAAACACCTTCTTCTCCATGGAATTCACAGTTGCAAGAACTGAGTTCGAATTGGATAAAAGGTGCTTCCTCATTGATCCGATTAATTTTCTTTATTATAATCGCAATTGGTAAAATTACGCAAATATTGTCGGTCACTTATCGCGTTTTAAAAATGTGCGACTTGCACATACTGGAAGATGAGGTGATGAAATGCAGGAAAAACCATATTTTTGTCCCAATTGTCGTTCAAATCGCGTTAAATTTAGTGTAATCACGAGTTATGCGCAGTCATTTCTAAAGGACGCACTTTCTGGGGATATAACCGAATTTCAAGATCCTGGCGTCATTCCTGAGCCAGAGCCAACGATTCAATGCCTAATTTGTAACTTTTCAGGCAATGAAATGCGTTTTATCAAGCAAGCAGAGCGTGAACCTCGTGTTAATACAATACCAACTTCGTATTATTAGTCTAATTGAAGCATGACGTATTTTTCATTATTATGAAGAATACGTTTTTTTATTGTGTAGTGATAGCTAAAGTTTTTCAGTGTGAAAGGAAAATTTGAAGGGATTCATGAAAAAAATAAAGAAACTGTCGAAAATAATGTGATACAATGGTTAGGGCTTGCGAAGAAGTGTGATACTAATTCCGGTAGCAAGATAGTTTCTCGTGCACAACGTCAATTGGAAATTACACTTTTCCCTGTATAGCACGTATAGAAAGTCCATACTGATAGGAGGATTTAGGAAATGAATATCCATGAGTATCAAGGCAAAGAAGTCCTGAGACAGTACGGAGTCAGCGTTCCTAACGGAAAGGTTGCATTTACTGTTGATGAGGCAGTTGAGGCAGCGAAAGAACTTGGAACATCCGTTGTCGTGGTAAAGGCACAAATTCATGCCGGTGGTCGCGGTAAAGCAGGCGGCGTTAAGGTAGCTAAAAGCCTCGAGGAAGTTCGTACATATGCTAGTGAAATTCTAGGTAAAGTACTTGTCACTCACCAAACAGGTCCTGAAGGTAAAGAAGTTAAACGCCTTTTGATCGAAGAGGGCTGTGACATTAAGAAAGAATATTACGTAGGTGTTGTTGTTGACCGTGCAACAGGAAGCGTTGTATTGATGGCTTCCGAAGAGGGCGGTACGGAGATTGAAGAAGTAGCTGAGCACTCTCCTGAGAAAATTTTCAAAGAAGTTGTTGACCCAGCAATTGGTCTTCAATCCTTCCAAGCACGTAGACTTGCTTATGCAATCAATATCCCGAATGAGCTTGTAAACAAAGCAGTTAAGTTCATGCTTGCACTTTACAAAGCATTCGTTGAAAAAGACGCTTCCATTGCAGAAATCAACCCATTGGTTGTAACTGGATCTGGCGACGTTATGGCTCTTGATGCGAAATTAAACTTTGATTCTAACGCTCTTTTCCGTCACAAAGATATCGTTGAGCTTCGCGACCTTGAAGAAGAAGATGCGAAAGAAATCGAAGCTTCCAAATATGACCTTAGCTACATCGCACTTGATGGCAACATCGGTTGTATGGTTAACGGCGCTGGTCTTGCTATGGCCACTATGGACATCATCAAGCACTACGGCGGAGACCCTGCCAACTTCCTAGACGTAGGGGGCGGTGCCACGAAAGAGAAAGTTACTGAAGCTTTCAAAATCATCCTGTCCGATGAGCAAGTTAAAGGGATTTTCGTTAATATTTTCGGTGGTATCATGCGTTGTGATGTTATCGCTGAGGGTGTTATCGCTGCCGCAAGAGAGCTAGGACTTTCCCGTCCGCTTGTTGTTCGTCTTGAAGGAACTAACGTTGAGCTTGGTAAAAAGCTTCTTAACGAATCCGGCTTGAACATTGTTGCTGCTGATTCCATGGCAGATGGCGCACAAAAAATCGTTGCACTAGTAAAATAATCAAGCCTGAGCGGTTTGAAAAATATATAAGGGATGTGAACAATCGATCATGAGTATTTTGGTCAATAAACATACAAAAGTCATTACTCAAGGGATTACCGGCGCTACGGGTTTGTTTCATACCAAAGGCGGTCTGGACTACGGCACGCAAATGGTGGGTGGCGTAACTCCTGGTAAAGGCGGTACTACTGTAGATATCACGTTGGAAAATGGTGAGCTTGTTAAGCTGCCTGTATTCAACACTGTTGTTGAGGCGAAAAAAGTAACTGGTGCAACAGCATCTGTTATTTATGTACCACCTGCTTTCGCAGCAGAATCCATCATCGAAGCGATTGAAGCTGAGCTTGAATTGGTTATCTGTATCACAGAAGGTATTCCTGTTCTTGACATGGTACGTGTAAAACGATACCTAGAAGGTAAAAATACCGTTCTTATCGGACCAAACTGCCCAGGTGTTATTACACCAGGCGAGTGCAAAATCGGTATTATGCCAGGCTACATCCATACACCAGGTCACGTAGGTGTTGTTTCGCGTTCCGGAACATTGACTTACGAGGCTGTTCACCAATTGACAACTCGCGGAATTGGACAATCCTCCGCAGTTGGTATCGGTGGGGATCCAGTTAAAGGATCCGAGTTCATCGACATCCTTAAACGTTTCAACGAAGATCCGGATACGTACGCAGTTATCATGATTGGTGAAATCGGCGGAACGGCTGAAGAAGAAGCAGCAGAGTGGGTTGCGGCAAACATGACGAAACCTGTTGTTGGCTTCATCGGTGGTAAAACAGCGCCTCCAGGAAAACGTATGGGCCATGCTGGTGCCATCATTTCCGGTGGTAAAGGTACAGCTGCTGAGAAAGTTGCAACGATGGAAAGATGCGGTATCCGCGTAGCGGCTACACCATCCGAAATGGGTTCGACTCTTGTTAGCGTGCTTGAAGAAAAAGGTATGTTAGATAAAGTTATCACAAAAAAATAAGCTTCGTTTCACGAAGGTAAGCAACCTTCCATTTCCCTTAATTGGGATTTGGGAGGTTTTTTTATTTTCAGCTTGATGCATAGATTTGTCATTCTTGGAAGGAGTGTATATACTAATGGATAATCGCAACTGTTTAATTGGCTTGCACGAGCTTGAGGGGATTGGGTGGAAAACGATTCACCAGCTCTTAAGTCGTTTCACTGAACTTAGTGTTTTAATTGGGATGTCAGCAGGTGAGATCTCTTCATGTGGAATCCGAAGGACAATAGCAGAAACTATTGCGACACAATTGACCCCTGCGTTTATTGAACAAAAGATATATCAATATAGAAGTCAATCCATTCGAATCATGACAAGATTCGACGAGGACTATCCGTTAAATTTGCAAGAAATTGCTCAGCCGCCATGGGTGTTATATGTGAAAGGAGACCCTTCGCTTTTACAGGGGCGCTTACTAGGTATAGTGGGTACTCGAACCCCTACGCTGTATGGGAAGAAAATCGCTGAAGAGTGGGCAGCCTCACTTTCAAGAGCAGGATTCGGGATTGTGAGCGGGCTAGCAAGAGGAATTGACAGTAAAGCGCATATTGGAGCACTGCAAGGAAAAGCGAAGACGGTGGCTGTTCTTGGATGTGCGATCAATACGATCTATCCACGTGAGAATGCTCTCTTATTTCGCAAGATTGAGCAGGAAGGCGTGATTATTTCTGAATACCCAATAGGTACTGGGATGAGGCCAGGCATGTTCCCGCAGAGGAATCGAATTATTGCTGGACTATCTTTGGGTGTTACGGTAGTAGAAGCGGCAGAAGATAGTGGATCATTGATCACGGTTGAGTGTGCACTAGATGCTTCACGGGATGTTTTCGCTGTTCCGGGTCCAATTAATTCACGCCAAAGCAGCGGTGTACACAAGCTTTTGAAGGATGGCGCGAAATTAGTCACCTGTGTTGAGGAAATTGTCGAAGAGTATAAACACATGATAAATGTAGAAGAAATAAAAGTTGCTTTGAAACAAAAAACGACGTTTATTCTGACTGAAGATGAGGTCGAAATAGTTGGAAAGTTGTCAGATGAACCGGTCTCAATTGACACTCTATTAGAAGATACTCAATTTACGTTTGGACATTTGCATGGAGTTCTGTTATCTTTGGTATTGAAAAAGGCGATTAAACAGCTTCCGGGTTCAACATACATTCGAGCATAGGCTAATCACGAAGTTTTGCTTCTCGCCAAATAAACTTACCTTGAAACCAAGAGGGGAGGAAGGACGAACCATGGCAGATTCGTTAGTCATTGTTGAGTCACCAGCTAAAGCCAAAACCATCGGCAAATATCTAGGCAGTAAGTTCATCGTAAAAGCATCGATGGGTCATATTCGCGACCTTCCGAAAAGCCAAATTGGCGTAGAAGTCGATCGTAACTTTGAGCCTAAATACATAACGATTCGTGGAAAGGGTTCTATCCTTAAAGAACTCAAAGACGCAAGTAAAAAAGTGAAAAAAATATATCTAGCGGCGGATCCGGATCGCGAAGGTGAAGCGATTGCTTGGCATTTAGCCCATTATCTCGACGTGGGTGCAGATGAACTTTGTCGTGTTGTGTTTAATGAGATTACGAAGGAAGCTGTTAAGGATGCCTTCAAAACACCTAGACGCATCAATCAAGATCTCGTTAATGCCCAGCAAGCACGTCGAATATTAGATAGACTAGTTGGTTACAAAATCAGTCCTTTGCTGTGGAAAAAAGTGAAGAAAGGACTGTCTGCTGGCCGTGTGCAATCGGTAGCTGTTAAGTTAATTCAAGACCGAGAAAATGAAATTAAAGCATTTGAGCCAGAAGAATACTGGTCGATTACAGCAGTTCTTGATGCGGGTAAAACTGTATTTGAGGCTAAGTATCATAGTCACAATGGTGAGAAAAAAGAACTGCACTCACAAGAAGATGTCGATTTGATTCTTGCTGCTATGGGTAACGAAGCGTTTATAGTAAAAGAAGTGAAAGAGAAAGAACGTCAACGTAACCCTTCCCCTCCTTTTATTACAAGCTCAATGCAACAAGAAGCGGCGCGTAAACTGAATTTCCGTGCTTCCAAAACGATGTCTGTGGCGCAGCAATTATATGAAGGTATCGATTTAGGAAAAGAAGGTACTGTCGGTTTAATTACCTATATGCGTACGGATTCTACGCGGATTTCTCCTATTGCCCAAGAAGAAGCCAAAGACTTTATTATGACGAAATATGGTCCAACATTTTACCCTGAGACGCCTCGTCAGTATTTGAAGAAAAATGCGAATGCACAAGATGCGCATGAAGGGATTCGACCAACTTCTGTACTTCGTGAACCTGATCAAATGAAAGCGTTCTTGAGTAAAGATCAGTACCGATTGTACAAGCTAGTGTGGGATCGCTTTGTTGCAAGCCAAATGGCGTCCGCGATCTTGGATACGATGACGATTGATTTAAACGCAGGAGAGACCGTATTTAGAGCGAACGGATCCAAAATGAAATTCGCTGGCTTCATGAAAGTGTACGTAGAAAGTAATGATGACGGTACGACGGAAGAAGATAAACTACTGCCTCCTCTATCTAAAGGTGATTCATTACCGAAGCAAAGTGTAGAGCCGAAGCAGCACTTTACGCAGCCACCTCCAAGATATACCGAAGCACGTTTAGTGCGTGCGCTTGAGGAGATGGGGATTGGACGACCAAGTACTTACGCACCTACACTTGAAACGATACAGAAGCGTGGCTATGTGGCAATCGAAGAGAAGAAATTCGTGCCGACAGAGCTAGGTGAGCTCGTGATCCAATTAATGCAAGAGTTTTTCCCGGAAATTCTCGATATAGAGTTCACAGCTCATATGGAAGAAGAGTTGGACTTTGTCGAGGAAGGGAAAGAGGATTGGGTCAGAGTACTCGACACTTTCTACACGTCCTTTGAAAAGCGATTAGAGTTTGCTGAAGAGGAAATGAAAGAAATTGAGATTCAAGATGAAGTTTCGGATGAAATATGCGAGAAATGCGGTAAGCATCTTGTTTATAAAATGGGACGCTTCGGTAAGTTTCTAGCATGTTCTGGTTTCCCGGACTGCCGGAATACGAAGCCAATCATTAAGGATATCGGTGTTACTTGCTCAACTTGTCACGCTGGAAAAATCGTTGAGCGTAGAAGCAAGAAGGGGCGCGTATTCTTCGGCTGTGATCAATATCCGACCTGTGATTTTGTTTCCTGGGATAAGCCAGTCAATCGGCCATGTCCAGCATGCAGTTCCATGATGATTGAGAAGCGAAGCAAGAATGGGGTTATGATTCAATGTACACAATGTGATCATAAGGAAGAGGCTGTTGACGAATCCGATCACACAGATGATATGAAAGATTAGAGGTGTCTGATTTTGCCAGAAAACCAAAGAGTAACAGTCATCGGTGCAGGATTGGCAGGCAGTGAAGCCGCATGGCAAATTGCCCGTCAAGGCGTGCCTGTTACTTTATATGAAATGCGTAATGTAAGGAAAACTCCAGCTCATATCACGGATCAGTTTGCTGAACTTGTATGTAGCAACTCTCTACGTTCTAATGGGCTGATGAACGCTGTAGGCGTATTGAAAGAAGAGATGAGACGGATGGACTCGCTGATCCTATCTTGTGCTGATGAGCATGCAGTACCTGCAGGAGGAGCTTTAGCGGTTGACCGTGATGGATTCTCACAAGCAGTTACCAACACGTTGCGGAATCACCCATTAATTGAAGTTCGTAACGAGGAATTAACAGCTCTACCAGAGGGAATTGTCGTCGTTGCGACCGGTCCTTTGACTTCACCAGATCTTGCAGCGGAACTAAAAGCTTTGATGGGCGAAGAATATCTATACTTCTACGATGCTGCAGCACCGATTGTTGAGAAAGATTCAATCGATATGAATAAGGTGTACTTGGCTTCTCGTTATGATAAAGGGGAAGCGGCGTACTTGAACTGTCCGATGACGGAAGAAGAGTTCAATGTATTCTACGAGGCTCTTATTACAGCTGAAGTCGCAGAATTAAAGGAATTCGAGAAAGAAATCTATTTTGAAGGCTGTATGCCATTAGAAGTAATGGCGAAACGCGGTAAACAAACTGTGTTATTCGGACCCATGAAGCCTGTTGGTTTAATCAATCCGCACACAGGTAAAATGCCACACGCAGTTGTGCAGCTTCGTCAAGATAATGCAGCAGGAACTCTGTATAATTTGGTTGGTTTCCAAACCCATTTGAAATGGGGCGAGCAAAAACGCGTTCTGCAGCTAATCCCTGGCTTAGAGCAAGCTGAGTTTGTACGTTATGGCGTCATGCATCGTAATACTTTCATTAACTCGCCTAGGCTGTTAGAGCCGACTTATCAATATAAACAACGTGAGAATCTGTTTTTCGCGGGTCAAATGACAGGTGTTGAAGGTTATGTGGAGTCAGCTGCTTCTGGATTGATCGCCGGTCTTAATGCAGGTCGCATGGCTAAAGGTCAAGAATGCGTAGTTCTCCCAGCTGAAACGACGTTAGGTAGTATGGCGCAATACATTACAACTGCAGAGTCTAAACATTTCCAACCGATGAATGCGAATTTCGGATTGCTGCCTTCGTTTCCAGAGCGTATTCGGAACAAAAAAGAAAAATACGAAAAGCTGGCAAACCGTGCATTAGAGAGTATTCAGAATTTTGAGAAAACAATCACTGAATAAGTTGTCATGTGATGATCCACTGTGTTACTATAAATTAATGTTTATTGCATTTTTCATTCGTTTGATCATACATTTACCTCTAGATGCGGTCTACTCAACCTTTAGACCTCGCTAGAGGTTTCTCTCATTTTTGCGACCCATAGGCAAGGAGAGATCTCTTATCGGAATTGATTCTTATAGAGGGGTGAATCGAAATGGAACCCAATCAAGCTACGTTTCATGCGACAACGATATTTGCAATTCGTCATCAAGGTAAGGGAGCTATAGCCGGTGATGGTCAAGTGACATTTGGCAATAGTATGATCATGAAGAGCACAGCCAAAAAAGTACGTCGTTTACATAGAGGGAAAGTCATTGCTGGTTTCGCCGGTTCTGTTGCTGATGCCATAACACTCTTTGAGAAGTTTGAAGGCAAGCTAGAAGAACATCATGGGAATCTTCAGCGGGCTGCAGTTGAATTAACGAAAGATTGGCGTCAAGATCGTGTGCTGAGGAGACTAGAAGCCATGATGATTGTCATGGATGCCTCTGGTCTTCTACTGCTTTCCGGTAATGGAGAAGTAATTGAACCAGATGACGGTATTCTAGCTATTGGTTCTGGTGGGAGCTTTGCACTATCAGCTGGGCGAGCACTTCATCGACATGCTCCTCAACTAAGTGCGAAGGAAATTGCTCACGCAGCGTTGACGACAGCAGCTGAAATTTGTGTGTTTACCAACCATAATATTATTGTTGAAGAGATTGAATAGACTAGAACGTATGTTTACATAGGAATATTAGCACACGCTCTCAATTGATCAATTAACTTTAGCCTACATTTAAGGAGGGTATTACATATGGCAAACAGCTCTCTTACCCCTAAACAAATTGTCCATGAACTAGATCGATACATTGTGGGGCAGAAAAAAGCAAAAAAATCCGTTGCGATCGCATTGCGAAATCGATATCGGAGAAATCTGGTTGATGAAAGCATGAGAGATGAAATTGTGCCGAAAAACATCCTCATGATTGGACCTACGGGTGTTGGGAAAACGGAAATTGCGCGGAGACTTGCGAAGCTGGTTGGCGCACCTTTTATTAAAGTTGAAGCGACGAAATTCACTGAAGTAGGCTATGTGGGTCGTGATGTAGAATCGATGGTGCGCGATCTGGTTGAGACGGCCGTGCGTATGGTCAAAGCAGAACGAATGGAGAAGGTCAAGGATCGTGCGGAGAAGCTCGCTAATGAGCGATTAGTCACTTTGCTTGCTCCAAGTCCTTCCCGTACCAAAACGCAGCGTAACCCGCTTGAGATGTTTTTTGGTGGGCAAAATAAAGATGAGCAAGAAGATACGCCGCCTGATTCGAATCTGGCTTCTAGAAGAGCTCAAGTCGCCGAACAATTATCCAATGGTAAATTAGAAAATGATCATGTAGAAGTTGAAGTGGAAGACGCGACGCCTTCCATGCTCGACATGCTCGGTGGTCAAGGCAATGAACAAGCCGGGATGAACATGCAAGAAATGTTCGGCAGCCTTCTGCCTAAAAAGATGAAAAAACGGAAATTGCTTGTGAAAGAAGCAAGAAAAGTTCTAACTCAAGAAGAAGCGCAGAAATTAATTGATATGGACGATGTCATCCAGGAATCAATCAATCGTGCGGAGCAAAGTGGTATTATTTTTATAGATGAGATTGATAAAATAGCCAGTAGCAGCCGCGGTGGAAGTGGACCAGATATATCGCGTGAGGGTGTTCAAAGAGACATACTACCTATCGTAGAGGGCTCCACAGTGGTGACTAAATACGGATCTGTTAAAACTGATTATGTGTTATTTATAGGGGCAGGTGCTTTTCATATTGCCAAGCCATCGGATCTAATTCCTGAGCTGCAGGGTAGATTCCCCATTCGAGTCGAGTTAAGTGATTTAACACTAGAAGATTTTGTTTCGATTTTAACGGAGCCCAAGAATGCTTTGACGAAACAATATACGGCTTTATTGCAAACTGAAGGTATAATGGTTGAGTTTGCTGAGGAAGCTATTCATGAAATTGCGCGAATTGCTGTTGAAGTCAATCAACAAACTGAAAATATTGGGGCTCGTCGTTTACATACGATTTTAGAGAAATTATTAGAAGATTTGTCGTTTGAAGCACCAGAAATCACATTAGAATCACTTGTGATCAATCCAGAGTATGTGCGTGATAAACTTAGCAGTATTGTTCAAAATAGAGATTTAAGTCAATACATCTTATAAGAAATAAGCAGGTTGCGGTTAGTAGGAGGCAGTTACATGAGTTTATTAAATAAAACAAGAAGGCTGAATCGTTTGCTCCAAAAAGAAGCGGGCAATGCGGTTAGCTTTATGGATATGGCAGAAGTACTGCGAGATGTCGTAATCGCAAATATATATGTGGTCAGCCGAAAAGGTAAAATTTTAGGTTACGCGGTAACGAATGATCCTGTTTCACCTGACATGAATCAAACGATTCTAATCGAGCGTAGATTCCCGATTGAATCTAATAATTTACTGCTTAAAATCGAGGAGACTTCATCTACATCGGAGCTTGACAGTCCGTATTTTTATTATACAGACCAGATGAAAGATATGTTTCCAGCGACTCATACAACCTTAGTGCCAATTATTGGCGGAGGTGACCGTTTGGGTACGTTGATTCTAAGTCGAAGTGAAGGTCATTTTATTGATGATGACTTGGTACTTGCAGAATATGGTTCAACGGTGATCGCCATGGAAATATTAAGAGAGCGCGCGGAAGAAATTGAAGAGGAAGCTCGCAGCAAAGCAGTGGTTCAAGTTGCAATTGGCTCATTGTCTTTCAGTGAAATGGAAGCTGTTGAACATATATTTGAGGAATTGGATGGCAAGGAAGGATTGTTGGTGGCGAGTAAAATTGCAGATCGCGTGGGAATAACTCGTTCAGTTATTGTGAATGCCCTGCGTAAACTGGAGAGTGCTGGCGTAATTGAAACGCGATCACTTGGAATGAAAGGCACTTATATCCGTATTTTAAACGAACAACTCATGCAGAGTATTGAACAGATAAAGTCGAAATTGTAACAACAAATGGTAAAGCCCTATCTGGAAAAAAGATAGGGCTTTTTTCTTATTGTAACTTATCGTATTATCTTAGATGATAAAGAGTGTAAGTCAAAGGTTTACATAATTCTACATATAGAACTATTTTGTATCGATAATCGAGAATTATGTCGAAACAAGAAGGAATTAATTCTCTCCATGTTGAATTAGTGATGTGAATATTATTTGAAGTGAAGGGGAATCGTTTATGTCTTTATTAGACAAGCCTAGTTGGAATATGATGGAGCGTTCGCTGGATGCATCGACGCTGAGACAAAAAGTGGCGGCGAATAACATTGCCAATGTGGATACTCCTAACTTTAAACGTTCCGATGTTGCATTTGAAGAGCTCTTACAAGGACAAATGAATGCGAATACACCTTCTATAGATGGCTATCGTACGGATCCTAGACACTTTGTGATTGGTAAATCGACTAAATTGCCAGATACCGAAATTAAATCAGATAATTCGACAGCAATTAACAACAATTTGAACAATGTGGATATGGATTATGAGATGTCTTTGATGGCCAAGAATCAGCTTAAATACAATACGATGATTCAACAGATGAACAGCGATTTCAAAAAACTACGTACGGTTATTGGGGGCAGGTAATAAACGATGAGACTTACTAACGGATTTGACATTAGTGCTTCTGCTTTAACTGCGCAACGCCTACGTATGGATGTTGTTTCTTCTAACATTGCTAATGCGGATACAACAAGAGCGAAATTTGTTGATGGCAAATGGATGCCATATACGAGAAAGTTAGTTTCATTCGAAACGAAATCTCAGCCAAGCTTCGCCCAGTCCCTGAATACAGCGATGGCAGATGGAACTGGTGAAGGAGTTCGAGTGAATAAAATATTTGAAGATAAATCCCCATTGAAACAAGTGTACAATCCTTCGCATCCTGATGCAGATACCAATGGATTTGTCTATATGCCAAACGTGGATATTACCAAAGAAATGGTCGACATGATTTCGGCAACGAGATCTTATGAAGCGAATGTAACAGCATTGAATGCAAGTAAAGCAATGATTAGTAAAGCGTTGGAAATTGGTAGATAGGAGGTTCAAGGATGATTGATAAAATTAGTTACAGCCCATTAAATATAATGAGCTCCGTTCAGCCGAAGGATAACACGGGTGAGGGTGCAGATGATCTTGGTAAGAAATTCGGATCTTTCTTGAACGACGCCATGACCAATTTAAGTGCGCAGCAAAAACAAGTCGATCAGTTGAACGAAAGCTTCATTAAAGGGGAACTTTCAGATGTACATCAATTGACAATTGCTTCTGAGAAAGCTTCATTAGGACTAGAGCTTACTGTTCAAGTCAGAAATAAAGTGCTCGAGGCGTACCAAGAAATTATGAGAATGCAGCTGTAAGTATAGAGATGCTGCTAAATTTGGGTCAATGAGGTGACAGAGTGAACGAGAACCTGCTCCAGTACTGGGAAAAGGTGAAGCAATACTGGAATCGTTATAATCGAACGACGAAAATTATTTTTTTAGCTACTGTGTTCCTTCTGATTTTAACTGCTGCGATTATAAGTGTTAATTTATCAAAGACAGATTATTCATTAGCCTATACAGAACTGCAGCCCAGTGACGCAGCTAATATTAAATCCTATCTGGATACAGCGAAAATACCTTATCATTTGAGTGCCGATGGTAAAAGCATAGAAGTGCCTACTAGTGAAGTCGCCAATGTAAAACTTGCAGTTGAGTCACAAGGCTTGAACAAGAACGGCTCCTTGGGATTTGAGGTTTTTAGCGGTAATAGCTCATTCGGCATCACGGACAACGAATTCAAAGTGAAATATTTGAGTGCCATTCAAGGAGAACTTCAACAGCTTATTAATGCGAACCAAGCCATTTCGAGTTCTAAGGTTAACATTTCTCTTCCAGAAGAAGGTCCGTTCTTACAGCAACAGGCGGAGAAGGCAACTGCCTCTGTGGTCTTGCAAGTGAAGCAAGGCTATACGTTAGATCAGTCCAAAGTAGATACCATTTATAATTTAGTTTCACATAGTATAAAAAATCTTCCAATTGAGAATATCTCCATATCGGATCAAAATTTAGTATCCTACAAGTTTAGTGGCGAAGCTAATAATACGCCGCGAGATACGGATATTAATACGCAGTTCCGGAATGATTTGCAGAAGAATATCAACTCAATGCTTGGCACGATGTTTGGACGCGATAAAGTTAGCGTTAGTGTATTTACAACAATGAATTTTGATCAGAAGAAAACTAAGGAGCAACTTGTAAGGGCACCAAATCAAGCTGATCAAAAGGGCATTGAGATCTCCTTGCAAGAAGCGAATGAATCCTATCAAAATAAAGGCACGGAGACAGGTGGAGTTCCTGGTACTGGCGAAACGGATGTTCCGGGTTATCCAGGATCATCGAACAATGGCAACTCCAGCTCAGATAAAAGTAGTAAAACAGTCAACTACGAAGTGGATCGTATTACAAATGACATTATTTCAACACCTTATGTCGTGAAGGATGTAAGTATTAATGTCGGCATAGAGCCGCCAGTCAGAGATGACCCGAACTCTTTAACTGCAGAAACAAAAACAGCCATTCAAAATGCGCTAGTAAATATCGTTAGAACTGCACTAGCTGATAATAAGACTACTTATACAGACGATGAATTACAGAAAAAAGTTACTGTTTTTGCACATTCGTTTGCAAGAACTTCCGAAGAAAATGCAACTAAGACATCTACTTATGTGACATATGGCGCGTTAGCGCTAGCGGCACTAGCAATTGGAGCATTTATTGGATTTGCAATACGTAAACGTAAGAAAGCAGCACAACAAGTTCTTGCTGAACAAGAAATGGATGTTACTTCTCAGAAGGCAGAGCTTCCAACGATTGATATTGAAAATGTAACGAATGACAATCAAGTGCGTAAGCAGCTCGAAACGCTTGCAAGAAAGCGGCCGGAAGAATTTGTTAACTTGCTGCGCACTTGGTTAGTAGACGAATAGAGGTGCACTTGTATGGCCAGAGCCGCTTTACAAGGGTTGACCGGACGACAAAAGGCAGCCATTCTTTTGATCAGTTTAGGCCCTGAGGTTTCTGCACAAATTTTCAAGCATTTACGTGAAGAAGAAATTGAACAATTAACTCTTGAAATAGCGAATGTGCGTAAAGTAGACACCTTAGAAAAGGATGCAATTCTAGCTGAGTTTCATCAAATTTGTTTGGCACAAGAATTTATTTCACAAGGTGGTATCGCCTATGCCAAGGATATTTTGGAGAAAGCACTAGGCTCACAGAAAGCGCTTGATATTATCAATCGCTTGACAGCTACACTTCAAGTTAGACCGTTTGACTTTGCACGGAAAGCAGACCCAGCACAAATTCTCAACTTCATTCAGAATGAGAATTCTCAGACTATTGCACTCGTATTATCTTATCTGCAAGCCGAACAAGCATCTATCATCTTGTCGTCACTCCCGCAGGAGAAACAAGCTGATGTTGCTAAGCGGATTGCACTTATGGATAGTACATCACCTGAAGTTATTTCGCAGGTTGAACGCGTGCTAGAGCAGAAGCTTTCTTCGACCGTTACACAAGATTATACAAATGCTGGTGGTATCGCATCTATCGTTCAAATCTTGAATGGTGTCGATCGCGGAACAGAACGAACGATTCTAGATTCATTAGAAATCCAAGATCCAGAGCTTGCTGAAGAAATTAAGAAACGGATGTTCGTATTTGAAGATATTGTTAATATCGACAATCGTTCCATTCAACGGATTATTCGCGATATTGAAAATGCTGATTTACAGCTTGCACTTAAAGTTGCGAGTGAGGAAGTCCGTGATGTGTTATTCAAAAATATGTCCAAGCGTATGGCAGAGACTTTCAAAGAAGAAATGGAATTTATGGGACCTGTACGACTACGTGACGTGGAAGAAGCACAAACCCGTATCGTGGCTACGATCCGTCGTTTAGAAGAGTCGGGTGAAATCATCATCGCACGTGGTGGAGGAGATGATATTATTGTCTAATGTCATTAAATCATTCGCATATTATCCAATTGAAGATAAAAAGATTGTTGAGACGATTTCATTTCTTACAGCGATTAAGACAGACACGCCATCTGTTGATGATGGTATCTCTGAGGAAATGCAAATTGAGATCAATGATGCAACCTTACTAAAGAATCAAATTTTGGAGGATGCAGAAGCATTTGCCAGCGAACAGATTGAAGAGGCAAAGCGAGAGTGTGCCTTAATCCGCCAAGAAACTGAAAGAGACATTGCAAGCTGGTGGGAAAGTAAGCGCGCTGAGGATGTAGAGTTAGTGAACTTATCTAAGCAAGCTGGATATGATGATGGTTATGGTCAAGGCGTCATTCAAGCGGAAAGTGCTCTTCGAAAAGAGTATGATGATATGCTTGCTGAAGCTAGTTCGATTCTTGAACAGTCATATAAGCTGAAGCAACAAATCATCCAAGAGTCGGAACCATTTCTAATTGAATTAAGCACATCTATCGCAGAAAAGATTATTGCGCGTCAACTTTCTCTCGAGCCTGGTTGGGTGATAGAGTTCATTCAAAAAGTACTTGCACGCAGACGTGAAAAAGGAATTATCACCTTATGTGTAGCGCCTTCTCAATTTGCATATATCCAGGATGCAAGAGAAGAATTGATCACGTCGATTGATTCGCAGGCAGAGCTCGAAATTATTCCGGATTCTTCGGTGCAAGATCAAGGATGTGTTATACGGTCTTCGTACGGAAGCATCGATGCTAGACTAGATACGCAGCTGAAAGAAATTAAGTCAGCGCTTCAGCAACTGGCCGTACAAAGTGAGGAATCCTAATGACACAGACGTCGATCCCGAACGTGGATAAATACAAAGAAGTTTTACAAACGATTGATCCAATTAGGGTAAACGGTAAGGTGACGCAAGTTATTGGACTTACAGTTGAATCTGAGGGACCTGATGTCAGTATAGGTGATCTGTGTTATATCTATCCGCATAAATCAAATAAACCATTAAAAGCAGAAGTGGTTGGTTTTCGAAGCAATAAAGTTATTTTAATGCCGCTTGGCGATCTTGATGCTATCGGTCCTGGTTGCGATGTTGTTGGCACAGGAAAACCATTAACAGTCCAGGTTGGACATGAGTTGTTGGGAAAAGTTTTAGACGGTCTAGGTCAACCATTAGATGGTTCTTATCTGCCTTCTAGGATGGCGCAGTATTCGACAAATAATACACCGAGCAATCCATTAACACGTCCACGTGTTCTCAATCCAATTTCAGTTGGCGTACGCTGTATCGACGGATTATTGACAATCGGTAAAGGGCAGCGTGTTGGTATTTTTGCAGGTTCTGGTGTTGGGAAAAGTACTTTAATGGGTATGATTGCACGAAATACTTCAGCAGATGTCAATGTCATTGCTCTCATTGGAGAGCGCGGCAGAGAAGTGTTGGATTTCATAGAACGTGATCTTGGTCCAGAGGGGTTGGCTAGATCAGTTGTAATTGTGGCAACATCTGACCAACCTGCATTAATTCGGATTAAAGGCGCAATGATTGCAACAAGTATTGCTGAATATTTTCGAGATCGCGGCTTAAATGTCATGATGATGATGGATTCCGTAACACGATTTGCTATGGCGCAACGTGAAGTGGGACTAGCCGTTGGTGAACCCCCAGCTACGCGTGGATACACGCCTTCGGTGTTCGCTATGCTGCCTAGACTATTAGAACGTTCAGGTACAGGTGCGAAGGGCTCTATTACTGCATTTTACACCGTGCTTGTCGACGGTGATGATATGAACGAGCCGATTGCAGATGCTGTCCGAGGAATCTTAGATGGTCATATCGTTCTGAATCGCAGTATTGCGAACAAAGGTCATTATCCTGCAATCGATGTATTATCAAGTGTCAGTCGAGTTATGAAAGAAATCGTGCCAACAGAACATATGGAAGCTGCCGATCAACTTAAGCGTCTTCTCTCTATATATAAAGATTCGGAAGATCTTATTAATATCGGGGCGTATCAGAAAGGTTCTAATCCTAATATCGATATAGCAATGGAAAATATCGAAGCCATTTGGAATTTCACGAAACAACGAACAAGTGAAAAACTAACATACGAAGAAGCGCAAGAGCGATTAATCCAAGAATTTTATAAGGGATGAGGGTCCTAGATGAGTTTTCGCTACTCTTTCCAGCAAATTGTCGATCTGAAGAATAATGAACGAACTCAAGCAGAATGGATTTTATCTGAGGCAATGGGGCAGTTACGGAATGAAGAAACGAGCTTACATGGATTGTTCGAGCAGAAGGAAAATTTGCACAATGAAATGATTCAAGCAACTAACCATTCTGTGTCAATATCGAACATGCTTCTCATGCAAAGTTACATGAATCATGTGGATAAACAAATTGCTCGAAAGCATCAGGATGTTAAACAAGCGAAACATATCGTGACTGAGAAGCAAGAACATTTGTCGGTGAAAATGATAGATGAAAAGGTATGGACCAAAGCAAGAGAAAAAGCGCATAACCAATTCCAAGTCATGATCGCTAAAAAAGAGCAAGATGCTCTTGATGAAATGGCCACGAATCGTTTCAGGCGTTTATCGTATTAAGCTAGAAAAGGAGGGACGAAGAGATGGCCGATACAAGCGTAGAGGGTGCATCTTATAGTGCACTGGAGCGATTTTTGATATGGTTTGTCATCCCCTTTGTGTTTACGGCAGTTCTACTCTTCGTGCTGCTTTCCATTTTTGATTATGATATCAAAAGTAGTATTCAAAAAGCATTGCACAATACGCCTGTCGTTGGATTAATAGTACCAGCACCGAAAGAAACTGCACCTGTGACTGCAGAAGGTAAAGCAACATCCTCGGAGCAAAGCGCAAAGGTTCAAGATGATGAGATTGCGAAGCTGAATGCCCGTGTAAATGAATTGACAGCAGCATTGCAAAAAGCAGATTCGACGACTGAGAATAAAGACGTTTCTCTAAAGGCAGCTGTTGCAAAGGTTGCCGAACTTGAGGAGAAATTAAAAGATAAAACTCAATCAGAAGAAGAATACACGAATCAAATCACACAGCTTGCCAATATGTACGCAAAAATGACGCCAAGTAAAGTTGCACCTATTATTGAGGCATTGACTCCGAGCGAAATGGTGCTGGTGTTCTCTATGATGAAAGCAGATAATCGCGGAGCGATTCTTGAAAAAATGGATGCTGCTAAAGCGGCCGCTGCTTCCATCGGATTAAAAGATATCGTACCTGTTCGTGACAAAGAAATAGCTGCTTTACAAGAAAGATTAGCAACGAATAACACGAATGATGCCAAGGCAGCGACAAGTACGGTAAGTACTTCAGATCTTGGACAAACTTTTGCAAATATGACACCAAAAAGTGCATCAAATGTTCTGCTTGAAATGAACAAATCAAATCCAGCCAAAGTGTTATCTATTCTAAGTGGGATGGATAACTCATCACGTTCTAAAGTGATGTCCGCCCTCTCAGATGCTGATAAGGAAATGGCAGCTTCCATTGCTGCAAAGCTTGTTCCGTAACTTGCAAGTAAATTAGGAAGGGAGGTGAAATAAATGGACGTACAGATGACTTCAGTACCGGTAACACAACCAGGAGCACTAGCTGCAGGCAAAGGGACTTCCAAAGGAAATGGAACAACGGATAGCTTTTCAGCACTACTTTCTGGCCAAACGTCTCAGGAGAATGTACCAATGGTCGAAGATTCGACTTCAGAGTCTGAGCTTTCAATGAGCATGATGTTGCAAATGCTTCAAAACCTGGTAATGCCGATTCAAACGGATGTGGCTGATGTGGCTAAAGAATCAAAAACGATTTTGTCGGATGGTGCATTACCTGAGTTGCTGATAGAAGCAATGAATAGTAATCCTTCACTAGCTGACAAGTTATTGCAAGATCCTAAAGTCAAAAAGTGGTTTGACGATGCAGAAGATTTATTAGCTGCACTGAGTAACACGCCAAACACACTCGGAGCTGGAAATCTTGCGATGTGGCAGCAGTCTACCAACAATTCATTGATTCTAACTGCACAAAGTACACTATTAACACTATCAACTTTATCCAAGCAACAACCTGATAATTCGATTCTAAACTTCTTGAATACAGAACTCGCGAATACGATTCAACCATTACTTCCAGAGATCTTAGCAGAAGTAGGAAACACTCAGAAGTTAACTGCTGGCGACGTATCTAATCTTGCAATGGAGTCAATTGTGCCTGTTAATGGAGCTAAAGATAACACTTCACCGAATGGGAGAATTGCTTCCAATAAGTACATAAACAAAAGTGAAAACGACTCGTTGCTAGATAGCAGTCTTTCCGTAAATCTGCAATCACTTCAACCAAAACAAGAGAAATTTGCAATTAAGCATGTTCCATCAGTTGTTAGTGAACAGTATTATGACATCTCGGAAACGACAAATCCACCACTTGTTGATTTACCTATTGAGACTACTTCGGGAACAAATTCGATTGTCACGATTGGTGATTTACAGAAATCTCAGCAAGCGACGATTGCAGCTGACAAAACGCCAGTACCGGTGTTAACAGCCGCTAATTTCACAGAAGAGATGACTACACATGTATTGAAAAACATGAAAATTACGATGTCTGAAGGGTTTTCTGAGGCAAAACTATCTTTGTTTCCAAAGAATTTGGGACATGTAGATGTGAAAATTTCTATGCATGATGGACAACTATTTGCCCAGTTTGCGGCCGATACCCTAGCAGGTAAACAAATGTTAGAAAGTCAGTTGCCTCAATTGCGTCAAGCGTTACTTACACAAGGCTTACAGGTTGAGAAACTAGAAGTTACTCAAAGCCCAAATATGTCTTCGAGCATGTTCCAAGAACAACGTCAATCGCAAAGCTTCAATCAATCACAACAACAAACCAAAAATCGCTCGAGTGAAGTTGAAGTGGATGCTACCCATTTTAAAGAAGATATGGAACAAATTGCACAGCTGCGCAATAATGCAAACGGTAATTCCTTCGATGTCATTGCCTAAATGGAAGTAGAATGAATTGTTGGAGGTGAATGTATGGCTTCAAACCCAATCGTTGGTAATGTAACTGATCTGATCAATACAGGGAATAATGCGAAAACCAAGGATAAAAATAGTACGACTTTGGGCAAGGATGATTTCCTGAAAATTTTGATTACACAGCTTCAGAATCAAGATCCAACACAGCCTTTACAGGACAAAGAGTTTATCGCACAAATGGCACAATTTACTTCAGTTGAGCAATTAACGAATATGGCTAGTGAAATGAAGCTGATGAGGCAATCCTTAGGATTTGTGTCTGGTTTGATTGGCAAGTCCATCTCGTGGACGGGAACAGATTCTTCAGGTATTGAGACTGAGATGTCTGGCATAGTAGATTCGATAACTTTTAAAGATGGGAACCAATATGCCACTGTGAATGGCGCGGAAGTTTCCCTTGATAAGTTAAAGAAAATAGAAAATGCTGGGGACAGTCAATGACAGAGAGAATATCCATAGGTCAACTATATCCTAGTACGGTTTCACCTAGTTCAACGAGAAGAACGCCAACCCAGCAAGTACAGACTATTGGAAATCCTACTTTTCAAAAATTGTTCCAAGAACAATTCGTGAAATTTAGTCATCATGCTGAGGTTAGGTTAAAAGAACGCGGCATTCAACTCAAACCAGAACAAATTGAGAAAATGAACAATGCCATTGATAAAGCTGCCTCCAAAGGTGCCAAGGATGCGCTACTGATCTTAGCAGGGAATGGGTATATCGTAAATGTACCCAATCGAACCGTAGTGACTGCGTTAGATGGCCAAGCAATGAATGATCATGTGTTTACACAGATTGATAGCGCAATGATAATTTCGTAGATTTACAGGGCTCGACCGTATAGGAAGCCTGGAGTTGTGGATCGAAAGAAGCAACTCAAATTCATATTCTTACATCCGATTTAGGAGGCCACTTCATGTTAAGATCTTTGTACTCAGGCGTTTCAGGTATGCGTGGTTTTCAAACGAAGTTAGACGTTATTGGAAATAATATCGCAAACGTCAATACCATCGGATTTAAAGGTAGCCGTGTTATGTTTAAAGACATTCTTAGCCAGACGGTCGCAGGTGTAAGTGCGCCAGATGAGAACCGAGGTGGCGTGAATGCTCAGCAAGTTGGTTTAGGTGTTAGTATAGCTGCTATTGATACGGTTCATACAGCTGGTAGTGCAATGACAACGAATGTAGTAACAGATCTACGTGTGAATGGTGATGGTTTCTTCGCAGTTGGAACAGTAGAACAAGCTACACCGTTTTTAACTAGAGCGGGGAACTTTACTGTTGATCCTAACAGGAACCTTGTAAATTCTGAGGGGCTTCATGTTATGGGCGCCGAGGATGCAGGTCCCATTGTGATTCCAGAAGGTATCGTCTCATTCTCGATTGCACAAAATGGTGACATCATTGGCGTCAATGCAGATGGAGAAACAGTTAATACAGGGCAACGAGTTGGCGTTGTGAAAGTAATCAACCCTGCTGGTCTTGAGAAAATCGGTGGGAACTTGTATCAAATGACTGCAAACGCAAATCCAGAGCCCGAAATAACAGTTGGATCACCTGGTGATCCAGAAACGGGAACAGGAACACTTGTCTCTGGGCAACTAGAAATGTCTAACGTTGACTTAACTGGTGAATTCACTGAAATGATTATTGCACAGCGTGGTTTCCAAGCTAACTCCAGAATTATTACAACTTCCGATCAAATTCTGCAAGAGGTTGTAAATCTTAAGCAATAATGAGTAATTGATTGACAAGAGGGGGGCTTAGCTCCCCTTACCCTGATTCAGGAGGAGAAGGATGATTTCTCTCACTCGCTTAAATGGTAGACCGATTATCTTGAATGCAATTTTGATCGAGCTTATCGAAGAAACTCCGGATACCATGATTACATTGACGACAGGCAAGAAAATCACAGTTCTCGAAAAGGCAGAGGTTGTGGTAAGCTTAGTGCGGACCTACATGCAAGACATTGGTTCCGTCCGAGCGACAATACAGTCCAGGGATACGGAGGGTTCATAAGTGTTTAAGAACAAAATATTTATACTCATTGTTTCCATCCTTATTGCTATCACACTAATTCTCACTGCAGCATTTGTGTTGTGGAATTTTATGGAGAAGAAAAGTGAATCCACAGATCCTGCTGTGAAGGCTCAGGATGCTGTTGCGAGTGTGAAGCCTACGAAAGCGCCATCTGCAGAGACTGTTAAGGCTAACACATCTATCATTAAGGATATTTTAACGAATTTATCAGGCAGTCAGAATTTCATTAAAATAAGCTTTGCTTTTGAAATGGAAAATTCAAAGGCCAAAGCTGAATTCGATAGTTTGCTCGATTCAGCCGTTAAGGGAACGATAGTCCAGATCCTTGGTGATATGACAAAGGAGCAAATTGAAGGAAGCAAAGGGTCAGATAGTTTAACTTCTACAATAATGAACAAACTAAACCCATTATTGCATGAAGGTAAAATCAAACAAATTTGGATTACTGATAAAGTGCTACAGTAACTCGTAAATGATTTTGCTCAAAGGAGGTGACTCGAATGGTTGATGTTTTATCGCAAAATGAGATCGATGCCTTGCTAGCTGCGTTGTCCTCTGGGGAAATGGATGCAGATGAACTTAAGAAAGAGGATACTCAGAAGAAGGTAAGGGCTTATGATTTTAAGAGAGCAGTGCGCTTTTCGAAAGATCATATACGTAGTTTAACTCGAATTCATGAAAATTTCGCACGTTTCTTAACAACCTATTTTTCAGCGCAACTGCGTACTTTCGTGCAAATCAGTGTGGTTCAAGTTGAACAATTGCCTTATGATGAATTTATTCGATCGATCCCGAAAATGACCATTTTGAACATCTTTGAAGCAGAGCCTTTAGAGGGTCGAATGGTACTTGAGGTACATCCCAATGTTGCCTTTGCTATGTTGGATCGATTACTAGGCGGAGCAGGTACGACGCCAACTAAAATTAATGCACTAACCGAGATTGAAACGATTGTTATGGAGCGTATTTTCAGTCGAGCATTTGATAGCTTGCAAGAAGCTTGGAAGACCGTTATTGATATTCAACCTCGTTTAGAGGCACTAGAAACGAATCCGCAGTTTATGCAAATTGTTTCTCCCAATGAAACGATTGCATTAATATCGCTGAGCACCAAAATCGGGGACACAACGGGTATGATCAACCTATGTATTCCTCATGTTGTAATTGAACCTATCATGCCTCGGCTGTCTGTGCATCACTGGTTTGTTTCCCAGAAGAAGACGAGAGCACCTGAAGAAGTGGAAGCACTTCAATCCCGCTTGGAAAAAACCAAGTTACCTCTCATTGCAGAATTGGGATCGTCTGAAATTTCTATTCGTGATTTCTTAGGATTAACAATTGGCGATGTAATCCCTCTGCATAAATCCGTCGAAGATTCGCTTCAAGTCAAAGTGGGCGAGAAGCTGAAATATCTCGGAAGCCCTGGTACCGTAAAAGGGAAGATGGCTGTACAAATTACAGAAATCGTGAATGAAGGAGAAGAAGAATATGATGAATAACAGAGATTATTTGTCGCAGGAAGAGATCGACGCTTTATTGAGACAATCATCTGAAGAAAGTTCTGTCTCTTCATTTCATGGGCCTCCGCAAGTAGAAGATTTTTTATCCCCACTCGAGCAGGATGCACTTGGGGAAATAGGTAATATTACATTCGGCAGCGCCGCGACAGCGTTGTCTACGCTTTTGGGCAAGAAAGTAGATATTACGACACCTAAGGTGTCAGTCATCGGTAAAGAAGAATTGGAAGAACAGTTTCCAAGACCTCATGTTGCCGTACATGTGAACTATGTAGATGGGTTCGATGGCATTAACTTGCTAGTTATCCAAACCAAAGATGCTCAAGTTATCGCTGATCTTATGATGGGTGGAGACGGCACTGGCGGTGATGAAAATCTTAGTGAAATTCATATCAGTGCGGTACAAGAAGCTATGAATCAGATGATGGGTTCATCAGCTACATCCATGTCTACCATATTTAATCGATTTGTCAATATCTCTCCACCAGGAATCGACATATTAAATTTGTCGAAAGGAGAAGGAAAACTGCCTGACGAGGACGTATTTATAAAGATATCGTTCCGACTTGCCATTGGCGATCTTATTGATTCCAATATTATGCAGTTGTTGCCTGTTCCTTTCGCCAAAGAAATGGTATCGATCTTAATGGGTGGTGGTGATACTGAATCAGCAATGGAAGCTGCACCGGCGGCTCAAGCACCACCAGTCGTAGCTCCACCTGTGCAAGAAGCTCCTAAATCGCAACCAGCACCAATGTATGAGCAACCTGTGTACCAACAACCAATGTATGAGCAACCGATGTATCAGCAGCCCCCAATGGGTCAGCCGATGTATCCGCCACAACAACCGATGTATCCACCGCAGCAGCCGATGTATCAACAACAGCCTCCAGCTGCGTTTGGTGGAATGCCAAATCGTAATGTGAATGTTCAACCTGTTCAGTTTGGTAATTTACAATCAGGCTCATACACGCAAGCTGATGATACAAACCTGAATTTACTTCTCGACATACCACTTAAGGTAACTGTAGAATTGGGCAGAACGAATAAGGTGATTAAAGACATCTTAGAACTGTCTCAGGGGTCTATTATTGAGTTGGACAAGCTTGCTGGTGAACCGGTAGACATCTTGGTGAATAATAAGTTGATAGCCAAAGGTGAAGTTGTAGTTATCGATGAGAATTTTGGGGTTCGTGTAACTGACATTGTTAATCAATGGGAACGAATTCAAAAATTACAATAATTTAATTTTAGGGGGATATTTTCAATGTCTAACCGTATTCTAATTGTGGATGATGCAGCTTTTATGAGAATGATGATTCGTGATATTTTATCTAAAAATGGTTATGAAGTATGTGGCGAGGCGAATGATGGAGCTCAAGCTATCGAAAAATATAAAGAGTTGAAACCAGATTTAATTACGATGGATATCACGATGCCAGAAATGGACGGCATTCAAGCATTAAAAGAAATTAAGAAAATTGAACCAAACGCGAAAGTAATTATGTGTTCTGCGATGGGTCAACAAGCTATGGTTATTGATGCCATTCAAGCAGGGGCGAAAGACTTCATCGTTAAACCATTCCAAGCTGATCGCGTTATCGAAGCTATCAAAAAGACTCTAGGTTAAACCGTTCGGATTCGGTTGAGTCTTACATAAACCGAAAGGGTTGTTATTATGAAAAGACTTCAATCGAATAAAGCATACTTAACTATTCTCAGTTGTATGGCCATGCTCTACACAAGTAATGTTGTAAATGCCGAGACAGAACCGAATAAAGAGGATCCTATGTCTGATTATCCGAGTTCGATGGGATCAGCGGATTCAGTATTGATGGTTGTTAAGGTAATTTTGGTACTTGCATTTATCATTATTCTTTTTTATGTACTGATGAGGTATGTGGCTAAGAAAAATAAAGGTACAATGTTTGGGAACTCGATTCGTTCTTTAGGGGGAGTTCCCCTTGGTCAAAATAAATCCATTCAAATTGTAGAGATTGGGCATTCGCTCTTCGTTGTTGGCGTTGGTGAGAACATTCAGTTATTGGATAAAATCATTGACGCCGATGAAGTAGCTTATATCACAGATCTCTTACATTCATCGCAGGATGATCGAATGGGCTTTGGCACAATAAGCAAGTGGATCAGCAAGCTCCCACGAAAGAAGAACGATATAGAAGAGGAAGTAGAGATTACTTCTTCGTTTCAACAAGTATTTCATGATAAATTAAAGCGTGTAACAGATCGGAATAAGAATGTTGAAGAATGGTTGTCTGATCAAAAACAAACAGATCGGTTGAATGAAGAATGAAAAGAAATAAAATAATTGGTTTATTGCTGCTCACTGTGATATCCATGTTCCTACTGTCATTAACTGCTTCTGCTGCCGAAACGGATCTAACGAACCCGATTCCAGGTTTAAATGTCAATATTGGGACGAGCACAGCAACGGGGGGATCATCGAATACCGTAACGCTCCTTTTGTTACTAACGGTATTAAGTCTAGCCCCATCTTTTCTAATTTTAATGACGAGTTTTACACGAATAGTGATTGTATTGGGTTTTGTTCGAACGTCATTAGGAACTCAACAAATGCCACCTAATCAGGTTTTAATCGGACTCGCTCTGTTTTTAACCTTTTTTATTATGTCTCCTACTTTAGGGGAAGTTAATCAGACAGCACTTCAGCCTTATTTAAAAGGTGAAATCAATCAAACTCAGGCTTTTCAAACGGCATCTTTGCCTATGAAGAAGTTTATGTTTAAACATACTCGTCAGAAAGATTTGAAGCTGTTTCTCGATTATTCCAAAGCAAAAGCTCCTACAGGTGTTGAAGACATACCTCTCACATCTCTAGTACCTGCCTATGCCATAAGTGAATTAAAATCAGCGTTCCAAATGGGATTCATGATTTTCATTCCATTCTTGGTCATAGATATGGTTGTATCTAGCACGTTAATGGCAATGGGGATGATGATGCTCCCGCCCGTGATGATTTCACTTCCATTCAAAATCCTTCTTTTTATTCTTGTAGATGGTTGGTATCTTGTGGTGAGATCGTTACTCTTAAGCTACGGTTAATAACCAAGATATCGGAGGGAATCTAGATGGGTTCGGAGTTTGTAATACGAATTGCTGGCGAGGCTGTGTACACCGTTCTTAAAGCTAGTGCGCCAATGCTGCTAATTGGATTAATTGTTGGTTTAGCCATTAGTATTTTTCAGGCAACGACACAGATTCAAGAGCAAACACTTGCCTTTGTTCCAAAAATCGTTGCTGTATTGTTTTCAATCCTTATCTTTGGATCATGGATAATGAATACTTTAGTTGATTTTACCTTTAATCTACTCAACAATCTTTACAAATTCGTTGGTTAGGTTGTGAGTAAAATGCCAGCAATTATTCAAATGATCCCTATTTTTCTGCTTATTTTTTGTCGAATTACATCTTTTTTTGTCGTGGTCCCTATACTTTCTTCTAGAAATATTCCAATGGTGTTTAAAGTGGGACTTTCCATTTTTATATCATTGATTATTTTCGCGACGTTGGGGATGGAGAAGTCCGTACCTATTGATGGTGTTTACTTGCTTTTGATTATTCGTGAAATGCTAATTGGGATCATATTAGGTTTTATTGCTTATTTATTCTTCACGGTTGTTCAAACTGCTGGTTCATTTATGGATATGCAAATTGGATTTAGTATGGCCAGTGTAATTGACCCTTTAACAGGTGCTTCAACGCCAATGCTCGGCAACTTGAAGTATATGATTGCCGTTCTATTGTTCCTGTCCTTTGACGGTCATCATTTCTTAATCAGGGCGATAATAGACAGTTATAAATGGGTGCCAATTGATAACGCATTGTTTAGTCGCATTTACGAAGGACAAATCTCAGATTTTTTATTTAAATCACTCTCCAAAATGTTTTATCTGTCTTTCCAACTCGCAGCTCCCATCGTTGCAGCATTATTTCTAACTGATTTAGGTTTAGGTCTTCTGACAAGGGTTGCACCACAATTTAATATTTTTGTAATTGGGGCGCCGCTTAAAATGATTCTTGGATTTTTCCTGCTTGTCATTGTATTCCCAGGGTTAATTTCACAATTTCAGCAATTGTTCGGTATTATGTTTGACTATATGGAGCAAATGCTTCATATTATTGGCGGGTCGCCGCAGATAACACCTAAGTAGGAGGAGTACCGTGTCCCAACAACTTCGTTTACAACTTGATTTACAATGGTTTGCTGGGGAAAAAACGGAGCCTGCTACTGCCAAGAAAAGACAAGATGCCAGAAATAAGGGTCAAGTTGCAAAAAGTATGGACTTGCCCGCGGCTTTCATTTTACTTTTTTCATTTGTGGCATTTCTAATGTTTGGTTCTTTTATGAAAGGAAGAATTATTCATATCTTTCGGGATGTATATGAGAATCAATTAGGCATGGATTTAACAGTAGGTAACGTACAAGTGTTATTCACGGATTTAACGAAACAAGGCTTGATCATTTTGTCTCCAATCTTTTTACTAGTCGTTCTGATCGCTTTCATAGCAAACTACGCGCAAATTGGTTTTATGTTCATCGGAGAGCCTTTAATGATGAAGTTTGACAAGATTAATCCGATCAGTGGTTTTAAACGGATTTTTTCGCTGCGAACAGTGATGGATTTTCTAAAGTCGACTTTGAAAATGTTGATCATCGGCTATGCGGTTTATACTACATTAATGGCGCAAAAAGCAAGGCTGTTAGGGCTTGGGCATACACCTTTGGAGAATACATTTTCCTTTATTGCTTCGGTTACGCTAAGTTTAGGAATCAAAATCGGTGCTATTCTAATCGTTTTAGCGATTTTTGATTTTATTTATCAAAAATATGAGCATGAAAAAAGTCTTAAAATGTCCAAACAGGATATTAAAGATGAGTATAAGAAAAGTGAAGGCGATCCTCTCATCAAGGGGAAGATTCGTGCCAAACAACGTCAAATGGCCATGCAACGAATGATGCAGGAAGTTCCTAAGGCCGATGTTATCATAACCAACCCAACTCACTTCGCAGTAGCATTGAAATATGATGCGAAAGATATGCAGGCTCCAACGGTTATTGCAAAAGGGGCAGATTATGTTGCCTTAAAAATTAAAGAAGTCGCCAAACAGAATGGCGTTATGACAATGGAAAATAAGCCGCTTGCTCGAGCGATTTTTGCACAGGTTGAGATTGGTGATGCTATTCCAGCGGATTTATTCCAAGCTGTTGCAGAAGTACTAGCGTATGTATATAAGATAAAGGGTAAGACGAATTAACGTAGAGGGAGGTGCAATCTGATGAAAATCAAAGATTTATTAGTTCTAATTGGTATTATTGGCATCGTGTTGATGATGATTGTACCTGTTCCTATCCCTTTGCTGGACTTTTTACTTATTATTAATATTTCGATTGCATTAATGATTATCCTAGTTGCCATGAATACGCAAGAAGCACTCCAGTTCTCGATATTCCCCTCTTTGCTACTGATAACTACGCTCTTTCGATTGGCATTAAACGTGTCAACAACTCGTAATATTTTGGCGCATGCTGAAGCAGGCGACGTGGTCAGAACTTTTGGTTCATTTGTTGCTCAGGGCAATATCGTCGTGGGATTCGTTGTGTTTCTCATCCTTGTCTTAGTGCAATTTATTGTTATTACCAAAGGTTCTGAGCGCGTGGCCGAGGTTGCGGCTAGATTTACGTTGGATGCGATGCCAGGTAAGCAAATGAGTATTGATGCTGATTTGAACGCTGGCCTAATTAATGAGGTTCAAGCTAGAGAACGAAGACAGAAGATTGAACGCGAAGCTGACTTCTATGGTGCCATGGATGGTGCCAGTAAATTCGTCAAAGGTGATGCGATCGCCGGGATCATTATCCTCGTCATCAATCTAATTGGTGGATTTATCATCGGGATGACGATGAAAGGGATGGATTTTCAAGATGCTTTGCAAACGTTCTCGATTCTGACAATCGGGGATGGATTGGTCAGTCAGATCCCTGCACTATTAATTTCTACTGCCGCGGGTATCATTGTAACGCGAGCATCGTCTGAAGGAAATTTAGGACACGATGTAACGAAACAATTAACGGCTCAACCTAAGTTATTGTACATTGTTGCCGGTACATTGGTTGTATTAGGTACTTTTACTCCGATCCATTGGTTTACAACGTATCCGATAGCTGCTTTATTGGTGTATGCCGCATTAAAAATGCAAAAGAATTTGGAAAAAGAAGCGATTAAAGAAGAGCAATTGGTTGAAGAAAAGCAGATTGAGGAAGTACGAAGTCCAGAAAGTGTCATTTCCTTGCTTCAAGTTGATCCGATTGAGTTTGAGTTTGGTTATGGTCTAATCCCTCTTGCTGATACACAGCAGGGCGGCGATTTACTAGATCGGATTATTTTAATACGTCGTCAATGTGCTTTAGAGCTTGGTGTTGTAGTTCCTGTCATTCGAATTCGCGACAATATCCAATTAAGACCTAATGAGTATATCATCAAAATTAAAGGCAATACGGTTGCACGCGGCGAACTACTTTTAAATCACTATTTGGCCATGAGTCCCGGTTTTGATGATGATTCGATTTCAGGTATTGAAACAACGGAACCAGCATTCGGGTTACCTGCAATTTGGATTGATGAAGTAAACAAAGAGAGAGCTGAGCTATCCGGCTATACAGTCGTAGATCCTCCTTCTGTAGTTGCAACGCATTTAACAGAAATCATTAAGAAACATATTCATGAACTCTTGGGTCGTCAGGAAACGAAGGCGCTTATCGAAAATGTAAGAGAATCGTATCCTGCTCTTGTGGATGATTTAATTCCATCTGTGTTAACTGTAGGAGATATTCAGAAAGTGTTATCTAAGCTTCTCCGTGAGAAAATATCTGTTCGTGACTTGGTCACAATCTTAGAAACACTTGCGGATTATGGTACGTATACGAAAGATCCTGAGATTTTAACTGAGTATGTGAGACAGTCGCTATCACGGCAAATCACGCAGCAGTTTACATCACATGGAGATTCTCTGAAAGTAATAACCGTTGGCCCTTCGGTAGAGAAGAAAATAGCAGATTCCGTACAGCAATCAGATCAAGGTAGTTATTTGGCACTTGATCCTTCATCATCACAAATTATTTATCATCGTGTAACTGAGCAAGTTACGAAATTAATCCAATCGGGACAGCAACCAGTCATCCTAACTTCACCAACGATTCGGATGTATGTTAGACAGCTTTTAGAACGAACTCTACAAGATATACCAGTTCTTTCTTATAGCGAACTAGAGCCTAGCGTTGAAATCCAAAGCATGGGGGTAGTCAATTTATGAGAGTAAAAAGATATGTTGTTGATTCCATGCCAGACGCTTTGCAAAAAATTCGTACAGATCTTGGTAAGGATGCGGTAATTCTGAATACGAAAGAAATCCGGACTGGCGGTTTTCTTGGCATGTTTGGGAAGAAAAAGATAGAAGTCATTGCCGCAATTGACGATACTAATGCGAAACCTGCGCCTGCTCCTCAACGAGTAGCCGCCCAAATGCCACCGCAGCCCAAGGTGAATAGTCAGGTAGCTCAAATTAAAACTAGTTATCAATCTGATTTTCCGGATGTACCTGATGTAATAGTACCTGTGGCAATGAAGAACGAACCAGTAGCGGTTAGTGCCGTTCCTCAAGCGGAGAGAGTTATGAATCCTGCTGGGCATCAAGCCTATTCACCATCATCTATTCAATCAGCAGCCAGGGCGTCGGTCAAAGATGAACAGGTTATGGATGAACTCAAACAAATGAAAGAAATGATGAAGAAGCTTACACAAGTTACTGACGGGGATAAGCTACCAGAACCGTTGCAAAAGCTTGAGCAGAGACTATATGACCAAGAAGTAAATCCAGCACTTGTACGCCAGATTATGGATGAGGTTATGGCAGATTTTCAACTTGCAGATGAACCTGTTACAGAAGAAAATGCTCAACAACTTGTTCGTTCGAAATTAGGCGAGATTTTCCAAACAGATCACAGTAAGCATATATCAACACAAACTCGCGTTGTTCACTTCGTTGGACCCACTGGTGTTGGTAAAACGACCACAATAGCGAAGTTGGCCGCGGAACAAGTATTGAAATATCATCGTAAAGTTGGATTCATTACTTCAGACACTTATCGAATTGCTGCGATCGAACAGCTTAAAACATATGCAACCATATTAAATGTGCCACTTGAAGTTGTATTTTCACCGCAGGATTTGACGAAAGCATTTCAAAATTTAGCAGAATGCGACATCATTTTCATGGATACAGCTGGACGTAACTTCCGTAACGAGATGTATGTTTCAGAATTGAATTCATTATTGAAGACGCAAGGAAATAGTGAAACGATACTCGTATTAAGTTTAACGACTAAATATCGTGATTTGCGGGCCATTACGAATAATTTCAGTAAATTCAAAATGGACAAGGTTCTCTTTACCAAGATGGATGAAACGGATTCCTATGGAGCCATTTTGAATGTTGTTCATGAGTTTTCACTCAAGCTTTCGTATGTGACAAATGGGCAGAGTGTACCTGATGATATCGCGGAAATGAACGAGTGGCAAATCATTGATTTGTTATTGGAGGAACCTAGAACATGAAGGATCAAGCAGAAGGGTTGCGGAATCTGGTTCAGACACAGGGTGATAAAGGCACAAGAACAACCAGGATTATTACCGTAACCAGTGGTAAGGGTGGCGTAGGTAAATCCAATTTTACGCTAAACTTCGCTTTATCACTGCAGTCTTTGGGCTACAAGGTGCTTGTATTCGATGCAGATATTGGACTCGCTAATATTGACGTATTAATGGGGGTTTCTTCTACTTATAGTCTATATCACCTATTAAAGAAAGATAAGACGATTTGGGAAATCATCCAAAAGGGGACTAATGATTTAGAGTTCATCGCAGGTGGATCTGGTTTTAATGACTTACTGCGATTAACGGAAGAAGAATTAGATTATTTTGCGGAACAAGTTATGCAACTGAACGGCTATGTTGATTTTATTATTTTTGATACAGGTGCTGGTCTGTCCAAAGAAACGCTAAAATTCATACTTGCAGCTGAAGAAGCCATCGTGGTTACGACGCCTGAGCCAACATCCATTACAGATGCCTATGCCATTATCAAGATGGTGAATTCAATGGGACACGATGTTTCATTTAAACTCGTTATTAATCGGGTTACAGATGCGCGAGAGGGCAAGCAGACAGCTGACAAAATTTCATTAGTAGCTAAACAATTTCTGAATATTACGATTCCAACTTTAGGGTTTGTTGATGATGATCCGGTTGTTTCTAAAGCTGTGAAAAGGCAAATTCCTTTCTCAATTGCATTTCCGTATTCAACGGCAACCAAGAGTATCAAAACACTTACCGATAATTATATTAAGGGATATCGCGTAATTGAAACACCTTCAACAGGTGTCAAGAGCTTTTTAAATAAAATGATGAAACTTTTGAAATAGGAATTTTGAAAAACGTGTCGAATAAGCAGATAGAGGAGGGAAGCAGCTTGGCAATATATAACATTCTTGTCGTAGATGACTCCGTCTTTATGCGAAAAATAGTAAGTGATTTAATTTCAGAGAATACGCAATTTAAAGTCATTGGTACTGCTAAGAATGGTCAAGAAGCAATTGAACAAGTTAAGCTGCTTCGACCGGATGCTGTTACAATGGATATCGAAATGCCTATCATGAATGGATTGGATGCGCTTAAACAAATCATGGAAGAGCAACCAACTCCCGTTATTATGTTGAGCTCCTTAACGCAAGAAGGCGCTTCGGAGACAATTAGGGCATTGGAGTTGGGAGCAGTAGACTTTATTCGAAAGCCATCGGGTTCTATCTCACTGGATTTGTATAAAGTTAAGCTATTGCTGCATGAGAAACTGCTTATGGCCGTACGTTCGAAAATGAATGTTAGTCAATCAGCAAGTGTGCATTCGCCAGCAGTAAAAGTTAATCCTTTGTCTTTAAGATCCAAGATGCTGAAAGACAATTTGAAACAATCGGATTCAGTTGCTCAGTCTATTCCGACAACGACACATTTTAGTCATGTAGTTGCCATAGGGACTTCAACTGGTGGTCCGAGAGCCTTACATCAAGTTATCTCCAATATTCCTGCAGGATTTCCAGCACCCATTTTGATTGTTCAACACATGCCGCCAAACTTCACTAAATCACTAGCGCAACGTTTGAATGATATTTCTCAAATTAGGGTTGTTGAAGCGGCAGATGGTGAAGTTCTTCAAACATCGACTGCTTATGTGGCTCCCGGTGGATGGCATATGGTTATCCACAAAGATACAAACCGAACTTACAAAATCCGTTTAACTAAAGATGAACCTGTTTCCGGTCATCGACCCTCAGTAGATGTGATGTTTGAATCCTTACTAAGCATGAATGAATTAAAGCGACATGTCGTTTTGATGACTGGAATGGGAAGTGATGGGGCCAAAGGTATGCTTTCTTTGAGACAATCAGGAGCATCAACAACCATTGCTGAAGCGGAAGAAACTTGTGTTGTGTATGGAATGCCAAGAGCCGCTGTAGAAAATCAAGCTGCAATGCATGTGTTACCTCAGCAGGAAATTGCAGTTCGTTTATCTAGGTGTGTACAGAATGAAATGAACTAAAGGAAACATTGGGTACTGGATGATTCTATTGGAGGTGTGTGGTAGTGGAACTTAGTCAATATCTATCGATGTTTATCGATGAATCAAAAGAGCATTTGCAATCATTGAACGAAAATCTTCTTAATTTAGAAAGTAATCCGAAAGATATAAGTATTGTTCATAACATTTTTCGTTCAGCTCATACGTTAAAAGGGATGTCTGCAACGATGGGATTCGAGGACATCGCAGCACTTACACATGAAATGGAAAATGTGCTTGACCTTGTCCGTAATAGCAAAATTGATATGGATCCTTACATATTTGATTGCATTTTTAAAAGTTTGGATTCCTTGGAATCCATGGTTGAAGATATTATTCAAGGCGGGACAGGTAAAGCGGACGTAAGTCCAATTGTTACTTCACTGAGATCTATTGTAACGGGTGATTACAAAAAAGGCCAAGTTGCTACAACTACCGTTGCTGTAAAAGAACCAGCTAAAGGCATTGAAGTCGATGAGTTTCAATACTCAATTCTTCAACAGTCAATCGAATCAGGCTTTCTTGTTTTTTATATCGAAGTCAGTGTCAATGAAAACTGTGTGTTAAAAGCTGCGCGTGCTTATATGGTATTCGATGCCATGGAAAGAATGGGCGAGATTATTAAGTCAACGCCTTCCGTTCAAGAAATTGAGCAAGAGAAGTTTGATCGCTCGTTCTCGTTGTACTTTATTTCCAAAGTTGATCAAGCAACACTGGAAAAAGAAATACTAAATGTTTCTGAAATTGCTTCTGCTGTTATTATAGCCGTAGATACAGAATCTCTTGCAGAACTATCCCGACCAAATGTAGAGATTGAAACAGCTCGTCAAGAGATTGCTTCTGCTGTTGCGGCTACAGTGCCTGTAATGGATGCAGCTTCATCCAAAGCTTCAGAACCAGTTGCGAATGCGGGTGCTGCTAAACCAGCAGTAGGTGGTGCTCCTGTGGCAAGCCGCACGATACGTGTTGATATCGAACGTTTAGATACACTGATGAATTTATTCAGTGAGCTATTAATTGATCGTGTTCGACTCGAGCAATTAGCGAGTGAAGTGAAACGGAATGATTTAACCGAGACAGTAGAACATATGTCCCGCGTGAGCAGTGATTTGCAGAATATCGTTCTGAAGCTTCGCATGGTTCCTGTAGATTCAGTATTCAATAGATTCCCGCGTATGATCAGAGATCTAGCTAAATCCTTAGATAAAAAAGTAGATCTTGTGATTACTGGTGCTGATACAGAATTAGATCGAACAGTCATTGATGAAATCGGTGACCCGTTAGTTCATTTATTGCGAAATGCAGTTGATCACGGTATTGAATCGATCAGTGATCGTATAGCTGTAGGTAAACCAGAGCAAGGTACGATACAACTTCGTGCATTCCACAGCGGGAATCATGTATTTATTGAAATCGAAGAAGATGGTAAAGGGATTTACAGAGACAAAGTATTGAAAACAGCTCTGAAAAATGGCCTAGTTACCGCAGAACAAGCAGCTAAACTAACAGATCATGAAGTGTACAACCTGCTTTTCGCTTCAGGATTCAGTACGGCGGAGAAGATTTCAGATATTTCTGGACGTGGTGTAGGCTTAGATGTCGTGAAGACTAAGATTCAGATGCTCGGCGGACATGTTCAAGTAGATTCTAAGCCAGGCTTTGGAAGCAAGTTTTCCGTGCAGTTGCCACTGACACTTTCTATTATTTCAGCGATGTTGGTACGACTAGGCAGTGAGAAATATGCGATTCCATTATCATCAATTGTTGAAACATCAGCAGTTCAGAAATCGCAAATCCGTACTATCCAGGGTACTAAAATGATCGATTATCGCAAGACGGTCATCCCATTATTGTCCCTGAGCACCTTATTCCAAGTTCCTGATTTTAATGAGGATTTGGAAGAAGAAACGGAAATCGTTGTAGTTCGCAAAGGCGATAAACAAGTAGCACTTATGGTGGATGAATTTATTGGTCAACAAGAAATTGTGTTAAAAACCCTTGGTAAATACTTAACAGGAATTTTCGCGATTTCTGGGGCAACCATTCTTGGGGATGGACAAGTTGCTTTGATTATTGATCCGAATGCATTGATTAAATAAACCATATTCGTTAAGGAGGATTTGACAATGGGAGAAGAAAAAAAAGTAATTGTCTTCGCACTTGGATCGGAAGAGTATGGTGTTGAAGTAGAGAAGGTTAGAACGATCGAAAGAATGCAACCAATGACACGTGTACCCAAAGCACCAGAATTTATTAAGGGTGTTATCAATTTGCGTGGTATTGTAATTCCAATTATTGATTTGCGTGCTAGATTTGGACTTGAAGAGGTAGCAAGTACGGATGCAACACGTATTATTATCGTTTCTGCGGCTGAATTTGAAGTAGGTCTGATTGTAGACTCCGCAAACGATGTGATTGATGTGGATACTGATAATATTAATACTCCGCCAGAAGTTGTCGGTGGTATTAAAGCGAAATACTTAGATGGAATAGCTCGTGTAGGCGAAAGTCGATTATTGGTACTCCTAAATCTAGAGCAAGTTTTGAATCGCAGTGAAATTCAGCAGCTAGAAAGATTTGAGGAATAGCTTGTGGACGTTTTTAGCCAATTAGAGGATTTTCAATTAGATGTGCTTAAAGAAGTAGGTAACATTGGCGCAGGACATGCAGCGACTGCTCTTTCTACCTTACTGGATAAGCCGATTGATATGTTGGTTCCAAAAGTGAGAATGTTGCCTTTCGAAGAAATTTGCGAAAGTGTTGGTGGGGCTGAGACAGTCGTACTAGCCATCTTCTTACGAGTTGAAGGGGATGCCCCGGGAAATATGTTTTTCATTCTTGACTTGGATGCTGCCAAAAATATGCTTCATGATTTGGTTGGATTATCCATACCTGATCAAGAAGAGTATTCAGAGTTAGAATTATCAGCACTGAATGAAATTGGAAACATACTTGCCGGTTCTTATTTATCCTCGCTTGCTGATTTTACGAATTTAAATATGCAGCCGACGGTTCCAGCGCTGGCGATTGACATGGCTGGTGCAATTTTAAGCTATGGATTATTGCAATTTGGTCAAATGGGAGACCAGGCTCTACTCATTGATACTAAATTTTTGGAAGGGGAGAATGAAGTGCAAGGGCACTTTTTCTTAATCCCTGATCCGGAATCGTTTGGTAAAATCTTTTCGGCATTAGGGGTAGTCTCTCCATGACGCTAGAAAACTTAGTTAAAGTAGGTATGGCTGACTTGAATGTTGCTCATCAAATCGGTGTTTTGAAGACAACAGGATTAGGTTCTTGTGTAGGTGTTACCCTATATGACAGCCGATCAAAAGTAGCAGGTATGGCACATGTCATGCTGCCTTCATCTGAAATAGCGCGAGAAGGTTCATTAAATATCGCAAAGTATGCAGATACGGCTATTCCAGAGCTTATTTCGAGAATGGAAAAGCTTGGAGCCAATATTAATAAGCTTGAAGCCAAGCTGGCTGGTGGTGCTCAAATGTTTGCATTTGCCGGAAATAATGATACGATGAGAATCGGACCGAGGAATGTAGAATCTTGTAAAGAAATGTTGAATCGATACAAGATTCCTATTCTGTCAGAGGATACAGGAGCAAATTATGGACGTACGATTGAGTTCTTTAGTGCGACAGGGATCCTCTTGATCCGTAGTGTTCAATTGGGAGTAAAGGAAATTTAATGATGATTGGAACTATACGAATAAATCTCATCGTAGCTTTGTTAGCTGGAATTTTTACATTTACCTTATCTATAGGTAACAATCTGTTTTTATCATCCTGCATCAAAGCCGGATATTGCTTTCTTATTCTATTCGTTCTAACATTTGGATTTAGATGGGTATTAGGGTTATTAATTGGACCTGTTTCCTCACTTGAGGATTCATCGCTCGTTAACTCCTCATCCGAGGTAGGTCAAAACTTAGATTTAAGTACTCCTGATGAGGATGAGGAAACACGCCAATTAATGAAGTCGAACCACACAAAGGATGCACATTCTAATGATATGCAATTTTCACCATTGAATCCACCTAAGCTAGTCACCAAGAATAATTTAGACCCTGAACAACTGGCGGGTGCCTTGAGGCGAATGTCTGAAGATTAAGGATGGTGTATCATTAATCATGATTGACCAAAAGCAAGTTCAGCTTGCCAATATTGATTTGTGGAAACAGTGGAAAGAACAAGGGGTCATTGCGGCAAGACAAGCTCTAATAGAGAACTATTTACCATTAGTTGAGTATGTTTCAGGGCGATTAGCTATTGGTCTTCCCAAAAGTGTTTCCAAAGATGACTTATCTAGTTTTGGAGTAATGGGTCTAATCGATGCTGTTGAGAAGTTTGATTATGCAAGAGGGTTACAATTTGAAACCTATGCATCATGGAGAATCCGCGGGTCAATCATTGATGGCCTACGACAAGGGGACTGGGTTCCAAGGTCTGTTAGGGAAAAAGCCAAAAAAGTAGAAGACGCTTATCAAAAGCTCGAACAACAATATCTTCGAACCGTTACAGATTCGGAGATAAGCACGTATTTACAAATTACCGAACAAGATTTCCAACAAATGTTACAGGATATCTCGGTAACGACGATTTGTTCAATTGATGATCCTATTCGTGAAGAAGAATCTGAGACCAGATTATCCCTCATAGTTGATGAGAAAGCCAAAAATCCGGAGTCTCAAGTAAACGAGTTTTATCTAAAAGAATCATTGGCGAAAGCTATTGATCGCTTGACAGAAAAAGAAAGAACAGTTGTTTCATTATTTTACTTCGAAGAATTATCATTAAGTGAAATTGCTGAGGTTATGTGCTTATCTCCATCTCGTATTTCTCAATTGCATTCTAAAGCGATCTTAAGACTAAAAGGTGTGCTCGGACGATTTAAAAATCAACTTTTTCAAGATAATTAAACTTATTCTGAAAGTATGGAAAGGTGGTATGTACGTGAGTGAAGGGAACATGCCTTTGGATTTCTTCATAAGTATCACGGTGTCAGATGACAAGTTATCTGCTCATTTACTTATCAGTAATACTGAAGATACGTTTAAAGTCTCAATTGGGCAATTATTAGACCTGGTTCAAAAAAATCATATTATTCATGGTGTAAATCAAGTCGTACTTGCAGAAATTGCAGACAATCCGAAATCTTTTTCGAATAAAAAGACACTTATTGCTACGGGAACTAAACAGCTTGATGGTCAAAATGGGTATATTAAATTATCTTTTGACTTCGATGACAACGAAAAAAAACCCTTGGAGTTGGAAGATGGCCGGGTCAATTATAAAGAAGTCGTATCCATTCATAATGTTAGAAAAGGGCAATTGATTGGTCAACGGTTTTTAGCTACAGCTGGCACGCCAGGTCGTGCAGTTACTGGTGAAACGCTTTTTTCAAAATCAGGTAAAGAAGCTAGATTCAAAGTAGGTAAAAATGTTGTAACAGATGCCGAGCAGATGGGGCTTTACGCAACGATTGATGGCATGGTAGTTCGAACGGATCGGGATAAAATAAATGTTTTCCCTGTTTATGAGATTAATGGGGATGTTGATTATAATATTGGTAACATTGACTTCATAGGTACTGTTGTTGTAAGAGGCAATGTATTGCCAGGTTTCAAAATTCGAGCAGCTGGAGACATTCGTGTCATCGGTGGCGTAGAAGCCGCGGAGCTTGAAGCAGAAGGATCTATTGAAATCTCGGCGGGTATTGTAGGGCAAAATAAAGCTTTGATAAAAGCTGGCAAGAATGTGAAGAGTTCTTTCGTCCAAGATGCCACGATTGAAGTTTCTGGGGAACTAAATGTTTCTCAAAGCATCATGCATTCGACGGTGAGAGCAGGTAGCAGTGTCAACTGTGTTGGAGCAAAAGGCTTAATCGTAGGCGGTACTATTCAAGCTGGAGAACGTGTAACGGCTAGAACAATTGGGAATTCAATGTCAACTGCTACGAGTATTGAAGTCGGTGTTCTGCCAGAACTGCGTAATGAAATGATTCAACTTCGTAATCAACTAAAGTCACTGATTGAAAATATGGAGAAATCGGATAAAGCGCTTTCTTTATTAGATCAATTAGCTGCAATTGGTCAATTGAGTCCAGATAAACTTGCCATGCGTATTAAACTAAATAATACGAAGAAGCAGTCGGTGGATGAACAAGTGTCGATCAAGGAACGAATTTTGGAAATTGAAAAATCTCTTGAGGATTCAGAGAATGCGAAGGTTCAAGTTATTTCGACGATTTATGGAGGGACCAAAATCGTCATTGGTCGTTACACGAAATTTATTAAAGATCCAACGAACCGAATGACATTCCGCTTAAGTGAAGGCGACATTGTCATGAGTGCCAATGTGTAAGTGTGGGAGGGAGTAGACGATGAGTTTTAAAGCCATCGATTTACAATTCGCTGTACACAAAAATGATGAGGCTGGTATTAAACAGAATCAATTGATGCAGAAGCCGCGGCAAGATGGAACGATTTTAGAAAATCAAGCTACGTTAACAACGGAACGTGATCGAGGACGTGCCAGTAAACTCGAAGAGAGTGGGCGCGCGGATATCAAGGATCGTCGTGAACAGAAAAAAACGCAAATAGGTAAAAGTAAGACAAGGGGGCAATTAAATAACCTTTCTACGGAGTCGGAACAACATCCTGATCATCCCTATAAAGGTCATCATATTGACTTTTCCCTCTAACTTGCTATAGGAAAAGGTGAACTTTATGGTTATGCAGCCGGTGCTCTACGTCATCCTTCTCGGTCTTGTGATGATTGTTTATGCAAGATTTATACCGAAGGAACAAACGACGGCTTCATCCGCAAATGCTACAGTTGTGCAGGAAATCGAAGATACGATAGAACACTTCGCGGCTGAGATGGATGAGCAAAATCAGGCCATGCTCGATCTATTTTCAAAGACAAAGCAAGATTATGAAGTGGAGCTTGCTAAGTTAGCTCGACGTTTGGAAACCTTGGAGAGACAGAAGCACGAACTGTCCAAAGAACTTACAACTCTTCATGTGACTCAGCAACCCGTTCTTTCTCCTGCTGAGATGCTGAGTGCTCTTAACTCGTCTAATCATGGGATTCCTGCGTCTGTAAACGTACTCGAATTAACTCCTGCTCCTCTTCCTGAGGAGCCAGTCTATGTAGGATTAAGCATGAAGCTCAGATATTCCGAATTATTTATGTTACATGATCAAGGTAAAAGCGTGGAGGCTATTGCCAAAAAGCTTAGTATGAATAAAGGCGAGGTCAGTTTGATCCTTCAGCTTTCAAGACAGGAGGAACGGACTCGTGTTTAAAAATAAAGCCTTAGTGACTGGTATTGGTATAGGTATCATTGTTGGTGCTCTTCTTCTTCAAGTGATGCTGATTCGTCCAAGTAGTCCTAGCAAGTCAGGTATATCTTTGGAGGAGATGGATCCACAAAAGCTCAAGGAAGAAGCCTCTAAATACTATGTAGTGCTTGAGAAAAATGTGAAGATATACACGCAAGCGGAGTTAGATACTGCCATCCAGAAGAAATTAAAAGAAGAAACGGATAAGTTAGCAGCGGCTAAACCATCTGAGCAACCTAAAGCGACTTCGCCTACTGCGCCTGTCAAGATCGTTATTTATGTACAGCCTAATCTAGACGCAACAGCTGTTGCAGATCTTCTTGTTAATTCTGGCGTAATCACCGATCGTAAAGCGTTCGTTACAGAGCTTGATAAACAAGGTGGAAATACTAAAATTCAAGTTGGATACCACGAGTTTGTTGGTGTCACGGATTTGCAAGCGATTGTTTCGAATCTGATTGCCAAACAACAATGATAATTCTTTCAAAAGGATCTTTTTATGAGATCTTTTTTTGTTTCCGGCACATAAACGTACCAATTCAAGGGAAGAATGACATTCAGGATAAAAGGTTGCACCTTGTATTTAGTTGTGGTATATTTATTCACGGTGTTAAAAACTCACGCCCGTCAATTTGCATAATGGTGCTTACTTCGGTAAGTTTTATGCAAAAATGCGAGGGGCGGCGGATACCAAATAAACCATTTAGAGGAGGGATTGGGGATGGCAGTTATCTCCATGAAACAGCTTTTAGAAGCTGGCGTACATTTCGGTCACCAAACACGTCGTTGGAACCCGAAAATGGACAAGTATATCTTTACTGAAAGAAACGGTATTTACATCATCGATCTTCAAAAAACGGTTAAAAAAGTTGAAGAAGCATACAACTTTGTTAAATCCGTATCCGAAGACAATGGTACAATCCTTTTCGTAGGAACTAAAAAACAAGCCCAAGATTCCGTTGCTGAAGAAGCAGAACGTTGTGGCATGTACTTCATCAACCAACGTTGGTTGGGTGGTACATTGACTAACTTTGCTACAATTCAAAAACGTATCGACCGTTTGAAAACTCTTGAAAGATGGGAAGAGGATGGCACTTTCGAAGTTCTTCCTAAGAAAGAAGTTATCATTCTTCGCAAAGAGAAAGAGCGTCTTGAGAAATTCCTAGGTGGAATCAAGAACATGAAAGGTTTGCCAAGTGCACTTTTCATTATCGATCCTCGCAAAGAGCGTATTGCTGTAGCAGAAGCTCGTAAATTGGGTATCCCAATCGTTGGTATCGTTGATACAAACTGCGATCCAGACGAAATTGATTACGTGATTCCTGGTAACGATGATGCGATTCGCGCAGTTAAATTGTTAACAGCGAAAATTGCTGATGCAGTTATCGAAGCACACCAAGGCGAGCAAACAACAGCTTAAATTATAGCAATGTGAAAAGGGTGGTTGGAAGGTGTAACAGCCTGTCACCACCCTTTTTTTAAAGAATAAACTAGTGTTACATATAAACAATACTATTTCACAGGAGGTTTCTTACATGGCAGTTACAGCAGCTCAAGTAAAAGAATTACGTGAAAAAACAGGTGCAGGAATGTTAGATTGCAAGAAAGCACTTGAAGAAGCAAATGGTGATATCACGAAAGCAGGAGAACTTCTTCGTGAGAAAGGTCTATCAGCAGCAGCTAACAAAGCTGGACGTATTGCTACAGAAGGCGCTGTAGAATCTTACATCCACGCTGGTGGTAAAGTTGGCGTTCTTGTTGAAATTAACTGTGAAACGGACTTCGTTGGTAAAACAGAGCAATTCAGAACTTTCTGCAGAGACATTGCTATGCACATCGCAGCAGCAAACCCATCTTATGTTCGTCGTGAAGAAGTTCCAACAGAAGCTTTGGAAAAAGAAAAAGAAATTCTTCGTAACCAAGCTTTGAATGAAGGCAAACCAGAGAAAATCATCGACAAAATGGTTGAAGGCCGTATTGGTAAATACTATGAAGAGTTCTGCTTAATGGAGCAAGCATTCATTAAAGATCCAGACAAAACAATCGACCAATTGTTGAATGAGAAAATCGCAGCTATCGGCGAGAACATCTCCATTCGTCGTTTCGTTCGTTTCGGTCTTGGTGAAGGTCTTGAGAAAAAACAAGAGAACTTTGCGGAAGAAGTTATGTCCCAAGTTAAACTATAATAGGTATTCAAAAAGTTGGAACACTTGGTGTTCCTTCTTTTTTAGCCCTTAAAGATATGAAGTTATGCATGGAAACGGAGGTCATACAAGTTGGGTCAACCTTTTTATAAAAGAATAGTGCTTAAATTGAGCGGAGAAGCTTTAGCCGGACAACAGGGATATGGCATTGATTCAGAAGTGATTACCTCCATTGCTCAGCAAGTGAAGGATGTTGTAGAATTAAATGTAGAAGTTGCAATCGTTGTTGGTGGCGGGAATATCTGGCGTGGAATTGCAGGTAGTGAAAAGGGAATGGATCGTGCAACAGCGGATTATATGGGAATGTTGGCTACTGTCATGAATTCACTTGCTTTGCAAGATGCACTGGAAAACCTAGAGGTACCAACAAGAGTTCAGTCCTCCATTACAATGCAACAAGTTGCTGAACCTTACATACGTAGAAGAGCAATGCGTCATCTTGAAAAGGGCAGAGTTGTTATTTTTGCCGCGGGAACTGGTAATCCCTACTTCTCAACGGATACAACAGCTGCTTTGAGAGCTGCAGAAATTGAAGCAGAAGTCATTCTTATGGCTAAAAACAAAGTGGACGGCGTCTATTCAGCTGATCCATTCAAAGATCCAACAGCGAAGAAATTCGAAACGTTAACCTATATGGAAGTAATAAGTAATAACCTTGGTGTCATGGACTCCACTGCATCTTCCCTTTGTATGGATAACAACATTCCGTTGGTTGTTTTTAATATCACGGAAAAAGGGAATATCAAACGAGTGGTCCTTGGCGATAAAATTGGGACTACAGTTAAAGGGAGCGTATAAACCATGCCTCAATCAGTGAAGAAGAACGCAGAAGATCGGATGGATAAAGCAATAGGAGCGCTAAGAAGAGATTTGACTTCTCTTCGTGCGGGACGTGCTACGCCATCGCTATTAGATCGTATTCAAGTGGAATACTATGGCGCAATGACGCCAGTGAATCAATTAGCTAATTTGACTACTCCGGATTCACGCACACTTCTCATTCAACCATGGGATAAGAGCTCTATGTCTTCTATTGAGAAGGCAATTATGAAGTCCGATTTAGGTTTAACACCATCGAATGACGGTATTGTTATTCGTATTGTTATTCCAGCATTAACAGAAGAGCGTCGTAATGACTTGGTGAAAATGACGAAGAAATTTGGCGAAGAAGCCAAAATTGCGATTCGTAATATTCGTCGTGATGCAAACGACGAAATTAAAAAGCTGGAAAAAGCAGGTATTTCTGAGGATGAGTCTCGTAAGCATCAAGAGGACATTCAGAAATTTACTGATAAATTCGTAGCTGAAGTTGAGAAAGTTTTGGCTGCTAAAGAAAAAGAAATCATGGAAGTATAAGATAGATATGCCCCCGGGTATTCATTGGCGGGGGTTTTTCATCTTTCCCTAGTTGGGAGGAACAACTGTGCTCAAGCTATTTAAGAAATGGTTAATACCAACACGTAAGCAAGTGAGTGGAACAACTGAAATAGAGTTGGACAAAGTACCTGCGCATGTAGCAATTATTATGGATGGAAATGGTCGATGGGCCAAACAAAGAGGATTGCCTCGTGTAGCGGGTCATCACTCGGGCATGAAAAATGTAAAGAAGATTACAATGGCAGCGAATGATATTGGTGTCAAAGTATTAACGATGTATGCATTTTCAACTGAAAATTGGAAGCGCCCGAAAGAAGAAGTCGAGTTTCTTATGAAGCTGCCCCAAGAGTTTTTCCCTTTGGAGATTGAAGAATTAATTCAGAACAATGTGCGTATTCGAATGACTGGTTGGAAAGATGGTCTACCTGACTATACACTGAAAGCTATAGAAGGTGCGATCGAACGAACGAAAGATAACACGGGTCTTATTTTGAATTTTGCTTTAAATTATGGCGGACGTAAGGAAATCATTGCAGGTGTTCAGGACATGATGAAGGACCTGCAAAACGGAAACTTGAATCCGGATGAGTTGGACGAATCTCTCTTTTCATCCTATATGTTAACGTCAGATTTGCCTGACCCCGATTTGTTAATTCGTACTAGTGGGGAATTGCGATTGAGCAACTTTTTACTTTGGCAATTAGCTTATTCGGAATTATGGTTCACAGATGCCTATTGGCCAGAATTCACAGAGGACTTATTTATGCAAGCTATTGCTGAATATCAGCGCCGCGCAAGAAGATACGGTGGTATTTAACATCTGATTGTGTAATCGTTTTTCACTAAAAGGATGGCTTAGAGATAAACGATGTTCATCTAGGGGGATTCAACTTGAAACAAAGGATCATAACAGGCGTAATTGCCGGTCTTGCATTTATTACTCTTCTAGTACTTGGTGATTTGTGGTATGCAGGCTTAATCGTACTCGTTTCGATTATTGGATACCGCGAGTACTTACAAATGAATGGGTATATGCCATTTAAACTCACAGCTGTTGCTGGACTCGTAGCTATATTATGTCTAACGATCCCATGGGGGTTGTTAGGTATAACGTGGACATTCTCGTTTACAAGTGTAATTTGGTTCGCCATGTTTTTGCTGCTTTTCATTACAGTAGCTTCCAAGAACAAAATAACGATTGATCAAGTATCTGTGATATTACTAGGTGTCGTATACATTGGATTTGGTTTCAACTACATGATTGAGGCTCGTTTGGCGGATAATGGTCTGTTTTGGACGATTATGGTGTTTGTTTGTATCTGGGCATCGGATGCTGGTGCATATTTTGTTGGTTCGAAGTTAGGTAAGCACCCTCTGTGGCCACAAATAAGTCCAAAAAAGTCGATTGAAGGAGCTCTCGGCGGAGTAGTTATTGCGATGATATTGGCCGTATGCTTTGCTTTGTACGCACCGGATCTCTTAAGTGTAGGGAAAGCACTTTTATTAGGATTTGTTATTGCTGTAGTAGGGCAAATTGGTGATTTAATTCAATCCGCCTATAAGCGTGTTAAAGGAATTAAAGACACGGGAACTCTGCTGCCAGGTCATGGTGGCGTACTCGATCGGATGGATAGTTGGTTAATAGTATTCCCCTTTATCTATCTGCTCAATTTGATTCCTAACTAATTCTCATGAGCGGGGTTGAACGTATGAAGAAAATTGCCATCTTGGGTTCGACAGGATCCATTGGTACTCAAACCTTGGATCTTGTACAGCATTCGCCAGAAAAGTTTCAAGTCGAAGCGATATCTGCTGGGTATAACAGTGAGCTCGTCATTGAACAGGCCAAACAATTTCGACCTAAACTCGTGTCCGTTGCTACGAAGGAATTGGCTGAAACGGTTGCTAGCCAAATTCCAGCAAGTATTAAGGTTCTGTATGGCGAAGCTGGTTTGTTGGAGGTCGCTGCTGCCACAGATGCGGATTTGCTTGTAAGTGCACTTGTTGGGAGTCAAGGACTACGACCAACATTAGCCGCAATTGAAGCGGGTAAAGATATTGGACTAGCTAACAAGGAGACATTAGTGAGTGCGGGACACATTGTTACTGAAGCTGTTTCTCGCAAAGGGGTTGCCTTATTACCTATTGATAGTGAGCATTCTGCGATATTTCAGTGCTTAAATGGTGAGACACGTTCACAAATTGCTCAAATCACGATTACGGCTTCAGGTGGATCTTTCCGTGATCGTACGAGGGAACAATTAGTGGGTGTTACTGTGGAGGATGCACTAAAGCATCCGAATTGGTCAATGGGCGCCAAAATCACGATTGACTCCGCTACGATGGTGAATAAAGGACTTGAAGTCATGGAAGCGCATTGGCTTTTTGGTTTGGCATATGAGGATATCAAAGTTTTGCTTCATCCGGAAAGTGTCATTCACTCTTACGTTGAATTTGTTGATCATAGTGTCATTGCGCAGTTAGGTAATCCAGATATGCGGGTTCCCATTCAGTATGCGTTAACGTATCCAGATCGTTATCCTACACCAACAACTAGGTTAGATCTAGCCGCAATCGGTAAACTTCATTTCCGTGAAATGGATTATACACGATTCCCTTGCTTACGTATGGCCTTTGAAAGTGGTAAACAAGGTGGAAGTACACCTACTGTGTATAATGCGGCTAATGAAATTGCAGTGGCTCGTTTCCTTAAGGGTGATATTTCATTTCTACAAATTGAGGATATTATCGAAGCTTCTTTGCAAAAACATGAGTCATATGCTACTCCTACAATTGAGGTTATTCACGAACAAGATCAATGGGCTAGATCGTTTGCAGCGTCTATCCGTTTCTAAAAGTCAGGAAGAGGTGTGGTCAGCTTGCATGGCTCAGCTCTTCTTTTCAATTTCCGACGCCGAGGCTGGAGTAAAGTCTAATTATTTCTCTGAGTTCGTATAATGACCTGAGCAGGCATAGCTTGTATTCAGATGTTCAATAGTGGTAATCTAAGAACAAGAACAGCTGATCTGAAGTAGTGCTTAGAAGGCAAGCTCTTTAAGCGAAAGCGTAGGTCATTGCTACATAGGATAGTTTTCTGAAGAAAACCCGAAGGAGGAAATACGACTTGTCGGCTATTGAAGTTGGGTTAAAGGTTATTCTGCTGTTTTTCGTTCTTGTTACGATTCATGAATGGGGTCATTTTTACTTTGCAAAACGTGCAGGTATTTTAGTTCGTGAATTTGCGATTGGCTTCGGTCCCAAAATATTCTCATATAAAAAAGGGGAAACCCGATATACGTTACGGATTTTACCGATTGGTGGATTTGTTCGTATGGCAGGTGAAGACCCAGAACTTGTTCAAGTTAACCCTGGACAGACAGTTGCAATTAAATTAAACAAACAGAATGAAGTTACATTTTTATATCTTGATCAATTAGATCGTCGTTCTAACGTTATCATGGGTGTCGTGGAACAAATTGATATAGAGAGAGCACTTCGCGTATCTCTTGATGTTGACGGTGAGAAAGTGACTTACCCGATTGATCCGCAAGCCATGATGGTGACGAAGGGAACAGAAACCCAAATAGCTCCCTATGATCGTCAGTTCGGCTCGAAATCTGTAGGGAAACGTGCCATTGCTATCGTTATGGGACCAGTCATGAATTTTATCTTGGCCATTGTCTTGTTCTTCATTGTTGTAATAATGTCCGGTGTGTTCACGAATGTAAAGCTAGATTCTGTACTCGCTGGTAAAGCGGGTGAGAAGTCAGGCCTACAGAAAGGCGACATCATCATGTCCATTGATAAACAGCCAATCGGAGATGATCGGGAGAAACTCGTTACTTCGATACAAGCTTCGGCCGGGAAGCCAATGACATGGGTGATTGATCGCGCGGGTAATCCAATTACACTTCAAGTAACCCCAGAGATGGAAGCAGGTGCTGGGAAGCTTGGTGTTGTTATAAGCGGTGACCGCAGAAGCGCTACGTTGGGGGAAGTATTTACAGGGACCTATGATCAAGTAGTGGGTACAACCATTGGAATCGTAACAGGTTTGCAAAAATTAGTGATGCTTCAATTCAAATTAGATGATCTCGGTGGACCTGTAAGAACTGCTCAGGTATCTGCTGAATTTGCTAAAATGGGATTGACTTACTTAATTTCTTGGGCGGCCACTTTAAGCTTATATCTAGGTATTTTTAATTTATTGCCAATCCCTGCACTAGACGGAAGCCGACTCCTTTTCATGGGCTTAGAAGCATTGAGAGGAAAACCGATAGACCCGAACCGAGAGAGTATGGTTCATTTTGTTGGTTTTGCACTCCTTATGCTGTTGATGGTTGCTGTTACTTACAATGATATTTTACGATTGATTAAGGGATAGTCCTAATCTATGGGAGGGTTTATGTCAAACGATAAGCAATTTGTCAAAGAAATTACACCGCAAGGAGAAGATTTCTCCAGATGGTACATAGATGTTATTAAGAAAGCAGATTTAATGAGCTATTCTCCGGTTCGTGGATGTATCGTGTTTAAACCGGATGGATATGAGATTTGGGAAAATATTCAGCGCGAGTTGGATAGCAAATTTAAAGAAACGGGTCATCGTAATGCATATTTCCCGTTGTTTATCCCAGAAAGCTTTTTCCAAAAGGAAAAAGAGCATGTCGAGGGCTTTAATCCAGAACTTCCGTGGGTCACTGAGGCAGGTGGGGAGAAGTTAGAAGAGCGCTTGGCTATCCGTCCTACGTCTGAAACGATGATCGGGCACATGTACGCCGAGTGGATTAACTCGTATCGTGATCTTCCATTGTTAATCAATCAATGGGCAAACGTAGTTCGTTGGGAGAAACGCACGTTGCCATTCCTCCGTACAACTGAGTTTTTATGGCAGGAAGGTCATACTGCGCACGAAGATGAGCAAGATGCTCGACGCGAAACAATGCAGATGCTGGATGTTTATCGTCAATTTGCGGAAGATTTCCTAGCTATCCCGGTAATCGTTGGTCAAAAAACGCCATCCGAGAAATTTGCAGGTGCTATTGATACGTTCTCCATTGAAGCTATGATGAAAGATGGTAAAGCAGTTCAAGCGGGAACTTCTCATTACCTTGGAACGAATTTCGCAGTTGCCTTTGATATCAAGTTCCTTGATCGTGAGAATCAACACCAATTTGCACATACAACTTCATGGGGAGTTAGTACGCGATTAATTGGCGCACTTATCATGGTTCACGGGGATGATCGCGGCTTAGTGTTACCACCGAAGGTTGCACCTACGCAGGTCATCATGATTCCAATCGGACCTCCAAAAACACGTGAGCAAGTAATTGGGCGTGTTGACGAGTTATTTGCGGATCTGAAGAAAGCTGGCGTGCGCGTTAAAGTGGATGATCGTGCTGATCAAAGTCCAGGTTGGAAATTTAACGAGTACGAAATGCGCGGTGTTCCAATTCGTGTAGAATTAGGTCCTCGCGACATGGAAAATGGCGTAGTAGTTCTTGTTTCTCGCGTAAGTGGAGAAAAGAAAATCGTTCAACAGTCTGACTTCGTGCAAGAAGTTCAAAATTTACTTGCTGAGATTCATCAGCAGATGTATGATAAAGCGAAGCAATTCCGTGACGAGCATTATATTGCGGTTGATACGATCGATGAGTTTAAGACATTTTTGGAGACGAAACGCGGATTTGCCTTGGCTGGCTGGTGTGGATCTAACGCTTGTGAATCGCAAGTGAAGGAAGAAACAGGAGCAACAAGTCGTAATATCCCGTTCACACCATCCGAAACCAAATCGACTTGTCTTGTGTGTGGTGATCCTGCCCAGCATACAGTTGTCTTTGGTCGAAGCTATTAATTACAATCAAGGGCATATGGAGGTCTAACTCCATTGCCCTTGGTATGTTTTATGGGGAGGCTGTTCATGAGTAATTTGGCTGATAAACGGAATCGCTTTGAGCTTTTGATGCAGCAAGCCGAGATTCCAGCCGATGTTGTACGGTCATATTTTACAGAAGGCTACATTGATCAAGTAGAGATTAGTCGGAAAAATCGTGACTGGACGTTCTATTTGGTGAAAAATGACCTTGTGCCTCTGAATATTTATCGTACATTTTGTAAAATGATTCAAGAGAAGTTTGCACAGATCGCAAAAATTCGGTTTATTTGGAAGTATGAAGGGGCAGAACCAGCTGCTCTCGTTGAGGAGTATTGGGGCTTGTTTATGGAATGGTTACAGCGAGAAGTTCCCTCTGTCAATGGTTGGATGTCGAAAGCTAGGTTCGAAGTACAGGGAAATGCCCTATCGTTAATCATGTTGGATGCTATAGGTCTAGAATTAGCGAAGAAAAAGAATATCGATATGTTTATTCGGAATTTTTTTCATAATTTTTTTCAAACAGAACTATCTATTAAGTATGCAATTAGTGATACTACAGAAATCGTTGCGGAATATGAGAAGTTTGCAAAGCAACGTGAACAAGGTGAAAAATCATATACACAAGAAATCATGATGTCCATCGACATGGAGGAAGAAGAGTCTTCCTTACCTGAGGGTGATCTTAAGCTAGTCATGGGCATTGATATAAAAGAAGTTCCTACTCCACTTAAGGATATCCAAGAAGAAGAGAAGAAAATTGCTGTACAAGGTACTGTATTTGGCTTGGATGTCAAAGAATTAAGAAATGGTAATACGTTATTCACTTTTAATATTACGGATTTTAGTGATTCACTGGCAATGAAGGTTTTTGCGAAGACCAAGGACGATGTTAAGATCATGAATCTTCTTGCCAATGGTACGTGGATTAGAGCAAGAGGAAAAGTAGAGTATGATCGATTCATGCAAATTCCTGAGCTAGTGATGATTCCGAATGATTTATACGAAGTTATGGCACCAAGGGATCGCATGGATGACGCTGCTGAGAAGCGTGTAGAGTTTCATTTGCACACGACGATGAGTACGATGGACGCTCTGACACCGATAGACCAATATGTGAAAATGGCGGCCAAATGGGGACATAAAGCGATAGCTGTTACCGATCATAGTAATATTCAATGTTTTCCAGACGCTGGGAAAGCGGCCAAAAAACATGGTATTAAAGTGATATATGGCGTTGAAGCGAATGTCGTGAATGATTCTGTCCCTATTGTTATGAATGGTCGAGATCTCGACATGAAGCAAGCGACTTATGTTATTTTCGACGTGGAGACCACAGGGCTTTCGGTCATTAATAATCGTATCATTGAGTTAGCTGGCGTGAAGATGCAGGATGGCAAAGAGATTGATCGCTTCGCCACTTTCATTAATCCGCATGAGAAAATTCCTTATAACATTCAGCAGTTAACGAATATCAATGATGATATGGTGAAGGATGCCCCAGATATTGAGGATGAGCTTCCTAAGTTTGTAGAGTTTATTGGGGATTGCGTGCTAGTTGCACATAATGCGCGTTTCGATATGGGCTTTCTTCAAACGAATTTAAAGCGCATGAACCTTCCAGAGGTTACGAATCCAGTGCTCGATACGTTAGAGCTTGCAAGATTTCTCTTCCCATCTATGAAGAATCATCGATTAAATACATTGTCTGATAAATTTAAAGTAGGTCTCGATAATCATCACCGAGCGATTGATGACTCGATTGCGTTGGGTTATGTGCTTTATCATTTAATTAATGAGGCTAATGATCGTCAGATTACGAGCCTTGCGAAATTGAATGATTATGTAGGTAAAGATTTATCCAATCAGCGGCCATTTCATTGCTGTATATACGCATTAAACCCAGTTGGGAAGAAAAATCTATTTAAACTGATCTCGATGTCTCATACCACTTACTTACAGCGAGCTGCGACGATTCCCAAGAGTGTGTTAGTGGAGCATAGAGAAGGGCTCTTGATCACATCCGGTTGTGAAAAGGGTGAGTTTTTCGAAGCTGTACTAAACAAATCAGTTGAAGAGGCTGAGCAAGTTTCAGAGTTCTATGACATTCTCGAAATTCAACCAGTTAGCTATAACATGCATCTCGTAGAAAAGGGCTTGGTTGGTTCTAAAGAAGATCTAGAGGATGCAGTTCGACGTGTATGTGAAATTGGTTATAAAACAGGTAAGCCGGTCATCGCTACAGGGAACGTTCATTATCTGAATCCACGTGAGAAAGTATGCAGGGATATTACGATCAATGGAATTACAGGCTTTAGTCCGCTGAAAGCGATGAAGAAGCCTGACGCACATTTTCGTACAACGAAAGAAATGCTTGAAGAGTTTAAGTTTTTGGGTGAAGAAAAAGCAATTGAAGTTGTTATTCGTAGTACGAATGATCTTGCAGATCGGTTTGAATCCATTGAACTTTTTCCAGACAAGCTATTTACACCTATCATCGAAGGTGCTGACGAAGAGATTCGTACGACTTGTTATGATACTGCCAAAAGTATGTATGGTGAGGAGCTTCCCGAAGTCATTATTGCTCGACTAGAGAAAGAATTAGTTCCTATTATTAAATTTGGATTTTCTGCCAACTACTTGATTTCAGAGCGGCTCGTTAAGAAATCAAACGCGGATGGCTATCTGGTCGGATCTCGGGGATCCGTTGGTTCTTCTGTCGTTGCGATGATGTTGGGGATTTCAGAGGTTAATCCTTTGCCGCCTCACTATATATGTCTTTCGTGCAGGCACAGCGAATGGTTTCTTGACGGTAGTGTACCGAGTGGTTTCGATTTACCGAATAAAGTATGTCCTTCCTGCGGCGGGAATTTAAAAGGGGATGGGCATGATATTCCGTTCGAAACATTCCTAGGATTTAAAGGGGATAAAGTTCCCGATATCGATTTGAACTTCTCTGGGGTTTATCAGCCGGTTGCGCATAACTTCACGAAAGAGATCTTTGGACCTAAGAATGTATTCAGAGCAGGGACTATCGGTACTGTTGCTGAGAAGACGGCCTTCGGATTCGTGAAGAAATATGAAGAAGAACAAGGCCAGAAATGGCGCGGTGCAGAAATCGCTCGATTAGCATCAGGCTGTACGGGGGTCAAAAGAAGTACCGGGCAGCATCCAGGCGGTATTGTTGTTGTTCCTGATTACATTGAGGTCGATGATATTACGCCGGTTCAATTCCCAGCAGATGATAAGAATTCAGAATGGATGACGACACATTTTGACTATCATGCTTTCGATGCGAACTTGCTCAAATTAGATATTCTGGGACACGACGATCCGACGATGATGAGAATGCTTCAGGATTTGACAGGCATTGATCCTACAACGATTCCAATGAATGATGCCAAGGCTATGAGTATCTTCAATTCCACGGATGCATTAGGTGTAAGGCCGGATCAGATCCGTTCGCCGGTGGCTACGTATGGCGTTCCCGAAATGGGAACCAAATTCGTCCGTCAGATGCTTCAAGAAACACAACCTTCTTCTTTTGCCGATTTATTGCAAATTTCAGGGTTGTCTCACGGAACAGGTGTTTGGTTGGGGAATGCGCAAGAGCTTATCAAAAAAGGGATTTGTAACATTAAGACGGTTATTGGCTGTCGGGATGATATCATGCTCTATCTGATTTACAAAGCGGGGATGGATGCAGGTCTTGCTTTTAAAATTACCGAGAGCGTTCGTAAAGGGAAGGGCCTTACAGACGAATGGAAAGACGAGATGAAACGCTGTAATGTACCAGCATGGTATATTGAATCCTGCGAACGGATTGAGTATATGTTTCCAAAAGCGCATGCTGCGGCTTACGTTATCTCCGCTGTTCGTACTGCTTTCTTCAAGGTGTACCATCCGATTGCTTACTATGCTACGTACTTTAGCGTTCGTGCTGCTGATTTTGATCTTGAACTGCTTTGCCAAGGATATGATGCGATTCTCAGACAATTAGTAGAGATTGAGGCGAAAGGTTTTCAAGCTCTTCCGAAAGAGAAAGCCATGGTTTCGATTCTTGAAATGTCCCTGGAAATGACGTCACGCGGCTTTAGTTTCAAGCCGATTGATATCTATCGTTCCGATGCAACGAAGTTTATCATTGATGGCAATTCCTTAATTCCACCGTTTGCTGCGATGTCAGGAATTGGTGAAAATGCGGCTAAGAACATCGCAGCTGCCAAAGAAGAAGGCGACTTCCTATCCATTGAGGATTTCCAAAATAAATCCAAGGCTTCTAAAACCGTCATAGAACTGTTGACTTCAATGGGTTGCTTCCGAGGTATGCCTGAATCCAATCAGCTTTCCTTGTTCTAAAGCGGATGTTTACGAATTGAGTTTTCTGAAGTAGACTTTAAGCTGTCAAGTGAAAATGATTAACAAGTTTGCTATTGTAATGCAAAGAATGGTTATGGTATAATTTTTATTGGCAATAATGAGGATATCATCTTGTGATTAAAGAGTGGGGAAACCCACTCTTTACATTTTGATATAGGACTTTTCGGGATACGACAAGGAGAAGTCAATTTAGGAGGTACACATATCTGTGGCTACACAAGAACAAATCAAATCCATCATTGAGGACATGCTGAAGGATTTTGTTGAACAAAATGGGTTTGAAATCGTGGATATTGAATATGTCAAAGAAGGCAGCAATTGGTTCCTTCGCGTCTATGCTGACAAAGAAGGCGGAATTGATATAGATGATTGCGGCCGCATCAGTGAGTACTTAAGTGTTCAATTGGATGAGAAAGATCCGATTACTGATGCTTATTTCTTAGAAGTTTCTTCTCCTGGAGCAGAACGTCCGCTTAAGAAAACTCAAGATTTTTATAAGGCCGTAAATAGTCACGTATTTGTAACCTCGTATGAACCGATCGGCGGTTCTAAGGAGTTTGAAGGGTTGTTGCAGTCTTATGACGAGGAAGTGCTCGTGATCGAGATTGGTAAAAAGAAAATCAGCATTCCGGTTGCCAAAGTAGCTAGTGCACGTCTTGCTATCGTATTTTAGTAATCGTTACTTATTGAAGGGGGGGACTCAGTTCAAATGAACACGGATTTTATTGAAGCGCTGTCGGAAATTGAACGAGAGAAGGGTATCTCCAAGGAGCTACTCATTGATGCTATTGAAGCGGCGATGATTTCAAGTTATAAACGTAATTTCAACACAGCACAGAACGTTCGTGTAGATATCAATCGACATTCGGGTCTTATTAAGGTTTATGCACGGAAGACCGTTACAGAAGATGTATTGGATCCAAGATTGGAAATTTCTGTTCATGCTTCGCGTGAAATTAATCCTAATTACCAATTAGATGATATTGTTGAAATTGAAGTGACGCCTCGTGATTTTGGTCGAATTGCAGCACAAACCGCTAAACAGGTTGTTACGCAACGAATCCGCGAAGCCGAGCGTGGCTTAATTTATAATGCGTTTATCGATAAAGAAGAAGATATCGTAACAGGTATCCTGCAACGTCAAGACCAACGTAATATTTATGTTGATCTTGGCAAAGTAGAAGCTGTTCTTCCACTTACGGAGCTTATGCCTACGGATAAGTTCAAACAGGGAGATCGTATTAAAGCTTATATTACGAAAGTCGAGAACACGACTAAGGGACCTCAAATTATACTATCGAGAACACATCCAGGGTTGTTGAAGCGTCTATTTGAGCTTGAAGTTCCCGAGATTTTCGATGGAGTAGTAGAGATTCGTTCTGTTGCACGTGAAGCAGGCTTCCGTTCGAAAATTGCTGTTCATTCTCGTAATCCAGAGGTTGATCCAGTCGGATCATGCGTAGGTCCTAAGGGACTTCGCGTTCAAACGATTGTAACCGAGCTGCGTGGAGAGAAAATTGATATCGTTCGCTGGATGGAGAGTGTAGAAGAGTATGTGGCGAATGCGCTAAGCCCTTCTAAAGTCCTTGAAGTTCAAATTCATGAAAATGAAAAAATGGCACGAGTCATCGTACCTGATTATCAGCTTTCTTTGGCAATTGGGATTAAAGGACAGAACGCCCGCTTAGCAGCTAAGCTAACAGGCTGGAAAATCGATATCAAGAGCGAAACACAAGCAGAACAAGAATATGGCAGAGTGAAAACTTACTCGGAAGAAATGCACCAAGATTCAATTAGCATCGATTAAGTTTTTGTTTGGAACAAGGGGTGATCGGAATGAAGCAGAGAAAAATCCCTCTGAGAAAATGCGTTGCCTGTCAGGAAATGATGCCGAAGAGGGAATTGATCCGCGTCGTCAAAACGCCTGAAGATGACATTCTCATTGATCTTAAGGGGAAGAAGTCTGGGCGCGGTGCCTACCTGTGCGGTAAAGTTTCTTGTTTTAAATTGGCAAAGAAAAGCAAAGCCCTGGATAGAGCTCTGAAGCATGCCGTAGGCGCAGATATTTATGACCAACTGGAACAAGATTTCATTCGTGTTGAAGATGAATTCCTTTCTTCGAAAGAGGAGGAATCGGAAGATGAATCCTAAATTTTTTAATCAATTAGGATTAGCGATGAGGGCTGGGAAACTCGTAACGGGTGATGAAGGTGTTTTCAAAGCAATTCGCGCGGGTGAAGCCAAGCTTGTTATCATGGCAGAGGACGCTTCAGCTAATACACGTAAGAAATTTCAAGATAAATGTCAATTTTATGGAGTTAAACTCATGGAAATTGGCACGAAGTATGAATTGGGCCGCAGCATTGGGAAAGAAATGCGTGTCACCATAGGTGTATTGGACGGAGGCTTCGCGCAGATGCTGCTGAAGAGTCAAGAAAATCCTGCGGAGGTGAAACATATTGACCAATAAACAAGATAATAAAGACAAGACACGCGTGTACGAATACGCGAAGCAGCTCAATATGAGCAGCAAAGAAATTATTACCATTCTCAAACGATTAAATATACCTGTTAACAACCATATGAGTGTAATGGAGAATGACGCGGTTAGCAGTGTGGAAAAGTTTTTTAGAGATATCAAAGCTAATGCAGCTGCCAAACGAGCAGCTACGGACGGAGGAAATGTGAGTTCATCTACGACGAATCAGAATCCTGCATCGCAGGCTCCAGCACAAGAGAATAAAGGTGCAGTAACTCCGGCCGCTAAGCCAGTTACTACTGAGCAACAATCAACTAGTCAACCGACTCCATCAACTGGAGTCACGTCTCCACAACAAGGTCAGTCTACACATAATACTTCAAGTCGCCCGCAACAATCACGTCCAAGTGGTCAAAACAGCAACTACCAAGGCAATCGACCTAATAATAGTCAAGGTGGTCAGCGTACGGGCTATCAAGGATCTAATCCAAATGGTGGACGTCCTAGTGGTCAAGGCTCCAGCCCAGGCGGACAACGTACAGGTTACCAAGGTTCCAATCCTGGTGGACAACGTCCTAGTGGTCAAGGCTCCAGCCAAGGTGGACAACGTACGGGTTATCAAGGTTCCAATCCTGGTGGGCAGCGTCCTGCAGGTGGAAGCGGTGGTGGATACAACAATAGTAGTCGTCCAGCTAGTCAAGGCTATAGCCAAGGTCAAGGACAAGGCGGAGCACCACGCACAAACAGTAACTATGCAGGCTCACGCCCGAATCAAGGCTCAGGCGGTCCAGGAGCAAGCAGCGGTCAAAGCGCAAACAGCGGTCGTCCGCAATCTAGTCCGAATCGCAGTGCTGGCCCTAATCGTCAGTCCAAGCCTTTCGAGAACCGCAACAATAACCAAAGTGGAAGACCGGTTGTTCAAGAAGCTAAACCACAATTTCATGTTGGCGCAACAGCGGCTGAGTTGGATGATGCAGCAGCAAAAGCTGGAATCATAACAACAAAGAAATCCAAACCAACACCAAAACGTTTTGACGATAATAGATCTGGTGGTAATCGTGGTCCCGGTGGCAACAACAGAGGTAACCAGCGCGGGAACAACAGAGGTCGTTACCAACAAGACATGGTTAAGAAAGAAAAAGTGGATAACACACCTAAGAAGATCATCGTTCGTGGCAACATGACGGTTGGTGAAACAGCGAAATTGCTTCATAAAGACGCTTCTGAAGTGATTAAGAAGCTTTTATTCCTTGGCACAATGGCTACGATCAACCAAGAGCTAGATTTGGAAACTATTCAATTGATTGCGACTGAATTTGGTGTTGAAGTTGAAATCAAAATTAAAGTCGAAGAAGATAACTTCGAAACATTCGAAGAAATCGATGACGAGGCTGATTTGCTCGAACGTCCACCTGTTGTTACGATCATGGGTCACGTCGATCATGGTAAAACAACATTGCTGGATGCCATTCGTAAAACGAGTGTTACTGAAGGCGAAGCAGGCGGAATCACGCAGCACATCGGTGCTTATCAAGTCGAAGTAAATCATAAGAAAATTACTTTCTTGGATACGCCAGGTCACGAAGCGTTTACTACGATGCGTGCCCGCGGTGCTCAAGTTACGGATATTACGATTATCGTTGTTGCAGCAGATGACGGTGTAATGCCACAAACTGTTGAAGCGATTAGTCATGCTAAAGCAGCTGGTGTTCCAATCATTGTTGCTGTGAACAAGATTGATAAAGAAGGCGCTAATCCTGATCAAATCAAGCAAGCTCTTACTGCTTATGAGTTAGTTCCAGAAGAGTGGGGCGGCGATACGATTTTCTGCGAAATTTCCGCAAAACAACGTATTGGTCTTGAAAACTTGCTTGAAATGATTTTGCTGGTAGCTGAGGTACAAGAGTACAAAGCTAACCCGAACAAGCGTGCTAGAGCGACTGTTATTGAGGCTGAATTGGATAAAGGAAGAGGCCCAGTGGCTAGAATCCTAATTCAACATGGTACATTAAAAGTTGGAGATAGCTTCGTTGCCGGTGTATGCTTCGGTCGTGTTCGTGCGATCGTTAATGATAAAGGTAAACGTTTGAAAGAAGCAGGTCCTTCAACTCCGGTTGAAATCACGGGGCTGACAGAAGTTCCACAAGCTGGGGATCCATTCTTGGCTTATGAAGATGAGCGTAAAGCAAGAGACATCGCTGATCGCCGTGCGATTGCACTTCGTCAATCCGAGATGACTGCTAATTCGCGTGTTACCCTAGAAGACCTCTTTAAGCATATTAAAGACGGTGAAGTGAAAGATCTGAATGTGATTATCAAAGGTGACGTTCAAGGTTCCGTAGAAGCACTGAAAAGCTCTCTTGAGAAGATTGAAGTTGAAGGTGTTCGCGTTAAGATTCTGCATAATGGGGTTGGCGCAGTAACGGAATCTGATATTATTCTGGCTTCTGCATCCAATGCGATTATTATCGGATTTAACGTTCGTCCTGAGCCTGCTGCTAAAGCAACGGCTGATCAAGAGAAAGTTGATATTCGTCTGCATAACATCATTTACAACGTAATCGAAGAAATCGAGCAAGCGATGAAAGGCATGTTGGATCCAATCTTCAAGGAAGTTGTTCTTGGTCAAGCTGAAGTACGTAATGTATTCAAAATTACAGGTTCAGGAACAATTGCAGGTTGTTATGTAACTTCAGGTAAAATTGCTCGTAATGCACAAACGCGCTTAGTACGTAGCGGAATTGTTGTTCATGAAGGCAAAATTGATTCCTTGAAACGATTCAAGGATGATCAAAAAGAAGTTGCACAAGGCTATGAATGTGGTATATCTCTTGAGCGTTATCATGATATTAAAGAGGGCGACATTATCGAAGCCTTTATCATGGAGTCCGTTGAGAGGTGATTATAAATGGCTAGAGTTCGTGTAGGTCGAGTTGGCGAACAAATTAAGAAAGAGCTTAGTCAGATCATTCAAGCTGAGCTGAAAGATCCTCGTATTGGTTTCATGACCGTTACAGGTGTTGAAGTGACGAATGATTTGTCCCTTGCTCGTGTTTATTTAAGCGTAATGGGAACTGAAGAAGAGAAAGCTGCCACACTTAAGGCACTTTCTGTTGCTTCAGGGTATATTCGCTCTGAATTAGGTAAACGAATTCGTTTGCGTAAGATTCCAGAGCTTCAGTTTAAATTTGATGCTTCTATCGACTATGGTAGTCACATTGACCAATTGTTGTATAAGCTCAATCAGGAAGGAAATACAAACGTATGAATAACGGAATGAACCATGCCACCGAATACTGTCAGCAGCTGGCAGCAGCAGCTGCATTTATCGAGCAGCATGATGATTTCTTGGTTGTATCTCACATCCAGCCGGATGGGGATGCAGCCAGTTCAACGTATGCAACAGGTTGGATTTTGAGTCAGCTTGGGAAGTCATTCACAATGATCAATGAGGGCGCAATGCCCTCTAAATTTTCCTACTTAATAGGTAGTAAACATACGATTGATTATAGTGAACAGGCACCGAATCGACTGTATCAAACCATCATAAGTGTTGATTGTGCTGATTTCTCCAGAATGGGTAGGATCAGCACTCTTTTTGATGAGCGGGTAAACCTGCTCAATATTGACCATCATCCAACGAATGATCAATTTGGTTCATGTCATTTAATCAAGCATGATGCCGCGGCAACCGTTCAAATTTTGTATGATTTGGCGTTACATATGAAACTTCAACCTGACATTTCTTTCGGTGAATGCATTTATACGGGCTTGTTAACAGATACAGGTGGCTTTCGTTACTCGAATACTTCTTCAGAGGTTATGAAAATTGGAGCCTCCATGTTGGAGTTAGGGGTCAAGGGTGCTGAAATCGCTGAACTTGTACTTGAACGAATGACATATGCACAGATAGTACTTCTCCAAAAAGCGCTATCGACACTTTCCTTTTCCTATGATCGGAAGTTAGCGTGGCTTGCCGTGTCGCTCGCAGATTTAGAGTTAACAGGTGCGTCGAGCGATGATTTGGATGGACTAGTGAATTATCCTCGTAATGTTGAGGGTGTTGAAGTGGGAATGCTGATTAAAGAGAAGGCATCTGGTGTCATTAAAGTAAGTCTGCGCTCCTCTGGACTAGTCGATGTTGCTGCTATTGCGCAGTCACTTGGTGGCGGAGGACATGTTCGAGCATCAGGATGTACAATCCATGGTACGCTAGATGAGGCAATTGCTAGAATGGTTGAGGAAGTAGGGGACAAGCTGAAATGACGCTAGAAGGCATACTGCCTGTTTGGAAACCAGCGGGCTTTACATCACATGATGTTGTCGCCAAAGTTAGAAGGATCCTAAGTATCAAACGAATTGGTCATACGGGTACGCTTGACCCCCAAGTGACAGGTGTACTTCCGCTTTGTATTGGTCGTGCTACACGAATGGTTGAATATATTCAAGAGTTGCCGAAGGAATATGAAGCTGTTTTACGAATTGGGTTATCTACAGATACGGAAGATATGACTGGGACTGTCTTGGAAGAAGTATCACATGTATCACTTGGCGAAAGCCAAATACGTGAAGTACTGGAATCTTTCGTAGGAGACATCGAGCAAATTCCTCCCATGTTCTCCGCAGTTAAAGTAGATGGCAAGCGTCTCTACGAATTGGCGAGAGAAGGTAAGGAAGTGGAACGTAAGGCCAGGAAAGCAACGATCTATGAACTTGAGATTCTCGAGCTCAATTTGGATCAGAAGCATCCTGAAATTCGTTTTCGTGCGGTGTGCTCCAAAGGTACCTATATCAGAACATTGTGTGTAGATTTAGGGAAAGCTCTCGGATATCCAGCTGTAATGGTCAGTCTGATACGTACATCAACAGGGAATATCCGTAAAGAGCAATGTTTAACCTTTGAGCAAATTGTTCAAATGAAGGATGAAGGATCATTACAGCAGCATATGATTCCGATGGATATCGCCATCTCACACATTCCATCTATTTCCCTCACAGATCAAGAAGCACTTCATTCCTTGCAAGGTAAGAAAATAGCTCTAGCTGCGAATCGAGTGGCTCATGCAGATGCAACACAAACCATATTTCGGGCCTATTCACCAGATGAACGATTTCTTGGTCTGTTTGAATGGAAAAGCACTAGCCACGTCTTGGTCCCGGCCAAAGTATTCCTTTAATCATAACGTCGCGGGACGGGTTGAAATGGATAGGTGAACGAACTTTTATGGAAATAATACCAATATCATATCCGATGGATTTGGATCAGCTAACACAGTTTGTAGGAAAACAAGTGGTGGCCATTGGTGACTTCGATGGTGTACATTTAGGGCATCGTGAGGTTATTGGACGGGCTTTGCATACGGCTAAGAACCTTGGACTTAAATCTGCTATCATGACCTTCTATCCTCATCCTAGAGCGGTAATGGGTCAAGATAAATACTTGGATCTATTAACTCCCTTGAAAAAAAAGATGGAGATTTTCGAAAGTATGGGTGTGAATCATGCTTACATCGTAACATTTGATGCCTCACTCATGCGTTTATCTCCGGAACAATTCGTAGATCAAGTTCTTGATCGACTTGGCGTAGATAGCGTCATATGTGGTTTTGATTTTACCTTTGGGTTTCAAGGTAAAGGTACTCCGGATTCACTCTGCGAGTTGAGTCACGGGAAATTCTCTGTTGAAGTGGTGAGACCTTTTCATATGAATGGTGAAAAAGTGAGCAGTACACGTATACGTGAAGCATTGCAGCTTGGAGAATTGGAAACTGTGACTAGGTTACTAGGACGACCATACAGCATAAGTGGTAAAGTAGTAGATGGTGCGAAGAGAGGGAGAACACTTGGTTTCCCTACTGCTAATCTCCAATTGGAAGAACCATATGTCAGTCCCAAGAACGGCGTTTACGCGATTAAAGCGATCGTCCGCGGGGAAGTTTATCAAGGTGTCATGAATATTGGTGTGAAACCAACATTTGAGACTGGTGAACTAAAACCATCATTTGAGGCGCATTTATTTGAATTTTCCGAGCAAATATATGGAGAAACCGTTATGGTTGAGCTTATTTCTTTTCTTAGACCAGAACGTAAATTCACTTCACTAGAAGATTTAGTTGCTCAAATCAAACTTGATGCAGCAGAAGCTAGACAGAAAATGACGTTAGAGGCGTAATCCTACATTTACTTCTACTAGACAATTGTGTTATACTGAATAACGTTGTCGAATGGACGTGTTCATTTGACATGAACCTTAGCTTGGGTTGACGTTTTCATCGGCGCTTTCTAGGCTAGCGGGGATACTATAAGAGAATTTAGGAGATGAATTGATCATGGCAATTACGCAAGAGCGCAAAACGCAACTGATTCAAACACACAAAGTACACGATACCGACACAGGTTCACCTGAGGTACAAGTAGCAATCCTTACAGAAAACATTGTTAACCTTACAGACCACCTTCGTACACACAAGAAAGATCACCACTCCCGCCGTGGTTTGCTTAAAATGGTTGGACAACGTCGTAAGTTGCTAGCATATGTTAAAAACAAAGATGTAAGCCGCTATAGTGCTTTGATTGCAAAGCTTGGTTTGCGTCGATAAAACCGACAATGAGAAGCAACCTGTTGCTCCTTTGCTAGGCTTAATAAAGCTCTGGCAGAGAGCAGCAAAAGGTTGCTTTTTCTTGTATTTTTAAAACGGGAAAAGAAGGAAATACTAGACATAACGCAGAAATAGAGGATAACTCCATAGCTTGTCTTTTTGCATACATACGGAGTAAATTCGGATTGGTCTCTGGATCTTATGATTTCTGTACATGTTTATCAAACACATATTTTGAATTTCAAACCATGCCTTAGGAGGATATTATGGAGACAAGGGTACAAATGGAACTTGGCGGTAAGCCGTTCATTCTTGAAACAGGCCGACTAGCCAAACAAGCCAATGCAGCAGTAACTGTTCGTTATGGCGACACGGTTGTGCTTAGCACAGTAACGGCTTCCAGCGGACCGAAAGATTTAGATTTCTTTCCGTTAACAGTGAACTATGAAGAAAGATTATACGCGGTAGGTAAAATTCCTGGTGGCTTTATTAAGCGTGAAGGACGTCCTAGTGAGAAAGCGATTCTTGCGAGCCGTTTGACGGATCGTCCTATTCGTCCGCTTTTCCCAGAAGGCTTCCGTAATGACATTCAAATCGTATCGATCGTCATGAGCGTGGATCAAGAATGCCCGCCTGAAATGGCAGCAATGATCGGTACGTCCGCAGCACTAGCCATTTCTGATGTTCCATTTAATGGTCCTGTTGGTGGTGTAATTGTTGGACGTGTAAACGGGCAATTCGTAATCAATCCAACGGGTGAAGTTGCAGAGAAGAGTGATCTTCATTTAACTGTTGCTGGTACCAAAGATGCGATTATGATGGTTGAAGCTGGCGCGAAAGAAGTGTCAGAGGAAGTTGTTCTCGAAGCGATTATGTTCGGTCATGATGAAATTCGCAAGATTGTTTCGACTATCGAGGAATTGGTTGAGCAAGTCGGTAAGCCGAAAATGGAAGTTAAACTCCATACTGTCGATGCTGAAGTAAATAGCGCAGTGCGTGAATTTGCACAAGCAAGATTAGTTGATGCGATCAAAATTCCTGAGAAACATGCACGTCAAGAAGCGATTGATGTCGTCAATGCGGATGCTGTTGGACATTTCACTGCTTTATATGTAGAAACACCAGGTCTTCTTGGTGATGTGAAAGAAACGCTATATGATATCGTGAAAGAGGAAGTACGCCGCTTGATCACGCATGATAAAGTAAGACCAGATGGACGTAAACCAGAAGAAATTCGTCCAATCGAATGCGATATCAATTTGTTGCCGCGCACACACGGTTCTGGCTTATTCACACGCGGACAAACGCAAGCGCTTAGTATCTGTACATTAGGTGCACTTGGTGATGTTCAAATCTTGGATGGTTTAGATCTGACTGAAACAAAACGTTTCATGCATCATTATAACTTCCCGCCATTCAGCGTTGGGGAAGCAAGACCATTGCGTCCTCCAGGTCGTCGTGAGATTGGACATGGTGCGCTAGGTGAACGAGCTATTGAGGCGATCATCCCGAATGAAATTGAGTTCCCGTACACAATTCGTCTTGTGTCAGAAGTGTTGGAATCGAACGGTTCAACTTCCCAAGCAAGTATTTGTGCAAGTATCCTTGCACTTATGGACGCTGGTGTACCTATTAAAGCACCAGTTGCTGGTATTGCAATGGGACTTATCAAAGACGGCGATCATTTCTCCATTCTGTCAGATATTCAAGGTATGGAAGATCACCTTGGTGATATGGATTTCAAAGTTGCAGGTACTGCAGAAGGTATCACAGCTTTACAAATGGATATCAAAATCGACGGCATCGACCGCAGCATTTTGCAACAATCGTTGCAACAAGCCAAGGAAGGTCGTTTGCACATTTTGAACAAAATGGTAGAACGTATTTCCGTGCCGAACAAAAACCTTTCTCAATATGCACCGAAAATTCTCACAATGAACATCAACCCTGATAAAATCCGTGATGTCATTGGAGCTGGCGGTAAAATCATCAATAAAATTATTGAGGAAACTGGCGTGAAGATCGACATCGAGCAAGACGGTCGCGTATTCATCGCATCGTCCAATCAAGAAATGAACGAGAAAGCTCGTTCCATTATTGAAGGCATCGTGCGTGAAGTCATAGTTGGCGAAACGTACCTTGGTACAGTGAAACGCGTAGAGAAATTCGGCGCATTCGTTGAAATTCTACCTGGTAAAGAAGGTCTCGTTCACATTTCACAAATTTCTACAGAACGTGTAGCAAAAGTAGAAGATGTTGTGAATGTTGGAGATCAAATTACGGTTAAAGTTACTGAGATTGATCAACAAGGAAGAGTAAATCTTTCACGCAAAGCAACGTTAACTTCACAGGTCTCTGCACAAAGCTAGAGAATCGTAATTCGTGAGTGCGTTTCATTCATAGTTCAGGATAAAGAGTCAGATCTATCTGTCTCTTTTTTGCTTTTCATATTTGGGAGGACATGCACGGGTTCTACTCTTGTCCCAACCTTCATACAATCAGGAGATGAAGAAAGGGGACCTGTGTATGCTCCACAAAAAATGGATGTTGCTTGGGAGTTTTTTTGCTATGGTTCTATTTAGTGTGAACGCAATCCCAAGTGTTGGAATTTACATACAAAGTGTGAAAAATAGTCAACTTCATGATGATCATGTGAGTGTTGGTACAAAGGTTGACATACGTCCAGTGTTTGCTTCTGCCAATAAAACTTCCTTATTAGAAACGATAACCAAAGAAGCTGAGAACCGTAAGGTTGCTCCAATTAATGCAAAAGTAGATTCCGTTTGGAAAGCTATCCCTGGTTATAATGGACTTGAAGTAGATATTGAAGAGACACTGAAATTGGCGGAGCATCAATGGTCACCTAATCAAATTAATTATGTGATGAAGGAAGTAGAGCCAAAAATTCAATTAGACGATCTTGCTCCCAATCCTGTCTATAAAGGAAATTCGAAGAAACCAATGGTTTCATTTATGATTAATGTTGCTTGGGGCAATGAATTCTTGGATAGCATGTTAGAAACGCTGCGTAAGGAAAATGTCCGAGCGACATTTTTCTTCGATGGTTCTTGGTTAAAGAAAAATACAGAGATGGCCAAACGTATTCTAAGCGAAGGACATGAGGTATCGAACCACGCCTATTCACATAAAGACATGCGTACGATTTCGCGGAGTAAAGCTGTCGAGGAAATTTCGAAAACAGAGGACTTGCTGAAGCAACTAGGTGTAAAAAACTCATTATTTGCACCTCCCTCAGGCTACTTCAATCAAGAAACGATTCAAGTAGCCTCAGAATTTAAACTGCAAACGGTTTTGTGGACGTTTGATACGATTGATTGGAAAAATCCAGGAGCTGCTCGCATTCTTGAACGACTATCTAACAATGTAGAACCAGGGACACTTATCCTAATGCATCCCACGGTGTCGTCACGTGATGCGTTGCCAGGTATGATCAGTCTGGTTAAGAAAAAAGGGCTGGTATTAGGTACTGTAACAGATCTTCTTTCCTCCAAAAGAATCACCGGACAGGGGCAAATCACGAATTAGTCATGATTTACTGCAGCTAATTTGAGTCCTAGGCACATTTTTGTTAGACTGAGGAAGTATAATAGGAGAATTGGACTTTTAAGTGTACCATTTCGAGGAGGAACCTTGGTGATCAAATATCGCTTACATAATGGATTGAGAGTGGTTATGGAACAAATCCCCACATTTCGATCGGTAACATTCGGGATTTGGGTAAAAACAGGCTCACGTAATGAATCACAAACGAATAATGGGATTTCACATTTTATCGAGCACATGTTGTTCAAAGGTACGGAACGTCATTCAGCGAAAGATATCGCAGAAATCTTTGATGGCATCGGCGGGAACGTGAATGCCTTCACGTCCAAAGAGTATACGTGTTATTATGCTAAAGTATTGGATGAGCATTTGCCATTAGCCATGGATGTACTTTCGGATATGTTCTTTCATTCAACCTTTGATGAAGGTGAGTTGGAAAAAGAGAAGAACGTTATTTACGAAGAAATCTCCATGTATGAAGATACACCGGATGATCTTGTGCATGATTTGTTAGCGAAAGCTTCTTATGGCACACATGCTTTGGGGTATACGATTCTAGGAACGCAAGATAATTTGTCCAAAATGAAGTCTGACGATCTTCGTTCTTACCTCAAACAAAATTACAATACAGAGAATACAGTGCTGAGTATTGCCGGGAATATTGATGATAGTGTTAAGGAATTAATTGAAAAGCATTTCGGTGACTTCTCTCAATCAGGTTTTGAAACAAGCTATGATGCACCAGAGTTCCTTAGCGAGTTGATTTTCCATGCGAAGAAAACAGAACAAAATCATATTTGCTTGTCGCTACCTGGATTGTCACTACAAGAGGAAAATTTGTATCCGATGGTTTTATTGAATAATGCCATTGGTGGCGGTATGAGCTCTAGACTATTCCAAGAAATCCGTGAGAAACGTGGATTAGCCTATTCCGTATATTCCTATCACTCTTCTCATATTGATAGCGGGATGTTTACAATCTATACAGGAACGGCACCTAAGCAAACGGAAGAAGTACTGAAAGTGACGATGGAGTTGCTTCATGATATTGCGGTAAACGGAATGACAGATAATGAACTTAAAAAGGGCAAGGAGCAGCTGAAAGGCAGCCTTATTCTGAGTTTAGAAAGCACTAGCAGCAGGATGAATCGTTTTGGTAAAAATGAATTGATGACAGGTAAGCATTATAGTTTGGATGAAATGATTGAACGTATTGAAAGTGTGAACATGGATCATATTCGCCAACTAACGAAAAATTTATTTGCAACACCGTTTGCTCTGTCCATGGTCGGAAATGCGGATGATGTAATTAGCGGTTTCAGGAGGGATCAGCTTGTCTCTCTTTGATTTTGAAGTACAAATGAAAAGAATCGAAGGTCAAGAAGATATTCTCCTACCACAAAAAATGTCTGAAGCAGCTAGCGGGTATGATTTGCATGCTGCAGTTAGTGAGCCAATTGTACTCGCACCTGGTGAGCGTCAATTGATTCCAACTGGCTTCGCGCTTAGCATGCCGCCTGAATTAGAAGCACAGATTCGCCCTCGAAGCGGTCTTGCTTATAAACACGGTATTACAACGCTTAATTCACCGGGGACTATTGATGCGGATTACCGCGGCGAGGTTAAAGTATTGCTGATTAATCACGGCCAGGAGCCATTCGTTATTCAGCGGAATGAACGCATCGCTCAGATGGTATTCCAGCGTGTACCACTAATTCAATTGACTGTTGTCAATGAGTTGTCTGAAACGGTACGTGGCTCAGGTGGCTTCGGCCATACTGGTCGCTAATACTGCCGGTTACATAATACGAACAAGAAAGAACCTCTTCTTAGGAAGGGGTTCTTTCTTGTTTCAGAGGATACAAAGTCGGAAGTCACCCATCCTTAGGCGAACGCATACTATAACGTATCGAAACGGACCGAGGAAGGGGTGTAAGCAAGAATGCTTACTGGGATTTCGGTTGCTATCATGGGGGGAGACGCCCGGCAACTTGAAGTAATTCAGAAATTTACTGAGCTAGACGCTACCGTTATATTACTCGGATTTGACAATCTCGGGAGGCAATTTCACGGTGTTACGAATGTGAAATTAGATCCGGAATTGTTTGGGCATGTGGATGCACTTATATTGCCGGTTGTAGGTACGGATGAGACAGGACAAGTGGAATCTATTTTCTCAAGTGAAGAGATGATTTTGACAGATGAGCATATATCTTCATTACCAAAACATGCCAAGGTGTATACAGGTATGGCGAAGAGCTATTTGAAGAAACTCGTTTTGGCACATGACATTGAGCTTGTAGAGTTATTAGATCGTGATGATATTGCCATTTATAACTCGATTCCTACTGCAGAGGGTGCGCTTATGATGGCCATCCAGAACACCGATATTACAATTCATGGATCCATTTGTATGGTATTAGGATTTGGTCGAACAGGTTTCACAATGGCCAAAACTCTGCAAGGATTAGGGGCAACCGTTAAGGTTGGCGTCAGGAAACCGGAGCATTATGCAAGGGCGTGGGAGATGGGTTTTCAGCCTTTTTACACGAAGGATCTGTACCCGGAAGTGGGGAATATTGACTTGCTTTTTAACACAATTCCGACTATGATAGTCACAGCGCAAGTTATTACCAATATCCCACATCGCGCGCTTATTATCGATTTAGCTTCAAGACCCGGCGGAACGGACTTTCGATTTGCCGAGAAGAGAGGCATTAAAGCGATGCTAGCGCCCGGTTTACCTGGAATCGTCGCCCCCAAAACAGCTGGCCGAATTATGGCTAACACCTTAAGTCAGCTGATCGAGGAAGACTTCAAAGACAGGAGCGATGTGGAATGAATTGGCAAGGGAAAACAGTCGGTTACGCATTAACCGGTTCTCACTGTACACTTGAAGAGGTCATGCCTCAAATTAAGAGATTTGTAGATGCGGGTGCTCGTGTCATTCCGATTGTATCGAATACAATTATGACGACCGACACACGTTTTGGTAAGTCTGCTGACTGGCAGCAAATGCTGAAAGATATTACGGGTAATGAAATTATTTCTACCATTGTAGATGCAGAACCACTAGGTCCATCCAAGTTATTAGATGTGATGGTGATTGCTCCTTGTACGGGAAATACAACTAGTAAACTAGCAAATGCAATGACAGAAAGCCCCGTTCTTATGGCAGCTAAAGCACAAATGAGAAACTTGAGACCGCTCGTACTAGCGATTTCAACGAATGATGGTTTGGGTTTAAATGCAATGAATATTGCGAAGCTTTTGATTACCAAGAATATTTACTTTGTGCCTTATGGTCAAGATGCACCAGGAGCTAAACCAAATTCGTTGGTGGCCCGGATGGACTTGATTATGGAAGCTTGTGAAGCTGCGCTAGAAGGTAAACAATTGCAGCCCATGATTATTGAGAGATTTCAATACTAACAGATAGATGTCAACTTGAGGGGGAGAAACCAGCATATGTCCAACCAGAAGCTTTTCAATGTTGCAGTTGTAGGCGCTACAGGCGCTGTCGGCGAGCAAATCATCCGTCTACTAGAAGCACGGAATTTCCCCATCAAGGAATTGAAATTACTCTCTTCTGCTCGCTCTGCGGGGGTAAAGATTGCATTTAAAGGCCAAGAAGTCGTTGTGCAAGAAGCAACTCCGGATAGCTTTAAAGATGTTGATCTTGCGCTTTTCAGTGCAGGAGGCGATGTCACCAAAGCATTGGCTCCGCATGCAGTTGAAGCGGGCGCGATTTGTATTGACAATACAAGTGCGTACCGAATGGACCCAGACACTCCACTTGTTGTTCCTGAAGTAAATGTTGAGAAAATCAATGAACATAAAGGGATTATTGCGAACCCGAATTGTTCTACGATCCAAATGGTTGCAGCACTTAAACCGCTATATGACCGTTATGGGATTTCACGAATTATCGTTTCCACGTACCAAGCCGTTTCTGGTGCTGGTGCTAAAGCAATTAATGAAATGCTTAGACAGTCCAAAGAAGTACTATCAGGTAATGAGGCAAAACCAGATATTTTACCAGTAGGCTCCTTGCCAGTAAAGCATCAAATTGCTTTCAATGCTATTCCGCAAATTGATAAATTTTTAGATAATGGATTTACGAATGAAGAAATGAAAATGATTCTTGAAACCAAGAAAATTATGGGCGATGAGTCCATTGAAGTCACAGCTACATGCGTGCGTATTCCTGTTGTTTACGGGCATTCAGAATCCGTCTATGTAGAATTGAAAGAAGATTTTGATATTGAAGAAGTGAAAAATCTACTAGCAAATGCTCCTGGAATTGTTCTCGTGGACAATCCGGCAGAACAACAATATCCGTTAGCTACAGATGCCGCAGGCAAGCTCGAAACTTTCGTCGGGCGTGTTCGCCGTGATTTGAGTAATCCTAAAGCGCTTAACCTATGGATTGTTTCAGATAATTTGTTAAAAGGTGCTGCTTGGAATGCAGTACAAATTGCTGAATATATTGCTATAGAGCAATAATCAGTAAACTGCCTATATGAGCAGTGAAAATGGGGGAAACTCATGCGAATTCTTGTCCAGAAATTCGGAGGTACTTCACTTTCTACCGCACAAGCTAGAGAACACGTTATTGGACATATTCAAGATGCACTAATTCAACATTATAAACTAGTTGTTGTTGTATCTGCGATGGGAAGAAAAGGGGATCCTTATGCGACTGACACGCTCCTAGACCTCGTTCGTAAGAATGGCGAGGGGCTGCCCGCTCGGGAACTCGATATGTTAATGGGCTGCGGAGAATTAATTTCTGCAGTACTTTTGTGTAGTTTATTGAACAATACAGGAATTCAGTCCACAGTTTTGACGGGTGGGCAAGCAGGTCTGATCACGAATGAGAATCATGGCAATGCTCAAATCGTTGCGATGAAGCCTAATCGGATTCTTGAATTGTTAGAGCACGACCAGGTTGTTATTGTCACGGGGTTTCAAGGGAAAACAAGTCATGATGAGTTGACTACATTAGGCCGCGGGGGCAGTGACACATCAGCAACAGCACTTGGTGCCGCACTCAAAGCAGAAATTGTGGATATCTTCACAGATGTTAATGGTATTTTGACAGCGGATCCAAGAATTGTTGAAGATGCTAAACCGTTACAACGCGTGAGCTTTAGTGAGATTTGTAATATGGCACATAACGGTGCTAAAGTCATTCATCCGCGAGCTGTTGAAGTTGCTATGCAAGCGAATATTCCGATCCGCGTGAGATCAACTTTCACCAAGGAAGAAGGAACGCTTGTCACAGCTTCTGACAACATGTCTACAGACATTAATAACGTTAAAGATCGCTTTGTTACGGGGATTGCACATTTCACGAATATAACACAGATCCAAGTCGCTGCTGTTGATGGTGAATTTGATCTTCAACTTCGTGTATTCAAAACGATGGCGCAGCATCAGATTAGTGTTGATTTCATTAATGTGAATCCTTCAGGCGTTGTATATACTGTCTTCGATCATGAAGCTGAACGTGCAGTTCATTTACTTAAGGCGCAAGGTTACGAGCCCAAGTTCACGAGTGGCTGTGCAAAGGTGTCCGTGATTGGTGGCGGAATGAATGGTGTACCTGGTATAATGGCGCATATTGTTGAGGCATTGACCGTGGAAGATATCCGAATTCTGCAATCTGCTGATTCGAACACGACCATTTGGGTGCTTGTGCAAGGTGTCGATATGATCAAGTCAGTGCGTGCACTTCATCGAAAATTCAATTTATTTAAATAAATCAAGAAAGTAAGGAGGCGTACCAATTGAGTTTTGGAAGAGTAGTCACAGCAATGGTTACTCCATTTGATGATCAGTTGCAGGTCAACTGGGAACAAGTAGAGCCATTAATTAATTATTTAATTGAAGAACAACAATCGGATAGCCTTGTGATTTGTGGGACGACAGGGGAGTCGCCAACGTTATCAGAAGATGAGAAGTTGCGACTTATTGAACTTTCCGTTCAAGTAGCTGCAGGGCGGTGCAAAATCATTGCAGGTACTGGAAGCAACGACACTGTTCATACCATCGCTTTTTCGCGTAAAGTAGAGCAGCTTGGCGTGGATGCTTTACTTCTTGTTGCGCCGTATTACAACCGTCCTTCACAAGAGGGGTTGTATCAACATTTTAAAGCGATTGCAGAGGCTGTTAATACGCCTGTTGTGCTTTACAATGTGCCTGGCCGAACAGGTGTGAACCTGGATGCTGATACGACGATTCGTCTTTCCCAAATACCAAATATCGTGGCGACCAAAGATTGCTCGAACACGGATCAAATGACACGTATACTTACACATGCTGCCCCTAATTTCCTCGTTTATAGTGGAGATGATAGTAATACTTTGCCTTCATTAGCTATTGGGTGTGAAGGGATTATCAGTGTAGCGAGTCATGTGATTGGAAAAGAAATGCAAACTATGATAAAGTATTATCTAGAAGGCAACATTCAGCAAGCTGCTGAGCTTCATCGTAAGCTTCATCCTGTATTCACTGGTATCTTTTGTGCACCGAGCCCAGCGCCAATTAAGCATGCTTTGGCACTTAAGGGCATTGAAACAGGCAGCGTTCGACTTCCGTTAGTTCGTGTATCCGAGCAAGAAGGTCAATTCATTCAATCACTTTTTGTATGATCATGCCTAATGAATCGGTGCTTCCGGCATCGGTTTTCTTTTTTTGGGAAATCTAAATGTATTCAGTATTAACTTGTATTTGCTGTTTTTTTTCATGTATAATGGTTGCAAGTGACTAGTTCGGTTTTTTCATTTAAAATTCGTCGTCCAATCTATGAAGGAGGTATATTCTTGTCCAAAAAAAATATTGATAAACTTTTGATCTTCGCTCTTGGCGGCGTGGGCGAAATCGGAAAAAATATGTATTGCGTTCAGTATGCGAACGATATTATTGTCATTGACAGTGGTTTGAAATTTCCTGAGGAGGACATGCTCGGAATTGACATTGTCATCCCAGATATCGGGTACTTAACAGAGAATCGGGATAAAGTACGCGGCATCATCATTACTCACGGCCATGAGGATCACATTGGTGGCTTACCTTACGTGCTGAAACATCTTAACGTTCCCCTCTATGCTACGAAGCTAACGATGGGACTTATTGAAGCTAAGCTGAAGGAAGCGAACTTGCTTGGAACGACGAATCGAATTCTAATCAATTCGGAATCTGTTCTTCCCTTGGGCGTTCTTACGGCAACTTTCTTTAAAACCAATCATAGTATTCCAGATTCTGTTGGTGTCGCACTTGATACACCAGAAGGTGTTGTTGTTCATACGGGAGACTTTAAGTTCGATCAGACTCCAGTTAATGAGCAATACGCAGATTTGCATCGTATGGCTGAGATCGGAAAGAAAGGCGTTCTTGCCTTGCTTTCAGACAGTACGAATGCTGAACGTCCTGGCTACACGGGCTCTGAGCGCGGCGTAGGGATTGAGATTGAAGAAGTGTTTCGTAAAGCGAAGCAAAGAGTTGTCATTGCGACATTTGCATCGAATATCCACCGTGTTCAACAGGTGTTTGATGCAGCTGCAGCAACGAATCGCAAAGTGACAGTAATTGGTCGCAGTATGGTTAACGTGGTTTCGATTGCTAGCGATTTAGGCTACTTGCACATTCCAGACGGCATGTTGATTGAGCCAGAGGAAGTTAACAAGCTTGCAGCTGATCGTGTAGTTATCCTTTCAACGGGTAGCCAAGGCGAACCGATGTCTGCTCTAACAAGAATGGCACGTTCAACCCATCGTAAGATTGATATTTTACCAGGGGATACGGTTATTATTGCGGCAACTCCGATTCCAGGAAATGAGCGTTACGTTGGCAGAACGGTTGATGAGCTTATGCGCATCGGTGCCCACGTGATTTATGGACCAGGATCAGTAACGGGTGTTCACGTTTCAGGTCACGGTAGTCAGGAAGAATTAAAGCTAATGCTGAACCTGATGAAGCCTAAATACTTTATTCCAATTCATGGCGAATATCGCATGCTGCGTCAACATGCTATCCTTGCCGAAACTGTCGGCATTCCTAAAGAAGACATTTTCATGTGCGATATTGGTGATACGGTAGAAATTCAAAATGGGGCTGCACGCAAAGGATCGAAGGTTCAAAGCGGCAACATCCTAATTGATGGACTAGGTGTAGGCGATGTAGGCAATATCGTATTGCGTGACCGTAAATTACTGTCGCAAGATGGAATTCTTGTTGTCGTGGTTACACTTAGTAAGCAAGATGGCAAAATTTTGTCCGGCCCAGATATTATTTCACGCGGATTTGTTTATGTTCGTGAATCCGAAGGACTTCTTGAAGAAGCCAATCGAATCGTAACAAATACGTTAACTAAACTAATGAATGAAAATGTAAATGAATGGGCATCTTTAAAAACAAATGTGAAAGATGTTCTCGGACGCTTTTTATATGAACAAACCAGAAGAAGACCAATGATTCTTCCTATCATTATGGAAGTTTAGGTACTCGAACAAGTCACTTGAGCCTATGCAAATAGTAAAGCTCTCTCCAAATGGAGGGAGCTTTTTCTTGTAGCTGCAAAGTGAAGTATGCATGAAAGTATACAAGTTTATTCATACTATGGAAGATCTTGAACAACTTGTCTTTGTAGCTTAATTTGAAAGGGGATTATGAAGTGGCATCAGCACTGGAATCGAAGGAACAAGAACAAGGGACAGAGGAAGCCAAGAAAAATGTCGTTCTTGAAAATATCCAACAATTAGGACAAACGAATACGGTCTCTGGCGAATCAAATATTTTCTGTTTAACGATCATTGGGCAGGTAGAGGGGCATATCGTACTACCACCTCAGAATAAGACGACCAAATATGAACATTTAATTCCTCAACTCGTGGCTGCCGAGCAGAATTCCAAAATTGAAGGCGTAATGATCATTTTAAACACAGTAGGCGGTGATGTGGAGGCAGGTCTAGCTATCGCTGAGATGATCGCGACGTTATCTAAACCCACGATTGCATTGGTTCTAGGAGGCGGCCACAGTATTGGTGTTCCAATAGCGGTGTCTGCGGATTATTCGATCATAGCCGAAACAGCTACCATGACGATTCATCCGATTCGATTAAATGGCTTGGTAATTGGAGTACCGCAGACCTTTGAATATTTAGATAAAATGCAAGAGCGTGTTGTAAGGTTCGTAACGAAACATTCTAATGTAACGGAAGAGAAGTTTAAAGAGCTTATGTTTAAGACGGGTGAACTTACGAGAGATATCGGCACAACGGTAATTGGTATCGATGCCGTTAAATATGGACTAATCAATCAAGTAGGTGGCATCGGTGATGCCATTCGTGAGTTGAACAGCCGAATCGAATCAAAGAAAGTGGCGAACTCTGGGGGGCTTGTTCAGTGATCCATTATTCCGTGATTCCTATGGAGGTAATCTTTGAAGGATTCGATGCATATAGCCCACAATACTTAGATATTGAAGTAGACGGTTTCATGATGCAAATTGAACCGTTAAGCGGCTATCAAGCACGCATTGTAAGGTTGTATAGCTGTAATCCCCAAGATTATTTGAATGAACAGTATACGCCTGGCAGTATCATTTCTTACCAACCTCAGCTAGCGGTCAATTCAGCGCATTAGGTCTTGTTCCCGTATCATCCCTCGAGTCAAATATGGTATAATGTGGACTTGGGGGTGACAATCTTGGCGAAACGCAGGAAAAAGACGAAGGCTGTAAAGACCAGCTTATTATTCGAGCTGTATGGAATCCTCATCTTGATTTTCTCGGTCATTGCCCTTGCACATCAAGGTCATGTGGGGAATTCATTGATTTATTTGTTTCGTTTTTTTGTAGGGACTTGGTATTCACTTATACCACTTATTTTTATTTATGTGGCCTTATATGCCATGATCAAACGTGCTTGGCCACAAATGGTAACTCCCAAGAAAGCGGGCATTTTGTTGTTCATTCTTGGCTTATTAATCAAGAATCATATTGATTTATTTGCTCAGCTGTATCCTAACAACGATTTTACATCAGGTAAAGTCATTTCTTCGACATGGTCTGCCATGCTTGAGGGGTTGCACCCGACTGAAGCTGGAAGATCAGCCTTAGAACATGGTATTGGCGGAGGAATGATAGGCGCTTTTCTATACAGCATCCTCTATTTCTTGTTCGATTACCTTGGAGCCAGACTAATCCAATATATGCTTTTCGTTATGGGTTTTATTCTAGCTACAGGTGTTTCTTATGTGGATCTGGGTAATATCGTGAAGGGTCGTTTCAGTAATGTAGGACAAAATTTTAAAGACAGAATGAAGGAATGGCTGCAAGACCGCGAGGGACGACAACCACAGGCGCAGGCAGCGTCAGCGGGAAATGCGCCTACTAAGGTGAAGAAGCCAGCTTATGTACCTGTTGATGATGAATTTGATGAAGAAGTCTTTCAACCAGTCAAGCGGGCGAAGAGAACGCCATTGTTTATGGAACTCCTCAGACCAATTAAGGAGAACCGCAAGAAATCTGCAGCAAGAGAACGGGATGATATCGAGGATAATTTGTCTGTTGCTGAAGCTGAAGAGTCCGGAGAGGAAGTTGTTTACTCGAACAACGAACATCCAACGGCTGAACCGTTACATAATACAGGTGAACCCTTAGGAGCACCTATCATTCGTGATTTTCAAGAACAGGTTATTCAAGAAGCACAACAAGTTGTTAGACCTGCAGCGTCTTCTGTACCCAATAGTACAACAACAGTTCCAATTAGTGCAGATGGAGATGAGAATGAGCCAGTTACACTTGAGTTTCAAGATGCTCCAGTCATCGAAACTCGTCCTTATGAAATACCTTCGCTTGATTTACTAGCAAGACCAGCTCTCGGTAAAGGAAGCGAAATGGCGGATTACAAGGCCAATGCAAGAAAGCTTGAAGCCACATTAGAGAGCTTTGGAGTTAGAGCAAAGGTACTTGAGGTAGTTAGAGGTCCTGCGGTAACTCGATATGAAATCCAACCTGATGTAGGTGTGAAGGTTAGCAGAATTGTTTCTTTAACCGATGATATTGCACTAGCATTAGCAGCAAAAGATATACGGATGGAAGCACCTATACCTGGGAAATCTGCGATCGGTATTGAGGTGCCGAACTTAGAAGTTTCTATTGTTACGATGCGAGAAGTCATGGAAACTAATGCTTTTCAGGAGTCTAGCTCACGTCTATCCGTCGTTCTTGGACGAGATATTTCAGGTCAGCCAATTGTTGGAAATCTGGCGAGAATGCCCCATTTATTAGTCGCTGGTGCTACTGGATCAGGTAAATCCGTATGTATAAATGGGATTATCACAAGCATTTTGTATAAAGCTAAGCCAAATGAAGTGAAGTTTCTAATGATCGATCCGAAGATGGTTGAGTTGAATGTATATAATGGCATTCCGCATTTATTAGCTCCTGTCGTTACGGATCCAAGGCGAGCATCTCTAGCACTTAAGAAAATCGTTGTCGAGATGGAGAAACGCTATGAGCTATTCTCCAAGAGTGGGACACGTAATATTGAAGGCTATAATGCGATGTTGACGGAGAGTGGTACTGCAGCACCTCTGCCATACTATGTGATTATCGTGGATGAGTTAGCTGATCTTATGATGGTAGCAGCAAATGATGTTGAGGATTCAATCTGCCGTCTTGCACAGATGGCGCGGGCTGCAGGGATTCACTTAATTATTGCGACACAACGTCCTTCCGTTGACGTAATTACAGGTGTTATCAAGGCCAACATTCCTTCACGTATCGCATTTGGGGTGTCTTCGCAAGTGGATTCGCGAACGATTTTGGATATGGTAGGAGCGGAGAAATTGCTGGGTCGTGGAGATATGCTTTACCTGCCAGTGGGTGCATCCAAACCTGTACGTATTCAAGGGGCATTCCTTTCCGATGGCGAAGTTGAACAGGTTGTTGGGTTTGTACGTACGCAAGAACAAGCCAACTATCGGGAGGAACTCGTACCACAGGTTGAAGAAATGCCAGAGCAGCAGAATGAATTTGAGGATGAGCTTTATGATCAAGCCGTTCAAATTGTTTTGGAAGCGAAGCAAGCATCAGTATCCTTATTACAACGAAGAATGAGAGTTGGTTACACACGTGCTGCTAGGCTTGTTGATGCCATGGAAGCTAAAGGGGTTGTTGGCCCTTATGAAGGCAGCAAACCGCGTGAAGTACTGATCTCACTTGAACAATATCATCATAACCGGATTAGCTCTTAATCCGTATTGGATAAACACTCTCCTATGGGGAGTGTTTTATTTGTATAATCATGGACTCACTTTCTCATAATAAGCAAGAAAAGGTTGCAATTTGAAAAGTGAGGTTGAGAAGGGGAATGAATAAACGACTAATAGTCATTACATTTTGTATCGTGTTTGTCTTGGTAGTTTCTTTTCAATTGAAGGGCAAATTCAATCCGCCGACGGTAGAAACATTTAGTAAGAATGAAGTACGCTATGGTGCCACGGGTTCTGATGTGAATGAATTACAAGGCAGGTTGAAATTCATTGGATTTTATAATGGTAGCATTGACGGTGATTATGGGTACAAGACCTTAACAGCAGTGAAACGATTCCAGGGCGAGTTTGGCATGAAGGTGGACGGTATCGTTGGACCGAAAACCAAATTAAAGCTATGGGAAGCAACGAAGAGCTGGAGACCTTCAGCCCCAGAAACGGCGAATAACAATCAGGGTAGTAGCAATAAAGGTACAGATACGCCTGCCAATCTAACTCCCTCTAACAATCTTGGTTATTCGGAACAGGATATTAACTTAATGGCCAATGCTGTCAATGGTGAATCACGGGGTGAGCCATACATAGGACAAGTTGCTGTAGCGGCGGTTATTTTAAACCGAGTGAAATCGGCAAGTTTTCCGAATACAGTATCTGGTGTTATTTTTCAACCGGGGGCTTTCACGGCCGTAGCGGATGGTCAAATATGGTTAACACCGAATGAATCCTCCAAAAAAGCCGTAAGGGATGCATTGAATGGACTAGATCCAACGGGTGGTTGTATCTATTATTTCAATCCAGAAACAGCAACGTCCAAATGGATTTGGACAAGAAAACAAATTAAAAAAATTGGTAAACACATTTTCTGTGTGTAAAATGGACAAGGAGAAGGGGCCACATGTGGTTGCTTCTCCTCTTCGTATAGGAATATAATGGATTTATTACACAGACATAGAAGGGAGACTGACCTTTGAAGCCTACTCAATTTGAGCGTAGCAGTTGGAAGCATATCCGAATACACGTTCTACCGACAGATCGTTTCAAAACATTTGCCATTTCTGTATACATAGGACGTCAATTAGATGAAGAGACGGTCACAAGTACGGCAGTAACACCTTTTATCCTTCGCAGAGGTACAGAACTTCGTCCTGAAACGAAGCAATTCAGGGAGTATTTAGATGATTTGTACGGTGCAGGGTTTGGCTTTGATATCTATAAGCGAGGCGACTACCAAATTGTTCAGTTACGAATGGACATTATCAATGATCGATTCGTGAAATCAGCGGATTCCTTGCTGAAACAAGGACTTGAATTTGTAGGAGAAACGTTAACTCGCCCGGCATTAGAGGATCAACATTTTCGTTCGAAATATGTAGATGCGGAAAAACAAACACTTCGTAAACGAATTGAATCGGTCATCAATGATAAAATTCGTTATGCAGCCGAACGTTGCATGGAAGAAATGTGCAGTGGAGAACCCTATCGACTTCATCCCTTAGGAAAAATAGAGGACCTCGACGGTATGAATGCGGAGCAGCTTTACGAACAATATAAAGAATGGCTCCAAACATCACCGATGGACATTTATGTTGTTGGCAACACAACGTTAAGTGAAGTAGAAGAAATTGTGAAGCAATCGTTTGCGATTGAGCGGAATGCTGATACTAGCTATGTCACATCTGCACCGCGTGGCGTAACAGGTGAAGTAAAAACGATTGTAGAACGTTTGGATGTTAACCAAGGTAAGTTGAATATGGGGCTTCGTACGAATATTTCATACAGTGACGATCAGTACCCGGCTGCACTTATGTATAATGGAGTTCTAGGCGGATATCCGCATTCCAAATTATTTACGAATGTTCGTGAGAAAGCGAGCCTTGCCTATTATGCATCTTCCCGATTTGATGGACATAAAGGCATTTTGACGATTCAGTCAGGGATTGAGATGGCTAACTATGAGAAAGCCGTGGATATCATACGTAAACAACTGAAAGCTTTGGAACAAGGTGAAATCACCGATATTGAATGGAGTCAAACAAGAGCGATGATTTCCAATCAATTGCGTGAAATACAAGATTCAGCGTTTGAGCTGATTTCATTTGATTTTAATGCCATTTTGTCGGGAAAAGAGCGTACGGTAGCGGGTTTAATTTCTGCAGTAGAGCAAGTAGATATACCGGCTATAGCAGAGGTTGCGAAACGAGTTCAATTGGACACGATATACTTTTTACGGGATCAGAAGGGGGAGTAAACCATGCAGAGTATTCCATATCCACATCTTGATGAAACCATTTATCATGAAAAGCTTGATAATGGGCTGCATGTGTTCGTGTTACCCAAACCAGGTTTCCAGAAAACGTATGCAACTTTTACAACCCAATATGGCTCTATTGATAACCATTTCCAAGTTCTGGGTAAAGATGCCGTACGAGTACCAGATGGTATTGCGCATTTCTTAGAACACAAAATGTTCGAAGAACCCGAAGGAGACATTTTTGCAACGTTTGCTACGAATGGTGCATCGGCCAATGCTTTCACAAGCTTTGATCGAACGGCCTACTTATTTTCATCAACAGATCGCTATTTGGAAAACTTAACGACATTAATTAATTTCGTGCAAAACCCTTATTTTACGGATGAGAATGTTGAAAAGGAAAAAGGGATCATTGGGCAAGAGATTAAGATGTACGAGGATAATGCGGACTGGAGAAGTTATTATGGCTTGATTGAATCCTTGTATGCGAAGCATCCGATTCATATAGATATTGCCGGGACTGTTGCGTCAATTGCAGAAATAACTAAGGAGACCTTATATGAGTGCTATAACACGTTCTATCATCCGAGCAACATGAGTTTATTCGTTGTAGGAGGCGTGGATCCACAAGAGGTTATTACCTTAGTCAAAGACAATCAAGCAGCCAAAACTTTTCCACCACAAGGTGAGATCCAAAGGTTCTTCCCTGAAGAGCCAGTAGAAGTCAAGGAATCTCGCAGGCTTATTGTACTTCCAGTTTCGTTGCCGAAGTGTTTAATGGGCTTCAAGGAAGCTGCACCAGCGGTTACAGGTAAGCCATTATTGGTAAGAGAATTAACGACCAAATTAATGTTGGATATCTTATTTAGCTCCAGTTCTGATATTTATCAAACACTCTATGATGATCAGTTAATTTCGGATAATTTCGGTCATGAATATAACTGTAGTGATGGGTATGCTTTCTCCATTGTTGGGGGGGATACGAAGGATCCTGAACAGCTTATTGCTAGGATTCGTGACGAGGTTGAAAAAAGAAAAGAAACTGGTCTCGATAGTGTCACTTTCGAACGCAGTCGTAAGAAGAAGATTGGCAGTTTCCTGCGGATGATGAACTCACCTGAATCGATTGCGAATGAATATACCAAGTACCGTTTCAAAGGGATCGATCTCTTCGATATTTTGCCGGTATATGAACAGCTAACACTAGAAGATGTGAATAATCGCTTCCGTGAGCATTTCGATTGGAGTAAGCTTGCTATTTCCATTGTACAGAGTCGTGAACCATCGTGAGTGTTGGTAAACCATTCAGTGAACAGACCGTGCTGATTACGGGAGCTAGCAGGGGGATTGGCGCTGCTATAGCTCAACGTTTCGCCGCGGTAGGCATGCAGATTGTCATTCATTATCGGGATTCACATGAAGCAGCCAATGAAATTGCCCGTTCTTGCTTGAAGCTAGGGGCAACAGTATTTACGGTATCAGCGGATATTCAATCGCATGAGCAGATTCTCAAAATGAGAGATAAGCTGGAACAAATGAATATGGTACCAGACATTATTGTTAATAATGCAGGGATTTCTCACTATGGGATGCTAGCTGATGTGACAGAAGAAGACTGGGATCGTGTCATGAATGTTAATCTCAAGGGTTCTTTCCTTTGTACGCAAGCTTTTATGTCCGCAATGGTTAAACAAAAGTATGGTAGAATCATTAACGTATCTTCGATATGGGGCATCTCAGGTGCTTCGTGCGAGGTACTATATTCAACCGCCAAGGGCGGCCTTAATGCGTTTACGAAAGCGTTAGCCAAGGAACTCGCTCCATCAGGTGTTACAGTGAATGCCGTAGCACCTGGTGCTGTTCAGACCGATATGATGGCCAGCTTTCAGGCTGACGAAATAGATGCCATTACCAACGAAATTCCTGTTGGACGGCTAGCTTCGCCGCATGAGGTAGCATCGCTTGTCTATTTTTTGGCCTTGCCTGAATCTGGTTATATTACAGGTCAAATCATCTCACCTAACGGAGGTTGGCTTACTTAAATACAAGAATCCATGGTAGAGAAGTCGACGCATAATTCTGTTTTGAGAAGCGCATATTACGTATGTAATGACCATTTCTCATAACTCAAAGGAGGCTTCTTACAATGGCTACTGTACTTAAAGTGTTCGACAAATGGAAAGAGTTTTTGGCTGAACGCGTGAGTCAGGCTGGACATGCAGGGATGAGTGATGAAACCATCTCCAAGCTCGCTTTTCAAATTGGGGAGTTTTTGGCAGACAAGGTGGATCCTCAAAATGAGCAAGAACGAGTTCTCAAAGAGTTGTGGGATGCTGGGGATGAACAGGAAAAGCATACTCTTGCGCGCCTCATGGTAAAATTAGTAGACAAAGGCTAATAACCGTTTTACAATTCAATAGGGTATGATGTGAAAGCCTCCTCTTTCGGAGGCTTTTGCATGCTTTATCAGCTGGAAAGGAATTATCAATGTATGCATATGACTCGTTTATTACTTATTTTAATCCTAGTAGTATCACTACTTGCTGGTTGCGGGAATCGTGGAATTCCAGTTATTAAGCAAGAACTGCTTGATCAGAAAATGTCTGTTCTAATGCTCTCAAGTAGCGGGCTATCAGCATCAGCAAAGGACGTGCTGGGTCAAACACTAAAGAATTGGCGAGATGGAAATTCGATTGCTTACGAGTGGGTTAAAGATTTGAATGCGCTGGATGATAATGTAGTTTCGAATTTGAAATCGAAATCATATGATTACATATACGTTGTTGGAAATGAGCTATTCCCTTCTGCCAACGAGAAGATGGCATTAGGTCTTACTACGAGTAAATGGACTTTTCTACAAAGTCAGCCATGGGCAGAAGGTAGCGCAGTTACCGTGAACGAGCAGGCATCTTTGCTCCAATTGGACTTGCAACAAATGGAAACCATGAAAAACAAGGCGATTCAAGATCTTTTGTTTCAAAATGTGGTCATCGAATGGGTAACGCAAAGTGAACGTCCAATTCCATCTGCATGGGCCCCTTCAGAAGAAGCCGATCACATAGTATTGCTAAATAACAATAACCAATGGTTTCAGCAGTTGAGTTTTCAAGTACATCAACATCATGCAACATGGGTTATTTTTTACAGCCCTGCGAGTGCAGAACAGTTGCAAAAAGCGAAAACTTTGGGTGTATCCGTAATGGACTTTTCCGGAGCGGTATCCGCCGATCTTAATTGGGCACAAATTTTGGATAACCGGCTCGCGGCGATGAAAACACATAATTGGCAAAAAGGCATCCAAACTTACAATGCGCAAGAGCTAAAGGAACTAAAAATGAAATAATGTCAGTGTTCTTCTGTTTTGGAGAAGGATTATGGCGAATTTTGTAGAAATTAATTAAATGGACATGAACAGTCTGGTTCAGTTACAGATATGTGTGACAGTGATGATGATGAGGTGGAAGAATTGGACGTTAAAGAATGGTATATGGAATACAAAATTCACAAGAACCGTCCCGGTTTATTAGGTGATATAGCTTCATTGATGGGGATGCTGGATATTAACATCGTAACGATTAATGGGGTTGAAGATCGTACGCGTGGCATGCTTCTACAAACAAATGATGAAGAAAAAATTGATTTAATGGGTAAAATGTTGAGAAAAGTAGATAATATTACTATTACTGCTTTGAGACCTCCTAAATTAGTTGATATTTTGGCTGTTCGTCACGGCAGATATATAGAACGCGACTCGGACGATCGCAAAACATTTCGTTTCACGCGAGACGAGCTAGGTTTATTAGTTGATTTTCTTGGTGAAATATTCAAGCGTGAGGGTAACCAAGTTGTAGGGCTTCGTGGTATGCCGCGTGTAGGTAAAACGGAGTCGATCATCGCAGGAAGCGTTTGTGCGAACAAACGGTGGACGTTTGTTTCTTCAACTTTATTGAGACAAACCGTTCGCAGTCAGCTTTCTGAGGATGAAATGGCCCCAAACAATGTCTATATCATTGACGGTATTGTTTCGACGATTCGTTCCAACGAAAAGCATTACAGTCTTTTACAAGATATTATGGGTCTTCCTTCAACAAAGGTTATCGAGCACCCAGACATTTTTATTCGGGAATCGGAATACACCTATAATCACTTCGATTATATTATCGAGCTTCGGAACAGCCCGGATGAAGAAATTAACTACGATTCGTTTACGTATACGTCCGAACCTTTTTAATGTTTCAAACGTCAATAACAGGATGAATAATTCCTTCGGGGAGGTGACCATATGTCTGACTTAGGCTACATTTTGCGCAAAACTCGACTGGAAAGAAAGATTTCGCTAGATGATCTCCAGGAAGTTACTAAGATCCGCAAGCGCTATCTAGAAGCCATTGAAGAAGGAAACTACAAAGTGCTGCCAGGTAGTTTTTACGTGAGGGCATTTATTAAAAGTTATGCGGAAGCATTGGGACTTGATCCGAATGAAGTTCTAAATATGTATCAGTCAACGCTTCCTGCCCCAACGATTGAGAAGCCTGTTGTGGAAGCGATTCGCAAGAATAGATCAAGTGTTCGCAATACAGAAAAAATGAGCCGCTGGGCTTCTAGCCTGATGTTTGTCTGTTTTATTTTGCTCATATTCGGGATTGTATATTATTATACATACAAGAATTATAAGGGAACGCCAGCGGATGAGAAGCCAACGCAAACGCAATCGCCGCGCATAACGGACTCGACGAACCCTTCGCCGAGCACGTCTGTAAATGCTACTGGGGAAGGTAAAGCAACAGTGATTTCAACGCCAACCCCAACACCAGCGCCGACCCCAACACCACCAGCTGTGCAGGTGAAATTTAGCGCTAATGAAAAGGGTGTAGATAATTACATCATTACAGGTACTGCGAATTTAAATATTCAATTCAAAATTACAGGATCTTGCTGGATTGCTATTAATGCACTAACCCCTGAGGGTGAGAAGGGGCCATTGCTAAGACAGAAACTGTATAATGTCGGTGATACGGACACATTTGAGTTAGCGACTTCAGCTTATTTGAATGTTGGTGCAGCTAGTGCTTTGCAGCTCATGGTCAATGGCACTCTCGTACCTGTTGGCGATACGCCGAATCCGAAGCGGGTTCAATTGAATTTGCAGAAAAGCTAGCAATTTGCCAGTTCCTGCGCTTTCCCGGGTAATGAAAATAGCTTGATGGGAAATATTCGAAGCCATTGGCGGTTGGATATTTCCTTTTTTACGTGTTCTTGCTATAATGCTAATGTAATTTGATGGAAGGGATGTTGGGATGTAGATGAGTTCAGAGAGTTCGTTTGATATTGTATCCAAAGTGGATATGCAAGAACTAAATAATGCGATTCAACAAGCTGAGAAAGAGATGTTGACCCGTTTTGATTTTAAAGGAAGCAAGAGTAGCATTAAATTAGATAAAGATCAGCTTGTTGTCACTTCGGATGATGAGTTTAAGCTTCAGAACGTCCTTGATATTATGCATGCCAAAATGACCAAACGTGGAATCTCGATTAAAAATCTCGAATATTCCAAAGTAGAGCCAGCCGCTGGTTCCACAGTTAGACAGAAAATCAGTATGAAACAAGGTGTCGATCAAGACAACTCCAAGAAGATTAATATACTGATTCGTGATTCAAAATTGAAAGTGAAAACTCAAATTCAAGGGGATCAAATTCGTGTAACCGGGAAGAGTCGTGACGATTTACAGGCTGTTATTGCACTGCTTCGGAAAGCGGATATTCCATTGGATTTGCAGTTTGTTAATATGAAATAATCAGGAATATAAGGTTACTTGTAGGAAAACCCCCTGAATGCAGGGGGTTTTTACATTTTGACACCCCAATTGGCTTGTATTATACTGGTAGGGAGTGTTTTTTAGGACTATTGGAGGTTGTTTCTTTCATGACAGAAAAGGTTAAAGTAGTTACTCTCGGATGCGAGAAGAATTTGGTTGATTCCGAGATTATGTCAGGTTTAATTCATGGCCGTGGTTTCCAACTTGTAGACAACAAGGAAGATGCTACAGTCATTATCGTGAACACTTGCGGGTTCATTGATGCTGCTAAAGAAGAATCCGTAAATACAATTTTGGATATGGCAGAACTGAAGCAAACAGCGAATCTCAAGGCGCTAATTGTTTCAGGCTGTTTAACACAACGATACAAAAAGCAGTTAATGGAAGAAATGCCTGAGATCGATGGCATCGTAGGTACGGGTGATTTTGATAAAATTAATCACATTGTGGACGAAGCGCTTAGAGGGAAGAAACCGGTTCTTGTAGGGAATCCGGTATTTAACTATGACGCTGACCTGCCTAGATTGATGACGACACCGCGTTATACGGCATACGTGAAAATTGCGGAAGGTTGCGATAACGCTTGTACATTCTGTTCCATTCCAATTATGCGCGGTGCTTTTAAAAGCAGAAGCATGGAATCGGTCGTTGCTGAAGTTGCAAGCCTTGCGGCTCAAGGTGTTAAAGAAATTAGCTTAATTGCGCAGGATTCCACAAACTATGGAACAGATATTTATGATAGCTTCATGCTTCCTACGTTGTTGAACAAAGTAAGTGAAGTAGAAGGTATTGAGTGGGTGCGTCTGCACTATGCATACCCAGGCTTCTTCAGTGATGAGTTGATTGAAGTTATGGCAACGAATCCTAAAGTGTGCAAATACATTGATATGCCATTACAGCATAGTGAAGATTCCATTCTTAAACGTATGCGAAGACCAGGTCGCCAGAAAGATACGCGCGAACTTGTTCGTAAAATACGTGAATCCATTCCGGATGTTGCCTTGCGTACTTCTTTGATTGTTGGTTTCCCTGGTGAGACTGAACAAGATTTCGAGAACTTGAAACAATTCGTGCGTGATGTTCAGTTCGATCGCCTTGGTGTGTTTGCATACTCCATGGAAGATGATACGCCTGCAGCAAGACTGCCGGATCAAGTTCCGGATGATGTTAAAGAATACCGTGCTAACGCGATTATGGAAATTCAACGTGAAATTTCGAATATTCGCGGCGGTCGCCGAATCGGGCAAGAAATCGACGTGCTTATCGAAAGATACGATGGTAGAAGCGACGTTTATATTGGACGCTCTCAATTCGACGCACCTGAAATTGATGGTGAAGTATTCGTGTCGAATGCTAAATTGAACATTGGTGAACTTGCGAAAGTTCGCGTTACCCACTCCTACGAGTTTGACTTATCAGGGGAGGTAATTGCATGAACTTAGCTAACCGCATCACCGTAGCGAGAATTTTATTAGTACCGATCATCATGTTCTTTTTGCTGATTAAGGTAAAATTTCCTCAAATACGGATAGAGGAGTTTAGCATAACGTATAATCAAATTATTGCTGCATTAATTTTTATTATTGCTGCGAGTACAGATAGCTTAGATGGTTACATTGCTAGGAAACGTAATCTTGTAACGAATTTGGGCAAGCTTCTGGATCCTTTAGCAGACAAGCTGCTTGTTACCGCTGTACTTGTTTCACTAGTAGAAATGGATAAAGTTGATGCTTGGATTGTTATTGTAATTATTAGCAGAGAATGGGCGGTGACTGGTCTTCGTCAAATTGCCCTCTTAGAGGGTACTGTCATGGCGGCCAGCAAATGGGGTAAAGCGAAGACTGCGGCTCAAATTACAGCCATCATAGCTCTGTTGATTAATAATTTTCCATTTACGTTCCTAGATTTTCCCTTTGATGTAATAGCTAGTTGGGCTGCAGCAATTATTACCGTTTATTCAGGTGTGGAATATTTCGTCAAAAATAAACACGTCATCGATTTTTCAGAAAAGTCATAGTTGCATATAACCTACCTCTAAACGCGGTCGATCAATAACGAGCGATCACCTTAGAGGTTTTCTCATTTTAAAGGAGGGTTCGTAGATGAAAGCAGAAATCATTGCGGTAGGAACAGAATTGCTGCTTGGTCAAATTGTGAATACCAATGCGCAGTTTATTTCTAGAGAATGTGCAGCACTTGGGATTGATATTTACTTTCAAACAGTCGTAGGAGACAATGAACAGCGCTTGTTAGACAGTCTTCGATTAGCTGCATCACGAGCTGATGTCGTGATTTGTACAGGAGGGCTGGGGCCAACGCAGGATGATCTGACCAAGGATGTAGTAGCTACACTTACGGGACGCAATTTGGTGCTTCATGAGCCATCTATGAAGGTTATTTCTGAGATGTTTGCATCAAGAGGGATTCACATGGTGGAAAGTAATCGGCGCCAGGCACTTATGCTAGAAGCCAGCGATCCCCTACAAAATGAGACTGGTTTGGCAGTGGGAAATGCACTGACCTTTGAGGGGACACATTTTGTGCTTTTACCAGGACCTCCTAAAGAAATGAAGCCCATGTTTAGCAAATATGCGGTACCGTGGCTTCAATTACGAATGACGAATGAAGTTCCGCTTTATTCGAAAATGTTGAAGTTTGCAGGCATAGGTGAGTCCAGTTTGGAGCATCAACTACTAGATTTGATTCAATCGCAGACTGACCCGACAATTGCCCCTTACGCAAAAGAAGGTGAAGTAACGATACGTTTAACAACGCGTGCACACACGTCAGCTGAAGGTGAGTTAAAGTTACAAGCTACGGAGGCTGAAATTACGAATCGACTTGGTGAGTATCTTTACGCGGATCGAGACGTCCCTATTGAGACGATTGTTTTGCAATTACTTGCGGCCAGCAAGAAGACGCTGACAGTGGCTGAGAGCTGTACAGGAGGTTTACTCAGCGATTTGATTACGGCAGTGCCTGGTAGCTCAGAATCTTTCTTAGGTGGTATTATCGTTTATTCAAATGCCTTAAAACATAAGCTGCTCGGTGTGCCTATGGATATTTTGGAGGGAGAAGGTGCTCCAGGTGCAGTTAGCAGCGAAACGGCAGTCATTTTAGCCGAACAATTGCTTGATAGGACTGGTAGTGACTTTGGCATCTCTGTGACCGGTGTGGCGGGTCCAAGCCCGTCTGAAGGGAAGCCTGTGGGACTTGTCTATGTGGGATTAGCACAAAAGCATGCGGAGACGGAAGTATTTACTCTCCAACTAACAGGCAATAGGGATTCAATCAAACATAGGGCTGCTAAACGCGCACTCTATCAATTATTGAAACAGTTGAAAGAAAACTAGATATCCACTATAATGAGAGGTAGTTAACGGAAGAACCGTAGCAAAGCGATAACTTTGTTACGGTTTTTTGTTTGTTCGCAAAAAAACGAATGTATGTTCGAAAAAATGCTTGGCAAACATGCCAAAACAAGTTATCATATACCTATAATGATAGAAGGAAGTGGTCGTTTTGTCAGATCGTCGTGCCGCGTTAGATAATGCATTACGTCAAATTGAGAAACAGTTCGGAAAAGGCTCCATTATGAAACTTGGAGAATCTACACATATGCAAGTTGAAACGATTTCTTCGGGTGCGCTTGCCCTTGATATCGCACTTGGAATAGGTGGGTTCCCTCGCGGAAGAATTATTGAAGTATACGGTCCAGAATCATCAGGTAAAACAACTGTAGCGCTTCACGCAATTGCTGAAGTTCAAAAAGTAGGCGGACAAGCTGCCTTTATCGATGCAGAACATGCGTTGGATCCTTCCTATGCTAGTAAGCTTGGTATTAATATAGATGAACTGTTGCTTTCCCAACCAGATACAGGTGAGCAAGCACTTGAGATCGCGGAAGCACTTGTTCGTAGTGGCGCGGTAGATATTATTGTTATCGACTCCGTTGCAGCACTAGTACCGAAAGCGGAAATCGAAGGCGATATGGGGGATTCTCACGTAGGTCTTCAAGCACGTTTGATGTCACAAGCGCTTCGTAAGTTGTCTGGAGCAATCAATAAGTCAAAAGTTATCGCGATCTTCATCAACCAATTACGTGAAAAAGTTGGCGTTATGTTTGGTAACCCTGAGACGACTCCGGGTGGTCGTGCATTGAAGTTCTACTCTTCCGTGCGTTTAGATGTTCGTCGTATTGAGACGATCAAACAAGGTAATGACATGGTTGGGAACCGTACAAGAATTAAGGTCGTTAAGAATAAAGTAGCACCTCCGTTTAAACAAGCTGAAGTCGATATTATGTACGGTGAAGGCATCTCACGCGAAGGTAGCATTATTGATATCGGAACTGAATTGGATATCGTGAATAAGAGCGGTGCTTGGTATTCCTATGAAGGTGAACGTCTTGGTCAAGGACGCGAGAATGCTAAGCAATTCTTGAAAGATAATAAAGCGATCTCCGAGACGATCGAACTTCGAATTAGAGAAAATAGCAACTTGATTAAAGTTGTTGGTCCGAATACAGATGAAGATGAAGACGAGTTGGAAACAGCTTTTGAATAGGTTTGGAAAATAGGATGGATGAAGCACCTTAACCTTGTGTTGGGGTGTTTTTTCTTCATTTGGGGGATTGTTGAGATGAATAACGAAGAGCAAGAATTACAAGTAATAACCAAAGTAGAAAAACAAAAGCAAGGAAGACATCGCTATAACATTTATCTGAATGAGGAGTACGCTTTTTCTGTTCATGAAGATATTCTGATCAAGCACCGTTTGAACAAAGGAGAATCCTTATATCAGCAAGCGATTGAAGCTATCATTGTAGATGAAGAGCGCAATATGGCCTATGTAAAAGCCCTTCATATGGTAGGAAGACGTCCCCATTCCCTCTCAGAGGTGAAACGTAAATTGAAAGAGAAAGGCTTTGAATTGCCTATTATAGATTGGGTGAGTGACAAGCTCATTGAAAATAAATACGTCAATGATGAAGAATTCGCGAAGATGTGGACGGACAATCGAGTGGTTACTCAACGCAAAGGACGTAATCTGATTCGACAAGAACTTCAACAAAAAGGGATTCATCAAGATGTGGTTAAAAGTACAATGGAGTCGATTAATCCAGAAGATGAGTATGTAGGAGCACTGAAAATAGCGAGAACAAAATGGAATCAAACCTCAGGAAAACTAATGGATAGAAAACGTAAGACTGCGGCATTTCTAATGCGAAGAGGTTATACTGGTGCCATTGTTACTAAGGTATTGGGGCTCATAAGCAATGAAACAGAGGAGGAAGAATTGGAATTAATGGATGATGGATATGAAGATAATTAATCACATTAATTAGTTTTATAAAAACTTAATGGCATTAATTATATGTGATTGGATTTTGGGTCTAAATAATCAACTCGCGGACAATCGCTTGACAAGCTTCTTCGACAAAAGATAAAATAACAGTGTATATTTTCATAATGTATTCAAAATCATACTAATTTCATTGATTTTGAGAAGACAGATGTAAAAACCGCCAATTTTTACACTGTTGATTATGGATTATTAGCACTATAGTGCCCTAACGCACAGTGCGCATTCATTTAAAAGCCATACTCTTACATTAAAGGGTATGTATGACTAGTCAAACAATTGAATCGGATTAAAAAACCGAAGGTACCCCAGGCTAACAACTTGGAGAAACCAACGAGGAGGTGAACAAGATGATGACTGCCATCTGGATCGCGATCATTCTCGTTGTTGGAGCTGCATGCTTAGGGATTGGTTATTTTATCCGTAAATCTCTTGCAGAAGCGAAAATTTCCAGTGCTGAAACAGCCGCTGAGCAGATAAAAGAATCTGCCAAAAAGGAAGCAGAAGCACTGAAAAAAGAAACGGTTCTGGAAGCAAAGGACGAAGTGCACAAACTACGATCCGAAGCTGAAAAAGACATTCGTGAACGTCGGAATGAAATTCAACGACAAGAAAGACGATTGTTGCAAAAAGAGGAATCGCTGGATAAAAAATTAGAGTCTCTCGAGCGTAAAGAAGAGCTAGTTGCCAACAAAGAGAAGCGAATCGAGGATACACAAACACAAATTGATCAGCTCTATAAAAGCCAAGTTTCCGAATTGGAACGAATCTCTGGTCTTACAATGGAAGAAGCTAAGAGTATCATTCTTACTAATGTAGAGCAAGAAGTTCGTCATGAAACTGCTCAGCTAATCAAAGAGATCGAACAACAAGCCAAAGAAGAAGGCGATAAGAAAGCACGTGAGATCATCACACTTGCTATTCAGCGTTGTGCGGCAGATCACGTAGCGGAAACCACGGTATCCGTTGTCTCGTTGCCTAATGAAGAAATGAAAGGTCGCATTATCGGTCGTGAAGGTAGAAATATCCGAGCTTTGGAAACTTTGACCGGTATTGACCTTATTATTGATGATACGCCTGAAGCAGTTATCTTATCTGGTTTTGACCCAATCCGTCGTGAAATTGCTCGCACATCACTTGAGAAACTTGTAGCGGATGGACGTATTCATCCCGCACGTATCGAAGAGATGGTTGAGAAGTCTCGCAAAGAAGTGGACGAACGTATCCGCGAATATGGGGAACAAGCCACATTTGAAGTTGGGGTACACGGTCTGCATCCTGACTTGATCAAAATTTTGGGGCGCCTAAAGTTCAGAACAAGTTACGGACAAAACGTGTTGAAACATTCCATGGAAGTAGCGTATCTGGCTGGTTTAATGGCCGGAGAGCTCGGGGTAGACGTAACTTTGGCGAAACGTGCCGGGCTGCTTCATGACATTGGTAAAGCGTTAGACCATGAAGTGGAAGGGTCTCACGTCGAAATCGGTGTTGAGATTGGCAAGAAATACAAAGAGCATCCAATCGTTATTAACAGTATTGCTTCACATCACGGTGACGTGGAAGCGACCTCTGTAATTGCCATGCTAGTAGGTGCTGCGGACGCTTTATCAGCCGCTAGACCGGGTGCTCGAAGAGAAACGCTAGAAACGTATATCAAGCGTCTGGAGAAGCTAGAAGAGATTTCAGAATCATTTGAAGGTGTTGAGAAATCATACGCCATTCAAGCAGGTCGTGAAGTACGTGTCATGGTGCAGCCAGAGAAAGTGGATGACACTGAAGCGTTCCGTTTAGCCCGTGATATTACGAAGAAAATCGAGGGAGAACTTGATTATCCAGGACATATTAAGGTTACGGTCATTCGAGAAACTAGAGCAGTTGAATACGCTAAATAAGAACCAAATGCGAAAAGTGGCTATTATAGCCACTTTTCCTTATTTTCAAGGCCGAATGGAATAGTTCAGTAAGACAACCTAGTTAAATTGGGTCATATAAAGGAGCTCGTTTTACGTTATGAAAATTGTATTTATTGGTGACATCGTAGGTTCTGTAGGTAGAAAAGCATTGAAAAATATCATGCCAAGACTGAAACAGTTACATCCGCATGCTGTCTTCATTGCCAACGGAGAGAATGCAGCGGCGGGTAAAGGGATTACACAAGCAATTGCTAAGGAAATATATGAAATGGGTATTCAGGCTATTACGATGGGGAACCACACATGGGATCAGAAAGAAATCTTCGATTTTATTGATCGTGACGATAAAATGGTACGTCCTGCGAACTTCCCGCCAGGGACACCAGGAAAAGGGCATACTGTCATCAAAGTGAAGGACCAAGAACTTCTTATTATAAATTTACAAGGACGAACATTCTTGCCGCCAATTGATTGTCCTTTCCGTAAAGTGGATGAAATATTGGAAGCTGATAAGAAGAAACATAAATTTGTTTTTGTCGATTTCCACGCGGAAGCGACTTCAGAGAAAATCGCAATGGGTTGGCATTTGGACGGTAAAGTGTCTGCGGTCGTTGGAACCCATACACACGTTCAAACAAATGATAATCGAGTGTTGCCTCAAGGCACAGCATATGTGACCGATGTAGGGATGGTAGGGCCTCGTGATGGCATTCTAGGGGTAGAACGTAACGCAGTACTTCAAAAGTTTAAGACGCAGCTTCCCGTTCGTTTCATTACAGATGAAGGAAAATGGCATTTCCATGCTGTTGTTATAGAATTAAACGATCAGACGGGTTTAGCTAAGGGGATTAACTTGATTAGATATGATGAAGATCAGGTATTTATGGATTAGTAGTAAGAATGCTAATGGTATCCGGATTAATGAGATGAGGTAGCATGTTTCGTGTACCTAGTGAATATGATGGGTATTGGAAGCTATCCATCATTTCCGAGGAGGTACTATTCATGGATGTGTTAAAAGTTTCAGCAAAATCCAATCCAAACTCCGTAGCAGGTGCATTGGCAGGCGTATTGCGCGAGCGTGGAGCCGCTGAGCTTCAAGCGATAGGTGCAGGCGCATTGAACCAAGCCATCAAAGCAGTAGCTATCGCAAGAGGATTTGTGGCGCCTAGTGGAGTCGACTTAATATGTGTACCAGCCTTCACGGATATCGTTATTGATGGGGAGGACCGGACGGCTATTAAATTGATTGTCGAGCCTCGGTAGACGGTAAGGCAACTGTATAAGTGTTGACTTTCATGACTGACAGTCAGTTAAATCGAAATGTTATCACAGTACCTATGAAACCTCTGTATAGAGGTTTTTGTGCTGTTTGGACATAAATCCGTTTGTCAGGAGGCGGGAAATAATATGAAAATTGTAGATGGACATTGCGACGCATTATCGAAGCTATATAAGAATGGTAATCTGGCATTTAATCAGGATGTAATAGAATTGGATGTAAGCTTTCCAAAGCTGCAGAAGGCAGGCGTAAAAGTACAATGTTTTGCGATATATCTTTCAGAATCCATCCCCAACCCTAACTTTGAGCATGTTCTGCAAATGGTAGATATTTTCCATCGAAAGATTATAAGCCATCCGCAAATGAGATGGATTCGAACGGCTTCAGATTGGTTAGATGTAGAGCAATCACAGGAGATTGGTGCTATTTTGACATTGGAAGGTATGGATGCACTGGGAGGCAATCTAACCAACTTGCGAATACTCGATTATTTAGGTGTACGTTGTGCAGGAATCACATGGAATTACGCGAATTGGGCAGCAGATGGCATTATGGAGTCAAGGAAAGGCGGGTTTACAAAAAAAGGAAAGCACATGTTAAAAGAAATAGAAACTATGGGTATAATAGTCGATGTGTCCCATCTTTCAGTATCTGGCTTCTGGGAGCTTGTGGCGGATTACAAAAAACCATTTATCGCTTCACACTCTAACGCCTATAGCCTATGTCCTCATCCAAGAAATTTATCAGACGATCAAATTAAAGCTATCATACAATGTAAAGGTATTATGGGTATTACCTTTGTTCCTTACTTTCTGGAGAACTTGAAATCAACGGTAGAGATTTCTGCGATATTGAAACACATTGATCATATCTGTGCATTAGGCGGTGAGTCACAAATTGGTTTTGGTTCGGATTTTGATGGGATCGAGCAGTGGGTAAAAGATTTAAGACATGTTGGAGATTACGGAAATATTATAGAAGCTTTGTGTAAAAACTATACGGAGTCGCAGGTGGAGGCTTTTTTGTATGGGAATTGGCGTAATTTCATGTTGCGGAACCTTCCGCAATGATTAAGTGGAAATCAATCTAATATTGATATGGATACAATCTAAAAACTCTATCTTTTAGAAACGGTGCTACCTCTTGCAATTTGCTCTGTAAAGGCATAGAATTTGGATGACAAGTGAAAGATTTTTTTTATTGAACGTCTTAATTTACTAAACAATCAGCTTATCAAATTTTCTTCATGCAGCTACAATTAAAAGGAGTGGACGTACGGTGATTAGTCAGTTATCTTGGAAAATCGGAGGTCAGCAGGGTGAAGGGGTCGAAAGTACAGACCGCATTTTCTCTACTGCATTGAACCGTCTCGGTTACTATTTGTATGGGTACCGTCATTTCTCTTCACGGATTAAGGGGGGACATACAAATAACAAGATTCGCATCAGCACCAAACCGATTCGCGCAATTTCAGACGATTTGGACATTCTTGTTGCTTTCGACCAGGAAAGTATCGATTTCAACGCACACGAACTTCGCGACAATGGTGTAATCGTTGCGGACGCTAAATTTAATCCTGTTTTACCGGAAGGAATCAAAGCTAGATTGTTCCCTGTACCGATTACTGCAATTGCAGAGGAATTAGGAACATCCCTATTTAAGAACATGGCCGCGTCAGGGGCTTCATGGGCTCTACTTGGCTTGCCGATTGACGTGTTTAATAAAGCAGTTGAAGAAGAATTTGGCCGTAAAGGCGCAGCTGTCGTTGAGAAGAATATTGAAGCAGTTCGCAAAGGTGCAGAATCCGTACTTGAACTTGCTGGCGGACCTATCGCTGACTTCCAATTAGAGCCTGCTGACGGACAACAGAAATTGTTCATGATCGGAAATGATGCAATCGCTCTAGGAGCTGTAGCTGCAGGTTGCCGCTTCATGCCAGCTTATCCCATTACGCCAGCATCCGAAGTTATGGAGTATTTGCAAAAAGTACTTCCTAAATTGGGTGGAACTGTTATTCAAACGGAAGATGAAATTGCAGCATGTACAATGGCTATCGGCGCTAACTACGCAGGTGCTCGTGCGCTTACAGCTTCTGCAGGTCCTGGTTTGTCCCTAATGATGGAAGCTATTGGTCTTGCGGGTATGACTGAGACTCCAGTAGTAATCGTTGATACGCAACGTGGTGGTCCAAGTACAGGACTTCCTACTAAACAAGAGCAATCAGATTTAAACGCAATGGTTTACGGAACGCATGGTGAAATTCCGAAAATCGTTCTTTCTCCAAGTACGATTGAAGAGTGTTTTTACGATACAATTGAAGCTTTCAACCTTGCTGAGCAGTACCAAGTGCCTGTTATTCTTATGACGGATCTTCAACTTTCACTAGGTAAACAATCCGCAGAAATGCTGGATTACAACCGCATCGTCATTGACCGCGGCGCACTAGTAACTGAAGCACCAGAACAAGAACCTAATCAGTTGTTCAAACGTTATGAGTTCACGGAAAAAGGTGTTTCTCCACGTGTAATCCCTGGCGTGAAGAACGGTATCCACCATGTGACAGGCGTAGAGCATGACCAAACAGGTCGTCCTTCCGAAAGCACTGAAAATCGTCAACGTATGATGGATAAGCGTCTTGAGAAGTTGAAACATATTCAAGTGACAGATGCTATCAAATTTGATGCTCCTCATGAGAATCCAGATCTGCTTATTATCGGTATGGGTTCCACAGGTGGAACAATTGATGAAGCTAGAAGTCGTGTTGAATTGGAAGGTATCAAAACCAACCATGCAACTGTACGCTTGATTCATCCGTTCCCAGCTGAACAACTTCGTCCGCTTGTTGAAAAAGCGAAACAAGTTATCGTTGTAGAAAACAACGCTACAGGTCAATTGGCAGATCAAATTAAATTGCATGTTGGCCATGCAGATAAAATTAAAAACGTACTTAAATACAACGGTAATCCGTTCTTACCAGCAGAAATCGAACAAAAATGTAAGGAGTTGACTTTAGCATGGCAACATTAAAAGACTTTCGTAACAATGTAAAGCCTAACTGGTGTCCTGGATGTGGAGATTTCTCCGTTCAAGCGGCTATTCAGCGTGCTTCAGCTAACGTTGGTTTAGAGCCAGAAAACTTAGCAATCGTTTCAGGTATCGGATGTTCTGGACGTATCTCAGGTTACATCAATGCATACGGATTCCACGGTATTCATGGAAGATCATTGCCAATCGCACAAGGCGTGAAAATGGCTAACCGCGATTTGACAGTTATTGCTTCTGGTGGAGACGGAGACGGTTTTGCAATTGGTATGGGGCACACTGTTCATGCTATTCGTCGTAACATTGATGTTACTTACATTGTAATGGATAACCAAATCTACGGTTTGACAAAAGGTCAAGCATCTCCACGTAGTGCGGAAGGCTTCAAAACAAAAAGCGTACCATCCGGTACAATCGAGTCCGCAATTTCACCACTTGAAATTGCAATGGCTGCAGGTGCTTCTTTCGTAGCACAATCCTTCTCCAGCAACCTAAAACAGTTAACAGCTGTTATTGAAGCTGGTTTGAACCACAAAGGTTTCTCCTTGATCAACGTATTCAGTCCTTGTGTTACTTTCAACAAAGTAAACACATATGACTGGTTCAAAGAGAATATCGTTGATTTGGATGAGATTCCAGACTATGATTACACAAACCGTGTGATGGCGATGACTAAGATCATGGAAACAAACTCCATGTTGACAGGCATCATCTACCAAAATAAAGATAAAAAGAGCTATGAAGATTCCATTCCTAGCTTTGCAAAAGAAGGTCTAACTAAACAAGATCTTAAACTTTCCGAAGCTGACTTCAGCAAACTGCTTACTGAGTTTAAATAACAAATTCCTTAGAAGGCATACGGTAAAACTCCGTATGCCTTTTTTGCTGAGCGGTAATACTGTCAATTATGATCTAAAGAGAGGAAGAGTGGTTACCATGCCTTTGATTCCAATTGGTGTTTCAGCAAGACATATACATCTTTCACAAACCGACCTAGTTGCACTTTTCGGTGAAGGGTACGAGCTTTCGAGTTTCAAGGATCTTTCGCAGCCAGGCCAATTCGCAGCTCAAGAGACAGTTGCTATTATAGGACCGAAAGGTCAATTCGATAAGGTGCGAATTCTCGGTCCGATTCGTCCACAAACACAAATTGAAGTTTCACGTACAGATGCTTTCACACTAGGTATTCATCCGCCAGTGAGAGAATCAGGCCATATTGAAGGAACACCTGGACTGCGTGTCATTGGACCACAAGGAGAAGTTACATTGGATCAGGGCGTCATTGTAGCTGCCAGACATATTCACTTTCATACTTCTGATGCAAATCTATGGGGAATTCAAGATAAACAGCTTCTACGCGTTCATTTGCGAGGAGAGAGGCCATTAATATTTGAAGATGTAATAGCTCGCGTCTCGGACCAATTTGCGTTGGATATGCATATTGATACCGATGAGGGAAATGCAGCAGGTGTGAAAACAGGTGACAAAGCGGAACTCTTGTTATAAAGTTAATGATATTAAATATTAGCTAGACTAATTATAAAACAATAAGCATCCTTTACATCGACGGGTAAAGGATGCTTATTTGCGTATTTTTTTGCATGAATATTACGTTAATATGTAAAATTTGAATATTTTCGAGTATATTCGACATAAACGTGTAGAGGCACTAAGTAAATCATGGTAAAATATAATTAACAGATTCAAAAAAAATGTATGTTTAGGCTTTTTGATTTGATTCAATGGCTCCTGTAAATATCAAAATCATTGCCCTAAGTTAGGAGACATCACTGTGGAAACTATCTCAAGTTCGTATCACATCCCATTTGTCATTTTTTCAATTCTCATTGCAATCATTGCATCATTTGCTGCATTGGATCTCGGTATTCGCATCCATAAGGCCAAACGTTCAGTGAGGCAAGCCTGGTTAGCTGGCGGTGCATTTGCAATGGGAATGGGTATCTGGTCGATGCATTTCGTCGCGATGCTAGCGTTTCATTTACCGATATCTGTCTCATACAAATTATCTACAGTGATTTATTCAATTGTTCCAGCGTTGCTTGCATCTTGGTTAGCCTTATATATCGTCAGTAGACCCATTATGCGCAAACCTCACGTGTTCATTGGAGCTACTTTTATTGCTACAGGGGTAGTATCGATGCATTACATTGGCATGGAAGCAATGGTGATGGGGGCGACTATTGAATATAATCCCTATCTATGGGCTCTTTCTGCCATCATTGCATATGTTGTCTCTTTAGTTGCACTCCTGTTGTTATTCGCGGTTAAACAAAATGCCGGCTCACCTCGTATTATGTTGCGAAAGCTAGGTAGTTCGTTGATCATGGGCATAGCAATAAGTGGTATGCACTATACAGGTATGGCAGCAGCAACGTTCAAACATGATCATGCACACATCGCTTCAGAACTTACGTTCGATACGAAATTGTTGGCCTATTTAATTGGTTTTGGCATTTTATTTATTTTAGGACTAGCGTTCATCAGTACATTCATCGATAGACGTTTTGAATCACAGATGATGATGTCTGAGAAAAGATTTCGTTCCGTAGTAGAATCTGCTCATGATGCTATTATCTTAGCTGATCATAATAGGACAATTCTCTCCTGGAATAAGGGTGCGCAACTCATTTTTGGCTACGAAGAACAAGAGCTTATTGGGGAAAAACTACATCGCATTTTTCCAGAACGGTTCATAGAATCACATAAGGAGCAATTGGAGAGGTTCCTAGCTACTGGTGAAGTGAATGAACTTGGCATGACATATGAATTACTAGGGTTACGCAAAGATCAAACGGAGTTTCCAATGGAGCTTTCACTTGCAGTTTGGAAAGAAGAAGAAAGTACGTGCTTTAGCTGCATAATTCGAGATATCTCTGAAAGGAAAAGGACAGAAGAAAAAATTAATCGGATGGTGTATCGAGATCCCTTAACGGGTCTGCCGAATCGGCTTTTATTAAATGATCGTCTCGATCTTGCTTTAGATCAAGCTTATGAAAATCAACAAAGTATGGGGATCATGTTCATCGATTTGGATCGGTTTAAATTTATTAATGACACACTTGGCCATGCTATGGGAGATAAATTATTGATTGAGGTTGCGAAGCGGTTTGAAGCTTGCATCGGTAAAGGAGATACGGTTTCTCGCCAAGGCGGCGATGAATTTATTATTCTCTGGGCGCATACAACTGCTGATGAGATGATAAAAAATGCTAATAAAATTGTTCGTATTTTCTCACAATCTTTTACCATTCTTGAACACGAGTTATTCGTTACACCTTCCATTGGTATTAGTCTCTATCCATCTGATGGTGGTGATATTGAGACTTTAATTAAAAATGCTGATACAGCGATGTATCGTGTGAAAGAACAAGGTAAAAATAATTTTCAGTTTTATACACCTGAGATGAATGAAGCGGTCACCAAAAAAATGCAATTGGAAATTGGGCTGCGTAAAGCACTAGAACGTAACGAGTTTAAAGTTTTTTATCAACCACAGATTGATGTGAATACGGGTAAGATTACAGGAGCAGAAGCATTGATACGTTGGCAGCATCCCGAATGGGGGCCAATCTCACCAGCCGATTTTATTCCACTAGCAGAAGAAACTGGATTAATCATTCCAATTGGTGAATGGGTGCTAAACGAGGCTTGCCGCCAAAATAAAGAATGGCAGAAGCAAGGACATCCACCATTTCGAATAGCTGTAAATATTTCTTCCAGGCAATTTAAACAAAACAATTTAATCGATATCGTGAGTAAAGCATTAGATGAATCTGGTCTCGAACATAAATATCTAGAACTTGAGTTAACGGAAAGTATCATTCAAGATTCCAAGTATGCTATTGAGACTATGCATAAATTGAAAGCTATGGGTATCTTTTTATCAATTGATGACTTTGGAACGGGATATTCATCTTTGAATTATTTGAAGTTGTTTCCTATCGACAGCTTAAAAATTGACCAATCGTTTACTCGAAATATGTTTGAGGATGCGAAGGATGCAGCACTCGTACATACGATTATTTCAATGGCGCATAATTTGGACCTGAAGGTAATTGCAGAAGGGGTAGAAACGAAGGAACAGCTTCAATTCTTACTACAAAAAGAATGCAATGAAGCGCAAGGGTACTTAATTAGCCGCCCATTACCTGCTCAAGAGTTGACTAGTATCATTAAGCAGCAATATTCATTTAGACATCAGTGATTGATGGCCTTCTCTTAGGAGAAGGTTTTTCTCATTATAGTGTTATGGAAGCCTATATGGATATACAGGTATCTTTTGTGCTATAATTTGATATTGGGTTAATACAAGTTAGAGCTATATTTATAGATAAAGGGAAGTGAATTCATCATGTCAAAGGAGAACCCAAATACATCGGACTTAACATCCGACAAGGTTAAGGATTACTCCAAATACTTTGACTTCTCGGATGCGAAAGTGTTAAGCCAAGAAGAGGGCAAGACAACGTATCGAATTAAAGGTAGGAACATCCAAATTAATTCTGCACCGAACTATAAGGATGAGAAGCAACGTGGTAAAGAAGACATTCAGGTTCACTACGATTTTGCGATACCAGAAGATATGCAGGAGTTTGGTAAGGACAAATATTACTTAATCACGACATACGGATGTCAGATGAATGAGCATGATACCGAAGTCATGAGAGGTCTTTTCGAGCAAATGGGTTATACGGCTACGGATGACAAGCAGATCGCAGATGTGATCCTCTTGAATACGTGTGCCATTCGTGAGAATGCCGAAGACAAGGTATTCGGTGAACTTGGTCATTTGAAGACACTGAAAGCGCAGAAGCCAGGACTTATTCTTGGTGTATGTGGTTGTATGTCGCAAGAAGAATCCGTGGTAAATCGTATTATGCAAAAACATGCCTTTGTCGATATGATTTTCGGAACACATAATATTCATCGCTTGCCAAGCCTTTTGAAAGATGCCTTCTTCAACAAAGAAATGGTTGTGGAGGTATGGTCAAAAGAAGGCGATATCGTAGAAAATCTCCCCAAAAAACGGGAAGGTATCCGTGCTTGGGTTAACATTATGTACGGCTGCGATAAGTTCTGTACTTACTGTATAGTTCCCTATACACGTGGTAAGGAGCGAAGCCGTAGACCGCAGGACGTCTTGGCAGAAGTCAGGGATTTGGCTCGTCAAGGCTTTCAGGAAATTACGCTACTTGGACAGAATGTCAATGCTTATGGCAAAGACTTTGAAGATATAACGTACACTTTCGCTGATTTGATGGACGATATTCGTAAGATTGATGTTCCACGTATTCGTTTTACAACTTCGCATCCGCGTGATTTCGATGATCGTTTGATTGAGGTGTTAGGGAAAAGTGGCAATCTCGTTGAGCACATCCATTTACCGGTGCAAGCTGGTAACACCGATGTCTTAAAACGGATGAGCCGGAAGTACTCGAGGGATCATTATTTGCAACTAGCAGGCAAAATTAAGGCGACGATACCAGATGTCGTATTAACGACAGACATTATCGTTGGTTTTCCAGGTGAGACTGATGAGCAATTCGAGGATACAATGACGCTGTACGAGGAAGTTGGCTTTGATTTTGCATTTACTTTCATCTATTCGCCGAGAGTAGGCACGCCTGCAGCTGAGATGGAAGATAATGTACCGATGGAAGTGAAGAAACAGCGTTTATATAGGCTGAATGAGCTAGTAAATAAGCTGAGCAAAGACAGCAATGAGCGCTTGTTAGATCAAACCGTCGAAGTCTTAGTCGAAGGTGAAAGCAAGAACAACACAGAAGTGCTTGCTGGCCGTACACGGACGAATAAGCTAATCCACTTCACAGGGAATCCTTCTTTAATAGGCCAGATGGTTCATGTCAAAGTTACTCATGCACAAACTTGGATTTTGAAGGGCGAGATTGTACATAAGCCTCTTCAGATATCTGTATAAAATTACGAACAGGATAAATAGGAGCGTGTTATTCAATGTCCCAATGTGATCATGCACATGACGATAACCAACCTCATGCATTTAAAGTTGAGGAATTTACGAATACAGAAATGATCGTTCGCGAAGATATTCTGTCGAAAGCAAAGGAATTAGCTGCTTTGCTAACTACTTCCAATGAAGTTCAGTTTTATCAAAAGGCTGAAAAGCAAATTGCTACGAATCCTGATATTCAAGGTTTAATTAGTGCGATTAAGAAGAAGCAAAAAGAGATTGTTGCTTTTGAAACGTTCCAAAACAAGAAAATGGTGGAAAAAATTGAAAATGAAATCGAAGTTCTGCAAGATGAATTAGATGGGATTCCTATCGTAAATGAGTTCAAGCAAACACAAGAAGATATCAACTATTTGCTTCAACTTGTAATGTCAGTCGTTAGAGACACGATTTCAGATAAAATTAATGTTGAAGCAGGCGCGGCAGAAGCACCGACTTCCTGCGATTAAATTAGACATGTAAATGAGAAGGGAATCGCCCTCAACGAGCAGTTCAATGGCCCTAGTTGAGCGGCGATTTACTATTTCTTATGAATGACCACTAGGCTTACGTGAAGGAGAGTTGTCATGCTGACAGTTCGCAATTTGAGTAAAGTATTCCCTCCAGATATTCAGGTCTTATCGCAAATTAGCTTTCAAGTAGATGCGGGTGAGTTTATCGCGGTAATCGGCAGCAGTGGCAGTGGGAAAACAACGCTGCTTCGATGTATTAGCCATCAAGAGAAATGGACAAGCGGTCAGCTCATCTATAACTCGAATGATATAACGAAGCCAGGTCCGTGGGACAGGTTCAAATTGGGGAAGGATTTCGCTTACCTGGAGGAAAAACCTTCTCTAAATCGGAATAAAAGCGCTGTCAAAAATGTGTTGATGGGTAGGGTTTATCAGGCACCACTTCGGATGGTTACAGGATTATCGTCGAGAAATGAGAAAATCGACAGCATGGACTTCTTGGAGAAAGTTGGTCTTTTGGATAAAGGAGAAAAGAAGGTTGGTCAGCTTAGCGGTGGAGAGCAGCAACGAGTTGCCATTGCAAAAGCATTGATTCTTGGCCCTAAGGTGCTAGTGGCCGATGAGCCGGTATCTGGACTTGATCCGAAGTCTACTGAGTACATTTTGCAAGATTTGAAGTCGTTGTGCAAAGACCGCAACATGACTGTCATTGCAACTTTACACAAAGTAGAACTTGCGGAACGATTTGCTACACGTATTTGGGGAGTGTCAGACGGTAGAATTGTCCTGGATATTCCAGCCAGACCACTCACGTTGAATGAAAAAATGCTTGTTTTTGGTCAAATATGATTAGGGTCTTATTCGTTTGTTTGGGTAATATTTGCCGTTCACCTATGGCGGAAGCGGTATTTCGTCATCAAGTAAAGGAAGCCGGTCTTGAAGATGTCATCTCCATTGATTCGGCGGGTACTGGGGATTGGCATATCGGTCATCCTCCACATCAAGGAACACGGGATATTCTCGACCGGAATCAGATTGAATATGAGGGACTACAAGCTAGACAGGTTCGTCCGGATGATTTTCATCAATTTACGTATATTATCGCCATGGATGAAAGTAACATCGTGAACTTGGCCACATTTGCTCCAGAATTTGCGGAAAATCGGAAACAAGCTTCCATACATAAATTGTTGGACTTTTCTTCTAATCAAACAATTACTGAAGTCCCTGATCCCTACTATACGGGGAAATTTCAAGAAGTATATGAAATGGTTGAGGAAAGTTGTAGTCGGTTACTTGCACATATCGTGGATGAACATGGACGGATTAAGTAAGTGGCATACAACAATACAAAAGTAAGCTAGATAAGAGCGAGCCTCTTGTCTAGCTTGCTTTTTCGTTATGCTAGTATTGTTGGAAAATAATAGAGCATTGCGTTCCGCAATTGAGGTTGCTAGTGAATGAAATCTTGCCATTCATTTTCTTGATGAGACTCATGACTACGACAAGTCCAAGTCCTGTACCATGCTGTTTGGTTGTGTAGAATGGCTTGCCCAAAGAGTTCAGTTGCTTGTTGGTCATTCCAACTCCCGTGTCTATGATCGATACCTGAACGGCACTCGGATGTTTGCAAGTACGCAATGACAGTTTTCCACCATTTGGCATGGATTCAATGGCATTCTTAATGAGATTCAGTAAACATTGGCGAAGCTTTTGAGACTCTCCAAGAATATAAAGAGGTGTTTCACATGCATGAGAAACATCAATGGTAATTTGAAAATCATGCGCATAGGGAGTAATAAAACGTATAGTATGATCTAGTTCTGCTTTAATATCTAGTTGTTCCTTCATGTCAAGTGAGGGTTTCGCATAGTTAAGGAAATCTGTCAGTAAGGTGATGGCTTGGTCCACGCCTGATAAGGCATGGTCAACATAGCGCTTACGATCAGGTAGAGTTAGATCCGATCTTGCGAGTAATTGCAGAAATCCACGAGTAGATGTCAATGGATTCCGGATTTCATGTGATACTGTAGCCGATAACTCCGCTAACATGCGATTTTTTTCTAGATGAGTGATATGTGTTCTCTGTATTTCATATTTGTTAATAAAAAAAAGTAAAGAAATCATAATCCATAATGAGATAAAAGCAAGGGCTAAAACTAAACCAGTGTACAAGGAAAATGGTGCTAAGACATAAGGAGCAAGTGGTGCATACAATAGTTCATAAATGATGAGGATACCAGTTGCATACAGGAGCTTAACTTTTAAATCTGCGTTAGCTACACGATTTCGAACAAGAATGCCTAGCATTAACATGAAAGTGCTGCTTAATAGAGCTGGTTCCCAATAGTAATTCAGTACGAACATGCAACCGAAATTGAATATGATCCATGTCATGATCGAAGGTGCAATGCCAACGCCTAATGTTACAAAAAGCAAACATACAGGAACTAATTGCAAGGAGTAGATTAAAGGATCAATATCCGCAAAGTTCCAGTATAGAAGGATGAAGCCTCCAAGTATCAAAGAGAAAAAAAGATTCAAATACTTTTCTTTATATATAAAATGAGGAGCAAGAATGAGATGAAGCAGAGCAGAGCTCATGATGTAAAAAAGGTTTTGTAATTCATTGGCTATAATGAAATGAAGCAATCATCAGCATCCTTTCCATATTTCGACAATTTGGCAATTATTTCTACATTATCTCACAAATACATCTTGAATCAAGTGAAATGACCTATTTGGAATGCTAAAGATTTCATAAAGACTTATAGTCATTGGTGTATAAAGCGCTGTATAATAAAGAAACAGGTTTTGCAAGCGTTTACAATATTGAGGGATTTGAAGCCGAGGAGAGATGTGAATGCGATTGTGCTCACAGGTGTGCGGTGTAGTGTTTAATCCGATTGAAGACGATTATGTAGACGTTTGTGAAGATTGTGAGGCAAGGGAGAATGACATAGAAGTGGATCAGGAAACGTATAGTTTTTATTTGGGGAGATGCGGTTTAATCATTGATTATTTGCTTTGAATGGCTGAATTAAAAAAAGGTTGCTTACCAGCCATTTCTTGTTACAATAATAGTAGATTTATTATTCACACTATTCACTCTATATGCAGTTCATTTTTGAAAGGAGACCAAGCATGGTAACTTTACCTAAATTGAACGATCTCGGATTTTTCGAGATAAGACTGGAATCCATCGGCGGTCTAGGCGCCAATCTGGCAGGTAAGATGCTGGCTGAAGCAGGAGTTGTTGGCGTTGGTTTGAACGGTGTCAGTTTCTCATCCTATGGGTCTGAGAAGAAAGGATCGGCAGTAAAAGCACATATTCGATTTTGTGACATGGATACGAAGATTCGGGATACATCCCCCGTTGAACGACCGCATGTTGTAGGTGTTTTTCATGAATCTCTTTCCAAAACTGTAAACGTTATCAGTGGCATCTATGAGGATAGTACCGTGTTAGTAAATTCAACGAAAACGCCTGATGAATTGAAGGAGAAGATGAAGCTTAGAGGGGGCACAATTGCTGTCATTGACGCAATTGGTATCTCGCTCGAGGAGAAGAATCGTGTAAATATGGCTATGTTAGGAGCCATGTTCCGATTGTGTGATTTTCTGGATCCAGATGTCATGCGAGGAGTTATTAGAAAGTCTTTAGAAAAGAAATACCCACTTGCAGTTGCACCAGCATTGCGTACGTTCGATCGTGGATATAATGAGGTAGTTTTCCAAACGTATGCGCTTCCAGTAGGGGAATCAATGCCAGAGTTTGTTCGGTATGATACACCAGTTCTGGGCTTCGCTACACAGCCTATCGGGGGAGTAGTTACGAACCCAGGGAATAGTATACTCAAAGATTTGAGTATTTCCCGTGCTGGGATGATGCCGCATTTTCATGAAGATTCATGTATTCACTGCGCATCTTGCGATAATGTGTGTCCAGACTTTTGTTTCGTATGGGATGAGCTTCCTGACAAAAAAGGCCGTCCCCAAATGTTCCTGCAAGGCATAGACTATCAGTATTGTAAAGGTTGTCTTAAATGTGTACAAGCTTGTCCAACCGATGCGCTCTCCAGTGAGCGTGAAGAAGATGGTTATGCTGATCTAAATCGCATGCCTCATCGTTTCAATCTAGCTATAAACTCTTAGAGAGTATTTATGGGAGAAGGGTGGAACTACACGCATGTCCATTGATATCAAGCAGGAATTAGGGATAGCCAAAGTCGAACAACGCATCGTGTACGAATCAGGGAATGAGATGGCTGCCTATGCAGCACATCAAATTAATTATCATGTCATGGGATACTTTCCAATCTCACCATCGACGGAAGTAGCTCAGTTTCTAGATCTCATGAAGTCCAATGGACAGCATGACATTGTATTAATTCCTGCCGATGGTGAACATGGTTCAGCAGGTATATGTTATGGTGCATCAACTGCTGGCGGCCGCGTATTTAACGCGACAAGTGCCAACGGTTATTTGTATATGCTAGAACAAATGCCGGTCCAATCCGGAACCCGATTTCCGATGGTTATGAATTTGGTTTGCCGTTCTGTCTCGGGGCCGCTGAATATTCATGGCGATCATTCAGATCTATACTATGCTTTGAATACGGGTTGGCCGATTGTGATGTGTCGAGATCCGCAAGCGGTGTATGATATGAATATTATGGCGCTGAAATTAGCTGAGGATCCTGAGGTGCGTTTGCCAGTAATGGTCGCATCAGATGGTTATTTCACATCTCATCAAAAGCGCAGAGTGCAAACCTTCGCACATCGGGCTGATGTGCAGGCATTCGTAGGTGAGAAGCCACAGGGCTTCCCAGATACATTGGATCGTAATAATCCGATTACCGTCGGACCCTATATGAATGAGCCGGATTACATTAATAATTGCTATCAACAGTCGATGGCGATGTATAACGCCGAAGGTGTATATGACCGTATTCGGCAGGAGTATGCCGAATTGACGGGTCGTGACTATCCGATTCTAGAGCTGTATCGGATGGAAGACGCGGAAGTCGCAGTATTCTTGATGAATTCGGCTTCCGAAATCATCAAGGATGTCGTCGACCAGCTCCGCGCGAAGGGCATTAAAGCAGGTTCGATCGCACCGAACCTGATCAGACCGTTCCCAGCGAAGCAGATTGCAGAGGCGCTGAAGAATGTGAAAGCGATCACCGTAGGCGATCGCGCGGATTCCTACGGCGGACATGGCGGCAACATGGTCAATGAAATTAAAGCGGCACTGTTCACGAATGGGAACAGGGACACGCTTGTCATAAGCCGAATCTATGGCTTAGGTGGCAAAGACTTTTATGCCGAGGATGGGCATAATCTGTTCCAATTCGCCATTGACGCGATGGAGATCGGCAAGGTTGAAGTGCCTTTTGATTACTACGGCCATACGCCGGGGGATCCTTCGAAAGCACCGAAGCGAGTATTGACGCCGATGAAGTATGAAGATCTGAAGACGGGTCTCATCACCGTTACCCCAGATGAGAATACAGGGAAATTGAATGTACGTATCCCGCCGCTTCGTTCCTTGACGAAAAAGCCAAAGCGGATTGCACCAGGTCATGGCGCTTGTCCTGGCTGCGGTATTTTCTCAGGACTCGAACTGTTCTTCAAAGGCATAGAAGGCGATATCGTCTCCATTTTCCATACAGGCTGTGCGATGGTTGTAACAACGGGCTATCCGTACTCGGCGCATAAAGCTACTTACATCCACAATCTGTTCCAGAATGGCGCAGCAACGCTGTCAGGTGTTGTTGAGATGTTCTGGGAGCGGAAGCGACGTGGAGAACTTGATCATCTGGGATTGAAAGACGATTTCACCTTCGTCATGATTACTGGTGATGGCGGTATGGATATCGGAATGGGGCCAGCTATTGGAGCGGCCCTTCGCAATCATAAAATGATTATCCTCGAGTACGATAATGAAGGTTACATGAACACTGGTGCACAATTGTCGTATTCAACGCCGATGGGGCATCGGACGTCGACCTCCAATGTCGGGAAACATCAAGGTGGAAAGGTATTCCATCATAAGGATACTGCGCAAATTATGGCAGCGACGCATATACCGTATGTATTTACCGGTTCAGAAGCGTATCCGCAAGATCTGGTCAAGAAGGCGGCGAAGGCGCAATGGTATGCGCAGCATGAGGGGTTGGTATATGGCAAAATCCTCATTGCTTGTCCATTGAACTGGCTGTCTGATGATCAAGAGGGCTCTAACATCGTTGGTGCTGCGGTGGATTCCTGCTTCTTCCCACTGTATGAGGTGGAGCATGGTGTGACTTCGATCACCTACAATCCGGAGGATAAGAGTAAGAAGATTCCATTATCCGATTGGTTGAAAACGATGGGGAAAACGAAACATCTTACGAAGCCTGAATATGAAGGCTCACTGAAATCGTTCGAGACCGAAGTAGAGAGACGTTGGAACATGCTGAAAGCGAAGCATGAGAACGCCTATTTGTAAGTTGGCATAACTGTTATCTGAGAAATCTCGTCTACAAACGGAGGTCCATTCCCCTTGTGGTGAATGGGCCTTTTCATCAGGAGGTAAAGGAATATGCCTTATGTGCTGCAGCATATAGAATCCGAACAAATTTATACGACGACACTGGTTAACCACTATGGACTCGCATACTATGGTGTGAAATTCTGGCATGAGCAAGAGGAAGCCAAAGAGCACGCTTTTAACTTTTTAGAATCACAAGCTGTTCAAGATCCCAACAGTTGGCAAGTGATTGAATTGGAAGAAAATGAGATGAAGATAGGAAATGTAAAACTCAAAAACTCACCACAATGGCGACTGTATTGGTCATCTATAACTCGTAAAGCTGAAGCTCGGAAATTGGAAAATTAAACCTAGCCGTCAATAGGCTAATCGCCACGCATGGTAAGACAAGAATCGTTACCATTCACCTATATTCGCGCATGACCCCCTCAAACTATAATAAGGATACGAAAGAAAATTTTAACATCATGAGGTGGAGGGTAAGACGATGAATAAGTTGACAATGGTAATTGCTGTATTGATGGTATCATTCATGGCTCTACTTCCCAATGATACGCAAGCTGAAGAGGGGGTCGTGACGAAAGCTCAGATCGTAGCAGGGGTAAGCTTTCGAGATCAACCAAGCACATCGAGTAATGTCATTCGCATGTTGAAAACAGGGGAATTGGTCACAGTGACTGACTATCCGACAGCGAATTGGTTCAAAATTAAGGATGCGCAAAGTGTAAGTGGATACGTATCGACAAACAGTAAATACATAACGATTGTTAGTAATGCACAAATCATTTATGGTGTTAATTTCCGTACATTACCTTCTTCAGACGCTAGCTCGGGTTCAAAAGTTATTCGAATGTTAGCCAAAGGTGAGGAAGTTCTTGTCACTGATAAAGTGAATGATAGCTGGTATAAAGTGAAAGATGCTGACGGTGTCAGCGGTTATATGAGCACTAGTTCCAAATACATAACTGTAGACTTCTCCGTAGTGAAGCCAAATATGCCTATAGCGGATGAGATCGAAGCTGTGATTGAAGCGGGTCAAGCGTACCTGGGTACTCCGTATGAATTCGGATCAACACGCAATGATCCAACTACTTTTGACTGCTCAGACTTTGTGCAAACGATGTACTGGGATGCTCTCCGTCTGTCTTTGCCAAGTGATTCTGCTGCGCAAGGCAGCTATGTAAGATCGTTGGGTTCAATTGTGAAGGATTGGACGAAGTTAAAGCGCGGGGATCTCTTATTTTTCAGCAGCTACAAAGGTTCTAAAGCATCGGATTACGATGACATTAATGTCTTGACAGAGCCTATCACACATGTTGGTCTATACTTAGGCAACGGTCAAATGCTGCATACCTATTCCGTTGAATCAGGTGGCGTTCGCGTCGATACGATCGATGGCAAGCAGTGGGAAAATCGATTTTTGTACGGTGGCCCTGTTTTAAAATAAGTTGATGGTTCGAACAGGCAAGGTTTGCCATATACTATATTAAAGGTGGGTGCTGCCTTGAGCATCCGCCTTTTTCTATAGTTTAAGGAGAAAGGGAGAGCCTTATCTTTGAAACCTTCGACGACGAACCAACCACTGGAATTTAGGAATCGGGCAGAAAGAGGACTTAACCTGGATACCGTGCACGAGCGTATTCTCCATTTCATGCGTCTTGACCCTGTGGCAACCTATAAATTCATTATAGGTACGGATTGTCAGGTACACACAGGTCATACGAAATTCATTACCGGCGTAGTGATCCAGCGGCTAGGGAAAGGAGCGTGGGCATGTTATCGTCAAGTCATCGTACCAAGAGCCCTTCACTCCATCAAAGAAAAGCTTTCGATGGAAACGACGTTAAGTGAAGAGATTGCGATGTATTTTGACGAAAACAAGCGATTAGATATGGAAAATATTATTCTTCCTCATCTGTATCAAGGTGCCACGTTCGATATGTTCATTCATATTGATGCGGGAGATGACGAGAATAGAAATCGGACGGCAAAATTCGTCCAAGAAATGGTGAGACGGGTGGAATCTGTCGGGATGGTTCCGGTCATTAAACCCGATTGTTATGTGGCATCCGCCTATGCGAATCGCTTCTCTAAGAAACCATATCGACCTCTTTATGAAGACAATGAGGTGTTCGATGGTAGTTTATAAGCTGGTTATGAACCGTTAGCTCGAATGGTCAAAGCGATCTTGGGGGCTAACGGTTTAATTTTATGAGGCAAGGGTACGATGTGTTTCTATGTGAAAAAAAGGGTTTCCGAGTATTCTTAGCGAAGTATTGCTGAATGATGATTGTAGCATTAGGGGGGGACTCCATGAGCAAAACGTTTATTATCGAAGCTGTGATGTTAGCCGTGCATGGCCAGCTCATGCTGCCATCAAAGCCTGTGACCTATTTGATTCCTTACACGACCATTCAAGAATTATATGAACTGCATAGCAGCCCTGAACCGATTATGTTAGAACATGAAGATGATGGTTTTGTCAAACAAATGATCGGTGAGCTCATTGCATTTTTTGAGGAATCTTTTAATAAGAAAAAAATTGAAAAAGCGTTGTCCATGCCTTGGGGAAAAAGCCCTCCTTTACCAATAAATGAGCATGTGACATTGAAAATTGTGTATGCAATAGATAATGAAGCTTATGGGGATCAATTTGATCCCATCGAAACGGAATTAATTTTGACCTCATTGAAAGAGCAAGCTGTGTTATTAACGGATCAATTTGATTTTATTGAGCGATTAGTGGAGTATGCCATACCTGTCGAGGCTTTCGATGTAGAGGATTTTGAATTCGCGGTAGAAGGTGACAATCAAGTTTAAGAGAGGAGCTGAGTCAGGGTATTATGCGAGTCATTGAAAAAGAGGAACAATTAGCATTACTCCCAGCTAATTGGTTCGGGGACCAAACATGGACGCTTCGTGTTGGGGCAGGCGGGATGAATAATACAACACGATTCGTTGAGGTAGAGGATCGTACATATGTTCTACGACTGTATGAAACGCATCGTGACCGGAACAAAATTAAGTTTGAGCATAGCGTATTGCTTCGTTTAGCTGAAATGAAGGAGGAGCTTCCTTTCGAAATTCCAATACCTCTAGAGCTGCCAACTGGGGGAACTGTGGTGACTTTAGGGGAAGATGATGATGGGAAGCTTGCTGCCTTGTTTACTTTTACAGAAGGTCATAATCCAATCGAATTAGGTATAAGTCAACTGAAAGAGATGGGGAAAGCGGCAGGACAATTATCTGCTTCCCTAGCCAAGATTTCAATAGCAGATAAACCGGAGTACGCTCCTTACTATGAAATAGAACATATTCATCCTAGCTGCAAGCCAGATGCGATTCAAGCTTTCGCGCTGCAACCGCCTGAGCCGTTCATCGCACAGCAGGACGAACTTGCTTATATATTTAATCGTTACATGGCATTGTTTAGCGCCATTCCCACCATTCGTCAGCTGCCGCATCAACTCGTCCATGGCGATATTAACGGTTCCAACATGCTGGTGGATGATGAGGGGCGTTTTGTTGCCATTCTTGATTTTGAATTTGTGACGATCGATGCGAGGGTTATGGAACTTGCCGTTTGTTTGTCCGATCTTATTGACCCGATGCTTTCCGAGGATAGGCTCAGAAGGAATAGCAAAGCATTTTATGAAGGTTACTGTCAATTTGTCCAATTATCACAAGAAGAAATTAGGATATTACCCCTGCTAATCGAGCTTCGTAGACTTGATGTTTTCATTCATTTCCTTGGGCGATACTTGGATGGGGTAGATCCACAAGGCGTGCTGGTCGATATTATTGGCAATACGTATGAGAAAACGAAATGGCTCCAAGAGCACAACACCTTACTACGTTTAGATCAGAATTAATCTATAAAACGTGCCATACTAACCTTAAGGTTAGTAAGACACGTTTTTTTCAGTTCTTTTATTGTTGACAGGCTTGAACTATACTGGTACATAGGAAGAAGGATATTTGTGAAAACTTTAGTGAATACATATGTTTCATACCAAATTCAGGTTACATAGAAATGTGAAGGAGGACTATCATGGTCTATCAAGCAAGTCAAACACGCTATGCAGAAATGAAATATAATCGTACTGGAAAATCGGGGTTGAAGCTTCCTGCAATCTCACTCGGCATGTGGCATAATTTCGGAGGTTTAGATTTACATGAGAACGGAAGAGCTATGTTGCTGCGTTCTTTTGATTTGGGGATTACACACTTTGACTTAGCGAATAACTATGGCCCACCGCCAGGCTCTGCTGAGGAATTAATGGGACGTGTGCTTAAAAGTGACCTCGCAGCATATCGCGATGAATTAATTATCTCAACAAAAGCAGGTTACCACATGTGGGAAGGTCCTTATGGCGAGTGGGGCTCCAAGAAAAACATGGTTTCCAGCTTGGATCAAAGCTTGAAAAGAATGGGCCTAGACTATGTAGATATTTTCTACTCTCACCGCCCAGATCCGAACACACCGTTTGAAGAAACGATGGCGACTTTGGATTTAATCGTACGTCAAGGTAAGGCGCTTTATGTTGGACTTTCCAACTATTCTGCTGAGCAAACGAAAGAAGCGGCTTCCATTCTCAAAGGTTTGGGGACACCACTTCTTATCCATCAACCTGCCTATAGTATGATGAATCGCTGGATCGAAGAAGGTTTACAGGATGTATTGGATGATTTCGGTGCTGGAAGTATTGCTTTTTGCCCGCTTGCTCAAGGCTTGCTAACGAATAAATATCTGAATGGAATCCCTGCGGATTCGAGAGCTGGCGGAAAGAGTCAATTCTTGAAAGAGAAGGATATCACAGAAGACAAGCTCAACCAAATTATTCAGCTAAACGAGTTGGCAAGCTCTCGTGGTCAAAGCTTAGCACAGATGTCACTGGCTTGGGTACTTCGCGGCGAGCGTGTTACGTCAGCTTTGATTGGTGCAAGTCGCGTGTCACAAATTGAGGAGAATGTTGCCGCTCTTAAAAATCTGGAGTTTGCTCCAGAAGAATTAGCAGCGATTGAGAAAATCTTGAAATAATGTTGCCAATTCTAACCAAAACAAACCATAGGGGATTATTCCCTTATGGTTTGTTTTATTTCATGAGTTGCAACTTTTTATGTAGGTACTTCGTTAGTAAACTGTAACTAAATCAATTAAAGGAGATTACTATGAAAACATACAAGAGAAAAACTACAATATATACGTTGATTTTGTCGACAATGCTCTTAGCGACGGCATGTTCTTCAACACAAGACTCGGCGTCCAATACGACGACTCCAAGTCCGAGCTCGTCACCATCCCCATCCGCTACACCTGCAACAACTTCAGTGGCTAGTCCAACTGCAAGTCCTACTGTTAGTGCTTCCGCGGCTCCTACTTCATCACCGATGCCTTCGTCAACTACAAGTGCAAGTACGGTATCTAAGCAAATTAAAGATATGTTGGAGCTTGCCAAATCAGGTAAAGTTAACGGCATTCCGTTTGCAGCCAATACTGGACTTACTGACGATGTCGATAAATCGTGGGGAAAGGCTGATAAGTCAGAATCAGCGGGTAGTGGAATTTACGCGACCTACACAAAGAAGAATGCTGTTATTGGTTTTAATAAGGGAAGTCAAATCATAGATATTCGCTCGAATGATCCAAAGTTGCATACACTGACGTTAAGTCAGATTGAACAAGCTTTAGGCAAGCCAACTGACACCAAAGTCAATGGTGATGATACCATTTATATTTATAAAGCTTCACAAGAATTTCAACTCAAATTTATTATTCCCAAATCTACGGGTAAAGTAGATCATATTTCTGTATTTGATACCATTCACTCTATCAACAACATGGCTGGATAATTTACACAATAGTAGTGCCGAGTGTGGGGTATTAACAGCCTTAAGACTCCGCACGCTTGTCAATCGCTTCAGACATTGTACGATCCGTGAGATGTGCATAGATTTGTGTGGTCTCAGGAGAAGCATGGCCGAGCTGTTCTTGCGTTTTGTACAAGTCGTTCTGTAAGTAATAATCCGTGGCGAACGAGTGTCGCAATTTATGTACAGATAAGTACGGCTTACCAAATCGTTTTGCATATTTGATCACAAGCTCTTGAATTGCTCGTTTCGTCATACGCTCGCCTTCTTTTTTGCCATTGGCCATGGCAATGAAGAGGGCCTTTTCTTTTTTGGCTGGCTTGTATCGGGAGGAGCGTATCCTCAAGTAGTCCGTGATGGCTTGAATGGCATCGAGACGGAAGTAGACTGGCGTTTTGAACGTATCGTCATTTTTACCTTTTCGATACACATGGACGAGTTTCAATTTCATATCGATATCATCGACATTCAGGTTAAACACCTCAGATACACGAAGTCCTGAATTGAGGATCAGCGTAACGATACAGGCATCTCTGACCTTATTTAACTCATAGGCGTATAGTGCTTGTTTATTCGTTGCTATATCGTGCTCATAGCCATCTTTCACATAAGCAATGAACTCTGCAATTTCATCTTCCTGCAGCAACTTGCCTTCGAGCTTCGCTGCGCTGTCTTTGGCCTTATGCGCTCGCTTAATCTCTACCTTCGCCATCACATTTCGTTTCAGGAGCGGGTAGAAGTTATCATCTTCGGCAATTTGACTCAAATAATGAAATAAGGAGCGCAGTGCAGACAATTTACGGTTAATCGTAGTTTTACCATTAGCTTGTGCTTTACGAGTCGCAAGGAACATGCGAAAATTATTAACGCTGTCCATATGTAGTCGCTCTAAGTCCTCAAGTGGGACTTGATTCATTACGGTCGCTGTGCTTAATCCCTCGGCAAGAAGCCATGAGAGGAAAATTTCATAATCACGTACATATTCAAGAAGTGATGAGGGTGAAAGATCAGGAAGCTTATAATTAATAAATTTCTCAATATACCAAGGCATCGAAGGGACTCGTCGATCTAACTCATGGCGGTCTTTGACTTTAATAATATTCATAGCGGTTCACCTCATAAGCGTCTTGCTGTTAGTATACCAGTGGATTCCCTAAAATGGTAGGCTTCGAAATCAAACTATTTGGCACTCCTATACGTCTTAGCTACAACATGATTCAAATCTGATTAACCGCGCGGTAAAAGGAGCGTCATCAACGATATGACTACGAATAGGAAGCTAGAAAATGAACTCATTACCTGTATAACGGAGCATAAGGAGCATGTATATCGTCTTGCCTATAGCTATGTGAAAAATCAAGAGGATGCACTCGACATCGTGCAAGAGGCGATTCAGAAAGCTTTAGCAGCCTCAGATTCGTTGAAAAGCCATGTGGCCATAAAAAGTTGGTTTTACCGAATTGTCGTCAATACCTCATTAGATTTCTTGCGTAAACATAAGAAACTTACCGTTATGGATGATGTGACAATGGAAGCGATAACGCCTGGCAGTGAAGATGCCTACACGGATATTGACTTGGAGAGAGCATTAGAAGATTTACCTGCTATGTATCGAAGTGTGATTACGCTTCGCTATTTCGAAGATTTGAAGATCGATGAAATTGCAGATGTGCTAAAAGAAAACACGAGTACGATTAAGACTCGGCTGTACCAAGCACTTAAGCTTTTACGGATAAAAATGAACGATGATACGCTTGTGGAGGTAAACTAACCATGGACGAGAAGTTAGAACAAATGAAACAAACCTATATGGACATACCTATTCCTGCCGAACTCGATTTCATTGTCAATCAAGCGATAAAACAACATAGAAAAAAGCCTAGGATGAATCTGAAGTGGTCATCAGTAGCTATCGCGGCAGCAGCTGTTGTATTTGTTGTGGGTCTTAACACGAGCCCAGCTTTCGCTGGGTCATTAGTTGATATGCCCGTCGTTGGCAAACTGATCAAAGTTTTGACATTTCGAGAATTTCAGTATGATGATGGTGCAAATAAAGCAAAAGTAGAAGTCCCTATTATCACGAATTTGGATAACAAAGCCTTGGAGGAGTCCCTAAATACGAAATACATGGAAGAAAGCAAGAAGCTCTATACAGATTTCATGATTGACATTGAGAAGATGAAAGCAAGTGGATTAGAGGGACATCTTGGGGTAGATAGCGGGTATATCGTTAAAACGGACAATGATCAGATCTTCTCAGTAGGTAGATATGTAGTTAACACAGCGGCTTCTTCGTCTACAACTTTCCAATATGACACGATTGATAAGAAAAATCAGTTACTAATATCATTACCAAGCTTATATAAAGATGACGGATATATTCAAGTGATCAGTGACTCGATTAAGGCTCAAATGATACAACGTATGAAGGATGATCCCGCCAAAGTGTATTGGGTGGAAGGTGTTCCGAATGATGTAAAATTTTATTTTAAGTCGATAAAAAAGGATCAAAGTTTTTATATCAATAGCGACGGGAAGCTTGTTATCGTGTTTCAAAAATATGAGGTTACACCCGGCTATATGGGAACACCGGAATTCATCGTACCGACCAACCTTTTAGCTGATCAGTTAAGCACACATGCTTATCTTTTGCCCGAATAAAAAAGGACTAGGTTGCCTACATTAATTGGGTATGCAAAACATCAGCTGGGGGTATTACCATGCCGCAACAAAAGGAACTTGGTTTAGCACAAATCAAAGATGTAGCCCAAAAAGCAGAGCAAGCAGCCGAACAAACCTTGCAGGTTGCTCAGCAAATCTATTCACAAGCTACAGCGGCGGCACTTTCGGAGGCCGAGCAGCAGGTAGAAGATCTTCAAAATCAAATCAAGCAAGCGCAGCAGAAGACAGAAGACCTGAAGCAGGAAATTAAATCCCAAAGTGAGTCTACACAGTCATAGTATCGGAATGAAGCTGAAAATGAAGCCCCACCTTCGTGGGGTTAAACACCTTATAGGAAGATAAAGGAGGAAGCATGATGCCGCGACGTCGTAATAGTGGTCCACATACGATTGATCCGAATAAAGCCATGATCCAGTCCGTACATTATGAAAATGGAAGTATCGAAGCTGTTCAATTTCAAAATGGCCAAGTGGTCGATGTTCAAACTGCAATTGAGATGACGGAAGCAGATTTAATTGAAGATGCGAATACGGGGGTAAATCGTAAAGGAGAGAAAACTTTACGTTCGTATCCAGATGGAGATCCAAGCAATAATTTATCGAATTTACCTCGGTTTTAAAGGGGCTTGAAAAGCTGTTTACCTAAAGGTGAACAGTTTTTTAGTACATAAAAAAAGCTGCTGAGCGACTCAGCAGCTGTTGTGAATGCGATTGCAGGTTTATTTTTTGAAGTATCCTCCAACATAATGATAAACGACGCCAAGCGCACCGATATAATAGGCGATTTTGATAATGTAATCGGTATGATCTAGCGGCATCAAGTTGGAAAGTAAGAATAATGGGAACACAAAGTACAAAAGGTCTCTCAAGTAATTTGTAATCGAAGAGCTAGAAAACGTGCCAGCTGAGAACGATTTGAACAATTCTACTACGAAGCTAAGACCCATGACTCCTAAGACAAGCCACATTGCATAAAGCATTAAACCCGATAGTGTAAGTGCCATGTCTGATTCACCCCCACATACGAAGATTTGCTTTCAATCTATCATATGCAGCAATGTGACAAGTCGTGCTAAGTAGTCGGAAATTTTAGCAACTAGGTGTGCATCGTATTTCGGAAAATATGAGGCGAGACTCCTACATACTTTTTAAAAATTCGCGAGAAGTAGAAGACGTCTTTGTAACCTAGCGAGTCGGCAATTTCCTTTACGGAAATAGTCGTATTTAATAAAATATTTTTGGCTTCAGCCATTTTCATTCTATGCATATAGGTATTTAACGGATAGCCAGAATAATCACTGACGATTCTTCGAAGGGTAGAGAGTGAAATGTGATGTCGTTTCGCAATGCTTTGTGCATCAAATGGTTGATATAACGAATCGCTAAGCTCGTTGATAAGATTGATAAACTGCCCAGTCTTCGTTGTTTCCGTTGTGGCTTCAGCCCGCTGAATGAATTCAAAAAGCAATGTCTCAATAAGTAAAGCTGCCCGATCAATATTAGCAGGAATGCCACTTTCCATCCCAATGAATATGCGCTCAATGCGATTATGCTGGGCAGCATCCTCATTACCAACATGCTTCACTTGATCCAAATCCGTTAACCAACTATTCTGCCATTCCAGCACACGGCTGCCCTCGAGCGTAAAATAATACTCATCCCAGAAGCCGCCGGGTTCGGGGCCGTATTGATAAAACTGATTTGGGCGGAAGAAGAATAGGCTGCCGCTTTCTACTTTTTGAACAGGTCCGTCATTGACTCGGTAAGTTCCCTTGCCTCCTGCAATATATACAATGGCAAAGCTCTCAAATGTGGCATGTCCGCGATACATAATCCGACCGGGGAGATGTCCAACGTGTAGAATCCGTAGGGATTGCAGTTTCAATTTACTGGCATCGATAGGTAAAGTAATGATTCGAAGTGGATAAGGACTTATCGTATCGTCCATGAACCTAGGCATAACATACATTCCTTCCGAGCTGACTCCGTGATATCGATGATTAAGTGTGAATTAATGACATTAACTATTTCTATTGTATATGAATAGTCAACCCATGGAAAGATGGCATCCCTGTTGATTCCGTATTTCTCTAGTAAAAGTGAGGTAAGAATGAAAGTAGTTATAGGTGAGAGAAAGCAAGAGGTATCATTCAATCATTAAAATTGACGTTATACAAGGATTCAAGCTGCTTCATTTGCATGGAGGTCGGTGCCACTCGCATCATGAGATTGCGTAGTCCGCAAAGAAACGGATTTTCCAATTGCGCTAGCTTTCCAATAGCCAAGGATCGTTTGGAAATTTGGTGTGTTCTTTGTCTACGGAGTTGTTCAAAGTGATGGAATGCACGGGGTATTCCCGAATGTTTCTGTAAACAGCGGGCAAGTTCGACACCGTCTTCAATGGCTTGACAAGCGCCTTGCCCTAAGTTTGGTGTGATTGCATGTGCAGCATCTCCGATCAGGAGGGAACGTCCATCAGTGAAGCGAGTAAGAGGTCTAATATCATTGATATCACTGTGAATCACATTGGAGTCAGTCGTAGCTGATAAGATTTCCAATGTCAGTGCATGAAAATTGCCGAATTTGGCGATTAAATCACTGATTTGAAAATGTTGATACAACATGCTGTCCGCCGTTTCGTTCACTAAGGCATACCAGTAGGTCTTTTCCTTGGGTAACGGAATGATCCCGAAGCGGCCGCGAGGTCCCTAAGTTTCTGTGAAACGATTCGGTTGTTGTTGGCTATTCCAACGATCTGCAATACCTCGCCAACAAGTATAACCTGCGTATCTTAATGGAGCATCATCGAACAGTTGCTTCCGAACAGGGGAATGAATCCCATCTGCCGCAATTAAAAAGTCACCGGATGCTGTCGTCTGACCCATGAAGGATAGAACAATTTTATTTTGTTCATATCGTACATTTTGGAGCTCTTTGCCCATTTCAACCGTTTCTGGATGGAGCGCTCCCAACAAAATTCGATGAAGATCAGCACGATGAATGGAGATCATGGGGTACTCATAATGTAACTCTCGAAGTTCTGAAAGAACAGCGCCTTTCTCATTCAAAATGGCCATCCCACCACGGCTAACTTGACCGTTATCGATAATAATTTTTGCCAAACCTAATTGCTCAAGTGCTTTGAGAGCATTTGGAGCAATGGTTATTCCTGCGCCAGCCATTCGAACTTCTGGGAAACGTTCATAGACTTTCACATCTTCACCCGACTGTTGGAGTGCAATAGCTGCTGTAATTCCTGCGATTCCGCCGCCTACGATCATGAATGTTCTCTTGCTCATGCAGTTCAGCCTCCAAACCGCAGAATTGAATAGTAAAATGAGAAACTTAGCCAAATACAAAGTGGAGTAAAAAAGAACGTATCGTATTTTGCGAAACGTGAGCCTTTGACTCTTTTAAATACACCAAAATATTTGAAATCCCCAATCGTCCTTAGGGCGAATACGAAAACCGAAATCCAACAACCCCAAGTAACCCAGAAGTACGAAGGAAAGGGCAGTAATTGTCCTTGAATACTTAACAGTACCGCGACACTAACTAAAAGAAGAGAGACGATAACTGTAGCGGCTCTACCGGGACGGAATGATCGTTTATTCGAATTCTCCAACGTTGGAGTAGCAACTTGACTGCCCCATCTACCTCCAAATGCCCAGTACATATGGACACCGCCAATAAAAAGTAAAATTAAAACGGAAATACCAATGATAATCATTTCATCCCAACCTTTCATTGTTAAATGCCAAAGCCACACAACTTCAAATTGATCGATTTTAAGGTGACCTCAGTCAAATAATGACCACAGTCATAATTATATGAATTAAACAGATTATTTCAATAGGAAAAGGCACGAAATGGGGGATTACGCACATAAATTTGGGAATTATATGAATTAATGATATTAATGATTAATATCATTAATTACTTCCCGGGGGAGTAATTGGAAGGACAAATCACCTTATTAAGCAGATTTTCTTTCTAGTTTACCTCATTGTAGTGATTTGGCACACTGTCCGAAAGGGTTTAATAATCCATGTACTTAAATATGGGGTATACGCACAATATATGTTATAATGAAGCACACAAAGTGGAAAGAAAGCAGGCGATTACACTAGCATGAACGGGCAAAATCGAAAAGACGTGACGCCGGGAATAGAAGTTAATATTGTTTTGAAGCAAGATCAACGCAGTGGTAAATTGACACATGGTATTGTAAAAGATCTGTTGACCAATTCGCCGACGCATCCGCATGGGATTAAAGTACGACTGGTCGATGGACAAGTGGGAAGAGTCAAACAAATTTTATCGCCGGCTAGGTGATGCAGAACATTGGGGGAAGCAAGCATGGCGAAAGCAAAAGTAGCAAAAAGACCGACTCGGGATGAGTTTGTTTTGGAAGAGATTGGGAATCAACTCTCGGAAGCGAAGATGGAAAATTCGGAGATTCTTCTTACAGTTTGGGGTCGTGAAGAAGGAGTTCGCGGTCAGATCAAAACGATGGACTCTCGTACCGGGCGCGTACATATGGAGACAAGAGACGGTGAGTTGGATAAAGTACCATTTATGGATATTATGAAAGTAGAATATCCGCGGGACTAATCTTTATAGCGGTCAAACGCAAATTTGATCTAATTTTCATGAAATTTGCGGAATTTGACCGCATTTTATTTACGCAAAAATTGCACTAAATCTATATTTAACGCAATTTAGTTTTTAACGGACGGAGTTTACTAGAATGGATACTAGATTCACATATGATGACGAGTATTTGGAGCTTTTTGACACCTGGATGAAAGATCAGGGGTTTACGAAACGAACACAACAAGCGTATCTGGGAGATGTTCGCTTATTTCTGATAAGCCTAGGAGAGAAAGAGTTGGCTACAATTGAGGCGATTGATATTATGCGATTCTTGACAAAGATGCGCCAAGGTGGGGCGGGGGATGCCGCGAGGAATCGCTATCTTTCATCGATCCGAACATTTTTCTCAGCACTCATCGAACTGCAGATGATAAAGAACAATCCTTCGATCGTCGTCAAGAAATCGAAGGTAGAGAAGAATTCGGTTCCGACCTTTCTGAGTGAGGAACTACTCTCTGTCTTTCTGCAATCCATCGAAGGAAAATATCAGATTCGCAATGTAGCCATGTTCCTCTTGATGAGCTATGCCGGACTTCGCGTCAGCGAATTACATCGCATGAATATTTCGGATTTTAATCGCGGCACGAATTCATTGATGGTCTTAGGGAAAGGTCGGAAGTGGCGTGTCATCCCGCTCCCCAGTGAAATCGTCCATGTGCTTGAGCGCGCGCTAGTTGAGCGACTGGAGACGAGGGGTGGGAGCGAGCAGCCGTTCTTTGTATCCCAATTCGGTCGACGCATTAGTATACGAATGATTCAAGCGATTGCAGAGAAACAATTCGGGCAATTGAAAGGGCAATATATGGAGCTGAAGGGGAAATCATTCTCCAGCCATAAGCTGAGGCATACATTTGCAACGATGCAAGTGTTAGCTGGGACGGATATCCGAACGCTGCAAGAATTGTTAGGACATGCCAGTATTCAAACGACCCAAATATACACGCATGTAGGGGATAAACAAAAGCAGGAAGCCATGAATCGTGTTTCGGCCTTTATTCCAGTCGGGATGGGTATCTAAACTAAATAGGAGAGTTGTCATAATTCGCTAATTCGTAGCATAAAAGGGATTGAGGAGTAGTTCCTTTTCTTTCATGTCATTGGTAGGAGGTATAGCGATGGCGATACGCCCACCCATCTTACAAAGTGGAGATACCATTGGCATTGTTACATTAGGAAGCCCACTTGATGCAAGCGAAATTGATGCTAGAATAGCGACACTCGGTGAGATGGGGTTTCAAGTTGTCGTGGGCAAATATGCCTATGCATATGGAGGGATCGTTGCAGCTACAGCAACTCAGCGAGCGGAAGACCTGATGAATATGTTTCTCAATCCGAACGTCAGTATGATTCTCCCTACACGAGGTGGTACAGGGGTTAAAGATATATTGCCACTCCTCGATTATACCCTCATTAATAGTCACCCGAAAATCGTTTCGGGTTATAGTGATATCACGATTTTATTAAATATTTTATATCAATTTGCGAATCTCATTACATTTCAAAGTCTGTTGTTAATTGATTTTAATCCCAATACACCAGCTTATAACTTCGATCAATTTTATGCGGCGACATCGACACTCTTAAGTCCAAAAGTCATTCAAAATCCGCCGAATATGCCGTTGTATGGTCTTGTGAAGGGGACGGTGAGAGGTCGTATTGTTGGTGGAAACCTTACTTCATTGGTTGGTACACTGGGAACACCTTTCGAAGTCAATACAGTAGGTACAATTATCGTCATCGAAGAGACACATGAGCCGTCGAATACGATATACCGTTATTTGACGCAATTAATAATGGCAGGTAAATTTCGAGATTGCGTAGGGATCGTAATGGGACAATGTACGAATTGTACGACTTCCTATGCGACAACCTACTATGATTTAATTTCAGGAATTATCGTACCTTTAGGTAAACCACTTTTGACTAACTTTAGTACGGCCCACGGCTATTACAAAGCGGCCATACCTATTGGGGCGATGGCTGAACTCGATACGTACACGAATAAACTGACTATCTTAGAACCAACCGTCACGGGTTAGCTCATCGTAAATAAGAGGAAAGATATAGGAAAGGCCGGTAAATACCGGCTTTTTTACCACATAGAATGTATATGGCGAGTCAGTTAGTTAATCAAACGGCGTGCTCCCCAATAATGCGCATCATAATAAGGAGTACCAAATAAAGTGCTAATTTTCACTTCTCTTGTTCCCATTGTCCCAGCTTGAAGAATTTGATTATTGCCTAGATAGATAGCAACATGGGAAACACCAGTCGTATAGGTTCCTTGTAGAAAAATGAGGTCACCTTTGCGAAGGTCGCTCTTCGCCACAGGCGTTCCTAATTGACTTTGCAAAGCGGCAGAGTGAAGCAAATTAAAACCTTGTTGATTAAACGCATATTGCACAAATCCAGAGCAATCAAACGCTACAAAAGGTGTGCTGCCACCAAAAACATAGGGCACGCCTAATTGTTTCATCCCTACGGCAATGATCGCATCGGCTTTGACTTCCCAGCTTGCTTTGGTAGTTGCCTTCGAAGGGATAGTTATGATAACGCCTTCATAAATGTTATCTGCATTCACTGTAGGATTACTTGCGATAAGATCAGAAAGGGGCACGTTAAACTTTTGTGAAATGGACCAGAACGTGTCGGAATCCGTGGCTATGTAAGTATTGGAAGGCGCAGCACTTACACTTCCACCGAACATAAGACTAGTAGCAACAACTGTTGTAAGAATAAGCTTTTTCATCGTCTTCCTCCTAGATGTCGGATAGTGGTTACGTACTCATTCTATCAAAATGAAGAAATAGAGAATATGAACAATATATGGATATAGTCGTTGCGGCGGTAATTTGTTTACATAATATAAGTTATGTAATTACCATATGAGTGATTTTACACTATGTCAAATATCGACGCCAATTTAGGAACACTATGTATAGTGAAAATCCAAAGATTCGAGATATAATATAACATATAGGGTTACGAATACTCACAAATAGATAACGTTAAGCTAAACGGATAGAAGGAGGAGACCGCTGTTATTCGAAAGTCTGTTTAAGAGGGAAATGAACCCTCTGAAGAGTAACTTTTCAACAATGCTAAAATTCCCTTTCATTAACCCCCCACTGTACAAACCTGCTAATACCAAATCTACCAATTGAAAAATATAAACAAAGCTAGGGATGACATCCTCTTTTTGAACATAGAAATAGAATAAGAACGAATGGACAAGAGATGGAGGGACTGCTTATGAGCGCTCAAAATGACGTTGATCCATTGATTAAAGAGGAGCTGTTAGAGAAAGATCGCAAATATGTATGGCATCATATGTCTGCACATAATGAGAATCCTATGATCATCGCTTCTGGCGAAGGCAGTTGGGTGACAGATATTGATGGCAATCGATATTTGGACGGTATGTCAGGGTTATGGTGCGTGAACGTAGGTCATGGTAGGCGAGAAATTGCCGAAGCAGCCGCTGAGCAAATGATGAAGCTTGCTTATGCAACAATGGTTCAATCTCATATCCCGGCAATAGAGTTAGCGGCGAAATTAAATGAATGGCTCGAAGGCGAGTACCGGATTTTTTACTCCAATTCAGGATCAGACGCGAATGAAGTCGCATTCAAAATCGCTCGTCAATATCACCATCAGAATGGCAAACCGAGTAAACATAAGTTTATTTCGCGTCACCGGTCGTATCATGGGAATTCCATGGGCGCGTTGGGAGCAACGGGTCAAGCGCAGCGAAAGCTGAAATATGAACCGCTTGGGGTAGGCTTCCAGCATGTTCCCCCGCCATATTGTTATCGTTGTCCATTCGGACAAACGAAAGAAAGTTGCAGCTTACAATGTGCCAAAGCGATCGAGAATGCCATTGTGTGGGAGGGAGCAGATTCTGTCGCTGGTGTAATTCTGGAACCTGTAATTACTGGCGGGGGAATGCTTGTTCCGCATGACGATTATTTACCGACGGTAAGAAGTATTTGTGATAAATATGATGTTTTACTGATCGTAGATGAAGTCATTTGTGGTTTTGGGCGATCGGGCAAGCCTTTCGGTCATCAGAATTATGGGGTACGACCGGACATCGTCACGATGGCCAAAGGGTTAACAAGCGCTTATTCGCCTCTTTCAGCCACTGCTGTATCGGCCGAATTATACGATTCTTTCAAAGAGAAAGAAGCGACTAGCCATTTTAGACATGTCAATACATTTGGTGGAAATCCTGTTTCTTGTAAGGTGGCCTTAACGAATCTCGACATTATTGCGCGTGAGGGACTTGTTGAACGTTCAACTGAGATTGGGCAAGCTTTCAGAGCTCGATTAGAGCCGTTGAATGAGCATCCTCATGTCGGTGAAATTCGTATTTTCGGCTCAGCGATGGGCATTGAACTGGTCGAGGATCGTAAATCGAAGATTCCCGCTTCCGTAGAACGGGTAACTACTATTATTCTTGCATGTAAAAGTAAGGGACTGCTCGTTGGTAAGAACGGGGATACCGTTCCTGGCTATGCCAATATCATTACGCTCAGTCCGCCATTATCCTCTACGGATGAAGATGTGAATTTCATTATTGAAACCTTACTCACTGTGTTTGGTAACGAGCAAGAGAAAGGATGATCATACTTGTCGACAATATCACCTATCCAAATCAACGCAGAACGTCTAGGACAGCACATACATGAACTAGCGCAAATTGGGAAAATCGGCGAAACTGGCGTCTGTAGACTTGCTCTTTCGAAGGAAGATCGTGCGGGTGTGGAGCTTGTGAAATCCTGGATGGAAGAAGCCGGAATGGAGGCGTATATCGATCCTTTTGCTAATCTGATTGGCGTGTGGCGCGGGAGCGATCCACAGGCGTCTGTGCTAATGCTCGGTTCGCACGTGGATTCACAGCCCTATGGGGGGCGATTTGATGGGGCCATCGGTGTGCTTGGCGCGATAGAAGCGGTACAAACGATGATAGAACAAGGCGTGACACCCGCATGTAACGTCGAAGTTGTTGCTTTCTGTGATGAGGAAGGCAGTCGTTTCAATAAAGGGTTGTTCGGTGTTAGGGGCATGACGGGTAAGCTCGAAGCAGATGAGTTGGAACGTACGGACAAAAACGGCGTCACTCGCCGAGAAGCACTGCTCACATTCGGCTGTGATCCAGCGGATTTCGAAGGGTATACGTTCCAAGAGGGCCGAATCGGCGCTTTTCTTGAGCTGCATATTGAACAGGGACCTGTCTTGGAGTCTCTCGATGAGCCGATCGGTATCGTGAGCGGAATCTCCGGTCCATTATGGCTCACCGTAGAGATGACGGGCTTCGCGGGTCATGCCGGCTCTGTGCCGATGTCGATGCGACATGATGCCCTGCTAGGCAGTGCCAAGATCATCGTTGCACTGAACGAGCTGGTTCGTCGTGAGCCAGGCGCCCCAACAGTAGGAACCGTCGGTTCACTCACGGTATTTCCAGATTCTCGTAACATTATACCTGAGAAGGTAAGCTTTACGATTGATTTACGAGACATCGATATCTGTCGTCGCAATGCACTTGAAGCGGAACTTCTAAGTGTCATCGAGAACGTAGCCTGTGAGCATGGGCTCACCTATACGATTCGAGAAGATACGAATAGCGAGCCACGCTATTGCGCGAATTGGATCAAAGCTGCGCTGCACAAAGAAGCAGGTCTGATGGGGATGAAGCCGCCTGAGCTCATGAGCGGTCCTTTCCATGATTCGTTATCCATGTCTTATGTGTGCGATTACGGCATGATTTTCGTGCGCTGCCTAGAGGGCATCAGTCACAATCCGAAGGAATATGCTAGCCCAGAGGATATTACATTGGGGACGGAGCTTCTTTACCGAACCGCCCGCCAGATCGTAGTAGACAAAGGTGGAACCTTTAAATGAGGGAGGAGGAGCGAAGATGGGTACGACATTTATTTCGCTAACGGAGTTGAAGCGTAATTTTGCTGAAGTGAAGGCTGGCATGAAGCCCAAAGAGGCAATCGAAGAATCCAACCGCTGCTTGTTCTGTTATGACGCTCCTTGTACGCACGCCTGTCCGACAGGCATTGATATTCCTTCATTTATCAAAAAGATTGCCTCCGGCAATCTAAAAGGATCCGCTAGAACGATTATGGATGCCAATCCAGTTGGCGCTTCCTGTTCGAGAGTATGTCCAACTGAAGAATTATGCGAAGGGGCTTGTGTACTCAATCATTCGTCCAAGCCTATCTTAATTGGTCAATTGCAGCGATACGCAACGGACTGGGCGATCAAGAATGAACAGATTTTATTTCAAGCAGGGGCAAGTAATGGTAAATCAGTCGCGATCGTGGGCAGCGGACCTGCGGGACTTGCGGCGGCTCGTGAGCTAGCCCGCTTCGGTTTCAAGGTTACGGTTTTTGAAGCGAAGGAGCAAGGGGGCGGCTTGGATACGTATGGCATCGTATCATTCCGGCTGCCGCAGGAAATCTCCCTGTGGGAGGTCGAACAAGTCAGGCAGCTTGGAGTGGAGTTTCGGATGAACACGCGTGTCGGAGTTGAAGTCAGTGCTGCTGAATTGTTGAGTGATTTCGATGCTGTAGTGCTCGCGGTTGGGATGTCTAAAGTACCCATGCTTGGCATCGATGGAGAAGAATTGACCGGTGTCTATGACGCCATTGATTTCGTAGAATCGACGAAAACAGCCCCAGATCTCGATGAATCTTTCGTAGGGAAGCGAATTGCTGTGATTGGCGCTGGGAATACCGCCATAGATGCGGCTACGTGCTCTGTTAGGCTTGGGGCAGATAACGTCCAAATCGTTTACAGACGAACACAAGAAGAAATGACAGCTTATGATTTTGAATATGAGTTTGCGAAGCTTGATGGTGTGGCCTTTCAGTGGTTAACGGCTCCGAAACGGATCCTCGGTGATGAGCAGGGGAACGTCATTGGCATCGAATGTGTGCGGATGGAACTTCTTCTAGAGTCAGATGGAGGGCGTAAACGGCCAGTGCCCCTTGCGGATTCCGAATTTGTCATTGAAGTGGACGCGGTAATCAAGGCGATCGGTCAGACGAAGCATATATCGCTGATCGAACAGTTCGGACTCGCTCATTCACGGGGCACAGTGACATTGGTAGATGCAGCTGCAGGAAAGACATCGAATCCGAAGGTGTTCGCAGCTGGCGATGTTATTTTTGGAGATGGACAGGGCGAAGCCATGGTGGTTTCAGCGGCTCAACAAGGTAAACTGGCGGCATATGCGATTTACAAGCAGTTGGTGAAGGGGCAAGAGGCATCAGCTTAGGCAGGGTTATTTCAGAATCAGGAGGGATTCAACATGGCTGATTTACGAACGAATCTAGCTGGAATTGGTTCACCCAACCCTTTCTGGTTGGCATCGGCTCCGCCAACGAACACGGGGTATCAGGTTCAGCGAGCCTTTGAAGCGGGTTGGGGAGGTGCCGTGTGGAAAACGCTTGGCGATCCCATTATCAATACATCCTCTCGTTTCGCTGCTGTTCATTTCAACGGACAACGTGTTGCGGGCTTTAACAATATTGAGCTGATCACCGATCGTCCGCTTGAAGTTAATCTGAAGGAAATCTATGAAACGAAGAAGCGATTTCCTAATCATGCTTTGGTCGTTTCACTGATGGTTGAGCCCAAGCAAGAGAAGTGGCACGAGATTGTCAAAAAGGTCGAAGCCGTAGGTGTGGACGGACTTGAATTGAACTTCGGGTGTCCGCACGGTATGGCGGAGCGTGGAATGGGTGCGGCATCTGGACAGCAGCCAGACCTTGTGGAAGCGCAAACGATGTGGGCGAAGGAAGCGGCCCAGACACCCGTGATTGTGAAGCTGACGCCGAACATAACGGATATTACGAGCACAGCCTTAGCGGCGGTTCGTGGCGGGGCAGATGCGATCTCGCTCATCAACACGATTAACTCGCTGGCTGGTGTTGATATTGACTCGTGGAATACCATTCCACACGTCGGCGGCAAAGGCTCACATGGCGGTTATTGCGGTCCTGCTGTGAAGCCAATTGCCCTTCATATGGTCGCGGATTGTGCGCGTAATCCAGGGGTGAATATTCCGATTTCTGGCATTGGCGGCATTTCCAACTGGCGCGATGCGGTTGAATTTATGCTCATGGGCGCAACAGGTGTTCAAGTATGCACAGCCGCTATGCATCATGGCTTCCGGATCGTAGAGGATATGATCGATGGGCTGAACAACTATTTGGATGAAAAAGGCTTAGCCAGCGTCTCTGAATTAATCGGGAAATCCGTCCCGCGCTATGCAGATTGGGGAAATTTGGATTTGAACTATGCCGTCGTTGCGAAGATCAACACGGAAACGTGTATTAACTGCAATAAGTGCCATATTGCTTGCGAGGATACCTCGCATCAATGCATTGAGCGACATACAGATGAGCAAGGGAAGTCCTTTTTGCAGGTGAGGGAAGAGGACTGTGTAGGATGTAACTTATGCGCGATTGTATGTCCCGTAGATGGGGCAATCTCGATGGTTGAGGTGAAGGGAACAGAGGAGCCAATGACATGGAACGAGCGTCAAACGGCTGTTGCCAAGCTAAACGGGGAAAAAGATACCGATAAGAAGGAGGCTGTGTAGTCATGGCCAAACTCATTAAGAATGGCGCCATTGTCACTGCAACGGATCACTATCTAGGGGATGTTCTCATCGAAGATGGCATTATTACCGGGATTGGTTTGAACCTTTCGCGAGAAGGCGCAGAGATTGTAGATGCCACAGGGAAATATGTTTTTCCTGGCGGTATTGATCCGCATACTCATCTGGATATGCCGTTTGGCGGGACGGTCACCGCCGATGATTTCGAGACAGGCACGATAGCTGCAGCATTTGGCGGAACGACGACAGTGATAGATTTTTGCTTGACGAATAAAGGGAAACCGCTCCATCAGTCTGTTCAGACATGGCATCAGAAAGCAGAAGGCAAAGCCGTCATTGACTATAGCTTTCATCTCATGATTGCGGAAATCAATGATAAGGTGCTGGCCGAGCTGCCGAGTATGATTCATGATGAAGGTATCACGTCACTCAAGGTTTTTATGGCCTATAAGAACGTCTTTCAAGCGGATGACGGCACACTTTATCGGACTTTGCTTGAGGCGAAAAAGCATGGAGCACTCGTGATGGTACATGCGGAGAATGGCGATGTCATTGAGTATTTAATCAAAGAAGCACTCGAAGCGGGTCAGACGGACCCGATTTATCACGCGCTGACTCGGCCATCCTTAATTGAAGGTGAAGCGACAGGGCGTGCAGCCAAGCTCACGGCACTAGCCAACTCGCAGCTCTATGTCGTGCATGTGACGTGTGAAGAGGCTGTGCAGCAAATTACGGATGCCCGTAATCGCGGTGTCGATATCTGGGGTGAAACGTGTCCGCAGTATCTCATGCTCGATCAAACCTATTTGGAAAAGCCGGATTTCGAAGGTGCGAAATATGTGTGGTCCCCGCCACTTCGGCCAAAGTTTCACCAAGACGTGCTGTGGAATGCCTTAAAAACGGGCCAATTGCAGACGTTGGGCTCAGATCAGTGTTCGTTTAATTTTAACGGTCAAAAAGATTTAGGTCTCGGGGACTTCAGCAAAATTCCAAATGGCGGACCTTGTATCGAGGACCGTTTCTCTATTCTGTTCTCTGAAGGAGTAGGGAAAGGGCGAATTACACTGAATCAGTTCGTGGATATTGTGTCGACCCGAAGCGCCAAGCTGTTTGGTTTGTTTCCGAAAAAGGGGACGATTGCAGTTGGCGGGGACGCAGATATTGTGATTTTTGATCCGAATGTGAAGCGTACAATTTCAGCCGAAACCCACCATATGAATGTGGATTATAATCCGTTCGAAGGCATTGAAATTACAGGGGAGCCCGTGACGGTATTGTCTCGCGGAGCCTATGTCATTCGGGATAAACAATTCGTGGGCGAAGCGGGAAATGGTCAATTCATCAAGAGGGGCACATATGTTTCACCCTCCGCGCAAGTCACTCCGTCGAAGATAGAAACGGTCCAAGGAGGTGCTCCTTATGTCTGAATTTGAGCTTTTTCAATCGGAAAAGCAAAAGCTTGACGTCTATGTCGCGCAGAAATTCAAAATCATCGGTGTGCTCGAGGATCTAGAAGGGGCATGGCTAGACCTCGAACACCCCGGTGGTGAAACAGCGAGGCTTCATTTGACAACGGCCAACGCCAGGAAGTACTACGTTAATGTGCTATTGTCACAAGGTAAATCCAAAGCTTAATGGATGGAACCGTTCAAATATTCATATCCGTGCAGAGCTAGCTCTAGCGCGATTCTCTTCTGCGGATGCATGAAATCGTCTCCGAGGATCGCAGCAATTTTGTCCAGCCGATGATACAACGTTTGCCGAACGATGAACAACTCTTTAGCTGTTTCCTGTTTGGAGCCGGATAGCGCTAGATACATGTGTAGGGTTTTCAAAAGCTGGCCATTTTTCTCACGATCATACGCGATAATACCGCTGAGATACCCGTCAATGAAAGAAGTAAGTTGATCGTTTTGCTTCATAAGTAGTATCACTTTGTAGACGTGTAACTCGTGATAGAAAGGCTTAGTGAGTACGCCGATATCCTTCTGGATCTCTAATGTTTCTAAGGCAGTTTCATAGCTGACTTGAATGTGGAGCGGATCGTTAATGGTTCGGCCAATCCCCAGTAGAGATGGAAAAATTTGCGTTTCTTGCGTTTTTTGTAAGCGTTGGATGGTCCGTAAGATTCGTTCATGACTAGCAGCAGAGGACATTTGATCTAAGAGGATGAAGACGATTCGGTGATCATACACCGTAGGGAGTAAATAAAAGCCTTCTCTTTCAAATAAGGAGCGGGCGATCATTTGTTTCTGAATAAGGAGTGTTTCCTGTTCTCTGGAACCATTGTTTCCTGCGGCTTTATCGAAGACACAAAGGGTGATTGGTCCTAGTTTTATAGGCGGTTTGACGGACATGACATAGTCACGAATATCCTGAAGCGTGTGCTTGCCGCTTAACCATTCGGTCACCCATAGATCCTGTTTGTAGCGGGTTTTCTCTTCCATATAGGTCGTGCGCATCATCTCTTGAGCTATAGCGGTCGCACATCGATCCAAAGCAAGGATTTGGAACTCGCTCAGCTCTTGTTCGGCATATAGTAGAAGGTCTGCGAACAAGTGCTCCAATGCGAGTATTGGGCGATGAGCTAGCTTGATTATGACTTCAGAGAGATGAAACATTTCGCCATGAATCCATTTCTCATAAAAGGCAGAGCCATCTCCTTTAGGTAAGGAGGGGACGAAAACGGCGGTATCCGAATCAAATGGAAAAAAAGCGACCTGCGCTTGCGTTGTCTCTTGCAACAGCTTGAGAAGCGGCTGCAAGCCTTTGCCTGACAGAAGAAGTTGATTAAGCTTGGTGGAGAGGGATTCCAGATCGGATACCATTTTATGATGCTGGTGAATGAAATGTGTATGTAAATCCTGTGTGATATCAATGTATCGGACTTCCTCATGGAAAAAAATAAGCGGAAAATTCGCTTGAAGGGCAAGTGCCTTCATGCTCTCTAGTGGCTGCTTCGTATAGGTACCAAGCTCGATACACAACCCTGAAGCACCACGATCGATCAATTGCTGCAGGAACGAAAGGCTAGTTTCTTCCTTATCGTGCCAACCAATTCCCGTACTAAGAATGAGTTCGTTTCCATTCAAAAGGTGACCGACTTGCGTAACTTCCATGATGTGAACCCAGCGAACTATACGGGCTAGTGCTTCTTCTGTAGCAATCGCTTCAGCCTTATGAAAGAGTGGGCGCTGCAAAACATCGTGCACGGTTAATTGCAAAAGAGTCTGTACCAAGCGAAATCACCACTTTCATGTTAGGAAAGTTAACGTAATTGCGAAAAGTAAGGGAATGTGTACCTTATTATACAATGTGTCCAATGATTTTTGGAGAAAAATTATTGCCCCAGGAGATGAATGGCGATGACAGAGCTGCAAAATCTAATTAATGGCGTTTGGGTAGACGCAACAAGTGGAGTGATGAGTGATGTCATCAATCCTGCAACAGGAAAAGTGATTGCGCGAGTGCCATTATCAAGTACTAGTGATGTAGAGCAAGCTGTGTCTGCAGCTCAAGATGCGTATGAATCATGGAGTAGAACGCCTGTTCCTAAACGTGCGCGCGTATTGTTTCATTATTGGCAGCTGCTTCAAGCTCATGAGCATGAACTTGCTGAATTGATTACGCGAGAGAACGGGAAAAGCTACAAAGAAGCACTTGGTGAAGTGCTGCGCGGCATGGAGTGTGTAGAATTTGCAGCAGGTGCACCGTCCCACATGATGGGCACGACACTCGCAAATATTTCTGCAGAAATGGATTCTGAATTATTTCGGGTGCCCCTAGGCGTAGTCGGAGGTATCACTCCTTTTAACTTCCCGATGATGGTGCCGTGCTGGATGTTTCCGCTCGCGATTGCGCTTGGGAATACTTTCGTTTTGAAGCCATCCGAACGCACGCCATTGACAGCTATGAAATTAGCCGCATTGATGCAAGAAGCTGGACTTCCTAATGGTGTGCTGAATGTCGTCCATGGTTCACACGACGTGGTTAATGCACTGACGTCTGCACCTTCTGTCAAAGCGGTATCCTTTGTAGGCTCACAGCCAGTGGCTAAGTATGTGTATGAACGCGCATCTGCTGCTGGTAAAAGGGTGCAAGCCCTAGCAGGCGCCAAAAACTATCACATCGTTATGCCCGATGCACATATGGAGAAAACGGTCGAGAATATTGTCATGTCTTCGTTCGGTTCAGCTGGCCAACGCTGTATGGCATGTTCTGCCGTTGTTGTAGTAGGCGAAGGGGATACGTTTATTGACGGGTTGAAGGAAGCTGCCGCTCAGATGGTGCTTGGTAGCGGGATGGAGGAGCAGGTCACACTGACTCCAGTTATCCGAGATGAGCAGCTCATACGGATTGCGAGCTACATCGAGAAAGGGATCGCAGAAGGGGCTCATCTGCTGATCGATGGTAGAATGGGGGAGGCGTGTGCGGGGGAAGGGTTTTTCCTCGGAGCCACGATATTCGATCATGTCAAGCCGGAGATGACCATTGCGAGAGAGGAGATATTCGGGCCTGTCTTGTCGTTATTCCGCGCAGCGGATTTGACTAGCGCGTTGGCGTTAGTGAATCAATCCAGCTTCGGGAACTCAGCGGTGATTTACACCGAGAATGCGAAGGCTGTGCGCCAATTCCGCGAAGAAGTCGAAGCGGGAATGCTCGGCGTCAACGTTGGGGTGCCAGCGCCGATGGCTTTTTTCCCTTTCTCCGGTTGGAAGGATTCCTTCTACGGCGATTTGCATGCCAACGGGAAAGATGGCGTTGAATTTTATACGAAAAAGAAGATGATTACATCGCGGTATTTTTGAGTGTGGGTGATGGCTCTGTAGTGATGAAAAACATCACTATAGCTCGAGAAAAATCATCCCCGGCTCGATTTCGAGGGGTTTAGTGATGAAAAACATCACTATAGCTCGAGAAAAACCATCCCCGGCTCGATTTCGAGAGGTTTAGTGATGAAAAACATCACTATAGCTCAAGAAAAACCATCCCCGGCTCGATTTCGAGAGTTTAAGTGATGAAAAACATCACTATGGCTTGAGAAAAATCGTACCCGGCCTGATTTCGAGAGGTATAGTGATGTAAAACATCACTATAGCTCAAGAAAAACCATCCCCGGCCTGATTTCGAGAGTTTAAGTGATGTAAAACATCACTATAGCTCAAGAAAAATCATCCCCGGCTCGATTTCGAGGGGTTTAGTGATGAAAAACATCACTATAGCTCGAGAAAAATCATCCCCGGCTCGATTTCGAGGGGTTTAGTGATGAAAAACAACGTTATAGCGGGAGAATAAGCTCCGGCTGGTGGAATTCCATGCTGTAAGAGTGAAAAACAACGTTACAGATATCAACCATTAGCTATGTGGGTTATACGGGAAGACATGAACCGCCGACTCGGCGGCTTTTTTCATTTTAGCCAAAGAGTCCGTTGTCGAGAAGGAGCCAATTTAGTATGATGGAGTGTACGTCGAGAGGAATACGGAGGACTCCATAACAATGAAGAAAAACCGAAAAAACAGCAACTCCATGGGGCAATATCGCGAGCTGTTAGGCCGTTATTTGTTTCCTCAGAAGGGGACGTTGATTGGATTAACACTCCTGTTGTTCGCTTCCATCGGGCTGCAACTGATTAATCCGCAAATCATCCGCTATTTTATTGATACCGCGCAATCACAAGGGGCGATGCAGCCACTTTTTACAGCGGCGCTTCTGTTTATTGGATTTGCACTGGTTCAGCAGCTAGTATCTGTGATCGCGACTTATTTTAGTGAAAATGTCGGTTGGAAAACAACCAATAAGCTGCGCGTTGATTTAGCCTCGCATTGTCTGTCGTTGGATATGTCTTTTCATAAAAGTCATACATCTGGCTCGCTAATTGAGCGTGTGGATGGGGATGTGAATGCGCTTGCGAATTTCTTCTCCAGTATGATCATTCATTTGTTTGGGAATGTGCTGCTCATGGCGGGGATTCTCGTCCTCTTATTCCGGGAAAATTGGGTAATTGGTGCTGGGATGGCTGTTTTCGTTGTTTGTGCGATTTACATGATTGGGTGGATTCGTCAATTTGCTGTACCCGTTTGGGCAGGGTGGCGGCAGGCGAATGCTGAGTTTTATGGGTTTATCGGGGAGCATTTGGAGGGGACAGAGGATATTCGCGCCAACGGTGCAGTAAGCTTCGTGATGAATCGTTTCTATACGATGCTTCGAAAAATGTTGCCATTACGCGTCAAAGCGTTCCTCGGCTTTTGTGCGATGTGGAACATGTCGATCTTCGTTTTCGCATTGGGGAATGCGATGGCGTTCGGGATTAGCGCCTATTTATGGCATGGCAATCATATTTCCTTGGGTACCGTATATTTAATTTTCTTCTACACGGAATTACTCGCTAAACCAATCGAGAAGATTCGGACGCAAATGGAAGATTTGCAAAAAGCAGACGCAAGTATTTCTCGCATTCGAGAACTATTCGCGATTAAGTCGAAGATCCAAGATGGACCTGGGGCTAGGATTCCAGATGGACCCCTTGGCGTTGATTTCAAGGATGTTGTATTCAGTTATGACGACGATCAGCCGACGATTGATCACCTGACGATGAACTTGAAGCCTGGTGAGGTGCTAGGATTGCTTGGTCGAACAGGGAGCGGGAAGTCTACGATTGCGAGGTTATTACTGCGATTTTATGATCCGCAAAAAGGTGTGATTGCACTTAGTGGTATTGACATTCGGAATTGTAAACTAGCTGAGCTTCGGAAGCGTGTCGCGCTAGTAACACAAAATATTGAAATCATTCAAGGGACGATTCGTGATAATTTAACCTTTTATGATGTGTCCATTCGGGATGATCAGATTATTGCCGTACTTTATGAACTTGGACTAGGCGCTTGGTATGAAGCGATGCCAGATGGTTTGGATACGGTGCTTGCATCGGGGGGAAGCAGCTTATCTGCTGGAGAGGCGCAGTTGTTGGCTTTTGCACGCGTATTCTTGACGAATCCGGGATTGGTTATTATGGATGAAGCTTCATCGCGTCTGGATCCTTTGACAGAGCAGCGTATGGAGAAAGCCGTTTCCAAATTGTTAACTGAGCGCTCCTGTATCATGATTGCCCATCGACTTGCTACTGTACAGCGTGCTGATTATATCGTTATTTTGGATGGCGGGCGTGTGCTGGAATCAGGCCGTAGAGAAGTACTTGCCGCCGACCCGAATTCCCGCTTTAGCCAATTGCTCGCGACAGGGTTAGAGGAGGTGTTGGCATGACAACGTTTCAGTATTTAAAAGGGCTTATCATGTATAAACCTTTCCGATATTTCGTTAATGCGCTCGCATGGACAATTATTTATTTGGCTCCAATTGCACCTGGGCTAATTACAAAAGCATTTTTCGACACGTTAACGGGGAATGCTACCTTGAAATTCGGAGTATGGGGTTTGATCGCTTTGTTAATTGGGGCAGCACTGGGACGAATCCTATTGATCATCATTGGGTTCATTACGGATGTGCACTTCCGTTTCCGAATGGGGATGCTGCTTCGTCGCAATTTACTAGAACATGTTCTCAAGCAGCCGGGTGCACAAGCGATTCCTGTATCACCAGGCGAAGCGATCAGTCACTTCCGCGATGACGTGGATCAATCCGAGGAAGCAGCGAGCTGGTCAGTAGATGTGTTTGGGATGACGTGTTTTGCACTCGTTTCAGGTTACATATTGATTCGTATTGATGCGCAAATGACACTTCTCGTGTTTATGCCAATCGTCATCGTGATTTCAGCGGCACAACTCGCAACTGTTCGTTTGCAGAAATATCGTGCCGCGAGTAGGGAATCCACCTCTAAGGTGACGGGAGAGATCAGCGAGATGTTCGGTAATGTGCAGGCCATTCAAGTGGCTGGCGCCGAGAAGAGAGTCATGGAGCGGTTCCACAGCTTCGGTGATCAGCGTCGCAAGGCGATGCTTAAAGATCGACTGATGAGCGAATTGCTAGACTCCGTTTTCTCAAATTCCGTGAATTTGGGGACGGGATTATTGCTTCTTTTGGCGGGAACGAAAATGAGAGCAGGGACGTTCACTGTCGGTGACCTCGCCTTGTTCGTGTACTATTTGACCTTCGTGACGCAGTTTATTACGAATGTTGGGAAGTTTATCACTTATTTTAAGCAAATGAGTGTTTCACTTGAGCGATTGACCTTCTTGTTGCAAGGAGCTTCGGCGAGGGTGTTGACGATGGTGAAGCCGTTGTATTTGAAGAAGGAGCGGGTAGGGAAGGTTGATTCTTCTGTTGCGATGGTAAAACGAGATCAGGATCAAGATCAAGATCAGGTTCAAGATCAAGAGAATGACAGCGTCGTTGCACCTCCGCTGCAGCGCATGGAAGTGAATGGGCTCAGCTATACCTACCCAGATACGGGTAGAGGTATCGCTGACATTCACTTCGCCATGCAAAGAGGATCGTTCACCGTCATCACGGGAACGATTGGCTCTGGCAAAACCACGCTGGTTCGTTCCCTTCTTGGGCTGTTGCCCAAGGAGAGTGGAACGATCGCGTGGAATGGTGTGCCCGTTGAGGATCCGGGCACCTTCTTTACACCGCCGCAGAGCGCATATACCGCGCAGGTGCCGCGGTTATACAGCGATACGCTGCGCAATAATATTTTGCTCGGGCAAGCGGAGCAAGGTGACAGCTTACCCCAGGCTTTGAACGCGGCGGTGCTCGAGTTCGACGTCGCGCAGCTGCCTGGCGGGCTGGACACCGTCATCGGCCCGCGTGGGGTGAAGCTCTCCGGCGGTCAAGCGCAGCGGACGGCCGCGGCACGAATGCTCGTGCGAGACGCCGAGCTGTACGTCTTCGACGACCTGTCGAGCGCGCTTGACGTCGAGACAGAGCAGAAACTTTGGGAGCGGATGTTCCAGCGCCGCAGTGATGCGACGTGTCTGGTCGTCTCGCACCGCAAAACCGCGTTGACGCGTGCCGACCACATCATCGTGATGAAAGATGGCCGCATTGAAGCGGAAGGCACATCGGAGGAACTACTGCGACACAGCTCCACGTTCCGTGAGCTGTGGTATGGGGACGATCGCAAGGCGTAGTCTAAGACGTAGTTCTTGCGCCATGCGTGATTACTAATAAAGGGAATCCGCGCTGCGTCGCGAATAATAGACAATGATTAATCACCACGAAACCCACCCGATGCGACCAACAGCAGGTGGGTTTTCGTTTTCTCTCTCTTACGTTTCAGCACCTATCACTCAAGTAAAGGATGAACCCTTTGTATGATCAACACACTCATTTTGGTTTTTATATTGACGATGATCATTCACACAGCCGAGACACTGTCTTACTCGATTCGTTATGCAGGTGTAAGGGTGAACAAACTCGCAGTGGCACTTTCACTTGTCGGCATCGTCGTACTTGTATCGCGTACGGCGAACCTGATTCAGGCGCCGATGACGGCGAATTTTGTGGATTATGCCAAGCATGAGCCCACGTTTGATTTGGTGCGATATTTGCGTATTTCTCTACTGGCATCGTCGATCGGGACGATAATCGCGATCGCGTTATTTCCTACTTTTATCAACCTAAGTGCTAGAGTCATTGCTCGTCTCGAACTTGCCGGTTCACTGCCGAAGATGCTCACGAATGTGACGATTTCACAGCTGAAGAACACGACCAAATATATTAAAAAGCCCAAAGTGAAGCTAAGCCAGTTCCGTTATCTCGGCATTTCTAAACGATTCCTATTCATCAATATTGTCGTTACAGCTTTCTACTCCGTGGGTGTACTAGCCTCACTATATGCGGCTCATCTATGGCCTGATTATGCGACTACAGCCTCACAAGCGTCGGGTCTGATCAACGGAATTGCTACGATTTTGCTCACCATATTCATCGATCCCCAATTGGGTCTCATCACCGATAAGGCATTGCATGATGAAGAGCAACGTAAACAGCTAGGCAAAATCTACGCTTTACTCATGACAACCCGCTTCTTAGGTACGCTATTAGCGCAAATTTTCCTCGTTCCGTCCGCCTACTTTATTGGCAGGATGGTCCAGTTGTTTTTCTAAAAAAGTGTGAAATCCTTTCAATCAACCGTCTCGCTTGGTATAATAGCCTCTATCATAGTAGCGCCAATAAGAAACGGAGTCCGACCATGAAGAAGTTCAAGAAGTTTTATATCGAAATTACGAGCGTATGCAATTTGGCTTGCACATTCTGTCCTCAGACGAAACGTCAAGCGAATTTCATCAAAATAGATACATTTACGAATATCCTTGATCAAATTAAGCCGCATACGGATCATATTTATTTGCATGTGAAGGGTGAGCCGCTGCTCCATCCGAAAATCGATGAATTGCTCGATCTGAGCCATGAAAAAGGCTTCAAAGTGAATATCACAACGAACGGGACGCTCATTAACAAAAATAGGCACAAGTTGCTTGATAAACCGGCACTTCGCCAAATGAATTTTTCTCTGCACAGCTTTGACGGTCATGAAGGCTCCGAGGATAAGGAAGGCTATGTGACGAGCATCCTGCGTTTTGCCAAGGAAATCGTCGCGAAATCGAATGTCATTATTTCCTTCCGATTATGGAATTTGGATACAGATAATCAGACGAATTTGGAACGGAATCGGAATCGTGAAGTGCTGGAATTGCTAGAGAAGGAGTTCGAGCTCGATTACAAAATCGATGAGAAATTCGTCCGCGGAACTGGCGTTAAGCTTGCCGATCGTGTCTACTTGAATCAGGATCATGAGTTTCAATGGCCTGATTTGAAGGCCGAGGAAATTGAGGGACCTGGCTTCTGCCACGCCTTACGTAATCAAGCAGGTATTCTCGTTGACGGAACCGTCATTCCTTGTTGTCTAGATGGGGAAGGGGTTATTAACTTGGGGAACATTAACCACACGCCATTCTCTGAGATTGTAGAGGGTGAACGAGCGAATCGGTTATTTGAAGGCTTTTCTAGACGCGAAGTGGTCGAGGAACTTTGCCGGAAATGCGGTTATCGCGAACGTTTTAGTATGTAAAATAAAGCTCATTCCGGACAGCGGCTTTGCTGTAGGAGTGGGCTTTTCTTCATGTAATCGGCATTTTCTTCCTTTTTCGCAACCCTTTTTGCTTTTGCCAAACATTCATGAGATAATACAAGTTTGATTCTTAACTTAGAGGGTTGGGGGCACAACACGTGGGACGTTATCCATTTGCATATGATCATGCACAGCCATTTATGCAGCAGGTATCCGACTGGATTGCGGATATCTTTTATGACATATTGCCAGAAGCGGGATTTGAAGTTCGAGATGAACAAATTTATATGGCCTTTCAGCTAGAGCGGGCTTATTCTGAGAAACAGACGATTTTTGCGGAAGCCGGCGTTGGCACGGGGAAAACGTTGGTGTATTTATTATATGCGATCTGCTATTCGCGTTTTATGAACAAACCCGCGATCATCGCATGCGCGGATGAATCTTTAATTGAGCAACTCGTGAAACCTGGAGGAGATATTGATAAAATCTCTCGCCATTTGAATTTGCAAATTGATGCCAGACTGGCAAAATCGCCAGACCAATATGCTTGTTTGGTGAAGGTGGATGAGGCCAGATTCGGACACGAGGATACAGGGCTCTATCGCGAGGTATACGAATCACTTCCTGATTTTGTTCATACACGTGAAGCCATGCAACAGTTCTATGCGTACGGTGATCGTAAGAATTACCCGCAGCTTAACGATGAACAATGGAATCGCATGAACTGGGATGCTTTCCAAGATTGCTTTGTCTGTGATAAGCGTCATCGATGTGGACAAACGTTATCTCGCGAGTCGTATAGGAAGTCAACTGATCTGATCATATGTTCGCATGATTTCTACATGGAGCATGTGTGGACCTATGACGGAAGAAAGCGTGAGGGACAGCTGCCCCTTTTGCCAGAACATTGTACCGTTGTGTTTGACGAAGGACATTTGATGGAATCTGCTGCTCAGAAGGCGTTGACCTATAAGCTGAAGCATATAGTGTTCGAGGAATTGGTCATTCGCTTGTTAAAAGGGGAAGTACGTGAAACCTTAGCCGTCTGTATTGATCGTGCGATTGAGCAGAGCGAACGTATGTTTGAGGTACTGGAAAGTTGTTGTCGCCCGATTGAGGGCTCTGATCGTAAACAAATCGTGATGAGTGATCTCTTGAAAAGAGAGATTCATACACTCTGTGATATTTTGTCCGAGATCGAAGAGGAGCTTGTCTTTGAGGGAGAAATGTTTACCCTTAATGACTATCAGCTGAAAATTGTGGAGGAGCATCTGGAAATGATGCAGAAGGCGTTCGCGTTATTCCGAAACGATCATTCCTTTATTTGCTGGGCAACGGAAAGTATTACAGGGCTCAGTCTTGTTGTTATGCCTAGAACGGTGAAGGAAGTGCTCAAGGAGTATGTCTTTTCCTCCAAAATGCCAATCGTGTTCTCTTCGGCCACACTATCTGTAGAGGGTAAGTTCGATTATGTGGCGAACAGCTTAGGCTTAGAGAAGTATCTCTCGTTCTCGGTAGATTCACCGTATGACTACGCGGAACGGATGGAAGTCATTGCCCCGCGCTTCACGGAAGGCGGTACTTTCCAAGAGAAGATGACTGCAGCCGTCCACTTGTTAAATAGAACAGAAGGCAGAGCGCTAATTTTGTTCCCGACACATCAGGAATTGCAGCGTTTCAAAAGGGAGATGGCAGACCATTCGGCATGCAAGAATCTAACCTTCTTCTATGAAGGAGATCAAGAAATCTCGCATGTGATTGCTTCGTTCCAAGAGGACGAGCATAGTGTGTTGGCTGCCGTTAGCTTGTGGGAAGGACTCGATATTCCTGGTCCATCGCTATCCAATGTCATTGTCTGGGCGATGCCGTTTCCTCCGCAGGATCCGGTATTTAACGCAAAGCGTGAAGCTGCAGCTTCGCCCTATGAAGAAGTCGACATTCCGTATATGCTCCTAAGATTGCGTCAAGGGATGGGTCGATTGATTCGTACACGCGAGGATAGTGGGATCATTGCGATTTTCTGTGAGGAACTGTATACGAATGCATCGCTGCGTGAGCATGTCGAGCGGGTATTGCCAGCTGGCGTCGTGCTGAAGTCCGAATAGGAGTTGTGTAAAGCAACTAGAATATAAACAGGGGGTTAGACGTTGTCTAGTCCCCTTTCTCATTGATTTGTTTTCAGTCCGCCGTTTGTCTTATGACGCTAATCTGAGAGGATATCGGCTTATTCAGCCCAATCAACGAAATTAACATCCTCTTTTCCATCTAATTGGCCTCATATCAAGAATTTGACAAATTTAGCTGTACCTTTTCCATCTAACCTAACAGTGAGGGGAATTGCGATGGCTATTTGAGGTAGATGTAACTTGTGAGTGGACATGTGGCAACAAGAAGTAGTTGTTTCAAATGTTCGTCATGATCATTTTTTGTCGCAGCAGAGTCTATTGGCAAACAAAAGCGTGTATATATAACATATAATTGTAAGCGGTTACAACTTGTCCAAATAAGTACGATCGACCCTATTTACCTCGGCCAATCCAGTGTCTGCAGCATGAACATGTCGAAGGAGGTCGTCGCATGCAATTCGCTTATAGCCATGATCAGCAAGATATCAAAGCCAAAGTCCGTGAGTTTGCACTCGCGAAGATGGATCCGACTTCAGAGGAAAGGGATGAATATGAGCGGTTTGATCGTGAGATTTTCGACAGTTTAGGTGAGCTTGGATGGTCTGGGATTCCCTGGCCACAAGAATTTGGCGGAGGCGGATCTGATTTCCTAACCTATGCGATGGTGATTGAAGAGCTCTCGCGTGTTTGCGCGTCAACTGCTGTGATGCTCTCCGTGCATACGTCGCTGGCCAGTTGGGCGATTCATACGTATGGGACAGATGCGCAGAAACAAACGTATTTACTCCCCTTGGCACAAGGTAAAAAGCTTGGCGCTTATTGTCTGACCGAAAGCGAGTCAGGCTCAGATGCTGGTGCGATGCGCACCACAGCGACAAAGGAAGGAGACGCATATGTGCTTAACGGCTCCAAGCTATTTGTTACGAATGGCGGGGAGGCGGAGGTGTATATTGTTTTTGCGATAACGGATGCGCAGAACAAGTCAAAGAGTTGTACAGCTTTCATCGTGGAAAAAGGCATGGAAGGGCTTATTTTCGGTACCAAAGAAAATAAGCTCGGTATCCGCTCATCCACGACGATGGAGTTGAGGTTTGAGGGCTGCAGCGTTCCTGCTGACAACCGACTAGGTCCCGAAGGCGAAGGCTTCCGCATCGCGATGCGAAGTCTGGATGGCGGACGGATCGGGATTGCGGCGCAGGCAACGGGCATCGGCCAAGGGGCTTTGGACGCTGTTCTTGCTTATGGAGCGGGAGATAGCGAGCGTAGCGAGCAATTCTATGCTCATATCTCGGAGATGGCCACGCACATCGAAGGCGCAAGACTGCTGACCTATCAAGCCGCTTGGCGCAAGAGCAAGGGGCTCTCGTATGGGAAGCAGGCTGCCATAGCGAAGCTTTTTGCCAGTGATATGGCTGTTAAAGTATGTTTGCGAGCTGTCCAGCTCTGCGGTATGTGGGGTTGTCTGAAGGAATCGAAGGTGGAGCGTTATCTGCGAGATGCCAAAGTTACGCAAATTTATGAAGGGACGAATGAGATTCAGCGTATTGTGATTTCGCGTTTGCTGCTTTCTGAAAGTATGTAGGAAGGGAGAGCGAAAACATGAGTGATCACTATTTGCCTGGACTTGAACATGTGATTGCCAGTGAGACTAGCATTTCATATCTTGATGTGGAGAAGGAAGAAATTGTGATTCGCGGGTATGATCTGATGGAGCTTGCTGAGCAAATGTCCTATTTGGATGTTGTTGGACTGCTGCTAGAGGGTAAATTGCCGAATGAAACGAGGCGTCAAGCGATTGAATCACAGATTCAATCGGTCTATGGATTACCGCCGAATGTGCGGGCCATGCTCCATTTGATGCCGGACCGGGCAGATATGATGGATGTGCTGCGAACAAGCATTTCTGCGTTAGCGAGCTTCGATGACGAACTCGATGATCGATCACCTGCAGCGAACGGACGTAAAGCCATACGCCTCTTAGCCAAAGTACCGCAAATTGTCGCATATGGTTATCGGGCAATTACGAAGCAACCGCTCATTGAGCCAGAAGATAAGTTATCTTATACAGCTAACTTTCTGTACATGATCACAGGAACGATCCCTTCTCCGATGGAGGTAGCGATTTTTGATCAATCGCTGGTTGTGTATAGTGAGCATGAGTTGCCGAATTCAACCTTTACAGCTCGCGTGATCGCCTCTACACAGTCAGATATTTATGGTGCACTTGTTGGCGCGGTTGCTTCACTGAAAGGTACGCTGCACGGTGGTGCAAACGAAGCAGTTATGCACATGCTGCTTGAAGCGGGTTCTGAAGATGATTTGGAAGTGTTGATTCGTTCTAAGCTTGCTAGGAAGGAGCGCATCATGGGCTTCGGACACCGCGTGTATATGCGAAAACCTGATCCACGTGCGTTGTTGATGAAGGAGGCACTGGCGAAACTCGCACCCGCATGTCAGCAACAGGAGTTATACGATATGTGCGTACGTGGGGAGAACGTGATGCGTACAGAGAAAGGGCTTCATCCCAATTTGGATTACTATGCCGCGCCTGTCTATTACTTGCTTGGCATTCCAATTGAGCTGTTCACCCCTGTTTTCCTTGCAGCACGCACGGTTGGCATTAGTGCACATGTGATGGAGCAGCATGCGAACAATCGCCTCTTCCGACCACGTGTTCGTTATACGGGTGAGCGAGATTTACATCCACCTCAGGGAGATACATGTTCAGAAAGTGAGGACGAGATCGTATGAGTACGTCTAGAGAATGGGCTCAGAGGGAGATGATTTTCGATCCGCTTATAGTAGAAATTGCAGAATACGCTCTACATGCCGAGATTGAGAGTGAGGAAGCGTATCAGATTGCACATCATGTCCTCATGGACTCTCTGGGAACAGGCTTGCTTGCGCTGCGTTTTCCCGCTTGCACCAAACATCTGGGTCCGATTGTACCAGGTTCAGATGTGATCGGCGGTGCTCGTGTGCCCGGCACTCGATACGAATTGGATCCCGTTCAAGCGGCCTTCAATATAGGCTGTATGATTCGGTGGCTCGATTATAATGACACGTGGTTAGCGGCAGAATGGGGGCATCCATCCGACAACTTAGGCAGTATCCTTGCTATTGCTGACTATGTGAGTCGAAAACGTATGGCCGAGGGGCAATCGCCTTTTACGATGGAAGACGTCTTAACGATGGCGATCAAAGCGCATGAAATACAAGGCGTACTCGCACTGGAAAATAGCCTGAACGCCGTTGGCTTGGATCATGTCCATCTGGTGAAAATCGCTTCCACCGCAGTGGCTGCAGTTATGTTGGGAGGGACGAAGGAGGAGGTATGCAGCGCTGTCTCTAATGCATGGATTGATGGAGCGAGCTTACGTACGTATCGGCACTCGCCTAATACAGGTTCTAGGAAATCTTGGGCTGCGGGTGATGCAACAAGTCGGGCTGTTCGTTTGGCTTTGATGGCAGTTGGAGGGGAGATGGGGTACGCCTCTGCGCTGACAGCACCAACTTGGGGGTTTCAGGATGTGCTTTTCGAAGGAAAGACGCTAACCTTGGCTAGACCGTTGAATAGTTATGTGATGGAACACATTTTGTTCAAAATTTCTTTTCCTGCCGAATTTCACGCGCAAACTGCTGTTGAATGTGCACTCACTCTTCATGAACTTGTAAAAGATCGTGTAGGAGACATAACAAAAGTTATGTTAACAACTCATAAATCAGCGCTGCGCATTATTGATAAAAAAGGTCCTCTGCACAATCCTGCAGATCGTGATCATTGTCTGCAGTACATGGTCGCTATCGGACTCCTATTTGGTACATTGACAGCGGAGCATTACGAAGATGATATCGCTGCTGATCCGCGCATTGATGCACTACGGGAGCGCATGGTTGTTGTCGAGAACGAGCAGTACAGCAAGGATTATCTAGATCCAGATAAGCGTTCTATCGCGAACAGCATTCAAATTTATTTTAAGGATGGAACGTCTACGGGCAAAATCGTTTGTGAGTACCCCATCGGACACCGCAAGCGGCGTGCGGAGGGCTTGCCGAAAGTGATCGATAAGTTCAAAGCAAACGTGCAAACGCGGTTTCCAAGGAAGCAAACGGATGAGATTATGAAGCTTTCACTCGATTACGAGAAGCTAATTCAGACACCCGTGTCTGCGTATATGTCGCTTTTCGTTATTTAACTATTGGTCAGATCGGCTGAATGAGGCAGGAGGTTACTATGTCATGGTTGATTGAGGAGGAGCCGAGTCAAGAACAATTAGCTGCACAGTGGCGTCGTTTAGTTGAAGCGGGTCCTATTGTCCAAATCGTTGGCACCCACGATGGCATGGCCGCTAGAATCGCCAAGCAAGCTGGGTTTGAAGCTCTTTATTTATCAGGTGCCGCTTATACGGCTAGTAGAGGATTGCCTGATCTAGGACTCCTTTATTCGAACGAGGTTGCAGAGCGAGCTAGGGAGCTCGTTCGAGCAACGGGACTTCCGTTATTGGTGGATATCGATACGGGATATGGCGGCATCCTGAATGTTGCAAGGACCGCGAAGGAGATGGTAGAGGCGAAAGTTGCCGCTGTGCAAATTGAGGATCAAGATATGCCGAAGAAATGCGGACATCTCAGTGGTAAGAAGCTCATTTCCACCGAGGAAATGTGTCAAAAAATCCGCACCCTCAAAGCTGTCAGCCCAAAATTGTATATACTTGCACGGACAGATGCGAAAGGAGTAGAGGGCATGGCGGAAGCCATCACCCGTGCTAAGCACTATCTCGCCGCTGGCGCAGATGCGATATTTCCAGAAGCACTCGAGAGCGAGGAGGACTTTCAGCATTTTCGAAAGGAAGTGGATGCACCTCTCTTGGCGAATATGACCGAATTTGGACGTACACCTTACTATACAGCAGCACAATTTGAAAGCTGGGGCTTTCGTATGGTGCTCTATCCGGTTACGTCGTTACGTGTCGCTGCAAAAGCTTATGAGCGGGTATTTGAGGAGATTCGCCAGCAAGGGACACAAATCGGATCGCTTGAAGACATGCAAACGCGCAGCGAGTTATATAAGGCGATTCGCTATGAAGATTATGAGACTTTGGATGGTTCGATTGCACGATCAACATGGGAGGATCAAAGTTAGCGTTCATGCGGCTTGAGGGAGGGCTCCATATGGATTATAGCCTTTCAGAGGAATTGGAAATGATTCGGACGATGGTTCGCGATTTTGCATCTGGGGAGGTTGCACCGACGGCGGTGCTGCGAGATGAAGAAGAACGGTTTGATCGCCATGTATTCGATACGATGGGGGAGCTTGGCTTAACTGGTATTTTGGTGCCTGAGTTATTTGGTGGACTTGGCTCGGATGCTCTGACGAATGCCTTGGTTTTGGAGGAGTTAGCTCGTGCTTGCGCCTCGATGGGTTACTCACTTTACGTTCACAGTGGGTTGACGGTTGCGGCTATTTCCATGTTTGGCACCGAGGAACAGAAGAAGTTGTTTCTAGGTCCGATGGGAAATGGGCGTAAGCTTGGGGCATATGCATGGTCTGAAAGTGCACAAACGGTAGGGACTCCTGGCGTAGTCATGCAAACAAAAGCGTTGCGTGATGGTGACGATTACGTGCTGCAGGGCACAAAGTTTTTCGTTTCAAACGCAGTGGAAGCGGATGTCTATGTGGTGTTTGCGGCTACGGGAAATGATTCTACAGTGCACGCGAGTAGTGCTTTTATTATTGAGAAAGGCACACCAGGATTCATTCTAGGCAAAAAAGAAAGAAAACTAGGACTGCGTGGCTCACCCAGTATGTCCATTGAACTGGTGGATTGCCGAATCCCATTGGCGAATCGGCTTGGCGAGGAAGGGGACGGCTACCGGATTGCGTTGCGGACGTTGGAGTCTGCTCGCAGCGGTATCGCAGCGCTGGCCGTTGGGATTGCGCAAGCGGCAATGGATGTGTCCATTGCCTATGCGAAGACACGCAAGCAATTTGGCAAGCCGATTGCGCACCAACAGGCTATCGCTTTCAAGCTAGCGAATATGGCAACACAAATTGAAGCAGCGAGGCTGCTCACGTATCAAGCTGCATGGCTAGAGAGCCAAGGCGGGGCTAAAGGTACGTATTCCAATCTATTTGCCGGGGATACGGCGATGGCGGTTGCGATTGAAGCTGTTCAAATCCACGGTGGGTATGGCTATACGAAAGCTTTCCCAGTTGAACGATATATGCGCGATGCGATCATGCTCCAAATGGTTGAAGCAACATTGGATGAGCAACGGAGAGCGATTGCTCGTTTGATTAAATGACGTGAGCGTAGACTGGAGGGCGAGGTGTATGCGAGAAAGCGTCATTGTTGGCGGTGCGAGAACCCCTTTTGGTAAGTTCGGCGGCGCGTTGAAGGACGTCCCAGCTGCCCAGCTAGGGGGAATTGTCATCAAGGAAGCTATACGACGTGCGACTCTGGATCCTTCCTTGATCGAAGAAGTCTTGATGGGCATGGTGTTGCAAGGGGGGGCAGGACAAATTCCTTCACGTCAGGCAGCTCGCATGGCGGGACTGGCGTGGAACGTGACGTCGGAGACTATCAATAAAGTGTGCGCTTCGGGTTTGCGTAGTGTGACCATGGCGGACCAAATTATTCGTTCAGGTGATGCGTCTGTACTAGTGGCAGGCGGTATGGAAAGCATGAGCTCGGCGCCATATTTGGCGACGCATGCGCGGTGGGGCGCACGGATGGGTGAACAGAGACTAATCGATCTGATGATTCATGATGGTCTGACTTGTCCTTTCGAACGCGTGCATATGGTGCTCCATGGCAGTCGCGTTGCTGCTGAATTCCAAATTATGCGTCAGATGCAGGACGAGTGGGCTTTACGCAGTCATCAATTAGCGCTAGAAGCAATGGCGAAAGGATATTTCGCAGAAGAAATGATCTCAATTCAAGTTGGTGCGACTGTGGTGGTTAGTGATGAGGGACCGCGTGCGGATACAAGCTTGGCTAAGCTTGCTGCTCTAGCCCCTGTATTTGACAAGGAAGGCAGCATTACGGCAGGGAATGCGCCAGGCGTGAATGACGGCGCTGCCGCTATGGTAGTCATGGCGAGTGAAGCTGCCCTAGAACAGGGCGTTGTCCCGCTCGCTACGATACTCGGTCATGCCAGTGTAGGCGAGCGAGCGCCATATATCGCTACGGCACCTGCGCTTGCGATTCGCAAGCTGCTGCAGCAAACGGGCATGAAGTTGGATCAAATTGACCGATTCGAGGTGAATGAGGCTTTTGCCGCTGTCGTGCTCACATGCGAGAGTATGCTAGGGTGGGATTCGCAACGCGTTAACGTTAATGGCGGTGCCATTGCGCTCGGTCATCCCATAGGCGCCAGCGGAACTCGGATAATTCTCACTTTAATCCATGAGCTTCGCAGAATTGGCGGTGGTTATGGGATCGCAGCGATCTGCAGTGGTACGGCGCAAGGTGATGCGATCTTGCTTCGCGTGGAATAGCGGAGAATCCTATTCTATTCGGTGATGATAGTCCGGTTCAATGAAGCTGTAGGAGCGATGAAGCATGTCTATAGAAACCATCATGGTAATTGGGGCTGGGCAGATGGGAACCGGCATTGCGCAAGTGGTTGCATCTGCAGGCCGAAAGGTACTTTGGCATGATCAATCTATGCCACTGATCGACAAGGGCATGTTGGTGATCAGTAAGCAATTAGATCGAAGTATTGCGAAGGGGAGGTTGACAGAGGAAGCGAAAGCTGGCATCATCAGCCGCATTCAACCAACGGGAGCTATTGAAGAGGCTGCGGTGGTGGACCTTGTAATCGAGGCGATATCTGAGAATATGGCTTGGAAAACGGTGCTTTTTCAGAAGTTAGACGGGATCTGTCCGCCTCAAGTGGTACTGGCAACGAATACGTCATCTCTGCCGATCACCGAGATTGCTGCGGCGACAACACGTCCCTCGCAAGTCATTGGGATGCATTTCATGAACCCGGTTCCAGTGATGCCGCTGGTTGAAATTATTCGTGGCCTCGAAACGTCTCAGACCGTATTCGAAGCGATCTTTCAGCTTAGTCAGGAACTTGGTAAAACACCGGTTGAGGTGCAAGACTTTCCAGGCTTCGTTTCGAATCGCATTCTCATGCCGATGATTAACGAAGCCATTTTTACGGTGTATGAAGGTGTAGCTACGGTGGAAGCTATAGATACGGTGATGAAGCTCGGCATGAATCATCCGATGGGACCGCTAGAACTCGCGGATTTCATTGGGTTGGACACCTGTTTATCGATCATGGAAATTCTCAATGAAGGATTTAAGGATTCCAAATATCGACCCTGCCCGCTCCTTAGAAAATATGTGAAGGCAGGGCGACTCGGACGCAAGTCAGGGCAAGGTTTCTATACGTATTCAACTTAATCGGTTAGCTATGCAGTCACTCTGATGAGGGGCTGTTTTTTTGTTAGAGCAGGTAAATTCAGGTGATGAATGGAATATAGGCCATGTACATGTACATGTACATGTTTTCCCGAGATATGTTGGCGATGGCTTTGGTTGGGTTGAGCCTGAGGATCGAAATGACAATAGAAATCGATTGGTAGAAACGAGATTTCAATTAGTTAATATCATTAATAATTTAGATGATTAAATATAAAAAGTTGGCATCTTTCAGCTAACATGATAAACTGCTAGGTGCGACACTGCAGCGGATTGCTCTGATGAAGATGGAATCAGCAGATTAAGCTGGTGTCCAACAAAGGAGGCCATCTCTGTGAAATTTCGTGCCGTATCGCATGAGACCAAGATGAATTATTTGCTGTGGAGCATAAAGAATGAAATCAGGAAAGAGAATAAGTACTTAGCTGCGTTACCGTTTGATCCTTCGCCGATCATTGGCGTTGTGAAATATCATCTGGATCAATGGGATCCGATTCAATTACTAGAAGAGGGAAGTCAAGACGATGAATACGATGGTGAGGCTCGCAGCATTACCATTTATATAACGAAACATTTGGAAGATATGAGTGTCGCTGGGTTGGGACAAGAGATCCAACGAATTTTCAGAAAATCCTTTCTTGATGAATTTCAGTCGGATAAGGAGACTTTTGAAATCGCAATTGGGATTCTGCGTGATTTGACTAATGGAAATGAGGATGTTTCGAGTGAGTGAAATGGTAGGGAAGTACTGTGCGAAGTTTTTTGGTAAAACTGGTGTCATTCTTGAAATTGGCGTTGTGAAAAAGGTAGCAAGTCGTACGATTCATGTGGATTGGGGTACGAAAACGTGGGTGTACCAGAATAGAGATTTCAATTGGACACCACTGACGAAAGAGGAGTTCGAAGTCAAATACAAAAAGCCGAAATTCTCAGACGCAGCACTTGTGCGTGCCGCAGAATTGGGCTTGAAAATTACGTATAATTAAGTTGTGGCTGCCTTAGGGCGGCCGTTTTTCTTGCCATAGCAGAAGTATGGAATGTTGAGTCAGAATGATCCCAACGCGGAAAGAATGAATTTTACTTATTTTATCCAAATAATTGGCCATTGGTCGTGATAAAATAGGAAGAGGGATGATTAAAGCAAGTTTCACTTCTGAAACCCATCACAAATGGATGGAGGCACACAGAATGTTGCATATTCGAGAATTACAAGTAACGGAAGAATATCCGATTCATTTATTTCTATTAGCTGATCCAGAGCTTGCGATGGTCGAGTCATATGTGTACCAAAGCAAATGTTTCGTATTGGAAGAGAACCATGAAATTGTCGGCGCTTATTTGCTGCTTCCAACGAGACCGAAGACGATTGAACTGGTGAATATCGCGGTGATCACGAAGAAACAAGGCCGTGGTTATGGCAAGGAACTAGTGAAACATGCGGTGGGAACGGCAAGAACGTTAAATTATAAGACGATTGAGATCGGCACAGGAAATTCTGGTATCCAGCAGTTGAGTCTCTATCAGAAGTGTGGTTTTCGAATCTATGGCGTGGATCTCGATTTCTTTACAAGGCATTATAAGGAACCTATTTTTGAAAATGGGATTCAGTGCCGCGATATGATTCGCCTAAGTCAGGACTTATAGTAGACTAGGAAAAACTCCTGCAAAAGTGCTAGTAAAGCACGATTGCAGGAGTTCTTCTGTATGGGCAACGCCGTTCGCGTCTATTTATTATTTCCCAACTTGCTGATAGGTATACTCGTAAATGTCACGAACTTTCTCAAGCACCCGTGGTGCATGCTGGAGGAATTTCAGTTCAACTTGCTTGTTTTTCGCCAAATAGGCACCAGGTTTATGGTCACCTATGGCGCCTTGATAGAGTAGGGAGGCCCCTTTGCTAGGATGAGGGAATAATAATTGGATAATCGGCTTGAGATAGAAGGGAATGCCTGATTTTTTGCCTTTGCGCAGTGTATTGTTGCCGCCAGGGTCAACTGATACCATCGTAATCCCTTCTTGGGCAAGTTGGGGAGCGAGTTCTTGTGTCCATAAGGATAGTGCGAGTTTAGACGCCGCATAGGGGCCGAACAGCATGATAAAATGCACGGGGTTATCCAATGTTTCAGGATCAAAACGCTTCATCATATTGAACGCGTTAGTAGAGGTATGCACGACTCGTTTCAGCGTACCCTTCTTCAATAGCGCCTTTAACTCCATCGTGATGATATAGGGTGCGACGGTATGCAGTTCATAATGAAGTTCTCGACCTTGCTTCGAATACATCAACTCAGGGAAGCTGCCACCTGCATTGTTGTAAAGGAGATCAATCTGCTGCTCGTTGTTTTTAATTTGCTCAAGTGCCGCCCGCAAGCTTGTAAAATCACTCAAGTCCGCTCGGTACACACGCAATTGCCGTGTTGCTATTGCTGCTTGAATGGATGTATCGTCTTTCGGGAATTCTGTGCGAATTAGCGCAATGATCTGTGTGTTTTCTTGCAGCAGCTGGTGAGTTAACGCCAATCCTATCCCGCTGCTAGCGCCTGTAATTAGGACGATTTGACCTAAAAGTTTTGTGCCCATCTTAATTTTCCTCCCTAATTTAAAAGCAAGTAATTGGATATGGATTTGACTATACAACTTGGAGTCGACTTCAAGTCAACCCTAAGTGGATTAAATTATTCTGTATTGACTTGGAGTTAACTCCAAGTTTTATAATGAAGTCAATGTGCGTAAAGGGAGCTGGAGATAATGAGTGAGGCGGTAGGGTTTTCAATTAAAGAAGCAGCGGAGAAATCCGCTTTATCCGAAGATACGATTCGATATTATGAAAAAATTGGACTGTTGCCTCAGGCGAATCGGAAAAATAATCGTCATCGTATTTATCATCCGGAAGATCTCATTGTAATGAAACTAATCACTTGTCTGAAGAAGACCGGTATGTCTTTGGACGAGATGAAGCCGTTTCTGAGTTTGACATATGAGTCCGATTTGACAGAGCATCCTGATCTACAAGTCAAGCTGCAGCAGCATAGGGAGAATATCCAACAACAAATTAATTCCTTACAAATGATAATAGATGTGATTGATATGAAAATGACGTCGGGCAGCATGCTTCCCGAGACATGCGTGCTTTCTGATTCATCGAAACGGATACCGCGGGTAGGGCACAGTCATCCATTGACTTGAAAAAGAAGCTGAGGTATACTTCAATCATCGGTTTTATTTAGTAATTTAGTAAATTAGTAAATCGAAATCATCTTACTTTCGAACTTGGAGGAATCACATTGAAAATCCCAACAACACTCAAACATAAACCTGTAATCGTAGCTGAGAATTATGCCAATATTGACGGTAGATATACGCAAAACACGGATACACAAGGACTTTCCTTAGGTCTAGCTCAGTGGAATGACAGAGGAAAGGTTGATATTTCGGCTAAAGTATGGCGCTACACTGGTGAGAAATGGTCACGTCAATCCGAAGAGCTGCCTTTACACCGTGTGCTAGATCTAGCAATCCTCGTGTGTCGAACGAAACTGCATTTCCAAGAGGACGCTTATCGCTATGAGAACGGATATAATACCGAGAATCCTGTCATTGACAGAATCGGCTTACAAGGGGATGCAATGACCGTCGGCGTATGTACGGATAATGAGAAAATCAACGAAGATATCAAACTCTTCAGCCAAGCATTGAGTGATGACGGAGAGTTGATTGGAGAACGTTTAAGTACGCTTTCCAGGATTTTAAAAGAAATGGGGTATTAGTCAACATGTTAGACAAACAGAAGAAGAAGGAGCTTGCAACCAATTATAAACAAACGTTCCGGGCTATGGGTGTGTATCAAATTCGCAATACCCAGAACGATAAAATACTTGTAAACGGTAGTATGGATCTCGATGGAATGAAGAATCGGCTTGAATTTTGTAAGCAGATGAATACCAATACATTCAATGAGCTACAGAAAGACTGGGCGACGTTCGGTGGCCAATCGTTCGTGTTTGAGGTGCTGGATCGCATCGAGCCTCGGGATGAAATCATATTGGATGCCGCGGAGTTGAAAAGCTATCGAGCTGAAGTTGATGCATTGCTTGAACTTTGGTTAGAGAAGTTGGAACCGTATGAAGATAAAGGCTATAATAAACGGAAGCGCTAGTCTTTCGTTCTGCTCGATTTACCAAAGAGGGGTTCCGAGATAAGCGGACTCTCTTTTTTTTGCATAAATAGGGAGGTTTCCTCTTATCCTATGGCGAATGGTGAAAGAAGAAATTGTGGAAGCAGCTTGATGATACTTTACATAGAAGGAGTGGTAGTGATGAAATACCGACAACTTGGCGATACAGAGCTTCGAATTAGTGAGGTTAGCTTCGGCACTTGGGCAATTGGTGGGGGCTGGGGTGAGGCGAATGACGAAGAATCCATTCGAGGCTTGCACCGTGCGATGGAAGCAGGTGTGAACTTTTTTGATACAGCGGATGTGTATGGCTCAGGTCATGCCGAAGAGCTCCTAGCGAAAGCGACGAAAGGGAAAGAAGACGAGATTCATATTGCTACGAAATTTTGTCGTTCAGGTGATATTCATGACCTTGCGACCTACTCGGAGCAAGCGGTTCGCCAATTCGCGGAAAATAGCTTAAAACGGTTAAATCGGGAACGAATTGATCTGTATCAAATTCATTGTCCACCTCTTGCGATTTTGAAAGACGGTTCCGTTTTTGATGTGCTTGAGAAATTGAAAGCTGAGGGTAAAATTCGTCACTACGGTGTAAGTGTGGAGACGGTGGAAGAAGGTTTGTTCTGTCTCTCCGTACCTGGAGTCAAAGCCCTGCAAGTGATCTTTAACTTGTTCCGTCAGAAGCCTGCTGAAGCTCTCTTCCCACAAGCGAACGATGCTGGGGTAGGTATTCTTGTGCGGCTTCCGCTGGCAAGTGGCTTATTAACCGGGAAATTCACGACATCAAGTACATTTGCCGCTGATGATCACCGGAATTTCAATGCGAATGGCGACCAATTTAACGTGGGTGAGACGTTTGCAGGACTGCCGTTTGCGAAAGGCGTTGAACTCGCGCAAGACCTGGCTTGGATCGGTGAGGGTCGTGGCAACATGGCACGTGCTGCGATGCGTTGGATTTTGGAGAATCCGCATATTACTTGTATTATCCCTGGCTTCAAGAACGTCAAGCAAATTGAAGATAATCTAGCCACCCTTGAAGTTCCGGCTTATACAACCGAAGATCAAGCGCGTCTTCAGAGCTTCTATGCGACTCACGTACACGAACATATTCGTGGTGCTTACTAGCCTATTTAGAAGGGAAAGGGGTTTCAGAGGGAAGCGAAATGGATATAATAACACCACAACGTTTATATCATGGAACAACGGATAATCTCGTCAACCTTTTCCAAGCTAAATTATTGGATAGCCGGTATTGGCGACCTGGCCGTGATTTCGGCGAAGGATTTTATACAACCATCTCAGCTGCGCAGGCGCGAAATTGGGCGCGCAAGGCTGCGGCTCGATCAATCATGGGGCATGAGAACCCTTGTGTGCTAGAAATTGAGCTGATCGCGATTCCTTCGATGATGGAACCTCTCATTTTTTTAAGTGACTCCTTAGCATGGGCTGAATTTGTGATGTCACATCGTTGTGTCATGAAAAAGGGAGATACGGACCCCTGTCATAAGCATCCGGATATAATAATAGGTCCGATGGCGGATGGTGATACTGGACGAATTATTGAAGAAGCAGTACAATTAAATAGAGATGTACATTGGTTTTATGATCAAATTCTACGCACCACACGCGGGCGGAAATTAGATGCGTTACGTCTAGGCAATCAAGTGGTATTTTCCTCTGAGAAGTGGGAGACATCCCTTCGGTTTGTTGGTTATAACATTTTTACGGGAGGCAGGTGGATTTACTATGAGAACACAAGTTCGGCTGAATCTGTATGAACGCGGAATCGTTGATGCACTTGTTCAGAGTTTCGGTTACACCTCGCAAGGTGCTAGAAAGCTTGTTGTCGAATATGCCGAGGTCATTCGTAAATTAGGTGGCTATGACACCTGTTATGATCACGCGGAGCGATTAGTCCAAGCTGCAACCGTCAATTGTACGCCGGAAGAGTGGCTGAAGCGAATTAATGTAATCGCGAAAGATGCCGTGCAGGATAAAGGCATACTTCACCTAGAAGGACGATTACATGTTCATGTACGTTAAATAAGAAGAGTAGAAGCTCATCCTTTGGTGAGCTTTTTTTGTGACCACTCAGAGGAGGGAATCTATGATCGAACACATTCGTTCAAGTAATGTACAGCGATTTGCCGGTTTCGGAGCTTTGTATGATGAGAGCCGGCCAACTGCTCCGCAGGAGTTGATTCAGATATTGACGGCTTATTTGGGTAGCAACCCCGAAACCGTAGTAGATGTAGGCTGCGGCACAGGGTTGTCTTCGTTTCTATGGTTGAATGATGCAGAACGGATCATCGGCGTCGAGCCGAGTGATGACATGCGAGCAGTTGCCCTAGCCAAATGGGAGAACATGAATAAGCCTGATGCTATTCAATTCATGAATGGATTGTCTCATGAACTAGAGCTGCCTTCCGATTCTGCAGACATTGTCACGTGCTCACAATCGTTTCACTGGATGGAGCCGCAAAGCACTTTACGTGAATTCGCGCGTATCCTTCGCCCTGGTGGCGTATTCGCCGCGTATGATTGCGACTGGCCGCCTGCCATTGACTGGGAAATCGAGGGGCAATATATGAAGCTTACTTCGCTCGGTGATCAACGAGCTTCTGAGCTGGCACCGAATCATGAGCAAGCACACAAATGGAATAAGGACGAGCATTTGAAACAAATCCAATCATCAGGCTTATTTCGTTATGCAAGAGAAATTGTGTTTCATAATTGGGAGTCCTGTGACGCAACCCGCTATGCTAACCTAGCGTTAAGTCAGGGAGGCTTACAAACTGCGATAAAGTTAGGAGCGAAAGAGCTTGAAGCCGAGGCAGCAGCATTTCGTCAGCTTGTGGAGAAGGCCTTCGCAGGAGAAGAACGTTCTATATTATTTGGATACCGCATGCGAATAGGCATTGTTTAGCTCTCACAGAGGAAAGAAGGGGACAACTACGAAACTGAATGCATTTGTATTATTTTATGTCGTCATTTATATGGGAAATGCGGTTTATGGAACTTTCATGCCAGTGTATCTTAACAACGCGAAGTTTACACAGGAGCAGATCGGGCTCCTTCTGAGTCTCGGACCCTTAGTTGCAATGATAGGTCAACCTGTATGGGGGGCGTTAGGGGACCGTGCCAAATCGAAGAATCACATCCTGCGACTATTAATAATTGGTAGCGGTATTTCAATTCTATTTTTCCCGATCTCGCATCAATTTCTTTATATTCTTATTGTGATATGCATTTTTACCTTTTTCCAAACATCCATATTTGCTTTAAGTGATGCCATTACATTGGAGGAATTAGATCGGAGACCTACATGGAGCTTTGGCTTGATTCGATTGGGAGGAACCGTAGGCTTTGCCATAATGTCACTCTTTTTCGGGTTCATTGCTAAGTCCTACATTGATTCGATGTTCCCTGTTTATGCGTGTACGATGGTTGCCGCATTGCTTTGTTTATGGCGGTTTCCGGCTGCCGCTGGGCGACCAGCACATGTGATGGGACGGAAATTTCGTGAGCTTTTCAAAAATGGCAAACTCATGTTCTATATCGGAATGAATTTTATTATTCAAATCACACTTGGCTATTATTACGCTTTCTTCCCGATCTATTTCAAGGAAATGGGCGGAGATAGTGTACTGTTAGGCTGGTCGATGACCATTTCGTCCTTAAGTGAGCTGCCCTTTCTATTATTTTCGGCTGCAATTTTCAAGCGAATCTCCATTTCGATCATTCTACTCGTTGCAGCCCTGGCGTCTGCCCTGCGGTGGTTCTTATTCTCCCAGATCGAAGTTGCGCAATGGATATTACCCGTTCAAGTCTTGCATGGCGTCATCTTTATCGTACTTTCCGTTACGATTGCCACGATCATTAACCGCGAAGTACCTCCTGAATGGAAGGCAAGCGGACAAACCCTTAACGGATTACTTAGCCTTGGGGCCGCTCGTATTATCGGCAGCTTCTTAGGTGGTTTCATGAGCGCAGCCTATGGGATGAGACAAGTTTTCCTCTATAGCTCCTGGTTATCTATGGCGTGTGTCGTGGTGATTGGCATAGTTCTATTTACGCGAAGAAAGCAACAGGAACTGGGGATATAATACGAAGGAGGAAGGGAGAATGCTAATGTTGTCTAGCGCACAATTTGCCAAAGCACGAGACTTTCTACTTAGTCAGGCAAGAGAGATGGAGAAAAGTATGTTTCTGTATGAGTTTGAGGGTGGGAAACCGGCAGACGTTGTAGCTGCGCTTATAACTTATCAGAACGAGGATCATGGTTTCGGTCGCGCACTTGAGCCAGATCTTCGGTGTGAAGCGTCTTCTGTGCTAGCTACAACACATGCGCTTCAATATGTATCCAAGGTTAACTCCGACTAGAGCGAAGGTTTGATTAGGAACATCTTTGATTATCTGAAATCAACTTATATCGAACAGTATCAAGGGTGGGAAATTATTCCTGCAGCTGCGAATGAAGCACCTCGTGCGATTTTCGATTGCCTAAGAATGAGCAACAAGCAATCAGGCCAACGATCGAGAAATTCCTAGATAACTGTGTCGTGAAACATCCAGCAGAGTGATCTGGTTACTGCGCGGTTCCCTTGCAAATCGTGGATGGTCCGGAGTCCCCCTTTTATGAAATGTATCAAGATGTGATAGCTGCTGATTTGGATGCACTGATTCAAAAGATGGGGCAAGATGGGACTTGGGAGCCAAATTGGTCCTGGGGAAGATATGACGAGGAATGGCGTCTTGCTAAGGAAGAATGGAAGGGATATTTAACTTTACATCATTTGATGACGTTGAAGTCTTTTGGGCGAATTGCATTGTAAAAAGGTTGAAGGTTTGGATAATGTCCGAGAATTCGATATTATAGTGCAATGGTACTTCGATGAAAGGAAAGGGAATGGTTATGATCGACAATGAAGCAATTCTTACCTACGAGCCTGAAGGTCAACAGATCTGCATGACACGCGTGTTCAATGCTCCACGAGAGTTAGTGTTTAAAGCGTTTACGGATGCGACGCTGATCGTGGAATGGCTTGGACCTCGTGTGCTAACGATGAAATTGGACACTTTTGAACCGAGAAGTGGCGGCAACTGGCGGTATATACATCTGGATAGCAATGGAAATGAGTATGCGTTCCGCGGCGTGTACCATGAAGTTACTGCACCGGAACGTATTATTCAAACGTTCGAATTTGAAGGACTTCCGGAGAAGGGACATGTTATCCTCGAAACGGCTAAATTCGAAGAACTCGAAGGCGGAAAGACCAAGCTAGTGATGGAATCAGTGTTTCAATCGGTCGCTGATCGAGATGGTATGCTCCATTCTGGCATGGAGCAAGGGATGCAGGATTCTTATGAGCGGTTAGCGGAGCTTTTGGATCGCATCAAATAGTTGGAGTAGAGCAGGCGCTGATGCGGCCTGCTTTTTTACATGAATAATAGCACAATAAGACATCTAGTTGCGTGTTCGAATATGGCGATTCCAGGACGACTCTGATAAGATATTTCAAAATAGAGGAATGAAGGGATGGTAGCTATGCCATTTTTATCACTAACGAGTTGGAGTTTACATCGAAATTTAGGTCCTTTGCGTTGGACCCGCTGGCATGACACCACACGCACGCAGATCACGGAAGCTCAAGATCAACCAGAGTTGCTTGCTTTGCTCGAATTACCTGCAGTACTCGCGGAGAAGGGGTTCAGCTCGCTAGAAGTTTGCCATTTTCATTTCCCAGAGACGAATGAAGCTTATCTGCTTGCGTTGAAAGGGGCCTTTACGGAAGCTGGGCTTCGTTTCTATACATTACTGCTTGAATATGGTGATATCTCTAGTTCAGATGAGTTTCGTAGACAATCAGATATCGCATGGATCAAAGGTTGGATAGATGTCGCGGCACTGGCAGGAGCAGAAAGAGTACGTATTATTGCAGGGGAAGCAGATCCTTCAGACAAGGATGCATTGGCACGATCAATCGAAGCACTCCGTGAGCTGGGACAATATGGTTTGGATCATGGCGTACGCGTCGTGACAGAAAATTTCAAATCACTTTCTTCAACAGGTTACAATTGTCTTGCGATTATAAAAGGATGTGGAGATGTTATTGGATTTACTTCCGATTTCGGGAATTTCAAAGGCGAACAGAAATTCGATGAGTTAGTCCAAACGATTCCGCATAGTGAATCCATCCATGCCAAAGCGCAAACGAATGCCGAGGGAATTCCTGATGAGACGGAGTTTATTCGCTGCTTGAACATCGCCAAGCAGGCTGGTTATGAAGGGCCGCTAACACTTGTTTATGATGGTCCTGGTGACATGTGGGAGGGGATTGAGCGCGTTAAGAAACTGGCTGAGCCATACTGTTCTAAATAGGAAGTGTATCTGCTCCTAGGTGAATTATGCTATGATACTTGTAATGTTATCCATTTACTAATCGCTAGAATAGGAGACTTCCCCCATGACCACAGTATGTAATTATTGCAGCAAGAACGAGGCATTAGCGAATTTGATGATTGAAATTGGACAATTGCGTGTATCCACGTTGTACTTATTCAAAGAACAAACGTATAAGGGACGCTGTATTGTTGCTCTGAATGAGCACCACACTGAATTCTTTCACTTGTCTCAAGAAAATCAAGATGCGTATATGCGTGATGTAGCGCAGGCCGCAGCTGCTGTTGAACGTGCTTTTTCTCCGGACAAAATTAATTATGGTGCCTTTGGCGATACGATGCCACATGTTCATTTCCATATTGTTCCGAAATATAAGGATGGGTACACGTGGGGCAAAATGTTCGAAATGAATCCCGCTGATAATAAGCAATTGACTGAGCAAGAGTATGCGGAAATCATCGGTCAGTTGAAAGAACATCTGTAGCATCAAGAGTTCATTTGTACACAATTAAAGCCACCAGTCATCGATCGGATGAGGGGTGGCTTTTCATTATTTTACACAACGGTTAGTAGAAATGAGATAGCCAAGAAGAGACAGAGAGGACTATAGAATCGCGTGTCATAGTAGGAGAAAGAGGTGTGTTTGACTTTTTTGAAAAACCCTAAATATTTGAAATCCCCAATCGCTCTTAGGACTAGGAACGTGGCAGATACATAAACAAGAAGTGAGTTCATTGTTCAATTCCCTCCCAAATAACATCCATTTGCTTGTGAAACATAACAGTGAGATCTTCACCCTGAGATTGAAACATCGCCCAAGAGAGGAGTGTATTAAAGTAAGTACCGACTAAAACGGAAGCGATAATAGACGATTCCCAACGTGTTTGAAACCCATGCAAGTCTTTAGCCTCATTAATGATCTGACATAGGGTCTGTTGAAAAATGAGGATGTTAGGTGATTCTTCTTTCATAAGCAAAGCGGACTTCATCGTTTCGGATAACGTAAGCTTTAACAACTCGGAATGCTGCGCATAGGTAGAGAGCAGATCATTGAAGATCAGTCGAAGACGTTCTCGGAGATTCGGAACTTGATGTTTCTGGACAACTTCGCTCATGAATTGAACTTGTGATTGACCGAGATGAAGGAGGACATGCTCCTTTTTGGGGAAATAATTGAAGAAGGTTCCCTTGGCGATGCCGCACGAAGAGGCAATTTCTTCAACGGTCACATTGTCGTAACCCTTCGCTTGAAAAAGCTCAATTGCTTTCATAAAAAGTTGTTGCTTGAGCTCTTGCTTGCGGACTTCTCTAAGCATGAATACCACCTCGCTATTAAATGACCTTAGTCATTATATGACTAAGGTCATTATAATTCTGTTTACCATGCATTTCAAGTGGAAAATAAGTCGAAAAAGAAACCATTGACAGGGATTATATGGGAATATAAACTTACATCACATCCAACAAATTACATATCCAAACGCAATTGATTGGGACTAGTAAGGAACACCTATTGTACAGAGAGGCGATGGGTTTTTTGGCATTTCCAATAAGGAGGGATCAACGAATGAAGAATGTGATTGATTACTATGCCAAGTTTGATGAGTGGGGAAGACTAGATCGCGAGCCTATTGAGTTTACGGTAAATTGGCACTACATGAAGAAGTATCTCCCACGTGAAGGCCATGTCCTTGATAACGGGGCTGGACCAGGCAAATATGCAATGGAATTAGCGAAACTCGGCTATAGCGTGACTCTTTCTGATCTAACACCTAACCTCGTGGAACAAGCGAAAAATAAAGCAAATGAGTTGGGCTTAGCAGAAATGTTTCATGGTTTTCATAGGCTGAACGCCACGAAATTGGAGGGGATATCAGATGCAACTTTTGATGCTTCGTTGATGTTGGGACCTCTCTACCACTTGCAGGTAGAAGAGGACCGCATTGCGGCTGCAAGGGAATTGTATCGTGTAACCAAGAACGATGGTGTTGTATTTGTCGCTTTTCAAAGTCGGATGCGGATGCTTCTAACCTCGCTGCTCTTCCCCCAGGCTTGGAAACCGAATGACAATATGGCTGCTATTGAGCATTTTCTAGAGGAAGGTACTTTTAATCATACAGATGCAGGTCGGTTCACGGGTGCTTATTATTACAATGTGGAAGATATCAAACCATTTATGGAGAGCCAAGGATTTGAGACATTAGATCTGATTGGATCTTCTAATCTGGGGGCGTTGTTATCGCAAGAACAGAAGCAATATTGGACGGATCGAGGGGAGAAAGAAGGGTTCATTGACCTTCTCATTCGACTAGCGCGTGATCCATCGATTTTAGGTGTTTCCTCGCATTTATTATATATCGGGAGAAAAGTAGGAGAGTGAAGAGATGACAGAACACGATGTAAGCCTTAAATGGTTAGACTGGGCCAAACAAATTCAATCGATTGCACAGATCGGCTTAACCTACTCGAAGGATGTCTATGATTTGGAGCGATTCCAAGCGCTTCGGGAAATAAGTGTGGATATTCTAGATACGTACACATTGGCGGGCAAGGAAACGATTAACCTAAGCTTTGCCAATGAATCCGGGTACGCAACACCGAAAGTTGATATTCGAGGTGTAGTTTTTGAAGATGATCGAATACTACTCGTGAAGGAAAAAGCGGACGGTGCCTGGGCACTGCCAGGAGGTTGGGCCGATATTGGGTACTCACCTTCAGAAGTTGCCGTGAAAGAGATCAGAGAAGAGGCAGGCTTTGAAGTGTTGCCCATTAGATTGCTTGCTGTTCTAGATAAAAAGTTCCATAACCATCCACCAGAGCCCTATCACATCTATAAAATGTTTATTCTGTGCAAAATAGTTGGCGGAGAAGCGTTGGTTGGCGTGGAAACGAGTGAGGTGCGCTTTTTCGGAGAAAATGAACTTCCCGAATTATCAGCAGAACGGAACACGGTTGCTCAGGTGAGAAGCATGTTTGATTATGTAAGAGATCCCGATAAAGCAGTTAGATTGGACTAAGTGAGGAGGACTGACACTATGGAACATCTGCGATACCCGATTGGGAGATTCGAGCGGATCGAACATCCAACACAATCGGATCGGAATAAATGGGTGACAGACGTTGCAGAGACAGCTGATCGGCTACGTTCAACTGTGTTAAACTTCAACCAAGAACAACGTTTAACACCATATCGGCCTGACGGATGGACGGTGCAACAAGTCGTTCATCATATGGCGGACAATGATATGAATGCTTTTCTGCGTTTCAAGCGTGCCCTTACGGAGGATAGTCCCGTCGCAAGCTCATACCGGGAAGATTTATGGGCAGAGCTGAGTGATTATCAGTTACCGCTGGAAGCTTCGATTCAGCTATTGGAATCGATCCATATTCGATTCGTAGCTGTGCTCCGTTCGTTAGATCCTTCAGATTACAAGAAGACTTTTACGAGCTCTGTCCTTGGTGTGCTTAGTTTGGAAGTAGCGCTGCAACGATTTGTTTGGCATGACCGGCACCACATTGCTCAGATAGCAACACTGAAGGAACGTATGGGATGGTAGGTCTCTACATAAGTAACAATATAAGATATCAAGGGCTGCCGAGACTAATCTCGGCGGCCTTTTTTCAACAATTTTGCTGAGTAAAATAGTGTGTTAATCGGGTGGGAGTTAGCTACATATTTTACAGTTAAATCGAGTTTTCGAGGTCATTTCTCGAAAATAGCTGTACAAATTCGAGTTAATCAAAAATGTGAATCACAACCCCCGCCAAACCCACAAACTCCACCAACAAACGTCCCCGTGCCGAAATCCGGTGTGACATACGTGCCAACACCTAGTTTTAAACGATTTGAAGCGCCAAAAATACACGTGTTGCGATTGGATGACCCAGCATATACCGTAACGGCCACTCATCCTCGAAGGACTTCTTAAGAGGTTTTCTTGGTCTTCTTTTGCAGGAATTGGGAGGTATTTTGTCGAAAAGGAATGTTTCGTGGAAATCAAACAATGCGTTACGGAGGTACAATGAAAAATTGGTTGAAAATGACCGTTAAGCTAGCAACAGTTCTTACTGGGGTATCTATGGTACTCGGGAATCTCAGTGCACTTGCAGCAGGCAACGACGATCAAAGCGCTGCATTAAATTATTTAAATGACGTCAGGACACATATGGGCATTCCAACGATGGAATTAGATCCTTCACTTACCCTAGCAGCCGGAAACCATGCGAATTATCTCCTCATGAATCAGGAGAACGGCCATACGGAAACACCAAGTAAGCAAGGGTTCTCTGGCAAGCTTCCTTGGGATCGGGCGGCCGCGACAGGTTTTGATACCGATACATTTGGTGTATTTGAGGATGTCTCGTTTACGACTGATTCGCCAGAGGAGGGGGTGCAGTCGTTACTGGACGCTCCGCTTCATAGATCGAGTTTAATTCTTCCGGACATGTCACTGCTAGGCGTTGGGTATAACAAGCATGCACTTGTCCTAAACCCTGCAAAGAAGTGGTTCACCCACACAGGAATAGGTGTTTATCCCTACGATGGACAGACGGGGGTACCGATTGGATTTTATGGGTTTGAGATACCGAATCCATTAGAACAATTCGATATAGAGAAGTCGGGTTATTTTATTACTTACGCAGGGGTAGCTCAAGATAAGTCAGATGTGACCGCCCTGCTAACGAACAGTCAAGATGAACCTGTCGAGATCTACAAATTAAAGCAAGAACTTGGTGATACGAATGCATGGCATATCATTCCGAAATATGAGCTTGCATATGGAGAAACATATACGGTCACCATTGAGAATAAATCATGGTCTTTCACAACTGTAGAAAACCCAGCTATGCCATCTACAGAACACAAAGGAAATCCGGTAAAAACGGACCCGCCAAAGAAATTTACGTCTAACGATGTTGGTATTCGTATCAATGGGACTTACATCGACGTTGCGCCAAAAGCCAAAATCATTGGCGAAAGTACGTTCATCCCGCTTCGTGGTGTTTTCGAAGCGATGGGAGCCAAAGTGGCTTGGGAGGGAACCCGCCAAGAGGTTACGATTGTGAAAGGATCCAAAACGATTGTTTTGTCCATTGGGAAGAGACAAGCACTAGTGAACGGAACATCACAGGCACTTTCAAATGCACCTTTTATATCCGCTGAAGGCTCTACGTATGTCCCCTTACGATTTGCTAGCGAAGCGCTTGGCGCGCAGGTGGTTTGGGAAAGTGATAAATGGACGGCTGTAATCAATCAAATCCAATAAGCGAGTTAAAGTCGAGCGAAAGATGCTCGGCTTTTTTCATTATGAAACAATCTCGAAGATAAAGCGTCTAATGAGTTGGGATTGTTAAAATATGGGATGGATACGTTTGGGAGGAAATTAACGATGAAGAAATTTATTCTTGGTCTGAGTTGTGGCCTGATACTTGCTGGCTCATCTGTCGCTTTCGCTTCTGACACGATTCAAGCGTTATTGTTTCCGGCAAGCTTTGAGATCAATGGCAGTCAAGTTAAGTTGAACAGTGACTATCAGATTCTGAATGTGGATGGACATGCTTATGTACCCGTTCGATTTGTGGCTGAGAATTTGGGAGCAACGATCGATTATGATTCTGAAGCTCAAAAAATAGTCGTTAAAAATAAATCACTAGACATCAAAGATCCTGATTATGCCAGTATCTCGGTAGGAAATTTAATTCTTACAAAAGCAGGCAATACAACTAAAGTTACAGGTCAATTGAAATTTGAAGGCGTAGGCAACAGTCAAAATATGATTGGAGCGGGCTTATCCTTTTACAACGAGGATAATGAGAAAATAGGCGAAGCCGCCATTTCGGGAAATAATTTCGGAGTAGATACCCAAACGTTTGTAACTGAGGGAGAGGGAGATTTCAAGAATTACGATGCGGTTTACCTTCATATTGGTGCCGTCAATCATCGAATTATTCTTGATGTTCCTAGTATGATATATCATAATTCACAATATCGTTTCACACTCCATGTCCCATCTAGTTGGGAGGGTAAATATGAGGTCGAAGAGCAGAGGGATGAAGCATCTGAGTTTGTGAATTACCTCTTTATTAATAAGGCAAATAAAGCGTTCGGTGGTGTCCTATTTAGCATTTCCATATGGACGAAGGAAGATTGGCTTGCAAATGGCCCTACCACGAAGGGAATTGGTCAAGTATACAAATTAGGAGAAGACGAGAACCATGTGTTCCTGTTATTTCCCCCAGGAGATGTTGAGTATAATCCCCATGACGAAGAGCTCGCAGCTGAGTTTCTTTCAATGGCGGATCAAATTAGTACAATTAGAAGAAGTTTCAAATTCGAGTAATAGCGTACATGAGAGCAAGTACCGAGCGAATATCGGTGCTTGTTTTTTGCATTTGCAATAACCTTCATTTAACACTAATGCCAGTTACATCCTACCCATATATCACAACTCGTTCGTATTCCTATCAATAATTGACTGCCGCTAGAAAGAGGTTAATTCAAGATAGGTTTTATCAAGTTAGCGTTCTATCTAGGTGATGTCAGGGATGTTATGTTCTATCTAGGCTTAGAAAGCGCTTAATAAAAGATGTAAGGAGTGTGTAGGCATTGATAAAAAGAAGTATATCTAGTGTGATCTGCGTGATGATGATGTTTAGCCTACTTGTAGGGGTCTTGCCACAACCGTCATATGCCGCTAGCGGCCCATGGGATTTGCTCAACGATAATTTGAGTAATTTCACGAGTACGGGCTGGACAGAGCAGAGAACAACGGGTTTCACTGGATCGGTCACGCAAAATACGGGGAATGTAACGATCGTGGATGCGTCTGATAAATCTACGTACCTTTTAAAGCAGCCAGTGGCACCAGCGACAACAGTTGCCCCTGCTTCAGGCGCGTTCACATTTGAAGCCGTAGCCAAAGTGAATGCGGCAGGAACACTCAATGAGTTTACAGTACGAGGGGCTTCTTATTTAATTAGCTTTTATTTAACCTACGGAACAAGTGGTGTCGTGCAAAATAAATCCTCCAATTCGACTAAATCGTATACACTCGACACGACGGTCTATCATGCCTATCGTGTTGTCGTTCATTCGAACTACACGTATGACCTCTACGTGGATGGTACTTTAGCATGGAGTGGAGCACCAAATGGAACTGGCAGTTCCTCTTTAATCAAAATCGGTGGGGATTCTGCTTCATTTGCCAATATAACCTTGGATCATGTGAGAATGGGAACAGGAGAAATTCTCCCATTTACAGGAACCATCACATCAGTTTCTCCAGAAGCGATCACGACGTCTGTGGGAACTCCTCCTGTTATGCCAGCTGTTGTTTCAGCTGTATATACTGATGAGTCAATCAAATCCGCTCCTGTCATTTGGGAGAATATCCAAGCTTCACAATACGCACAACTAGGCTCTTTCACTGTGAATGGTGCTGTAGTTGGAACAGCGATACCAGCGATCGCTACAATCACGGTTACGCATCCGCAATTAGCCGTTACTGCCATACAACCTGTTCAAGTTACGACACAAGCAAAAATTAAACCAGTACTGCCAACTGTGGTTACGGCTGTTTATTCGGATCAGTCCATGGAACAGAGAAATGTACAATGGGACACTTATGCAGATACGCTGTATGCCAAAGCAGGAAGCTTCGATGTCAACGGTACCGTAGCAGGCACATCAATTCGTGCTGTTGCCCACATTACAGTGACTGCTGCACCAGAGGACGAGTATGATACACTTAGAAATAAGTTGAAAGTCATGTTGACCGGTGGATTTTCTTACAATCAACAAGACCTTGATATTGCTAATCAAATCACAGCATTAACAGCCAAAGCGCAAACGAATTGGGATTCGATGATAAAAACAGCAGATCGTGCTGCGCTCTGGAGTGATTTGGCCAGCACCTCGAATTCCGCGCAAATTACGTCGGCTTACACACGCTTGAAGGAAATGGCGATTGCCTATGCGACAGTTGGTTCTTCCTTACAGAATAATGCGGCGTTGCTCGCGGATCTCCAGTCAGCACTGGATTGGATGTATTCGAACCGATACAACGAAAACAAGGTGCTTTACGATAATTGGTGGGATTGGTGGATGGGAGCGCCACTGGCACTCAACGATACAGTAATCCTACTGTACGATGACTTATCCTCCACACAAATTGCGAATTACATGAATGCCGTGGAACATTTCACACCGATCGTGGATATGACAGCAGCGAATCGGGTTTGGAAAAGCCAGGTCGTTGCCTACCGTGGAATTATCGTGAAAAATGCCTCCAAGATTGCTATGGCAAGAGACGGCCTGAGCCCTGTATTCGTCTATGTCACCTCAGGCGACGGATTTTACAAGGATGGTTCGTTTATCCAGCATGATGTAACACCTTACAACGGTGGATATGGCGCAACAATGCTAGCGAATTTAGCTGATATGCTCTATGCGCTAAACGGTACAACTTGGGCAGTCACTGACCCTAAAGTAAGCAACGTGTATCAGTGGATTTACGATAACTTCGAACCTTTCATGTATAAAGGGTTAGTCATGGATATGTCCAGAGGACGGGAGATCTCACGTTCCTATGCGACCGACCATATAACTGCTCAGCGCATTACGAGAGCCGTCATTCGTTTATCTCAACTTGCGCCACTCGCGCATACAACTCTTTTCAAGAGTATGATCAAATATTGGATCCAAGCGGATACATACTTGAATTTCTACCTTGGCAACTCGATTGATTACATCGTACTAGCAAAAAATATCGTGCAAGATGCTGGCGTGACACCACGTGGCGAGCAGGTTTCGTTTAAGCAATTCGCCAGTATGGATCAAGCAATTCAGCGGCGACCGGCATTTACTTTTGCCATCCGTATGCATTCGAATCGTATTGCTAACTATGAGTCCGGGAACAACGAGAATTTGAAAGGTTGGTTTACTGGCGATGGCATGACCTACTTGTACAATAATGATCTGGGGCAATTTACGGATAATTACTGGCAAACGGTTGATCCTTATCGACTACCGGGAACAACCGTAGATCGTCAAACACGAACGACAGGCGGTAATAATACGAGCGGGAACAGTTGGACTGGCGGCACGGAGATTCTTGGGGAATACGGTGTTTCGGGTATGGAACTGGATGCGCTATACAGCAATCTTACAGCGAAGAAGTCTTGGTTCATGTTTGATAATGAAATCGTATCCCTTGGATCTGGCATCACAAGTACGGAGAATCGTACGATTGAAACGATTGTTGATAATCGCAAAATGGATAGCCTAGGCGATCATACGTTTACGGTAAATAATACGGCGAAATCAGCAGCGCTCGGCTGGAATGAGACGATGAATGCCGTCCAATGGGCGCATCTGGCTGGCAAAACGGCGAATACAGATATCGGCTATTATTTCCCAACACCTGCAACGGTCAAAGGGCTTCGCGAAGCAAGAACAGGCTCTTGGAACCAAATTGATGGCCGAACAGGGACTTTAACAACACCATTTACGAGCAATTATATGACGTTATGGTTCGATCATGGTGTGAATCCTACGAATGGAACGTATCAATATGTCACGCTTCCGAATTATTCTTCAGCGGAAACAGGCAGCTATGCCAGTCATCCGGATGTGGAGATTTTGGAGAATTCGACGGACGCACAAGCAGTGAAAGAGAAATCGCTCGGTATTGTTGGTGCTAATTTCTGGAACGATACGACGAAATCTATTCAAGATAGCGGAAGCAATTGGATTACGAGTAATAAGAAAGCATCTGTCATGACTCATAAATCATCGGAAGTGCTAAATGTGTCGATTTCCGATCCAACGCACAAGAATACAGGCAGTATAGATATCGAGATTCATTTGCCTGCGAATGCGACAATCTCATTCGAACCGGGAATCACGGTAACACAGTTACTGCCTACGATTAAATTAAACGTTCAAACGAATGGTTCAATGGGAAAAACATTCCATGCCAAATTTAATATTGCCGGTTCCAATGAAGTACCTGCAGCTCCTAACCTGACAAGTGCGGTTGCTGGACACAACACAGTCGTACTTAACTGGGAGCCTGTGAATGCAGCTACGGGGTATATGATTAAGTATGGGACGGCAAGCGGCAATTATGCTGAGACGGTCACAGTAGGTCCTGTTAGCAGCACAACGATTTCTGGATTAACGAGTGAAGTACCCTATTATTTTATTGTATCTGCTTTTAATCAGGCAGGAGCGAGTGTAACTGCGTCGAATGAGCGGAGCGCAACTCCGATCGCTGATTATGCGAACACGTGGACACTGGAGAATGATGTACTACGTACCAAAATCCAATTTACGGATGATGGAAGTATCGAGATTGGAAGCTTCTTTAATAAAGCGGCAGGAAGAGAATATTTGCCTCAAATTGAAGCGGATAACAATTCCACCTTATTCCATTACAACTATCGCTTATTGACTAGTGGTGAAACAGGAAAAGAAGCGATAGGTTCGACACTAAGCTTGGATGCGAATGACACTGGTTTCGTGCTTGGAACGGCATCTTCTGGGGATATTTCAATGACGGCAACTGATGGTTCAATATCTAAGGTTGGAACGCGATTGGAGATTCCTGTTACGAAAAATGGAATTACAGTTACGCTATCCTTCGAGCTCTATGACGGCAAAGCAGGCTTGAAATACCAAGCCTATCTGACGAATAATAGTGTCGACAAGCGCTTGCAGATTACATCTTCGGATGTCATTACGTTGGATTTTCCAGATGAAGCAAGGAATTTACACTATGTCTATTTGTCCAAATGGAACAGTACGACAGGTGGTGTTGATCAAAGCGACACGAAGAGAACAAGTGAGGATATTAAGGTTATCATCAACCGTTATAATACGGGAGATGGCTTTTATGTAGGCCCAGAAGTGAACTCGAAGACAGAGATTCTGAAAAGAGATCCAGGTTCACCGGATACAGGGGCCCCTTATATGGTTCGTTCTTTTGCAGGTATCAGTGCCTTCAAGGGTCATATGGTGAATGTGGCTACGAATCCAGAAGCCCTGCAGCTTGTATTATTCCCAGGTGAGAAATTTGAATATATCGCTGTCAACTTGAGTGTCTTCCAAGGCGATATCGTCGATGGGAAGATGGCGGTTGAAGAACATTTGCGAGCGAGATTTAAGTACAATCACACGTCAACGATTCTCAATACGAACGATTGGCAGTGGGGAGAAAGCAAGCGTAATGAAGCGTTCTACAAATCTGTAGCCGTACCGAAAATCAATGCTGCGGGCTTCGATATGTTTATGTTTGACGATGGTTGGAACAATGCGAATGATACGGGCACATCAAGAGATGGTGTTGAAGCACTTCCATCGATTACGAACGATATGAAGGGGCTTGCGGATTATTTTCAAAATAAAGGATTGCTGCTAGGTATGTGGTATTCCATGACAGGGGGTTATCATAATCGCGGGAACGATTTGGCCGACCCTGCCGTGATTGCTGCGAAGAAAGAGAAGATCAACTATTTGATTGATAATTATCATTTATCACATCAAATGGTCGATTTAACCGAATTCTGGCCGAATTCAGAGGTAACGACGTATTCACATCCGACGGATAATGTGTATCGCAAAAATGTCCTAACAAACCATGTGTTGAATGAAGTTGTCGATGAAAATCCTGACTATATGGTGAAATATACAACAGAGGTTGATATTTGGCCGTCGCAGGGTGATCGTACGAATGAACTGATTCATGTCGTAGATAATGGCTGGACAACAGCGACGACAGAGTATGGCGAAGACTTGGATATTCCAATATTTGCTGGCTTGTTCGGACATTTGCCGTTGAACTCGGTGTACTTCAATATCGGGAATATGACAACGGGTGATATGTCGACGTATTACAAATATTTATTTGCCAGAAATATTAAGCACGGCAGTTCACCTGATGGTTGGAGTCAGAAGAGTATAGATCTGATGGCTAAATTGAACGCTTGGAGGAACTCCGGTCGTATTAAGGAACTGACGGATTCCATCATTCGTCCTGTGTATAATGGCATAGGTTGGGATAGTAATAGTGCGACTTCCTGGGTTGATCAAAAAGCAGGTCCTTACGTAATGATGCAGGTTTCGCCGAACAAGGATCATGCTTTGATGATTGCTACTGGCGGCGGCAAAGCAGGAGTGTCCAGTGTGGATGTAAATCTCAGATGGTTGGATCCTTCTAAACAGTATCTGATTGAAGATATTTCACTCGATGATACAGGCATCTATACGTACAGATTCAAAGGACTGCTCGCAGGTGAGCAGCTGAAGAGCTTCACGATTGATCTTACCGAGAACTCATCGAAAGGTCGAGCGTATTGGATTCAGGAATATACCGGTGCAGATTATCAAATCCTGTATGCCGACGAAAATGTAGATAGCTCACAATTGTCGATCGTAGACAATCAAATCGTGATTACGGGTACCGGTAAAGCAAATACGTCAGGCAAAGTTGTGATCTATGGTCACAAGGAGGAAGCGGTGATGTTGGCAGATCTAAGCTTTGGTGCAACTAGATCGGGTACCCTGCGCATTGATCAATTCGAAGTTACGGAGGATGTATTTATCCCTACGCTTTCTTCGGCAACGACCTATGTGGCTGCGGATTTGAGCATAGCTGGGAAAACGACGGTAAGCGGTGGAACACAGACAGTCGTTAGTAGCGGAAGTACACCGAATGCGTCCCCACAGGGTTTGAATTTCGCTTCTACGGCCACCACAGCAGGTAGTTACATTGATTTTAAGCTAAATGTGACGAAAGCTGGTGTCTACAGAATTCAAGTCGCAGCGAAAGTGAATGCTAACAGAGGGATTGGACAGTGGTATGTGGATGGTGTACAAACAGGTCCGGTGTGGGACCAAAAAATGGAGAATGGGCAAGTGCTTGCCGCGGAAAAAATCGGATTTCATACGTTAGGCGATGTTACATTTGCAGCTGCTGGGGAGAAAACGTTCCGGTTTGAGTTCCAAGGCGGTTCGAACAAAGTGATTAATACCGATCGGTTTATTCTGACACCTGTATCGGAAGTATTGGGGCAAACATCAGGATTGGCGATCACTGGTGAAGCAGCAGTGGAAGTCGATCACAAAGTGACTTTACACGCAGCAATATCAGGCTTGCATGCGTTCTATGCGTCAGGCGATTATGTCAAATGGTACGTTGAGAGTCAAAACGCAACGAATGGCAGCAATAAAGTGATTTCCATTGTCCAGCGTGGATTAGATCTACAAGTGACAGGGGTTAATCCTGGTACAGCTAGATTGAAAGCTATGAGTACAGTAAATGCGAATGTGTTCAACTATTATGAGGTCGTTGTATCTCAGGAGAATGTTATCACGTCCATTACACCAGTGAATGTGACAACGGTGGTTGGCATTGCCCCAGTATTGCCTGCAACGATTACGGCTATCTATAGAGATGGAACGACTACACAGCTTGGTGTTACATGGGATGGCGTGAATGCAACTAGCTATGCGCAAGCAGGGACATTTGACGTACAAGGGGCGATAAGTGGGACTGGGTTGAAAGCTATTGCCCATGTAACGGTGACGGGAGGAGCTAATCCAGACCCAGGGACAGGTCCAGGAACAGACCCAGGGACAGGTCCAGGGCAAGGTCCGGGAACAGATCCAACAACAAATCCAGGTACTGTAATTCCTGAGCCAGAGATTAGCAATATTACTACGATTAGCGAAGCGGATTTCCGTACAGCTTTTGAAAATGCCAAGGATAATAAGATGAGTTTTGATTTACCAAATGTGCAAGGGGATAAGCCAATTGGTGCGGTTATTCCAGTGGCCTTTCTGGATAAAGCCATCGCAAGCGGAATTACGCAATTGGCATTTACAACAAACAGCGTTGAAGTGAAGCTACCTGTTCAAGCACTGAAAGGTGAATTAGAAGCGGGAGCTAAGGAGATTCAGTGGACATTTGAAGAGAAATCTTCAGGCAGCGGTACGATATATCAGTTGGGCATCGAGATTGGTGGGGAGCCTGTTACAAGACTCGATGGCGAAGCTGTAAGAGTTGCGATCGCCTACCAACTGAAGCCAGGTGAGAAACCTGAGAATGTGGTTATTCACCATTTGGATGACGCAGGAAAGCACGAAGTTATTGTCAATGGCACTTATAATCCTGTTACAGGAAAGATGGATTTCAAAACAAATGAGCTCGGAACGTACAGCATTAGGTACGCTAATGTAACGTTCAGTGATCTTGCAGGATCGGATTGGGCTCAATCCAGCATTGAAGCATTGGCAGCGAGAGAAGTGTTAAACGGGGTAGGCGATAACAAGTTTATGCCTAGCCATCCGGTAACGCGAGCCGAATTCTTAACCATGTTGATGCGCGCTGCAGGCTTCTCTGATGACCAAGGAATATCGAATTTTTCCGATATTGACCAAGCGGATTGGTACTTTGGATCGGTAGCTGCTGCTGAGAAATTAGGCATTATCAGTGGTAGAGAGGATGGAAGCTTTGGTGCGGATAGTGAAATTTCCAGACAAGATATGGCGGTCATGGTCTTCCGCAGCTTGCAGGTACTGAATCTGAATCTGAAGACAGGTCAGCAAGGGACGACATTTGCTGATGCGACAGATATTGCAGGATACGCGGCAGAAGCGATTGCGTTGATGCAAAGCGGAGGCATTATAGAAGGCAGCGATGGCAAATTCATGCCACTGGCGCAGGCAACTCGTGCGCAAGCTGCTGTTATCATTCAGCGATTAGTAAAACTAAATCAGTAGTAGAAAGAGGGTCCAAGCCATGGATGTGGCGGGGACCCTCTTTTATTCACCTTTTCGGTCCAAAAGGAATACTTTTATGCACTAATTTATCCATATGTAGCCGTATTCCCCGATAATAAGTGTACTTTAGCATCTTTGACCATTTCGGCGGAGCAAAAACTTCAGGAGTAATTGCATCCTCCGCATCTTCAATCATCTTATTCTTCTTCTTCCGTATATGGAAACGTAATCTCAACTTCGGTCCCTACTCCCGGAATACTTCGATAAGTAAGCTTCGCAGGTTCCCCGAAATAATGGCGAATACGCTCACCAACGTTCTTAACGCCGAAGCTGCTCCCGCCGATCCGACTTCGACTAATGCCCGCCATCATATCCTCGATGAGGCCCAGACTCATGCCCACACCGTCATCCTTAATGAGGAGGTGCATCGTTTGATCTGTCAGATAAGCCCGAATTGAAATGCTGCCTTCACGCTGCGTTCGTCCTAATATCCCATGAAGAATGGCATTCTCGACAAGTGGCTGCAGGGTGATTTTGGGGATGGGATGACTGAGCAGCTCCTCGGGTACGTCAATCTGGAAATCGATCTTATTTTCAAAACGAATATTCTGAATCTGCACATAGAAGGAAACATGCTGCAGCTCCTCGCGCAGGGTGATAATGTCTTTGCCGCTGCTGAGGCTGACTTTGTAGAAACGAGCGAGTGCCTTGACGACCTTTTTAATATCCGTGTTCAACCCGCTGTCCGCCATCCAGTTAATGAGATCCAATGTGTTATAGAGAAAATGTGGATTTATCTGCGATTGAAGTGCTTTTAATTCGGCATTTTTGACTTCTTGTCCCAGACGGTACTGCTCCTTATTCATTGAGCTAATTTGTTCAATCATGTAATTATACGTTTGAATCAGCTCACCGATTTCATCGCGACCCTGTGTCTGAGCGAGTGCGATGAGATTTCCATTCTGCACATCCCTTAAGCGGCTAGTCAATTGCGTGATGCGCCGAGTGACAGAGAAGGAGAAGAGGTAGGCTAACAAGTAGGCGATGACCGTCACGATGAGCAAAATAACCAACAAATCATTGCGCAATTGATGACTTTGCTGCACAACCTCATGCAGTGGAATGACGGTGACCATCCCCCAATTGGAAGGCAACTGCCTGAACAAATAGTAATTGTTATTCGTTTGCCAAGTCGTAGAGATTGCATCGTCCAGTGTGTCTGGCAAATTTACTAGCGTAGTCACTGACGGATCCGAGGATAAGATGATTTGTTGATTCTGATCCACCAAGAAGGTCGTACTGTTCCTGACCACATTCGCTTTACTTAGCATGGACCTTATCGTTTCCGCTTGTACATCAACGCGTAATTGACCGATCGGAATGGCATAGTTGTTCGGATCCAAGATACTTCGAACGACATAAAGCGAAGAATTGTCATGTGTGGCTTTCTCCCCAAGTTCAGGGGCAGAACACCATAAATATTTGGCATGCAAGTCATTTAAACGGTTGAAGCAAGGACTGTCCTTCGTTTCAGCTAATGATAAGAAATTCTCAGTCTCATTGGCGAAAATAAAAGCGCTCGGCACGTATAGGATTACACGTGATATATCGAGACTATCCTGCATGGAGCGCAGCAGCTTCTTAAGATTAGCGTATTCCTGCAGCTCTCTATTGATATCACTAGTGACATTGTTATCCATCAGAATATCCGAAATGGTCGAGTTGGAAACGAGAATATTCGTCGTCTCTGCAATCCGCTGGACACGATAATTCAGAAAGGAATATGTCTGATCGAAGCCTTGCTTAGCCGAATAGGTGACATGATTGATGATGATATCGGACATTTTCTCGGAAGCAATGAACTGATAGAAGCCGAGTGGAAGCATGATCAGCAGCAAATAAGTGTACATGATTTTATGACGCAGCTTCGTATTGTACAGCCATTTCCGCAGCATTTGAATGAAGGAGAAGATCATGCTTGGCACCGCTCCCGATACTCGGAAGGCGTCATGCCCGTGGATTTTCGGAATATTTTGGCGAAATGCTCCCCGTCCTTAAAGCCCACTTGCGACGCCACATCGAGTACCTTCAGTCGGTTGTTGCGAAGCAGCTCCTTCGCTTTCTCCATCCGATATTCGGTTACATATTGCTTGATCGTTTTACCTGTAGCCTCTTTAAAGATCGAAATAAGATGAGAGGCTGTCATCTGCATATGATCACTCACATCCTGCACGGAAAGATCGTCATTAGCATAATGCAAATGAATGAAACGTACGATGCGGGAGCTTGTGGAAGACATGCCGCCGCTTGCGCGCTCTTGAATGGCTTTCTTCAATTCATCTAGCTTCATGGCTGTAACACGGTGGATATCGTCCAAATAATGACATTCCAGAATCAGCTTCCAAGCTACATCATTTTCCTCTGAAGTGTCGAAGAGGGTGATGTTCCGACTATGTGCAAATTTATCCATTTCGAGGATGAAGCGGTAGTAGAGTTCTTTCACACTCACAATCAGCGTGCCTGGATGCTGGCGAATATCGCCGGTTATCATAGCGAGCAGCTGATCGGCAGCAGTGAAATGTTCTTCAGACAACGCTTCCGAGAAGCGGACAAGTTGTACAGGCTGCGTCACGTAAGGCTGCGAGTAAGCGTCACTCCCTGTGTTATCATGCATAATGAGGGAGCATGGTTTGTGAAAGAAAGACTCCTGTAATCGGAGCACAGCACTCGTATAAGACTCCTGCAGCTTATAGGCGGAAGGGACGATTTTGCCCGCAGCGATGGAAAATAAACCGAACTCCCGCTTCAAGGCGGTGGAAAGCTCGTAGCACAGATGTTGAACTTGGCTGATCTCGACACCGTTATGCTGCTGCGAAAAGAAGTGAATGATGGCGTGATGATCATCTTTCCAAGCGTACAAATAGGGCTGCTCGCTGCTAGCAAGCGCTTCATCAATGAATTGTCCCAGTGATTCTTTCTGTGATCCAGGTGAATGCAACTTGATGATGGCCGTTGCCGCGGGTGCTTGCATGACAGCAATGAAATCAGCTGCTAATAAGCGATTATGCAGCATGTCCTCATCGTAACCGCCGCGAATCAGCTGCAAAGCGGCTTCTTGCTTCATGTAGCTCTTGTTTTCTTTGGCTACCGTATCATTGGCAACATGCCGCTGTTCTTCCAGCACGATATCTATCGCACCCCGCAGGGCGTCTTCCAATTCTTCCACATCAATTGGTTTCTCTACATAACTTACTGCCTTCAAGGTTATCGCGGCTTTCAAATATTCTTTATCGGCATAGCCGCTCATAAAGACGATTTTGCACTGCGGGTATTTGCGGCGTAGCTGAAAGGCAAGCTCGATGCCATCCATCCGCGGCATGCGAATGTCGGTAAGTACGATGTCTGGCTTGAACTGTTCAGCAATAGCAACAGCATCAAGACCATCCACAGCTTCAATGAGTTCGGTGATGCCAAGACGCTCCCAACTGACGGATTTGAGTACGCCTTCTCGCGTGAATTTCTCATCTTCTACAAATAGAAGTTTCATGACGGGTAACCCCCCTTAGATGTAGCTATAGATTATCTCATATTTAGATGCAATACCACTAGCTAGCAGGGGCATCTGCAAAAGTTACAGGGAATCGATATTTTGTCGGGTTATCTCGTTACGAGTAACCTGTTAATTTAGATACAGGAGAGAGACAACTAGAAACGGATGGGGGAAAGGATAGAGATGAGAACAGGACTCCTGTATCGCATGAGATCCAAGAAAGCGCTGTTATTCATGATCGCGCCGGCAGTGCTTTACTTCTTGCTTTTCAGCTATGTGCCGATGGCAGGCATTGTACTAGCGTTCAAGCAGTATCGCTATGATTTAGGAATTATGGGGTCGCCTTGGGTGGGTTTGGACAACTTCAAGTTCTTCTTCCTCACAGGAGATGCCTTCCGAGTAACGAGGAACACACTGCTCTACAATGCGGCATTCATTCTTATTAATAATGGTCTGCAAATTATTGTCGCCATCTTCATGGCGGAGATCGGGTCTAAGCTGTTTCGTAAAACAGCGCAAACGGTTATGTTTTTACCCTACTTTTTATCCTGGGTAGTCGTAGGAGCGGTTGCTTACAATTTGTTTAACTACGAGCATGGAACGGTAAACACGCTGCTGCGTGCGTTGCACATTCCCGAATTAGATATCTATACAACGACAGAGTATTGGAAATATATCTTGGTTTTCTTCTCGGCTTGGAAAGCAGTAGGGTATGGCGCGGTGTTCTATATGGCCTCCATTCTTAGCATTGACCGTGAGACGTATGAAGCGGCCGAAATCGATGGAGCTAACGTGTTCCAGCGCATTCGATACATTACGTTACCTTCACTGCGACCAACGATTACGATTCTAGTTCTATTAGCAATTGGCGGCATTTTCCGTGGCGATTTCGGATTGTTCTATCAGCTTGTTGGTAATAATGGCCTGCTGTATGAGACGACAGATGTTATTGACACGTATGTATATCGCTCTCTGTTGGTTAACAACGAAATCGGAATGTCGTCTGCGATCGGTTTCTATCAATCCATTCTGTGTTTTGTTACTATCATGGTGACGAATTTCCTAGTACGTAAATCAGACAAAGATAATGCATTATTCTAAACTTACAGCAACTTGCGAGGTGGATCTATGAGTACGACCAGTGTGAAAAAGAGTCAAATCGATCAACGAATCTTGGATGCGGTTGGCTATGTCTTTATAGCAGTCATATGTTTGGCTTGCTTGATTCCTTTCTTGCTTATCATCAGTGGCTCGCTTACGAGTGAGTCATCAATTACGAGCGATGGGTTTCGCTTATGGCCGAAAGAGTTTTCGTGGGATGCCTATACTTTTGCTTTAAAGCATCCGGAGCAATTCGTAAGTTCTTATTTGCTCACGATTGCGTTGACGGTAACGGGTACAGTTGTAGGATTATTTATATCCGCGATGGCAGCATATGTGCTGCAGCGTCAGGATTTTGAATGGCGCAGCGGATTTTCGTTCTTCTTCTACTTTACGACGCTGTTTAACGGGGGACTTGTTCCCTGGTATATCTTAATGGTTAACTATTTACACATGAAGAATACGTTCTGGGCGCTGCTTGTCCCACCATTGTTAAATGTGTTCTATATTATCATCTTACGAACGTTTCTGCGCAGCATCCCGGATGCAATTACCGAGTCAGCGAAAATCGATGGAGCAGGGGATTTTACGATCTTCGTGCGATTGATTATCCCTTTGGCGAAACCTGGTTTAGCGACGATTGGCTTGTTCACGGCTCTGAATTATTGGAACGATTGGTTTAACTCGTTGCTGTTTGTGCAGAATGAGAAACTGTACACCCTGCAATATTTACTTTATAAAATGTTAGGTAATCTCGAAGGGATTCGCAAGGTTATGGCGATTACGGGTATGCAGGTAACAGATTTGCCTGGCGAGAGCTTGAAGATGGCCTTAGCTATTCTGGTCACTGGACCGATCATTTTCTTGTATCCGTTCGTACAGCGTTATTTCGTACAAGGCTTAACGGTTGGAGCTGTAAAAGGGTAAAAAGGGTAGCCCCGGGAATTCCAATTCCCGGTTTATCATAACTTATCTATTATTTATAAGGGGAGAATAACATGGCAAACACGAAGAAATTAGCCACACTCAGTCTGGCATCCTTATTTGCAATGGGCACGGTACTGTCAGCTTGCAGCCCCAAGGAAGCATCGCCTTCGCCAAGTGCATCGTCATCAGTTCCACAAGCAAGCGCTTCCGCGACCGCAGCTGCGAATACGGGCATTGATACAAGCAAGGAAGTGAAGCTGAAAACGGTTCTTTTAGGCTCTAAGCCGAAGGCTTTTGATGAGGTATACGGGGAAGTTAATAAATTAATGAAGCAAAAGATTAATGCCACACTCGACATTAGCTTCTTGGATTGGGGCGAATATCAACAGAAATATCCATTGATGTTTGCTGCGAATGAAGACTTCGATCTTGTCTTCTCAGCGACATGGTCCTATTATGCACAGCAAGCTACGAAGAACGGTTTCATGCCATTGACTGAGGATCTGATTAAGAAATTCGCGCCAAAAACATGGGCAGAAGAGCCGAAGGTCGCTTGGGAGCAAGCGAAAATCAACGGGAAAATTTATATGATTCCACAAAACAATTTTGAATACAGCTATCATATGATCGGTATTCGTGGTGATCTGCGTCAGAAGTATAACTTGCCAGAGATCAAAACATATGATGATTATGTGAATTATTTGAAAGTAATCTCGGAGAAGGAGAAGGATTTCAAACCAAGCATAGGCGTAAGTGAGTTTAATTCGGTAGAGTTGATCCAACCGAACGAGTGGAACTTTGTCGTGCCGCAGCTGCCAATCGTGTATAAAGTAACTGAAGCAACGGGCAAACTGTTCAACTATGTAGATACACCAGAATTCGCTACATTCGCTAAGAAAATGTTCGATACCCAAAAAGCTGGCGCTTGGTCCCGTGATGCGATTGCCAATAAAGTAGATAAAACACAAGCTTTCAAAGATGGTAAATTAGCTTCTGTGGAGTGGAACCTTGGAACTCTCCTGCGTACAAAGTCCGAAATGCAAACGACACATCCGGATTGGAAAGTGGAGCTATACGATCTAAGTGCAGACAAGAAACGTTTGTCCAATCCGTTCATCAATAACGGGATGTCCATTCACGCGGGTTCCAAGAACTATGAGCGCGCATTGATGGCGATTGACCTTCTTCGTTATGACCCGGAAATTCATGATTTGACGAACTATGGTATCAAAGGCAAACACTATGAGCCCGTAGGTAAGGATCAGTTCAAGCCGCTTCCTGCTTCGGCTGACTTCCCGCCATCTGGTACAGATCCATGGGGCTGGAACTCATTGAATGAGCGTCTAGATTCGACGGTTGCAGAAGAGACGATTAAATTCACAGAGAATTGGAAGAAAACCGTTACGGTTAACCATCCATTGGAGACATTTACATTCGATGATACCAAAGTGAAGAATGAAGTTGCAGCTGTCAGCAATGTAATGGAAACTTACGGCAAGCCATTATTCTATGGCTTAGTTGATCCTAGCGATGCAGCGCATGGTTTGCAAACATTTAAAGACAAGTTGAAGCAAGCTGGAATCGATAAAGTTGTAGCTGAAATGCAAAGCCAAGCAGATCCTGTTATTGCTAAAAAGTAAGAGTGATGAAGACCGCTTCCTGCGTGCAGGGGCGGTTTTTTCGTGTGCCTATAAATTGAACAGGTAATCGATATTTTAGAGGGTTATGCTGCTATTTCTATGTTGGTAAGATGTAGCAGTGAGTAAAGAAAGCGTTCACATTTGAGCGCGAGAGAGGATTTGAGACGATGAAGAAAAGCTTTGTAATCGCTATGGCTGCTATATTGAGCACAGGAATCATGCCTTCTGCTATACCATCCGTACTGGCAGATTCGCCGGCTGTATCGACGCCAACTGACATTCACATTAACCCCATCCCAGGTCTCTCTGCGGATTTCATTAAGGGTGCGGATGTATCCATGTTGAAGCAAATCGAAATTAGCGGAGGTAAATTTTACGACGGGGGAATCGAGAAAGATGCGCTGCAAATTCTAAAGGACCATGGTGTGAACTGGGTCCGGCTTCGCGTGTGGAACAATCCTGTTGATGCGAATGGATTCGGACTTGGCGGTGGAAATAACGATAAGGTGAGAACGATTGAAATTGCCAAAAGAGCCCATGAACTCGGGCTTAAAGTGCTGCTTGATTTCCATTACAGCGATTTCTGGGCAGATCCTTCAAAACAAACGAAGCCTGCGGCTTGGGAAGGTCTTAATACGGCCGAGCTTCAACAAGCGTTATATACGTATACTGCGGATGTGATTCAAGGCTTAACCGATGAAGGCGTAATGCCTGAGATGGTACAGATCGGGAATGAGACGAACACAGGAATGGTGTGGCCGGATGGGCAAACAACGGGGAGCGGCGGATTTGAGGGATGGGCGAATTTGATTAAACAAGGCGTCCAAGCTGTGCGTGACCATGATCCGAACAATGCGAATGCGCTGCGGACGAAAATCATGATTCATCTGGCAGATGGCGGTAACAATGAGCTGTTTCGCCGTAATTTTGATCAACTGACTTCTCGTCAGGTGGATTATGATGTAATCGGTTTTTCATACTATCCCTATTGGCATGGACCGCTGGAGGACCTCCAAGCTAATATGATCGATATTTCGAAGCGATATGGCAAAGAGGTCCTTGTGGCTGAGAATGCCTATGCCTATACGCTGAATGATGTTGACAACTTCTCTAATAATTTTGGTCCTAGTCAAGAACAATTAGGCGGATATAAAGCGACCGTTCAAGGTCAAGCACAAGAGGTACATGATGTGATGAACGCTGTTGCACAGGTTCCTAATCAGAAGGGGCTTGGGGTGTTTTACTGGGAGCCAGATTGGATTCCAGTGAAGGGAGCGGAGTGGAGTTCGAAAGCTGGGGAAGGCAACGGTTGGGAAAATCAAGCGATGTTTGATTTTGGCGGTCATGCCCTGCCATCGTTAGATGTCTTTAATCGTGTGTCGGCTAACCCGAGCGGTGATCTTTTTGTTGCAGAGTCAACAGCGATACATCCAGAACAAATTAAAGTAACGGTGGGCAGTACACCCGTGCTTCCAAGTAAAGTACAGGTTGAATTTACGGATGATTCCGTTCGTGATTTACCTGTGACGTGGGATGCCTTTGAAGATGATGATTTGCAGCACCCAGGTACGATTGAGTTACAAGGAACAGTAGCTGGTGTCCCATTAAGAGCTAATGGAACAATTACGGTACAGGGCTCCACCAATTTGGTGAACAATCCTGGATTTGAAAGTGGTAACAACGCCAATTGGACGATCACAGGGGGGAGTAACGCCATTAAAGTGGTTTCAGATAGTGCAAATGCGCATGATGGCAGTACCTACGCACTCCATTACTCCTTGTCGCAGGATATGCCATTTTCGGCTTCACAAACGATTACCGGATTAGCTAACGGGAAATATACGCTGAAAGCATGGTCGCATGGCGGCGGGGGAGAAAGCAGCATGCAGTTGTTTGCCAAGGATTACGGTGGTGCCGAAATGTCTGAAAGCATTGTGAATTCAGGCTGGTTGATATGGAAACACCCGATTCTGATGAATATTGAGGTTACGAATAATACGGCAGATCATGGAGAAGAACCGAATGGTACAGCAACTATTGGGATAAAGGCTGAAGGTAAATCGGGTAACTGGGGCAATTGGGATGATTTCGAGTTCTATACGGATCGTACAGCTGAAACGCTGTCTGCGCCAAGTCAAGTTGTAAAGGGATCGACGTTTCGTGTAAACGTCGGGAACGGAGGGTTAGTTGATACAATTTTTGCAGAGGATCTTGTCATCCATTATGATTCAGAAGCTTTTGAATTTGTATCGGCACAAAGCACATCACAAGCGGTGCAATTGGTAACCATGAATGCGCAAACGACTGGTGTTGTAAGACTCATTCTTGGACATTCTGGCGGAAAGTCATTGAATTCGAATTCTGTCGCCCTTACGTTGCGTGCCAAGACTGAAACCAATGCGGCAGAGGGAGTTATTAAGGTAGTTTCTGCGGGATGGGGAACGGCTCCTGCAGGTGGAGTTATTACGCCAGCTTCGATGGGTACGGCGAAAGTTATGTTGGTTACGGAAGACAGTGATCCCTCTGAACCATCGGATATGCCAAGTACGGGTACTGTTCCACCAAATCCTGATCTTGCCATCGAAATTAATGAGGAAGGTGCTGCCAGCCTGAAACAAACGCCTGCCTTGAATAACAACTATACGGCAGTTGCATCCGTATCACTTGAGATGTGGAAGCAAATGGTTGATACGGCGAAAATGGATGCTAACGGAAATAAGAAGTTATCCGTCATTTTGCCCAAGGTTGATGGTGCTAACTCCTATGAGCAAGTGCTACCCAGAGCAGCGTTACAAGGAACAGAAGAACATCAGTTCGTAGAGGTCATCACCCCTCAAGGAACGGTCTCTTTACCAAGTAACATGCTTAGCTGGTCGAGTGGTAAGGGAGTAGATCCCATAAGTTTGACAATTGGTTCCGTAGATCCAGCTCAAATGCCAGATGCACTGAGAGCGAATATTGGCAGCAAGCCAGTAATTGATTTGAAATTGAGATCAGGCGGAGAATTGCTCCATTGGAACAATCCGGCTGCGCCAGTGACGGTTACGATTCCTTATGTGCCTACAGAGGAAGAACTGAAAAACCCTGATCACATTGTCATGTGGTATATCGATGAGAACGGTCAAGCGATAGCTGTACCCAATGCGAAGTACGATGCTGCATCACAAAGCATTGTATTTACCACAACACATCTCAGCACATATGCTGTGGCTTACGTCAATCATACGTTCGGTGATTTGGCTGGCTTCACTTGGGCACAGAAGGCAGTCGAAGCACTTGCTTCCAAAGGTGTTACGACGGGTACATCAGCGGATACATTTAGTCCAGAGCAAGAGGTAACTCGTGCCGATTATATCGTGATGCTGGTGAAAGTGTTAGGACTCACGGCGAATGCTGTGGAAAGTTTTCAAGATGTGACGGCGGCTGATTATTATTCGGAAGCAGTAGGTATTGCCAAAGCACTCGGTATTATCGAGGGCAGTGATGCGCAGCATTTTAACCCAAGAGCAACAATAACGAGAGAAGATCTGATGGTTATTATGGCAAGAGCGCTTCATCACGCACATCGATTAGATCTGAGTAATGAGACCAGCACTTTAGATACGTTCTCGGACCAAATGGACGTGTCGAACTATGCGAAGTCTGCTATTGCAACGTTGCTCAATATCGGACTCGTGCAAGGCAATGGGCAGGGAATTGCGCCTAAAGCGCACACAACTCGAGCAGAAGCGGCAGTTATTCTTTATCGGTTGTTTCATTTCTAATTTAAAGGAGGAGGAGGTTTTCAATGATGCAAATGAAACAGATCGTTCAATCAGGTGTGCTAGCGGCTGTGTTATTGATCGGGTGTCTTCCTTTTGGCGATCCCGCTCAGGCAGTAGTAGATCCATCACCCCCTGTGAATCTTGCTTTGGACGGAGATTTCGAAGGCATAGGTTCATCTCCATGGCAAATTGAAGGTGCACAAGCTTCGGCTGTTGGTATCAAAACTCAGGATAATCATACGGCAGGCGGGACACATTCCGCTGCTTACTGGTCAGCTTCGGCCTTTCATTTTAAGGTGTCACAACGTATTGTAGGCTTGGAAAATGGGAGATATAGGCTTTCAGCTTATACACAGGGCGGCGGCGGGGAAGTATCCTCCCGCATTTTCGCAAGAGTTGACGGAGATGAACCCATCCAAGCTGACTTTATCAATACGGGCTATGCAGTTTGGAAAAATCCGCAGCTTACCCATATCAACATCGTTGTAACGAATGGTAGCTGCACGATTGGTTTTGAAGTGGATGGACAGGCTGACAATTGGGGATCCGTTGACGATATTACATTCACGCGTATGAGTGATGTTGAAACGACTCCTGTTTCTATGACCGTTCAGCTAGTGCAAGCCACTTCATGGTTGCATGCTGCGCCTGAGCTACCATCTGTGGTAAGGGCAGTCTATAACGATGATCAATCATATCTACAAGTACCTGTTCAATGGGAGAGCAATCCTGCAACGAATTATGATCATCTTGGAGTGTATCAACTAACTGGCGCGATTCAGGGTTCGGATTCAACCGTATTCGCTGCGATTACTGTCAGGATGAAGCCTGCTGATCTTAACGCAGACGGGCTCGTGAATGTCGGCGACTTGGCATTGGCTTATTACGATATGCAGGCAAGTGCGGGATCCGCAGATTGGGAAAGGGCGCAAAAGGCAGATCTCAATAACGATGGCAAAGTCGATCTCGCCGATGCTCAGTTCATCACTGAACAAATGATTCAACCCGCAACTTGATAAATGACAGACAATCGATAATTTGTAGGGTATTAAATGGGACGAGAAGCTGTTAGAATGGGGTCATATTTGTTCATAAAATGATTCCATGAGGTGATCCGCTTGTCTTCAACATATCCACCTATTAGCCCGAAATTGCCGGTTTTCATGCACGGCGCTGATTATAATCCTGATCAATGGCAGCACGATCCGCAAGTCTTAGAAGAAGACATCCGCATGATGAAGCTGGCCAAATGTAATGTGATGGCCATCGGTATCTTCGCATGGTCTGCACTTGAACCCGTCGAAGGTACGTATACCTTTGAGTGGTTAGATCGCGTGCTCGACACCTTCGCCGCGAACGGGATCTATGCTTGGCTTGCGACGCCGAGTGGCGCAAGGCCCGCTTGGATGGCGGAGCAGTACCCGGAGGTACTGCGAGTGGGTGCGAATCGTGTGCGCAATTTATTCGGCGCGCGTCACAATCATTGCTTCACCTCTCCTGTTTATAGGGAGAAGGTAGCAATGATGAACAGTCGGCTAGCAGAGCGCTACGCGCAGCATCCGGCTGTAGTTGGTTGGCATATATCTAATGAATATGGCGGGGAATGTCATTGCTCGTACTGTCAGGAAGCTTTCCGCGGCTGGTTGCAAAACAAATATGGCACGCTGGATGCATTAAATATGGCGTGGTGGACGTCATTTTGGAGTCATACGTATACGAGTTGGTCTCAAATTGAATCTCCTGCTCCGCATGGTGAGAACTTAGTTCATGGCATGAACTTGGACTGGAAACGATTTGTGACGGATCAAACGGTTGATTTCTGCCGTCATGAAATTGCTCCGTTGAAAGCTGCAAATGCGCAATTGCCGGTTACAACGAATCTGATGGATGCGTTCGAAGGGCTTAACTATTGGAAATTCGCGGATGTGCTTGATGTTATTTCGTGGGATGCGTATCCAACGTGGCATGATGCACAAGATCAACGTAATCTGGCTGCTTGGTTCGCGCTCAATCATGATTTGTTCCGCTCGTTGAAAGGTGGACAGCCGTTTCTATTGATGGAAAGCACGCCGAGTTTAACGAATTGGCAGGCCGTATCTAAGCTGAAGAAGCCTGGTATGCATATGTTATCTTCCCTGCAGGCTGTCGCGCATGGCTCTGATTCTGTTCAATACTTCCAATGGCGGAAGAGTCGCGGTGCTAGCGAGAAGCTGCACGGAGCGGTAATTGATCACGTTGGACATGAACATACGCGTGTATTTCGTGATGTAGCAGAGCTAGGCGGCGCATTAGAGAATCTCTCTGAAGTGATTGGGACTTCGGTGCCGGCGGAAACAGCTTTGATTTTCGACTGGGAAAATCGCTGGGCTGTGAAGAATTCGCAAGGTCCTCGTAATATGGGAATCAACTATGAACAAACTATTCTCAGTCACTATCGCGCTTTCTGGGAAAGCGGTGTTCCCGTCGATGTCATCGATATGGATGTTGATTTCAGTAAATACAAGCTAATCGTGGCGCCGATGCTTTATTTGGTTCGACCTGGTGTCGGGGAGCGCATCGAGCAATTTGTTGCGGCTGGCGGAACGTTCGTAACCACGTATTGGTCAGGAATTGTTGACGAAAATGACCTCTGTTTCCAAGGTGGTTTCCCAGGACCGCTTCGTAAAACGCTAGGAATTTGGTCTGAGGAAATCGATGCCCTGTATGATCATGAGAAAAACCGTTTGATCTTTACAGAAGGGAATGCACTCGAACTAACCGGAGAATACGAGTCTCGTGAACTCTGTGAGCTTATTCATACCGAGGGAGCAGAGACACTCGCCGTCTACGGGGATGATTTCTATGCAGGTCGACCAGCATTGACCGTGAACGCATTTGGCCAGGGTAAAGCCTATTATATCGCGACGCGTACAGATACTGAGCTTTTAAAACCATTCTATAAAAAAGTTGTTGAGCGTGCAGGGGTCAAGGCTGTGTTACAAACGGAGGTCCCTGATGAGGTAACTGCACAAGTTCGGACGGATGGCGAGCATGAGTATGTTTTCTTAATGAATTTCGGTCAGCAGGCCCAGACGATTGAGCTAGATCGTGACTCCTATTGGGACATGCTGCTACAAGAAACGTTGGGAAGTGCAAGCGTGCGACTTGAGCCGTATGGCGTAAACGTATTGAGAAGATCGATATAGATGGAAGTAGATCAGACAGGATTAACATGCTGGATTGGGGAAACCTGATTCAGCTTTTTTGTTATATTGTCAATTGACTACATAACATTAGTTATGTAAACAAATATGTAGATGGAAGGAATTTATAAGTTTCTCATAGATACTAATAAAGAGAGGAAGAGCCATGTTTTGATAAAATAGCCAAAAAAAGCTGAATTAGGAGAACCCTAAATCAGCTTTTTTTCTTCATACATTTGGTTACATAAGAATTAACGCAATGTCTTCAAAGCCCCGCTCCAAGCGATGACTTGATCAAACAAGGTGTTCGCTGCGGACTCCTGTCGCGGATGCGGCTTGAGATCTGTGAAGTTCTCAAAATCACTAAAGAGGGACAAAGTAACTTGGGCACGTACACTAGCTACATGCAATTCACTTAAGATGAGCCTTAAGTTCTCAGCCGCACGAGCTCCGCCAGTGCCTCCACCATAGCTGACGATTCCAGCGGCTTTATCTTTCCATTCATTGAACAGGAAATCGAGCGCATTCTTCAGCGCCGCAGGTACGGCATGATTATACTCCGGTGTCACGAAGATATAACCATCATACGCCTGGATCGCGTTCGACCATGCAATCGTATGATCCTTGGTGTATTTCATCATCATAGGCGGATGAGGTTCATCATAAAGTGGTAAATTAAAATCTGCCAGGTCGACGATCTCAAATAATGCATCCGTACGTTTAGATGCTACTTCGTGTATCCATTTGGCGACGACTTCGCCTCTGCGACCTGGGCGAGTGCTACCGAGAATAATTCCGATTTTTAACATTGGTTATGGCCTCCAATAGATTAAGTCTTACTAGAAGCATAACGGTTGAAAAGAGTCTCCTGCAATTGAAAATACAGTTATAACAAATGTTTCCTGTAAGGGATCAATATGAAACGTGATTTGTTTACATAATATAAGTTAAGTGAACTATGAAATCAAAAGTGACATTTTCGCGTCAGCATAAGAGCTACTTTTTGAAATTTGTATGAACATGACAGAGGATGTATATGATTTATCATACAAGCTCCTATATAATTTAGTAGATACCATTTTGATTAGACAAAAGAAGGGTGGTCGCTTTTCTTATGAATACATCCATTTACTTTGTAATATTTTCCGTTATTTTATTGTTTGGCTTATTGTCGACATTTATGATCGGTTTCTCACGTAAAAATCGTGAAGGGGATCAGTCTTATTTTCAGAAAACAGGCATTAAGTGGGTAAGACTTACTTCTTTATACGTTATCTCGATTGCAGCAGGCTTATTAGCGTTGCTAGCCTTTATTCGATACTCAATTGAATAGAAGTAAAGACAAAAAAATCTCCAATGCTGGAGATTTTTTATTTTGACGCTGTATAGGTATGTAGGATTCAAGCTGGCATTATTGGAAACGTGTTGATTTTGATAAAGTGAATCTGCAACGAACCGAAAAATGCTTTCCCTTGATTGTAGTGTAGTTCGCATTTGTACCCATACTCACAAGCAATGGCTTGTAGGGACTTGAAACCAGGGAGGGCTCGTACCATAGATGTAATTTGCTTCGTGATATGATTGGGTAGTTTCATAACCATCGTGGACGCACTAATGCCATCTACAACGGAGATAAAACTAGGGAATTCGTGTTTCTTGAGCAGTGAAAGGTTGATATGATCCTCAGCAATTTGTAAAATTTCTTTGTTCAAACGATTGAGGTTCAAGGTCATATTTTTATAAAAGTAGATGCCAAATCCAATTCTATTCGTCAAAGGGTTTAACCGTTTCTTCCATTTCAGCACGTTTGCTTCCCAATAAGACTCCAGTTGATCGCTAATTCTAGCCCAGTTTAATCGTGATGTGAGAAATTTTTTCATTTGTATACTCCTTAAATCATTAAATTCTATTCCTTAATTATGACGTTGGAAAAAGGAATATCGTTCAATTATGTCAGCTTATGCTTGGAGAATCTGGACAAAGCCTTCAGCGGCTACAGATAATTTCATGTCCCGGCGAACAGCTAATCCGATACTCCGCGGTGGAAGTGGTTCCTCTTGTCTGAGTTCAAAAAGAGTCCCTGATCGAAGCTCATCCTGTACAAATGACCGACTTATGAAGGCAACCCCATAGCCTAACCTCGCGAACTCCGCTAAGAGATCAATATTTCCTAATTCAATATCTGGATTGACCACGAATCCTTGTGCAGCAAACCATTTTTCTATAGACACTCTAGTACTACTCCCCGGCGATAAGAAGATAAGAGGCAGCTTCGCGAGCTCCTTCGTAGAGATGGAACGGTTCGTCCATTCTCGGAAATCCTCCCCAACCACGAAACAATCCTCCAACAACGCTAACGTGTGAATCGTCAACTCAGAATCTTCGATCGGCAGATGAACGATGGCACAGTCAATATCACCTTCTTTTAATCGCTTCGTAATCTCGCCTGATTTCCCATGTGATAACCGAATCCGTATTCCTGGGTATTGCAAATGATACGCATTCAATTGAGGTAACAGAAGGTGCTTAATCAAAGAATCACTAGCCCCAATCCGAATCTCACCTTGATGTAATTGCTTCAGATTATGAAGATGCTTCTGTCCCGAATCCAGCATAGCAAAGGATTGTTCGACATAGTCAAAGAGCGTGCGTCCTTCTTCTGTGAGCTCAACACCTTTCGAAAGGCGATGAAATAATTTAACCCCAATTGCTTCTTCCATTTGCTTAATGGCATAGCTCACGGACGGTTGTGTGATATGAAGTTCTTGGGCAGCTTTTGTTAAATTTCGGCATTTGGCAGTATGCAAAAAAATACGATACCATTCTAAATTGATCATTTTGATATAGAACACCTCTATGGCTAGTTATGTATATTACAATTTCATTTATATCATATAACTCATTATAATAGGCATATAGCAAAAACACAAAAGAGGTGGCGAAAATGGTCATGCATCATCCTGATTGGGAAGCGCGTTCTCCGTGGTCGACGAATAAGGGTATTTCCGAAGTGCGAATTAGTCCGCCAAAATCGAGCGTAGCAGGGACCCTCCGAGTGCCTGGGAGTAAAAGTCAGACAAACCGAGCGTTACTAATTGCGGCACTAGCCAAGGGTAGATCAAAGCTGAGTGGCATTTTGAAAAGCGATGATTCGTTCTGGTGTATGGAAGCATTAACGAAATTAGGCGTTTCAGTCGACATTGAGGGAGAAACTGCTTATGTGGATGGCTGCGGTGGAAATTGGCCAAATTCATCTGTAGAGCTATACATGGGGGCAGCAGGTACGGTTGCACGATTCTTGCCAGCAGCTTTGGCTGTCGGACGAGGGAAATGGACGCTCAAGGGGAGCAAACGATTAAGTGAGCGGCCACTTGAACCATTACTTTTGGCGCTTTCAACGCAAGGAGCTTTGTTTGAATATTTCGAGGCGGCACATCGATTGCCTTTCGAACTGGATGCTGCTGGACTGAAAGGTGGAAGTGTGAAACTGCCTGGATCAACTTCCAGCCAATTTATTAGTGGGGTTTTATTAGCCGCTCCCTATTCACAAGCGCCATTAACCATCCAGATCGAGGGGGAAATTGTGCAAAGGGATTATGTACAAATGACCATGGATATGATGACTACTTTTGGTATCACACCGCAGGTTTCTGAAGATGAACAATCGCTAAGTGTTCCTTCAGGGATCTATCAAGCACAGAATTTGCAACTTGAACCAGATGTCTCAACCTGTTGTTATTTCTGGGCTTTAGCTGCATTAACATCAGGCTGTGTGCGGATCGAAGGCATTGACGCACGGAGGACGAGTCAGCCCGACATAGAGATGTTAGATGTATTGGAACGAATGGGGTGTACGGTACGACGCGGAGAGAACTTTGTTGAAGTTCATGGCACAAAGCAGCTCAAGGGTGGCTTCACGCAAAGTATGAAGAAATGGTCTGATCAAACCTTAACAATCGCTGCTTTGGCTCCTTTTACAGATGGACCTATAAGTCTTACTGATGCGGCTCATATCCGACATCATGAATGTGATCGTATTGCTGCTATGTGTCGTGAACTCGGAAAGCTTGGCATTCGGGTAGAGGAACATGAGGATGGTTTAACGATTTATCCTGGGCAACCATTGCCTGCTGTAGTAGATTCGTACGATGATCATCGCATGGCTATGGCTTTGTCTTTGATCGGCCTAAGGGTCGAAAATATCCGAATTTCAGATCCTGGGTGTGTATCCAAGACATGTCCAGGTTATTTTGAACAATTGGCTGCGTTAGGTGTAGAAATTACTTATTAACTAGGAGGCTTACAATTATATGGCAGGAAATACATTCGGTGAGATTTTCAAAATTACTACATTCGGAGAATCACATGGAGCCGCGGTAGGTGTCATTGTGGATGGAGTAACGCCAGGCATCGAGATTGATGAAGCCTATATTCAGAAACAGATGGATCGAAGAAAACCCGGTCAATCCTCGGTGACTTCTCCACGCAAAGAATATGATATTATTCATATCTTATCAGGTGTTTTCGAAGGGAGAACGACGGGTACGCCGCTGTTTGTCAATCTCTATAATCAAGATATGAAGCCGGAAGCTTACACGGATATTCAGAACTCTTTTCGACCAGGCCATGCGGACTTCACGTATCTGCAGAAATACGGAATCCGTGATCATCGCGGGAGTGGGCGAGCTTCCGGAAGAGAAACAGCGGGCAGGGTAGCAGGTGGTGCAGTTGCTCGCAAGCTGCTTGAACATAGAGGCGTACAAGTAGTGGCCTACACCCTCGAAATAGGTGGAATTCGATGTCAGACCTTCGATGAGGATGTGATAGAATGCAATGCGGTACGAGCTTGTGATCCCATTGCCGGAGCTCAAATGATTGAGAAAATTGAGCAGTTAGCAGCGATTGGCGATAGTTGTGGTGGTATCGTTGAATGTCGTATACGCGGGGTTATGCCAGGACTTGGAGAGCCTGTATTTGATAAATTGGATGCTGAATTGGCAAAGGCGATGCTCTCTATCGGAGCTGTTAAGGGGATCGAATTTGGTGCGGGGTTCGCAGCTGCCTCAATGCTGGGTAGTGAGCATAATGATGAAATGAACGGTGATGGATTTCTAAGCAACCATTCTGGTGGAATTCTAGGCGGAATTAGTACGGGACAAGAAATTATATTCCGAATTAGTGTTAAGCCGACTTCTTCCATTTCAGTTGCCCAGAAGACGTTAAATGTGAAGGGTGAGGAACAAGAAATTCGAACAATTGGTCGACATGATCCATGTATCTGCCCGCGAATCGTACCCGTTGTTGAAGCAATGGCGTGCTTAGTCGTGGAAGATCTATATAAACGGCAAGCCGCTATGCAGAGCTAAATAAAGTGGGAAGAGCAGACCCCTTCGAGAATGGGCCTGCTCTTTTTTAATTTACTTCTTTAACCCCTCGACAGCTTTAACCGCTTGATTAGCGATTTCTGTTGCATCTGTAAGGGTAATGCCATCTTGCGGATGGAAAGTACCGTCTGCATTTAGCTCGACAATATCTAAAGCAAGCGCGGTTTGGATGGCGCCAACATTCAATAAGTCAATCTTGTCATTATCCTTGATTTCGACTGGATTTAATTTAATCATCGGTAATTTCTCACTGGTTTGGAACGTATGAACGAGAAGATAGGTGAACGATTCACGCGTCATTTTGGCATCTGGATCTATCTTAATATTGATATCTGTACCCAATTTGCCTAGTGCATCTGTGATAAGCTGAACACCTTGTGTTGCAGAGATAGGATCATTACTTATGACTGGCGCTTGATGAGTTTTCAGGTAATCTAGCGCATTATATACTTCCTCTGCAGCCTCAGCACGCGTGATTTCATCTTTTGGACTGAATTTTCCATCGGTATTTAGTTTAATAATCCCGTATTTGAGTCCACGCTGGATGGATCCCGAATAATCAACGGTTATTTGATCACCATCTTTAATATCAACGACAACAGGGTTAATTAGAGGGAGATTCTTACTTACTTCAATTGCACGAACGAGCTGATGTGTGAATTCTTCACGTGTCAATTTTTTAGCAGGGTTGAGATCTTTGGGAAGATCCACATTGTTGACTGCCGCAATAATTAGTGCCTGTGCATACCAAGCATCGTTTGAGGCATTTGCAAAATAATCAGTTGCTTTCGGTTCTTTCACGAATCTGACCAGGTCTAGATTAAGTCCAAGTGCGTTCACGAGTAATTGTACAGATTGAGCTGCTGTAATTTTTTCATGTGGAGCAAATAATGTAGATGTGATGCCACCGACAATACCGCTTTGTTGTAGAGCAATAATTTTATCTTTTGTTGCAAGATTATCAAGGTCTGTGAATGTACTAGATGCTGCAAAGCTTTGCCCGATTAAAGTCAGTGATAGTAAAGCAGTGGCTGCTGTTAGCGTGAAGGTTTTGATTGTTTTTTTCATATTCATTCACCTCATGTGGTTTTTTGTGTTTCAGAAACATAAACGGGACTGTAGATAAAAAGGTTGCAGCTACTCTTAAATAAGTTACTAAAATTTTTAAGAGTAAGAAAATTGAAAAGGGCCGCAAATTTGCGGCCTTATTTGTCTTCAATCTAGTCGTCTTATCTATAGGAACAATAGAAACTACAATATTGATCACTTTCTGGCACGAGGGTAAGATAAGGTTGTTCCTTGGTGAGAGCCAGACACATCGTGTACCGCGATCCTATACAAATATGAAGGTAGAGGTGACTTATTATGAATACAATGGCTTCCTCCATACAGAACCATAAAAGGACTTTCGGTTCCATACAGTTCTTGCCAGTAAATTTATTCGCGTCAGTTATGGGTATTTCGGGTTTATCATCGGCTTGGGGACAAGCGAGCAAGCTGTTTGGTACTTCCCCTGTCATTGCGGATATGATTGGTATTGTTGCAATTCTAATGTTTATCGCGTTAAGTATAGGTTATATATGTAAGTGGGTTCGTTACCCACAGATAGTAGCAAGTGAATTTAGGCATCCTATAGTAGGAAATTTTTTCGGTACAATCACGATTTCGATTCTATTAGTTTCTTCCGTGATAGGTACTTACAGTCAAGTCGTAGGTCAAATTACTTGGATCATCGGCACGGTGACCACGTTAATGCTCAGTTTTGTTTTCGTTTCACGATTGTTAAATGGGAATCAAGAACCTGGACATACAGTTCCACCATTACTTATTCCTGGTGTGGCTACACTTGATGTGGCCGTCGCTGGTGGAACGATACCATTTACTTGGGCGTATGAAATCAATCTGATGTGCTTAGCGATCGGTGGCATTGTTGCTTTACTTTTCTTCATTATGATCGCATCCAGATTGATTCATAGGAACCAATGCCAGCTGGATTAGTACCTTCTTTGATGATCATGACAGCACCATTTGAGGTTGGTTTCTTGGCTATACGAATGTTATGCAATGAATTGATGGGTTTGCAGCTGTGTTGTTTTACTTTGGCCTATTTTTATTCGTCGTCATGTTCTTTAAAGTATTCAAAAAGTCTGTACCATTCGGAGCTTCTTGGTGGGCTGTAAGTTTCCCAATAGCTGCGCTTAGTAATGCTGCATTGAAGTATGCGATGTTCGTACATTCTTGGTTGTTAATTGACATCGCCGCGGCCATTCTAGCTTTGCTTAGTATCGTTCTGATCGTACTGTTTATTCGAACGCTGAACATGCTATTTAACGGCAAATTGCTGAAGGGTTAGTATGAGTACACTTGCCGAAACTAATGATACAACCAAAGCTATTTGAGGAAATAGTATGTCTGAGGCATAAATCAAGAGGTGAATGAGAGCATGGAATTGAGACAATTAGAATATTTCATGACGACGTGTGAAGAACTTCATTTCACTCGAGCAGCTGAAAAGCTTGGGATTACTCAGCCAACATTAAGTCATCAAATCAAGGCACTTGAGAACGAGCTGGGTGTTCGAATATTTGACCGAATCGGGAAGAAGACGATGATCACAGAAGCCGGTATGATTTTGTACCAGCAATCCCATATAGCTATTGGATCCCTAACTAGCGCACGCGAACAAATTCAAGAGCTGCAGAAAGTAGAACGAGGTACGCTCTCGATTGGCGCTTTGCCAGGTGAATTAAATGAACTGATTTCATCCCAATTAATCAATTATCATCGCCAATATCCGAATATTCACATCAAGTTGATTGCTAATGAAGATGTCGTTGAACGGGTTCTGCATAATGAACTTGACTTTGCCATCTCCATTCTACCTGTAGAACATGATAAATTAGCGATTAAGCCTCTCTACAGTGAATCCTTCTATTTCGTGACTACTGCCAATCATCCATTGGCTAGTCATACGATAATTGATTTTGAAGAATTAGTAACTACCCCGATTGTGATGTTTCCTGAGACACATAGATGCAGGCAACTGATTGATTCCACATGCCAAATTGCAGGGCTCGAATTAAAACCTTTTATTGAAACGACGACGATAGATTCTTTATTTACATTAGTACGATCTGGGATTGGGGCAACTGTTCTTTCAAAAACATTAATTGACATGTATCACTATGAGGATTTGGTTATGATTCCAATCATTAACCCTAAACTCTGTCGTGAAGTAGTGATTGTATACCATAAAGATAGGTATTTGGGGCAAGCAGCTAGTGGATTTATTGATCTGGTGCTTTCTTATATCCAAACGATTAAAAAGGATGAAATCACATCCATATGAGAAATGAAATCGTAGATGTAATAACAAACAGTAGTAAAAGAAAGTCATTTTTTCATTTTACAAGAGTAAGGAATCTGCCCTCCGTTGCGCATCTCGATGCTTTGTATGCATGTCATAAAGTTGATCCTACGTTATCGAATGAGAGACGGTCAGTGAGTCGAGAGATTCATCTAGACGGTCATGTGTTTATAGCCAATGCGCATCTAAGAATTACTGATCAAGTGATGGATGCATCTATAACTCATCAACAATTCCATAGTTATCTAGATCAGCACGTATTTTTTTGGCCGACACAGAGAGATTGTCAAAAAATGTTGGAGATGTATGCGAGAAGAGAACCAGATGAAGATTTTGTAATCCTTCAATTAGATGCGCATGCATTGCTCTCTGATTTCTATGACACGGTTAAGTTGTCTAAGTATGATTCGGGAAGCTCACCACGATACCCCAATCGTTGTGCTTATAAGAAAAGTTTGCAAATGTTTGTTACTTTAGACCAATTTGAACTTGTACGGAGAAATGATGTGCCGACAAAGCCTTCTGAGATACGCGAGGTATTAGTGGAACAAGAAGTCACGCAGTTATCACGTTATTTACAGTATATCTATTGTGATCAAAGGGAGGGAATTCCTGGTAGATGGAGGGAATTAGCACGATCGATTCAGGATTTTAAAGAATTTATCTAGTTATTAAAACACGGAACCGATGAGGTTAGTTAAACGAATACTTTCCCTTCAGTTAATGATTGCCATCGTTTACTATGGAATTATGTATCGTAACGTAATTCTTGAAAGGATGGTTTGGATGATTACAAAAAAGTGTCTAATCAATGAAATTCAATATCTTATTGATGAATACATCGAAAGCTTATCTTCACCATTTGATTCTTTCTTAGAGGAACATATTCTAGCATCGACTTTCTACAAAATCCAAGAAGGATTCATAATCGTGGGTTACTTCGCTATTCACAACAACGATCTTCTAACTCAATTTTATATCAGTCGCGCATACCAAATGTCCTCACAGAGGATGTTTAGCCAAGTGCTTGATAGTTATTCAGTGAACTCTCTATTCGTTCCGACCTGTGATGAACTTTTTATAAGCTTAGCGGTAGATAAGGACTTTACGATCAATAAACAAGCTTACTTTTTCCAAGACAACCTAGCAGGAATAGTAGAGAGTAATCTTTCCAATGATGAATCATTTCGCGCTGCCAATTTGGAAGATCTGATACAAATACAACAAACCTGTGGAGATTTCCTTGACCAATACGAACGACGGATTGCAAATGGAGAACTCTTCACTTACTATAGAGACTCTGTGATGCTTGGAATCGGTATAGTTGAAAAGTCTAACATGATAAAAGGATTAGCAAGCATTGGTATGTTTACTAATGAAGCATATAGAAAGCAAGGAATTGGGAGGTTTATTATCATACAATTGAGAAAATGGTGTAAAGAGCAAGGCGTTATGCCTGTAAGTGGATGTTGGTACTATAACGAGGCTTCGAAAAGGACTCTTGAGAGTGCGGGAATGGTCACGAAAACTAGGCTATTGAATATTCAAGTCAATTAATACTAAGTAATGTAGAAGTATTCCGTTCCGTTGAGCAATAATGTATTAACCAGGGAGCAGATGCCATGTGGCATCTGCTCCCTGGTTGCGTTGAAGAACTCCAACATGCCGTAACTCAAATGAAGATGGAGCAGTCACTAATCTTCTATTCCGATGGGAGATGGAAAATGAAAGTATCAGGACGCGTTCTGCGTTCCGGTTGCGACGACGCGCTGCGCTCTGTCTGCCGGCAGCAGTAGGATCAAGACAGCCAGGAGAGAAGCTGTTAGGAAAACGGCAGAACCCACAAGCGAGACGGAGATTGCATGGGCAAAAGATATATTCGAAGGAACCGCCTGCCGGTTCACCGCTTCGAAGACAGAGATCAGAACCGCGAGCCCGAGCGACGCGCCTGTCTGATGAGCAACGTTGACGAGCCCCGACGCCGCTCCTGCATCTTTGGCCTCAACGCCGGACAATCCTAACGTTGTGAAGGGCTGGAAGATCATCCCCGCGCCGCAACCCATGACGAGTAACGGTAAAAACAAATGAGAGAGATAGCTAGAATCAGCTGTAATGAGGCTCAGCCAGCTTGTTCCAGTGATCGCGATTATCAATCCGGCGATCAGTACTTTCGCGTTCCCGAATCGGGCTACGAGCGAAGGCATGGCATACATCATCCCAAACTGAACAGCCGTGAACGGCATGATCGCGAGTCCGGCCTGCAAAGAATTGAAATGAAGGACGTTCTGTAAAAATTGCGGAACGAAGAAAAAGATCGGATAATTTCCACACAAGAGAAACAGCCTACCCAAGTACGCCCCGGATCGCGTTCGGCTTGCGAACAGGCGAAGAGGTGTTATCGGCTCTTTCGCTCGTGCTTCAATCCACACGAAAGCCGCTAGAGAGACACCTCCGAGAGCAAGCGAACCCCATACTTCCGGCGTTAACCATCTGCCAGACGCGGCTTGAACAAAGCCGAATGCCAACGCTGTCATGCCGATCACCGACGTCATGGCTCCCATGATATCCAATCGTCCCGCTTTCGACTCCGTCTCCTGCATATAGCGAGGCACCATAAGAAGCAGAGCGACACCGACCGGCACGTTGAGGAACATCCCGGCGCGCCAAGAGATCAGATCCGTCAACAAACCGCCGACGATTAGTCCGACGCTGCCGCCTGCTCCTGCTACGGCGCTGTAGACGGCGATCGCTTTCGAGCGTTCCTTGGTTCCAGAGAAGCTGACAGATAACAAGGCGAGTGCAGACGGCGTGGCGATCGCTGCCGCCAATCCTTGCATAGCGCGTGCCACGAGCAGAAGCGATGCAGTCGGCGCCAAGCCGGCCAGTATGGAGGCTAGCGAAAACAAGGCGATCCCCGCGCTGAATGTTTTTCTCCTTCCCAGGATGTCTCCCGCGCGTGCTCCTAACAGCAAGAACCCTCCGAACGCCAAGATATAAGCGTTCTGCACCCAAGTCAAAGCGGCCGTCGATAGATGGAGGGTGCGGCCGATTTCGGGTAACGCGGTAACCAAGACGGAAGCGTCGAGCACCATCATAAGCTGGCAGGCGACGATCATCGCCAAAATAATTCGTTTCGAATGTTCATTCAAGAGGATAACCTCCCTTTCATGTTATAACGTTATTATGATGCGAATTCGCATCAGGAAGTAGCTCGTTTCTGCTAAAAAGTTGCTCAATACTGCAAAGTTAAATTCTTATTGTTCGATAAACAGGTTGGCGCTCTTCGAAGCACGGCGTATAATAGGAGAGGAAAATAGGAATGGAGGAACGTTCCCATGCAGACAAAACTGGATCAATTATTGAATGCGGTGGAATCTCTTAATCTTGCAGAGGGGCGTACGGAGACGTCGATACCCTTTTTTTCGCTGCTTCGGCGTAACCGGCCGACAGCGATCATACCTGGAGTTCTCACGCCCTCATTTTGCCTAATTCTACAAGGGTCCAAGAAGCTTCATCTCGGTCAGGACACGATTTATTACACCGCGGGTGACTATTTGGTTTCGTTGATTGATATACCGGCCTCCGGTCAAGTCGTCGGTGCTACGCGGCAAACGCCGTATATCGGCTTACGAATCGATGTAACAGCGGAAGAAATTGCTTCTGTCATGACGGATACCGGTATCAGCGTGATGCCGCTCGATCGTAAGCTGGGTCCTGGAGCCTACGTAGGTAAATCTGATGAGCACTTGCTGCAATTATTCCTCCGGCTGTTGGAGCTGCGGGGCAAGTCAGAGACAGAAATACGCTTTTTGTCTTCGCTGATCAAACGCGAGATGATTTTCCGCTTACTTACGGGAGAATATGGACACTTGTTTGTCCAACGTGTCTTCATGAACCAGCAGAATGAGGGGATCGGTAGAGCCATTGAATGGATAAAGGAAAATTACAACAGAACCTTGTCAATCGAAGAGGTGGCGAGATCGTCCAAAATGAGTGTCTCAGGACTTCATCATAAATTCAAAGCTGTCACGACGATGGCTCCACTGCAATATCAGAAGCAGCTCCGCCTCCAGGAAGCGAGACGCCTCATGTTGAATGGCTCCGCTAACGCGACAGCCGCCGCACTGGAAGTCGGATACGAGAGTCCAGCTCAATTCAACCGGGAATATCGCAGGCTCTTCGGGCTCCCTCCGCTTCAAGATATCAGAGCATTTCATAGAAAACCAATACCGGAAGCATTCGAGATCAGTTAATAACCCTTCAATTCCAAGGCCAATCGCGGAAGAATATCAAAATCGATTCAAACAGGTTGCTAATAAGGCTGTTTCGATTATGAGTTATAGCAGGATTGTATGAATTAACAGCAAGATACTTTCTCTTATTTTTCTTGTGTTAAATGTATAATGAGGATGTGAATAATTACACCTTTAGCAGAAATAGGGGAGGGTATTTTAATGAAGCATCGTGTACGTGAACCACGGCTCGAGGTGCTAATGTCCTGGTGGGGGATGAACGGATTGGGAGATCAAGACGGCGCTAGTGACGAATGGAGCATGGAAGAGAAGGTGCGGCGCATCGCAGAGGCGGGTTACGACGGCATTAACGGCATGCTTCCGGAGGGTAATGAGGCCGAACGATGGCACCGGTTGCTGGATCAATACAATCTTTCATACAGCGTAAATGCGTATCCCAAAACGGTGGAGGAACTGGACGTATTTCTTAACAAGGCAAAAGCGTTCGGAAGAGTCGATTTTGTCAATGTACAGGTGATGAGGCCGTTTCTAGTCGGAGAACAAGCTAGGCAATTGCTTGCGGGAATGACGGAACTGTCGCGTTCTGCAGGCATACCATCATATATCGAAACGCACCGCGGCACGATTACACAGGATCTGCTGCGAACGGTAGAGTATGTTCACAATGTGCCGGATCTTGAGCTGACAATTGACTTCTCACATTACGTCGTTGCCGGGGAAATGCGTACCGTCTCAGATGAGGCAGAAGAACTGCTACAGGCACTGCTCCCACGGACGAAGAGCATCCACGCTCGTGTATCAAACGGGGAGCAAGTGCAGATCGACGTGCCCATGTTTGGAGGCTCGGATGAAGGAGGGATCGCAGAACGAGAGTGCGAACACCCCATGTTGCAGCACTTTCAACGTTGGTGGCTCGGAGGTATGCGCAGTTGGCGTCAAGCGGCACAGGAAGGAGATGTGCTTCCGTTTGTATGCGAGCTGGGGCCACCACCATATGCAATTACTGTGAGCGACCTTCATGACAATCAGATCGAGGTCAGTAACCGCTGGACGCAAGCACTGCTGTTTGCAAGGATCGCCCGATCCTTATGGCAACGAGTTTAAAGTAAATGTCGGGTGAGGGTGACAAGAATATAGTCTGATGAATATCCGCCTAAATGGCGGTTTTTTTTATTTCATCGGATCATACTCTTGTCATTTTTATTGTCAAGAATATGACACATGGATTCAGCATGATAATAATGGGAGCAGGTGAGAAGAATAATGACAGTTGAGAAAGGAATGATACAATGAAAGCGTTAACCTATCAAGGAATTCGGAATGTGAAAGTTAAAGAAGTGCCTGATGCCAAATTGCAAAAATCGGATGATATTCTGGTTCGTATCACGACCACTAGCATATGTGGTTCGGATCTTCACCTCTATAATGGAGAAATACCAAATATGCGAGACGACTTTATTATTGGTCATGAGCCTATGGGAATCGTGGAGGAGATTGGAACAGAAGTAACTAAGGTGAAAAAGGGAGATCGCGTTATCCTTCCTTTTAATATCGCATGTGGTCAATGTTGGTACTGTACCCATCAATTAGAGAGCCAGTGTGATAATTCAAATGATTTTTTACATGGAGATACAGGCGGGTATTTCGGCTATTCAGATACCTTTGGCGGATATGCAGGTGGGCAAGCTGAATTGCTGCGAGTTCCTTATGGAAACTTCATCCCTTTTAAAGTGCCTGAGGATGCTGAAATGGAGGATGAGAAAATCTTATTTCTCTCTGATATTATTCCTACTGCCTATTGGAGTGTGGATCATGCAGGTGTCAAGGCTGGTGATACCGTCATTATTCTGGGCTGTGGTCCTGTGGGATTGCTGACACAGAAATTTGCTTGGTTAAAAGGTGCAAAGCGTGTTATTGCGATTGATCATGTTGATTATCGTTTGGAGCATGCGCGTAAAACGAATCATGTTGAGGTTTTTAATTTTAAAAAACAAGATGATCTCCTTCAATATTTAGCTGAGCTTACAGGTGGTGGAGCGGATGTGGTCATCGATGCTGTAGGACTGGATTCTGAGAAGACCTTTGTGGAGAAAATAGAAACGATGCTTAAGATTCAAGGTGGTGGACTTGGGGCATTCCGAATGGCTACTAAACTGGTGCGCAAAGGCGGCACGATTCAGGTAACTGGAGCTTATGGTATGAATTATAATGCCTTCCCTTTTGGTGATTTGTTTAGTCGCAACATTACGCTGAAGATGGGTCAAGCTCCAGTTATTCACTATATGGCTGAATTATATCGTCAAATCAAAGCAGGTATATTTGATCCAACCGATATCATTAGCCATCGTTTGAAGTTGGATGATGCGGAGCATGGATATCATATTTTTGATAAGAAGGAGGATCAGGCTATTAAAATTATTTTGAAACCCTAGCCTAATTGGCGGAGCACATACCCATTAATGGCTGGCTGAAGCGCGAGAATGCATAATAATAGAGGACTTCAACTCCCTAAACACTAGAGGTGAAGTCCTCATTTACTTATTTGACTAAATTAGTTACTGGTATACCCGTAATGCGCGATGACTGGTTGTGATGATTGTTTAGATCCTTGTTGTAGATATCCGCTGTGCTGGGAATTCTGTGCCTGATAGCCGCCGTAATGAGAAATGACCGGCTGTGAGGCGTTTTGAGCGTAAGCATTTTGGGATGAATGGTTAGGATACATAGAATTCTGTGCTTGGTAGCCACCGTAATGAGAGATGACTGGTTGTGAGGTGTTTTGAGTGTATGCATTTATTTGGGATGCATGGTTAGGCTGCATAGTTTGCTGAGAATTCTGTGCTTGATAGCCGCCGTAATGTGAAATGACTGGCTGTGCATTGCTTTGTGAATAAGCATATGATTGGGATGCATGGCTAGGCTGCATGTTGTATTGGGAATTCTGTGCTTGGTAGCCTCCATAGTGAGAAATGACTGGCTGCGAAGCACTTTGTGAGTAAACATTCATTTGGGCTGCATGACTAGGTTGTTGCATACTGTACTGGGAATTCTGTGCCTGGTAGCCCCCAAAGTGTGAAATGACCGGCTGTGAAGCGTTTTGAGAGTAAGCATTCATATTGGAATGAAGGTAGGACTGTCCAACCTGCTCCCGATTTTGAGCCTGGTAACCTCCATAATGAGAAATGACAGGGTCTTGCGTAGTAGTAGAATTAGCGTATCGGTTTGAATAGGGTGAATGAGAAGCATTGTTTAGGTTTTGATGTTCGAATTGATTCATTGATATAGTCCCTCCTAAAATAAATATCTTGGCCTTAGAAGCCTTCGTTATTATTAGGATTCAGCCTGCTTTTATCCTGTGAAAATTTGGTTATTGAATGTTAGCTCTACACCTACAAACTTATTTAAAAAGAACCGATAGAAATTGCTTCATACATTGGTCGTTTGTTCAAATGACTCCGATAAAGCATAATTTCATTTGATTTCCACGAAAGAAGGTCTTGTAAAGAAGAATTAGGTTTTGTAATTGTACTAAGCATATTACGATCAAATGGAGTCTTGCCAATGTAATTGCGTGCAATAGTTAAATGCGGGTGATAATTACGTTCCTCAGGAGAAAAGCCAAGCGGCGTAAGTGCGTCGGCTACCCGTCTCTGTAAGTTGTGAAGCCCCTCTACGTCGCCGCCGACACCGACCCACAGTACAGAAGGCTGGGTTGATCTCCCGAAAATGCCGAGGGAATCCACACGAAGAGAGAGCGGATTAGATATTGTTAGAATATCATTCAGAACTTGATTAATGTGAGAAACACTTCCTGACGGTGTATCTCCGAGAAACTGTAGCGTAATATGTAGATCCTCAGGATGGACCCATTTACGAAAAGACAGATGTGGCTTGATTTGATCAATCCAGCTGGCGAAAACATGCTTAATTTCGGGAGGGATTGGTACAGCAACAAATAAACGCACTAAAATGACTGGATTCATTATAACCTCTCTTGTTCATCATTTGGTGTTTGTTAATTCAGCATACATAGCTTTTACAATAGTATTTGTCTTGATTTTAGAAAAAATCAATATTTTCACAATGCGGAAGAACGGGAATCACGGGAATCAAAAAACCGGCGATCCATATAACATCAGAGGGTAAAGTTCGTACATAATTAAGTTTACAATTCGTGAATAAGGGTGGAAGATAGCGCCATAATATAGCTGGAAGTCCATTTACCGAAAAGGGAGGGTACAACTACGATGACATCGAGTCGAGGACATCAAGGCGCACATGGCGCTGGTCAAATTGTTGAGCAACTGAACAATCAAGCCGAAGCTGCAGAACAAATTCAAGGGAGTAATGAAGTCGATCAAGATATCCAGGCAGCCGCAAACGAACATATTTCAGAGCTGGATGAAATTTTCAATAATGATAACGATAGCGACTAGTTACAAATAACTTAAGATGGGTGGGCTAAAGTCATGACGAATCAGAAAAAGAGCATAAAATCAGCAAAGCAAAAAAACCAAAAGCCAAGTAATAATAACAAAAGCAGCAGCAATAACGGAATTGATGATGCAAATATAAATTCTGGTGGTTAATAAACTAACTTAGTAGCCTTAACAAACAACCTTACTTCATCTGAAGTGAGGTTGTTTGACGACCTTTGTATCATGAATCTGACTCTAGTCGAGTTGTTTGCATTTGGGTTTTGGCTACGCCTAGTGCTAAACTTTTCCACAGCGTTTGCTCCACAAACTGGGATTGTTCATTGGTACATTGGACAATTAATATAATCTCACCTAGTTTTATCTTTGCAGTTCGGTTCTTTTTTCTTTTTATTAGGGTACTTGTAATATCGTAGACAAAACCAATAGTAAAGCCGCCAACAGCTCCAATTAGCCCCCAAAAAATTGGCCCCCAGTCGAGAACAAATCCCCTTGCCGCTCCAATGGTTGCGCCCATCATTGCAAGTATAAGTCCAATATCGGCTAACGAGCTTCCATCTGTAGCGTTCATGGAATCAACAAGTTTCATGTCCACTGAACGATTGTCAAGTGGAACAGCATAGATATTGTCGACCTCATGCTCTTTTAGTTTACTTATAGCAAGTTCTACATAGTGTGAATGTTGAAAAGTAGAAAAGAATTGGATACACAGACCCATCAGATTTTTTCTCCTTTATGTAAAACAAAGTCTTGCGATTGATGTTCTCTTTTCAAAAAATCGGTTTGTTCATGGTCAAATAGTTTGCTTAACTCTACGGCATTGGAGTAAGAATCATACATACCAAAGAAATAAATAGAAGGGAAGTAAAGGAAACACTGAGCTCCTATAACTTCCCTTGATTTAGGGAAGTTTCCTAGCAAAAAGTAATGAAAGCCTTCAATCATGTTGGAATGGATGACAATAAACATCGTCATTACAAGCGTTAAAGCAGCTGCAAAGATCCGATGTATATACAGTTGTCCAAGACTTGGGATTGTCATCGACCAAACCAAGGCAATCCATGGCTGTTTCTTGTCTATAAAGTTCATTTCGAAAGCGTTCACCGAGAAAATTGGGAATTTAGCCTTTTCCCTTTTCGCCAGCAAGTGGACCTTATTTTCATCGATAGTTGTTCGGTAGCTGTCCCAAATGGAAAATAAATAAACAGGTATATAGAGGTATATGTATTTTTCGTTTAGTACAGCCTTGGCTTGGACGATATTGCCGTTAAACGAAAGCATCATGGCTGTGTTAAGTTGGGTTAATTGGTTGATATAAAATTCCCAAAAAAACAGTGCAAAGCCAGTGAGAAATTTGTGTAGTAAGATGTGACCGAAGCCAGGGAACGCAACAGACCATAAAGCGATAATCAAGGGATTTCGTTGATGAAGTTGGATTGTACCGAACGTTGTAACATTAGCTAGATAATAACGGTTTTTATATTTGTTACGGAAGTTATTCATTTTTTAGACCCTCTATATCCAGTTTGTTGCCAATATGATTTGTAAAATTGTTACAGTTTATTCATTGCCGAGGGGAATGGGGGGGAATACTTAATCGTATTAACTTTTTGATATCGTAAAAATGAACTGTGGTGCGAGCATGCATATGTAATTGCAGGACTTGCTTCGACGGGGCGGAAAGAGGAATGACAATTATAAGTCCAAAACTCTATAATAATTGATAGTAATATTCAATAAATTAGCATTACTCAAACAGAGCTTCGGTCTAAACTCTCTGAAGTTTTTAATGATTCCAAGGTCATTGAAGAAGTAATAGAAAGTTGGAAATATAGGAAAGGCACATTTGAAATTCAATTTGAAACCAAGTGCAAGCGTAGAAAATGCAAACTTAAGAAACATTCGTATCCCTAAAAAACGATTAACCTTTTAAAACTTTAGATGTTATATTTGTTGGGGAAATCAACCATAGAGGATTGCTTGATTTGGAAACGTCAACTAAAAGATTTAAAACATGCTAGAAATGTACTAGCAGGAACAACGCAGGTATCTGCTGTGACAGGATTTGATTTAGGTTCTGAAATGAACGGAATAATAGGTTTAGAGGCACAACTAAGAATGAATATAGAACGAACGTGAAAAGATTGGTTTAAAAACAAATGCGCAAACACACTTCATATGATTTTCAAAGGAAAATCCGGAACTGGGTAAGACGACTATTGCAAGGGCTTGTAGGAAATGTAGGAAATTTTCCGATTGATTTCAAATCGGTTTAAAAACAAATGCGCAAACACACTTCATATGATTTTCAAAGGAAAATCCGGAACTGGTAAGACGACTACTACTATTGCAAGGCGCTTGTAGGAAATTTTCCGATTGATTTCAAATCAAATGATACATATTCGCAAAATCCGTATTTTATACATATGTCTGTAAATCAATATATCCCTTTATAGATCAATTGTTCTTATATAGTGTCAATGTTCTTTGAGTGGTTCTTTGAGTGTGTTACTTATTATCGCTGAAAGGTTTCAAGAAAACGAACGACTTGTAATGATTCCTCACCGCCAGCTTTTGCGTGAGCTATTAGTGGAATCGTATGTGGGCCTATGTGAATCTTCTCAGGGTCATCTTCAATAATTGCTTTTACGATTTCAAGTTTACCAAGCATTGCAGCTGCGAATATGTCGATTCTAGCACCCTTTTCCAATAAAAACAGTGCGATATCACGTTTACCCATGTGTGCAGCAGCTCCTAATGCTGTCTCCCAATCACCATTTCCCCAGTTCCATGATGCATTTAAAAGTCCAGGATCTTTTTCGAGTAATTCCTTTATCTTTTCCAAATCAGCATGCGCATGGTATACAAAATCCTTTACTAATTCTGCATTCAAACTTTCAGACATATTACATTCCCCTCTCAGAATTATTTTTGTGTGGCACCCAGATAGATCGTGTCCAAGCCATTTGAAAACCTACTCGTTCCATATTGTTTTGGCTCGATGACCCGAAACTCGCCTGTGCTACTACAAGTTTACAATCAGCTTTGTATGCTTCGTACATCCTTCTATGTAAGAGCGCAGTTTGTAATCCACGTTTTCTATATTGAGGAGTTGTAGCAGCTAATGTGCATGACGCAATGTTGTTGCTTATGTGCATTACAGCCACTCCGGCCGGGATGTCATTCAAGTACCCCAAAAATAGCTTCCACCCAGGTCTATTCAACAAACCTATATTGTTTTTTATAAAGTGATGTTTATCGGATAGTGACATACCAGAACCAAGACAATGTATCTCAGCATAAGAGTCAAACTCTGTTTCGGTATCGATTTCCACAATCCTCATATTGGACGGTAGTTTAGGCTGTTCTACTGTAGGTAGCCCATAAAGAACTGAATGATAACAACTTTGATAAAAACCATGCTTGGATAAACTTTCAAAAAGCTTGGAGCTACAATGAATAGGATTCACATCAATCTGAAATGTTCTATCTTTTGTTTGGTAAAACTGAGTGATATCCCCTAGCTTGTCAATTTCGTCATCAGAGATGCCTTTTACTGAATTAAATATGCCCCAAGGCATTGTTTTTATATAATAAGCTGTTGTTCGGCCGAAATTAACTATCTCAACCCCCTCTGGATTCCCCTCCCGTTCGCGAATTGAATTGATTCTTGAGAATAAATAATCGATTTCAGACTGTTGGATTTTTTCAGCAAGTTCTTGATTAATTACAGGTAGCCTCAAGGTAGTTCACTTCCTATTCTCATTTTGTATGAGTAATGGTATCTGCTATTTCGTTGTTTCCTCGTTCAATAGCATATTCGAACGGGGTTAATGAATTACTGTTATGAATTTGCATATCTGCCCCACTCTCAAGCAATATTTTAACTAGCTCTAACCTATTAAAATGTACTGCGACATGTAGTGGTGTAAAACCTTGTCGCATTTCACCTTCACATTGAGCGTTAACATCAGCGCCATGTTTTAGTAGTAGTCGAACTATGTGAATATGATTACCTGCAATGGAAGCATGCAAAGGAGTATTATTCAACTTTCCATCTTTACTCTTCAGGTTTATGTCAGTCCATGTAGAATCCAACAAATAAGTAACAATATCCTCATTGCCGAAGTGTGCAGCAAGCCCTAAAGGGGTATATCCGTCAAAACTGTGACTATTGATTAAATTTGGTGATGAAGTAATGATCTCTTGAACTCTAGCCACATCTCCCACTGAGGCAGCCTCATATAAGTTAAGTTCCGCACCTTTTTGTAGGAGCAATTCTTTAATCTCATTAGCATGATAATAGGCAGCCATTAAAATAGCCGTCTGGCCGTCTTCGGTCTTTGCATCCTTGAGTTTTTCATCAACTTCAAGCAAATGCAAGACTTTATCAAGACTTTTGTTTTTAACGGCTTCTAGCATTTCTTTTTTTAATACACGAACGTTTTCTTCAAGTGTTTTGGCTTTTAAAATCAAATCCTCTGAAGACTGTACTCCAATGCTAATGAACTGAGAAGCTGCTTCAGAGCGGCTCTGCGCAAGCCCTGAATTAACTAATAAATCTACTGCTGCCAATGTGGTTTCATCAAGCCTTACTGAAATTACGATGCTTTTTTTTGATTTTTTGCTCATCATTAACACCTTTCTGTAATAATGTAACACTTATTACAAATCACTTTAGCATATCAAATATCAACTGTCAAAAAGTTCCTTTGTCACATTTACTAAATGAGTTTTTGAACAGACAAAAAGCCCTAAGATTAGGGCTTAAGCCTTTTATTATTTAAATTTTTCAAATTCACTTTTTAACCATGTCTGATTTTGATGAGCAATGTATTGTTCCATACGTACTAACAAATCAACCAATTCTGGTTTCGTTAGCTGCATATAACGCTGTCTGACTCGATCTACGTCACGATCCTGCTTTATATGCTTGAATGCCCTTAGATCATCATTTAAGGGCTTGTGGGACCTTTTCAATGGTTTATAAACCTTTGTAGTACTATGTTTTAGAAAATGATTGTGAAGTTCCTTGTTCTTTCGAATAGTATTTTGGTGTATACCTTTTCCATCCGGATCAATTTCTTTCGATTTATCCGAAACTGTTCTGTAAGAAACAGACTTACCTTCATTAGTAAGACTGTCGATGGCCTTTACTCCAAGTTCCAAGGAACGATTTTTCTTCTTGTCATACGATTCTTGAAGCCATTCCAATTCATTTGTTTGAGGAGATACGAATTTCCGGCGCATATGTCTCATCCTTTTGAGATTTTTCGATTAACTGGATCTCCTTAAGCTCGTGCTTAGCTCTATTTTTTGCGATCTTCATTTTCTTTGCTTCAAGCGGTAACCCCAGTTTTTCGAATCTTTTTTCACTTTCATCTGCCCAATTATAAAAGGCTGTAATTTCTTCTCTAAACTCTGGACGAGGCACTTTTGCACCACATCCCACACAAGCCATTTTAGTTGGACATACCGAGTCAATTGTGCATATGCCACCCACAACCTTCGACATGGTGCCAACCTTCTCGCGGTAATCATCATATATCTCTTTAAGCTCTTCTGGTCCTCGGATAATCCCCTTTTGAATATCAACATATGAGATCCAGTTTTCATGAAGAGAATTTATTGATGCTGAAACTTGTTGTGTTGTGGGAGCTGAGTAGTAAGAAGTCACTTCAATATCCTTCTGATGGAGCAGCGTTTTCACAATGTCTTCTGCTATCGACATCATACTGTACCTCTGGAACAGTTTCAGTCTTGTACGATTCCTTAAGCATTTTCAGTATTTCCGTCATAAACTTGAAGACTTCTTCAGGCAAATAATAGTTCTCCGGTTCTTCCCTACCTTTAGGAGTAAGTCGGAATATATAGTTTTTTCTAGGGGGACTAACACTTTTATCAACTGTTACCACACAGCAGTCCTTATCATAACTAATTTGCAGCAGTTCGTTTATTCTAGCCCCAGACGATGTTATGATATCTAACGCAAATCGTGCAAACATACATGCCACATAGATTGGTTCGATGTTGATTAGCAGTTTATTGGATAATCTTTGTTTCCGCGTTACATTAAAACCTTGCATTAGAAGCCCAGGGTTACGTGGTAAAAAAGGAGCATTTGTCTTTCCGTCCTCTCCGATCTCGTATCCCCACTGATTAAGGTAGTTCTCAACCCTTTCACGGTGCTCCTCAGTTGTATATTCTGTTGACCACTGGCCCAATAGCCTTAACCTTAATATATCTAAGAACCATGGTCCATCTCCTTCCGTACCATCATCTAATTTTTCTGCTTTGATAAATTCCATAAAGCAGTCTTCATCTTTAAAAACTCGGTAACGGTTCTTTCCTTCGTGGACATAATCAAAACTTGAAATATCCCATAGTTTGAAATGCCAACGTTCGTTAACATACTCCGATTCATCATAATAAAAATCAATTGGAAGCTCCAAATTTTGCTCTTTTGCGGTCATTATGGCCTTACGGTATGCTTCACGAAGTCTACAGACCTGATTCCATCTCAAGTGCCCTTCAGCCCTTATTTCCGGTAATAAAGGCGTTACAGCTGAGGTATCTTCCTTTCGCTTGGTTTTCGCATTGGTAATTGCCCTAGTTCGAGCACTAAAATCTCGATTGTCATAAGGAATGTTTGGAAGCATGAATGCGGAGAGTGAAACCTGTTTTTCTTCACTGAACTTAGTTCCCAACCATTTTTTTAGATTAAACATAAAAGTGTTATAACCTGTCAGAATAGATTGCCGTTGTCGATCGGAATGACCAGATAGAATTTGTCCTGTTACGTACTGTTCCACATGCGAAGGTAAGAAATCCTCCATAGATGTCAGTTTAAAATGATTAAACAAATCTCGAAACCGAGCATTCAAGACACTGGTTATATTCATGATTGATTGCGGCGTTAAATTCCGGTCTGATAAACACATTAATGCTAGAGCAAAAGGATTTGCCCAAGGATGTCCTACACATTGTCGGGCAAAATACTTGATATTTTTTTCGTCAACTTTGTCCCAATAGTAATCCCCGTTCGGATCACATAATAGTAACAGCTCTTCTGGTATCTTATTGTGAAGTAGGGAAACCCAGGTTTTGACTTGTGTTTCTTCTAGTAAAAATTGTACGCCGGTTGACACTACTATTCCATTCCTTCATAAAACTCATTTAGCCAGTCTTGTTTATCCTCTGAGCTCGCCAACTCGAAAGATGGTGTGACTGGTGTCTTTTCGACTTTTGACCGCGTCTTAGCTGATTTTAAGTACTCTTTCTCACGCTTCAAATAGTTCTCCTGAAGCTTTTCATGTAAGTCTCTAAACTTTTGCTCATCATAGTAATGCTCATAGATCGTTATTGTCTCGGGATCTCTCCATTTCATATACTCGATAAGCTGCTTCTTTTTGTCTTCAATTTGAGCGGCTGTTTCCGACTGTTCATATATCCCACGCAACATAGAGGTCACAAACCAATGTCTTGCTTTATGCGGATTCAGTTTAATACCAGCATATTTGGTAATTTTGGTCCAATTTGAATAGAATGCTGAGTAGCTATATGGAGTACCTTTTGTAGATATAAAAAGTGGTTCGGAGTCAGGCAACTCATTGAACTTTACTTGTACATTCGCGGAATGACGTCTCTCCGAGTTCACGTACTTAATTAATAGCTTTAATGTCTCAGGAGATATACGAATGAACTTGATTCTACGCTTATAGCTACCTTTATTGATTGCCGCTAATTCATGTAGATCTGATCGTTTTCGGTAGTCACCAACTGTTAGTTCTAATATTTCTGATATTCTTGCGCCAGTATCAAACATAAAACGAGTTACCACTTCGTCTCGCAACCGCCAACCTTTGGTGTCTCCTGCTTGATAAATACGATAGGGTAGGTCCCAATCGCCTATAATCTCCGGTACCCATTCTTCGTTGATGACCTTGAAGTAAGAATCCGTTTGTTTTCTAAAAGATAGAGGCTCCTCGGTACCGGCTGCTTGAGGCATCCTTGGTCTGTTTGATCTTTCCCCTGGCTTCTCATTTATATTATCTTTGAAATCCATATCTAATAGTGGATTGACATGGGAATACTCCTTCAAGCGGATCATAGTCTTATAAAACCCTTTGATCGCGGCTAAGAACAGTTGCACTGTTTTGGAGCTTTTACTTGTCAGATAAATTCCTTCATGCCCTTCCCGACCACGGATTTTACAGTGCATCTGATCTATCAAATATTGCCTAACTGCTTCCTTAACAGCTTCTGGATCGTCATCCCATTGGACCTTTTTGGCCTGGTAATGACTCTTGTGCTTTAACCAATAGAAGAACGGTTCCAGAGTATTTAAATAAGCTAGCACTGAGCTCTCACTAATTCTGTTAACTTGGTCATGGAAATACTCTGTTAGTGGAATAAACGCCTCCTTAGTATCATCAAATACGATAAGACGGTATTTACTGTTCACTCCCTCAGGACAGAATACATGAAAATATGAGGCCACTACCTCCTTCACCTCCAACTTTAATTCACAAAAAAAAGGACATTTCCGTTTATCAAAAACGGATGTCCACATATGGTGTGTAACACTATATGAAAATACAGTAGAATCATAGACTCGTCAACAAAACTTATAAATTAATATTACAGTGTATTTTATACATATGTCAAAACCCCACCTAACGAATTTGTATGAACCCCTTTGGGTTAGTTCAGCGACCTTCGCTACACTTTATGAGACACTATCCGTCTCTAATGATGAAGGGTTAACCATTCGCGAGCAGTGTGCAGCCGGTGTAGGATGGCAGCCTGTTTTAAATTTAATAACCCCATATCAACTGATGTTTCTATGTAACCTACAATCTGATCAAACATAAAAACATTAAGTTTCTGATTAACAACTTCCTTTCCATACTCCATATCTCCCAGTACATAAGGAACAAACTCTTCGACATCTTTGGACTTAACCTCTTGTAAATCAATGATTGTTGGAGTGTAAAATAACGTCTTTCTCAATTCATCTCTAAACATAGTGTTCCAGTAATTTTCCGTTTAATAATCTGAAATCATTATGGTATAAACCATGTGTTTCTTTATCGGCATCCATTCTGTTTCTCAGCCAAGGTAGGTAAAAACCTTTCAGCCATATTTCATCAGCAATTAAATGTGTATAGTATCCCAATATATAAAGACTTTCTGCTTGTGAACTATATTTATTCAAAAATCCCTTATAGTCAACACTTCTAGAATAGTCTTGATGTTCACCTATAAAAAAATGTGAAGACGCGCTGCAATTCTATTTGCAATAATTAAATGCATTATTCTTGAACCCACACTATCGCCCCCATTACTCAATGAATAAAACTATATTACCACTATTTTCCTAACAGTGGCACTACAGAATCTAGCTGCGTTAAACTGCCCGTTTAAAATGTCAACAGGGAGCAACTGCGGCAAGCTGCTCCCTGTTTGTTATTGTACTATAGTTACCCGTTAGCGTAATTTGAAGCTAACATTGGATCCCCCAGCAGTTACAATGAAAAAGCAGACCTTCACATGATCTGCTTTGTTCAACTAACATTTCCATATTAACTTAATTCTAAAGTATCTTACTTGAATTAATGTCCTTTTTGAAGAAGAAGTGTTTGGCCCCTTCTGGGGCATTTTCAAGAGCCGAATATTGATTATATCCGTTCTTTATATAGAAATTTGGTGCTTGAAAACTGAAGGTATTTAATTTGATAAAGTCACAGTCTTTCTCCGATGCTATTTTTTCTATTTCATTTAACAGTTGTGTACCGGTGCCTTTGAGTCTAAATGCAGAGTCTACCCATAATATATCAACTTCTATCCAATTCCAGCACAAAACTGCAATCAGTCCACCTATAATATTCCCATTATCATCTTTGATCGCCAGGTTTATTTCTTCATATCTTGATTTTAAGTGATCAGGAACATGTTGTGCATTATACTCGATAAGTTTTCTTCGTATATAGTTTTTCTCATTTTCATCAGCATAAGAAATAGGATAAGTCATACTATCACTTCCTAGCATAGTTTTACCATATTATAACAGAAGGATTTCGAAACTTCTTCAGAAAGTTCCATTTTTATTGAAACTCTCCTGGCCAATCGCTTAATAACAAAAAGAGCAGCTGCCGTCCACGGCGAACTACTCACTTATTTGAACTATCGTTACTCGTTAGTTCAATTCATTACACTGCAATTGGGAACCCTATAATTCGAATTTTACTTTAATAATATTAGCAACTTCTTCTGGACTCAAATTTGTGTTGTTTATTTTTATATAGTTCTCCTTGTTAATTTCACCATCTGTTGAGTTTAATCTGTATTTTTCCATAGAGATTTTTAAATTAAGTTCTGACTGCTCAATGTTTCTTTTTGTTGGCTTATATTCAAGCCTATGAGGAGTATTGTTACGCACAATTCTTTCTTCAAAATCTGCCTCAAGTTCTACAAAATAAACATCGCCACCCGTTGATTCGAAAATATTACAAATTTTATTTACAAAATCCCAATCTTCTTGCTCGTTGAATGCCCACACATAAGTGAAAATCAATCCGTATAGATTACTCTTAGACACTGCCTCAAATATTTCTGTACGAAATAATTCTGTTAATCTCCATGTTTCAGAACTGAATCCGAAAAAAGGATGAAGCAACTCAATGGTCATGTGATTATGAAAAAGCTTCAGTTCAGTTGTTTTTTCTAATGCATGTCCAACGGTCATTTTGCCGACTGCCTGTGGTCCGAAAATCAAAACAAATTTCATTCAACCACTCCTATTAACTTTGTAATGTATTCCATATTTTAACACAACTTGCTGATGAAAACTGCCCGTTAGTTTAATCTCCCCTCCTGCCCGTCTTACTGCTGGATACGACTAAAGAGGACTTCCTCTTCTCTCTCCATACACAAAATTAAATAGGCGTTCACCCAATAATAGAGTGAACGCCTATTTAATTTCAAAACAACATAATTTGTTACTACTTCAAATTGTATTTCGCACTTCAAAACTTTATTGTCTACTTCAAGACTTTATTGTTTAATTCAAGACTTTAATGTCTACTTCAAAACTTTAATGTCTTCCAATAGTTGTTGTCGGAAGACATTAAAGTTTTGAAGTGCAGAAATCCAGAAAACATAAGGGTTTGCTGGATTTCTTATAAAATATAAATACAAATATAGTTTTGAAGTGGTTATGGTGTTCAAAAAAGCATAAATACAATTAAGTTATGAAGTACTTCTGACACAAATAAAAGCAGACAGTTCATTGAACTAACGTTTCCCGATAGTTTAATACTAAAACCACCATCCAGAAGTATTTTCTTCAGTCGTTTTTATCCTGATAAGCCTTTATAAGGGGAATTATTGTCTCATACGCTTGGAGAAAATGAAATACAATAAAATCGAATTCTTCTTTAAGTTCTAAATTATCCTTCCAAAAATCCTGATTAACCTTTAGTAGTGAACATAAGAGATCTCCCGTATAATAATTTCCGGAGTTCAACGGGTTATCAACTAATCTTGTAATGGCTATAGGGACAAGGTAATTTAGAGAAAATTTTTGTAATATCATCCGGGTAAGATCATCATTTGTAAAGTCCTTTAGAGGTTTTCTTCTTAATGTAAGACACTTTCTTATCAAACCAGTGGCTCCCTCCTCAGGATCCCCCCAATTTCCCCCATCGATTTCCTCTAAAGACTTATTTAAATCCAGCATAATTACCTCCACTCTTAGGTTGGAACTATCGTTCCCCGTTAACATTCCTGTAGGTGTTAGTAGATTGCATTTGCAGAAAAAAGAACGCCTCGCTACGATGAGTATGTACTGGGTTGCAGCCCTCAGAACTCA
>NZ_LMSJ01000059.1:0-9999 GCF_001428105.1 Paenibacillus sp. Soil766 | reverse complement strand
ATCATGAAGTCTAATCCAATTAAGTCTCAAAATCAACGTGTAGAACGAATCAGCACTACTACTCTGGTCATAGGCATCGACATTGCCAAGGAGAAACACGCAGCACAAGCTATTAATTTTCGAGGTGTTGTCCTCACCAAGCGCCCTATTCTATTTTCGAAGACCTTGCCGGATATGAGCATTTAGAACAAAGCATTCGGAAATTACAGAAGATGCACAGCATGAATGACGTGGTTGTGGGAATGGAAAGCACCGGTCACTACTGGTTCAATATTGCCAACTGGTTGGTGGATCGGGGTATTGATGTGGCTCTTGTCAATCCAATGACAACAAAACGCAATAAGGAAAACAGAGATAACTCACCTTCCAAGAACGATCCAAAAGATGCTCTGGTCATCGCCGATGCGGTGAGCCGTGGGTTCTACACGCCCTTCTCCCCAAAGGATGAAGCATTTCGTCGCATACGGGTTATGGTTACAAACAGAGAGCACTGGGTGGTTAAATCAGGAAGGACTAAGAATAGAATCCACCGCTGGCTTGATATCCGATTTCCAGAATACAGACAAGCATTTGATGATATTTTTAGCGATCGCTCGTTAGCCACTTTGCGCCGGTTTCCAGCCCCTTCTGACCTATTGCAGCTAACTCCGGAGCAAATGGTACTGATCTGGGGTGAATATATGGCCAGACCAGGCGGAGTGCGAGGCAAAAACAAGGCCTTGGAACTTCAATCACTCGCTAGACATAGCGTGGGAGACACTACTGCCCTTGAAGAAGACAAATGGGAGCTACGGCACCTCATCGAAGAGTATGATAGGATCTGCCGAATTATTGACGAAGTGTACTTCACTGTGTTTCACCTGTTATCTTTCAATGAAGCGTTCCAAGCCATGCATACGCACAATACCGAAGTGAAAAGAATGACGAAAATGCAGTCTATGATGAAGCTGATTGGGAAACTTGCCCGGATGCTTGTAGCCATGGCAAAACAAGGACAAACATTCTCCATAGATAAAGCACAACTACCGTTAGCAGCATAAAAAGTAAATCGTAACCCCCCTGACACGTAAATTGGCTCATTCGCAGGATCTCACAAAGAAAGCACGGAGTACCGAGATTTTTACGCTTTAGGGCATAGACCCGTTCCGTTAACGTTGATCGGACTCCACACCTTGGATAGATAGGACGAAGGAATGTGAGGGCAAAGACCCGTCGAGATTTGGGAGAGTGAATTCCCAAGGACCTTGTGGAGAGAAGCGTGCAGCATACCACTTTTATGGAAGATGTTGTAAAGAAGTTCAGCACCTTCTGTTCCCGCAGCTTCCGTTCCTGCAACGGCTGCCATATTCACATTTGGCGGGGACTTACTATTAACGTTTCACGACAGTCGTTGCCTTTAATGTAAGTTTGTCAGGCAACTGATCCATCCCCGACCATAGCAGCGTCTGCTTAAAATGTCTCTTGCCCTCGCCCAACTCATCATCGATATTTCCGCCCACTTGATATTCCTTGCCCCGCTCATCGATAACAACCCAAAAAGGATACTATTGTATCTCTTCCGGCACAATGCAACTCGGTTGTCCATTCCACGTCTTCAAGTCCAAGTCAATCCGCACATCACTCGGTTCATCCATCTGAATGGCATCGAGCACAAATTTTACTCGGTCGAGGTCGTTGATGGGAAGGAATACGGCGCCGTTTGCCCGTTGACGCTGACCATGCCAGTCAGGTCAGGATATAATCCAACAATCCGTCCATCTCCCTCAATCAAACGGTATTCAATCTGTTGTCTGCTCTTATTCTGGCTTTTCTCTTTTTCATTATGGAAAATCCGTTCGGCAGCTTCATCGGTCCACTCGGACCGGATCTTGGTTACAAAAGAACTCGGATGGAGTATAAGCTCATCCAACATGACCTTTATTCCTTGCGGTGATACGAACTGCTTGTTTAAGACAATGGCTTAGATGCACCCCGAGAACCTCTACCAGTGCCCACACTTTTCGACCACAGCGAACTGGCTGCTCTATAAACCGCTGCCGTCGCCCCAAAACAAGCAATAAAAATAGAGTCACCCGTGTTCCCAAGCCTCGGACTGTGATTCCCTCGGTGATAGTAGACTTTTGATTTTGTGATTTGTTCAATAGCAATTACGTATTTAAGAATGAGTTCATTTGGTTACATCATCGTGATTGTACTTATGAGGATCATAGTTGAAAATTGCTATCACTACTCATGAGAGATACAGCAAAGTTGCAACCAACCGGCACACTGGGATCCCATTTATGTAGTTTTTCTTCTTCAAATGGCTTTGACACATTGATTTCTATACGATCTTCAACATATGTCCATCCCCGCGGGAACCCTTATAATGATTGCTTCTTTCAAAATCGTATCTGGTGAGTACGAAAGATTGATAGTTGCATCTTCCTTTTTAAGGTTATAAATGTATTGTCGATATTTAGTTGCAAATGTCAAATGATCTTTGGTGATCGTATATGTTAAATATTCCTCCTGAGGGCATTCTATAATAAAAATGGATGGGGAGGAACAATGTTGGAACAGAAATACGTTAGAGAGACTAGATGCTTCAAAACTTCAAGAGTGTTTCCGCTGGATGTCAATAACCACAACACGATGTTCGGCGGTAAGCTCATGTCCCTGATCGACGATATCGCATCTATTACGGCTTCTAAATTATGTCGGGTGACGGCAGTGACGGCTTCCACGGACTCCGTCGATTTTCTGAAACCGATCCGTCCGACGGATTATGTATCCTTGGAATCCTTCGTCACTTGGACGGGTAAAACATCCATAGAAGTTTTCGTCAAAGTTATTACGGAAGATTTGCGCACTGGAAAAAGGGATATAGCTGCAACTTCGTTTTTAACCTTCGTTGGACTTGATGAATGCAACAATCCAATCCCTGTACCCCGAATCCTGCCAGAAACCGAAGAGGAACGAAAACTATACGAGACTGCAAGCCACCGCGCGGAAATGCGTAAAACCAGAAGAGAAGCAAGTAAAAATTTCGCTCACTATTTGGTCACAAAGTATCCGTGGGAATGAACATATCTAGGAAAGGGGAAGAAAAAATGACTAGTTTTCAAACAACTGTTGATGAAATGAATGAATACTCCTACATCATAAAAAATGCATTATCCATGGAACTGAGAGTAGATAATTCAAAAGTGGATCACATCGTGGAAATCATGGAGAATCTAGGCTTTAAGGGTAAAAACTCATGGGCCTCCATGCAATTATCCGACCATACTGTAATTGAGTTTTGGAAAAACGAGCTTATTAAATCCTGAGTTCTCCGATAATAACGGCACTGGTCAGGAACCATAACTTGACTTCATAGCGTTGTAATTCTGTATCTTTGAGCTGTAGTAAATCGGGAATCAATATAAAAGATCAAATTCGGCGGCTGCAGTTGGCGAATAAACCTACATCTGAACGCGGTTGCTCAACTTCGAAAGACCTCAATAAAGTTTTATCTCATCGAAAGTTGGATTTTTGCTATTTTCTCGCACGATATCCAGACTGGACTCGCATATGATAAGGGTATACTTGCAGTAGAGGAATATAAAGGAGAAATTTTAATGTCTGAGGTCGTTCTTAGCTAGCAATTTCATAGTGAAATCTGTTTTGCTTGGCGTACGCGAGTGAACCGTTCAATTGGAATGGTTTGTTTTGTCGTGCTCTACTGGCAGGTTGCATGTGATGCTGTTAAGAACATCAGTTTCTAAGTTGGCGGTGCCGCGCTGGATGAGACGGCAAGCGTTCAGACTGTATTTATTGAGCCGGCTGGTATCGCTCGACCTGCATGTCAAACACTTGCACCTGCAGGCCGAGGAGGAAACAACGGTAGTCAGCGATCTTACACCGTACCCTTACGAATCAGAATATTGCTACAGTCCAACTGGTCGTCGCGACAACATCAATATTTACCTAATACTAATCTCTAAATTTTCTAACTAATTATTAAATAAATAAAAAAGCATTCACTAAACTAAGTGAACGCCATATAACTTCAAGACTTTATTGTCTCCCAACAGTAAATATACTTTTCTTCAAAACTTTATTTGGCACTTCAAAACATAATTAAGTTTTGAAGTGCTTTTTACATACTTGTCTCAGCGTCGATGTCCTCCCTCGTTAATCTTCTGAATGCTTATGCAATTTGGATTCTAGTAAAAAACTAACCAACAGAACAAAGATGACAATAGACAATAATAAATTCTCTTGCGGTTTGCCTTGGTTTACTATTATAAATCGAATTGTTGCCGTAATCCCGACATAAAGAAGATATCGTATAGGGAAATGGTATTCCTCTTTGAAATATTTTAAAACCATGGAAATAAAAGCGAAATAAAGAAAAAAAACTAATATATCCTGCAAAATATCATGAACGTTTAAAATAGGATTAAAAAAAGATTGAATGATAATGCCAAGTTCACGGAGCATAAAAAAGGTCAGAAATAATCCAAGTAGGATTAAAGATCCACTTAGAATAAATTGAAACCCTTTAATGACCATTTTGTTGATTTCCATAAAAATACTCCTCACTTGCATAAGTTGAGCTCACCGTTGGGTTTTTAATAGTCTATGTTGTTTTTTCACGAAAAATCCCCTTCCAAGTTATAACAGTAAGTGTCTTTCTTTATTACTGTTTACTTGAGGGGATAATATTAATGACAGTCTTTCGGCCCTTTCTTGTTTTTTTGATTACCATATGAGAGTGAACTTTGGTCGAGAAATAACACAATTTACTGCAGTGTTACCTTACTTGCATAACTTTTTGAAGCATAGTCCCGTACTGTTCGTAATTCGTATGCCACGCTAGCGCCTTCTCCAAGACATGAGGGGTTTGCCCTCCCTTTTTCAGGGCTTCATTGTAGTAGTCCATTAATTGCGTGCGGTACATTGGATGTGCACAGCGTGCAATAATTAGCTCCGCACGTTCTCTCGGCGCCAACCCCCGCAAATCGGCGTATCCTTGCTCTGTGACGACCACATCCACATCGTGCTCCGTATGGTCCACATGAGAAACAAATGGTACAATACTTGAGATCTTCCCGTCTTTCGCAATCGATTTTGTGACGAAAATGGAAATACGGGAGTTTCGTGCAAAATCACCCGATCCACCAATGCCATTCATCATTTGTGTTCCCAATACATGTGTAGAGTTCACGTTTCCATAAATATCGAATTCCAACGCCGTATTTATCGCAATCACTCCCATTCGGCGAATAACCTCCGGGTGATTCGAAACCTCTTGAGGCCTTAGAATGAGTTTATCGCGGTATCTCTCCAAATTCGGGAAAACCTCTTCCATCTTCGAGCCCGAAAGCGTAATGGAACAACAGGAGGCATAGCGAACTTTCCCTGCATCCATTAGCTCGAATACGGCGTCTTGCAATACTTCAGAATATACCTCCAGATCCGTAAATTCCGAATGTAACAGACCGTGAAAGACTGCATTAGAAACTGTTCCGATACCGGACTGAAGAGGAGCCAGGCGATTCGTCAAACGTCCCACTTGAACCTCTCGGCGCAGAAATGCTATTAAATGCTGCGCAATCGTTTCCGTTTCCATGTCGGGTGACGTAATAGTCGAAGGAGAATCCTTCTGGTTGGTGAATACGATTCCTCGTACTTTCCCTATGTCTACAGGAATACCCAAGGAACCGATCCGATCATCCGGCTTTGTTATCGGAATGGGAGACCGATCCCCCTGTTTACCAGGTTCGTACAAATCATGGAGTCCTTCCAATAATCGCGGTTGAGCCATGTTGATTTCAACAACAATGGACTTCGCATGTTGAGCAAACACCATTGAATTCCCAACGGAGGTTGACGGGATAATCATGTTATCCTCCGTTATTGCAATTGCTTCCACGATGGCGAAATCAATAGGTTCAAGCACCTGAGCACGAATCATTTCCGACGTTTTGGATAAATGTTGATCTATAAAATAAAATTCACCTTGGTTAATTTTATTTCGCATCGTCGGATCCGCTTGAAAAGGAAGACGCTTATTCAGCAAGCCGACTTCGGCAAACATTCTATCAATATCTGATCCCAGAGAAGCACCGGTATATACATTAACTTTCATCTTCTCATTTCTGGCGCGCTCAGCGAGCGCCATGGGAACCGCTTTTGCATCTCCAGCCCGAGTAAACCCGCTTAGTCCCAGCGTCATTCCATTATTAATCCAGGAAGCAGCTTCTTGTGCAGAAACTACCTTGTCATGTAGATTGTGGTTTTGAATTCGATAGAATGCGTTTTCCATAAGGCTCCCCCAACCTATTTGTCGTTGACACCATTTTAACAAATGACAAATAGGAGGAATGATTTTTCGGATGAAAATGAAGAAAATCAGGACGAACCATGCATATTTAAGCCTGAAACCATGAGATTAATCACTCAGAAGCCAAGTAATTTCCGGAAATAACTGGTATATGATTGACTGACCGTAATTTTGTTTCTATTTTTCATAATTAATACCAATGTTGAGTGTGTATCAGGGTAAATCTCATTTATATAATTAACGTTAACTATAAAGGAACGGTGGCAGCGCACAAAGTAATCTTTCGGCAAAAGAAAGTCGAACTCATTTAACGTATATTTATGTGTGCCGGTCAGTTTTTCAGTAACCACATGCGTTTTGCGATCACTTGCTTCCAGATACATCACATCTGGGAAAGGAACCGGAACCCACCCCTCATGGTATTTTACCGTTACTACGGATTTCCCGGTCGTTAGTGTAGGGAAAATCGCAGAAACACATCCCTCCAGTTTCCCTTCATGGATCAGCGGAACTGCCATACCGTAATAGGGGACACCTAATAAATCACGATCGATAAATTCGGAAATCTTTTGTTTTCCGGTTAACGCTTTATATGTAATCGTCCCCTCCTTAACGCGATCGCCTTTTTTAATTTTCAGGTCGATTCTTTTACTTGCCCGATAATAAATATATTCCTCCGTATTCGAAACCGCGATGGATGCCTCATCCGAAAACAACTCTACGATAGCATCAAACATTGCATTCATATTAATTTGTGTCATTCTATGCACCTCCTATCCATTTTAAATAAATTCATGTTTGAATACACCGTTAAGGACAACGATTCACTGAGTATACCTTCAATCTCAATACTAATAGAGTGATTTCTACGATTCATTTGAGTTTTCAAGATTGCATGCCCAAAAGTTTCTTGACTTCCTTGATAAATATACCAATTGAAGTTGTCATTATTAGTAACATACCTGATATCATTATGTCTATTTGATATCTTCTCATACGCTTCCTTCTCGTTAATCCCTCGACTGGTAAATCAGGTAACTAGAACCTTGAATTTATTATGGTGTTACCGAGAAAGAACAATATAACAGCAAACATCAATATCGCAAATACATATTTCTTAGACAATTGGGGTATCTCCTTCTTGAGGGGTATTACAATATAGACGTATCGTGTTAAAAACGTTGCATTCCCTTAATACAAATTAATGGAGGTTTCTCCATTAATCTGCCTTAGTTGGGCGAAGAAGTGCTACCACGCAGCACCTCTTTCGGAAGATCGCGTTTTTTTTCCGTACGAATACTTCAGGAAATATTAACAAATCCTATATAAAAAAAAGGAGAAATAAATGAAAGAAGTTTTTCTCGCCTTTCTGGCAGGAGCGATAGTTGGTGTTATCTTCAAGTTGTTTCGTCTTCCGTTGCCAGCACCACCTGTATTTTCTGCAGTTATGGGTGTGATGGGTGTTTATGTAGGAGGTAAACTCGTGGAATTGTTAATCCGGCATTATACATAGGGCAAACGAAATTGATCATTTAAGGCATCAATGATCCGGTCAAAAGATTTGTTAATTAGCCATCTCTATCTCTTGTATCTGGAACATGAAAGAACACAGTTTCAATTCGTTGATGCACTGTTCCCCAAATGTGTGTCACTAAATTGGCAATGCTGTTACTTTCGGGTGTTGGCGCCCATACAATATCTTCGTCTGACAATTGCTCGATTACTTTCAATGTCCATTTCTTTTCGGATATGTATTTTTCCAAGAAAAAAGGTATCAGTATCAATGTGCTATCCAATTAACTCGTACCTCCTAAAAACAACAGAGAACATCATTAAATTCCTGTTCTAGCATAATCTTTCTGAACCAATTCACAAAGTTCTCGAAGCCTGCTAAGTTGTTCTCAAACGCTATTGTTTCCCATACTCGACTCCGCGAAAGTCTTCTGCTCTAGCCACGTGGTTGAACTTGGCGATGTCTACACCGATAATTAATGTAGCCGGAGTGATTTGAGTTATTCTCTGATTTTGAGTAGAATTCATAATGTAGTCTCCTTGATATGTTATTTGGATCCGTTCGCTGGCCAGCATCTAGGATCCATAAACATCATACCAAGGAGCCTTTTTGTTTTTCAAAACTCGTATTTCTACATAATAGGAATGCTCCCTCTATGGAGAAACGCATTGCTCTTAAATTCTCTCGTTTTCTCAGGTTTTGACCATCAGTTCTTTTTAGCAGATTACATTTCAATGGTATGAAGTTGTAAAGGAAGAAATTTATGGAAATACCGATGGACAAAAGGCTCTCTACCTAAGCCACCCAATTTAAAAAATGGATGGAATGGTAATGTATGGTTGCACCTTTGGATCTCCACATATACTCATGGCGGTCAACCCTCCCACATCTCGCAGAGTCTACGCTCCCACATTCCTTCATTCAACCTATCCATGAGGTTGAGGTCAGATATGCTGCCCGACAGGATCTTTGTCCGTAAGGATAGTGCCTTTCCGACTCATCCGTGCTCTTGTTATCTATCTTTTGCTGAGATCTTCAACGCTGAGTAACGATATTTAAGCGGCTTGCGGTAACTCTGTAAATCGAGGGATATCCTGCATCATTTTTTCTTCACTGAATTCGTAACCTTTTGTTAATATGCCAAAAAAGACNTATTTAAGCGGCTTGCGGTAACTCTGTAAATCGAGGGATATCCTGCATCATTTTTTCTTCACTGAATTCGTAACCTTTTGTTAATATGCCAAAAAAGACACGTATAAGCTTATTACACAACGCAATGAGAGATTGCATCTTCTTGAGCGGATTCACCTGTCGTTTGGTGTAATACTCATGCAAAGCCCGGAAGRCTCCGTTTTTAGCGACTAACRGCATCATCACACGAAAAAGCAAAGCACGAAGGCGCTTTCGGCCTCGCTTCGTTATCTTCGTCTGTCCAGTGTGTGTACCTGATGAGTTTGTTTTTAAGTTCAACCCAGCGAGCTTCGTGATCTGCTTGGGATGACGGTATTGAGTAATGTCGCCTACCTCGGCTAGAAAACCTGCAATGGTGTCCCTACCGATCCCTTTTATGGCCATCAATAGTTGCACATGTGGWATCTGCATGAGCAGTTCATCCAACTTTGTCCCCAGTTCTTCAAGCTTATTTTGAAACCATTCGTACTGGCTCAGCAGTAACTTTAACTCCATTTTGGCTAACTCCGAACCTTCTCTTATRCCGACAGAACGGCTTGCTGCTGTCTTCAGACTCATGATTCTACCTAGACCAAGCCCGCGCTTTGCAGCTTCTCTCAAGTGCTGTAGTAAGGTTGTATCCGGCACATGAACAAGCTCGTGCGGCATTAGATAAAGGCTTAGCATTTGGATGGCAGATTTGCACTCCCAATCTTTGAAGACCGTTAGAAACTCTGGGAAATACCGATCTAACCAGTTATGGACACGTGCTTGCACAACACAAAGGTCAGTTGTTAGGTGTTCGCGAATTTTCATCGCTTCCCTCAGTTCGGCATAAATACCTTTGGGAAGACTCGGTAMGGCGTATCTCCCATCCTTGACCAGCTGTGCGATCACTTTCGCATCTTTAATGTCATTCTTTGTTGGAGAATTGTCATCTAATTCTTTACTTTTCTTCACGTGCAGTGGATTCACTACAATCAGGCTATAAATTACATGGAAT
>NZ_LMSJ01000058.1:121903-366400 GCF_001428105.1 Paenibacillus sp. Soil766 | reverse complement strand
ATACAGCTATTTTCGTCGGAAATCCTCATTCCACCAATTAGATGTAAAACATGCACTAGCGTTGCATTAGACCTTACACATCATCAACTTGGTACATCTTCGTGCAAAAATTCACAAAGTTTTAAACTAACATAGTTAAAAAGYAGCTCCACCTAAACGTAGGTACCTTTTTCCCRAAAATTTCTATTTATCTGTTTCTCTTCTTCGGTTGGCGAATCTCCACACCAGATGTCTCTTTAACTATTCGCGGCCCTGGCGGGCCTTTCTTCCTTTTGCCTAGACTGAATTTGCTCGGTCCTCTATGTAATTCTCTTAAAAGGCTCGACCAGCTTTTTGTTGCATATAACCGTATCAGTTCAAGTACATTCCATACGGTATGCTTTGTCCCGAGATCCTGCTTGACAAGATAAGATAACCCGTAAGCAATTAGCCCTAAGTAGATATGGTTCCAAACCGCGTCTGGTTGATGGCTGTAGAGTTTTGCAAATTTCAAATGCTGTTTTAACCATTTGAAAAACAGCTCAATCAGCCAACGGTTCCGGTAAACATCCATAATTTTTTCGACGGGCAAATCACACTTCGTCGTTGCCAAACGGTAAAACCGGTTCTGCTCATCGTAGAATTCAATGAGTCGCAGGGGAGTGCTCATTTTTGTTTTGGACTGATTACCCATCAAAACCATAGCATCTCGAACGACTGCAGGATTACCTTCGGGRATTGGCCTCTCTTCAAGAACTTCGGCGTAATGATGATTCGCTAAGCGAACGACAAAATCGATGTTTGTGGTCGCCCATTTTTGCATTCTTTTGTAGCAGACGTAACCACGATCCATCACGTAAAGCACACCTTTATCAACAACCAGACTGTCCGATCCTACGTAATCACTGACATTACCTGTAGATGGAACAATCTGATCTGGATAAGCTGTCTGCTCATCTATGACCATGAGGCGGGTGTGGACCTTAACACTATTTTGCTTTTCCGTTACATAAGCCCAGTCGCCAAGAAAAGGCGGCATTCTCAGGCTGGTAGAGTCTACGATTCCTAGAACGAGTTTGTCCTTTTTTTTGCGAGGAAAAGCTGTTTTCCGAACGGCATCGACGACGGCAGCGAACAAAGCTTGAATGACCTCGATAGGAAGAGAATTGATGCGGCGCSATAGTTGRGACTTGTTTATGCTAGTTATTTGGAATTCTTTTTGAAACTCAGAGTCTGAACGAATAGCTCGTTCAATCGTATGTAGAGAATCCCACTTCAATAACTGCGCGGTGAGAAAGATCTTCAACAAATTAACCGTTTTAAGCTGTTTGTGATAATCCAGAAAAGGAGCAGAAAAATTTTGCAATGGTAAATAAGAAAGGCATTGACGAACCACCTGTTTATCCGATACACTCAAAGTCCGTGTTCTCCTTTGTATGAGATGTATGGATTAGGTCCCTACATCTCTACACTGGAGATTTTTTTATGCATTGTCCATGAAAATATAAKATAAAATTACATAAATAGTAAATAATTGAAGTATTTTTTCGTGTTAGCTTTGATGCAACGCTAGTGGATTTTCTGATGTTAATTTGAGCGAAATTAACTGAAAAATTGGTTTAGATGGATTTTATGTAGCTAATTTTGAGGAAATCCGATGAGTTGGGGAAAAGCGGGGATATTACCTGTAGGAAATCCATCTAAACTGCAAATTTAGGGAGAATGAGCTGAAATAGATGGATAATTTCCATTTAATCACTTTGGTGGTCACTTAGATAGTCGAATATCAGTTGGTCCGTTGAGTAGTCAATCGATCGGTCTCCCGCACACCATCATTGGCGCCCCCAGCCACATCCAAACAAAACAGCCCCGTCGCAGTCATGCGACAGGGCTGTTTTCACGTTTAATTCATCGATGCGCCTTCGGTGAATAAATGGAAAGTCACCCCGAATTTATCCTTCACTTGTCCGTATGCCGGGCTGAAGAAGGCTTCATGCAGGTCCATGATGACGGTGCCGCCATCTTTGAGCCCTTCGAAATATTGCTTCGATAGGCTGGCATCCTTCGTTGTAATACAAATCGTTACATGATCTCCCAATTGAACGGGTTGACCTGGGAATGTATCCGAGAACATGAGTTGGCTCTCACCGACTTGAAGCATCGCATGGCCAACAAGCCCTTTATGCTCATCTGCAAGCGGGAATTCAGGGTTGGCAGACATTTCACCAAAGGTCTGTTTAAATAGGACTTGAGCGTCCAGCGCTTTTTCATAAAAGGTAATAGCTTCAGCAGCAGTACCTGGCAATACTAAATACGGAGTTAAGCGAACGGACATTAATAAACAGCTCCTTAGATTGAAGTAGTTGAAAGGGAAAAAGTCTACCTCTTATTATTACCACATTTATCTGAATAAATAAAGAACATATGTTCTATTTTATGGAGAGATATCGAAATACCTGCCCTACATCTTGATTTTCCCCCCTGCCCCCAGAAAGTGACCTATACTATAATACAATAGATAAAGACTATCTTCTTACACAGGAAAGGTGCTGACGTCGCCTATGAATAAGCAAGCTGTCTGGTCGTGGCTGCCACGCCTGTTCCATTCTTTTTCGCTTAAACAAAGGATATGGTTTACTTTTGTCATCCTAATCACGGTAGGTCTAGTAGCCACAGGTAGTATTGCTTACCTCATCGCTTCTAAGGAAATACAGGGAAACGCCATGCAGTCAAGTCAGGATACCGTGAATCAATCGGCGCAAATCGTCAATGAAAGATTGAAAAATATTGGAACGGCCGTCCGTTCCTTAATGTTCAGCGATGCCTTCAAGCAGCTCATGAAGGATGTTCAGAACAAGGATAACTCCAATTATTATAAGTATTTGACTGCTTTTCAGTATGTGTTCTCACAGGTGAAATTCAATGATTCCATGATTGAGAGTATATTAATCGCTACGCCGATCGGAGATTTCTACCCTACGTCCAGTGTGCGGAACAGCACGAATTCATTTTATAAATCGGAGATGTATGAGCAGTTTCAGCTCTTGAAGCGCGGATTTTGGAGCAAAGGTCATGTGGATCCTTTTTTTACAGGTAATCAAAAGGTGATTTCCCTGGTGGCGGAAGGGGTCAGTGATGATTCCTATATCGCCAACCAGTCTACGAATGTGTATGTTGTCATCAATGTGAAAGAAGACGATCTGCGCGATCTCTTTATGGATAATTTATCCGATACCAATAAGCACTACTATTTTGTCGATTCGCAAGGTGAAGATGTCAATTATGCCGATCGCACACAGGATAAAGCGCTCATTCAAAGGCCTGATTTTGTTCATCAAATGACGGAGGCTAGCAAGGGATCGTTCTTTTACCGCGATCAGGATCGTCAGGACTATCTGGTTAACTATGCACGCCTAGACGTTAAAGATGATTGGATGATTGTGGGGGTTCAAGCTAAAGCTACGTTGCTGGCCAAATTAAATGGGATTAAACAAGCAACAACGTTTGTGACGATTGGATTTGTTGTGATTTCGTTGTTTATTACGAACAATTTGACGCTGCTGCTGCTCAAACCGTTGTTCAGACTCCAGAAGCTGATGAAGCGTGTGGAAGAGAATGACTTGGAGGTTCGGTTCGAAAGCGTCTACCAGGATGAGGTGTCTCAGGTTGGGTTTCGATTCAACCGCATGCTGGATGAGATCAAGCAACTCATCGCTGATGTGAGGAACAGGGAGCGCGATAAGCGGAGGGCGGAGATCAAGGCGTTAACCGCGCAGATGGATCCGCATTTTTTCTATAACACGCTGAATACGATTTATTGCAAATCGGTCCTTGGCGAGAATGACGATGTGAACGAAATGATTTTGGCTTTATCGAACATGTTTCAATTGAGTTTAAGCGGTGGCAGGGATTTGATTACACTTGCGGATGAGCTGGATCATGTGCGTCAATATTTGGCGATCCAACAGAGGTCGTATGAGAATTTATTCGTTTGCCGTATTGAAGTTGATCCTGAACTGCATACCATTCTTGTGCCTAAAATCATGATTCAACCGCTGATCGAAAATAGTATTTTGCATGGCTTTAAGGATAGGACGGCTGGCGGCGAAATTCAGCTCACGGCTCGCGCCGAGGGCGAATGGCTGCATATCACGGCCCAGGATAATGGACAAGGGCTCGTTCCCGAGATTCTTTTACAGAGTATGACGAATCCAACTACCTCCAAGCATGGGTATGCGCTGCGCAATATTTACACAAGGCTCCAGCTTTATTATGGGACTGAACAGCGTATGGAGATAACGACAAATGCATGGGGCGGCGCCGAAATAGACTTGTGGCTGCCACGTTACGAGAAAGAGGAGGATTTCCATGGACCGTCTAATTAAGCTTTGTGTGGTGGATGACATTCGAAGTGTCGTGGACATGATTACGAAGAAAATTCCATGGGAAGCTCATGGGATCGAAATCGTAGGCAGTGCGACCAATGGCGAGGAAGGCTTTGCAGTCATTCGTGAGACACGGCCAGACCTTATTCTAACCGACATTCGTATGCCTAAAATGGATGGCTTAGAAATGACTCGCAATATTATGGAGATCCTGCCGACGAGTAAAGTCGTTATTTTAAGCGCGTATACGGACTTTGATTATGCACAGAAAGCGATCCAATATGGTGCGCTAGACTATGTGAAAAAGCCTTTTTCGATCGATCAGATCGTGAAAGCCGTGGTCAAGGCAAAAGAGGTTTGGGAGCAAGAGAACCGGAGCCGAACACAGCTAATTGGTCTCCAACAAAAGATCAAAGAGAGCATGCCAGCCCTCCGGCAAGAGTACTTATCTTTGCTGGTTTATCATCAAACCAATGAAGCTGAGTTAGTGCGATTGTCTGATTTTCTGGACATTAATGAGCTGAAGCCGCCTTTTGCCGTGATGACGATCCAAATCGATCAGTTTACCGATAAATATGGCGAAGTGCCTGTGAAAGAATTAGAGCTTGTCCGTTTTTCTTTGCAAAATATCGTTGAAGAGACGATCGCTTTGGACGGGGCAGCAGTTGTATTCAGGGAGGGATTCAATCGGTATATCTGTATCCTCCATGTTGAGAATCCAGAGAGGCCGATTGCGATCGCAGACCAATGTTGCGCGAATATTGCAAGGCATACCAAATTCACAATCTCCATTGGTATCGGGCAATGTGTTGAAACTGTCCAAGAGCTGCCGAAGAGTTATCAGCAGTCGCTCAGCGCGTTATCGTATCATTTTTATACAGGAGGCAATGGTGCATTTAGCTTTAATTCGGATGCCCAAGCCGTTCCGGTGGAGTGGATTTATACCGAGGATAGCGAGAATGAATTTCTCTTCGCATTCCGCTCAGGGAATCGAGACTCCTGTGTCGAGTGGGCAATGACGATTTTCAACGAGATGGGGAAAGTTTCTGTTCTTCCTGAGCCGGGTGTTGTGGAGCGACTGCTGCAAGGTCTTGTGCTGCGGATGCTGCGCGTGCTGATGGAGAAATTCCCTCGTCCTAGCCTGGCAGAATTCGAGGCAAAGACGCTTGAAATCAGAGACAGCGAAGCCGCTATTCTAGCATATCGTGCCTGGTTCATTGAGCTGTGTGAAATCGGCTGTGGTCTGATTCATCAAGAGCGGGCGAGTGAGTCACAGAAAATTATTCACCGTTCGGCTGACTATATCAAAGCCAATCTGGACATCGATCTAACCTTGGAGCACTGTGCCAAGCAAGTTAACCTGAGTTGGGGCTACTACTCGAATTTGTTCAAAAAAGTAACCGGCTCAACCTTTGGACAGTTCGTTACGCAAGCCAAAATGGAGCGGGCGAAATCGATGCTGATCGAGGATTATCAGGTGCAGGAAATCGCACAGCAGCTAGGCTATGAGCATCGGCGTTATTTCAGTGAGGTATTCAAGAAGCAGACGGGCCTGACACCGACGGAATTCAAAGAAATGTCTCTGGGCAAGTCCTCCAAGCCGTGAGGGCTTGCCTGTTTTTTAGGGTAGGAGGAAGAGCAATATATAGAAATATCTGCCCTCATTCAAGAGTTGACCTCATTATCAGGACATAGGAATTCTTTTAATATTAGAAGTGTAAACAACAGATTTAAGGGAGGCTTTCACATGATTAGAAAATTAGGGACGGTCACATTAGCAGTAGCACTTGCAGGAAGTTTAGCAGCTTGCAGCTCCACCAAAACCGATACAGCAGCAAGCCCAGCGGCGTCCGCGAAAGCATCCGATCAACCGGCAAGCGCGGCTCCTTCAAAGGCAAAAACGAAGCTCGCTTATTGGACGAATGATCGTCACGATATGGACTACATTAAGAGTGTTGTGCAGAAATTTAATGAAACGAATGGCGAAAATATTGAAGTCGAAATGGTTGTCAAAACCGAGGATTTCAACCAAGCGATTGATTTGGCTTTCGCATCGGGACAAGCGCCGGATATTATCCGCGTGAAGGAGAATACGATCCAGCCTTTTGCAGCCAAAGGATACCTCAAACCAATCGATACCTACGTGAATGATGCGATGAAGAAGAAATTCCCGATTATTGATGATTTCAACCGCATTGGCGGCAAGCTGTACAGTCTTCCGAACTACGGCTCGACCCTGCGTCTCATTTATAACAAAGACTTGTTCGCCAAAGCGGGTATTGCTGCGCCTCCGAAAACATTGAAAGAAATGGTCGAGGATGCGAAGAAAATTACTGCCGTTGGTAAGGCGAGTGGCTCCTACGGCTTTGCTCTGAACTTCAAGAGCCCAGACAGTGCACTTGGTCGTTCGGCAAGGGTGATCGCGGAAGCTAACGGTTATGGTGGGTTTGGATTTGATTTCAAAACAGCAAAGTACGATTTCACAGGGTTTAAAGATGTCATTCAATCTTTCAAGCAAATGGTCGATGACGGCAGCACATTGCCAGGGATGGAGTCGCTCGATATTGATCCCCTTCGCGCGCAATTCGCAGAAGGCAAAATTGGGATGTACCTCTCGTATTCCTCGGAGCCAGGGGTATACGCAAATCAGTTCCCAGCTAAGATTGAATGGGCAGCAGCGCCTGTTCCAACCATTGACGGTACGGTTAAAGGGGCAACTTCGTTCGTAGGCGGTCAATGGTTAGCGCTTAGCAACACAACCAAGAATGCGGATCAAGCTTGGAAATTTATGCAGTTCATGTATGCCGACGATGTGTTGAAAACGTATCATGAGAAAGGCTTCGGCTTGTCGATGGTGCCAGCGATTTCTTCCGTAGCGAAAAAGCCTGAGATTAAAGGCATTGATGGCTTCTTGCCAAGCGGAAATGACGGCACTTGGCCGCTTCAACCAACCGTTACGGTTGAAGGTATGAAATACAATGATGCATTCTTCAAATATATGATCAGTGGCGGTAATTTGGATCAGATTATCCAAGAATTGAACAAACGCTATAACGATGCGCTGGATAAAGCTGTTGCGAAAGGCGATGTTAAAGTAACGCCAAATGCAAGCTTTGATCCAATGAAATTAATGATGAAATAAAAGCGAATGGAAGAGAAATAAAGCGAGAGTGGAGCGGAAACTCCACTCTCGCGCTCTTCATAGAGATAAATAATTCTGGGGTTACATTGGAGGGAATGGGATGAACAGAACACGCCAGATCGGGTTTTCATACTTATTTTTGTTTCCAAGCTTTCTACTGACCATGGTGCTGGGCGTCTATCCGATTGCTTGGGCGATTCGCTACATGTTTTATGAGTACAAGGGCTACGCGGCTCCAACGTTTATTGGATTCGATAACTTCAGTCGACTCTTCCGGGATACGGAGTACTGGCATTCTGTCGTAAATACATTCGTCTATGCAGGTGGAAAGCTCATCATAACACTGCCATTATGCTTAGCACTTGCCGTTATATTAAATTCCAAGCTGCGTGGACGCAACTGGTTAAGGGCGATCTATTTCATGCCTACCATCATTAGCTCAGCTGTTATGGCTGTCGTATTTTTTGTCATTTTCAACTCATACAACGGAATTCTTAATCAATATTTATTAAAGTTTCATATCATCTCTGAAAGAATCGATTGGCTTGGACCCAAGAATGCGATGCTGACAACGATCCTCATAGCAGTCTGGGGGGCGGTAGGGAACTACATGCTGTTATTTCTAGCTGGTCTTCAAAATATCCCAAATGATGTGTACGAAAGCTCATCCTTGGACGGCGCGAATAAATGGCAGCAGTTCTGGTATTTAACGATTCCAATGCTAGGCCCGGTGCTTCAGATCGTGATCATGCTCGCGATCATCAATTCCCTCAAAGGGTATGAGAGCATTATGGTTCTTACAGAAGGCGGACCGGTAGGGAAGACGGAAGTCATGTATCTTTATGTGTATAAACTCTTTTTCCCAACGCCATCACACTCATTAACCGAGCAGCAATTCGGCTACGGCAGTGCGGTAGGTTTCATGACCGCTGTCATTGTCGGCATCATCACACTCGTTTATCATCTGATGTCGAATCGCCTAAATAAACTTCAATAAGAAGGAGACCCCAAAATCATGAAAGTGACAGAAGCGGTATCTGCTGTTCATATAAAGAAACAAACGCATTCGTTTTCAGCGGGGAGATGGGGGGGAAGAGCGCTGCTTTGGTTATTTTTACTGATAACCGCTTTGCTCATCGTTTTCCCAGTCGTTGTGACTTTTTTAGGCTCCTTTATGTCCAATATGGAGATTACCAAGGGGGGCAAGATATTTCCATCTTCCTGGCATTTTGAAAATTATAAAGAGGCCTGGGTTCAAGCCAACTTTGCGAGATTTACTTGGAATAGCTTGTTCCTGAGTGGAGCAACAACGATCGGCGTACTGACCGTAGCCTCTATGGCAGCTTATGTGGTTGATCGCATAAAATTCCCAGGCATGGGGATCTATGTAGGAATTCAAGCGTCAACGATGTTTATCTCCATTGGTGCAGTCGTGATTAGACCGCAGTTCGAGCTGATGGTCAAGCTGCACCTGAATACGAGTTTATGGGGCGTTGTCCTCATTCTCGTCAGTGGTCACGCGTATATTTTCTTTATTTTACTTAGCTTCCTGAAGGGTATTTCCCGGGAATTAGATGAGGCGGCGCGGATCGATGGCTGCGGAAGCGGCGGCATTTTCTGGCGAATTATTTTGCCGCTTATGCGCCCAGGGCTTGGCGTAGGTGCACTGTTTACCTTTTGCGGAGCGTGGAATGAATACTTGCGGCCGTTAGTGTTTACGATGACGAATCCGAAGCTGCAAACGTTGACGGTTGGCCTATCTTACTTGCGGTATGGGGCATCAGCTGCGGTACAAACGCATTATATGATGGCTGGAGCTTGTCTATCGATTCTGCCGCTGTTAATTGTCTATATGATTGCAAATCGTCAGTTCATGCAAATGACGGCGGGTTCATTGAAAGGCTAGGAGGACTTCAGACCATGGACAGTAGACGTGTAGAGAGATTACAGCAAAATGCAGGCAGCACGGATTTCCAAGAAGCAATGGCGCAGCTCAGACAGGATGCGGACGAAGCGGCGAAGATTACCTTCGCCATCCGCGCTCATGAGCAGGGCGAATGGACGCACTATTACTATTGCAATGAAGACGGGACTCGGCTCACTTTCCAGTGGCACGAGCCTTTTCTGCATCGTTGTTCGACTTGCGGCAAGCGGTGTGAAGGGGTCGTGCTGGATGGGGCTTGGACATCGTTAGCCCATAATGCGATCGGACGTGCGGTGTATCATATCGCGCTGTTCTATGCGGTTGAGCCTGACGCTGCACGCTTGCAGTTCGTCAAATCTTATCTTATGGCTTACGCGGATCACTATAATAGCTATGCCATTCATGGCGATATTCCCTACAATGGGCCAGGCAAATTATTCGCGCAGACGTTAGATGAGTCGCATTGGATCATGGATCTTGCGCTTGGCTTTGATGTGATCAAGGCGCACTTGACACCTGATGAGGTTGCTCATATTCGGACAGGGCTGCTTGAGCCCTGCGCTCATTTTCTCATTGCGCACAAAGAGCAACAAATTCATAATCATTCGGTTTTGATTACATCGGCAATTGCTTCGCTTGGGCTTTTGCTGAATGACCGGTCAATCTTGGACGCAGGCTTACTGGGTGAGTATGGCTTGCATGATCAACTTGAGCGCGGGATCTTCGAAGACGGCTTATGGTATGAAGGGAATGTGCAGTATCATTTCTACGCCTTTCAATCCTTGCTGCACTATGCCTTGATCGCAGAAGGCACCTCATACGACATCTGGCGCTTGCCTGCGTTGAAAGCGATGTTCGACTTCCCGCTGCAAGTGGTTTTGCCAAACGGCATGATGCCGACGCTCAATGATGCAGGGCTGGGGCACCAAATCGGTACCTATGCGCCCTATTATGAAATTGCCTTTGCCATCTATGGCGAAGCGAGGTATGCCTCATTGTTACAGACGGCATACGGCATCGCTGAGGCGGATCCTAGGTTGATAGATGTGCAGCGTTCCAAGCGCGATTCCGTCTATGCGTTGATGTATGGGCAAGATGTAAGCATGCCGATCGCAGAGGTGGATTCGCTTGGAGAGGAAGTGCAGCGCACGCGCATGATGCCTGGAAGCGGGCTAACCAAGCTAGTGAATAAAGCTGGTTGGCATGTGATCGTGAAGCACAGCCGGTTCGGTGGCGAACACGATCACATGGATCGTCTAGGGCTGTCCGTTATGCACAGCAACGTCCCACTGCTTATTGACCCCGGCACGACGGCTTACGGCGTTCCTGCTCATTATGGATGGTTTAAGCATACGTATGCGCATAACACGGTGAGTATCGACGGGGCGGATCAGCCGCCACGCGATGGGCAATGCATTCAAATGCACGAAGAGCTATGGGGTGTATGGCTGGAAACAGCCGTAGACTGGCTTGGTGAGGATTATATGATGAAAGATCGCATCATCCTGCCTGCTGAACTCAATCCTTGGGACAGCGATGTGTATCGAGGGGCTCAAATTCGGAGAATAAACCTCTTAGGTGAGGATCATCTCTTAGATATCGTGGAAGTCACGGTCGCCGTCCCACGCGTGATTCATTGGACAAATCATTTTAGCGGAAAGCTGCTGAGCAATAACGAAGATAGCCAATGGGTCGCGTCGGAAGATCAACTAAGCCGATTAGATCAGCAATGGTTCAAGGAGAAAAAGAAGCTGGAGCAGGATGTTACGGCATTCGATTATCAGATGAATGAAGGTAGGTTAGAGCAGCACGTCTGGTGCTCACTGCCAACTAAGATTTATACCGCATTGACGCCTGACAACCCACCGAGTGGGCAGCGAACATCCTTCATAACAACGGCTTCTGTGGAGAAGCATGTGATATTTGTGCAAGCGCTGCATTATGATGCCAGCAAGGGAGAGAGGCTTCAGGGTCGACTGGAAGTGGTAGAACTGACTAAGGATATCCTTCAAATATCGTGGAATCATGCGGAATCACAGACAACTTATGCAATTAAGCTACTTGACGAAGGAGTGTATATTGAGAAGCTGAGATGATCTCATTATGATACGCATCCCCTCCAAAACCTACAAACCCGACCAACTACGTCCTAGCACTGAGATCTCGTGTTGACGTACTTGCAAAATCAGTTAACGTCTGCAAAATCGGATGTTAACTGATTTTTTCATTTATGGCTTGTTGGCTTTTGGATGCCATCCCGATATTGGCTGGGTGAGATGCCATACAACTTCTTGAACATCCGACTAAGATGCAGCTGATCTGTATACCCCACAGAGTATGCGATCTCCTTTATCGAAAGTGAAGTGCTCGTCAGCAGCTCACACGCTTTGCTCAGACGGATCTCGCTTAAGTAGTGCTGAGGCGGTGTGCCGATGGCTGCTTTGAAAAGGCTCGTGATGTATTTACGGCTGAGCCCCAGCGTTTGCGCCATTTCCTTGATCGTGATCGTTCGGGCATAGTTGTTTTTCATAAAAGAGATCGCCTGTGCCACGTACAAGTCTTTCATGGTCTTCTGCTGTAAGAATGGGGGCTCTTGTTGAGAGGACTCCAGCAACAAGGCTAGAAAGGCATACAATGCCGAAGTCAACTGCAACGGTTTGCTGTAATACTGCTGGTTCGCGTCAAATAGTTTATTGAAGCACTGCCTGATTTCCAGCTCCCGATCGCACGAAATGACGGGATTGTCGGGTGTAAAGCCAGCTTGCCGCAAATAGTCTTCGACGATGCCACCACCGAAAGCGACCCACGAAAAGTTCCATGGCTCCTCCTCGTCTGCCTGAAATAAAGAAACGACATAGGGAGATATCAGAAAAACATGTCCCTGAGATAAGTGATACGTTTCATCGCCGACACGATAAATCCCCTTGCCGCTGTGAATGTAAAAGATTTTGTAGTTCTGCTTAATCGCAGGTCCCCAAGACTGACCAGCGACGCATTGTTCCGTGCCCGTGTAGTAGAATTGGATATCTTGTTGGGCTTCAATTGAGTATTGTGCAATTTTATGGTTAACCATCGACTGCTGCCCCCTACAAGTATTGAGAGAAAATATGTCTTTATGCTATATAGTACTTCCATTTTATTATAGCAGTGACTTCCGATATGGACTAGAATGAACTCAATTCATATCAAATTCATTGCAAAGTGAGGCAAATCAACGTGACGAATATCGAACCATTCCTAAAAAAAGTACGTCGTTCTATTGATGCTCACCGAACAAGCTCTTTGGGAGGATACAGTAGTCAAAAGATCTCAGAATCTCTCGAAGCAGATTTGTATGGAACTGCAGATGCCGTCATTTTGCTATACACGATTGGTGAGTTGCCACAATCAGGCAGTCGTGAGCATGAAGGCTTAGTTAAGACTCTGCAAGGCTTACAACAGCCTGATGACGGGCTTTTTATCGCAGATAGCCATCACCCCGTCCACAGGACGGCGTACGCTGTAGCAGCTTTGGAGCTGCTAGAAAGCAAACCCTGCCATCCTTTAAGTGGCCTGCATAGTGTCCTAAGCCGCGAAGGTATCCAAGACTGGATGGAAAGCCTCGACTGGGCACAACAACCCTGGAGAGAATCTCATAAAGGTGCAGGCATTTATGCTGCGATGGTGCTTGCCGGTGAGGTTGATGAGGAGTGGGAGCAGTGGTACTTTGCATGGCTCGATCAGGAGGCAGACCCGGAAACCGGTCTTTGGCGGAAGGGATCCATTCATAATGGCGCTCCGCTATTTCATCATTTAGCCAGCTCTTTTCATTATTTGTTTAACCTGAACTACCGCAAGCGTCCTATGCGATACCCGAATCAGTGGATTGATACGTGCTTGGCTATGCACGATGACGGACAGATTCCGCTGAAGGCAGACGCTTTAGGCTTTGTGGAGCTGGATGTCTTGTACACCCTGATAAGTGCTGCTGAGCAAACCCAACATAGGGCAAACGAACTGGATGCCATGATCAAAGCGATCGGCAGCCATCTTCTAAGCAGTATTACAGCACTTGCTGAAGGGCCAGAAGATGCCCTAATCGAAGATATGCATTCGTTATGCGGAACGGTCTGCGCGCTAGCACTTGTCCAGTCCGTGATGCCTGAACAGGTCAATGCGAACATTGTTCTGCAGAAGATTTTAGACCGACGTCCATTTATCTAATACTGGTTCGCAAAATTAAATATAAGGAGCTGCGTCTATGAAGAACAATCGTTGGGCTCTGGTCACCGGAACGGACCGGGGGTTAGGCCTCGCCTTGGTCAAAGGACTGTTAGCGCGAGGTTATGATGTATGGGCAGGGCAGTATGCGGAGGAATGTCAGGCATTGCAAGAGTTGGAAGCAGCATATGGTAAGAGGGTGCGTTCTATTCGACTCGACATTAGCGATGCGAAGAGCGTAGCGGAAGCCCTACTTAGGGTGACTGCTGAAACGGAGCAGCTAGATCTGCTCATTAATAATGGCGCCATCCTGGGTAACATTACCTCCACGATTCAGGATGAGTTGGATTTCGAGGACATCGAGCAGGTGTTCCGCGTGAACACGCTAGGCGCATTGCGGATGACGAATGGCCTGATGGATCTTATTTTAAAAAGCACCGACAAAATCATTGTGAACATCTCGTCCGAAGCAGGCAGCGTCGGGGCTTGTAAGCGAACAGCTTGGTATGCCTACTGCATGTCCAAATCTGCGCTCAACATGCAATCCCAGCTCGTTCATAACCAGATTTCGCCGCAAGGCGGCAAAGTGCTGGTGGTGCATCCCGGGCATGTGCAGTCCTACATGAAGGGCGAGCTTGATGCGACCGCCAAGCTGTCGCCAGAGCAATCCGCTCAGCACATTCTTGGCCTCCTCGAGCGGCGGCTCGAACCCGATTGGCCGGATCAGGCGTTGGCACTGACCGACTACCAAGGCGGACAATGGCCGTGGTAAGACATGGCGACTTGAAGTGAAAAGGAGATGGATTCGTATGGCAAGTATACCTACCTTGCTTCTTGGCAATAACGACGATGCGCCTCACCATACGCTGCGAGCGGTGCAGGAGCTTATTATCGACAACCTTGGGGAGGCTTTTCAAGTGACAGCGGTAGAAGGGACCACTCACTTGAAATTGAACGTCCTCCAGTCCTATCCGTTAGTCGTTTCCTACTTGGATATTTGGGGGAGAGTACCCGAGGTTGAAGAAACAGCCGGCCTCCTCCAATATGTGGCTGGCGGGGGTGGCCTGCTGGTCATTCATAATGGCATCTCCATCCAGGGCAGCCCGGAGCTTAGCCAGTTGATCGGGGCTCGATTCACAGGGCATCCGGCTTACACGACACTCCCCTTCACGAAGTTGGAGAGTGATCATCCGTTGACGAACGGACTCGAGCCGTTCGTGATGGACGAAGAGCCTTACCGATTCGAACTAGACCCGTTCGCGCCGATCGAGCTCCTTCTGACGTACACACATGAAGGCCAAGAATGGCCAGCAGCTTGGACGCGCACATATGGGTTGGGCAGGGTCGTTTACCTGATGCCTGGCCATCATCCGCTGTCCTTTCAATCTGAAAGCTATGGGAAGTGGATCCGTTCTGCGGGCTTGTGGGCAGCAGGCTTGCCAGTAACCTAAGATGACAAAGAAATCTCTCCTTTATAGAATGGTTGGGTGTTACCTCCATTTTACCAAGGGGAGATTTCTTTTATTGCTGGAGAGATCCTTTGTTGTAGGCATCCTTTGCACAATTGCACGCATTTCATCCAGAAGGGTTCTAAGCTCCTGTTCAAAATTGCAAGATCTATCGCCACTTACATGGCTTTTAAAGCACCCTCTCTGGAATGTTCCATTCATCCGAAGATAACTAGCGTTTGCAGATGCAGAGGCAATTTTCCCTTTGTAAATAGTCAATTTAAAGACTTGTCTTTTATATGTCCCCTTTCATACAATAGGAGAAGATAGTAAGTAAGACCTTAGGATTGGAGCGCTGTGTGATGCGTTTTAAAGATGTGTTTTCCATCATTGGTCCCTCGATGATTGGCCCCTCCTCCTCACATACTGCGGGGGCGATTCGATTAGGCCGCGTTGCTAGGCAGCTCTTTGGCGAACTTCCGCTGAAAGCGGAGATTACGCTATACGGGTCCTTCGCAGATACGTATCGAGGGCATGGCACGGATCTCGCACTGATCGGCGGGATTTTGGATTTTGAGACGGATGATCCACGTATTCCTCAAGCAGCTGAAGAAGCGGAAGCGCTTGGCGTAGCTATAGCTTTTCAACTCAGTAAAGATAAGGCCGATCACCCGAACACGGTGGGTATTGTACTTACCTCAGAATCGCGGAAAATTAGCATGAGAGGGGCTTCGATCGGTGGCGGTAACGTAGAAATTATTAATGTTGACCAATTTGACGTGAAATTCACGGCGAATTACCCCACCCTAGTCATCTCGCATCATGATCGCCCTGGAATGATTGCGGATATTACGACGCTGTTAGGCAGCAATTTAATCAATATTGGATTTATGGATTTGGATCGGAAAGGGCGTAACCGCGAAGCGATGACGGTCATTGAGACGGATGCGTCGATTCCAGCACCTTTAGTTGAACAAATTCTGCGGTTAAACATGATCACTGATGTTAGAAAAGTGGATCTTGCAGAAAGGGGCGAGTCATGAGATTCCGGACATTAAAGCAACTTGCTGACCTATGTGCGGCGGAAGGCTTGACGATTGCGGACGTGATGCTTGCTGATCAAAGTCATGAGTCAGGAAAATCGCCCGAGTATGTTTTTGAGAAGATGCGAGCGTACTATCAAATCATGAAAGAGGCTGTGTCCAAAGGCCTGACTGAGGACACGACATCGCGAAGCGGGTTAACGGGGAAAGATGCGCAGCGTGTCGCCTCCTATCTCACAACGACAAAGGCATCGCTCGGAGAAGAGGCTTGTAAGGCGATGGCTTATGCCCTAGCAGTTTCGGAGGTTAACGCATCCATGGGACGCATTATTGCGACGCCTACTGCGGGCTCGTGCGGGATCATTCCAGGGGTATTTATTAGTTCTCAGCAGCGTTTTGGCTGGGAAGATGATCATCTGGTGAAAGGGCTGCTATGTGCAGGTGCGATAGGGTATGTGATCGCCAACAATTCATTCGTTTCTGGTGCGGAAGGCGGATGTCAGGCCGAAGTCGGCTCTGCGATCGGGATGGCAGCTGGCGCACTCGTTGAGCTGCGCGGAGGCACGCCTGAACAAGCGATGCACGCGGTAGGTCTTGCACTCAAGAATACACTCGGACTGATCTGCGATCCTGTCGGCGGATTGGTGGAAATCCCCTGTATCGTTCGCAACGGCTTCGGTGCAGTTAACGCGATGGCGGCAGCTGATATGGCATTGGCTGGAGTCAGATCTGTGATCCCTTCCGATGAGGTCGTCCAAGTGATGTACGAGGTGGGCACGGCCATGCCGGAGAAGCATCGGGAAACGGCCAAAGGCGGTTTAGCACAGACTCCGACTGGGCGGAAGATTATGAAGGAATTAAACCTTAATAAGAAGCAATAGCAGCTGTGCAAATAACCGCCCCCTCATGGAATTACCATGAGGGGGCGGTTTTGTTACCACAATAGAAAACTTTTATAGCTTTCTATTTGACGATAAAACGTTCATCTAAACGCGGCCCAAGCACAACAGTTGTGCTCAGCAGCGGTTTCACTTCCATTCCTTTTCGGTATATAGTAAAGAAATGATGTATGTGGAAGGGAGCTAGGAAGAAGATCATGCGCACAACAATGACTGCCACTATGACTGAAGAACAACAAGGTATCTTTCCAGCCGTCTGTCCTCTGGACTGTCCAGATCAGTGTGGTTTGCTGCTTCATAAAGAAGATGGGAAGATTGTTAAAATAGAAGGAGACCCTGATCACCCCGTGACACAGGGAGCTATTTGCAACAAAGTTCGCAACATGACGGCACGTCTTTATGATGATAAAAGACTACAGTATCCCATGAAACGTGTCGGCCCCAAGGGGGAAGAGGCCTCGTTCGAGCGGATTACTTGGGATGAGGCATTGGACACCATCACGAGTCGATGGAAGGAACTGATTGCCTCGGAAGGCCCAGAATCCATATTGCCGTATAGCTTCTATGGCAATATGGGACGAATCGGAACGGAAGGTATGGATCGCCGTTTCTTCCACCGAATGGGAGCGAGCCGTCTCATGTATTCGATTTGCGAATCGGCTGGCACGGAAGGATATAAATATACGATGGGCGGCAGCTATGGGACTGATCCCGAGGATACGGTGAACGCGAAGCTGATCATCATGTGGGGCATCAACGCCGTCAGCACGAATATGCATCAGGTGATGCTGGCTGAGAAAGCACGTAAGAACGGCGCACAAATCATCGTCATTGATGCGCATAAGAACCAAACAGGCCGCTGGGCGGACTGGTTCATTCCTATTTTGCCAGGGACGGACGCGGCTCTAGCACTTGGTATGATGCATATCCTGTTCGCAGAGGGGATGACAGATGAGGCATTCTTACACCAGTACGCCATTGGGTACGAGGAGCTTAGAGAGCATGTGAAGCAATACGATCCTGCCAGCGTATCCGCGATTACAGGTGTGCCTGTGGCAGACATCTATCGCCTTGCTCGCTTATATGGCCAGACTTCGCCAGCTTTTATTCGCATAGGTAACGGGATTCAGCATCACGATAACGGCGGTATGTGCGTGCGGACAATCGCTTGTTTACCCGCGTTAACAGGACAATGGCTGCATCCAGGCGGCGGTGCCATTAAAGGAAATGGCGCTTACTTGGAGCATAATTTGCCGGCCTTGCAACGACCGGATTTGCGAGCGAAGGATGCACGACTCATCAATATGAACCTGCTGGGCAGCGCCTTACTTGAGCTAGATCCGCCTATCCATGCACTATATGTATATAATTCCAACCCAGCGTTGGTCGCTCCCCATGCGAATAAAGTGAAAGAAGGGCTGGAGCGGGAGGATCTATTCACCGTCGTTCATGATCTGTTCCTTACGGAAACAGCGAAGTATGCGGATATTGTGCTGCCAGCGACGTCCTCTTTTGAAAATACGGACTTCTATCGCTCCTATTGGCATCACTATGTGCATCTTCAGCTGCCGGTGATTGCGCCTTACGGCGAGAGCAAAGCGAATGTGGACGTGTTCCGACTGCTTGCTTCGATGATGGGCTATGAGGACGAGGCGCTAAGGGACAGTGATGAGGATATGGTGCGTCAGGCTTTGAACCATCCTGGCAATCCAGCTTTGGATGACATTTCGTTCGACACGTTGTTAGATACCGGTTTCTTGAAGGCAGCGACCAAGCCCTTATTTCCCGGGAAACTGCGGACGCCTAGCGGCAAAATCGAACTGTACTCTGCCGAAATGGCGAGCAAAGGTTATCCGGCGCTACCGACTTATGTGCCGCTTGCCGAAGCCAGTGGTTTGCCATTTATGTTCATTCCGGCGCCGAATCATAACTTCTTGAATTCAACCTTTGCGCATAACGAGAAGCATGTTCGCATCGAGAAAATGCCGAAGCTGCATATGCATGAAGACGACGCATCAGATTTAGGCTTGGCCAGCGGCGATCTCGCACGGGTGTGGAACGAGCGCGGCGAGTGCGAGCTGGTCGTGATGGCTAGTCGCGATGTGGGGCGCGGGGTCGTTGTCAGTCAAGGGCTATGGGCTGATACGCCAGGAAGTAAAACGCGTGTGAATGTCCTGACGCCAGATCGCGTGGCCGATATGGGCGGTGGGGCCACCTTTTTCTCCGGACGGGTAGGCGTGGAAAAGTTGACCTGAGTTTGAACCATTGGGCGTTTGGCTGCATAGGGTACATCAGGAGATGATGATTTATGCCCATTCAGCAAAAGGCGTACGCCTTAATCGGAAGGCCTGTTGGTATTTCCCTAATGGATGGTACCGGGGTATCTGGCATTCTGTGCAGTGTACAAGGCGGCTCGATCTACGTCATTGAATATTTATACCATACGCAATTCGCTACCAAGCATTATACATTCAATCAAGTGAGAGATATTTTGCCATATCCGCAATGCCCACAGCCGTATCCGCCAGTGTTTCCGCAGCCATTGTACTAAGTGGTGGGGAAAAAGAGTTATGTAACCGATCCTTTGGGATCGGTTTTTTTGTTGGCTCTGTTAAGTTTTTTCGTCCATAGTTATCGCTTTTTCAATTCAGCCAATCTTGTGAATGGAATTATACTTAGCCGATTAGCTGGGTAATTTCAGTGCAAATACAACGGGGCAAGCCAGCAATTTTACAAGAAATCCTAATTTATCCACTCCTCGACCTAAATAAATGACAATTCAATCCAAAGAATAGCATGTATGATAATTTGTATACGCTTACAAAATTCTATGGGTAGGGAGTTTTGCTACAATGAAATTTCATTTCAGAAGAAAAAAGCTAGCGATGGTGCTCATGTTTACAATGTTGTTTTCTCTGCTCCTTCCTGTAGCAGGAATGGCCGAGGAGCTTGAGGTTGAGGTTGTGAAACTTCCCCCGGCGATGGATGCAGCGATAGCGTGGAAGAGCGGGGATACAGCTATACCAACGCTCGCGGATACGAACTATGACAGAAGGAACGGTTCAACCGACGGACTTTTTAGTACTTCATCAACAAGTACACAGAAGAAACACATGTACTTTAAATTTGATGTGACTACAGCCTCAGATCCGAGTTACAAATTTATTTTACAAGTCTCAGCTAAACTAGGAACCAATCTGACGTCAGCAGATTTGCAGGTTTTCGGATTAAGCGACAATTCATGGCAGGAAAATACGTTTACATGGAACAATGCCTCTGGCCTTCAAAAAGATCTTCAGCAAATGGAGCAGGTAGGTCAATTTACGATCACTACCTTAAATGGCGCTAAGCCGATCTATCATGATATTGATGTGTCTACTTATGTGAGACAACATTTGGCTGACGGCAGTGTTTCCTTTGTGGTCGCAGATGCGCTATCAACAGGGAAATCTGTGAACATTTATTCCAAAGATAATACCTCCGTTTCTAATCCAGAAACGCAGCTTCTTGTTAAGCGCATTGTGCAAAGCGACACTACGCCGCCACAATGGCCTGCAGGCGCTGCCTTAAAGTCAATGAATGTAGGAACAGACTTTGTGCAGCTGGTTTGGCCGACAGCAACCGATGATAGTTCCGTAGGCAACTATAAGCTCTACCAAAATGGCGCTCTTACAGCGACGATCGCGGGCAGTAACACATATACGGCTCAAGGTTTGGCACCGAATACGAGTGTAACTTATGCAGTCTATGCAGAAGACGTGGCTGGAAACTACTCCACAGAGCCATTGACTTACAACACAACAACCTTGTCAGCACCCGTTGCGCCGATTCCGATTGTCGAAGTGAATGCCAGCAGCAGTGATGGGAATGTAGAGAGCAACACCCTAGATAATAACTTGTTCAGTCGCTGGTCAGCCTCAGGCGATGGACAATATATCATGTTTGATTTAGGCCAAACACAACGAATTGGTTATGTAGGTATCGCTTTTTATAAAGGAGATCTACGTTCAACGCGACTTGATATCGAGACTTCGAACGATGCAATCACATGGGCAAATGTATTCAGTGGAAACAGTCGTGCGACCACAGCGAATATGCAAGCTTTTGATATTCCAGATACGGACGCTCGTTTCGTAAGAATCATAGGACACGGGAATTCAGATGGCAGCACGTTTACCAGCTTAACGGACGTCATGATCTATGCTCCCTATATTACAGGCGATACGCCAGTTGCGATCGTACCTAATATTACACCTACAGCCCCTCCAGGGACGGTTCCTTTCACCAAACCAGGATTAACGAATCCGGATGGTTCTGTACATGCGCTGCATACACCAAACCCTGTCACTGGAGCCAGTATTAATGTAACTAATTATGGCGTGGATCTTGCAGATAATGGGAATGATGACCGCGTTGCGATTCAAAATGCGATTAATGCCGCTTCCCCAGGGGACGAAGTTTACCTGCCGAACGGTACATATAACTTAATCACTTCACCTGATGGATTCGTGAATTTGAAGCTGAAGTCTGGCGTGAATTTACGGGGAGAAAGTGAAGCGGGTACGATTCTGAAGTCGAGTATTGATGATATTAAAAATAGTTCTGTAGTGAAGTCTTCTAGTCAACACGACATTCTGGTTTCAAATATGACGATCACTTCAACGTGGAATCGCGCATTCTCACTGGAGCACGCGACGAACAATCCAGCTGCCGGTGGCCCAGATAGCAGTATTGCAATAGCTAACTATGGAGAAATTCCGTCCTATAATGTGACGATTGATCATGTTACGGTGGAACGGTTCAGACGTATGGCGATCCGTATTGAAAACAGCCATGATGTGATCGTTCGCCATAGTACCTTCCGCAATGCGACAGATCTAGGTGGTGGCGGAGCGGGATACGGAACTTCTATCCAAGGGATGCCAAAGGTAGATCGACTAGGCTTCGACAATGATACGTATTGGAATGTGGTTGAGGACTCTACGTTTGAAGGACCTTATTTACGCCACGGTTCCCTTATTCAAAATGTCGCTCACAATAACGTTCTGCGTAACAATCATTACATCAATACCAAATTAGACGCCATCGATCTTCATGGTGAGTTGGAATACTTAAATGACGTGTACGGCAACACCATTGAGAATATTTTGACTGGCGGCGGCGTAGGCCTTGGGAATACAGGGGGGACAGCTCCATCGAATCATAGTAAGTCCGGCCCAAATAACCACATTCACGACAATGTGATTCGTAATTCACGTGAAGGCGTTGTTGTCACGATGGGCACACCCGATACCTTGATTGAGAACAATATTATTGAAAATACAACATCGGTCGAGAATGCCGTAGGTATCAATATTTTGAACGGACCAGGAACTCGTATTCTTCATAACATTATTCGAAATAATACAGCGACGAATTACTGGGGCATTATGCTGGAGCATGATAGAGGAGATCAGAATGCGAACTTTATCGGTGCTGGTGACCCTCAGAATGTACAGATTGAAGGGAATATCCTTACAGGTAACTCTAATGGGATTCAACTCCAAGCAGGAGCGAATATTGGAGTAAGTAAAAATATGCTAAACAATCTCGGTACTAACTACGATAAGGCACCTGGTGTTACCGCAACGGAAGAATGGCTTTCAACGGACAGCACATTAAGTGGTCTGACATTAAATTCGGGAACGTTAGTATTCGATCCTAATGTAACAAACCAAACAGCCAATGTATCTACATCGAATTCGAAAATCCAGATAACCCCAACCACATCAGACAGCAAGGCTACTGTGACGGTAGATGGAGTACCTGTTGTAAGCGGCGCTCCTTCCCCAACAATTAAATTGCATCCTGGTGCCAATGAGATTGCTATTGTAGTTACCGCAGAAGATTCATCCAAGAAGATTTATCACTTGACGGTCATCCGCGGTAAGGACAAAGACAAGGATAAATAAGATTGAAAAAAGCTTGATCAACCCCAACACTGGGCTTGACCAAGCTTTTCTTCTTCTTAACGATTATCGATCTTCTCCGGATAGAGATCATGGTTCATCAAGCGATGCTCTGCCATTGCTTCGAACTTCGTACCAGGTTGGCCCCAGTTGCAGTAAGGGTCAATGGAGATACCGCCGCGGGGTGTGAATTTGCCCCATACCTCGATATAACGCGGGTTCATCAACTCGATGAGATCATTCATAATAATATTGACACAATCCTCGTGGAAATCACCGTGATTGCGGAAGCTGAATAGGTAAAGCTTCAGGGATTTGCTCTCTACCATTTTGATCTCAGGAATATACGAAATGTAGAGTGTGGCGAAATCCGGCTGCCCCGTTACAGGACATAGGCTTGTAAACTCAGGGAAGTTGAATTTGACGAAGTAATCCCGATTTGGGTGTTTGTTGTCAAATGCTTCCAGGAGGGTAGGATCATAATTGAAAATATATTTCGTGCCTTGATTACCTAACAACGTAATCTCTTTCAAATCTTCATTGCTTCTGCCAGCCATGGTAAATCCTCATTTCATAGTTTTTTAGAGAGGGAGTTTGCGAACCTCTTTTCCAAAAAAAAATGTACCATACTCAGCAGCAAATTGCATCTTTATGATCGATGGGAATAATTCCTTACAAGGTGACGGGCTGCCCTAGCTCAACAGATTTGTATCCCGCCAAGGCGACAATGGTTGAACGCAAGCCATCTTCCCCAGTAATCGGTACTTGCGTGCCATTCAACAAGGCATCGACAAAGGATTTAACTAAGTAATTATCCATGGAGTCTCCCCAGAAGGTCCAGACACCTTTCCCATTCTCTTGACTGTATAAATCATTCTTCTGAGCAAAAGCATCGATGGAGAGGGTCCCTTTTGAACCGATAATCGTCATCGTGACATCTCCCCATGTAGGGAAAGCGGGGTTGCGTGACCAGCTGGTATCCAATACGCCAAAAGCCCCATTTGCGAATTTGACATGAATCATCCCGGCATCATCAACATCGAGCCCTTCGTGAAATAGGGTTGCCGCGTAGGCATAGACTTCTTTCACCTCAGACTGGGTGAACCAGTTCATCAGGTCCATGACGTGGACCGTATGGTCTAATAAAGCCCCGCCTCCAGACAGCTCGGGTTGAAGGAACCAGCCAGAAGGCAGCGAGCCGCGATTCGTGCCTTTAATGGCCAAAATCTCGCCAATTTCGCCGCGATCAATCGCTTCTTTCGCTTTAATGACGGATGCCAGGTAGCGGCAGGGGAACGCCGTCATTAACTGAACACCGTTGTCGCGGCATGCGGCTATCATAGCCTCCATTTCAGTGAGCGAAATGCCGAGCGGCTTTTCACAAAGCACGTGCTTGCCGGCTTTCGCTGCGGCGATGGTTATTTCTGCATGGCGAGCATTTTCTGCGCAGATCACAACGGCGTCCACATCGGTTGCTAGCAGATCCTGATACTTTTCATAATAAGGGAGTCCTAATTTGTTGATGACTTTCTCAACGCGGCTGTGAAGCTCATCGGAGATGCCGACGATTTCGACAGTGTCCATTGCGCTAAGCGCATTCAAATAGGAGTGGGCGTGGCCATGGGCAAAGCTGATCATGCCAATTTTTAATAGGTTCATGGTGTCTCCTCTCCGATCTTTGAGCTCTGTTGCAGCAGGACCGATTGACCTGTTCGTACCGATTCCATCGCAGCTAAGGTAATCTCTAACGCTTTATAGGCATCGAGCGCTGTGACAACCGGCTCTGAGTCTTCACGAATGCACCCAATAAAATGCGCCAATTCCAAGGCATAAGGGCTCGCATAGCCTGGACTTTGCGGCACTTCTGCAAAACGTCGACCCCCCGTGTCGGAAGGAGCCTTGCAAATATGCAAGGAGGAGCTCTTCATACTGTCGCTGCGAATAATGCCCTTGCTGCCGGCGATTTCCACCGCTGTTTGGAAAGGTCCGTGATAGCCCCAGAACGCTTCAAGGTTCGCCACGGCACCGCTTTCAAAGAGTAGCGTAACCGCTGCGTAATCAATGTCTTTCACACGTTGGTTCAAGCCATAGACAGACTTGACTTCTCCCATGGCCCAACGTAAGAAATCAATATCGTGAATCATGAGATCGGCAATGACGCCACCGCTTTTATCTTCGTCAAAGAACCAAGGTCTAGCATTTCCTGGGTGAGACCCAATGCGTTTGGCATGAGCTACACCTACGCGCCCTAGCTTCCCTTGATCAATCGCTTGCTTCATTTGAACGTATTCAGGGAAGAAACGGACAACGTGTCCGACAAAAAGCCGAACACCATGCTGTTCACAGCTGCGGATCATCTCTGCAGCATCTTCTAGATTTAAGGCAAGTGGTTTTTCACAGATCACATGCTTTCCAGCTTCTGCCGCTCTTAGTGTAAATTCTTTATGTAAATAGCTGGGTACAGTTACGCTGAGCACGTCGAAATCCGTCTCGCGGAGCATGGCTTCGAAGGAGGCAAATGCCTTGGCTCCCGTGCGCTTGGATAATTCTTGCGCTAAACTGAAATCCACATCACAGACACCGACCAGTTTCACATCTGGGATGTTCATATACCCGGAGGCGTGTACGTTTCCCATTCCCCCGCAACCAACAATGGCTATTTTCATGCTGCTTCACTCCTCAGTTTCATCTTTCATATCGGCTAACTACGATATATGATATACATATTGCCAATGATCCGAAATGCGGGCATTTATGCTTTTTATATCCAAATTCGTGCTGATTGAAAGTGAGGTGCTGGGTTTACATGCATATTTTTAAAGAACCGATCCCTTATCAAAACCCTTCACTCTGCATGAAAGTGTGGAGATTTACGGTTTCGGGTGAAGAGCGGACGAGCTCTGATATTTGGCATTATCATAAAGAAGTTGAGTTCATTTTGGTCGAGCAGGGAATCCACGAAATCCAGACGCCGAATCATACCTATGTGCTTCAAGCAGGGGACGTGATGGTCATTGGATCTTCTCAATTGCATAGAGGACGCAAACTTAGTGACAAGGATCTCAGTTATATTGTGCTGCACATCGATTTTCAGCCTTATTTTGACCCTGCTATGATGATGTACTATCGGCATTTCTTGGAGATCCTTCATCCTTTAGAAACGCTCAATTATATATTTCAGGAAAACGAAGCTGTAAGAAATGGCATGGCCAAGATTATCTCGGACACACACGATGAGGTTTGGGACAAAAGGAAAGGCTACGAAATTGCGGTTAGCATGCATATTAAGCACTTGCTCTTGCTGCTGCTTCGCCATGATACACGAGAGATGTTGACCTCGCAGGCGCATGTGGATGCGGATGTGGACGTGATTCGAGCACTTATCACCTACGTGGATGACCATTTGACTGAGAAAATAGATATGGTCGTCGCAAGTCAAATTGCGGGCATGAGCTACTCCTATTTTTCGAAATATTTTAAAAAGAAGATGGGATCGTCCTTTACGGATTACGTCAATCAAAAGCGGATCTCGAAGGCGGAACGGCTGCTCGTGACCGAAAATCGCAGTGTAAACGAAATTGCTGAGTCTGTGGGCATTGAAAATATGGCGCATTTTTACGAGCTGTTTAAGCGATTCAACGGATGTACGCCGAAACAATATTTGCGTAAAATGCATGGAATGGACGATTCCTTGTAAGTAAAAAAGAACCGAGTCTGTCGATGGACAGCTTCGGTTCTTCTAACGTCTTATATGAAATTAGGAGAGCAATTTCAAAAACTCCCGCATAAAGCCTGGTAGATCCGGCCATGCATGACCGCTGACGAGCTTGCCATCGACATGCAGGGTATCTTTGGCATATGTAGCACCAAGCGCTTCTACATCTAAGCGGCATGCATGATACGCCGTCATCGTGCGCCCTTCGAAGAAAGAATTATCTTTCAAAGCAGCGAATAATAGCGCACCATGGCAGATAGAACCAATGGGCTTATCCGCTTCAAGGAAATGACGAAGAATGCGTGGAACATCCTCATTCGAGCGAATGTATTCTGGGGCTCTGCCGCCAGGAATGATGAGCCCATCATACTTACTAGGATCAACATCGGCGAAAGCGACGTGAGAGGGAAGTAGATGTCCGGGTTTCTCGGTATACGTTTCCCAATCCTCTACGAAATCGTGAACCACTGTTCGAAGAACTTTCTTCGCAGGTGAAGCTATAACGGCGTCATAGCCTTCCTCTAACACACGGTAGTAGGGGTAGTACACTTCTAATACTTCAACAGCATCACCAGTTAGAAATAAGATCCTTTTGGACACGAGATCACTCCTTGGAAATGGATGGTAATTCATGTTTAATTATGAACAAACCTGGTTTTCTTGTATACGGGTGTAAATTGAGAGGAATTGTCGAATTGGCAGATTGAATGTTAAATAATGATGTTCAAATGATGTTCAAGGGAAAGGATAATGTTTATAATAGAACAATAATAAAAGAAGCATACAAATGTATGAGGTGAATAACTGAATTATGAAAGCATATTTAGAATTGCTTAAGGATGTCTTAGATCAAGGTGTAGAAAAGGGAGATCGCACGGGAACAGGAACGATTTCTGTTTTTGGGCGTCAGATGCGAATCAACTTGAGCGAGGGTTTCCCTCTTTTAACAACGAAGAAGCTGCACATCAAATCGATTGTTCACGAACTGCTGTGGTTCATAAGCGGCAGCACTAATGTCCAATATTTGCGCGAAAACGGTGTTACGATCTGGGATGAGTGGGCTGATGAAAATGGAAATCTTGGCCGCGTGTACGGTGCTCAGTGGCGTACATGGCTTGCTCCGAACGGGCAAGTTATCGATCAAATTGAGAAACTGATTCACCAAATCAAGACCAATCCAGATTCACGCAGACACTTGGTCAGCGCTTGGAACCCTGCGGAAGTGGATCATATGGCGTTGCCGCCGTGTCACTATGCGTTTCAATTTTATGTAGCGAACGGTCGTTTATCCTGTATGTTCCAAATGAGATCCGTGGACACGTTCTTGGGTCTGCCTTTTAATCTGGCGTCGTATGCCCTGTTAACCCATATGATTGCTCAGCAGTGTAATCTGGAAGTAGGGGATCTGATCTGGAACGGCGGGGATGTACACATTTATCAGAATCATGTTGAACAAGTGAATAAACAGTTAGGGAGAGAGCCGCAAGAGCTGCCAACGCTTCATATCAAAAGGAAGCCAGCTTCCATCTTCGACTACCAATTCGATGATTTTGAATTTCTTAACTACACACCGCTGCCAGGCATCAAGGCGCCGATTGCGATATAAGGAAGTTGCTGTAACGAAAGGAGTGTTCGTCGTATGAGTATTTCATTTATTTTTGCCATGGATCGTAACCGAGCCATTGGCGTCAATAATAAGCTGCCTTGGCATCTGCCAGGCGATCTGAAGTTTTTCAAAAACGTGACGATGGGGCATCCCATCCTGATGGGACGCAAAACGTACGAGTCCATCGGCAAGCCGCTTCCCGGTAGACGCAACGTCATTCTCACGCAAAATACTGCGTACCAGGCCGAAGGCTGCGAGGTTATTCACTCGGTAGACGAAGCGATCGACGCATTCCAGGAGCAGGAATTGTTTGTTATCGGCGGAGCAGAGATTTTCAAACTATTTGCTTCGCATGTGACTCGGATGTACATCACATACATCGAGGATGAGTTCGAAGCGGATACCTTTATGTCGGACCTCGACTTGTCCAATTGGACCTTGGTATCGTCTGAACAAGGTGAGCGTAACGAGAAGAATCCGTATGAGTACTATTTCCGGATCTACGAGAGATGAGCTTCTGGGGCCAAGTCCCCAGGGGTATTGGTCGAAGGGTTGAATTAGCTGTTAGATGGAAAAAGTACAGTTAATTTCAACGGTTTTCTCGAATAGAGCCCATTAACTGGAAAAAATGCAGCTAATTTCAGGGGATTCATCCCTTTAGGTGGATTTAATCGGAATTAACACCATATTTTCCATCTATTCGGAATAATTACTGAAAATGAGCTGGATTAGATGTACTTTTTACAGCTAAATTTAATAAAGTGCTGTGTCACACGCGCAAAGACAGAGCCGTCTGCATCCATGCGCCGAAATAGAGACGTCCATCGAATGTACCATTCGATGGACGTCTCTGTTTCTCTGTCGCGTTGCCCAAAAAAAGGACTGCCCACAAGGAACACCTTGTGAACAGCCCTTTGAAACCAATGAAACCGTTCCTATTTACGTTTTCTAACTAACGATACGATCAATGCTAACGCGCCAAGCACCACGGCAGCAATAGACAAGTACAGCGATGTTTTCGATTCCGAACTATCCCCAGCAGCAGCTGTACCAGCCGTTACATTCCCGTGACTGTCCGTAGTCGCACCAGCGGCAGCCTTCGCTTTAACGGTTGTGACAGAAGCGGGTTTGTCTGAGCCATTCGCTCCAACCCATTCCACGACAGAACCGTCCTTGTAAGTTTGGTAAGCTTTCCAGATGATTTGCGTAGCGGCATCAGCGACTTTACCTTGCATGCTGAAATCACCGAATTCAGTTGCTCCAAGTCCATCACCCGTTGCTGTCCAAGTAACGCCTGTGATTTTGCCAGCAGCATCCTTGGCGATGTCGTACTTCCAACCTGCTTTCGGTTCAAACCGTGAAACAGCCACCGAATCAAGAGGGAATTTGACCTCGACTTTCACAGTCGCACTGTCCTTCTCAGAAGGTACACGTACAGTGAAAACTTCATAGCTGCCTTGCGTAGCTTCTTTCGGATATACAGTGACGTGAGCGCTTGCGATCCCCACGAGAAGCATGGATGCGATCATCATCGAGCTTGCGGTTAACATGAACTTTTTAAACATGGAATAATATTCCCCTTTCGAAATCAACTCTTACCATGTTGTCCATCTTACCTGATAGACAAGCAGATGAGTATGACTCGACTGGGCTATTTTTTCGAAATATTAGAATTATTTGTGTCACCTAATAAATCGGTTATATTTTTGGATAAACACTGTGAGAAGTCCAAGGAGGACGATGTAGCCGTTTATTTTAACTAGTTTTGTCCTTTTCGTGTCAGACCATGCTTAATCGCAAAAGCGGTGAGTTGCACACGATTCTCTAGGGATAGCTTCACGAGAATATTTTTCATGTGATTTTTCACGGTATGCTCGGAAATGAGCAGCTTTTCGGCAATGACCCGATTATTATCTCCTTGTGCGACATACGCGGTGATTTCTTGTTCACGCGACGTCAACATGTGAGGACTCGGGCCTTCCGTGTGCGCGCCAACCGGTGAACGGAAGCGTCCGAATAGCTTGTCCGCCATCCCGCGCGCTACCTCCGAATTATCGTCAAGCAGGGCGCGCAGATAGCTGAGCCATTCATCGGGATCCATGTTTTTGAGCAAATACCCTTGCGCGCCGAATTGCAAAGCCGTAAAGAGATCGGCAACATCATCTGAAACGGTGAGCATAACGATACGTATCCCGCCATAGGTTTGTTTAATGTGTCGTGTAGCCTGCAATCCGTCCATTGGTGACATATGGATATCCATTAAAACGACGTCGGGAGCGAGCTCTCCACATAGTCGAATGGCATCTTCGCCTGTACTAGCTTCTCCAACGATGAAGAAATCAGCGCATGGCGCCAGCATGCTTTGTATGGCTTTGCGTGCTAAGGGATGATCATCAACAATAAGAACGCGAAAGGGCATCTGTTCCATCATCAGCTGTTCACCTTTCTTTCAGCTTGTACGATCAATTCCGTGCCAGCGTCTTGCTCACTCTGAAGCTCAAGTGTAGCCCCGAGCTCGGCAGCTCGTTTGTGCATAAGATCGATGCCGTAAGTCGTGCTCTTAGCATTAGCCTTCGCATTAGGCTGCAGGCCGCACCCATTATCCGTGATGTGCATTCGCCAGTGATGGTTGCCATCTTCCAAATGGAAGCTAGCATCGGTTGCCATCGAATGCTTGCGAATATTCGTGAAAGCCTCCTGCATAATGCCAAAGAGGAGTATTTCTTCATTAGGCGAGAAGCTGTTTTCGGTGATCTTCACGGTCTCCTGAAGTTCAATGCCTGTGACCAAGCGCCAGTTGTCTAAATAGGTATGAATGCGTTGCCCAAAGGAAGTACCTTCTTCTGGCGGCGTTCGGAGATTGAAAATAGCCTGACGAAGTGAATTGTCGATCTCGGAAACAGCGGCTTTCGCTTCTTCGATGTCGCCTTGACGCAGCTTCACGTTCAAGAAGAAGAGGGTCTGCGCCAAATCGTCATGCAGCTCCCGAGCCAGACGCTCTCGCTCTTCGAAGACCGCTCTGCGGGCTTCACTGAGCAGGATTTTCTCATTGCTGCGTTCCATGCTGGTAAACATCCAGGAAGCGAAGAGATACGATAGGAGCAACGTGATCACTGTAATCGTGAAATTGCCGGCTTCCATCGTCAAATAGCGCAGTAAAAACTCATGACGAATATACTCAAATCCGCCAATAATACAGACGGGGACTAGCACTGTAAAAAGCTTGTATTTACGCATAGTCATGCAGGGGATCAGCTCCTTTTTGAAATAAGTGATGGAATATGTTTCTTTAGATAAGATGGCTGTATGATTAGAACGGATTCTATTATATCATCTCTGATTTAGATTTCTTCACAAAAAATGGACGCACTACTTCTCAATGCCTGCACGTGTGTGCTACATTGTTAGTAAATCGTAACACGAATGGAAAAGGTGGGTTGAATGACTATGTGGAGATCTTTGCTGCAGGAGAGGAAAAGCTGGGCCGGATACGTTGGCTTTATCCTCCTCCTACACATATTAGGGCTGATCGGTATATACACCGTCGCCAAAACATCCCCAGCTTTCTGGGGAATTGGACTATTGGCTTATACGTTAGGGATGCGTCATGCGTTCGATGTTGATCATATTGCGGCTATTGACAATACGGTGCGCAAGCTCGTGCAACAGAAGAAGAATCCGCTTGGGGTTGGTTTTTATTTTTCATTAGGACACTCATCAGTCGTGTTTGTCATGGCGATTGTAACGGCATTCTCTGTGCAATGGGCAGCTCGTGAACTACCGTGGATGCAGCGTTTTGGCGGTGTGATCGGCGCTTCTGTGTCTGGACTATTCCTCGTCATCATTGGTATCATCAATTTGTTAATCCTTATTAGTCTCTATAAAATGTTCCTGAAGTTTCGCAGCGGCAAGCACGATAACAACGAGTTTGAAGAGCTGTTAGAATCTCGTGGGTTCATTACGCGACTCATTAAACCGCTATTCTCGTTCATTACCAAAAGCTGGCATGTGTATCCCTTAGGCTTCCTATTCGGTTTAGGCTTTGATACGGCAAGTGAAATCGCCTTACTAGCCATATCCGCGCATGCGGCGAAAGATGCAATTCCGTTCATCGGTGTCATCTCGCTGCCCCTCTTATTCGCGGCTGGGATGAGCCTATTCGATACGGCAGATGGTATGTTCATGACCAAGGCGTACAAATGGGCTTTCCATACGCCGGTGCGCAAGCTTTATTACAATTTGACCGTTACCGCACTTGCGGTTGTAGCGGCGTTAATTATTGGTGTGATCGAGCTTGGACAGGTGCTTTCCGAAGAATTCAGTATGGAAGGTACGTTCTGGACGTGGTTGCAAGAAATTGATTTCGGTACGTTAGGTTTTATTCTGGTTGGGATGTTCGTTATCGCGTGGATCGTTTCGATTGCCGTTTGGAGAGGCATGAAGATTGAGGAGCGCTGGGGCTCAAAGTACAATCCATAAAAGACATGGGGCCTCTGCGAGTGCGCAGAGGGTCATTTTTTGTGCATGGTGAACAATGGAATATGAATTTTTTCTAAAGGTAATGATAGAAAAAAGGATTTTTCAATTATTCGTTGAAAGTAGTCTGTCTAGCACTTGAAATTGTGTAAAAGAAAGTAGGACGAATCATGATTGAGTTTAAACATCTTTCAAAAGTATATCCAAATGGTACTGTTGGCCTAAATGACATTAACCTTACCATACACCCAGGGGAGTTCGTTGTAATCGTAGGATTATCAGGAGCTGGTAAATCCACGCTGCTTCGTTCGATTAATCGTTTGCATGAGACGACAAGCGGTGAGATTCTAATCGATGGGAAATCCATTACCAAAGCGAATGGCGCAGGCTTGCGTCGGATGCGTAGAGATATCGGGATGATTTTCCAAACCTTTAATCTAGTCAAAAGATCCACAGTTATCCGTAACGTCCTTTCCGGCCGCGTAGGCTACCATTCCACACTTCGCACGATGTTTGGTTTGTTCCCTAAAGCGGACATTGAGCTTTCGCTCAAAGCGTTGGAGCGGGTAAATATCCGTGAAAAAGCGTATTCGCGCGCCGATGAATTGTCCGGCGGTCAACAGCAGCGTGTTTCCATTGCTAGAGCGCTCGCACAGGAAGCCAAAATCATCCTGGCGGACGAGCCCGTTGCTTCATTGGATCCACTCACGACGCGCCAAGTTATGGATGACTTGAAACGGATTAACAAAGACCTCGGGATTACAACCGTTGTCAACCTTCACTTTATCGACTTGGCTCGCGAGTACGCGACACGCATTATCGGACTTCGTGCAGGGAAGGTCGTGTACGATGGACCTGTTGCTGATGCGACGGATGATGTGTTCTCCGAGATCTACGGCCGCGCCATCAAGAAAGATGAGCTGCTGGGGGTGCAGGAGGGATGAGTGCAGCAACCGTCAAAAAGCCTCCGCGCACTAAGTTCTATATGATCATCGTGATCATGGTGCTATTCTTGATCGGCAGTATCTATCAGACAGATGCGACGCTGACAAGATTAGCTACCGGTACGCCGGAGATCATGAAATTCATCGCAGAAATGTTTCCGCCAGATTGGCTATTCTTCGCTGATATTTGGAAGCCGATGGCCCAAACCATACAAATGTCCATTCTGGGCACAATTGTTGGCGCACTATTCGCATTCCCAATGGCGCTGCTCGCTGCGCGTAACGTAACATCGTCGCCATGGTTGTCTTATCCTGCTCGATTTATTATGAATTTTGTTCGTACCATTCCTGATTTGCTCTATGCAGCCTTATTTGCCGTATTAGTAGGCTTTGGGCCAACAGCAGGTACGTTAGCACTAATCTTCTTTACCTTTGGTATTATTTCAAAGCTTTCTTATGAATCAACTGAAGCCATCGATCCGGGTCCGCTTGAAGCGATGACGGCAGTTGGAGCTAATAAGTTGAAGCTGATCCGTTTCGGGGTTCTGCCTCAAGTTGCTCCTACGTACCTGGCGCATTTCCTGTACACGTTTGAAGTGAGCATTCGTGCATCTGCCATCCTCGGTCTGGTTGGCGCAGGTGGTATCGGCTTATTGCTCAAAAATACACTCGATCTGTTCCGTTATGATCAGTCTTGTGCCATTGTCATTTATACGTTGCTGATCGTCGTCATCATTGATTTGGTGAGCACACGATTCCGTACGTATTTGTTAAAAGGCAGTGCCAAACCCATGTCAGAAACACAAGCGAATACGTTTAAAATTATTGGTGTAGTTGCTGTGATCGGACTTCTTGTATGGGCACTAACTGGCTTGGAGCTAACTGGCTTTCAACCAACCACTTGGATTCTTACAAAAGCGATGATCAGTGGATTATTCCATCCAGACTGGGCCTATGTCTATATCCCAGAAGGGGAAGATTTACTTCGTTCCTTGCTTGAAACCTTGTCCATTTCCTATTTAGGTAACTTCGTATCTGCGATCGTTTGTCTTCCTTTTGCTTTCTGGGCCGCAGCGAATATGAGCAAGTACCGTGCTGTTTCAGGTACAGGGAAGCTATTCCTTAGCGTCGTTCGTACGATTCCGGAAATCATTATGGCCTTGATCTTTATTAAAGCAGTTGGACCGAACGCCTACGCGGGCGTAATGGCCCTTGGCCTGCATTCTGTGGGAATGCTTGGTAAATTGTATGCCGAGGCTATTGAGAACATGGATATGGGTCCTACAGAGGCTATGACGGCTGTTGGAGCGAATTTCTGGCAGCGGATGTCATTCGCGGTCATTCCACAGGTTATACCGGATTTCATTTCGTATACGTTGTATCGTTTTGAAATCAATGTGCGCTCTGCGACCTTACTTGGAGTCATTGGTGCTGGGGGGATCGGGACACCGCTCATCTTCGCACTGAATGCAAGGCAATGGCCGCGAGTAGGCATTATCTTGATTGGGATTATCGTTACCGTCTCCATCATTGACTATATCTCGGGATCATTACGAAAGCGCATCGTATAACATCGAATCACTTGTTCGAACCAAAAAGGCAGTTCCTGAAGGTTGTAACCTTCAAGGACTGCCTTTTACTTCAATAGCCATGTATTACTGATGACTCCCACCTTGCGCAACCAAGTAAAGGATACGAGGCTCACGAAGACGATGTGAAGCTTGAGTGAGGGGTTCATCCGGCCCTATAATTTCAATTTGATCTATTAGGGTGATAGGGATCATAATGTTGTTGATTTTTAAAAGCTGGAATTCTGGGTAATACTGCGCAATGACGCCTCGAACTTCATCGGTGCCGCACCGAATAATCACTTCTGTTTTACGCATGATCAGCATTTCGTACATCCCGTTTTTCACCCCACAATGAATTATGACACGACCGAATTAGTAAACATTTGATAGCCCGAAGTAAACGAAAAGCTTGGACGGGCGTGCCACATTCATAATATGCAAGGAAAGTCTGGTATAGAATGTAAATTTTAGAAGGGAAAAACCACCGCGTCATGGATGTTAGACACATGCTGCGGTGGTTTTTTCTGTCGTGTGTAATTTGATTTTAAAGTATTTTGAAATTATTTCAAGCCCATTGCTTTGTTAGCTTCACGAACGATGTTGAATTTATCATCCGTTGTAGCTACATAACCTTGGTGTGTGTATACATCAATGATCACTTTTTTGCCTTCTGGATCGTTACCGATCGCGATGAAAGCATCTTGAATTTTCTTCTTCCAAGCCGCATCCATATCGGAACGAACAGCGATGGTATCGTTTGGAATTTTGTCAGAGAAAGCAAGAACTTTCGTTTGTTTGAAGATATCTGGGTAATCCTTCAACATGTTTGTACGGATATCTTGGAACACGCCTACTGCATCAACTTGACCGTTAAGAAGTGCGATAACCGCTTTGTCATGTCCTTGGAATTGAACGCCTGTTACATCTTTCACTGGGTCAACGCCAGCTTGCTTCAACACTAGACCTGGGTATACATAACCAGCTGCGGAAGTAACACCTTGCCAGCCCATTTTCTTACCTTTCAAATCTGCAACAGATTTGATTGGAGAATCGGCTTTAACAACGATCATCGATTTGTAGAAATCGACAAGCTCAGTCGTCGGTTTTCCTGTTGCATCATCAACGCCAAAACGTTGTGCTTGTACAAGAAGATCAGCAGCTTTACGGTTATCGTGGGCTACTACATAGTTACTTGGTGGCAAGAAGCCAACATCAACTTGTTTGGAGGACATGGCTTCGATAACAACGTTGTAATCTGTGGAAACGGAAACCTTAACTGGGATTCCTAGTTTATCTGTAAGCAATTTTTCAAGTGGCTTAGCTTTTGCTTCAAGTGTCTCAGCATTTTGGGAAGGTACGAATTGTACTTTAAGTTCTTTCGGAATGAAACCTGCCGCTGCTGCTGGAGTAGCTGTTGCCGTTGCCGCTGCTGTTGCTGCTGCAGTTGATGAAGCAGCTGGAGTTTCGTCTTTTTTCGCGCAACCAACAAGAGCACCTGCAGCTACGACCATGGATAAACTTAGTACTGTTATTTTTTTCATTGTTTTTTGACCTCCGTTTAAATATTTACTTTTTATCTATGTTGTACTATAACATTATCATAAGAGATATGGAAGATAGTGTGAAGTATTTGTTAAACTGACAAATGATATGTAAAACTTTACAATAATTATGGATAGGAGTGGATCGCTTGACGCAGATTGGACAAGCACGAACTAGTCATATTACGATTTTAGAAACAAGCGACCTCCATGGGAATATGTTTCCCATTCATTATGCAAATAATCATCCCAATGATGTGGGCTTGACGAAAATCGCCACCTTAATTACACAGGAACGCGCTAAGGAAGCGCATGTCATTGTGTTGGATAACGGAGATCTGATCCAGGGGACGCCACTCGCCTATCACCATGCGCGCTTGGATAATGTACCTATTAATCCCATGGTGTTAGGTCTGAACTACTTGAAATTTGATGGGGCAGTACTAGGGAATCATGAGTTCAATTATGGCATGAATGTGCTTCAGAAAGCAGTTCGGGAATCTAATTTCCCATGGTTATGCGCCAACATTGTGAATGAGGAGACGGGAGAACCATTCTTTGGTAAGCCTTATCTGATTAAGCAATTTGCGGATGGCGTGCGTGTAGGGATTCTCGGATTAACAACTCCGTATATTCCGAATTGGGAAGACCCGAAGCATATCGTAGGCTTACGGTTTGAAGATCCGATTGCTGCAGCTCGTACATGGATACAGTTCCTCAAAGAGCAAGAACAGGTAGATGTCATTGTTGTTTCCTACCATGGTGGATTCGAAAGAGATATCGCAACTGGTGAGCCTACGGAACCGCTGACAGGCGAGAATCAAGGGTACCAGCTGTGTATGGAAGTTGAAGGGATCGACGTGCTGCTTACAGGTCATCAGCATCGAAGTATATCTGGCGCTCAAATTAACGGTGTAACCATCGTTCAACCAGGAACTGCTGGTGTTACGCTTGGCAAGGTGGACATCGTGCTAGAGCAGACAGAGGGGATGTGGCGCATTGCTTCCAAGCAATCGGAGCTTCTATCTGTTGCAAATGTGGAGCCAGATGCGGTGTTGCTGGAGCAGATCAGCTCTTACGAAGCGAAGACACAGCTGTGGCTTGATCAACCCATCGGGAAACTTACGGGGGACATGCTTGTGAAAGATCCTATGGGGATTCGTACGGAGGACAATGCGTTAATTGAGTTTATTAACAAAGTCCAGATGGAGCTGTCAGGTGCCCAGATTTCAAACACAGCGCTGTTCGATAACATTTCACCTGGATTCCCAGCGGATATTACCATGCGGGATATCGTTTCCAACTACATCTATCCGAACACCCTCAAGGTCATTCGAATCTCTGGTCAGGATATTAAGGATGCTTTGGAGCAATCTGCGGAGTATTTTGAATTAGCGGAAAATGGAGAGCTGCAAGTAAGCAAGTCCTTCATGGAACCGAAGCCTGCCCATTACAATTACGATATGTGGGAGGGAATATCCTACACGTTAAACGTATCTCGTCCAGTCGGGGATCGGGTTGTTCAGCTGGATTTTGAAGGGAAACCGATCAGGCTAGACGCCTCATTTGATGTGGTCATGAACAATTATCGCGCTGCTGGCGGGGGCAACTACGCTATGTTCCAGAATAAACCAGTTGTCAAAGATATTCCAACGGATGTAGCAGAGCTTCTGGCAGGCTACATTATGGAACGAGGTACGATCGAGGCGAGCGTTAACCATAATTGGAAAGTGATCTGGGATTAGGTCTTGTTTTATTGAAAAAGCCTTACAAGAGCGAGAGAAACGTCGTGTTCTCAGCTTTTGTAAGGCTTTTCGTTTCTGAAAAAGTTACTTTTCACGAATATAAGCACGATCTCCTGTTCGAGGATTGTAATATACCCGATAGGTGAATCCGTCTTTTGGATCTATGAAAACCTCAGCTGTAAAAAGAAAGCCATTAGGAGGCGATTGCGGTGTCGCGGTACCATTTGTTTTGTAGCGCTTGTCGTAAACGAAATAACCTAGAAGAAGTAGAATAAGGAAGCCTATAACCCACAAGCCGTATACGAGCAAAATGGAAAAGATTCCGCTCATAGCCTTCGCGTCCGAACGGCTGTGCCATACGCGACGATTTCGCTCATATTTTGACCAATATCCCCGCTGTCGAACCTCATCATGACAATCGCATCCCCGCCCATGGCAGCGGCATTCTTGACCAGTCGGTCCATGGCTTGCTTGCGGCCGTCTTCCACCATTTGCGTATACTGCGTGACTTCTCCGCCAATTAGCCCTTTTAGAGAAGCCATAATATCTCCGCCAATGCCTCTAGCCCGCACGACGACGCCAAAGGTACTGCCCAGAACTTCTGTAACCTCATAACCGGCAATGTTCTCTGTTGTAACTACAATCATTTCGAATCGCTCCTTCTGAGTTGAAATAGATGCTTTTCTACTGGATAAGGATTGGCTATTATTAACTTAGTACGTTAATCGCATGAGGGGGTTTCACATTGAACACAGGGACAACGATTGAATTATGGCCAGGAGTTACACTAGATAGTCAAGGTGAGGAGAACCAAGGCTGCCCAAGCTTAACCTTATATCCGGCTGAGGGAGATGGCTTGCATGGAGCTGTTATTGTATGTCCAGGTGGTGCATACGGCAGACGTGCCCCTCATGAAGGCGAGCCAATTGCCAAATGGCTGAATGGGTTAGGCATATCTGCTTTCGTATTGAACTATCGTTTAGCGCCATATAAACATCCAGTTCCATTGCAAGATGCTAAGCGGGCCATTCGAACCGTGAGACATCATGCGGAAGGCTGGGGAGTCGATGCTAATCGCATAGGTATTCTTGGTTTTTCTGCAGGTGGACACTTGGCAGCAACAGCGGGTACTCACTACGATGCAGGAGATCGAACGTCGTCGGATCCGATCGAGCATCATAGCTCCCGTCCGAATCTTATGGTGCTGTGTTATCCGGTTATTTCATTTGGTGTGAACGCGCACCAAGGTTCACGAATTAATTTGATAGGCGCAGATGCTAGTGAAGAGTTAGTCATGGATTTAAGCAATGAACTTCATGTAACGACAGATACCCCGCCAACCTTCCTATGGCATACGGCTGATGATGCAGCGGTTCCGGTTGAAAATAGCTTGTTGTTTGCAAGTAGCCTTAGCCGCAATAAAATACCTTTCGATCTGCATGTCTTCGAGTCAGGAGTTCACGGGATCGGAATTGCCGCTGATCATCCAGAAGCATATATCTGGACTGAGGTATGCGCAAACTGGTTGAAAAAGCAGCATTTCGCATGACCAAGCTTGCCTACGAATGCCATCCGCTTGGAGACTCAGCGATTGTGATTCGCTTAGGTACGGACATTTCGTTAACGAATCTACATAAGGTCAGGCAAGTAGTGAATTATTTAGAAACTAACTGGCAGGAAGGCTTCATTGAGCTAGTCGCCGCTTATACGACCATTACAATTTATTATGATGCATTCCGCATTTATAACTATTCTTCCGAATCTATGTTAAAAAGTGGGCGATCCCATTGGACAGCTGATTGGCTTCCATATGATTATGTCTTGCAACACATCGAGCAGTTATTAGATGCGTATCTAGAGGAAGATCGTGAGGGATTAGCCGGGCAGTTAAGAGCCGTCAAGGAGATTCCAGTCTGCTATGAGGCGGCATTTGGACCCGATCTGGCAGATGTAGCAGAGTATCATCAAGTGCGTACAGAAGAAATCGTGTATTGGCATACGTCTCGTGTGTATCCAGTTTACATGATTGGTTTCGCACCTGGTTTTCCATATCTGGGAGGTATGGATGCTAGGCTTACTACGCCGCGGAAATCAGTACCGCGCACACGAATTCCAGTTGGCTCTGTGGGCATTGGCGGGGCACAGACGGGGATTTACCCTTTTGAAACACCTGGAGGCTGGCAGCTTATCGGTCGAACGCCACTCCGATTGTTTCGTCCGGACACAGTTCCTCCATCGCTGCTCCAAGTTGGTGATCAAGTGAAATTTGTGGCCATTACATCTGATGAGTTTCATGCTTTCGAAGAAGGGAATGCGAGCAATGAGCTTTGAAGTTAGGAAACCGGGGCTTTTATCTACCTTACAGGATGAGGGGCGCTATGGTTATCGCAAACATGGGGTCATTGTGTCAGGACCGATGGATCGGTTTGCACACAGGGGAGCGAATCTGTTGGTTGGTAATGGCTTGGAAGCGGCTACCTTGGAAATGACACTTCAGGGGCCAATGCTAGTTGCACAAAAGGATATGTTGGTGGCCATTTGCGGAGCAGACATGGGCGCAGAAGTGGATGGAGTAGCAGCGCCATTATGGCAGCCATTTATACTTCATTCTGGGAATGAGTTGCACCTTCGATATGCAATCCATGGGTGTAGAGCGTATTTAGCAGTGCATGGCGGATTCAAGGCAGATTACGTGCTAGGAAGCCACAGCACTTATCAGAGAGCGGCCATTGGTGGATATGAGGGAAGAGCACTTCGTACTGGGGATGTACTGAAAGTAGAGAAGGAAGCGCTAGACTTTGAGGTTGTGAACGAAGTTGAACTACGCAGCAAGTTTGTCAGTTCAATGGTTCGTCCTGACTATCGCGACAACCCGACAATACGGATCGTGAGGGGGAAGGAAGCCTCCTTATTTACCCCTAACAGTTGGTCTAGATTGCTGGCTCAAAGCTTTCTCGTTACTTCACAATCGGATCGAATGGGGTATCGGTTGTCTAGTGATCCTAAGCTTGAGCTCGAAGCTGGCTTATCTTACGAAATGATCTCGGAAGCTGTCATTGAAGGCACAATCCAGGTCCCCTCAAGTGGACAACCCATTCTCCTGATGGCGGATTGCCAAACAACTGGCGGCTACCCGCGCATCGGTCACGTAATCACGGCAGATCTGCCGTTGGTGGCGCAGGTGAAGCCAGGTGGACAGCTGCGCTTTCAGGAGGTTACACATAGCGAAGCGCAGGAGCAGTTGTTGCTTCAGGCGATGGATCTGAAGCTGCTGGGGGCGGGAATGATGGCTTGGTTAAGGGGGTTGGGTTGACTTCACTCAACGCAACTTCACTTAAGAGTAATGAGAAATGAGTAAAGAAAGAACTAGGAAAAAAAGATTGAATAATGATGCTGGAGTGGCATTCATCTAAGCGGGGAGTGAAATTATCATGCTGCGCATTGACTTGAATTGTGACATGGGCGAAGGCTTCGGCGCGTATCGCCTTGGCCGCGACGCGGAGCTGCTTGACTATGTCAGCTCCGCTAATATCGCCTGCGGGTTCCACGCAGGCGACCCTGCAACCATGCGCAGCACAGTTCAACTGTGCCTTCGCAAAGGCGTTGCGATCGGGGCCCATCCGGGCCTCCCCGATCTGCAGGGCTTTGGCCGGCGCGAGATCGCGATCACGCCGGCAGAGGCTTACGAGCTGACGTTGTATCAGCTCGGGGCGCTGCAGGCGTTCGTCCACGCCGAAGGCGGACGCCTGCAGCACGTCAAGCCGCATGGCGCACTCTACCACATGGCCGCGAAGCGCCATGAGGTAGCCGCCGCGATTGCGGCTGCAACGGCCAGCGTCAGCGCGGAGCTGACGCTGTATGGCCCGCCCGGCAGCGAGCTGCTGCGGGCGGGCGCCGCCGCGGGGCTGCGGACCGCGAGCGAGGCATTCGCGGACCGCAGCTACCAGCGGGACGGCTCTTTGACGCCCCGCGATCAGGCTGGGGCGCTTCTTGAGAGCGCCGTCGAGGCTGCGGCGCAGGTGGAGCGGCTCGTCCGCGAAGGCATGGTGCTCTCCCTCACGGGAGAGGACCTGAGCATGCGCGCGGACACGATCTGTATCCACGGCGATGGGGCGCACGCCGTGGAGTTCGCGCGCGATATCCGCGCGCTGTTAGAGCGAAGTGGCATCGCAGTGTTGCCGTTGGGGACCTAGTGTATTCGCTAGGTCTTTTTATCAATCACTCACCAGCATAACTAAGCTGCCCAACTTAGCTCCCCAGCCACCACCAAACTCATCACTCCAACCCAAATTCTCCCCGCCAATAATCACCATTTTCATTTAATTAATCACTAGTCAATCCCATACCACTCACTCAGCTAGTAAGCAAAAACGTTCTACGAATCCTACTCATCCAGCTTGTTCAGGCTACCTTATCTTAAAGATGACGACCGTCATGCGAAGCGCGGTAGCGGAAGGGATGTGCTTAAAAAAATAACAGGAAAAACTCCAGCTAATCACAGTGTATTCCATGAAATTTAGGATATAAATGGATTTTATGTAGTTAATTTATCTGATTTCTTCATAAAAGTGGACTATATGCGAAATTTAACTGCAGGTTTTCCAGTTAAACGAGTTTTTCACAGAAAAATGAAGGAATTAACTGGAGTTTTTCCAGCTATTCGCAAACCGAATGCGGTCGCTCTTGCGTTCGCCCTTGCAGTCGCCCAAACGGTCGCCCTTGCAGTCGCCCTATCGTCGACCTAGCCTCCGCCCCCGCCTCGGCTTACTCGAAGGCATAAATTCCCTGTTCACAAGGAAAGAATCCCTATAACCATTCTTTCACTTGAGACCTGCTCAGTAATATGAGTTAATAGTGATGTAGCCGGCCGGCTAATTCCTTCGGAAAGGAGTGATCAAGGTGATTACAACGCAAACAGAGGTGATCTCTGCGTAAGCAGAGGTCACTGTTCCAAGCGAGGGCCACTAGGCCCTCGCATAACTTTTAAGATCGAGTAGACAACGAGAAGTTTTTTACATATAATGAGAAATGTGAACACGAAGTGAACACAACAATAAACTACGGTGAAGGGAGTGCTTATTAATGAACACAATGACAATGACAGTAGCGATGAATGTTGCGGCCGCCGCAGAGGTACTCGTCTCCTAACTGAATATCATTCGTGGAATAACCGTTCACCTGAATTGTATAATTGCATATACAACCGACAGGCACGATTATGATCGTGTTTTTTTTATTCCATTTTTGAGAATGGTAGGAGGTTAAGGGGCGATGAAGATACTCTCTGCAAATCAGTCAAAGTTAAGCTTTGCGACAATTTGAGGAGGTTTTCATCCATGAGTTACAAGAACGGGAAAGATGTTCTTCCCCCTAACCTATTAAAACAATTACAAGAATATATCCAAGGCGAGATCGTGTATATCCCTAAGAAAGAGCAGAAACGTGCAGGCTGGGGAGAAAATAACGGCACTCGCATCATTATTGAGCGGAGAAATCGTGAGATTTTCCGTTTGTATCAAACGGGTTCGACGGTGTTGGAGCTGATCAAGGTGTTTCATTTGTCCGAAGACAGCATCCGCAAGATTATCGTCAAAACACGTGAATTAACAGCCAATCAGGCATAGCAGCAGCATCCACCGTGATGCTGCTTTTTTTTGTAGGAAATCCTAGTTACCTTGCCGAAATTACTCATAGAGAGAATGTAAATATTTAGGAGGAGTAGAGAGATGATAACTGTATTTGTATATGGCACATTACTGGTGGGGGAAAGCAATCATCATGTGGTCTCCCCGTATTTACTAGAAGTGCAACCTGGCGCGATCCATGGACGTTTATATGATGTTGGACCTTACCCTGCATTAATTCTTACAGACGATGAACATAAGGTTGAAGGGGAATGGATTGCAGTTACCGAAGAGGGACTGGCTGCTATGGACATTTTGGAAACGTATTACGGTCCCCGTCATGCTGACAATGAATACGAGCGAATTTGGGTAAGGGATGCCACTTTGGAGCAAGCAGGTTGGGTGTATTGTTATCCTAATTCACGTGGACTCGCAGCTATTCATGGTTCCTCTTGGAAAACTTACCTGCACAATAAAAAGGTGTGATGTTATTCGAGTTTTTCCGACATTTTCCTATCTTGGCCTCAGATATGATGCTATAATTAGTACTAATTTATGGACTCGAGGAGAGAGAACATGTCAGCTTACAAAATTTTGCTAGCCGATGATGAATTGGCACTTCGCTTTCTGCTGACGGAGACGTTATCGGATGAGGGATACGTCATCACCGAGGTTGAGGATGGTCAACAAGCGATTGAGCAGTTGGGCAAGGATGCCTACGATTTAATTATTCTGGATTACATGATGCCAGAACGCACGGGCGTAGAAGTTTGCTCCTGGTTGAGACAAAGTGATAATGTGAATAAGGACTTGCCGGTGATTCTGCTGACAGCCAAAGCACTGGAGAAAGATAAAGAGAAAGCGAAAGCAGCGGGTGTCACCACATACATTGTAAAGCCCTTCAGTCCACTTCAATTATTAGATACCATCGGGCAGCTATTGCAACGCTAGCTTGGATAAATGCATGAGGGTCAGTTAGATTAAGCTTAAAAAGGGTGATTGTCTGCTATGGGCCATGGAAATATAGAGAGAGCCAAAGATTCAGCTTCCGAATCCGATCGTGATGCAAGAATCCTTAAACAAGGAAGAAAGCTGTTTATTCGTGAATATGACAAGCAACTGCAGCAGTTGCAGTCCTTGCTGACTGCAGTTCAGATGAAACCAATCCTTGAGGATTTGCGACAATGCTATCGGATTGCACATACTCTCAAAGGTAGTGCGCCAGTCTTTGGTTATATGAGAATTGGTAAACTAGCAGAAGACATGGTGCGGAAATGGGAATGGACCCTAGCCATTGAGAAACAGGATCATGAGTTGCTTCTTTCGACAAGCCCTGTACATGAAAGCATTGAGCGAACGGTTGAATTATTGCTTGAATTGAAAATGGAACTGGATATCGGTTTAACGGAAATTCAGATGGATGAGGAAAAGGATCCTGTTACAGGCTCCATGCTTCGAACACTCAAAAGTCGGATTTTACTCGTTGATGATGACGATGCGCTTCGCTTTTATTTAACTAGACGATTGCAACTCGATGATTGTGTCGTTGATGAAGCGGCTGATGTGGAGTCAGCGAAAAAATTACTTCGTGAGCATGCTTATGATCTTGTTACGCTAGATCTTATGATGCACCCCCAGTCAGGCTATGAGCTATTTGATTATCTAAAAGAAGATCCTACTTTGAAATGGCTGCCGCTTATCGTACTATCCGGTCGTGATGATATCAGCGATAAAGTTCGCTGCTTCCATCTAGGAGCGGATGATTATGTGACGAAGCCATTCCAATATGAGGAATTGGCGGCGCGTATCTATGGACTCCTCAAGAGGACCCGAAATTTCGAACAGTTGGCTTTCCGTGACCCGCTGACAGGTGTGTTTAATCGCCGCTATTTTGATCTGCAGATTGGATTAGAGCTGCAGCGTATTGAGCGCTACCCTGCGCCAATTTCTCTCGTGTTTATTGATATTGACAGCTTCAAGAACGTCAATGATACGTATGGACATCACGTAGGGGATTTGGTGCTCCAAGGCTTGGCTCATCTCATGCTGGTCAATCTGCGTTCGACAGATTTACTAGCGCGTTTTGGTGGTGAAGAGTTTGTTATCGCACTTCCCAATACGACAGTGGATCAAGCTAGATCAATCATTCAAGATATTTTGGGTAAAGTTCGTGTAAAGCCCGTAGCGCAGAATGAGGGTCAAACGTTCTCCATTACGTTCTCAGCTGGGGTAGCCGAATGGCAGGTAGGGATGACAATTGCAGAGTGGGTAGCGAAAGCAGACGATGCGATGTATCAAGCGAAGCAGCAAGGCAAGAATCGCATTGTTCTGGCCGACTTAGAAGATGAGGGTGCTCAATTCAAGAAGCTGGTTGCCCATGCGAATGCCCAGCTACAGAAGAAAAAGCTCTTGATCGTGGATGATGATCCGATTCTCAGGGCGATTCTAATTTCGCAGTTGGAGCACTTACCGATTGTGATAACGCAGATTTCTGATGGTGAAGCGGCATGGCAGCTATTAAGTGATCAAGCCTTTGATGCTTGTATTCTGGATGGCATCTTGCCTGGACTTGATGGTTATACGATCTTAGAGAAGATCAAGACAGATACGAATGAACGATTAAAAGATCTGAAGATACTGATGCTTTCTGGGAAGAAGAAGGAAGCGGATGTGGCGAAAGGTCTACAAATGGGTGCCGATGATTATATGACGAAGCCATTCTCACTCGTGGAGCTGGAGAACCGTGTCAAACAGTTAATGAAACTTGACTAGTAGGAAAGGAGGGGCGATGTCCTCTCCTTTTTGCTTTTTCGCCACAAGAAAGTCGTCTAGCGTTCAAATTCCCTTGAAGGAGGTTTGCGACTCCAGTACTTTCTGATACAGTAGAATGATAGACGAAGTTACATATGAAGGAGCAAGATGAATGTCGGACAAAGACAATCTGGTACGTTTTGGAATTTCGATGCCGCAATCTCTAATCGAGCAATTCGACCGGTTGATTGCCTTACAAGGGTATGATAATCGCTCGGAGGCGATTCGTGATCTGGCGCGCAAGGCGCTTTTGACCTCAAGCAGTATGCAGCCAACAGAAATGGTCGCAGGCACAATTGTCATGGTATATGACCACGATAGCCGAGATTTGCCGATCACTCTCATGGATCTTCAGCATGACTACCATCATGCCATCATTTCAACGATGCATATCCATTTAAACCATCAGCAATGCTTGGAAATTCTCGTCGTTCGCGGTGAAGTGCAGAAGCTCCGAGAGTTGCAGCAACGCATACAAGTGTTAAAAGGTGTTGCCTATGCGGAGCTGTCTGTTACACATGTGGACGAGCAGGGCCAAAGTCATGGACACAGCCATGGGCACAGCCATCATCATGAGGATCATCACGTTCACGAAAAGGCCGAGACGGAGTAGTGAAATTCGTAGTTCGCCTGTTTTTTTGCTAAAATAAAGGATGTGGAGGTGTGCTATGTCGGAGAAAAGATGGTTCTCTTTGGAAGAGGCCAATCATTTATTGCCATTTGTTGATGGGGAATTGAAGAAGATGCAAGCCTTGAAGCGCGAATTTGAGGACAAATATATGGAGTTACGCCATAAGAAGAATGAATATGCTTCGATGCCGGGCACGGAAAAGGATCCCTTTTTCGTTATGGAAGCTGCCTTAGAATTCCTTCAAATTGAAGCGCGTGGACTCATTCAAAGTTTTCAAAAGACGGGCATTGAGCTGAAGGATATCGATACGGGACTTGTTGATTTCCCTGCGGTCATGAATGGAGAAGAAGTGTTGCTGTGTTGGAAGCAAGGAGAGGATGAGATTCGTTACTATCACGGAGAGCAAGATGGTTTTGCTGGCCGTAGACCGATAGCGGATTAGAGGGATACTGATGACGGGATTATTACAACAACGAACCAAAATGTGGTTCCTGCGACTGCCTGTAGTCTCGATTGCTGTGTTAGCAATCATGCTTCTGTGTGCTGTCCTTGCACCTCAATCCGTCTCTGCGCATGCTTCATTAGTTGAAGCGACACCAGAAGCGGGAGCAAAGCTTGAAAGTTCTCCTGCCGTGGTGTCCGTCACGTTCAATGAACAATTAGACGGCGGACTATTTTATATTAAAGTTTATGATCATAGCGGAGCTGAGATAACGAAACGCAAAGCGACGATGAATAAGGATCAAATGGGTATTAAGCTGGATGTTCCGAAGCTGGCAGAAGGCGTGTATTTGATTAGTTACCACGTCATCTCAGCAGATGGTCATCCTGTCGGTGGAAGTTATCCGATCACGATCGGGAATCCGCCTCAGGAAGATCTACTCGATGTGCCTTCCGCTCATACAGGACATGAGCACAGTGCAGGACCACTGACGACCAAGGGGTTGCTGCAGTACGCCTCCCGCGGCCTATGGTTTCTGATGCTGTTGGCTTTGACTGGCTGGGCATTCTGGTTAAGATTGGTGAGAACCCAAGGTGAAGAAGCTCAGAAATCGGTCTCCGCTTGGTCGCTCAATCTGCAACGCGGACATCTTGTTGCCCTATTGCTGCTCATTTTTACTCATATTGAGGATCTATTGGGCGGCGGCGGTGTGGATGAAATATGGCAGTTGCTAAGCGCCACCAATATCGGGATTTCTTGGGTGCTGCTTCTTGTATTATCATTCATAGGCTTTGTATTGCTGGGCAGAGCGGCATGGTTGGATGTAAGTTGGGCTTTGGCGCTTCTAGCAGTCAAAAGCTTCAGCGGTCACGCAGCCTCCTTCTCACCTCTGTGGGCGACAATTGGGCTCGATTTTATTCATCTCGTTGCTGCAGCTTGTTGGGTTGGTGGATTAATTCTGCTGTATGTGAAGTGGCGCCATAATAAGACGGGGCTAGGCAGTTATATGCAGAAGTTTTCCAAATTCGCACTGATCTCGATACTTGTTTTAACCGTGTCAGGGATCCTTTCCGTATTGCTTTTCTTACCGAATTTGCGTTACTTAACGTACACAACATGGGGAATTCTCCTACTTGTGAAGGTAGGCGTGGTGGTGCTTGTCGCCGTGCTGGGGTTCGTGATTCGACTCTTCCTCCGCAAAAAGCAAGTCAATCAATCGATCGTTTGGGTAAAGCTAGATTTATCACTTATGGTCATCATTGTTGTGCTTGTCGGACTGCTTACCTATATGGCACCAATTCCTTCTAATGAGCCGCTACAATGGCATCAGATGGGTGAGAAGGTCCATGCATCGGTCGATATTACGCCGAAAATTCCAGGCAATAACAACTTCGTCGCCAAAGTATGGCTGCCTGAAAAATCAGGTAAACCAAAGCAGGTTCTCTTGATTTTGCATAACAAGGATGATAAGGAAATTGCACCGATTTCGATCCCACTAACGATCTATACAGATAATAAGGAAGAGGAGTCCTACGGTTTTGCTAAATTTAGTTACAAAGCGGAAGGGCCTTACCTGCCTTTTAGAGGCAATTGGGAGCTAGAAATGCGTGTCATGGATACTGAAGATAATGAGACAGTGTATACCAAAGACTTCATTGTGTATTAAGCCTGAGACAAGATAGATGAAATAAGTGAGGTAGATAATCATGGCCTGGGTTCAAATTCTAGATAAAGACCATCTTTCCGTTAAATTCGATGACAAGGATGATTCGGCTCTAATCGAGGTCAATGACGGCGGCATTTCACCGAACTATGTAACGATTCGATTGGATGAGCAAGAAGTGGATGAGTTGATAGAAGCACTCCAACGCATCAAACAATCGATGCAATGATGATGATGGTATACACTTGCACATAAGAAAGAACCTTCCCCCAGACTGAACAAAAGTCGGATAGGGAAGGTTCTTTTTATTAGCATGCAACTAGCTTTAAAACAAGCTCCAGTCGAATTCCTGCGAAAGAATGCCGAGCAGATGCACACCTGCCGTGCTGTTGCCTTTACGGTTCAGTGCGGGTCCAACGATGCCGATGCCGTATTGTCCCGGCACCATCGTCAGGATGCTGCCTGAGACGCCGCTCTTCGCAGGCAGCCCGACATTCATGGCAAATTCGCCAGAGGCATTGTACATTCCACAGGTAAACATGAAGGTCTTGGCTATTTGCACGAAACGCCGCGGGATGAGACGTTGCTTGCGAATTGGATCCACGCCGTTATGCGCGAGTACGAGGGCCATTCTAGCAAGATCCGTGCAATTCACCTCAATAGAGCAGTGGCTAAAGTAAACACGAAGGACATCGTCTACTTCCTTGTCCAAGACACCGTTATCCTTAAGGAAATAAGCCAATGAACGATTGCGGTGAGCGGTATCTGACTCAGATTTGAACACATTTTGATTGATGGAGAGCATAGGATTATCCGCAATATCCCTGAAGAAATGAAGGATACGATTAACCTGTTCATCCGTGCTATTCCCAGCGATTAATGAGGAAATCGCAATCGCTCCGGCATTAATGAGCGGATTGAAAGGGATGCCTGGCTCGATAAGCTCAAGCTTCAGCATGGAGTTGAAGTCATCGCCTGTCGGCTCCATCCCAACTCTGGAGAATACAATGTCTTCGCCATTATCCATGAGTGCAAGAATGAGTGAGAAAACTTTCGAAATACTTTGCAAGGTGAAGCGAAAGTCAGAATCACCAGATAGGATGGTTCGTCCTTCACTGTCCATCATGCATATCCCGAGAATATCACCAGAAGCGTTAGCTAGCTCAGGGATATAGGAAGCAACACGACCTTCAGTCGTATGCGTTTTGCTAACAGCAACCCATTCGTCGATGTGAGTGTGAAGCTTCTTCCAGGTTTCATCGTGCTGTTGGTGAGACATAGTGAAGTCAGTCCTTCCTCTTCCCTAGTCTTTCCAAGCTTGCGGATGATTGTCGCTGATCAGCTCTGTTGCTGCTGCATTCGCAATCACTTGCTCTGGGTTTTTGCAGCCTGGAATTACAGAGGTAACCGCATCATGCTTCAAGCACCAAGCCAATGCCCATTTAGCCATATCCATGCCTTCCGGTACTTCATTTTGCCTAATGCGTTGAACCTCTTCCAGCTTCTGTTTAACGGCATCCGCATCGTGACGATGACGAACGTCCGTGTTGCTGAATACAGCACCTGGCTTATATTTACCGCTTAAATAACCGCTGGCTAGTGGTACACGCGCAAGTACACCGAGATCTTGATCGATACAAGATTGGAAAACCTGATCTTCCGGCGCTCGATCTAGACGATTATAGACAACTTGAATCGCTTTGGAATTTACTTTACTTGAAGCCGCGGTCTGATGGATATTGGCATTGCTGCCGATTGAAGTGCCAATGTGACGGATTTTGCCAGCTTGTACTTGTTTATCAAGAGTCGTCCAGAGATCATCATTATCGAATAAAGCATCAGGTCCGGAATGGAATTGGTATAAGTCAATATAGTCCGTATGTAAAGCTTGTAGAGATGCGTCAAGCTGCTTAATGACGGCTTCGGGACTAAACTCATCAGTTCGTGTGAATAAGTCATGGAAATGATGCCCGAATTTCGTCGCTACAACCCACTTATCGCGATCGCGGCGAGATAAATAATTACCGATAAATGACTCGGAAAGGTGATCGCCATAGCATTCTGCCGTATCAATTAAGTTAATACCAAGCTCTGCAGCTTGGTCCAAAATCGCGTCGGCTTCCCCTTGTGTATAGGTTAATCCCCATTCACCGCCGAATTGCCAAGTACCAACACCAACAATGGAAACTTTCAGATCTGTTTTGCCAAGTCTACGATATTTCATGTCGTGCACTCTCCTTATTAAGGTATCCAAATTCATTATACAACAACATTTTATTTTTCCACATTAGATCGTATAGCTAAACGCGGACGCTCATCCTCGAATGACTTTGATACAAGTTTATCTCAGTTTAATGTAAGCTTTTCATAAATGGGTTACTGTGTAAATAGGACGAATTGAAGGAGAAAGGATGTAGTTGCTATTGATCAAGAAATATGTGCTAAGTCTTTTGAAAGAATGGGTGCCAACTATAGCGTTTGCTATCATCATTGCGCTTGTTGTCAATACGTATGTTGCCCAAGCGATGACCGTTCCAACAGGATCCATGTTGCCTACGATTCAATTAAAAGATGAGCTGATTGTTGAGAAAATGAAGCCTTTAACCGACTTTGATTTCGGTGATATCGTTGTATTTTGGCCGCCAATTGAGGGGAATGAGGACCGCTATGTGAAGCGTCTGATTGGATTGTCTGGCGATACGATTGAGGTCAAAGATGGCGCTTTATATAGGAACGGAGCGAAGGTAGACGAGCCTTATATCCAAGAGCCTATGACATATACCTTTCATCAAGTGACTGTGCCTGAAGGGAAATATTTCTTTTTAGGGGATAATCGCAACGAAAGCTATGATTCTCATTTGTGGCCGGCAACTCCTTTTGTAGCTGAGAAAGATATTATTGGCAAAGCCGTATTCCGCATTTTCCCTCTGAGTCAAATCGGGACCATTGATTAACATATAAGAAGCTCCCGACCTCATTTAGAGGAAGGGAGCTTTTTTCTCAATGAGCAAGATTAGGGGAAACGTGGTTCTCTTCTTCACCATCTTCTTTTTTCTTCGATTTACGGTCAGAAAGCTTGATGTTTCCGACGAATAGCGTAAGTATCGCGCCAAGCAGCACGAATACCAGACCATAGATAAACACTAGATGAAGAGAAGAAACTAGCGCATCTTTAATGATTGGCAACTTCTCCACTAATTCTTTTGGCAATTTGGCCAACGCCTCTGGACTTAATAGGGAGGAATAGAGAGACTGCGGATTCTTATGGATCATTTCAATTAAGGGACTCCCTACTTCCGCGGGGAACTGTTTCACGATTGGCTCTAGATTTTGTTCAAGTAAAACCGTTGATTTATGATTCATAATAGCGCCGAGAATCGTCATTCCGAAGGTACCACCGATTTGACGGAAAAATTGGCTGGAAGACGTTACAACACCAAGCTCCGATTTCGGGAAGCTTTCTTGTAACGCGAGTGTCAGGATCGGCATGACAAGACCCATTCCTAAACCAAGAAGAACCATGTAGCTGGATGCTATTAACTTCGTCGTAGAAATGCCCATGGTACTAAGGAAAATGAATCCAACAGCCATGACGATCATACCGATGAGCATTTGTCTACGAACACCAATCTTATCAATTAATTGGCCTGAAACGACGCTGGCAGCAATCATTGTAATCATGAGCGGTGTCATGACGGTTCCGGAAGCGGAGGCGCTAATACCGACAATCCCTTGCATGAAGAGAGGGACGAACATAATAGCACCGAACATACCAACCGCCATCAGGAACCCTACGCCGTTAATGGTGGAGAAGGTTCTATTTTTGAACAAACGAACAGGAAGGATCGGCTCTTGTGCTTTACTTTCAATGAATACGAAAGAAACTAATGACACGACTGCTAGTACGAATAGACCAATAATCTGCCAAGAGCCCCAAGCATACTCACTACCGCCAAAAGTCAGAGCAAGAAGTAAGCTCACTACACCGACAATCATCGTGACGATACCTGGGATATCGAACTTAACTTTCCCAACTGATTTATGCTTCGGTAAAGCAATAGAGATCAGAATAACAGCTAAAACACCAACAGGCAGGTTGATGTAAAACACCCAACGCCAGTCCCAAGCATCTACAATCCAGCCACCGACTTGCGGCCCGATAACAGAAGATAAACCAAAGATCGCTCCGAAAACACCTTGCCATTTGGCACGCTGCTTGCCTGTGAATAAATCCCCGATAATAATCATGGCCATTGGCATCATAATACCACCGCCAAGACCTTGCAGACCGCGGAACAAGATAAGTTCAGTCATGTTCTGAGACATTCCGCAAAGCGCTGAAGCAACGATGAAGATGATGAGTCCTGTTACATAGATGACGCGGCGGCCCATTAAATCTGCCAGCTTACCAGCGATGGGTACGATAACCGTGGAAGTCAGCATGTAAGCTGTCGTTAACCATGTCATCAGCCCGAGTCCGCCGAATTCACCAACGATACGCGGCATTGCTGTTCCTACGATCGTACCGTCCAAGGCTCCGAAGAGCATGGCAATGATCAAGCCGGTGAGGAGGAGTCCCCGATTTTTGAGCTCAGGTGCAGCTGCTTCGGAGACATCCTTAGGCGCTGCTTTTTGAATGTTTTCCATCTGTTTCACTCCTTAGATGTAATCAATTAATAAAATGAAGTAAATTTTTCGAATGCACTTATGAAAATAGGAAGTTCTTCCGGAGGAAGCTGCGATAATCCGCGGGCAATTACTTTCTTCTGAATTTCGGTAGCCTCAGCAAGGATGGCGTCTCCTTTGGCCGTATTTTCAACAAGTACAATGCGGCGATCGGTCTCATGATGCAAACGAACAACATGCCCACTTTGAACAAGACGATCAATCATGACAGTGATTGCACTCGGCTTTACACCTAATTTTTCTGCAAGCTGAGACTGTTTGGGTGATTTTTCTTTCGAGATCATCGCTAACATAAATAAATGTCGTGGCGTTATCTCGGAGTCTATTTCGGCAATTACGATATGAGCTAATTTACGATGCGCCATCTCAAATGCTGTGCGGAAGCGATTGGTGTAGTCAGTCAATTCATCTTCCAAATCATAACCTCCTTATAAATTGTTAGAATTGTCTAATAATTAAATGATATAATAATTAAATCAAGTAATATTTAAATTGTTTAACTAAAATATAGACCTGTCGACGAATGAAGTCAATAGGGAGTTTCTGAAAATTTCAGAAAACCAAGGAGTGATGTACTTGCATATCCTCTGTATCTTGCATATAATAACTGGTACATATACGTGGAAATGCTTTGACGGAGAAGAGTACGCAGTGCTTCTTGACAGGGAGGGAAAGCCGATGATTGAGAGCTGGCCCCGAGAATCAGGCTGTGGAAGTTCGCTCCCGAGCAGTCCTTTGAACAGAAGCTGTAATTAGCTTCTCATTAGAGGGAACCGGACACATCGTCCGTTATCTGGAATGAAGTGAGATTCGTTTATTTTGTCAACTGGACATAGATGAATCTAATTAGGGTGGTACCACGGCTTTTCGTCCCTTGCGAGGGAGCGGAAAGTCTTTTTTGTGTTTTCATAAAGGGTGATTCAGAGGCCTAAATCAGGAGGGATTTCGATGAAAGAGCGGTTAGAGGCTTTGAAGCAGGAAGCGCTGCAGGAGCTAAGCTTTGTTGCAAGTCAGCAGGAGCTGAACGATTTAAGAGTTAAATATTTGGGTAAAAAAGGACCGTTAACCGAGGTTCTTCGCGGCATGGGCGCGTTAAGTGCAGAAGAAAGACCGGTCATCGGCCAAGTGGCGAATGATGTCCGTGCAGCGATTGAAGCTGTTATTGAAGAGAAACAAGCAGCTTACACGAAGCAAGAGACAGAGAACAGACTTCGTGCTGAGATGATCGACGTTACGTTGCCAGGACGTCCTTCACAGCAAGGTGCAGTGCATCCTCTAAGCAAGGTTATTCAAGAGATTGAAGATATTTTTATCGGGATGGGCTACACCGTTGCGGAGGGGCCGGAGGTTGAGCAAGACTACTACAACTTCGAAGCTTTGAACTTGCCTAAGGATCATCCAGCTCGTGATATGCAGGATTCGTTCTATGTAACGGAAGAAATTTTGATGCGCACGCAAACATCCCCTGTTCAAGTAAGAACAATGGAAAAGCGTAAAGGTGAAGTTCCGATCAAAATCATCTGCCCAGGCAAAGTATACCGCCGCGATGACGACGATGCGACTCACTCTCACATGTTCCAACAAATTGAAGGTTTGGTCATTGACCGCAATGTGCGGATGAGTGATCTCAAAGGGACATTGCTTCAATTCGTACAAGAAATGTACGGCCCAGCGACCAAAATTCGTATGCGTCCTAGCTTCTTCCCTTTCACAGAGCCGAGTGTTGAAGTGGACGTAAGCTGTGCAATGTGTGGCGGCGAAGGTTGCCGTACGTGTAAGCAAACAGGTTGGTTGGAAATTCTCGGAGCAGGCATGGTTCATCCGCGCGTTCTTGAAATGGGTGGCTATGATCCGAAGGAATACACAGGCTTCGCATTCGGTATGGGTGTTGAGCGTATCGCTATGTTGAAATATGGTATCGAAGATATTCGTCATTTCTATACAAATGATTTACGTTTCTTAAAGCAATTTTTACATGTGTAAGCACTAGGAAAAGGAGGGTATAAAGCATGAAAGTTTCTTATCAATGGTTATCCGAATATGTGGACGTAACAGGCTTCACAGCCCAGGAATTAGCTGAAAAATTAACCCGCAGCGGTATCGAAGTGGATATCGTCGAGGATCGTAATAAAGGTGTATCCAATGTTGTTGTCGGGTTCGTTAAATCCCGCGAGAAGCATCCTGACGCAGATAAACTGAGCGTTTGTGTGATTGATGCTGGACAAAGCGAAGACTTGCAAATCGTATGCGGGGCCAAAAATATTGATGCTGGGCAAAAGGTTCCTGTCGCGATGATCGGTGCCGTCCTTCCAGGCGGACTAGAAATTAAACGCGCGAAGCTGCGCGGTGTGGAATCACAAGGAATGATCTGTTCCGCGAAAGAGCTAGGGCTTAACGACAAATTGCTTCCAAAAGAAATTCAAGAGGGCATCTTGGTATTGCCTGAGGACACGGAAATTGGCCAATCGATTCTAGATGTATTGGCGATAAGCGACAAAGTCATGGAGCTCGACTTGACGCCGAACCGCTCCGATTGCTTGAGCATGCTCGGAGCGGCTTACGAGATCGCGGCGATCCTTGGCCGCGAAGTGAAGCTGCCTGATGCAGAAGCTGCGCTGCAAGCGGCAGGAACTGCCGGCGTGAAAGCTGCTGATCGCATCAGTGTGAAGATCACAGCGACTGAGCAGTGCACGCACTACGCGGCTCGCCTGATCGAAGGCGTACGCGTGGGCACTTCTCCGCTGTGGATCCAGAACCGCTTGATGGCTGCGGGCATCCGCCCTATCAACAACATCGTCGACATCACCAACTTCGTGATGTTGGAGTACGGCCAGCCGCTTCACGCGTTCGACGTGGAGCAGCTGAATAACGGTCACATCGACGTACGACTCGCTGAAGCCGGCGAGAAGCTCGTCACGCTTGACGATGTGGAACGTACCCTAGAGCCGCACATGCTGCTCGTCACGGACGGCACCAAGCCTGTAGCGATCGCTGGTGTTATGGGCGGCGCGAACTCCGAAGTGACTGAGGGCACAACGCGGATTCTGCTTGAATCCGCCAAGTTCGCTGGCAGCTCCGTGCGCCGCACATCACGCCAGTTGGGCCTTCGCTCAGAAGCGAGCCTTCGCTTCGAAAAAGAAGTGAACCCGGAATCAGTGATTCCGGCACTGAACCGTGCTGCTGCGCTGATTGCGCAATACGCAGGTGGTAAAGTCGCTGACGGCATCGTAGAAGCCGCTAGCGGAACGCACAAGTCGGTCAGCATTGAGCTGGCGGCTGACCGCGTGAACAACTATCTCGGTACATCGCTATCCTTGTCCGAGATGGAGCAAATCCTTTCGCGCCTGCATTTCACATTCGAGCAAGCTGGCGAAGGCAAGCTGCTCGTACATGTGCCGAGCCGCCGCGGAGACATTACACGTGATGTTGATTTGATCGAAGAAGTAGCACGTCTCTTCGGCTACGATAACATCCCGACAACCTTGATGACCGGCGTTACGACGCCAGGGTCACTATCCAAGGAACAATCCGTCCGCCGGATTACACGGAATATCTTGACGCAAAGCGGATTGAACGAAGTGATTACGTATTCTTTCACAAACCCGCGTTCACACGGTGGCGCTGGTGCTGAAGTGAATCCTCAAGCGCAAGTAGATGCGATCCCTGGTCTATACCCGACTGCGAAGCCAATTCTACTCGCGATGCCGATGAGCGAGGACCGCAGTCAGCTGCGCACAAGCTTAGTACCGCATTTGCTTGATGTTGTTAGCTATAATCGCAATCGTACGATGGACGATGTCGCCATTTTCGAAATTGGCAAAGCATTCATTACGGATGAAGCAGCCCTTACGGTTCTACCGCAAGAAAAGCTGATATTGTCTATCGTGCTGACTGGCAAACGTCGCCAATCACACTGGGCTCAGAAGTCAGAAGCTGTTGATTTCTACGATATCAAAGGGATTTTCGATCGGTTGGTTCATTATCTTGGCATTAAAGGTCTGACTTACACATCAGCAGCGCCAGAAGGTTTCCACCCAGGTCGTACAGCTGAAATCTCACTTGCTTCTACTGAAGGTCCAATAGTAATTGGTCGTGTTGGTCAGCTGCATCCGACCGCGCAACAACAGCGTGATTTGGATGACACGTATGTGCTTGAAGTTGAACTAGCGCCTATCTTGGAAGCTGCCGGCGACGAAATTGTTTATAAGCTGTTGCCTCGCTATCCGTCTATTGGACGTGATATTGCAGTAGTGGTGAATACAAACGTCCCTGTTGGACTTATGGAACAAGCGATTTCTGAAGTTGCAGGGGAATTGTTGGAGTCAATCCAAGTGTTTGATATCTATACAGGAGAGCGTCTTGGTGCTAATCGTAAGAGCGTAGCAATCGCACTTGTGTATCGTCATGCAGACAGAACTTTGCTGGATGAAGAAGTAACTGAACTCCACGCCAAAGTTGTGTCAACACTTGAACAACAATTTGAGGCTGAGTTAAGAAAATAGTGTAACTTTCCTTATAGGTTGCAGGAATATAGGCTGGTCTTATCGAAATTATTCTCGATAGGGCCAGCCTTTCATCTTAAGGGAGGATTTAAAATTGACTATTGAAGATAAAACACGAATTACTGTTGATATATATGGACACCAATACAAGCTTAAAGCAGATACAAGCACGAATCATATGAAGCGTGTTGCTGAATATGTGAATGACCAAATGTTTCGTATTGCTAAAGGTTACCCCCGTTTGGATTCGCAGCGTATCGCTGTTTTAGCCGCAGTAAACATGGCTGATGAGTGCTTCCGAATGAATGAAATTTTGGAAGAGCTAAGTAAAGTTCAGAAAGAGCAGGAAGCGACGAAAATCGCCTACGAGAAGCTTACAACGCGGTATCATGAATTAAAGCAAGAGGATGACAAGAACCAAGCCTTACTCGCCGAGCAAAACGGAAAGCTGGAACAAATCCCAGAACTTGAAAAACAACATAAGCAAGAAATGATAAAAGCAAGACAAGAACAAGAACAATCGAATCAGCAAATGCTGCAAATGAAACAGAAGTATGAACTTGGAAAGCAACAGTTAGACCAAACCAAGTTGCAACTCGAACAAGCGAAACAACAGCAGGCTCAGGCCAAACAACAGATTGATCAAACGAAACAACAGATCGATCAAGCGAAACAACAACAAGAGCAAGTTAATAAACAAGTAGATCAAATCAAGCAACAGTTAGACCAGGAGAAGCGCCAAAGCTTACAAGTTAAACAGCAGCTTGAGCAAGAAAAACAACAACATCAACTAAGTAAACAGCAGCTTGAGCAAGCGAAACAACAGCATCAACAAAGCAATCAGCAGCTTGAACAAGAAAAACAGGAGCATCAACAAAGCAAGCAGAAGCTTGAGCAAGAAAAACAACAGCATCAACAAAGCAAGCAGCAACTAGAACAAGAAAAACAGCAGCATCAACAAAGCAAACAGAAGCTCGAGCAGGAAAAACAGCAGCATCAACAAAGCAAGCAAGAACTTGAGCAAGCGCAGCAGCATAAATCGCAACAGCTTTTGAAGCTAACTGAACAGCATAAAGTTGAGCTGGCTGCCATCGTGGAGACGCATCGCAGAGAAAATGATACCCTGCACCAACAGTTTCAGGAAGAGAAACAATCAATTATTCAGTTACATCTGCAAGATAAAGAAAACGCAGAACTCCAGCACCAAGAAGAGTTGGCACTGATGTCTAATCAAATCGGTTCTGATATCGACGGCATCCATAAACAGTACCAAGTACAAATCGAATCCATAAATGCGCAGCACAAAGAAGTACAAGCCTCCATGGTGCAAGAACATCAAGCTCAACTAGCGTCTTTGAAACAAGAGCATCAATCTGCTATTGAGACACTTACTAACGGGCATCAAGCTGCAATAGCACTTTTGGCAGAGGAACAACAAATTGCAATTGAAATTTTGACTGAAGAGCAACAGGAAGCTATAGCACTTTTAACGGAAAAGCATCAAGAGGAACTAGTAGCTATTTCAGATAGTCATCTCAATGAAATTGAAACAATTTCAGAAGAATACCAATCAGAGTTAACAGTAATTACTGATAAACTCCAAAGTGAATTAGCTAATCAAATTGACGAGCACCATTTCGAGATTGCGTCTCTGACAGAAAATCATAAAAATGAGATGGCTTCTCTCAAAAACCAACACCAAATTGAACTGAGTGCAATTTCTGAGAACCACCAAAATGAATTGAGTGCAATTACTGAAAACCATCAAAATGAATTGCATGCAATTTCGGAGCTGCACCAAAATGAGTTGAGTTCAATTTCAGAGAAGCATCAAAATGAATTGGAATCGCTATCTAAGCAACACCGAGACGAATTAACGTCGAACAATACGAAAAATCACAACGAAATAGCAGCCATCGTGCGCGGCCATCATGCTGAGATTCATGTGTTAAAACAGAAACATCAAGCAGAATTAGAAGTTGCAGCAAGCACTCATCAAGAGGATATTGACTCGCTCGCGTTGTTATATCAGGAAGAAGAAGAGGCTAAAGCTCGACGGTTTGAAGAAGCGAAGGGTGATCTAGAAGGTCACTATCAAGAACAACAAGCAACGTTCCAGCGGCAACTTGATGAACAGAAGTCAACGATCATTCAGCATTATCAAAGGAAAATAGAAGAATTACTTGAACAAATGCAGGCGGAGCGAGATACACGCACTCAAGAGTTCGAAGAAGAGAAAGAACTTATTTGGGCTCAAGCTCAGCAGGAAAAGGAAGAAATCCTACAACTGAGTATGAACGATGAAGCTCAACAAGAAGAACTTCACGCGGTCAAAGAGGAATACCGCAAATTGCTTGAAGAATATGCGAAGCTTCAAATCGAATACAACGAATGGATTGAGCTTGTAGAAGCTGATAGTCCAATTGGGTAGCGCTAAAGTGACAGTGAACCTACTTGATTACGTCTTAATGTCGGTCATTGCCTTAGGACTGTTAATTGGCTACTTTAGAGGATTTATCTCTCAGATCGTTTCGATTTCAGGTATGATCCTCGCTTATCTTGTTGCGTTTTATTTTTACAAGGACCTTGCTCCTTTCCTCAAGAGTACGATCGCTTTACCAACATATCAAAATTATCAAAAATACGAATTCATCGTAAAAGGACTTAATTTAGATACTTATATTCTAAATGCCATTGCTTTTGCGCTCCTATTTTTTGGTGTTAAACTTGCACTAATGATTATTGGAAGAGCATTGAACGTTCTTGCCAAAACTCCGGGATTGAGCGTCATCAACCGTTGGAGCGGTGCATTACTGGGGCTAGCGGAAGCGCTGCTCATCATTGTAATTGCTGTGAACGTCATGACCATCATCCCTTCAGATGGCCCTCAGAAGCTTCTAGCAAGCTCATCCATAGCTCCTTATTTAATTAACGACCTGCCGCAGGTAGCAGGCAAACTTCATGACCTGTGGAAACAAGGAATCTCCCTATAGAAACTACTGCCTTTTGCAAAAAAAAGCGGTAGTTTCTATTTATTTTGCGCGCAGACATCTTATAATGCGAGAGGGATGAGGGATGAGGGATGAGGGATGAGGGATGAGGGATGAGGGATGAGGGATGAGGGATGAGGGATGAGGAATGTGGAATGAGGAATGATGATGGAGAGTGAGAGGTAGTATTGGTGGTGGTAGGGGGAGAAGTAGAAGTAGAAGTAGAAGTAGAAGTAGAAGTAGAAGTAGAAGTAGAAGTAGAGTTGGTAGGCCGTGGGGGCAACTACATTGCAAAATACTTTTTCTGAAGTATCTACAACTTCAAATTTAGTCATTTTCCCCAATACATAACACATTCACACTCTACAGAAATGACATTCAGGAACCTTCTCAACATATGTGGGATCCAATTTCTAAAAACAACGAATCAATCCAAAGCGAGCCCGCATCGCTACACTGCACCGAAAGGACTCCTGTCCCGAACAAATCAGGTAAACAACGAATCAATCCAAAGCGAGCCCGTATTGCTACACTGCACCGAAAGGACTCCTGTCCCGAACGAATCAGGTAAACAACGAATCAATCCAAAGCGAGCCCGCAACGCAACATTGCACCGAAAGGACTCTCTGTAACGCACAAATCAGGTAAGCGATGAATCAATCCGAATCGAGCCCACTTCATCCTTCAAGGTTCCACCGCCATTCAAAACAGCTACAAATCGTCTTTCCATACGAGCCCCCACTAGTGCTGCAATAAAATTATGTTTAAACAAAGTGAACTACAACAATTGTAGATATCTCAGAAAAGATGAAACTCCGAAGTACTCTCGCTAAAATATACATTTTCTTCTTTACATGGAAACAAATGTTAGATATAATAAATATAAGAACACAAGTTCTTCTGATGGGGTGGATTCGGAAATGGACATGCATCTAATAGGTTCAATGGAGAATGCTTTCCAATCAGAGGAAGATTGTGAGCAATTCTTAATGAGTAGTCGTTGGGCAAATGGGTTCTCTTGTCCCAAATGTGATCATTATTCATTTTATAAAGTGAAGACGCGCAGTTTACTCGAATGTAAGGAATGCCGCGCTCAAATATCTATCACTACTGGAACCGTCATGCATAAATCTAAGTTGCCTTTATTAATCTGGTTCAAAGCCATTCGCATATTAATTCAAGATGAGATGATCTACTCGATTCCAGCCTTTGCAAGGTTGCTTAATGTGAACTATCGGACGGCGAAGTTGATACTTGAAAAAATTCAAATAGCCTTACACAAGCAATACGCCCGTATGGGGTATTATAAGGCAGAAAAGCTAACTGATGAGTCCATAACAAGCAATGAGCAACCAAAGAGTGAAGCGAAAAATATCAGAGTTAAGAAAAATACGAGTATTTTAACAAGGTTCCTATTTAGGACTTCAAGAAACGTTAAATTTGCAGAAGTAGATATGTTTAAAAAATGGATGCATGCGTTCTTATCTGTTTTTTTGTATCCGCATTTTTTACGATATTTTCAAGTCGTCTGAAAAAAAGAAAAAACCTTATCACAGAAATCGTGACAAGGTTTAATTGAGCAAGAACTAGTAATTATTCAACGATAAGAGTCGTTTTCATACTCGAATGGCCTGATCCGCACATGATGGAGCAAGTGATCGGGAATGAACCTGTTTTATCTGGTGTAAAAGTAGCGGTTTTATTACCGTTGTTGAGGTTAATATTAAACTCTTTAATGGATGCTCCGTGAATACCTTGAGAATTGTCGAGTGTTATTGTGACAGACTCGCCTTTTTTGATACGATATTCAGTTTTATCAAATTGAAAATTTGTGGCTTTCAATACAACTTGTTGTCCTCCGGTTGCAGCTGGTGAAGCTGTGGCTGCCGAAGTAGCTTGTGTAGATGCTGCTGGTGTAGCTGAACCTTCTGGTGTTGTTTTGGAGTCTTTGTTTCCACATGCTGTGATGGCAATAAGTACTACTAGTCCCATCATAAGAATTGTAATTTTTTTCATGGGTACCCCTCCGTATACATAATGATATCCTCATTATTGTACACGACCTATTTCCAAAATACAGTGACAAACTGGTGAAACCACAAAGAAAAGATCGGCCCGGCGAGTGAGAACGCTGCAGGCCGATCTTTTTTTTTGCTTACCTTAGCTATCAGTTATGGAAACTGACAAGTTTATCGACGATCTTCTCTGCCTGTGAGCCCTTGTTCGAAAGGGGTTTTTACAGGAATGAATAGGTCGATGATCCCAATGACTAAAGCAGCTAAAATGGCACCTATCATACTCGTAGACACATTGGTCACAATAAACTGAGCTGCCCAAATGACTAATGCGCTCACTATAAAACCTACGAGACCTCTGCCAAAAGGAGTGATTTGTTTACCGAAGATTCCTTCAATGATCCAAGCCGCGATTGCGATAACAAGCGCCAAGAAAAATGCGCTCCAGAAACCACCGACTTTAAACCCGGGAACTAACCAGCTAACAAACATTAAAACCAAAGCTGAAACAATAAACCTAACCAGATGTCCAAGAAGATGCATGTCGTGAACCTCCTTCTTTCTGTCATGGCATGTCACCATTGACAAGAAAGCGATTTTTTGAGCAAAATGCTTTGATTGTGATGATTTGCGATTCCTTTTGGCAAAGGAGTAGATGCACAACTTAGTGTAACCAAGTTTGTAATAATTATGGCAGGCGTTATCTTCCATATAATCATTGTCTCCGTAGCTAATCAGGATCTATTTGGTTTATAATATAGGTTAGAGAAAAGAGGTTGGAACATTGAATCCGAAAATAATAAAAACATTAGAATATCAGAAGATTTTACATAAAGTAGCTCACCATGCTTCGACATCATTAGGTAAAGAGGCAGCTGAGAAGCTGGAGCCTAAAGGCGATTTCGAACTCGTTAAGCTTCGGTTACAAGCTACTGATGAGGCGGTAAATGTAGAGAGGTTAAAGGGGAATGCACCTTTCGGAGGAATCCGAGATATTCGTGCGCCTCTGCATAGGGCTAGAATAGGTGGAATGCTGAATCCAACAGAGTTGCTTGAGATTTCAACGACGATGTTTGGAGCGCGTAGATTGAAGCGATTTGTACTTGCTGCCCATGAGGAATATGCGATTCCTATGTTAAAGGCGCAGGTGGAGTTGCTAACGGAAAATAAACAACTAGAAGATAAAATTAATAGCTGCATCGATGAGAATGCAGTGGTTGTAGATGGTGCAAGCCCTGAACTTGGGCGCGTTCGAAGTGAGCTTCGCACAGGTGAAGGTAGAGTTCGTGAAAGATTGGAACAAATGATTCGTAATTCTTCTGTCCAGAAGATGCTGCAGGATGTGCTCATTACAATTAGGAATGATCGTTTTGTTATTCCTGTTAAGTCAGAGTATCGCTCTAGCTTTGGTGGTATGATTCATGATCAATCGGCTTCAGGTGCGACGCTATATATAGAACCAGATGCCATAGTGCAATTAAATAATAAAATTCGTGAACTCAAATTTAAAGAAGAAGCTGAGATCGAGAAAATTCTGCGAGCATTGACTGAGCTAGTTGCTGAACAAGTGGAAGTGCTTGTTCTGGATGTGGATCAGTTGGCAGAGCTTGATTTTACTTTTGCCAAAGCAGGTTTAGCTAGAGAATTAAAGGCTACAATGCCTAGATTGAATGATAGAGGATTTATCAAGATTAAAAGAGGAAGACACCCGCTTATCGCGGCAGATGTCGTTGTACCGCTTGATCTGGAGCTGGGTAACGATTACTCACAAATTATCGTCACAGGCCCGAATACAGGCGGTAAGACTGTTTCGCTTAAAACTGTTGGACTTCTGAGTCTGATGGCAATGTCTGGACTTTTTGTACCTGCAGAAGAAGGTACGCAACTCTGCGTATTCGATGCCATTTATGCGGATATTGGCGATGAACAAAGTATTGAACAGAACTTAAGTACATTTTCCAGTCATATGACGAACATCATTAGCATCTTACGGGATATGACACCGAAAAGCTTAGTGTTGCTGGATGAGCTAGGCGCGGGTACAGATCCTGCGGAAGGGTCCGCCCTTGCGATTTCAATTTTGGACTATATTCATCAAATTGGCTGCCGCATCATCGCAACAACGCATTATTCGGAATTGAAGGCATATGCATATCAAAAGCAAGGCACGATTAACGCAAGCATGGAGTTTGATATTCAAACGCTTAGTCCTACATATCGCTTGTTAGTTGGTGTTCCTGGACGAAGTAATGCTTTTGCTATTGCTGAACGACTTGGATTGTCGCGTCGCATTATTGAACATGCTCGTACGCAAGTAGGAGAGGAAGATCAGCGCGTTGAGTCTATGATTGCATCCCTTGAGGAGAATCGTCTGATCGCGGAATCTGAGCGTTACGCAGCGGAAGAGCTGCGTAAAGAAGCTGAAGTAATGCGCAAATCGCTTGAAGCTCAGCAGCTCAAATTCGACGAGCAGCGCGATAAGCTTCTCGAGAAAGCGGAGCGCGATGCACGCGAAGCTGTTCTCAAAGCCCGCCGCGAGGCCGACGAGGTCATAGCGGATCTGCGCCGCATGGCACTGGAAGAAGCCGGTGGAGTTAAGGACCACAAGCTAGTTGAGGCGAAGCGACGTCTGGATCTAGCGACACCGGAACTGCGCAGCAAGCAAGTGCGTGCTTTGAAGAAACGCCCTGAGCGAATTGAAGCAGGGGATGAAGTTCGGGTCATTTCATTAGGACAAAGGGGACACGTTGTGGATCTTGTCGGATCAACCGAAGCCAATGTCCAGCTGGGTATTATGAAGATGAAGGTTCAATTATCTAATCTTGAGAAAACCGGCAATGCGCCACAGTCTAAGCAACCGCAGAAGGTAGCCACGACTCTCAAGCGAACTCGCGATGATAATGTCAAAATGGAATTGGACATGCGCGGCATGAATATGGAAGAAGCTTTGATTGAGGCAGATCGTTTCTTAGATGAATCATTTCTGAGTAATTTTGGCCAAGTGTATTTAATTCATGGGAAAGGCACTGGTGTGCTTAGAACCGGAATGCAAGAGTATTTACGGCGGCATCGACACGTGAAAAGCTATCGAATGGGTAACTACAATGAAGGTGGAGCTGGGGTTACGGTTGTCGAATTGAAATAACTTTTAAATTTTTAATCCTTTTTGAAACTCATTCTACGGTGATGCGTATGAAATAGATATAAAAGAGTATTAAACCTTAGGAGGAATTTTAGATGGGAATTTTCAAAAGACTTCGTGATATGACTATGGCTTCAATTAACGATTTATTGGATAAGGCAGAAGATCCTGTCAAAATGTTAAATCAGTTTTTACGTGATATGGAAGAAGATATCTTAGAAGCAGAATCCGCAGTAGCGAAGCAAATTGCCATTGAGAAGAAGTTCAAGCTGCAAGTGGAAGAGTCTGAAGAGATGGTAACAAAACGTACAGAGCAAGCGATGAAAGCTCTTGAAGCGGGGAATGAAGACCTAGCCCGCCGCGCACTGCAAGATAAGAAAGAACATCAAGGTCGTTATGATGAATTGAAACGTCAATATGATCTGTCCAAAACGAGTGCGGACCAGCTTCGTGCACAATTGACAGAGATGAAAGACGAGTTCACGAAAATGAAAAACAAGAAGGATTTGTTAATTGCTCGCGCTGAAACAGCAAAAGCACAAAAACAAATCAACCAAGCAATGTCGGGCTTTGGGACAGACAATGCGGCTAAGGGCTTTGATCGCATGAGTGAAAAAGTCCTGCAAATGGAAGCTGAAGCACAAGCTAGCGGTGAGATTCGTGCTAAAAACCGCAGCTTAGACGATGAGCTGGATGGCTTAGGCGCAAGCAGCAGCGGGATTGATGATGAATTGGCAGCTATGCGTGCAAAGCTTGCTGAAAAAAAACAATCCTAATGTTATACTAGTTGTACCTGCGAGAGACTGAGTCTTACTCAGTCTCTACTACCATATATAGGGAATAAGGGAGTTAGTTTCAGTCTCTCTACTTGTGTAAAGGAAGGCAGGAGATGATATGAACGAAGAGGTGGATGTCTTGTTAAGTAATCCGTATTTAGCTACGCTAGCTTTTTTTGCTGTAGCAGTGGTCGCGCTTGTTGTTTTCCTTACCATCTTCGAAATGGTTACGAAGTATGATGATTGGGCTGAAATTAAAAAAGGTAATCTATCGGTCGCCATGGCAACTGGCGGGAAAATTTTTGGAATTTGCAACTTGTTCCGTTTCGCCATTTTAAACAATGATACCATGATTCACTCTCTCGTTTGGGCCGGGTATGGCTTCGTTTTGCTGTTGGTTGCGTACTTTATTTTTGAGTTCCTAACCCCTTATTTCAAAATAGATGAGGAAATTAAGAAGGATAATCGTGCGGTAGGTTTCTTATCCTTGACGATATCTGTCTCCTTATCCTATGTAATTGGGGCATGTGTAACATAGTATCATACATAGTCTTGGAGGCTTGAATAATGAAATACCTGTGGGGAACCTTGTTTGCTATCGCGCTTGTATTTGTAGCGGCAGGGGTTTATTATGTATGGAAATATGCCTAGATGCAATTAGCTGGAGGATTTCGCAATGAGTAGCAATGAAGAAGTCGTATGTCCGTGGTGTCAAACCGAGATCGTGTGGGATCCCGAGATTGGTCCTGAAGACGAGTGTCCGCACTGTTTTAATGAATTGAATGATTACCGCAGCATTGATCTGAAGGTTAAGCAGACAGGGCAGAAGCTTCGTTTCAATGAGCAAGAATATGCCGAATCCGATGAGGATTTATCATTGGCTTGGGATGATTCCGATGAGCCGCTTGATAAATATGGCGAAAAGGTTCAACAAATATCAGATGAACAAGAAGAAGCACCCGAGTGTTCCAGTTGTCATGAGTTCTTGCTCCTTGCTGGAACTGAAGTAACAAGCGGAGCTTCCTTTACACCTAGTATTCCCAAAACGTTGGGGAGTGCGTTTTTAACAGGCCCTTTCACGACTGATGTCTATGTGTGTCCTTCTTGTTTTAGGGTTGAAAAAGTGCTCTCAGATACGGACCGATTACTGATGGTTGAACGTATCAAATCAGAATAAGATTGTTGGAATTAAAACCGAGTCCTCGTGGATTCGGTTTTTTTGCGTACATGTGCCTCATATTTTCACTCCAAAGGGGAAGCTTAACAAGAGCCCATATTCGGTCTTAGTTAGGAGGAGGAGTATGCAAACGAATCAAACGAATGTGAGTAGCAAAGGGAAGTTGGATGCTCAAGCGATCCTACTGCTAGTTGTTCATGCGCTATTTGGCGGAGCCAATGCTTTATCAGGTACGTTCGTCGGCGTTTACTTATGGAAAGCCAAAAATGATTTTACGTTAATCGGCTGGTTCACCTTAACGACCCATTTGACAATGGCCATTACCTTTTGGTTGGCAGGAAAGTGGGTGAAAGAACACAATAAGATGAATTGCTTGCGTATTGGTGTATCCATTTCAGCATGTTTTTACATGCTGGTGCTTTGGATGGGGAAGAGCAGTGTCCACTACTTCGTATGGTTAGGCATGGTCCAAGGAATCTCTGTAGGCTTGTTCTGGATTGCCTTCAACGTTGTTTACTTTGAAGTGACAGATCCGGATAATCGGGATCGATTCAATGGTTGGGTTGGCCTATTGGGTGCGGGTGCTGGTATTATTGCGCCGTGGATTTCAGGTTTACTCATCGTTAATTTGGGGGATGGAGCTGGCTATCGTCTCATTTTCTCCATCTCGCTAGGCATATTTCTATTAGGCGTCGTGATTAGTTTTTTTCTGAAGAAAAGAAAGTTGAGCGGAGAATACGAATGGCTCCTGTCTCTGCGAATCCTTAGGCAACCCAAAACACCTTGGAAGCGAGTGAGTCTGGCTTTACTATTTCAAGGAGTGCGTGAGGGTGTATTTGGATTTATGATTGGATTGCTCGTGTACATATCGACTTCAAGTGAAGCAAGTTTAGGTAATTTCGCTCTAATTACTTCTTCTGTCGCGCTAGTGAGCTTCTGGGCAGCAGGGCGTTTCATTCGTCCATCTTTTCGTAAAATGAGTATGTTTATCGGTTCGGTCATGGTTGTGCTCGTAATATTGCCATTTTTTTGGAAAGTAACATTCAGCACCTTGTTGATGTTTGGGATTGGTTCTGCCCTCTTTTTTCCAATGTACTCGATTCCAATGGTATCCGCAGTGTTTGATTTGATTGGATCGGATGATGAAAGTGCGAAACAACGGGAAGAGTACATTGTCCTGCGTGAATTATCGCTGAACGTTGGGCGCGTATGCGGCGTACTGTTATTTATATGTGTTATTTCTTGGAGTAAGGAGCCGATTGTCATTAATGTGCTATTACTCGTAATCGGAAGCTCAACATTCTTCTCGTGGGTATTCATTAGAAATCAGCTGCCGACAGCTAAGCCTTGACAGTGACTGGGTTTCGGTATGAAAATATGAGTAGCATGAATATGGGATGAGGAGGGGGCACCAATGTCGCCAAAAATGGTGAATAGCATCACAGAGCTGATCGGAGATACCCCCGCGGTGCGTGTAAATCGTTTATTGGAACGCGAGGTCGCTGAGTTGTACGTGAAATTGGAATATTTCAATCCGAGTGGAAGCGTGAAGGACCGAGCTGCATGGAATCTCATTGTTCAGGCTGAGAAGTCAGGACAACTTGAGCCAGGAGCGACTATCATTGAGCCGACAAGCGGAAATACGGGGATCGGACTCGCGATGAACGCAGCGGCCAAGGGCTATAAGGCCATCTTGATTATGCCTGACAATATGAGCAAGGAACGAATAAATATCTTGAAAGCCTACGGCGCCGAAGTCGTTCTAACGCCAGCCGCTTTGCGGATGCCAGGTGCAATTGCGAAAGCTGTGGAATTACGGGATCAAATTCCCGGAAGCTTTATCCCTCAGCAGTTTGAGAATCCGGCGAATCCAAGTATTCATCGAAGGACAACTGCGCCTGAAATTTTGCAGCAAATGGAGGGCAGGCTGGATGCTTTTGTTGCTACATCAGGAACTGGAGGTACAATTACAGGGACGGGTGAAGTCCTTCGGGAGCATTTGCCGAATATCCAGATTTATGTGGTGGAGCCGAAAGGGTCACCTGTACTGTCTGGTGGAAGTCCTGGACCACACAAGCTTGTGGGGACAAGTCCAGGCTTTGTTCCGGCTATTTTGAACACAGGCATCTATGATGAGATTGTACAGGTGGCAGATGAGGATGCTATCCAAACGATGAGGGATTTGGCGAGCAAGGAAGGCATCCTTGTCGGTCCTTCTGCTGGAGCCTCAGTATGGACGGGGATGCAGGTTGCAAGAAAGCTCGGGGCAGGAAAGCGCGTGCTGTGTATAGCACCAGATACAGGTGAGCGATATTTAAGTATGGATCTCTTTTAACCTTGAAAGAGGTGAATTTGGAAGCAAAGAGCCACTCGGATGGGTATCCAGTGGCTTTTATTATGCCAATCAAAGTGGAATTTTCAAATATATATAAATATTCTGCCTTTCTTCTGCGATCAGTAATTGAATTAGGACAGCAATTCATTGTAAGATGAATGGATGAATGAAACATATCTCAGAAAGGTAGGTTTAACCATGGATACTTTGAAGCTTAAAATTCTCGATTTACTAAAGGAAGACGCCCGCAGGAGCGCGGATCTGATCGCCACCATGTTAGGAACGGCGGAGGCCGAAGTTGCGCGAGCGATAAGCGAGATGGAAGCGGATAAGGTCATTGTCAAATACGCGACAGTTGTGAACTGGAGCAAAGTAGATGACGAAAAGGTTACCGCCCTAATTGAAGTGCAAATTACGCCGGAGCGCGGGCGCGGGTTTGATGCGATTGCGGAACGGATCTATTTATATCCGGAAGTCAAATCGGTTTATCTCATGTCTGGAGCTTATGATTTACTCGTTGAGATTGAGGGGAGCTCGCTCAAACAGGTGGCTTCGTTTGTTTCCAACAAGTTGTCGCCAATCGACCGTGTGCTTTCTACAAAAACGAATTTTATTTTGAAAAAATACAAACAAGACGGCATTATTTTCGAAGATCAAGAAGATGATCACCGAATGCTTGTTTCGCCGTAAGGGAGAGGTAGCGCTATGATCAAGGATGGGACTACGATTCAATCAAGCAAAAAATCGATGAAAGACTACCTCGCTCCTGCGGTGCGAGAAATGAAGCCGTCAGGGATTCGGAAGTTTTTTGATCTCGTAAACAATAGTAAAGAGGACATCATCTCCCTAGGTGTTGGCGAACCTGACTTTTCCACACCGTGGCACGTTCGTGAAGCAGCTGTACATTCCTTGGAACGCGGCAGAACGAAATATACGCCAAACTCGGGTATTCCTGAGCTCCGCGAAGCGATTGCGAACTATTTGTATACCTCCTTTAAAGTGAAGTATGAGCCATCGAACGAGGTCCTTGTAACAGTAGGCGGCAGCGAAGCTATTGATCTAGCATTGCGTTCACTTGTTACACCTGGGGATGAGATTCTGATTCCGGAGCCATGTTATATCTCATACTCGCCAATCACTGCCATTAGTGGTGGTGTGCCAGTGGGGATCGAAACTTATGCAAAGGATCAGTTCAAACTGACCGAACAGGCACTTCGTGCTGCGATAACGCCCAAATCCAAAATTTTAATTCTATGCTATCCTAGTAATCCAACTGGCGGCATTATGACGTATGAAGATTGGCTGCCGATTGCTAAAGTTGTAGAAGAACATGATCTAATCGTTATTTCCGATGAAATTTATGCAGAATTGACGTACGGTCAGAAGCATGTGAGCTTCGCAGCAGTTCCGGGGATGCAGGATCGGACAATTCTCGTCAGCGGATTCTCGAAGGCTTTCGCAATGACAGGTTGGCGGATGGGCTATGCTTGTGGTCACCGTGAGCTAATCTCGGCAATGACCAAGATTCACCAATACACAGTCATGTGTGCACCTGTCATGGGGCAAGTAGCCGCTCATGAAGCATTGACGAATGGGTTGGAAGAGAAAGATCGGATGATTGAATCCTACAATCAACGGAGACGATTGGTTGTCAAAGGCTTCCGTGAAGTCGGGCTTGAGTGTCATGAACCACAAGGTGCATTCTATGCGTTCCCTAGCATTGTGGCAACGGGATTAACCTCCGAACAATTCGCGCAACGACTTTTATATGAATCTAAGGTGGCTGCAGTGCCTGGTGATGTCTTTGGACTAGGTGGAGAAGGATTTCTGCGGTGCTCTTATGCCTATAGTGTTTCCCAGCTGAATGAAGCATTAGAGAGAATCGGTAATTTCTTAAGGAAATTATAATATTCTTTGTAAAATCATATGTTCATTATGGAAGAAAGCTGTTATTCTTAGAGTAAGGAGGGATGAGCATGGCTTTTATGGAATATCAGCTTACTAACTTTCAAAAACAATTTCAAATTCGCGAGCAAGATTTCGGACAGCGTTGGCTGACCAGAAATGCCAAGAAGCAAAATTCCCTAGCTTTACTTGAAGAAGAGATCCATACGTTGAGACGAAAAATGGAACAGATGGTCATGGAAGGTCGAGAAATGACATCTGATGCTGTTGTTGAATTAAGTACGATGCTGGATCACAAAATAAATGAATATATGACATCTGGAAAGAAAAGTCGGTGAAAACCGACTTTTCTGGCGACTATCGATAAATAGAGAGAGTACTTGACGGAGGGAATTACATACATGAAGGCAAAATGGTTATTGGTTGTCATGCTAGGAATGATGTTGATGCTGATGACGGCTTGTGGTGGACCGAAGGCAGATGTATCGGTATTCATGATGGGACCTAACGGGTTCCCAAGTGAAGCGGCGGAAAAGTTGGAAGTGTCTTTGAAAGATAAGGTTGGGGAGCTTCCTACAGTAAAGCTGAATACATCTCCTATTTTTTCACTGGAAAAAATGATTGTTGAGCTAGCGGCTGGTGGTAACGGGATCTTCATCTTAGGAGAAGAACAGTTCAAAGGCTTGAGTAACCAAGCGGGATTTGTTTCTTTGGATAGCATCATTAATCCTAAGGATTATCCAGATGGGGTAATCGAAATTAAAGAAGAAGGTAAGGCGGCGGAGAAGCATTTGTATGGCATCCCACTTACCGGCAACAAATGGATGAAAGAGCAGGGCTTTGAAGGTAAAGGCTTATATGCGTTCATTCCTCAGAATGCTCCGAAAATGGACGAGGCGTTGAAAGTCATCCAAATTATTGCGCAAAAATAAGAGAAGCTTTATAATCGACAAATAGCTTGAATCTATAATTTGCAACTATAGGTACTAGTAAGCTTCCAATTGGAACCTTATTAGTTAAGGGGAAGCCGGTTCAAATCCGGCGCGGTCCCGCCACTGTATTTCAGTCTTGTGAAAGGCTGGAGAGTCAGGATACCTGCCTATGGTGCCGATACAACATCCTTCGAGGAAAAGGATCGCGTTAAATCAGGAAGCAGCACATGTTCGTCTGTTGCCCAATACCGCGATTTATCGTCTCCTTCGTTCCTAGTGAACAAGGGGACTTTTTTATTTGGCTATGTTGCCAACCCTAGGGCATCCTGATCAAGCGAATAACTGGATTTTCTGCAGCTAATTCAAGCGAAAAGAAATAGATGTAGAAAATCCAGTTAATCCCCAAAAGCTACCCAGCCTGAGAATGAATGCAAAAGAAAGAATCGTTACCTTCCAAGAAGGACGGTGTAGACAATTGTCTCATTTGGCTGTAGAACCAAAATAATGAAAAGAGGGTTTAAGTGATGAAACAGAGCAATTTCAAAAAGGGTCTAATTCTTACATTAGTGGTGGCGACCGCGATCTCGTTAGCGGCTTGTGCGAAGAAGGAAACAGAAATTTCGGATCCATCGAAACTAGGCGGGACGGGGACGAAGGAGCCAGTAACCTCGGCAACACCGGCCGCTGCGAAGAAAACGACATACCCTTTGACAGTAAAAGATGCGACAGGTAAAGAGTTTACGTTTGACAAAGCACCAGAACGAATCGCATCCGTGTCGCCGTCTGAGACAGAGTCGCTGTTTGCGATCGGGCTTGAAGCGAGTATTGTCGGTGTATCGGACTTCGATGATTATCCCGAAGCCGCTAAATCGAAGCCGAAGCTAGGCAGCATTACGAAGCCTAATATGGAAGCAGTCATTGCTGCGAATGCGAGTATTGTTATCAGTGGTATTTCTATGGATGCTAAAGCAGTTGATGATCTTCGTGCGGTGAACATTAACGTCTTTAAAGTAGATCCCAAAACGCTTGATGATGCGATTAACAATATTCAAACATTTGGACTCATTACGGATCATCAAGAGCAAGCGGAGAAAGTTATCGCCAAAATGAAGGCAGACCGTCAGAAAGTTGTCGATGCTGTAAAAGATGTGAAGCAAGAGAATAAGAAAAAAGTGTATATGGAGTTTGCACCGGGCTGGACAGTAGGAAGCGGTGTGTTCATGGATGAATTAATTACAATCGCAGGTGGAATTAACGTTGCTGCGGATAAAGCGGGCTGGTATCAAATCAGTGAAGAGAAAATCATTCAACAGAACCCGAACGTCATCTTATTCGCAAATGGGATCGTCGATATCAAGAGCAAGAAACCATTAGAAGAGATTATTCGTACACGCGGTGGGTGGGATGCGATTGACGCCGTGAAAAATAAACGTGTGATAGGTCTTGACCAGAACTCCGTAAGTCGCCCAGGTCCGAGATTGACGGATGGTCTACTGGAAATGGCGAAAGGGATCTATCCTGAATTGGTGAAGTAATGAAAAGAAAATTGATGCTTGGAGGAGGAGTAGGCATTATACTCCTTCTTCTTTCTATTGTAGTGAGTTTATCCATTGGGTCAGCGCAACTCCCTATTTCACAGATCGTGGGGATTCTGGCGAAACATCTACCTTGGATAGGTAGTCACATCGAGGTGAACTGGCCGCAATCTTCGGAACAAATCATTAATAAAGTAAGAATTCCTCGCGTGTTACTGGGTATTCTTGTAGGGGCTGTACTCTCCATAGCTGGTGCTGGTTTTCAGGGGGTTCTGCGCAATCCGCTTGCCGATCCTTACTCGTTGGGCGTATCTTCAGGAGCTTCTGTTGGGGCTGCTGTTCTTATTTATTTTGGGTTGCAGTTCGCTTGGTTCGGGCAATGGTCGATCCCCATTATGGCTTTCGCGACGGGGCTTATTTCTCTGTTCCTGGTCTTGAAGCTAGCCATGATTGAAGGAAAGCTAAAGATGGAAACGCTGATTCTATCCGGCGTTGTGATGCAAGCCTTTCTAGGGGCGTTTGTGTCGTTCTTAGTTTCGATTTCGAATCAAACGGTTAATGAAATTATTTTTTGGCTCATGGGCAGTCTAGCGATGCGTGGATGGGCATATACGTATATGATTTTACCTTATCTACTAATCGGTATGGTGATTCTGCTAAGCTATGCGAGATCATTAAATCTGCTAGCCTTAGGAGAGCGTCAGGCTGCACATCTTGGTGTACATGTTGAGCGTACGAAACTGATCGTACTGATCGCTTCGACGTTGATCACAGCTGCAGCCGTGTCTGTGGCAGGGGTAATCGGCTTTGTTGGCCTGATTGTGCCGCACTTGGTGAGAATGTTGGTAGGTCCAGATTATCGACTCATCATTCCTTTATCTGCAATTGGCGGTGGGATTTATGTCTTATGGGCAGACACGTTGGCTCGAACACTACTTAGTCCTACGGAAATTCCACTTGGGGTCATTACTGCATTTCTAGGTGCACCATTTTTTGCCTATCTGCTCCATAAAGATAAGAAAACGTTAAGAGGTTGATCACAATGATTCAAGTGGAGGGGCTCTTTCAGAGCTTTCGAGAGCAACAAGTGTTGAATAGTATGAGCTTTGAGGTCGGGCAGGGGGAGTTTTTTGGGATTATTGGTCCTAATGGCAGCGGAAAATCAACGTTGCTGCGACTCCTATCCGGCATGGATCCGGTCATGCATGGTAATGTGCTTTTAAAAGGAAAGCAGGTTTCTTCGTATTCACGCAAAGAATTAGCCAAGTGGCTCGCTGTTCTTCAGCAAGATGCATTGCCACCAGTTGGCTTCACGGTTCGTGAAGTCGTTGAAATGGGACGCTATCCGTTCCAAAATTGGCTTGGCGAAGATATGGCTGAATCGGATGGACTTATTGATGCCATTATCACAAAGCTTGAGCTGGAAGGGCTTATAGATCGTACGATTGAGCGTCTGAGTGGTGGAGAACGTCAACGGGTTGCTCTGGCCAAGGTGATGGCCCAGCAACCAAGCTTGCTCATGCTCGATGAGCCGACTACCTTTCTAGATATCGGTTATCAGATACAGATGATGGATTATATACGTTCTTGGCAGCAAGAGTCGGAACTAACGGTTATTGCTGTTTTGCACGATTTGAATTTGGCAGCGCAGTATTGTACGAGATTGATGATTGTCCATGAGGGGCGAGTAACCGCCATTGGAACGCCTGCCGAAATTATTACGAGTACACAAATAGCTGAAGTATACGGAACAGAGCCGATTGTACTTAAGCATCCTGTGAGTGAAGTACCGCAGATTTTATTACAACCTGGAAAATAATGAAAGTTCGGAGGAAGACGATAATGAACAATTTACATAATTTGATTAACGCGATTGCACCTATCCATCAAGAGGTGGCTCTTCAAGCCAATGACCATTTGAACCAATTGACGAAGCCGCAAGGAAGCTTGGGAAAGCTTGAGGATATTGCACGCCAAGTAGCAGGGATTACAGGTGAAGTGATGCCGACTTTTGAGCAAAAGGCGGTTATTGTCATGGCTGGTGATCATGGTGTTTGTGAGGAAGGCATCAGTGCCTTCCCAGCGGCAGTGACACCGCAAATGGTGCTTAATTTCCTCTATGGCGGGGCTGCTGTTAATGTCCTTGCTAGACATGCCGGAGCTGATGTGGTTTGTGTGGATATGGGGGTTAATGCAGATTTAGAGCATCCCAATCTCGTCTCTCGTAAAGTTAGAAAAGGCACGCGCAACATGGCGAAGGAAGCGGCACTTACCCTGGAGGAGACCACTCAAGCGATTGTAGCAGGCAGTGAAATTGTGGACGATTTGGTGGCAAAAGGCTACCGACTTTTCGCTACGGGTGAAATGGGGATTGGCAATACGACGGCGAGCGCAGCTATCTTGTGTGCGTTGACGGGGTTAGACCCTGCTCTCGCTGTGGGTCGTGGGACGGGCATCGACGATGCGACTTGGCTGCACAAGCAGTCGGTTGTGAATACGGCGTTGGCCGTGAATGGGTTGCTTGGGCGTGAGGCAGGGGTGACAGAGGCGAGTGCAAGTGCAAGTGCAAGTGCAGGTGCGAGAGAAAGTGCAAGTGCGAGTGCAGGTGCAAGTGCAAGTGCAAGTGCAAGTGCAAGTGCTGGCTCAAGCGGTGATTATGCGCTTGAGGTGTTGAGTAAGGTAGGCGGCTTGGAGATCGCCGGGCTCGTTGGGGTGATTCTGGGCGCAGCGAAGCATCGCTGCCCGGTTGTTGTCGACGGCTTCATCTCGTCGACCGCGGCGCTCGTGGCGAGCCGATTAGCTCCGCTAAGCGCGTCCTACATGCTCGCCTCGCACTTATCGCAGGAGCAGGGACATAGGAAGGTGCTCGAATCGACTGGCCTCGCAGCGATGCTGCAAATGGATATGCGACTGGGCGAAGGCACAGGAGCAGTGCTTGTGTTCAACTTGATCGATGCCGCAGGCAAGATCATGAAGGAAATGGCGACCTTCGAAAGCGCAGGCGTTTCGAGGGAGTAACAGACAGAGAGACGGAGGCGAACACGATGGCGGTTCTGGTAACGGGCGGGGCGCGAAGCGGCAAAAGCTCCTTCGCGGAGAAGCTGACGATGCATCGCGGCAAGCAGGGGATTTACCTTGCGACCTCCCACATCTACGATGAGGAAATGAGGGAGCGGATAGGTTTGCATCAGCAGCAGAGGCACCATTCGGGATTCCCTTGGGAAACTCGGGAGGAACCGTATGCGTTGCGAGACTGTCTCACGCAGCTTCACAAGAGCGGTGAGGGTGCTGTGGTGTTAGTGGACTGCCTGACGCTATGGCTGACGAACTGGCTGCTCTACTACGAGCAGGAGAGCAATGCGGTTCAACTCGTATCCGATCAAATTGACGAGCTCGTGAATGTCGTGTCCTCCTACAGTGGACAACTTATCTTAGTTACGAATGAGGTAGGGGATGGTATTGTGCCTGAATATCCGCTTGGCCGCCAATTCAGAGATTTGGCTGGACGGATGAATCAGCGCGTGGCCGAAGCTTGTCAGCAGGTGTTTCTGGTCACAGTCGGTATCCCGATCGAATTAAAAAGTAGAGCTTATATGTTAGACGAATAGATATAGATACTTGAAGTAAGTACGGAATGGTGAAGCCCTTATGTGGATATATTCATGGCAGGAAATCGTCTGGATGACGGCAACTGCAATAGCATTGGACTGGCTGATTGGTGATCCGAAATGGCCCACTCATCCTGTTATTATTATTGGACGCTGGATACGATGGGTGGAGGATAGGTTGCATCCACGGAAAGTTACATCAAGCAACCAGAAGGATGAACACCCTTCACGCCTGCGAGCGAAAGGCCTCTTGCTCATGCTTTCTACAATTACACTGAGCTTTGTTGTTGTACTTGTGCTGGTCCATTTCGCAAATGATATTCATCCCTGGCTAGGGTACGCCGTGTCAACGTGGCTGATCTCCACGACGGTGGCGATCAAAGGCTTAAAGGATGCCGCGTATTTGGTCTACAATCCGCTGCGTACAGGCAATCTCGCGGATGCTCGCAAGTACACCGGCTACATCGTAGGCCGGGATACGGATGCGCTCCACGAGGAGGAGCTCACGCGAGCCGTCGTGGAGACGGTCGCGGAGAACATCGTGGACGCGGTCATCGCGCCCTTGTTCTATGCGCTCATCGGCGGTGCGCCGCTGGCGATGCTCTACCGTGCATCGAATACGCTGGATTCGATGGTCGGCTACCGAAATGACAGATACCGTCATTTCGGTACCGCGTCGGCCCGCTGGGACGACGCCCTGAACTGGATTCCGGCGCGGCTCACCGGGATCCTGCTCATCCTCGTGGCCCTGGCGAAGCCGGGCCTCTCCGCACCGCGCGCGGCGGCGGCGATTCGCCGCTTCGCGCATCTACACCCCAGCCCGAACAGCGGGATCCCGGAGTCGGCGGTAGCCGGGGCACTCGGGATCGAGCTCGGCGGGCTGAACGTCTATGGCGGCGCGGCGAGTGAGCGCGCCCGCCTGGGCTGGCCGCTGCGTCCGCGAACGCAGCGGGATATCGTGAACGCCGTTAGTATGCTCTACGGCGTAAGTTTTGTAGTGATGGGAGGACTCCTGTGCGTCGTACTCATGCTTTGGTAGACTGGCTGCGAGCCTGTCTAGCCGCCTTTCAATTCCTGACGCGTCTGCCGATTCCGGTGCAGATTGATTATACGGAGCGCGTGTTTCAGCGCAGCTCTATCTATTACCCGCTTGTTGGCTTCGTGATCGGATTGCTTCTCATGTTGGCAGGAGCTGAGCTTTCCTACGTTCTGCCAACCATGCCGGCAGCTGTTTTGCTTCTAACGATCTGGGTTATCCTCACAGGCGGACTGCATCTAGATGGCCTAATGGATACCGCAGATGGGATCCTCAGTCACCGTCCTCGCGAGCAAATGCTCGAGATTATGAAGGATAGCCGTGTCGGTGCGATGGGCGTTATTGTGTGTGTCCTGCATCTATTACTAAAATTTTCCTTGCTCTATACTTTGTTGGATGCCAGTCAAGCAGAGGGACAAGGAAGTCTGCTTGTCCTACTGGCTATCGTTCCCATATGGAGTCGTTGGTTCATGGTTGCAGCTATTCGAATGTGGCCTTACGCAAGGCCGAATTCGGGGTTAGGCAGTCTGTTCCGTGGTGTAAACAGCACGCATGTCACAGTATCACTTATAGTAGCCCTATTAACAACCACGCTATGTATTTGCACCACAAACCCTACTTCGTTACCGAGCTGGAGTATTGTTCTAAGTTTTATGACCATCACCAGGCTAGTAGGAGGCGGGATTGCAGCTTATATCTCCTCCAAGCTTGGCGGACTTACCGGAGATACGTATGGCGCTTTAAATGAGCTGCTGGAAAGTGTGCTTTTGCTAGCTGTCATCGTAATCATTGGCTTGTAGGATAGGGTCTGTAATCTTTTCGTGAAAGGAATGACTATATATGTTAGAGCGTTACGGACACGGAGGTGATCTGTGGACAGCGGAGGAAGCTTGGCATCTGCCGAAGGAACAGTTTCTGGATTACAGTTCGAATATGAACCCTCTGGGGCCGCCTGACGTGGTCAAGGAGATTCTAACAGCGAGTTGGCGCGATATTGTCAAATACCCAGATCCTGCTGTACGTGAGCTTCGTCGAAAGCTAGCTCAGAAATACGAGATTGATCCGGAGAGTATTTTAGTTGGAAATGGTGCCGCAGAGCTAATTGATTTGATCATCCGTGTAGTTAAGCCAAATACGACGGGGCTTGCTAGGCCGTCTTTTAGCGAATACGAGGAAGCGGTTCACAAGACGGGTGGCAAGCTAGCCAATATCCCCCTACTCCCTCAAAATCAATTCGAACTACAATGGCAGGATGTGGAAGCAGTGCTGCCAGCTCTTGATTTGTTTTTCCTCGGGCATCCCAATAATCCGACAGGCAAACTGATTCCTCGCAACGTACTAAGCAATCTGCTTCAGAGTCAGCGGAAGCTTGTGTTGGATGAGGCTTTTATGGATTTTGTTCCACAGGAGTCAGAGCATTCGATACTGAAACTCGCCTCAACAAGCCAAGACCTCATTGTGATTCGTTCGATGACAAAGTTTTATTCGATCCCAGGCATTCGTTTAGGTTTTATGGTAGCTCACCCTGATCTCATTACACAACTGCGACAGCAGCAGGTACAGTGGAGTGTGAACTATTTGGCTCAACGTATGGGGGTTGCGGTTCTGGAAGATGAAGCATTTGAACAATCTACGAGAGAATGGCTGAGCATTGAGAAGCCTTGGCTAATCGAGCAGCTGCGCCACATTGGCTTGGAAGTTGTACCAAGTGATGTGAACTTCTTGTTATTTTCATTTCCGGTGTCGAGTGGGATTAGCGTCAAACAGGCCCAACAGGTTATGGGTCGCCAAGGAATTCTGATTCGGGATGCATCGTTATTCGAAGGGCTGAATGAACGTTATTGTCGCGTAGCCATTCGTCTTCGTGAGGATAATGAGCGGTTATTACAAGCCTTACGCAATATGATGAACGAACTAACAAGAAGCGGAGGTACAGGCCATGCGTGAATCCAAATCAGCGGTTCTTATGATTCAAGGTACAGCTTCTGATGTTGGCAAAAGTATTCTTACGGCTGCCTTATGCCGTATTTTCTTACAGGACGGCTGGCAGACAGCGCCTTTTAAATCGCAAAATATGTCCCTCAATTCTTACATCACGTTCGATGGCAAAGAAATAGGCAGGGCGCAGGGTGTGCAAGCAGATGCTTGCCGAATTGTCGCTACAACAGATATGAACCCGATTCTGCTCAAGCCTAAGCAAGACATGGTCGCACAAGTTGTTGTTCATGGTAAGCCTTATGCAGATTTGGATGCAAGGACGTATAGAGAGTCTTATCTGCCACAAGCGGAAGCGATCGTGAAAGATGCCTTAGAACGCGTACGCAGCGAATATGACATTGTGGTACTGGAAGGGGCAGGAAGTCCAGCAGAGGTCAATCTGAAAGATCGCGACATTGTCAATATGAGGCTTGCTGGTTGGGCAGATTCACCGGTTCTGTTGGTCGCTGATATTGATCGTGGCGGGGTGTTTGCTTCGATTGTGGGAACGCTTGACATCTTGACCCCAGAGGAACGAGATCGGGTGCAAGGCTTTATCATTAATAAATTTCGGGGGGATGTCAGTCTGCTGAAGCCAGGCTTAGATTGGCTGGAAGAGCGTACAGGGAAGCCAGTTCTTGGTGTCATTCCTTATATGCAGCAGCTGGGTATTGAGGACGAAGACTCGGCTTCACTTGATTCCAAACGTGCACAAACCAGAAGATCCCCGAGCAGTCAAGGAAAACAAGCAGATCAATTGGACATCGCAGTAATTCGCTTGCCCCGCTTGTCTAACTTTACAGACTTCGATCCACTCCAAGAGGAATCCGATGTGCATTTCCGTTATATTGAGCATCTCGCCCAATGGGGAGAGCCGGACGTCGTTTTACTTCCAGGAAGTAAGAATACGATGGAAGACTTACATTATCTGAAGGAGTCGGGTCTCGCTGCGCGATTAGTTTCTTTTGCTCATGAGGAGAAGGGGTGGATCGTAGGTATTTGTGCAGGTTACCAAATGCTAGGTGTCACACTCTTGGATCCTGGCAGGTATGAGTCGGAGCATGCTGAGCTTGAAGGCTTAGGTTTGCTTCCAACAGAAACGGTGTTCACGCCGGATAAACGAACTGTAAGGGTACAGGGTGTCAGCACGCTTTTCGCATCGAATTTAGTAATCGACGGCTATGAAATCCACATGGGACGGACGCAGTATGTGCATGAAACCGTACCTCCTTTCCAGATAGCTCCTCAATTAAGCACAGAGTCAACGGAGCCTCTTGAAACATGCTCACATCATGATGGAGCAACCTCACTAGATGGCCGAGTGTGGGGAACATACATCCATGGAATTTTGCACAATGATGATTTCCGTAGAGCTTGGTTAAATGAGATTCGATTACATAAGGGTTTAACTCCTATCCTACAAGGACTACGTTATAAGGAACGCCGAGAAGCTGCGTTTGATCGATTAGCTGACCATGTACGAGCTCACTTGGATATGAAGCGAGTTTATGAGATGATGGATATCACACATCCTACGAAACGGGAGGGGTTCTAAGATGAAAATTTATACGCGTACGGGAGATGCTGGCCAAACTGGTGTGATTGGTGGACGTGTGGACAAAGATGATGATCGCGTCGAGGCCTATGGAACGACAGATGAGCTGAATAGCTTTCTAGGTCAAGCGATGAGCTTCATGGATCCGCAGAAATACCCGGATTTATTGCCTGAGTTGCTGCAGGTTCAACATGAGTTGTTTGACTGCGGTTCCGATCTTGCGCTGCTGAAACAGGATTTGCACCCTTATAAAGTAACGGCAGATATGGTAGATGCGTTAGAAGTTTGGATTGATAAATATGACGCCGTGACGCCAGATATCACTCGTTTTATTTTGCCTGGTGGCGGGACGGTATCCTCTTCGTTACATGTTTGTCGTACGGTTTGCCGGAGAGCCGAACGTCTTGTCGTTACACTTGCCCGCACACAGGAGATTAATCCCGAGGTTCGCCGATATTTGAACCGGTTGTCGGACTTTTTCTTCACGATTGCTCGTACAGCAAACTTCCGTGAGGGAATTGCTGATGTAGAATACATACGCAGTGCTGAGGTGTTTAAACGTAAATCATGAGTTATTATGAACCATTAGTATACGTTGTCCCGCCAGAGGAAGAAGGCTTTATTCTCAAAACGGTGCTGCAAAAAAGATTGATGGTCTCACGAAAATTGTTATCTCGCATCAAGCTTACTGAGCAAGGGATTACGGTTAACGGGGAAAGGCAGTACATCAATATCAAAGTGAAGGCTGGCGACCGTGTAGAAATTCGGATGGAAGAAGAGCAATCTGAGGATATTCTGCCTCAAGATCTCCCGCTGCATATTCTTCACGAAGATGAGCATCTGCTCATCCTTGCTAAGGATGCGGGCATCATTGTCCATCCAACACATGGTCATTATGTGAATACGATTGCGAATGGGGTCGTGTATCACTGGCAGCAAGCGGGGATTACGTGCCGGTTCCGTCCGGTACATCGACTAGATCAAGAAACCTCTGGCGTCCTGGCCATTGCCAAAACACCTTATGTACATCAGCAAATTTCCGAGCAAATGATTCAGCATCTCGTGAAAAAAGAGTACCTCGCATTCGTCTGGGGCACGGTAGCCTCACCTTCAGGGACGATCAATGAGCCTATTGATCGGGATCCGGAGCAACCTCATGTAAGGATTGTACGTCCCGATGGATACCATGCGGTGACGCATTATGAGGTTGTGAGACAATTCGAGAAGGGAGCACTCGTTCGAATTTGGCTGGAAACGGGTCGTACGCATCAGATTCGTGTGCATATGCGCCATTTGGGCCATCCGCTGTTAGGGGATAAGATGTACACGCTGGAGCAGTTCGGAGACGATGCAGCTGAACTTGAAGCCAGCGATCGGTTGCATCGTCAGGCGTTGCATGCGTTTAAACTGGCCTTTGTGCATCCAGGTACAAGGGAATGGACCGAATTTAACGCGCCGTTACCTGCCGATTTATCCGAACTTGAGCAATGGTTAGCCGAAAAAAGGTAAAAAATCGAAAACCATGCCAATTTATGGATGGTTTTTCTTTGCAATTACTTGACTTTCCTTAGCAATTAGCCCAAAATTTTAATTAGTTCTAATTAATCATCATACGGCATAAAGGAGTTATTACAACGTGGGAGTTAAAGTGTATGGTTACGATAAATGTGGGACGTGCAGGAGTACAGTAAAGTGGCTGAAAGCACACGAAATTGAGATTACAGACCAGGTCGCCCTATTTGAAACGCCGCCTTCAGCGAAGGAGCTAGCAGATTTGCTTCAGCTAAGTGGCTTTGCGATTAAGAAGTTTTTCAATACATCAGGGGATGTTTACAAAGAGATGAATTTGAAAGATAAGCTGCCAGGTATGTCACAAGAACAAATGCTTGATTTGTTAGCTTCGAATGGGCGATTAATTAAGCGACCTATTGTAACCGATGGTCACAAAGTGACCGTAGGCTTCAAAGAAGATGTGTTTGAGGACGTTTGGGCGAAAGGGTGATAAGGACGTGGAAGACAACCAGAAACCAACACGCAAGAAGTCACCACTGGCCATCGGCGGATTCATCGCTGTTCTCTTATCGCAAGGCAAGCTGCTGCTTGCCGCTTTGAAGTTTGGGAAAGTTGGCGGCGCTGTCATCTCGATGTTTATCACGATCTGGGCTTACGCGTACTTGGCGCCATTGCCGTTTGCGATTGGCCTGGTACTTATGATCCTCATCCATGAGTTAGGTCATGTGCTTGCAGCGAAGATGAAGGGTTTACCCGTCTCAGCACCGGTCTTCATCCCATTTCTCGGTGCGTTGATCACGATGAAAAAAAATCCAACGGATGCAGCGACAGAAGCCTTCATAGGCATTGGAGGTCCTGTTCTAGGGACTCTAGGAGGCGTAGCCGCTTTTGGTGTAGGTGTGTATTTGGATTCAGCAGTGATCGTTTCTGTTGCCTACGCTGCATTTTATCTGAATCTGATTAACTTGCTGCCTATACACCCCTTGGATGGCGGGCGAATCTCAACAGCCGTAACACGCTGGTTATGGTTGGTTGGTTTAGTTGGCGGGCTCATCCTCATTGTGTATCTCGATAGCTATTTCTCGAGTAAGATTATTTTCTTGATCATATGGGCGATGTTTGCCTGGGATTTGTACAAGAAATACGTGCGGTATCGCCACAAAGAAGAGCGCGTAACCGTTGCTACACGATTCGAATTTCCAGCCAATCATTTGCTGCAACAAGGTTATATGATCCCAGGTGAGAGTCATACGCGTGACTTGGACTATATCACCTATTCGGAATTGCAAGGACCAGGTGCGGGCCGACAAACCTTGAATATGTCATGGCCAGCGATTGGATTCGAAGGGCACGCCTATTTGCCTGTGCAAGCGATTGTGAAGAGAGTGCAATTAGTAAAAGCAGAACGGATGAATAAAGAGGACGGCTTGCACCTAGGTCTTCAGGTTCAAGTGGAGTACTCACCACTAGGGATGCAAGAGAGTTATTATGAAGTACCCGTTAAGACTCGCTGGAAGTTTGGGATTTCGTATTTGGTATTAATCTTATTTCTACTTTATATGATAAGACTTGTTCATCAGGTCGGCATCATTACCTAACATCACATTTCACATAATGAGGAAGCTATCCATGACATTTAAAGGATCTAGACGGCTGCAGCAGCTAGGCTCGGCTATTTTTTCGGAAGTAGCGCAATGGAAGAGAGAGGTTATGAACCAAGGGGTTGACGTCATAGATTTAGGTATAGGAAGTCCTGACCTGCCTCCCTCTGATCGCATTTTGGACGCAATGGCAGAGGCAGTTCGTAATCCTGCACATTACGGTTACCCAACATCTGAAGGAAGTTTGGCCTTTCGCGAAGCGGTAGCCAAATGGTATAACTATCGCTTCGGTGTCCAGCTTAATGCTGAAACGGAAATCTTAACCTTAATGGGCTCACAAGATGGGCTTGCTCACTTAGCGCTTTCTATCTGTGATCCTGGGGATATAGCCATTGTCCCTGATCCAGGTTATCCTATATATTCGGCAAGTCTTGTTTTGGCAGGGGTTGACCCCTATTTATTACCGCTGCGTGCAGCAAATGATTTTTTACCCCAACTAGAAGACATTCCAGATGACGTGGCTGCTAAGGCGAAATTCATCTTGCTTAACTATCCAAGCAATCCGTTGTCTGCTGTTGCAGATCGTGCTTTCTTTGAGTATTTGATTTCATATGCGAAGAAGCATGATTTGCTTATAGTACATGATCTTGCCTATTCCGAAATGGCTTTTGATGGCTATAAACCCATGAGTATTTTGGAGATTGAAGGTGCTAAGGAGGTTGCTATTGAATTCCATTCTTTATCGAAAAGCTTCAATATGGCTGGTTGTCGCATCGCATTTCTAACCGGTCATGAGGATGCCGTTAAGGCACTGAAGACGCTGAAATCGAATATTGATTACGGGGTGTTTGGGGCTATACAAGCAGCAGGTATTGCAGCATTAGAAGAAGATATGGAAAGCGATCATTCTGTCTCAAGTAGGTATGAGAAAAGACGAAATTTATTTATTTCGGCACTAAATGATGCGGGTTGGATCATTCCACCGCCGAAAGCAACGATGTTTATTTGGGCTCCAATCCCTAAGGGGTGGACGTCTCGACAAATTTCCCGGGAAATGTTATTTCAGACAGGTGTTGTTGTCATACCTGGCGATGCATTTGGCGCTGAAGGAGAAGGATTTGTCCGTATTGCTTTAGTGCAAGAAGAAGCTCGATTACTTGAGGCAGCAAGGCGAATAGGAGATTGGCTTCGGACCTTAGAATGAAAGTTAGAGATTTTGGTAAAAATAGGAGAATGAGAGACATATTTAGGTATAAGGTTGAGACGAAAATTTATACGTTGAAAGGGGTAAGTATATGGATGCCATTTCTTCACTATCGGAGCTGTTAGCTGAGCAGAAGCCGTCATCGTACGTAGAGATTCCCGGAATTTTAGGACAGACGTTCGGTCAAGCGACAATCGCTGCTACATTACCTATTAGCAAACTATTTTCTATTTTTGAGGTGGATTTAGAAGTACAACGTGCGATCATTCCGCGGAACCTCTCTAAGTTAATTGACTATGTGAATTTATATTTGGAAGATCGCCAGCCAATCTATTTCCCTGGCATCATTTTCTCAGCAAGAGGCGCAGGACATTATGATGAAGACCAACAAGCCCTCCGCTTACAGCCAATTGAGAAATTGTATGTTGTTGACGGTCAGCATCGCTTAGCAGCTTTCCAACGGATTATGGAAACGCTGCAAAGTCAGATGGCACGAGCCAAAGATCGCCGTGAATATGATAAAATGGATGAGATTACGGAGAAGCTACGCCGTTTATATGCGTTCCCTATCTCAACTATGACATATTTAGACATTAATGCGCGTCAGGAACGTCAATTGTTCTCTGACATTAACAAGCTTCCTCGTAAGCTTGGAGGTAACTTGGCTGTTCTTCGTGATCAACGCCGATTCTATCATGTAGCAGCCACGGAGCTAGCAGCGAAAGCGCCTGCGATGCAGAAGCTGACTGTCGATATGTTCTCCGAGCGCGGCAAGTCGCCGGAGTATTTATTCTCCTACCACTTGTTAATTGAAATTCTAGTGGGATTGTTTGAAGGGCGAATGAAATCTGCAGCTCGTAATAACAACTATCAATATGCAGATAAGGATCTGCAGGAGCTTATTTCGCTAGCTGGCGGATATTTCAACGGATTATTGACGCATTTACCTTCACCGACTAAAGGTGAAATCGTGTGGTCTGAGAATATCCAAATTGCGTTAGCTCTCTTCATGCATGAAGAAGCGACGAAAACAGGCAGCTTTAATCGCTATGCACTTGAGCATGCATTGAAAATATTACCGCATGTGAACTGGAATAGTATTTATGCTGGGGAAGAGAAGGATCGTCTGCCAAGACGTACCCGGATCATGAAGGCTTACAACCATATTAAGAGCTTCTATCAAGATCAGAATGCGTTCCTGATCAGTGAAGCTGACGACTATAAAGCTAGTTTTGCTAATAAGGAGGACGTGAGCTAATGGAAGGATTACGCCTAAAAATGACTATCCATCCTTTCTGCGAAAAGTTCGGTCTCGCGACTGTAGCCTTGCGCGTTCAGGACTTGCTGAATTATACGATGATCGATCCGATGGTTCAACGTAAGCTGAGTAATATGCAGCGCCGGAAGATCTCTACTTATTTGCAAGAACGCGAGCTAGACCATGTTTTCTTCGGTCCTGTCACTCTATCGCTTCGCGAGGTGAATCAACTCTCTAAGGGTGCGAAGGAGTTCCTATTGCGCCATGGCTCGAAGCTTTCCATCCTGGATGGTCAGCATCGGATCCTAGCCCTTGGTTATGTGAATGATCAGATGCAGAAAGAAGTACGTCGCTACGAGAAGAAGCTGGCGCTGCTGAAAATTAAGCAACGGAAGTTTAGTGATGATGCAGAAGTTAAGCAAGAGGTTGAGGAAACAGAAGGCACGATTAATCAACTTGAAGGCAGACGTTTGGACCTGATGGAAACACAGCTTGCTGTGCAAATCTATATCGGCTTAACGGAGGAAGAAGAACAGCAGCTATTTGGCGATATCAACTCCAAAGTGCAGCTAGTTAGTAAGGAACTCGGACATTCCTTCGATTCTATCGATCCGCTTAATCTGGTTATTCAGCAAGTTGTGGATCATAATGTGTATCTGAAGGCAGCAGGTGTGGAGAGACGTAGTAATTTGACCTCCTTTAACCGTAACTTTACATGTTTCAGCTGGTTGTATGCGACGGCGACGATGCTTTTCTCTGGTAGAATGCAGCCTTCTTATGAACTGCAACGTAAAATTAGACATGATCCATCAACTTATGTTGAAATCTTGCATCAATTCTTCAATACGATTCTGCCAATGATGCCAGAGCAACCAGGATTGGCGCAATATACTTCCGCGAATCGTGTAATTCAAGAGAGTATTGCACTGTATGCGAATCGCTTCTTATTCCCGAATGGCGAATACAATGATGAGTGGACTCAGTCTTTACAATTGCTAGAGGGCTTCGATTGGTCACATGACAACGAAGAGCTAATCTATGTATTCGGCTCGTTGGATAATGGCAAAATCAACCTTATTCACGAGAAATCGTTGAAAAAACATGTGAAACTCGTGCAATTCTTCCTAGAAGGCACGGATTCCGCTAGTGATTCCGAAGAAGTATCCTCTGCATAAGAAAGCCCAAGAACCCTTTCGATCTCAATTTATTGAGATTGAAAGGGTTCTTTTCTATTTTTAATAACCTACTTGAACTCATTAATCTCAAAATATACGCACCCTAGTATTCATTTGTCTATATCAAAAATAAAGAGCATGCATAAGATATCATATAAAGTTCGAAGGGAGGAAAACACAATGAGTTGCTCCGTATATGCTACTTTGGCTCATGTTGGACTTGGAACAGTTATCACAATTCACGCAGGTACTACACCGAATCATCAAGGTAGATTTCTAGGTATCCAAAACGGTAATGTTGTTATTGCGAATGGCGCTGGTACAGTATTCTATTTCCCAATTGATAAAATTGCTGTGGTTCATATTCCTTAATGATTATGCCTAATTGAAAGCAATAGAATAGCAAGAGAGCGGACGAGCTCTCTTGCTTTCTTCATTCACATAAAGCAATGACAATAATAGAGTAAGGCACTCAGGTAGACTTTGATGATTTCCTGTTTCGAGTCTCCTTACTTTGTCCATACTAGCTAATGAAAGCGACTCCATGGAGCAGGGAGGTAACAACGATGTTAGCCGTTCATCAACGTATGGCGGAATTATGGACACTACGCAGAGCCCGGGAGCTAACTCGAGGCGAGCAAGAGGAATTAATGCTATGCATGGAAGCTAATGCGACCTATGTTTGGAACAGGTTAAAACTAGAAAATTTATCGCTCTGCGCCTCCCTGACAGGGGATTATGAGTGGTTGCATGACATTTGTGAGCGCATCGAAAAGATTGAACCCAAGCACTGACTAATCGTCGGTGCTTTTTTCCTTTTCTGCAAGAGTGTGGACAGGTATAATGAGGATAGTTCAAAGCTAAGGAGATGTCGCATGGTCAGCTGGTTCAAGCAACGGGGAGTAGCTCCCTATACATTCTTTCTTTTAGGATTCATGCTTCTGATTGCTCTCATACTTCGACTTGTATTGGCCACCACATGGGTGGGTTATGATACGGACGTGCGAACGTTCATGGCCTGGGCAGACCGCGCTTACACGGTAGGTTTGAAGGACTTATATACGAATGCCAAAAATTATTTTCTGGATTATCCCCCTGGCTACATGTATGTCCTATACGTTGTGGGCTTTGTACATCATAAGCTGTCTATTCCCTGGGAAAGTGGGAGTTCCTTACTCATCCTTAAGCTGCCCGCAATCCTTGCAGATCTTGGAACGGTTTATCTGTTATTCCGTCTAGCGATTAGCAAGCACGAAGGTGCACGTTCATGGAAGCAGGCGCTCTGGATTGCTGCTCTATTTGCCTTCAACCCAGCTATTTGGGCGAATTCCGCTGTATGGGGACAGGTGGATTCTTTTTTCATGCTGTTTATTGTGGCTACATTATTGATGCAGATGAAAGGCAAACTACCGCAAGCCGCTTTTTTTATCGCACTTGCATTGCTACTTAAACCGCAGGCGCTGCTGTTCGGCATCTTCTTATTACTCGATGTGATACGGGCACGCAATGTGATGGTCTGGCTATTAAGCGTTCTGACAGGCATCGCCACCATGGTCGTACTCGCACTTCCTTTTGCAATGGGTAGAGGCTATGGTTGGATGATTGACTTGTATTCGGGCACGTTAGCTTCTTATCCGTATGCATCGCTCAATGCGTTTAATTTGTTTGCACTTCTTGGCGGGAACTTCGTGGACATCAATAGTGGATTCTGGCATTTGTCTTATAAATGGATTGGACTTGTATTGATGGTGTTGTCCATTCTCTATGTGTGTCTGCTTTACTGGCTAGGTAAGGAGCGGCGAGGTGCCGTGTTATACATATCGTTCTTATTTATCACGGCTATGTTTATGTGTATGACCAAAATGCATGAGCGCTATTTACACTATGGCTTATTGTTAGCATTAACGAGCTTCATTTATTTGAAGGATCGCCGGATTCTATGGTTGTTTATTGGCTTTAGCATCACGCATTTTATCAACATTGGCGATGTGCTCCTTCGGAGCTTTCATCAGGACTATCACATTCCGCGATACAATTCTTTGATGCTGACGATTTCGGCGATCAATGTTATGATGTTTGTCTATGCTTGTATATTGGGATGGAGGCTTTTCGTGAAATCAGATCAGGATGAGACTATGGAGGAGACGAAACCTCTAGTTGACAACAAGCTCGAAGTGCTTCCAGCGGAAGATGACCCCCAAGTGAAAGCAACGAATGTAAGAGAGACCTCGCTATGGAAAGCGGTTTTCCATCCTACAGAGGATCATATAGAAAGAAGTAAGCGCGGGCGCTTCTTCTCACGTAAAGATGCGCTGTATCTAGGAGCTCTTGTGGTAGTGTATACGATCATTGCGCTGTTCCATCTCGGCGGACATAAGGATCCAACGACTTTCTGGCAGCCATCACGTGGAGGAGAAACGGTTATTGCTGATCTTGGCAGCCCGCATCAGATTACACGTATTAATAGTTTTGCTGGAGTCGGGGAAGGCGCTTACTCCTATTGGTTTTCGAAGGATGGTGAACAGTGGCAGGACGCCATGGCAGTTAAATCTGACCATACGAAGGTGTTCACTTGGCATACGGTAGAAGCTAATAAAGAAGCACGATATGTGAAGCTTGTAATCGACACGCAAGAGAGTGCGAAGCTGCATCTTCATGAAATCGGGATTTTTGGGGATGGGGGAACGACACCTTTACCGATCGCTAGCGTGAAGGAAGTGGATGTCGATGCCTCCGATAAGGGGACAACTGAACATTTATTTGATGAGGCAAGTGTCGTCCCGTATACGCCTTCCTATATGAATGGTACTTATTTCGATGAAATTTACCATGCAAGAACAGCTTATGAGCATCTCAACAAGATCGAGCCTTATGAAAGCACACATCCGCCGCTGGGCAAAATATTCATTTCCATCGGTATTAACGTGTTCGGTTTAAACCCTTTTGGCTGGCGTATTATTGGTACACTATTCGGTGTAGGCATGATTCCTATTATGTATGTGTTCGCTAAGCGGATGTTTGGCCGTTCCGAATATGCCCTTATTGCTGCCTTTTTACTTAGCTTTGATTTCATGCATTTCGCCCAAACACGAATTTCCACGATTGATGTGTACGGTGTGTTTTTCATTATGCTGATGTTCTATTTCATGTATCGCTACACGACGTTGAGCTTCTTCCGTGAAAAGCTTTGGGCGACACTAATCCCACTGGGACTTTCAGGGTTATTCTTCGGCATCGGTGCTGCTTCCAAATGGATCGTCATATACGGCGGTGCCGGCTTGGCCGTCCTATTATTCATCTCGCTGTGGGAGCGGTATAGAGAATACCAATTTGCCAAGCGGGTATTGAGGGAGAATAGTCGTGATGAATGGGAAGTGGAGGAGAGTGAAAGCGTTTATGAAGATCTTCTCTCTGCTGAGGAATCCACGAAGCTCCTTCGCGTACAGAAGCTTTTCGTACGAAATACACTGCTTACTATCCTGTGGTGCGTACTCATGTTTGTTATTGTGCCGTTAGGAGTCTACACATTATCCTATATTCCTTTCATGATGGTGCCAGGTCCTGGACATCAGTTGAAGGATGTTGTGACTTATCAGGTACATATGTACAAATACCATAAGGATCTGGTTGCTACGCACCCGTTCTCCTCACCATGGTGGGAATGGCCGATGATGATACGCCCGATCTGGTATTATCAAGCGAAGCTGATGCCGCAGGGTATGCTTTCGAGCATCGTTTCATTCGGGAATCCGCTAGTATGGTGGCCAGGCTTTCTTGCTGTGCTGATGTCTTTCTATCTCGCGTTCAAACGCAAGGATAAATTGCTGCGAGTGCTGCTCATTGCCTACTGCTCACAGTACCTGCCATGGATGTTAGTGCCGCGACTTACGTTTATTTATCACTATTTTGCTATGGTACCGTTCCTAGTTCTGATCTTGACCTACTACATCAAGGACTATTTGGAGCAAGATCCGCTGCAACGGAGAAGATGGGTCTACGGCTACTTAGCCGCCGTCTTCGTGCTATTCGCACTGTTCTACCCGATTCTATCGGGGATGATTATACCGGCAAAATACTCGTTCTTTTTACGATGGATGCCGGGCTGGAATTTCTTTTGAGATGACGGATTGACGTCCATTCGAAGCCATGGTAATATAATTCCAAGTGAATTACTTTGAATTAAAATAAGTCGACCGAACAGAAGGAGACTCTCGCTATGTATCGAAAACATAGAGACAGAGTCTCTTTTTTTACCACAAAATGCTAATGGAGCGTGAATTAAATGTCTAAAGTAGTAATTATTTCAGGAAGTCCAACCCCTACCTCCCGATTACATGGTGTAATTGAAGTGGCGAAGAGCGAGCTTGAGCAAGCGGGTTTGGAAGTAGATTGGATCAAGGTTCGCGACCTGCCCCCTGAGGATTTGTTATATGCCAAGTTCGACAGTGCAGCCATTGTTGAAGCGAGTAAGCGTGTGGCAGATGCCGACGCTGTATTCGTAGCTACGCCAGTCTACAAAGCTTCCTACACAGGTGTGTTGAAAGCATTCTTGGATCTGCTGCCGCAAAAAGGACTCGAGCGTAAAATTGTACTTCCATTAGCGGTTGGAGGAACCTACGCGCACTTGCTAGCGATTGATTATGCACTCAAACCGGTATTGTCAGTCCTCGGTGCACAGAACATTTTGCAAGGCGTGTATGTACTTGATAAACAAGTAACATGGGGAGATCAAGGACAAGCAATTCTTGATGATGAAATCACTTCCCGTTTGAAGGAATCCGTAACGGAATTCATCCAAGAAATTAAATGGCATACGAGCCGCTAATAGTAATAAGCTTGCTATAAAGGAATAGGAGTTGTCTCAGAAGGTCTTCATGACCGAGGGACACTCCTTTTTTTGCGTTAAAGTGGAGTTGAATAATGCAAACATCCAATAATCGCTATTTTGTTGATTTTCATCATTTTTAGAATCGTAGTTAACTAGAGTTGAAAATCGGGATTTTAACGAAAATTGGCGATTGAACGGGGGATTTATAGACGATATAGTGAGTCCAGAAACGGATGAAAAAGCTAACAAGATAGGGAGATGTGGAATCCGAATCTTGTGTTGTGTATATCCCTTGGGTGAAGCCTGAGTTTACCTATCAAGTAACACTGTTATTCACGGATTGCGAAGTTGGAACATTCTCAGGACGTGAATTGCAAGAGGGTGCTTGTGTCTTATTGCTGCCCATCTATGGTCAGGAAATCATTGAACTTACCAAATGCTAGAAGCTAGAGCGCATTCCATACAGACGACCAATATATGGCGGGTGTTTTTCGTAGATAATTTCGACTAAAGGTATATCCATTCTGGAGAAGGTCTGGTATCTTTAATAGAGTTATTTAATTAAACATGTGGAGTGTACTTATGGAAAATATAAATCGAACATTACTTGTAGACGGCATGGCTTTATTATTTCGCGGTTTTTATGCTACTTCATCTAGTGGTTACATCATGAGAACTGAGAACGGCGTACCAATCAACGGTGTATACGGATTTCTGAAATATTTGCTCGACGCGATCGGTACGTTCAAACCGACACACGTTGTGTGTTGTTGGGATATGGGGAGCAAGACCTTTCGTACGGAGAAATTCGAAGCGTACAAAGCAAATCGCGGACCTGCCCCTGAAGAGTTAATCCCACAATTTGATTTGGTTAAAGAAGTGACAGCCAGCTTTAACATCCCGAATATCGGTGTTGTTGGCTATGAAGCTGATGATTGTATCGGCACGTTGGCTCGTTCCTACAGCCCTCACACGAAAGTCCAGATCCTAACCGGGGATCATGATATGCTCCAACTGGTGGATGAGAATACCGAAGTTATTATTATGAAAAAAGGGCAATCCAACTACATGGTGTATACGCTAGAAACACTGATGGAAGAGAAAAGCCTAACTCCAGCTCAAATCATTGATCTGAAGGGATTAACGGGTGATACTGCAGATAATTATCCAGGGGTCAAAGGAATTGGGGAGAAAACGGCGACCAAATTGCTCAATGAATATGTGAACATAGCTGGCATCCTAGAGAACTTAGCTGCACTTCCGAAGGGCGTGCGTGCGAAGATCGAGGCTGAGCTGGAAATGCTGCACCTTTCGCTTGATTTGGCAACAATACGCCTGGATGCACCGGTCGCTTGTGCGCTTGAAGATTGCGCCTGGGCAATGGATCGGGAGAAGGTCATTAGCAAATTCGATGAAATTGCGTACAAAGGATTAATAAAATTGATCGGATAAGACTTCAAATAGGGACAGTGCCTGTAATCGGGTACTGTCTTTTTTTCTTGGGAAAGCCTTGCCCCTAATAAAATAGGGGAATGGTGGGGGCTATTGGTTTATTGTTATGCAATGTGTATTAGAAACTGAAAATTGAACAAAGATGACGGTTTTTTTAATTACCGAATGTTATTTTATAGCTGATAATAGAAATGTAAGCGATTACGGTTTCCGAAATGTATGTATAAAGGGGAGAAAAACCATGAAAAAGGCAGTAGTCACATTAATGTCATTATCCATGATTTTCACAGCAACCGCTTGTTCTTCGGGTACATCTAGTAACCAAAGTGGAGGAGCTACAACAGCGCCAACTACAGCAACGACTCCTAGTGCAACAGTAAGTGCAAGTAAGGAACCAGTAAAGCTTCGCATGGCCTGGTGGGGCGGTCAAGCGCGCCACGATTATACGCTGAAAGTTATCGAAATGTATGAGAAAGCACATCCGAACGTGAAAATTGAAGCTGAGTATGCGGCTTTCGATGATTATTGGAAGAAGCTTGCTCCACAAGCAGCTGCGAATCAACTGCCAGATATTATACAGATGGACATCTCATATTTGACACAATACGGTGGAAGAAACCAATTAGCGGATTTGACGACTTTTACAAAAAGCAAAGTTCTTAATGTGGATGATGTAAGCCCGAATGCTTTATCAGGTGGTCAAGTGGGCGGGAAGCTCGTCGCTATGAACTTAGGGGTTAATGCTTTAACTAGCATGATGGATTTTGAGATGTTGAAAAAAGCAGGCATCGCGACGCCAGAGAAGAACTGGACGTGGAGCGATATGGACGCGATGGCTACGAAAGCGAAAGCTGCGGGTAAAATCATGGGCGGCTTCCGGGATGATGTTTTCTTCCCTTACTATTTGCGTACACTTGGTCAAAAAATGTATAACGCGGAAGGTACAGCACTAGGCTATACCGACGATAAGATGTTTATCGATTATTTTAATCGTATTCAAAAATGGTATGATGCTGGCGTCTTGCTGCCACTAGATAAAGCTGCACAAAAGAAAGGCACTCCTGAGGATGATGAAATGACTTTAGGGAACTCCATTTCCTCCAATGGTTGGTCTAATCAATATATTGGTCTAGCAAACGCAGCTAAACGTGATCTTGTTCTGCAGCCAATGCCAGGTCCAGATGCGAATAAAGGCTTGTTCTTGAAACCAAGTATGTACTGGTCCGTATCCAGCAGTTCCAAAGCACAAGAAGAAGCTGCTAAATTTATTGATTTCTGGATCAATGATATTGAAGCGAACAAAATTATTAAAGGCGAGCGCGGCGTACCTGTAGCTTCCAAAGTGAAAGAAGCTTTGAAGCCACTTTTGAGCCCGAATGAAATCAAAGTATTTGACTATGTCGCATGGGCTGAGAAAAACAGTTCACCTATGGATCCTCCGAATCCAGTGGGCTCCATTGAAATTGAGAAGCTGTTGAAGGATACAGGAGAGAAAATTTTGTACAAGAAAATAACGGTTCAAGAGGCAGCTGCCGCTTTCCGTAAAGATGCAACAGTTATTTTGGAGAAAAATAAAAAGTAATACATGATCTAGAAACAGGTACTCATGGTCGACACTATCAAAAAGTGTTCGTACTGTGGGTACTGTTTTACGTATTTCACTTCTCCAGAAACTACTGCTGTGCTGGTTATATCGAAATGATTGACATATTCATATCAGCTTACTCCCCAGATGGCATGTAGTCCGAAATTGCCGAATTAATCTCACGATTCGCGTCATGAAATTCAATTTAGTCCTAATTAGCCGAACTAAATCACCATAAAGAACTCTCACTCAAGGAAAATGGGTAAATAATTCGGCAGAATCGGACTAATGGCCATTTTTACAAGTAATCCTCCTTTTAGTAAGAAAATATCGGACTAATGCAGCCTCAGGTGAAAAGTTATCAAGAGGTGAGGAGCTCAACTTGACTTTACTATGTCAAAACAGCCGACTGCCGATAACGCAGTGGTGTCATTTTCGTCATTTGACGGAACACACGTCCGAATTGGACGAGGGAGCCGAAGCCAACTTGTTCAGCGATTACGATGACTTTGAGCTTCGTTGTTGCCAGCAGCCGTTGAGCTTCTTGTACGCGAACAAGATTCACATATTCAACCAGCGAAAATCCAGTAATTTCCTTGAACATCCGGCTTAAATAAGCGGAGCTGATTTCGAATCGTTCTGCAAGCTCCTCCAGTCGTATCGGTTCAGCGAAATGAGCGTTGATAAATCGTACGATGGTGGATATTTTCCGGTGGAGAGGAGAAACGTGTTCTGGCGAAGTGACGGGATGTATGCGAACGAAACGTGCCGTGAATAATAACAACTCGATTAAAAAGTGTGTGATGGCAAAAGTCTGCCCCATCGCGGGCTCCTTGGCTTCATGAATTAATTTCCCTAGCATGTCTTCAACAAGCCGCCGAGTAGGGAAATCAAGCCGCAATACAGGCGTATCATGCGTGAATGCATCCAGCAAGAAAGGAGCCTCTTCTTTTGTTTTTTCCAAAATGCTGTCGCTAAAGTTAATAACAACTCTCGCATGACCGAGTTTATCTGAGTCAGAAGTGGCATGAAGTTCACGTCGATTGATGAGAACCAAATCTCCTGGAAGAATGAGATAGGAACGATCACGAATGAAATACATGCGTTCTCCTTCGTATAAATAATAGAGTTCGTACATATCATGCATGTGCTGGGTCCGCTCGAAAGGGCCAGAGCGATGAATATGTTGGATGTAAAAAGGGCCTTCATCTTCATTGCCGAAGGTGACGGTACGTGACATAGGCGCTGCTCCTTGTTTGGAAATGAGGTAACTGAAGTATATCATAAATTTTAGTGAAAAATATGAATAGTTTTTGGGTAAAATAGGAATAGATGATGAGAAAACGCTCCTTACTTGCGATAAAATGGATGTATAGATGGAATAGCAAACGCTTGCACAAATAGGAGGAAATTGATCATGAACGCACTTATAGAGGCAGTACGCGCAGGGAAAGTAAACGAGTTCTCATCCGAAGTTATTAAAGTGTACACATCTTCCTTAACTCAAGTGGGAGATACAACATTGTTGATGGTACGTACAACAGAGGGGAAACGACTAATCGTCGTGGGATCTGGCGAATTGTTCGACCAACTGCAAGGAGAAGTCGTAGATGGCGAGAAAGTAGCACTGCTAACACATGAAAATCGCTTGATTATCAATCAATTTTTGCCATACACAGCGCCACAAGCGTTCGGAACACAAGTAGCGACAATGGGATTAGGCGACCGACTTGGAATCGCAAGTCCTGGTCATATCCAAACGATTCGCGGCAAAGATATTCGTCCTGTTTTGGCGCAACAAAGTATTCGTGAGCTTGCTTTGACAGGTCGCACCTATGAGGATGTATTGGATGCAGCGGCTTATGCGGTTCTACAAGAGGGCTACACAGATGGATACGGCGCTGACGGTGACCACTTGAAGAAAGAAGAAGACATCGAGTACGCGTTGCGTCTTGGTTTCACGATGTTGACTTTAGATTGCTCCGAGAATATCGACAACACGATTGAATCCATGAGCGAAGCAGAAATCGCAGCGAAATACGAGCAACTACCTGCTAGCTTGCGCAGCCGCTATGAAGAGCGCTACCTGCAAACAGCACCAAATGTGCCAGGAGCTACTCTTGCCTACACTGCAGAAGCTTTGAAGAAAGATGTATTGATCTATGATGCAGCTATTAATTTCATGGAAGCGATCTACCGCAAATATATCGTTACACTTGATCGTGCGGTTGATTTCGAAATTTCCATTGATGAAACAGCGACACCGACTTCCCCTGAGGCACACTATTTAGTTGCGAATGAGCTTCGTGATCGCGGAGTTGCGATTTTCAGCATGGCGCCACGTTTCTGCGGCGAATTCCAAAAAGGGATCGACTACATTGGAGATATCGCGCAATTTGAGCGTGAGCTAGCTAGTCATGCGGCGATTGCTGTTCATTTTGAATATAAGCTAAGCATCCATTCCGGCAGTGATAAATTCAGCGTGTTCCCATTGATCGGGCAATACACGAATGGCTTGTTCCACATCAAAACAGCCGGTACGAATTGGCTCGAAGCGGTACGTGTTGTAGCGAAAGTAAATCCTACGCTTTATCGCCGCATGCACCAATACGCACTGGATCACTTTGTCGAAGCGACAGCGTACTACCATGTAACGACGGATATTAGCGCGATCGCGCCACTTAGCGCTGTATCAGATGCGCAGTTGCCTGATTACATGGAAGAAAATAATGCACGTCAATTGCTGCACATCACGTATGGTTTGCTTCTTCAAGCGAAAAATGAAGACGGAAGCCGCACATTTGCAGATGAATTCTTCCAAACATTAGCTGAGCAAGAAGATACCTTCGCAGAAGGACTTCGTCATCATATCGGCAGACACTTGGAACTACTGGGTAAATAAGCAACAAAAAAACGCCGCAAACATCATATTACTTGATGTTCGCGGCGTTTCGTTGTTTTAGGACAAGCCCTCCGTAGAATGATCGTTATCGAGTGCATCATCTGCTCCAGGATAGTCCCTTGTAATACCTTCGTGCAGCTCACGATTCTCATAAGCAAAACGGTTGGTAGGGCGTTGATCCTCTCGCCAAGGGGTACTTTTCCCAAGGGATTCTGACATCATACTTGTGCCATAGGGCCCTTCCGGAAATTCCTCGGGGATCATGTCATTCCGCTGCGATTCTACCGTCTCGAGGTCCGTGTAGGCAGCGAGGCGGTCTTCTGAGAGGAAGCCTAATCCCTCAATTTTGTTGGTGTATTGTGTCTTCTTACGCATGGATAAGCCTCCTTGTCAGGTTATGCTTTTTCCAGTGTCCCCCGACAATCCCTTAAATATCCGTGAAATGGATGGAACCGATAATTTGGGATAGGAATTCAGTAAGCTCTTGTGCTTGTTCCTCATTAATCTTAAACACATGCTCGAGGTAGCCTTCCTCGTCCAAATCATCCGGCCCAATAACCGCGCTGCGTCCCGATTGCAAATCGATGACCAGCTTTTTGCCATAGTAACGTGTCGTTGTCATAATAGCGAGGTCAAAGCGGTGTAAGGCTTTACCAACGAAACAGACAAATCGCGTTGTTGTTTCTTCTTGATGATCATATAAAAAGTCATAATCAGACATGAGTGCCCTCCATTCTCTTTCTAGTATGCTCCTATTATAACCGATAAGGGCCTGGGGGCAAAACGGTTCTTGCGCCTAACTGACAAACATGGTATGATTTGGATATTAGAAAAAGGAAGCACCTTTTCTGCCCTAACAGGCGGAAGAGGTGCTTTTTCGTTTTTCTTAAACAAAATTCGTTACAGGTCTGGAGGAATTGAAGGATGAATATTGTATTTCTGAACACGTTAGAGAAGAATTCGGGGGATGGGCAAGTGATTTCCGCGCAGGTATCGATTGTTGAGGAACAAGGGATTTGGAGTGTGTATTGGAGTGAACCTGACTTAGTTGGTAAGCTTGAGCAAGATGAATGGTTCCAAGGCATAAGCTGGGATGAGATGCTATTCTCATTCCGTCAAGGCTTACGTGAGAAAATTAGAAGTGGCTTCCGGCCGTTGGTACACACGGAATTGGATCTTACGCAAGGACTATCAGGTAAGGCGAAAATGACACAAATGCTAACCTATTACTGTGAGGAGAATCCGAATGAAGAGGTGTTCGAATCACTGCGTGCTTGGCGTCGTGAGCAAGCGGCTCGTGAGAAGAAGGCGCCATATATCCTCGCAACGAACCGTGTCCTACGGATGATTTCTGTATTCTTGCCGCAGACCAAGGAAGAACTTCAGCAAATTCCTGGGTTCGGTGAGCAGAAAACAGTGCAGTACGCCGATCAATTGCTTGGTCGGATTGGCAGTAGCGCACGCACGAACGGTTTTCCATTGGATTGGGTTGCCAACTATGTGGATACGATGAAGTTCGAGGGGTGGCTACTCGCTCAGAAGGAGCAAAAGCTGCGAATTGAGCTTGATCGAGAGGTTAGCAAACGCAAGTTGCTTGAACTGGTTGCTGGAGGCGGCAGCTTGGCCGATCTTCAGGCGAATTTGACGATGCCGCGGAGGGAATTGCTGCTGTGGGTTGAAGATTTGGACCGTGAAGGTTACGATATGGATCCTCTCGTGGAAGCCGAACTTGCTTCGATTCCTGAGGAAGAGCAGATTAAAGCGTGGAATGCGTATGAATCCGAGGGTGATCGCTATTTAAAGCCCGTTCTCAAGAGTCTCATCGGGACGGAGGAGCTGAAGGGGAAAGAGTTAGACCGTGCTTATGAATGGCTGCGTCTGCTTCGGTTACGTTATCGCAGAGAGAAGGAAAGAAATGCGATCCAAGCAGCTAGCTAATGTACATTGACAAAAGCCAGCGGAATATGATTAAATGTTCAATAATCTAATATCCGTCAAAGCGATGACGAACATGGGCGAAGCCCGAAGTAGGACAAATGCCGCTGGAGCAGAGAGTCGGTGGAAGGTGCAAACCGATGCAAGCATGTTGTCCGAATTACAGTTCTGAGTTGGTGGAGGGAACGTGCTCATCCGAGCATTAGTAGCTTGCACCCGGCAAATGATTTGTCGTTAATTTTCTAAGTGAAAGAGAAACCGCATGCCAGTAGGCGTGCAACTACTCTCTTTAATTAGGGTGGTACCGCGAGACAACCTTCTCGTCCCTTTGTGGACGTTGAGGTTGTCTTTTTTGTTTTCTTTATAACCAATCGAATGGAGGGATCGTATGTTGTTATGGGATAAACTTACTAAAGAGCAGCAGCAACAAGTGGAGCATCAATTGCATATCCTCAGACGCGGCGCAGCGGAAATTGTGCCGGAAGAAGCGCTGAAGATGAAGATTATGAAGGCGGTTGTGACAGGGACACCGTTGAAAGTAAAGCTAGGATTAGATCCATCTGCACCGGATATCCATATCGGACATACGGTCGTCCTGCACAAGCTTCGTCAATTCCAGGATTTGGGACATGAGGTGCAGCTCATTATTGGTGATTTCACGGGTCGAATTGGAGATCCGACTGGGAAATCCGAGACACGCAAGCAGCTTTCGGAGGAGGATGTGAAGCACAACGCGCAAACGTACCAGACACAGCTAGCCAAGGTGTTGGATTTAAACAAAACATCTTTCTACTATAATTCCACTTGGCTAGGTGAGCTGCGCTTCGATGATGTGCTAAGACTTGCTGGTAAAGTGACGGTTGCTCGCATGCTGGAGAGAGATGACTTTGCCAAGCGGTATTCGACGAATCAGCCGATACATGTGCACGAGTTTTTCTACCCGCTTATGCAAGGTTACGACTCGGTTTCTTTAGAAAGTGATATTGAGCTAGGTGGAACCGATCAGACCTTTAATATCTTGATGGGGCGTACACTTCAAGGGGCCTATGAGTTGAAAGAAGGTCAGGTGGCGATCCTGATGCCGCTACTCGAAGGACTGGATGGCGTGCAGAAGATGAGTAAAAGCCTCCGCAACTACATCGGCATCGATGAGCAGCCGAATGACATTTTCGGTAAAACCATGTCCATCCCGGATACGCTCATGCTCAAGTATTTCGAGTTAACAACAGCTTTGTCGAATGCGGAAATCGAAGAACTGCGGCATGGCCTTGAAGCGGGTACGGTCCATCCAAGAGATGCCAAACTTAGGTTGGCGAAGATGTATGTTGAGATGTACCATGGTGTGGAAGCGGCCGAGGAGGCGGAGCAGCATTTTATTACTGTTTTCCAGAAGCGCGCATTGCCTGACGAGATTGAGGAAATAAGTCTAGACAGCCATCTATTGGTCGAAGGACGGATATCGATTATTAAGCTGTTAGTCCATTTAGCTTTGCATGCCTCGAATGGGGAAGCTAGGCGGAGCGTGGAGCAAGGAGCAGTGAAAATTAACGAACAGAAGCTGACTGATATTCATGCGCAAATCACACCGGAGGATGGCGATATTCTGCAAGTTGGGAAGCGGAAATTTGTCAAAATCAAGCTTGCGTGAACTAGATACAAAAAAGGTGACCTCTCAGCATTTTGCTTGAAGTCACCTTGTATCTAATGATTCAGAGGATCGGCTCACAGCCATTCTTTCTTGCGAAACAGCACATACATGGCGATGCCGAGGACGCCCATAAAGGCTAGCACAATTTCATCCCCATGAGCGGTTAGATGCAAGCCGAGAATATTATCGAAATTCATCCCGAAGACACCCGTAATGAAGGTCAAGGGCATGAAGATCGTCGTCAATGCGGTAAACACACGCATGATATCATTGGCTCGGTTCGCGAGGCTGGATTGATAAGCTTCTCGTAAGTTCCCCATCAGGTCGCGCAGCGTATCGAACGTATCAACAATTTTGACGGCATTCTCATAGATGTCTCCGAAGTATTTCTGGAGCTGATGATCGATCAATCGGAGCTCTTTTTTACCAAGTGTCCCAATGACGTCACGTTGAGGAACTAGCACCTTTTTGAGCCATAAAATTTCAGAACGGAGACCGATAATCTCATTCAAATGCGACTTCTTCGTCGCCATCAGAATATCTTCTTCCAGCTTCTCAATTTTGGCTTCAATTCGGTCACCGACCGCCACATAGTTGTCGACAACTAAATCGACTAAGTGATAGAGAAAACGATCAGCGCTGTTCACTTCTTCCTCCCAGAGGAAGGGCTTGAGCGCGCGCAGTTCATTAATTTTTTGCCTCGTAACGGTAATAATGACATGCTTGCTGAGGAAGAGATTGAGTGCGCGGAGGAAAATTTCTTCATCATCGAAACGAATGCTATTAATCACTATGAAATAATGGGAATCATAAAATTCAATCTTAGGACGCTGTTCTTCCTCACTAAGACAATCTTCTACGGCCAAATCGTGCAAATGAAATAGAGGTTGTAGTAATTCTAAATCCTCGATCCCTGCATCAATCCAGTAAAAGCCTTGACTTGGAGGTGTAAGCGCAGCGGTCACATCTTCAACTAACGTAAAAATACCATTTTGAACCAACCGTGTTTTCATATGCCCACCCCTTTGATGGAATGATCCGGTTAGCGCATCTAGAAGAGCAATGCTCTGGATGATGGATGAACCGACTTCATTCCGACATTTTGAAATTGATAACTGATGACCGTGCAGGTACTACTCCTCGGTTCTCCGTCCAAGCGTATGCCCTCCTTTTTTCGTCCGTGTCGAATACTTGTCTAGTATACCCGTTCGTATACCCTGTTTCAAGCCAAAAAGTTTGATGAAATAAGGGAAATTGTCGTTAAGATAGCTTATGGAGATTTGGTTAAGACTGTGCAAAAAAATAAACCGCCAAAACTTACTTGGCGGCATTTAAAATCGTATTTTTGACGTCTGTGTACATTTGAATAATCTCAGGTCCGCCGCGCTGCATCAGATCCTCTTCACTTACTGCCCCATAAACGAGGTGAAGCTGTGAGACAGCGATTTCGGCTTGTTCTTGTGTGGGTTTGTCGGTTTCAATTAACGCAAAATAACGATGTAAGGAAGCGAATGCAGAGAAATTATCGGATGTTTGGGTTGACATCATAGCCCTCATTTCTTCGTCCACATTAGAATGTGATTTTCTCATAAATTCTTATTCGATTAAAAACATCATCTGTAAAGCTAATCTTTAATATTAACCTAAAGCACCACATTTGAAACAGCTTGTCACAATACAAATTGTATCATTTTATTGATTACTTGGCTACACATACTAATTTCTTGCAATCACGGAAACGTACAAGCCTAATCATCTTGACTTTCGTTTATTTTATAGTATGATAATGCTAATCGCATACGTTTTATTTTCTTATCAAGAGTAGGTGGAGGGACTAGCCCGATGACACCCGGCAACCGACAAACCTTTGTATAAAGGGGAGCACGGTGCTAATTCTTGCGGAAACGCTATTTACAGCGAATCTGGGAGATAAGAGAAGGACATTGACTTTGATTTTCTATGGCCTTTCTCTGATTCCAGAGAAGGTCATTTTTGCTTTTCATACAATTCGTACCTAACCTAAACCTAAATTAATGAAGAGGAGTGAACAGGATGCCGATCAAGATTCCTGACAACCTGCCTGCCAAAGAAATTTTAAACCAAGAGAACATCTTCACCATGGATGAATCCGTCGCGTATCATCAGGATATTCGTCCACTTCGCATTGCACTGCTTAACTTAATGCCGACTAAAGAAACGACGGAGACGCAGCTGTTGCGCTTGATCGGGAACACGCCACTGCAAGTAGAGTTCGTGCTGCTGCATCCCAAAACTCACACTTCCAAAAATACGTCCCACGAACATTTAGATATGTTTTACAAAACGTTTGATGATATCAAAGACGATAAGCTGGATGGTATGATTATTACTGGTGCCCCTGTAGAGCAAATGGATTTCGAAGATGTGAATTACTGGGAAGAGCTAACGCAGATTCTTGAATGGAGCAAGCGGAACGTCACTTCCACCCTGCATATATGCTGGGCGGCTCAAGCAGGATTATATCATCATTTCGGCGTACGGAAATATGCGCTAGAGAAGAAGACATTTGGTGTATTCCCACATACGGTGAGTGTTCCGAACACGAAGTTGTTGCGCGGCTTTGATGAAGTGTTCAACGTTCCGCAATCACGCCACACAGATATTACGCGTGAAGATATCGAGCGATGTCCGGATTTAGAAATATTATCAGAATCCGATGAGTCTGGCGTATATATCGTCGCAACGCGCGATGGTAAGCATATTTTCGTAACTGGACATTCGGAATATGATGCTTGTTCCTTGAAATGGGAGTATGATCGCGATGTGGCCAAAGGGCTGCCGATCGATATCCCGAATAATTATTACCCGAATAACGATCCGAGTAGACTGCCTTACAACACTTGGAGAGCACATGCGAATTTGCTGTTCTCAAACTGGCTGAACTATTATGTATATCAAGAAACACCTTTTGAATTGACAGTTAACATTAATGAAAGCTTGGCAAGTTCGCAATTGTAAATCGACCCCACATCCTGAGGAGGAATTCCCTTGTTGAAAATCGAAAGTCGTCTCGCTCAAATTGGCTCTATCGAAGAACCTGTTACAGGTGCTGTTAGCTTTCCTATTTATCAATCAACTGCGTTTCGCCACCCTAAGTTAGGACAGAGCACTGGATTTGATTATGCGCGTACGAAAAGTCCAACGCGTAAGGTACTTGAAGACGCGATTGCTCAGCTCGAGTCCGGAGATGCAGGCTTTGCATGTTCCTCAGGCATGGCGGCATTGCAAACGATTTTCGCCTATTTCAGCCAAGGAGATCATTTGATTGTTTCCTTGGATTTATATGGTGGTACGTATCGCCTATTGGAAAGAATTATGTCCCGCTTTGGTGTAACGGCTACTTATGTAGATACGAATGATTTGGATGCACTTGAAGGTGCTTATCAGGCTAATACGAAGGGCCTCGTTATTGAAACACCAACGAACCCATTGATGATGATCACAGATCTTGAACTTGTGTGTACATGGGCCCGTAAAAAGGGCATCGTCTCCATCGTTGATAACACGCTGCTAACGCCGTATCTACAACGCCCAATTGAACTTGGGGCTGATATCGTTATCCATAGTGCGACGAAATATTTGGGCGGACATAATGACGTGCTAGCAGGTCTGATTGTTACCAAAGGGAAAGAGCTTACGGAACAAATGGCTATTCTCCATAACTCCATTGGCGCCGTGCTTGGACCGCAAGACAGCTGGCTTCTGATGAGAGGAATGAAAACCCTCGCTTTGCGCATGGAACGTCATGAACAGAATGCTACAGCGATTGCGAATTTCTTGCTAACTCATGAGCTAATTTCAGATGTGTACTACCCAGCGCTGGAAACTCATCCAGGTTATGCGATCCAAAATAAACAATCCAGCGGGAATACGGGAATATTCTCCTTCAAAGTGAAGGATGCTCGCTTAATTGAACCGATTCTTCGTCATATCAAACTGATTGCTTTCGCAGAAAGCTTAGGCGGGGTTGAATCCTTAATGACCTACCCGGCTGTACAAACACATGCGGACATCCCGCTTGAAATTAGACAGCAAATTGGTGTCGATGACCGTCTGCTTCGCTTCTCCGTTGGGATTGAGCATATCGATGATTTGATCGCTGATTTATCGAATGCCCTAGATTCGGCGCAGGCCGAGCTGGAAGGAGCTTCGCAATCATGAGCAATTCCCCTTCAGACAAAGAGAAACGCAAAGCACATGGCAAATTTGCCACAAGACTGATCCATTTCGGCGCTGAAATTGATGAGGCAACAGGGGCATCCAGTGTGCCGCTGTACCAGGCTTCAACCTTTCATCAGGCTGATTTGGAAACGAACCAAGAGTATGACTACACACGGTCAGGTAACCCGACACGTCAAGCGTTGGAGGATTACATCGCATTGCTGGAAGGCGGTACGCGTGGCTTTGCGTTCGCCTCTGGTATGGCGGCCATCTCTTCTGCGTTGATGTTGTTGTCGCAGGGAGATCATGTGATTTGTACGGAAGACGTGTACGGCGGTACCTATCGTTTGCTGACTACGATTATGAATCGCATGGGCGTGGAATCTACATTTGTAGATATGACTGATATTGCTCAGGTGAGAGCGGCGCTTCGTTCGAATACAAGAGCCGTCTTCATCGAGACGCCTTCAAATCCTACGCTTCGCATCACGGACATCGGTGAGATCGCCGCTTTTGCAAAAGAGCATGATCTACTTACGATGCTGGATAATACGTTCATGACACCTTATCATCAACGTCCAATTGAGCTAGGCATTGATATCGTGCTGCATAGTGCAACGAAATTCCTTGGCGGTCACAGTGATGTGTTGGCTGGACTAGCTGTTGTAGCGAATGACAGCCTCGGTCGTCGAATGAAGCAAATTCAGAATGGCATGGGGAACGTGCTCGGCATTCAAGATTCATGGCTGCTCATACGCGGTATGAAAACATTGCAAGCCCGTATGGAAATGTCCGAGAAAGGCGCTCGCAGATTAGCACAATGGTTGACTGAGCAGCCAGATATCGACGTGGTTTACTACCCAGGTCTGCCTAACCACCCAGGTAGAGAAATACATGAGAAGCAATCGCTTGGCTATGGAGCTGTCGTCTCATTCGATGTTGGCTCTGGCGAGAAAGCGAAGAAGTTGCTTAGTAAAGTTAAGATCCCGCTAGTAGCTGTAAGCTTGGGTGCGGTAGAGAGTATCTTGTCCTATCCGGCTATGATGTCACATGCTGCTATGCCGAAGGAAGTTCGTTTATTGCGCGGCATTACGGATGGTCTTGTGAGATATTCGGTGGGTCTAGAAGATATTGAAGATATCATTGAAGATTTGGAACAAGCTTTGCGCGGTTAAGTGTCGCGTTATTCAGAAATTATTCATATTTGGATAGGAATTACGACTGGAAAAGCAGCCCCGTGCTGCTTTTTTGGCATGAATATGGTACGATTACTGGATACGAGCCTTCAGAAAGTAAAGGAGTGAGTTGCTATGAAACCGATCGATCGCATTTTAAATAAAGCACAAGCGGGCGGACGAATTAATGTAGAAGAATGTATTACGCTATTCGAATCCGATCAAATAGAGAAAATTGGCAACACGGCTAATCAGATTATGAAAAAGTGGCACCCCGATCCGATCACGACCTTCGTAATTGGGCGAAACATCAACTACACGAACATCTGTGATGTGTATTGCCGATTCTGTGCATTCTATCGCCCACCAGGCTCAGCCGAAGGGTATGTACTGCCAGATGAAACGATCTTCCAGAAGATTCAGGAGACCCTGGATGTCGATGGTACCGAGATTCTCATGCAAGGCGGTACGAATCCGAATCTGCCATTCAGCTATTATACGAATATTTTACGCGAAATTAAGAAGCGCTTCGATATCACGATGCACTCCTTTTCACCAGCTGAAATTATGAAAATGAAAGACGTTTCCGGCGGTTTATCGCTTGAGGAAATCGTTCGTCAATTGCATGAAGCGGGACTTGATTCCTTGCCAGGCGGCGGAGCAGAAATCCTCGATGACCGCACGCGTCGCAAGATCTCTAAGCTGAAAGGTTCATGGCGCGATTGGATGGACGTCATGCAGACAGCACACAAGCTAGGCATGCACACGACAGGAACGATGGTTATCGGTTTCGGCGAATCCATGGAAGAGCGTGCTCTGCATATGCTGCGTATCCGTGATGCGCAAGACGATGTGCTGCTGCAGAAGCTGAACACACCAGGCTTCCTGGCATTCATTCCGTGGACGTTCCAACCGGACAACACGAATATGAAGGCGGAGAAAGTTACGCCTGAGGAGTACTTGAAAACGTTGGCGATCTCCCGCATCATGCTGGACAACGTGCCGAACTTCCAATCCTCCTGGGTCACAATGGGACCTGAGGTTGGTAAGCAGACGCTTAGCTATGGCTGCAACGACTTCGGCAGCACCATGATCGAAGAGAACGTTGTATCCGCGGCGGGCACCACGCACAAAGTTAACGTGTCCTCGACATTGGACATCATCCGTCAAGCAGGCAAAATCCCTGCGCAGCGGAACACGAAATATCAGATTCTGCGTGTGTTCGACGACGAGAACGTGAAGATTGACCGTGATTTTGTGATGCAGAACTAAGATGTAGATGACAACGCTTATCATATATTAAATCCACTTGTGGATTTGTATGAGTAAGCGTTTTTTGTCTTGAGGTCGATGGCATCGAGATAGTCGACAAAACGGACTATCTCGTGTGAAACCGAGGCCAAAACCCACTATTCCTTCCACACTTTAAGCGAAAATTAATCTTAGCTTCAGGTAACCGGAGGTCAATAAGAGTACAATTGGGGAACACCACAAATTGAGATTGAAGATCGGAGTGATTTTTGTGAAGCTGTTGAAAAGCTTTATCCAAGGGTTCCTTTTTGCTTTCGTCTCCATTGGTGCTCTCCCTTTCTTACTGGTGAAGATTCTGTTAGAACAACTGTAAAAGCCATCCTTATTTTCGAGAGGGGCAGCTATGTGCTGCTCCTTTTTTGCATGCTTGCGCGCAGCTCGCTATTAAATCCCGTCATTGCTGCATGCAGACACGATCCCGCAAATGGCAAATTGTTCGTTGTATATCTCTCTCGCATCGACCATATACTCTTAAGAGGAGGATGCATAGATGGAAGGAGTGAGCACATGGAACTGTTTGCAATTGCCCTAATCAATGTCGAGGAATCCTATGTACGTTCGCTAAGCGCACAGGTGAATCAAGCGCTGCAGCATTTACATATCGCCCAAAATGGGTTAACGGCTACCTATACTTGGAGTGAAACACGTGCTTTTATTTATGTGGAAGCGGAAGCAGGAAGTGTGATCCACGATCCACATATTCATGAAGCTCAAATAAGAGCTTGCCTAGCTGAAGTGTTGGCTTGCCACATTGTAGCGGACAAGGAATCCAACATTTTACGTAACTTGATCACCAAGGATTTTAAGTACGAAAAGCAGACAGACATCGAGGCTATCGAAGGTTACTGTAAGCTATCCTTGAACCAAGAGAGCGGGTTGGAAGGGTTGCCGCTGATGAATAGCTCCCCAAGCCGGCTTCGTCGTATTGGGCTGCTCAAGGAGCAGATAAACGCATTGCTCGAAGAGAATCCGCAGATCAGCTTAGATGGCTTCCTCAAATTCCGAATTCAGGAGTACAGGGAAGAACTAAGGGAAATTGCCGAATATGCGATTGATGAGTTTATGATGGACCGCCAGTATCAGGAATTTATTTCACTCCTACAATATTTCGTCTACATTCAAGAGGCCAAGATACCCGCAGCACATCTCATTCACAAAGGTGGCCACGAGTTCGTCATTCTGAATGATCGAATGGAGCCCATTGATGCGAATGAATTCGATGCTAGCTTCCGAATGGAGATGTTGGAGAAGGACATCAATTTCGAGGATATGATCGTGAGTACACTGATCACGGTCTCACCTGCCAACATTTACATTCATACACGGGATCCTGAATTAACGATTATTAAGACGATAGGGCAAATCTTCGAAGATCGTACATCGGTGTGCAGTTATTGCCGCACGTGCGACCTTTATCTCGGAGATGCCAAAAAGCAGGATCAACTATCCCCTTGACCTTGTCCCTCTCGCCATTTATAATAGTGAGCGAAGGCGTTAGTATCAAAGACAAGAACTTTCTGTATGAACTGCTCAGAGAGAGGAGACCAGGCTGCAATCTCCTTCAGCGAATCGGATCGTTTACCCCTTTGTAGCCGTATTGTGGAATTCGACCTGACTTGCAGGTGCGATACTATACAGTACCGGAATCATTCCCGTTAACGAATGCTGATGAGGATTCGACTTACCTAATATAGGGATCTTTTAGCGGAGCTAAAAGTCTCTCAGTTTTGGGTTTGAGCGAATCGAACTAGGGTGGAACCACGAGCTGAGCGCACTCGTCCCTTTATGGGATGAAGTGTGCTTTTTTGCGTTCAATTCACTATTCACTTACACAATTAGGAGGCAGGGAAGATGGTTGTACAAGTAAAATTACCAGATGGCGCAGTGAGAGAGTATGCAGTGGGGACTACGATTGAGCAAGTGGCGGAATCCATTTCATCTGGTCTGAAGAAGAATGCAGTGGGTGGTAAAGTAAACGGCAAATCCGTGGATTTATCCTTCGCTTTGAATCATGATGCTGATGTTGAAATCTTAACGCTAGATAGCGAAGCAGGACTAGAAATGTACCGTCACAGTACAGCGCATTTGATGGCACAAGCGATCAAACGTATTTATGGCAATAAAGCCGTTAAACTAGGAATCGGTCCTGTGATTGAGGACGGCTTCTACTACGATATCGATTTGGAAACTCCGCTGAATCCTGAAGATTTGGTCAAAATCGAGAAGGAAATGGAACGCATCTCAAACGAAAATTTGGCGATTACACGCCGCGTTGTTTCCCGTGAGGAAGCGATTCGCATTTTCACAGAGATGGAAGATCCATTCAAGCTTGAATTGATCCGTGATCTGCCAGAAGATTCTGTTCTTACAATCTATGACCAAGGTGAATTCTTTGACCTGTGCCGCGGACCTCACTTGCCATCAACAGGACGCATTAAAGCGTTCAAATTGTTGAGTGTAGCTGGTGCTTACTGGCGCGGAGATGCCAAAAACAAAATGCTGCAACGTATTTACGGAACTGCTTTCCCTAAGAAAGCACAATTGGATGAGCACTTGCACTTACTAGAAGAGGCAAAAAAGCGGGATCACCGTAAACTAGGCCGCGAGCTCAAAATGTTCGCATTCTCACGTGAAGTAGGTCAAGGCCTACCGCTTTGGTTGCCGAATGGTGCGAAGCTTAGACGTACAATGGAGCGTTATATCGTTGATTTGGAAGAGCGTCTAGGCTACCAACACGTATACACACCTGTACTTGCTAACGTTGACTTATACAAAACATCCGGACATTGGGAGCACTACAGCGAAGATATGTTCCCGAAAATGATCATGGACAATGAAGAACTTGTTCTTCGTCCAATGAACTGTCCGCATCATATGATGGTATATAAGAGTGATATGCGCAGCTACCGTGATCTTCCGGTTCGGATTGCTGAGCTCGGTACGATGCACCGCTATGAAATGTCAGGCGCTTTGACTGGTTTGCACCGCGTTCGTGCCATGACATTGAATGACGCTCATATCTTCTGCCGTTTGGATCAAATTAAGGAAGAGTTCTCCCGCGTTGTTACGTTAATCCGTCAAGTGTATGCGGACTTTGGGATCACTGACTATCGTTTCCGTCTTTCCTACCGCGATCCGAAGGATACAGAGAAGTACTTCCAGGATGATGAGATGTGGGAAACTTCCCAACGTATGCTTCGTGAGGTTGTTGAAGAGCTTGGTTTGCCTTTCTTTGAAGCGGAAGGTGAAGCAGCATTCTATGGCCCTAAATTAGACGTTCAAATCAAGACAGCGTTGAAGAAGGAAGAGACACTTTCGACTGCACAAATCGACTTCTTACTGCCTGAACGTTTCCAGCTTGAATACACAGGCGAAGACGGTCAGAAGCACCGCCCTGTCGTAATTCATAGAGGAATCATCTCCACAATGGAGCGTATGACAGCCTTCTTGCTGGAGAATTTCGCTGGTGCGTTGCCAACTTGGTTGATGCCTACTCAAGCGAAAGTTATTCCAGTATCGCCAGCATTTGAAGAATTCTCGAATCAAGTAACAGACCGACTAAGAGAAGCTGGTATTCGCGTTGAAGCGGATAATCGGAACGAGAAGCTAGGTTACAAAATCAGGGAAGCCCAGCTGGAGAAAATTCCTTTCATGCTCGTTGTTGGTGAAAACGAAGTGAAGAATGACAGCCTGTCCATCCGTAAACGGGGTCAAGGAGATCTAGGTACACAGCCGATTGATCAAGTCATCAACATGATTCAAGAAGAAATCAAAAACAAATTGTAACTCCCGTTTGCTCCTATAAGAAGCAGAGAAGTGCTCGTCACTTCTCTGCTTTTTTGCGTTTCCATAATCCTTCTCGATGTAAATAAGTTGTTTGAAAATGTGAATAAGTGGTTAAAAGAAGGACATGTTATACAGTGAGTCTGTATGTGGAGGTTTAGTGATGAAAGGAAATGGAAAGCCTACATTAGTAGGGGGAGGCTTAAAACGATGAAAATAACCGATACTTCGAAGCAATCCATATGGATTTTGGCATGGATGGTGCTTACCGTTATGGTCGTGCTTTTCGGAGAAGAGGCTAGCAATCAAGGGAACTATAGGGCGGCAAACACCGATTCCCATATACAAAATCAGCGGGACAATCAAGCAGGCGCGGTAATGCCGGTTGCACGCCCTGTTGCACAGGAGCATCAACAACAAGTAAGTTACCGCTTTATTCCCAATTTGGATTCTGATTTATCTAAATACACGGTAGTTGAAGTAACAGCGACCGGGTATTCTGCGGGTAAAGAATCAACAGGAAAGAATCCAGATCATCCTACTTATGGCATCACGTATTCTGGTATTAGGGTCATGCGTGATGATAAGGCATTATCGACAATCGCGGCAGACACCAGAGTGTTCCCGCTAGGTACCGTACTATTTATTCCGGGTTACGGTTACGGGGTTGTTGCCGATACAGGGAGTGCGATTAAAGGGAAGAAAATTGATCTTTATTTCAATACGAAAGATCAGGTATATAAAGAATGGGGTAAAAAGACGGTCAAGGTGTTCGTGGTTAAAAAAGGGAATGGCAAAGTCACAGAGGTTATTTGGAAGCAGCTTAAGGATGAAATACTGGCTCCAGCCAAAGCATTGTAATGTTCAATTTTGTAAAAAAATAAATTCATAAAAAAACCTGTTTGGGAAAAGATACTCATACAGGAGGTGATTGATATGGCAAAGAACAAGAACAACAAGAAAGCAGCGCAAGACACGGAATTTGCTACTGAAGTAGCGGTACCTAATAAGCAGCAACAACAAAACAACACTCAAAACCAAAATAAATAACAAATAGCTATGTTGGAAAAACGGAGATCCGAAAGGGTCTCCGTTTTTTACTGCATTGGAATGTATGAGTTTTTCTCATTTCATTTCAAGCCCTCCTGCGATATAATGTAACAAAAACTAACATTTTGTTCCTTTTGGGAGGAGTTCCGGTTGCTCATGTGGACGGATTCAAAGCAGAGAGCTTGGTTCTACGTTTTTGTACTTATTGGTATGCTTGTAAATGTGTTCGCTTTATTTTCTGCTTCGAAATGGGTTGCCGTAGGTAGTGTCGCTGTTTTTCTCTTAATGGGTGTAGGTGCATTACTAAGTTCAAGAGCATCTGGTATTGAGCGAGAACAAGGGGCGCTCCATCACGAAGAACAATTCCGTACATTTATTCAAGAATCTCAGGTCGTTGCGGATCGACTAGCAGCGGCAGTAGAAGAAGTCAATCGTTCCATCGGACAACTTCTCCAAATTGCGGATGCTTCCATCCAAGGAGAAGAAGAGTTGAAGGGGCGAAGCCAACATGCCGCAGGTCAGCTTCAAGAAGCCTTTGCTGCGATTCAGCAAGTGGCTGCAGCTGCCGATCAGATTCTGGATTCGTCGTTACATATGCATCGTGAAAGTGAACAAACCAAAGATACGGTAGTGGACGTCTGTCGCTCCTTGAATACAACAGATGAAGTAATGAACGATTTACACCTGAACAATGATACGATGCAGAAGAAAATTCAAGATTTAACTGATCATACGTCGAAAATTGAAGAGATCAATACGTTCATTACGGAGGTCGTTGCCCAAACGTCATTGCTTGCTTTAAATGCATCCATTGAAGCGGCTAGAGCTGGTGAGCAGGGAAGAGGCTTCTCTGTAGTAGCACAAGAGATTAAGAAGCTAGCTGCGCAAAGTCATGAAGCTGTTCAGAAATCATCTGAGCTTCTTGCTGATATTGAAAGTGGTGTTGCGCAAGTTGTCGCTGCAGTCGCAGAAGAGAAAGCTTCAGTGACACATGGTATTGATGAGATGAAGGTGATGAAAGGCAAGATCGATACGATCTTTTCATTGATCCTGCATGTGAACAGCCTAGTGGCAAGTACCACGAGTTCAACGAAACACCAGTCCACTCTGGTAACCGGGACAAGGACATCCCTAGGGGAAGTTGTGGATTTGATGAATGAGACCATGTCGAGTGTTGAGCATACGCTTGATCAAATGAAGAAGCAAAGGCACGAGGTTTCAAGATTGCAACATATTAATCAGAATTTAGATCGTTCATCCGCCGAGCTGATCACGGCCATACAAGCTGTTGGAATGAAGAGTAAGCAGGGTATCATTCACGTTAATATTGACGAAATGAAGCAATTATTGAACGCGCTTGTTCGGGTTCCTGACATCAAATCCCTGGTGGAAGATAAACATGCCGCGCATTTACACGGGATTTTGAAGAAAACAGCAGGGATAGAGGCGATATGGTCGAATCGTGGGGATGGCACCTTCATCTACTCTCAGCCAGAGGCAGGCTTAGTGAATGCCAAGGGAAGAGAGTGGTGGAAGCGAGCAATGGCAGGTGAACTCTTCATTTCCGATGAATACGTGTCAGCTATTACGAAAAAACCATGCATAACGTTGTCGAAATCCATTATAGATGACATGGGAACCCCGATTGGAGTCGTTGGGATTGATTTATTGTTAAATTAGTAGTTCTCAAACCATTCTTTTTAGTGTAAAATAAGATTACTGTTATAAATCTTGACACGGAGAGATAGGTGATGGAACATGCTGCAAGCATTACGGTCGGATGGTATGCCCTTAAGAACAACAAGGAAAGCTGCGGAGGTACTTCCCTTCTTGGAGGCTTTTATTACGCGGAAAGAGCAGCAAGCTCGGGAAATTGAGCAGGTTGTTGAGCGATATGAAGTGAAGAGAATGAAAGAAGAGCGAGCTTATCAAACCATGTCATCTTTTCGACGTATGTTATCCGGTAAGAAACCTGATCATCATCTTGCTGTTGAATATATTCATTATGTGAAGAAACCTATGGAGCAAGTAAGAAAGCTCCGTGCCGAAATTGAGCAAGCTAGACAAATTATGAATGATTCTAAGCCTGGGGACGATATTACGTTTCCTGAGGAATTTGAAGACATATTCTCATCCTAAACCGAAGAAGAGGACACTGCATATGCGGTGTCCTCTTCTTTCTATTCATTGATTATTCTTTAAGTGTTGTAAGTCCAAGAATCCTTCTTCTTGGCTATAGGCAGGAACCCCGTGAGAGCCAACATCTAGGCCAATTAATTCTTCGTCGCGACTTACGCGTAAAGGAACAATAAGCTTAATGAGCTTCAAGAAAACCCAAGTGATGAAGAAACCCCACGCACAGACGGTAACAAGACCAAGTGCTTGGACGCCTAGGAGGTGGAAGCCTCCGCCGTAGAATAAGCCAGCTGTTCCTTCGCGGATGGCATCTGGTTTCGCGCATAGGCCTACAGCAAGGGTGCCGATACTACCGCTGATGCCATGCACGGGAAAGGCACCAACAGGGTCATCAATCTGTCTGGCTTCCAGCATTTCCGTTGCGTAAACCATGGCGATCCCACAGATTGCACCAATGCAGATCGCAGCGGCGTCACTGACGAATGCACATCCTGCCGTAATCCCGACGAGTCCGGCGAGTGCGCCATTAATCACCATGGGCGGATCCGCTTTGCGGTAACGCATCATAGTGAACAGAATGCAGGCGGCACAACCGGCTGCGGCGGATAGCATCGTGGTGACCGCGATATGCCCGATCGAAGTATTGGTAGCGCTTAACGTACTCCCGGAGTTAAAACCAAACCAACCGAACCACAAGATAAATGCGCCTACAGAGGCCAGTGGCAAATTAGATGGCGGGACAATGTTAGCTTTACCATCGGCTGAGAACTTACCAATTCGCGGCCCAATGATAATGGCTGCGGCGAGCGCGGAGAAACCGCCCAGTCCGTGGATGACTGCGGATCCAGCAAAGTCAACCATGCCAAGCTTGCCGAGCCATCCGCCAGCACTCCAGACCCAATGCCCCGCAATAGGATAGATTAATCCGGTCATGGCTATTGTATAAAGAATATAAGCGCGAAAATTGATGCGTTCTGCTACAGCACCGGATACAATTGAAATAACGGCGATAACAAAAGCGCATTGGAATAACCAATAGGTATCATGTGAGATTGTCAACGCGATGTGTGATAAATCTCCGCCCATGAAAAAGCCTGTTGTACCAATGATACCTCCTACGTCTTTACCGTACATAAGTGCAAATCCAAAAAAGTAAAAAATAAGCGCACCGAATGAGATATCGACAAATACTTTCATGATAATGCTTACGGCATTTTTTTGTCTGACAAACCCTGCTTCTAGTAAGGCGAAGCCGCCTTCCATCAATAAAATCATGGCAGCAGTCAATACGACCCAAATGGTGTCCAGGCCAGAAGTAAGTTGTTGGATTTGATCCATTCCTGTAATCTCTCCTTATAATACTTGCGTTCTCAGCACCAATTATACGGTTCTGATGATAACCATGTCAACGGAATACGTAAGAATACATAACATCAACACTGGAATGTTCATCTTATACGACACTCATGTTAGGTTTGCTTGTGAAGACTTTTGAAATATCGGTCTCGAGGCGGAGATCACCTTCAATCTAACGTCTCTTTTCATTCCACCTTGTATCTTATAAACTAGAGATATCTTAACAACGCTTTACACAAATGGAGGAAGAACGTATGAATCCGCATATGTTTCAAAGAATGATTTGGGGGCTAGTTCTCGTGTCCGCGGGTACACTCTATTTACTAAATCAATTAGGAATTATTCAAATTGATATCGGCTATCTGGTATCCACGTTTTGGCCTGCGATTCTGATTTTTTATGGGCTCATTGGCTTTGTCTCACAGCGAAAGTATCATTGGGGTGGATCCCTAGGCAGCTTGATAATGTGCGGCGTAGGAACCATATTTCTTTTGAAAAATCTAAATGTAACCGATCTTTCTATTGGAGAAATGTTTAAATTTCTTGCGCCGGTTGCTTTAATACTTTTTGGTTTAAATGTGATTTTTAAACCGGGCAAGAAAGAGTCGCCTGAGTGGCCTTCCATTAAGAAAGCGAAAGAGGAAGAAAGACAAGCTCGGCGAGAAGCGAGTCGAGTGCGGCATTCCCAATATAAGAAACAATGGGAGTCTGGGAATTGGAACGCCACTAGCGATCTCTCTGGAAATCCGAAAGAACACATGAATCCTACTTCAGCGAGTAATATGAAACAGGGTCTTACTGACGAAGAAAAGGAAGTACTGAAGGACATCCACGGCACATATCCCAAGGACGAAGAACATGGTGAATGGACGGACCCTCAAAATCAAAACCAACAACACAAATATGATGGCTTTGTTCGTAATTTTGATTCACGTAATGTGCTGCACCGTCATGGTTTTATTGGCGATGTTCATCTTGGCCAAGAGGCTTGGGAATTAAAGCCTATCCAGATCTCTCATTTTATTGGCGATTCTGTGATCGATCTTACGCGTGCTTCAATTCCACGTGGTGAAACTACGATTCATGTTACGGCTTTCATTGGCGATGTGAAGATTTTCATCCCGAACGATATGGATGTTGAAGTTCGTGTCATGGCAAGCTCCTTTATTGGTGATATGAAGGTTCTTGATCGGCGTGAAAGTGGTTTTCTCCGCAACATTAGAACGCAAACCTCTCATTATGAAGAGGCGGAATATAAAATCGTCGTGACAACAAGTATGTTTATAGGCGATATTACCATTAAAAAGATAGGTTAGGATGGAGCATGTACAAATTGCGAATGTTCAATATGAAGTGGCAGCTGCTGAATTACTTTCTAATCTCGAGTGTAGTAACGGTTTCAGGTATTTATATCGTACTTGAATATTACGAGAAGGAACTGAGTTCTTGGGAGTTCCGACTGTGGTTCGCTCTTGCGATTCTTGTAGTGAGCTTGACTGTAGGCTTCATTGCAACTAGAAGATGGCAGCGCAAGGTAGACGAGCTTCATGTCGCGATGCTGGAATTGTCGAAGGGGAATTTCTCTGTTCGGATCGATATGGAGCCAGTTGAGCCCTTCTTGTACTTGTATGATGCTTTTAATAGCATGGCAACCTCGATTGAAGAACGCGTGCAGTTGATGCAAAAGCTAGGGGAAGCCGAAGCGATTCGGGATCAGGAGCTGACAGAGAGCGCCGTAATGGAAGAGAGACGCCGACTTGCCAGAGATCTCCATGACACAGTGAGCCAAGAGCTATTCGCAATCCACATGTCAGCTTCCTCACTTCCCAAAATATTAGAAAGAAACCCAGCGGCTGCACCAGCGTTAATGAACCAGCTCATTGAGATGTCCCATCATGCCCAGAAGCAGATGCGAGGCCTCATTTCACAACTAAGACCGATCGAACTCAAAGATATGAGCTTACAAGAAGCCCTGGAGAAATGGTTTCCGGAATATTGCCGGACCCATGAACTTCAGGGTCAACTTGATGTTTCGTTGCCTGAAATCATTTCGGAGGCGATCGAACATCAGTTTTTTCTCATTATCCAAGAAGGACTTGCGAATGTCATTAAACATGCCTCGGCAAAACAAGTTCGATTGGTGATCTACGAAAGAGAGCATCAATATGTGCTGCAATTGCAGGATGATGGTCAAGGTTTTGAACGAAGAGATATTCCTTCTGCTTCCCACGGCCTGTCAACCATGAGAGAACGAGCACAAAAGCTAGGCGGAGAAGTGGAGATTGATAGCAAATTAGGCTCAGGAACTCGCGTGCGTGTTCGTATTCCGCGATTTTCAGGGCATTCAGGGGGAAAACAAGAATGAATCCGAACATTAAGGTGATGATTGTTGACGATCACGACATGGTACGAGTGGGTCTGCGTACGTACATTTCATTAGAGCCTGGGTTAGAAGTAGTGGGGGAGGCGTCGAATGGTCAAGCTGCTTTTGATCAGTTGAAGGAAGAAAGTCCTACAGCACTGCCTGATGTCATTCTCATGGATTTAACGATGCCCGTGCTGGATGGGATTGGTGCGACGAAGCTCATTTGTGACAAGTTTCCACAGATAAAAGTGATCATGCTGACCTCATTTCTGGAGGAAGCTAAGGTGTTGGAAGCGGTTGAATCTGGCGCTATTAGTTACATGTTGAAGACAGTTTCGTCCGATCAATTGATTCATGCGATTCAGAGCGCGTATCGCGGCATGCCAGTTATGAATGCAGAGGTGTCACAAGCTTTGACTAGAGGTATCAGACAGCGGAGTGAATTACCGGAACAGGAAGGATTAACAGCGAGAGAACGTGAAGTACTTCTCTTGATTGCCGAAGGGAGAAGCAATAAGGATATTTCCGAAGAGCTTTTTATTAGTATCAAAACGGTTAAAACACACGTCAGCAACCTGTTGATGAAGTGTGAGCTTGACGATCGGACACAACTCGCGATATTCGCTCATCGAAAAGGATGGGTTTAACAACATGAACAAATTGAGGGACTATCGCACATAAAAACGTCAATTTGGCACATTCTATGCGTAAGTAAAATAATATGAGCGCTTAAGGAGTGTCCATTCGCTATGAAACCACTAACATCCTCACTGGAGCAGGTACACGAAACATTTGATAAGGTGCGTGCCCAGTTAGAACAATTTAATTTTAACTTAGGTGGCGGTTGGGATTACGACCATGGCTACTTTGATCGTTCGTTGGATGAAGCGAATAAAGTGTGGTTGCGAATTCCCGTTCAAGTCATCACGGGCAGAATTGAAGGCGATGTGGAAGCAACGGATGCCGTTGTTGAGGTCGGTACGCCTTTTGTTCTGAAACATGTCTATAATGAAGGGTTAGATCCAGAAGCCGATATAGAGACAGCAGGCGCATTGATTGATCAGTTCCAAGCACCGCTGGATTCTGATGCGGGGATTGAGGATAAATGGGTGAAAGAGGCCGCAAGCGTATTGAAATCAGTTGAAAGAGCATGGATTCATTAAATTATGTCCTATTTTTACCTCCATTTTATTGTTTTTTAATATTCGTTTAAGGTTGTGAGTGCATGATAGACACATAAAGAACAACATGATCCTTCAAGAGAACATGCACTTATAACTTTAATTATGGAGGTAAGACCCATGGATGAGAATAAAAAAGACTATAGCGACTTTTTCAAGCCGCAGAATAATGATAACAACGCGGATACTACGCAGGAGCAGTCTCGAGCGAATGAAGGGCAAGAGCCTAACAAAGAAAGACCTTCCTACTACTATTCCTATGGGCCATACAAATCTGCTTTTAACGAAGAACATGAAGGTCAATCCTTAACTACTTCTTCCACAAGCTCGGAAGGAACTTCGAATGTAGAAGTAACACCTCCCAAGACGCTTCGTCCATTCAGCTTTGGACCAGACAATGCACCACAAGGTCCAGCAGCTTGGGATCCGAACGCGAAGAAACGTTCCTCCGTCAAGAGCATATTTGCAGCCTTCATGGCAGGGGCACTGGTTGTTAGTGCATTGATGTTTACAGCGGATAAAACGAACATGTTCTCAGGTAACCAGCCGCTTGCTTCCGGATCGAATTCAGCGGCAACCGTAGCAGCTAGCGGTTCGAACAGCAATGGCGGCGAATTGAAGAAAGCTGCTTTAGATGTAGTTCGCCCTGGTAATATCGCTGCGATCGCTCAGAATGCTGGCCCTGCAATTGTAAAGGTTGAAGCACTCGTTAAACCGAAGACCTCAAGCCGCAGCAATGGTGGCAACTCATTGTTTGATGATCCTTTCTTCCGCCAGTTCTTTGGCGATAATGGCGGTGGTCAAACCACGCCTAAGAGTGGTCAAAATGACACGGGAAGCGGACAACTGCAACCAGCGGGCATGGGAACTGGCTTTATTTTCGAGAAAACAGGGTATATTCTAACGAATGAGCATGTGGTTGATGGCGCGGATGAAATTCAAATCACCGTAGAAGGCTACGACAAGCCTTTTAAAGCAAAATTGCTAGGTAACAGCTATGATTTGGATTTGGCCGTACTCAAAATTGAAGGCGACAAAGATTTCCCGATCCTTCCTCTTGGTAGTGCAGATGATGTCAACGTAGGTGATTGGGTTGTTGCGATTGGTAACCCTTATGGGTTCGACCATACAGTAACTGTAGGTGTGCTTAGTGCGAAGGAACGTCCAATTAGTATCCCTGATGAGAAAGGGACGCGTGAGTATAAACATTTGCTACAAACAGATGCTTCCATTAACCCTGGTAACTCAGGTGGTCCACTCTTGAACCTTAACGGTGAAGTCATTGGGATTAATACAGCCGTAAGTTCACAAGCACAAGGGATCGGTTTTGCGATTCCAACAAGCACGATCTCTTCCGTTCTAGAGAATTTGAAAAATAATGTAACGATTCCAAAAGAACCAGTTCCATACCTTGGGGTTGGTCTGCAAGATATCGGTCAAGATTGGGTTAGTGAATTGAAGCTTTCTAACACAGATGGCGCTTTGGTTGGCAGTGTTACACGTAAGAGCCCAGCATTCACAGCAGGTTTGCGTCAATATGATGTGATCGTGGACTTGAATGGTACCAAAATCAAGAACTCACAAGAGTTGATTACGAAGGTGCAAGCAACGAAAGTTGGCGACAAAGTAACGCTAGGCATTATTCGTGATGGCAAGCGAACAGAAGTCCCAGTTACGGTGGGAGATAAAAATACGCTTGCTGAGACACCAGCTCAGTAAGCTGCTAGCTCTTAATTGAAGGGAAGTAGAGTCCGCGGCCTCAAGCTTGCAGGCTCTGCTTCTTTTTGCTAGGCGGTAATTTTGCTACAATAGAAGGTAGAATGGGGGCGGACCGATGAGAGAGAATATTATGGTTATTGATGATGATGAGAAAATCACATCCATGTTGAGACGTGGACTGGCTTTTGAAGGTTATTTGGTTACCACAGCAGCTAACGGACTAGAGGGTCTTAAGCAAATGTTGGTGACAGAACCGCAGCTTATTATTTTGGACGTTATGATGCCGCACATCGATGGGTGGGAGGTTGTTCGTAGGATTCGTGAAAGTGGCAGCGAAGTGCCGATCCTCATGCTGACTGCGAAGGATGATATTAGTGATCGTGTCAAAGGTCTAGATTTGGGAGCAGATGATTATTTGGTCAAGCCATTTGCTTTGGAGGAGCTGCTCGCGAGAGTTCGAGTATTACTTCGTCGAAGAACGGAAAGACCTGAACAGATGAACAATCGGCTTAGCTTTGAAGATGCGATCTTGGATTTAGATACACGCGAGGTTTTCCGTGGCGAGAAGCTAATTGAATTAACGACAAAAGAGTTCGATTTATTGCATCTATTCATGCAGAATCCGAAACGTGTACTATCGAGGGATATCATTATGGAGAAGATATGGGGCTACGATTACAGCGGCGAGTCTAATGTCTTAGAGGTTTACATAGCTTTGTTGCGCCAGAAAACAGAAGAGTTTGGCCATAAACGTTTAATTCAAACGGTCCGAGGAGCAGGCTATGTATTGAGAGGGGAAAATTAAGATGTCGCTTCGCCTGCGGCTTACGCTATGGTATTCAGGCATATTGGCTATTACGATGTTGCTGTTTGGGATTGTGCTCTATTTCTTCTTGAACTATTTTCTCTATGATCAAATTCGTCAGGATGTTAAGAGGGAAGCAGAAAATAGCTCTACTCGTATTCAGAAAAGCATCGCGCTTTCACAGAAAGGGCTAGTTGTTGATCTTGAATTAGAAAGCAGAGACATCTACACAACCAATACCTTTTTACAATTATATAATATCAAGCTAAAAAGCTATAACCAATCAGTAAATTTACAATTTTATGATCAAACGCTGCCTATAGGCCAATCGACAATTGATAAACTTCAACGTCAGGTGGATAAGCAAGAAGATGAGATTGGTTTTTTTGAGAAAACGAAAATACTTAATCAGGATTTTCTGATCTACAATCTAGGTATAACGGATAATAAATTACAGCTCATTGGCATACTGCAGTCGGCAGTACCTATTGGTAGCTACGAGAGAACGGCCGTCACACTGCGTTACACACTTATCATTTGGGCTATTTTAACGATTATCGCTGCAGCTTCCCTAGGTTGGTTCTTGGCACGTAAGGCATTGAAACCAATTGAGCGCGTTATTGACGCCGCGAATCAAATCGAAAGTGGAGACGATCTAGAAAAGCGCATCCACTACGATGGACCTCTAGATGAAATAGGACGGTTGACGAATACGATTAATGGCATGCTTTCGCGCATCCAAATTACGTATGTGGAACTAGATGAAGCCTATCGCGCACAACGGAGATTCGTATCGGATGCATCGCATGAGCTTAGAACGCCTCTAACGACCATTCGAGGCAATGTGGATTTATTGGAGAAAATGTGGAAGCAAACCTCGGGGACACAAGCTTTAGCTACGCCTGACCAGGTTCAAATGTCCTTGGAAGCCATGCATGACATTGCTGGGGAAGCACAGCGGATGAGCAGGTTAGTCAATGATTTACTTGCACTTGCGAGGGCAGATGCTGGTGTTCTTATGGAGAAACATCCAGTTGAGTTCAAGCCGCTAGTTCATGAAGTAGTAAGAAGGGCACAACTACTTGAACATACGGCTGAATGGCAAATAGGGGATCTTGATGCACTAGAAGATGCGGTGGTTCAAGGAAACCGTGATTATCTGCAGCAATTGTTGTTCATCTTTATTGAAAATGCTTTTAAATATACGCCTACGGGTTCGGTAACTATTGAGGCGATACGCAGAGACAGTTTTATTGGCATACGGATCTCGGATACCGGCATAGGGATGGATAAAGAGGATATCCCTCATATTTTCGATCGGTTTTATCGTGCGGATTTATCCAGAGGGGTTACAACAGGTACAGGTCTAGGTTTATCTATTGCCAAATGGATCATTGACGAGCATGGAGGGTCTGTTGAAGTCACCACTCGGAAGGACGAAGGAAGTACCTTTTTAATCTGGCTGCCGGCAAACTTCCCTCATGCCATATAATCAGATATAATTAGAAGAAATACGATGGCTTAGGTAGGTGGAAGACATGGAAGTTGTTCGAATATCCCCCAGAGGATACTGTTATGGGGTTGTAGACGCTATGGCGCTCGCCATGCAAACTGCTAAAAATTTAAATCTTCCCAGACCTATATATATCTTAGGAATGATAGTTCATAATGCGCATGTGACCGATTTCTTCAAAGAGGAAGGAGTCATTACGCTTGATGGAGAGAATCGCCTTGAAATTCTGCAACAAGTAGAGACAGGGACTGTTATTTTCACTGCGCATGGTGTTTCTCCTGAGGTCAGACGTTTGGCACGTGACAAAGGGCTTACTGTGGTGGACGCAACTTGTCCGGATGTGACGAAGACGCATGATTTAATTCGTGAAAAAGTAGCAGACGGATATGACATTATTTATATCGGGAAAAAGGGGCATCCAGAGCCAGAAGGTGCTATTGGCGTAGCACCAGATCACGTGCATCTGATTGAGAAGCTGGAGGAAGCCGAACTACTTAATCTGAAGTCGAATCGAATCATCATTACGAATCAAACCACGATGAGTCAATGGGATATTAAACATATTATGAATCGGTTATTAACGCTTTTCCCCAAAGCTGAAATTCATAATGAAATTTGCTTGGCAACGCAGGTTCGTCAAGAAGCCGTCGCGGAGCAAGCGAAGGAAGTTGACCTTGTCATTGTTGTTGGAGATCCGAAGAGCAACAATTCGAACCGTTTGGCTCAGGTTTCACAAGAAATCGCTGGCGTTATGGCGTACCGAATTTCAGACGTTTCTGAATTGAATAGAGAATGGTTGGCGAATGTCCGTAAAGTAGGTGTAACCTCAGGGGCTTCCACGCCTACACCGATTACCAAAGAGGTCATAACCTATTTGGAAAACTACGATGCGAAAGATGAAACCAGTTGGGAAATCGTACGTACTATTAATATGAAGAAACTGATTCCCACTGTTAAATCCAAAGCAGCAAGTACCCTGTAATTCCTGCTTATTCCACTCGACGGGATTGAAACTAGCATGCAAAGTACTCAGAAGGTGAAAATGATGAAAGCTCGCTACGATTGGAAAAGTACTAAACGTTGGTTCAAATTCAAATATTTACTTCTTTTACGTGCCAAGGGCGGTCCTTCCATGGTAGCAAGAGGCTTTTCGATTGGTTTATTCGTTGAGATGTTCACATTACCGACTGCAGGATTTGCGTTTGTTCTTATCTTTCCATTGGTTTATCTACTGAGAGCGAACCTGCCTGCGGCTTTAATAGGCTTTGTATTCGGTAAAGTCATCTATATACCATTTTCTATTCTTAATAAGCAGGTCGGGGAATATTTAGTGCCGAAGCATTTTAAGATCTATCTGATCCACCATCTACCGCATCTCCTCTCTAATATTATTCGTAGCGGTTTGGATTTAATTGTCGGTGGGATGGTCGTTGGTCTTTTTCTTGGTATTATTGCCTATTTCCCAGTCGTGCTCCTGCTCAAGTACCACACGAATCGCCGAAAAGAAAAACGTAGAATACGTAAAGATCAGTTAGCTCCAGCGGAATCAAAAGAATAGGTAATAAATTAGCGCTTGACGAATTATCGTCAAGCGTTGTATATTTACTTTAGCGGTTAAAAGCATAAAAGCGTAGAAGCGAACAAGCGTTGAAGCGTGTTAGTGAAATGATAATAAATTATCCCATAATAAATCAATTAGGAGCGTGGATCACATGATCGCAATTACATCTAACAAAACTTCGGATGAGCGTATTCAGGAAATCGTGCAATTTATCGAAAAGCAAGGGGTTCAAGCACATGTTTCCAAGGGCGAGGATCGTACAGTAATTGGCATCATCGGTCAAGCGGATCCGAAATTAGCTGAACAGCTTCGTCAAATGTCAGGTGTCGAGCAAGTTGTAAAGATCTCCAAGTCTTACAAGCTAGCTAGCCGTGATTTCCATCCGGCAGATACCGTTATTAATATCAAAGGTGTTGAAATCGGTGGGGAGCAGCTCGTTGTGATGGGTGGCCCTTGCGCGGTTGAAACGCCAGAGCAAATCGATGAGATTGCTCGGTTGGTGAAAGCAGCTGGCGGACAGGTGCTCCGCGGTGGTGCATTTAAACCAAGAACAGGTCCTTACAGCTTCCAAGGTGTTGGCGTGGAAGGTCTGATTATGATGGCAGAAGCAGGTAAGAAACATGGCCTTCTTACGATTACAGAAGTCATGACACCGGAGTACGTTGATGTGTGTGCGGAATACGCGGACATTCTACAAGTAGGTACGCGTAATATGCAAAACTTTGATCTCCTTCGTAAATTAGGAACGATTCAAACGCCGGTCTTGCTCAAGCGTGGTTTTAGCTCTACGTATGATGAATTCTTGAATGCAGCGGAATACATTCTCGCTGGCGGTAATCCGAACGTTATGCTTTGTGAACGCGGAATCCGAACATTCGAAACTTACACACGAAATACGTTAGATTTATCAGCGATTCCAGTGCTTAAACAGTTGAGTCACTTGCCGGTTATCTCAGATCCAAGTCATGGTACAGGACGCAGAGAACTTGTAGTGCCAATGACGAAGGCATCCGTAGCAGCAGGAGCGGATGGATTAATCATTGAAATGCATACAGATCCGGACAATTCAATGACAGGTGATGGCGTGCAATCGTTGTTCCCAGATCAATTTGCCCATTTGTTATCAGATCTGGAGAAGCTTGCTCCATTACTTGGTAAAAAGTTCGATACGAAGAAAGAAGCCATTTTGGCCTAATATACGGTTTTCATAGGAAGGGGTCTCTTCAGAAATGGAGAAACCCCTTCCTGTTTTTGGATACATGTGAAAATTGTGTGTAAGTGTAAGAATAGCTTACACCTCTTTAAAAAATACCTGACATAAGTATTGACTGTGTTAGAGGAATCGCTATATAATATGTGAAAGAAAACAAGCAAAAGTTGAACATTAATCATGCAAAGTACGTTGAATGTACGGAAATGGGAGGGTTTTTTAAATGTCAGTTCAAAACGTGTTGAACCTTATTAAGGAAAAAAATATTGAGTGGGTAGATTTTCGTTTCGTTGGTCTCTCCGGTAAAGCACAGCATATTTCTTTACCATCAACAGAAGTAGATGAAGAAACATTCGTAAATGGCGTTGCTTTTGACGGTTCATCCATCCCAGGATTCCGTGGTATTGAACAATCTGACATGGTAATGATGCCAGATACGGAAACTGCTTATGTAGATCCTTTCACAGCACACCCAACACTAGTAATTATGAGCAACATCCATACACCTGAAGGCGACCGTTATGACCGTGATCCACGTAGCATCGCTCAAAAGGCTGAAGAGTATTTGCAAACAACTGGCGTAGGTACAACTGCATACTTCGCTCCTGAATCCGAATTCTTCATCTTTGATGATGTTCGTTTCGAGAACGGTATGAACAAATCCTACTTCGAAGTTGATTCCGAAGAAGCTGGTTGGAACACGGGTCGTAAAGAAGAAGGCGGCAACCTTGCTTATAAAGTACCAGTTAAAGGCGGTTACGTTCCAGTAGCTCCAATCGATTCCCAACAAGATATCCGTTCAGAAATGTGTAATAAGCTTGCTGACGCAGGTCTTCGCATTGAGCGTCATCACCATGAAGTGGCAACAGCTGGTCAAGCTGAAATCAACTTCCGTTTTGACACATTGACTAAAACAGCAGACAACCTGCTTAAATACAAGTATATCGTTGCTAACACAGCGAGAGAATATGGTAAAGTTGCAACTTTCATGCCAAAACCACTATTTGGTGACAATGGTAGCGGAATGCACGTTCATATGTCCATTTTCAACGAAGGTAACCCTTTGTTCTACGAAAAAGGTTCATATGCTAACTTGTCCGAAATGGCAATTAACTACATCGGTGGTATCCTGTATCACGCTCCAGCGTTGATCGCGATCACGAACCCAAGTACAAACTCCTTCAAACGTCTAGTTCCTGGTTACGAAGCTCCGGTAAACCTTGTATTCTCCAAAGGTAACCGTTCCGCAGCAGTTCGTATTCCAATCGCGGCTGTGACACCTAAGGGTTGTCGTATTGAGTTCCGTACACCAGACAGCACAGCTAACCCATACCTTGCTTTCGCAGCAATGTTGATGGCTGGTCTTGACGGTATCAAAAAGAAAATCGATCCGCGTGCACTTGGATACGGTCCTTTCGATACTAACATTTATGAAATGTCTGATAGCGAGAAAGCTGAAATCCGCAGCGTTCCTGGTACATTAGACGAAGCTTTGGATGCACTTGCAGCAGATTCCGACTTCTTGCTTGAAGGCGGCGTGTTCACACAAGATTTCATCGATAACTACATCGACTTGAAACGTGGCGAAGCGAAACAAGTTGCAATCCGTATTCACCCACACGAGTACAACCTTTACTTCGATTGCTAATCTTTAGCACTCATATGATATGATCATAGGAACTGCCCCTTCATAGGACGCTATGGAGGGAGCAGTTTCTATTTATTTAATACTAATTATTTTTTTATAACAATTATAAATAAGTGTGTTAAAAATGGATTATCAGGTATAATTATCGTGAAATAATCAATTAGGAAGGATGAAAATAATGAAAATCACGATTGTAGCAGGTAGCAATCATGGAGCTGCCACAAGTACTCGACTTGCTTCATATATTCAGCATTTGGCAATGCAGGAACAACACAGCGTAACGCTGTTCGATCTGTATAAGACGCCGCTGTCATTCTATACGCCTGAAGATGAAGGGGACAATAACGAAACGCTAGTGGCATTTAAACAAGCGATGTTGTCCGCAGATGCAATTGTCTTGGCAACACCTGAGTACCATAGTGGCATGTCCGGTGTGTTGAAAAATGCGCTTGATCATGTTGGACAGGATCATTTCCATAACAAAGCTGTATTATCCGTCAGCTCCTCAGGGGGAGCGGTTGCTGTCAGCTCGCTGACACAGATGCAGACGACAGTTCGTAACCTACATGGAATCAACAGTCCAGAATGGATTTCGATCGGTGGCGATCAACGCAAGAGCTTCCGTGGAGACGTCATCTTCGAAGACATTCATCCGGATGTCGATAAGCGAGTTCGACGTGTTGTTGGATCTTTTCTACAACTTGCTGAGCAGCTCGTGGGATCAGCGAAATAGTAACGATTGAGATCCACATGAATATGGATTCAGGCAACCAAGTCACTAGACTTGGTTTTTTGTATTTGTACATACTTTTGACACAATTATATGGTACAGTATGGTAAAAAATGAACGGTGGGGAGATCATGGGAGTCCAGTGGACCAACAAGGAAGTTGTTCATCTTTTACTGCGTGCGGGATTTGGTGTGGCGAAGGAAGAAGTTTCAGCTTGCTTGGCGTTAGGACGGGAAGAAACGGTTCGGCGTTTAGTGTCGGGTGAATCATTGATCAACAATGCACCGAAGCTAGCCTCCTTTGAGGAGTTTCATACGGACGGGAAGAAAGCTCTAGATCCACTTTTACTAGTAGATCAACAGATCTACTGGCTTTATCGGATGGTGAACTCACCTTCGCCGCTGATTGAGAAGATGACCTTATTTTGGCATGGACATTTCGCAACGGCCAATTATAAGGTGAAAGATGCGTCGCTCATGGTGAAGCAGAATGAACTGTTCCGCCAATATGCCTTGGGCAATTTCAAAGAGCTGCTCACCGAAATCGGCAAAGACCCTGCCATGATGATTTGGCTGGATGTGAATCAGAATAAGAAGGGCAAGCCGAATGAGAATTATGCCCGTGAGGTGATGGAGCTATTCACACTTGGCATAGGTCATTACACAGAAATGGATGTGAAGGAGTCTGCGCGCGCTTTTACAGGCTGGACGTATAATAAAAATGACCATAAGGTCAACTACAATGCGAAACAGCACGATAACGACGCCAAAACATTACTAGGTGAAAGCGGCAAGCTAGATGCAGACGATGTGATAGATATTATATTTCATCAAAAAGCATTACCTACGTTTCTAGCGACGAAGTTGTTGACCTACTTTGCAACCGACACACCATCGGATCGTTGGATTCAAACGTTGTCAGAATTAATTACACAGAAGAATACCGTGGGGGAAGTGCTTCAGGCACTATTCCTTTCCGATGAATTCTATGCAGATACCAATTGGATGGCACTTATCAAAACACCAGCAGATTATGTAGCAGGTATCCTGAAATGCTGCAAGATCTCTGTCGCTAAGGGGCATGCACAAGCGATGCGGAAGATGGGGCAGGAACTATTCGTCCCACCTGATGTTGCGGGCTGGAGAGGGGGCACCTCTTGGCTCACAACGAATTGTTTGTTAGCGAGATATCAGTTCGCTGAGGGAATCGCCAAGCAAATGAATGGACATCAGCTGAACTCGTCAGCGTTCCTACCGAATCAAGTGGAGTCACCTATAGAATGGATGAAACTTTATGCAGAGCTTATGGGCATCTCGAACTTATCCGAGCAAACGCAAGCGAGTTTGCGTGCCTACGCCGATGACACCATTGTACATACAACTCAAACCAAGCAGAAAATATCAGGCCTACGCGGTCTCTTGCAGCTCGTTCTGATCAGTCCTGAAGCTCAAATGAAATAGGGGGGAACCATGTGAAATTAACGAGAAGAGATTTTCTGATCAAAGGTACGGCGTTATTCGCAACCCTTGGGCTTGGCGGAGCACTTTTCACAGAAACGGGTAAATCCCTATGGGCAGGAAGTGCCGAAACTAGCGTGGATGACCCCGTGCTAGTTGTTGTACAGTTAAGCGGCGGCAATGACGGGATCAATACGTTGATTCCATATGGACAAGGCCTGTACTATGATTCAAGACCGACGCTCGCGTATGAGCAGAAGGAAGTGCTGGAGCTAAATAACCAAGTGGGTCTGCATCCTAGTCTCACAGGATTGGCGGCATTGTACAAGTTAGGCACAATGGCTATTATACAAGGTGTTGGATATCCGGAGCCTAATCATTCTCACTTTCGCTCTATGGAAATTTGGCAAACCGCAGAACCGGCCAAAATGAGTCGCAGCGGCTGGTTGGCACGGTATGCGGAAGCTTCCTTACAAAAGAATCTGAATCCGCTTAAAGTGATTCAAATTGGCGGTTCAGGGAGCAAAGCCTTCGCCTCTGATCAATCCAGCTTTCCAGTGATTCAATCCATAGAGTCCTATCATCTAATTGATCCCAAGACAGCGTTGATGGACAAGAATAGAATAACCAAAGCGTTCTTGGATATGTATGGGGCATCGAATTCGACCAACCAACTGCGGGTCATTGCTGCGCGAGGTTTGGAAGCCTATAAGAGCGTTGAGGCGATCCAATCGCTTGCTGCTACTTATACGAAGAAAATTGAGTATCCTACTACGAATTTTGCGAGGGACCTACAGCTTGTAACGAAGCTTCTGGCTGGAAAGTCAGGGACACGGCTCTTTAATGTAGAAGTAGGTGGATTCGATGATCATGCGGATGAGAAGCTGCAGCATGCTCAAATGCTGACTCAAGTCGATGAAGGGCTAACTGCCTTCTATCAGGATTTGCAGGCACAGGGGCTGCAGGATCGCGTCGCAATCATGGTGTTCTCCGAGTTCGGACGTCGTGTGAAAGAGAACGGCAGCGGCGGAACAGACCACGGAACAGCGGCACCGATGTTCGTCATTGGAGGCAAGGTGAAGGGCGGTTTATATGGCGCCTATCCGAGCTTGAGTAACTTAGATAATGGGGATTTGAAATATGAGGTTGATTTCCGTACTGTATATAGTACATTAATTGACTCGTGGTTACATGGGGATACGGCAACAGTGCTAGGTAAAACGTACGAGAATTTGAAGTTTATTTAATAGTAGGAGGTGCGCGGTTGGAACTAGCGGCAATTTCTGATCATATTGCGGAGGGTTTGCAAATTCTCTTCGTTGGTTATAATCCGAGTATTCGATCAGGGGAAACCGGGCATCATTATGCGAATCCGAGTAATCGATTCTATCGCATCTTATTGCAGGCGGGAATAACTCCAAGGCTCTACAAGCCGCAAGAGGATGGGGATCTGCTTGAAATCGGTTATGGCTTCACGAACATCGTGGCTCGTCCTTCATTGACAGCAGCGGAAATAACAGCAGACGAGTATCGTGAGGGCAGGCGTATTCTGAAAGCGAAAATTGAGACCTACCGGCCCAAGGTTGTTTGCTTCGTGGGGAAGGGTGTCTATGAGCAGTATAGCGGTAGGCGGGGCATCTCCTGGGGAAGTCAACCGCAGCCCATGGTAGAAGGTGTTGTTGATTATGTGTGCCCATCATCTAGCGGACTTGTGCGTATGAAGCTGGAAGATATGGTAGCGATTTATCGAGGAATTCTGACAAGTCTCGTAGAGCCTGTTTGAGGTTTTACTTGATGCTTGCACAGAATATTGCTATCATAGCCATAATACAAAAGCAAAGGTGTGGTCACTCATGGGAAACAGGGCCTATAACTTTAACGCAGGGCCTGCGGCTTTACCTCTCGAAGTACTTCAGAGAGCACAAGAAGAGTTTGTTGATTTTAAAGGCATTGGCATGTCCATTATGGAAATTTCTCACCGTAGTTCGGAATATGAGCAAGTGCACAATGAAACACAAGCGTTATTGAAGCGTATTTTTGGTATTCCGGATGGGTACCAAATTCTCTTCTTGACAGGTGGAGCGAGCTCTCAGTTCTCCATGATCCCTATGAATTTCTTGAAGCCGGGCAAGGTTGGCAGCTACGTGCTGACAGGCGCTTGGGCTGAGAAGGCTGTGCAAGAAGCAGCACTATTCGGAGAGGTTTCTCTTGCGGCTAGTTCGAAAGAACAGAAATTTATGAAAATTCCTGCCTTGAGTGATATTAACTTAGATCCAAACTCAGCTTACCTGCATATCACGTCCAATGAGACGATCGAAGGTGCACAATTCCAAAGCTTCCCGGAAACAGGCAACATCCCTCTGATCGGTGATATGTCCAGTGATATCCTAAGCCGTCCAGTCGACGTTTCGAAATTCAGCATGATCTACGCGGGAGCACAGAAGAACCTTGGACCATCTGGTGTGACAGTTGCGATTATTAAAGACGATTTACTTGTTGATCTGCCAAAAACAATCCCAACCATGATGCGTTATGAAACGCATAGCAAAAACAATTCCTTGTACAATACGCCTCCAGCTTATTCCATTTATATGGTGAATCTCGTATTGAAATGGATTGAAGAGCAAGGCGGATTGACGGTTATTCAGAAGAATAATGTAGAAAAAGCAGGTCTTATTTATAGCGCAATTGATAGCAGCAACGGCTTCTATCGTGGCCCCGTAGATCTAGGAAGCCGTTCTGCGATGAATATTACGTTCCGCTTGCAAGATGAAGAGTTGGAGAAGAAGTTCATTAAAGAAACCGAGCAACAAGGGTTCGTTGGATTGAAAGGTCATCGCAGTGTTGGCGGTCTACGTGCATCTACGTATAACGCAGTACCTTATGCATCATGCAAAGCACTCGCTGATTTCATGACGGATTTCCAACAACGCAACAGCTAGTAATTTGAATGAAGCTATTCATGGCACCCTTGTGTGCGCGTGAATAGCTTTTTTTTGTTCAGAGGCATGTAGTTCCGATTGAAAGGTTTGAAGCCTCTAGAGGGTCTCTCAGCAGGTTTAAAAGCGGTAATTGGAAGGTGTGATTGAACTAGATATAGTAGGGGATTAATGTCCTAGTCATTTCGACATATCCGAAAAAATCAAGTAAAAATTGAAAATATTTTTTCTAAACCTATCGAGCCACGCCCCGTCTAGGATTTGGTGTTTTGGAAATGTAAATAGGCCGTTTTGCTCGTTGACAAACACAATATATTGATATAAATTTGAATCTATCAACTAGATGTCGTGATAAAAAGCGCATTGCGAGATTGCTAGCGGAAAGCTCAAATCGGGCTGGAAATCAAGTGAAACCGCAGGTTTCAAGCTTTTTTGACCGTTTACGGAGTCGTAAAGCAATGCAGATTCTGTCGATTAATGGGTTGTGTAACTCGCGAATGACAGACGATAGAATTGGAATCTTCACTACATATAGGTTACTTGCAAGTGATGGCACAAGATAGAGAGAATTGAGAATGATAGGAGACGGAAGCTATGTTGATTGCTTACGATTCGAAGACTGGAAATGTTCGCCGATTTATTGCGAAGCTCCAGATGCCCGCGGTTCAAATAGAGGAAGCGATGACAATGGACGAGCCATTCGTAGTCGTGACGTATACAACTGGCTTTGGACAAATTCCTCCCAAGGTAGCTTCTTTCCTAGAAAGTAATTCCTCTCGTCTTCAAGGCGTTGCAGCAAGCGGTAATCGCAACTGGGGAGACGGCTTCGCCAAAAGCGCAGATACGATCTCAGCACTTTACGATGTTCCCGTATTAACCAAATTCGAATTATCTGGCACCAAAAATGATGTAGAACGATTTGTTCAGGGGGTACAAGCAATTGCGGCACATTGAACTTAATAATGAATTAATGCAACGCGGTACGGATGGTTTTTTTCAATTAGAGAAGGATAAAGAAGCTGTTAAGGTATTCATACAGGAAGTCCACAGCCGTAGCCTCACATTCCCCGATACCTCATCGAAGGTTCGTTATATGATCGATAACAACTTCTACGAGAATGTTTATGACAACTACACCGAAGATGAAGTGAACAGCGTGTATCAAGTGGCGCACGACAATCAATTCGAGTTCGCATCGTACATGGCAGCTTCGAAATTTTATACAGATTACGCTTTGCGCAGTGATGATAAGACGCTGTATCTCGAGCATTTCCCTGATCGCGTAGCGATCGTAGCCCTATACTTGGGTCGTGGAAACGCAGAGACAGCACGCGTACTCGCCTTATCCATGATGGAGCAGCGCTTGCAGCCAGCGACACCTACGTTCTTGAACGCAGGCAAGAGTCGTCGCGGTGAATTAGTATCGTGTTTCTTGTTAGAAATGGATGATTCCTTGAATTCCATCAACTATGTGTTAGCAACGTGCATGCAGCTGTCCAAAATTGGCGGCGGTGTAGCCGTGAACCTATCGAAGCTTCGCGGGCGCGGTGAAACGATTAAAGGCGTTGAAGGCGCGGCGAAAGGTATTATTCCTGTTCTTAAGCTAATGGAAGATGCGTTCTCTTATGCGGACCAAATGGGTCAACGCAAAGGCTCAGGCGCGGCGTATTATAACATTTTTGGCTGGGACGTCATGGAGTTCCTAGATAGTAAGAAAATTAATGCGGATGAGAAATCCCGTTTGAAAACACTCTCAATCGGACTTATTGTACCGAATAAATTTTATAAGTTGGCGGAGGAGAACAAGCCTCTACACATTTTCGCTCCTTACACCGTCCTGCAAGCCTATGGCAAGCATATGGATGATCTAGATATGGATGAAATGTATGATGAACTCTTAGCGAACCCGAAGGTAAAGAAGAAAGCAATCATGAATGCACGTGATATGCTGACCAAAATTGCGACAACTCAACTGGAATCCGGTTATCCATATATGATGAATCGTACGAATGCGAATAAAGATCATGCTTTGAAAGGGATTGGGACGATCAAGATGTCCAATCTTTGTACAGAGATTTTCCAACTGCAGGAAACATCCGAAATCAATGATTACGGTCAAGAAGACACCATTCTTCGCGATATCAGTTGTAATCTAGCTTCCATGAATATTGCCAATGTGATGGATCGTAAAAAGCTGCGCGAAACCGTACACGAGGGCATGATCGCCCTTACTTCTGTGAGTGATATGACGACGATCCACAATGCGCCAGGTGTTGCCAAAGCGAACCGTGAGCTGCATTCTGTCGGTCTTGGCGTGATGAACTTGCACGGCTATTTGTCCAAGAACAAAATTGCTTATGAGAGTGCTGAAGCGAAGGATTTCGTTCGCACCTTCTTTGCAGCGATGAATTTCTATTCCATCGAAAAAAGTATGGAGATTGCCAAAGAATCCGGGCAAACGTTCGAAGGCTTCGAGCTATCGGAGTATGCGAATGGGAACTATTTTACCCGTTACACAGAAATCGATTACCGTCCGCTCTCAGATAAAGTGAAAGCATTATTTGAAGGCATGCCGATCCCGTCGCCTAGTGATTGGAAAGCTTTGCAGGCTGACGTTCAGAAGCACGGTCTGTACCATGCTTACCGTTTGGCTGTAGCGCCGACGCAAAGCATCTCGTATATCCAAAATTCAACATCCAGCGTTATGCCAATTGTTGAACCGATTGAGACACGTACGTACGCGAACTCGACAACGTATTATCCGATGCCATTCATGGCTCGTGACAATTTCTTCTATTATAAATCCGCTTATCAAATGGATCAGTTCAAAATTCTTGATCTTATTTCGGAGATTCAGACGCATGTGGATCAAGGGATCTCGACCATTTTACACGTAAACAGTGATGTTTCCACAAGACAACTTGCTAGATTATACCTGTATGCGGCACATAAAGGACTTAAATCGCTCTACTACACACGAACCAATCAGCTGTCCGTTGAGGAATGTGTAAGCTGCTCGGTATAATTCGGAAGGGGATACCCATTCATGACAAGTGCACCAACTATCAATAAGCCGATCGTCAAAAAAGCGGTGAACTGGAACCGGCCGGATGATGATTTTACAATAACGTTCTGGAATCAAAATATTATGCAATTTTGGACAGATGAAGAGATTCCGCTGTCTGATGATAAAATGTCCTGGATTACCCTGAGTAACGTGGAACGTGATCTCTATATGAAGGTGCTTGGCGGCTTGACTTTGCTAGATACGATGCAAGGCGGCGTTGGAATGCCTAAGATCCTTGAGCATGTTGATGGGTTGCAGCGTAAGGCTGTACTTAGCTTCATGGGGATGATGGAGCAGATCCATGCAAAGTCTTACAGTTCGATTTTCACTACCCTGTCTACGACAGAAGAGATTAACGAGCTGTTCCAATGGGTGGAGCGCAATCCACACTTGCAGTTTAAGGCGAACAAGATTTCACATTACTATGAAAATATTAATACGACCAAAGAGCTGTATTTAGCAATGGCTTCTTCTGTTTTGCTGGAAAGCTATTTGTTCTATAGCGGATTCTATTATCCTTTGTACTTGGCTGGCCAAGGTAAAATGACGAGCAGTGGCGAAATCATTGACTTGATCTTACGCGATGAGAGCATCCACGGGTTGTACATAGGCGTGTTGGCACAAGAGGTTTACGCGGAGCTAAGCCCTGCCGAGCAAGATGAGGCATACGCGACATTGTGTGCGCTGTTGAAAGAGCTTCACGCGAATGAAGAAGGCTACACGGATAGTCTGTACGGACCGCTGGGTCTCGCTGACGAAGTGAAAGCATTCCTTCGCTACAACGCGAATAAGGCGTTTATGAACTTAGGCGTTGAACCGATGTTCCCGGAAGAGGAAATCAACCCGATTGTATTGAACGGACTGAGCACGAAGACGAAGCAGCATGACTTTTTCTCCAAAAAAGGCAACGGTTATGTGCGCACGATTCACGTTGAGGCTCTGATGGACGATGATTTTGTATTTTAGGTAGTACGTATATAGAGGAAGAATGAACCACTCAGCGATTGCTGGGTGGTTTTTTTTGAGTAGAAGAGAGGTAGAAGTGTGTGGTCAGTGGAGAAAGGTTGGTGTCTAGTTCAGTCTCAAGGCTGATATACTGCGTAACAATGTTATGTTAGACTGAAATGGCAAAGGAGGGATGTACGTTGGATGCAGAATTGATATCGAAGAAAGAGCTTCTCGAGCTAACGGGCATATCTTATGGGCAATTATACCGTTGGAAACGCAAAAATTTAGTACCCGAGGAATGGTTTATACGTAAATCTGCGTTTACGGGGCAGGAAACATTCTTTCCAAAAGGGCAGATGCTGGCGCGTATAGATAAAATTATAAATATGAAGGATGATTTATCACTGGATGAATTAGCGGATGTGTTCTCTATCGTGCCAAGTGATATGAAAATAGATAAATTAGAGCTAATTAAACGAAACATTGTTTCTCAGCAAACAATAGACTACGCATCTCCATTTTTGGGAGGGACCGCGGTATACAGCTTTGAAGAAACGTTGTTTCTGTTCCTACTAGAGGATTGCTTGCGATCCGGTGAAATGAGCATCGATGAAGGGAAATACTTGCTTTTGACGATGAAAGAGCAATATGCCAAGTTCGAAGGCAAGCCTTGTGATCTGATTTTTATACGTAAGATGGGCTTGACGTTATTTCTACTCGTTACGACAGGCAGTGAATTGTTTTTCGAGCAAGGTGTGAAGGTCGTACTCCGCGTGCAGGTGGCGAAGAAGATTGAAGAACTGAAGCTGAAAATAACGACAACGTGAGGAGGCGGCAACGATGCAAATAGCAGAATCGAAGCGTAATCTGATAATTTCGGGCATAGGTTCTTCGAATGGAGGGGGCTTTCGTACGGTTAAAATCGACGGCATTGGTCGTCTGGAAGGGGACGTAATATGCTCCGTTTTTACGCTAAATGGGCGAGCAGAAGTGAATGGCAATATTACATCTGAAACGGCTGAAATGAATGGTACATTAACGATTCAGGGGGATCTTAAAGCCAATCGAACCCGAATTCATGGCAAAGTCAAGATTGAGGGCAATTACGCGGGCGAGAGCCTTGAAATACATGGTGCTTCAACGATAGTCGGCAACTGTGAAGTGGAGAAGTTTAACGCCAATGGGAATCTGCAAGTTGGTACGCTGAATGCAGATACGATCCTTGTTACTCTGCATGGCTATTGCAAAATCGCAGAGATCGGCGGAGAGCGGATCCAAATACGTAAGCAACGGGGTATTAGTTTGGCACGTTGGTTGAAGATCCTGCCTCTGGCCATCGGTAATCATTTGACGGTTCAAACAATCGAAGGCGACCATATTTACTTGGAGCATACAACTGCAGATGTAGTCAGAGGAGCAGATATTACAATCGGACCTGGCTGTGAGATTGGACTCATCGAATATACGGCAAAGCTTGAGCAAGATAAGCGATCCAAGGTGAAACGCAGTGAAAAAGTGTAGCGAAGAGAGGAGGTTTAAGGTACAATGGAAATATATGCAAACAAACGTTCGCAATTCGGCAATTTGAAGATTACGGGTAGCTCCACCGCGGTAGGAGGTCTCTACGATCGAGTGAAAATTGTTGGAGAAGGCATCATTGAAGGCGATACGAAATGCCAGCTACTGAAATGTGTCGGAACATTAGAGATGGAAGGTGATTTGCAGGCAAGCGAAGCGGGCGTTGTAGGCACTTTTGCATTGACGGGAAATATTCGAAGCGATACAATGAAAAATTCGGGGACGGTGAGTATCAGTGGTGATGCAGAAATCGGCTCACTTACTGGATCAGGGACGATTGAAGTGAAAGGCCACATGCAAGGTACCAAGATCGCGCTTAAAGGCCATATAGCTGCAGGAGGGGACTGCGAAGTCGATGTGTTTAATCTGAAGGGGATGTTTGATGTTGGCGGACTGCTCAATGCAGGAGAAATGGACATCAGGCTTTTCCAAGATTCAACGGCGAAGGAGATTGGCGGAGAGAAAATTAGAATTCGCAAAGCGAGTTTGCTTCATCCTTTTAGCTTGTTCTTCAGACCCTCGCCGCATGCCAAGGTAACGGTATCGGTTATTGAAGGGGATGATATCTATGTGGAGCACACGAGAGCGAAGGTTGTTCGCGGCAACGAAGTTGTCATCGGTCCTGGTTGTGAAGTTGATCTGGTAGAATACAAGGTACACCTAGAGAAGAAGAAGGGTGCCATTGTGAAACAATCACGCAAGTTGTAATAAGCCAGTAAGTTTAAAGTGTAAAGGCGAAATCAAATCGTAAAGGAATGTGTAAGAATGACGAGTTCAAATAATAAAGTAGGCTTCGTCTTAGCAGGTCTACTCTTAGCCATGTTAATGGCGTCCATGGATAATACAATTGTTGCGACAGCGATGGGAACCATTGTTGGAGATCTTGGCGGGCTGGATAAGTTTGTATGGGTTACATCCGCCTATATGGTTGCTGAAATGGCAGGTATGCCGATTTTTGGAAAGTTGTCCGATATGTTCGGGCGTAAACGATTTTTCATTTTTGGATTAATTGTATTCTTAATTGCCTCCATCTTGTGTGGTACGGCAGAAAGCATTGTACAGCTTAGTATCTACCGCGCGCTACAAGGAATCGGTGGCGGTGCGTTGATTCCAATTGCGTTCACGATCATGTTTGATACGGTACCAGTTGAACAACGCGGGAAGTTAGGCGGTTTATTCGGTGCGGTATTCGGTTTGTCCAGTATTTTCGGACCGTTGCTTGGCGCATATATTACGGATTACATTAACTGGCATTGGGTCTTCTATGTCAATATTCCTCTTGGTATTTTGGCCTTGATTTTTATTGCGATCTACTACAAAGAATCACCGATTCATACGAAGCAGAAGATCGACTGGTGGGGTGCCGTTACGCTTGTTGGTGCCGTTGTCAGCATGATGTTTGCCCTCGAGCTTGGTGGAAATAAATATGCATGGGATTCCAGCTTAATTATTGGACTATTTGCAGCTTTCACCGTGCTAACGATTTGCTTTATCATTATTGAAAGAAAAGTAATCGAACCGATTATTTCGTTCCCGATGTTTAAGAATCGTTTGTTTACAACGAGTAATGCCCTTGGTTTATTAAGCGGAATGGGCTTTATCACGGCATCTGTGTATATCCCGATTTATATTCAAGGGGTACTTGGCGGAACAGCAACGAACTCTGGACTCGTCTTATTGCCGATGATGGTAGGTTCTGTATTCTCAGCGGTAGGCGGCGGTTTCTTAATGAATAAGATGCCATACCGTAACATTATGATGATCTTTGTTGTGATTCTAGCCGCAGGTATGTTCATGCTGACACAGCTTGACCCCGATACAAGCCGCTTGTATGTGACAATGTGCATGATCGTCGTTGGTGTTGGGATCGGTGCGAGTTTCTCCGTTCTTTCCAATGCGGCGATCCATCACTTCGATCCGTCCCAGCGTGGTTCGGTGAATGCAACCGTGTCCTTCATACGTTCCTTAGGTATGACTTTAGGGATTACGTTATTCGGAATCATTCAACGGAATGATTTCACGGCGAAGCTCGAGGAGGTTTTCGCTGGAAGCGGGCAAGGGAACATGGCTGACAATCCAGCGTTTAGTGACCCTAGGGTGCTCTTGGCACCAGAAATGCGTGCCCAAATCCCTACACCTATCCTAGATAAAATTACAGCTGGTTTATCATCCTCGATTGCCTATACATTCATGTGGGCGCTGATTCCTACGGCTTTGGCTGTCGTAGCAGCGGTCCTCATGAGTAAAGAGCGTTTGACCGAATCACTGGAACACAAGCAAGCTGAGCAAGCCGCAGCAGACTTGAAAGGTCAATAGTAAGAAGCCTCATCCAAATAGGCTGAAGTACACCCCTTATCATCGTCATTGGAAAACCCCTTTTGGGTAAACTGATGACATTAAGGGGTGTATTTTTTTACCACATAAGAATTTATAAGTTTCCTATTCACGGAAGAACAAATTCTTATTGGCGATAAAAACTACATGTAAAACGCGGTCGCGCATCCTCGAAGGACATCGATAGAAGTTTTTCTCACTTAAAGAGAGGTTGTAGGCGGAATTCTGTATGGTAATATGGAGAAAGAAGAATTATTCCTACAAAGGAGTGGATGATATGCCACACACAAGACCTCCCTGTTAAGCCTTAGTAATTAGCCGTTCACGAGCACCTCCTTTCTTAGGTTGATACACGTCAATCTACGAAAAGAAAGGGGTTCTGAACATGGGTTTGATGTTAAATATACGGAAGTTATATGTGATACAATTTGTTTCCCATCTCATTCCTGCTTATGTCATTGAGAGGCTGTATTGGGAAGAACGGGGCATGACCATTCAGATGGTTGTGTACACAGAGATTATTTTCGCGATTACGATTGTTATTTTAGAAGTACCCACAGGCATTATCGCTGACAAATGGGGCAGAAAGCACATGCTCATAGTTGCGGCGCTCATGGGGTGCTGCGAGTTTCTAATATTAGTGTTTGCGACGGAATTCTGGCATTTTGCACTTGTAGTATTTCTAGCAGCAGTGGGACACTCAGCGAGTAGTGGGGCGGAGCAAGCCCTGCTGTATGACTCTCTCTTATCAGAGGGGAAAGAGGAATCTTTTGAGAAGATTCTGGGACGGCTCAATGCGCTAGACATTGTCTCTATCATGATTGCTGCGCTATGTGGAAGTGTTCTGGGAAGCCGCTTTGACTTTGAACTGAATTACTGGATTTCGCTTGGGAGCGCGGTGATTGCCCTGTGTCTGACGCTCACATTAGTTGAACCTCGTGTGGCAAAAGGAAACGAAGATGATGAGCAGCCGATTCCTATTCGTACCTTTGTGACGGCTTCGCTGCGCTTTTTTCGCGATCATCCAAGTGTGAGACTTGTGTTATTATCTGGCATGGTGACGGGTGCTGCGATTAGCTTTATTGACGAGTTCTGGCAGACCTACTTGGACAGGTTAGGCATTCCGGTCTTCTATTTCGGGATGTTCTCTGCAGCAATTTTCTTGCTCCGTCTGCCTGGTAATCTTCTGGCTTACTGGGTCAAAAGGTGGTTTAGCTACAGGTGCTTGCTTACCAGTGCAATTCTAGTGTTAGCGGTTAGTTTTCTGTATATTGCTCTAGTCAGAGACTATAGTGGATTGGCCGTGATAGGTTTTATATGCTTGTTCGCAGGGGTAATGGAACCGCTGACCGCTGGGTATTTGCATCATGGGATTGACTCGTCCATGCGAGCGACGCTGGGTTCTTTTCAGTCGCTGGGGGAGAATGCCGCGCTTAGTATGATCGGGATGGGATTCGGTTATTTTTCTGCAAAAATGGACATTTTTCGGTGGGTTTGGGTTTATTGCTGTGGTGATCTTTGTGTTCTTGATCTATTTCTCATTGGCAGCAAAAGGGAGACTCAAGCAATGAAACCGATGTTCATCTATGCCTACCCAAGCATGTGGCCTCGTCTGAGTTGGTTGCATGTGTGTGGTACGCAGAGAGTGGAGTCGACCGCCTTGTAACGATAAGGGTTGACGCAGAAGTTTGCTATTGTTGACAATAAAAACACCTTTCTTTGTTTGGCATCATGGAAGTATCCAACAACCATGCAAACAAAGAAAGGTGTGAAACCCTGATACTTAAGCGTATGACTCCTTACTAACAGGCTCAGTCAATTTATATCCGACGTTGCGGATAGTCATGATGTATTCCGGGTGACGTGCATTCTGCTCGATCTTATCACGGAGATGAGAGATATGGACATCAACGATGCGTGTATCCCCAAGAAAGTGATAGTCCCACACGCCGTGCAGCAGTTGTTGGCGACTAAGCACTTTCCCTCGATGCTTGCAGAGGAAAAGCAGCAGTTCGAATTCTTTCGGAGTTAGCTCGATAGGTGCGCCATTCATCGTCACTTCGCGTTGTTCTGCTTTGACAGAGATTTGGCCGATCGCAATCGGCGCTTCTTCCGTCGTAGAAGGCAGGGTCTGGATGCGGCGATGAATTGCTTGAATGCGAGAGACCAGCTCGAGCGGTGAGAAGGGCTTTGTCATGTAATCATCTGCACCATTGTCCAGACCGGCTATTTTATCAGTAAGATCTTGCATGGCTGTCAACATAATAATGGGAACGAGGTTATTCTGGCTTCTCAGCTTGCGGCATACCTGTAAGCCGTCCATCTTGGGCAGCATGAGATCAAGGACAATGAGGTCGGGGCGGAACGATTGAATCGCACCGAATACTGCTTCTCCGTCGAATACACAATGTACTTCGAAGCCGGCAAGCTTCAGGTTGAATTCAATAAGCATGGAGATGGAAGGTTCGTCATCAACAATTAATATTTTCTTTTTCATTGTTAGCAAGGCTCCTTTTAATGAAGGATAACTCTAGTATGACGTACCACTATCATCGCGATATTAAGATAAAGTTAACCCAGTGTTAAATTGCAATCGGGCACAGGTTATAATAGGATAGATAATGAGGTGAATGTATAAAGATGGCTTTTCATATTGTATTAGTAGAACCCGAAATTCCTGCAAACACAGGCAATATTTCACGCACATGTGCTGCAACAGGTGCTCATCTTCATCTAGTAAGACCCCTTGGCTTTGACACCGATGATAAGACGCTGAAGCGCGCTGGCTTAGATTATTGGCACTCAGTGAAGATTCACTATTACGATTCTTTCGATGAAGTGATGACGGCGTACGAAGGCCATAGATTCTTCTTTGCATCGACGAAAGCTAGCAAACGTTATTCGGATTTTGCTTTCCAAGATGGTGATTTCTTCGTGTTTGGTAAAGAGACCAAAGGCCTGCCAGAGGAGCTGCTGCGTCAGCATCCGGACACCTTAATCCGGTTGCCAATGTCAGATAACGTAAGATCATTAAATCTTTCTAACTCTGCAGCTATTATTTTATATGAAGGATTACGCCAAACGGGGTTTGTAGGTCTCGAGTAGGAAGACCGGCGTCCTATGTTTTTTGGTGCTCAGCCGACATTTTTGACAAGAAAAGAAAGTTTTTGGGGCTTTCGCAGAAGGAATTTTATAATTCACGGCGAATAGTATCGGTAAGCTCGATATGGAAAAGTTGGTCGATGTGAAATTGCCGGGAGTGTAGAAAACGTCTGGGAAAAGAGAGGTGAAGTCCTATGATGAAGCCAGCTGGAGTCGTACGTAAAGTCGATCAATTGGGACGAATCGTATTACCTAAATCGTTGAGAAAGCGATATCAAATGAACGAGGGAGATCCTGTAGAAATTCTAGTACAGGGTGACCATATCATTCTTGAGAGATATCGTCCGAAATGTGTGTTCTGCGGTAGCATGGAAAGTGTCAGTGAATTCAAAGAACGTTATATTTGCGGCGTTTGTGTAACTGAAATGAACCTGCTTAAGGCGAGAGCCTAGTAGTTAAAAAAAAGAAAAAGCATCGCTTCCTCCAATGGAGAAGGCGATGCTTTTTTTCTTGGCTTACAGGCCTTTTGTTTTGTCTTCGTTATAGGAAGCCGTCAACATAGCGACGATGAATAATAGGAAAACGGAATTAACGAGCCAAAATGTTGTGGATAAACCGAACATTGCTGCACCTCCTAAAAGTTTTCGCCAGAAAACTGACTTCGTAAGCATCCCCTATAGGGTTAAAGAACATAGTTAAGGCTTATTATACCCAACCATCTCCAAAAAAGAAACGAATATTGTGTGAATAATTTGGGTCATTTGAAAAACAAAAAGTTCGTAGCAAGCGGGCGGAGTCTACCATCCGATGGACGATTGATCACGCTTCCTCCCCAGACAAGCGTAGTCGAGCCGCCGCCATCCAAGTTATAAGCATCCACAACACCTAATTGCTGCATCTTATCCTGCAACTCAGCAAGCGTAGCGCCCGAATTGCCGCTCTCATCGTAGCCATCTGTAACAAGGAATAAGAGTTGGTCATGCTTATAGTTTGCCATCACGGTTCGTGCTGCTCTTGCTGGTGAGCTCTGCCATTGGTACGGAATGGACGTTTTGCTGCCATTCTTCATCAGTACAGGGACGAAGGTCGAACCCATCAACGGGTTCAGCTTATCGAGCTCTGACTGGGAGCTGAACTTGCCGCCGATCAGTTTACGTTCTTTGTTCAAGCCGATGAAGGCCGTGTCATTGTTGGTGGGGAAGAAGCCGTTGACATACTTCCCGTTCATCATGGTTGTGTCGAGCGGATAGCGTTTACCACGGTTATCGTCTGCGAAGCCGCCGGCATTAATGCCAACAACGGCGCCATAGCGCGAAGCTGCAGCCAACGTCGTTTCACTGGAGCCGAGCTTATCATTCCCCAATACGAGCTTGATCGCTTTATCGCTTTTGAGGTTCACTTTAAGAGCATAACCTGAATAATGTTTTTCATTCAAAGCGAACAGCTGAATGTCGATATTGCCAGATGTGGCCTGGCGGATTGGACTGCCAAGCTTGGCTGTAATCCGTGCATCATAGATAAGTCCGGGTTTGGCGATTTGGGAAGTCGCGCTTTGGAGCATGGCTGTTACTTCTGCCGTGCTTTTCTCGTACAGCTGGAAGTACTGCTGAATAATGGTTTTTGTTTGGACCGCATCATTATTCGCTTGCGTCAACAAGCCGTTTAGCATAGTTGTCTCTTGCGCAAGATTGATCGGTGTCGAAGCAACTGGAGACTTCACTGGAATGGAAATATGCAGGGAGACGAAGAGCAGCCAAATCAGCATCCCTAGGAAAGGGGCGCAGGCCAGCAACATAAGACGATTGATTTGCTGTATCGAATTCGCTGTCATTATTTCAACACATCCAGATTTTTGGTCAGCTCATCCAATTTCTTCTTCACGTCAGCGAGCTGGGTATAAAGTTGATTACTATTATCGGTCTTGCTGTTAGCGCTATCCTTGGTGAATGCCAGTAATTCATTCAATGAATCTACCTTGGCCTGCAAAGTCTTCATATCGGAAGATACACTATCTTTCAATTGAGAGACTTGATTCTGATAATCTTGTTGAATGACTTGTAATTGCTGCTGGGTTTGCTGTGCGATATCGGTTGATATTTGTTGCCTCAGATGCTCAGTGTACATCATCGTAGCTGTTACTCCGACTGCGATCAGCATGACCCAACCCACGAATAGGAAGACATACGTTTTCTTCTTGACCCTGGTTGCTTTCGACGTGCGGGGAAAAGAATTCGCCGTTGCGCTCTCAATGGGCATACTCATGAAAATCACCTCTTGCTACTAGTATAGCATATTCCATTATTTTCTCGGAACTTTAGATAGAATTCGCTGTTTTTCGATATTCACCGGGGGTCATGCCCGACATTTTTTTGAAAACCTTGCTGAAATACTTCTCATCTTGGTAACCAACCATCTCAGCAACTTGAGAAATGCGAAGATTCGGATTGCAGAGCAGCACTTTGGCCTTGCTCATCCGGATTTGACCTAAGTAATCAGAGAGATTGACGGTAAACTCCTGTTTGAACTTACGGGAGATGTACTCGCGGCTGAGATAGAAACGGCTGGCAATATCCGCAAGCGAAATATCTTCATGATAATGCTTTTCTAGAAAGCTGGCGATTTCAAAAATCACATTGTTATCTTTATGTTGGCTCTCCAGATGGAGCTTGGATACTTGTATAAGGCTGCGAGTCAGCTCTTGCTGCCAGAGTGAGAGGGACAATAGGCCTTTCTCGTCCAGCGTAATAATTGCGGCTGCGCTATCCTCAAGAAGCAACGGTTGGATGTCTTCCTCACGGCTATCTGGAACCAATTGCTGGATCCAGCGTCGCATCATAACCCGATATTCTCCCCACCAATGCTCAAGCTGCGCAGGGGTAATGACCTCACAACTCTTAATGGCATCCATCCAGATCTGAACGATATCCTGAATCTGCTCGACATTCCCGCTGCGAAGAGCTAGAAGAATTTGTTCTTCAAATTGGTAAAAAGTCAGCGTTTGCTGGGATCCCTTGCTCGGGATCCAATTCGTATGAATCCACGTTTCTTTGGTTGTCAGATTACGCTGCCGCAGTGCGTCTCGCGCCTCTTGATAGGATAGCTTCAATTGACTAGGGAAGTTGTGGCTGCTTCCTATCCCGAAATCTACGCGGGCATGCAAGGCGGTGCGAATACCATCATTAATCGTCACTAACAGTTCTTCTGCGCTGGATGGAGAAGACCATAAGAGAAGGATAATTTCATTCGAATTATGCAAATGCCGGAAGGCGTAGCCGCGCTTATGCGAAACAAGAAATTCGTTGCAAATATTAATCAGCGAGAATAGAAGAAGATCGATATTTTGACTGAATTTATTTTTAATGCTAGCTTCCATCGTATCTAGTGAAAGAATAGCAACACGGCAGGCAGTAACGGTTCTGGGTAAATGAAGTTCGCGCTCCAACTGGTCAGCCACGGGCTCATAGGTGCCAGGCTCAGCAATTAATGTTGAGAGCAGCTTGTCCCAGTAAATAGGTTTGAATTGATTTACCTCGATATTCAGCTCGCGATTCGCATGCCTCTGCTCTTCATCCTTGAGCCAGGTTTGAATGGCTTTGTCCAACGCTTCGTTCAACTGATCCGGATCAATCGGTTTCAAAATATAATCCGTTCCGCCATACTTCACCGTGTGCCGGAGTAAAGAGAAGTCGTCATGGCCGCTTATGACGATGGTCTTGGCATCAGGTGCATGGCGATGCAGCCACTCTAACAGCTTGACGCCATTCATGATGGGCATCATCATATCGGTCATAATAATCTCGGGATGTTCACTGCTCACCAGTGCAATCGCGGCTTCCCCGTCAGACGCTTCTAGTATGGTATCGATCCCGTATTGTTTCCAATTCACAAGTAATCGGATGGCATCGCGTACGTGCTTCTCATCATCTACGAGTAGTACTTTCATATGGGGTAACTCCCTTCTTCATCGGTATATGGATAACAATTCGCACACCTTGGGGATGGACATGGTCAATTTCCAAGGTTGCATCATCACTGAAATAAAGCTGGATACGCGTCAGGACGTTACGTAAGCCAATATAGGAATCATCTGCAACAGAGGGTGCTTTCAGTCGACTACGGACTTCAAGGATGCGTTGTTCCGTCATTCCAATCCCATTATCCGCTACGGTGAGCTTCAAGTAGTCTCCCTCAGGAGTTGTCAACTTCTCAGATTCGATGTGCAACAGACCAACGTCTTGCGAATGGCTAGGTTTGAAACCATGCTTGAAATAATTTTCGACAAGCGGTTGAAGAATCATTTTAGGAATAGAAAAGGCCCCAGTTCCTTCTTCAATCGCATAGACAATATCAAATTGGTGTTCGAAACGCTGCTTCTGAAGCTCCAAATAAGCTTTAATATGATCGATTTCTTTGCGAAGAGGAACGACAGATTCGTTCGTGTTCATGCTGTAATGCATCATTTTCGCTAACGAATTAATGAGGGTGTAGATCTTAGGTGCTTCATGCTGCAGGGCTAATGTTCCGATCGATTGCAAGGCATTATTCAGGAAATGCGGATTAATTTGCGCTTGAAGTGCCATCAGTTGATTCGATTTATTGGCTAGCTCTAACCGATATTCGCGCATAACCATTTGATTCAAATCTTGCATAAGCCCATGGAAGCGGTTCGCGAGTATCCCCATTTCGTCAACCCGTGCCAACTCAATATCGCTCTGATGATCACCTAGACCAGCTTGTCCCGTTTGAATGCGTGTAATGTAACGAATTAATTGCTTAATAGGAGCCGTGAAACGAATACTAATATATACCGTTCCTGCCATGACGATTAGCATAGAGAACGAAAGAATAAGGGCATTAATGAAAGTCAATTGACGAGCATTCTTGGTGAGCTGTTCATACGGAAGACGTTTCACAATCGTCCAGTTCAGATAGTCTGTACGCATTTTCTCATACATATTAATTCCTGCAAAAGCACCTTTCGACCATTCATAGCTGCCTTTGTCAAGTGTACTGTGAACGGCTTCATCACCCCAATTACCGTCTAATGGAAGTCCCCATTTGCTTGGATCTGGACCGAACACGATACGTCCCGTTTCGTCTAATATGTAGAGTTCCTCTTGATCATGGGTGAATAAACCCTGAGAAATATCGGAAACGAGGTCCAAATTTAAATCAATAATAAGTTCACCAATAGATTGATTACTAGGCGAGTACATGATATTACGGTGCATAGAAATAACTGGCGTTGGGTTAGAATATGCAGAGAGTGACATGCCGTACAAATTGTTCACATGCTTTATTTCGAAATACACAAGCTTGCCCGCAGGGAACGGCTGCAATCCCTCATATTTACCAGCCATGCTCACTTGAATGTCATTGTGGGTAAGAAAAGAACTGTTGCTAACGGAGGCATACAGGTAAATTTGTTTGATTTCTTTAACCGAATGGGACATGACCTGCAGACCGCTTTTGATCACTTTATCGCTCTGATAGTTAATCTCGGGCTGCGTTTGAATGATCTCATAAAATTGGCCTAGCTCAGCAATATTCCTGCCTGTGTAAATGGTAGAGGAGGCTTGAACCACCCCATCCAAATAGTTCACGAGATTCGTTTTACCTTGTGAAAGTAGGGCGGAATTGTTGGTCAGCGTATCTTCTGTTACCTTCTGTTTGGTGAAGTAATAGGAGACGACAAGGGAGGTTAAGAAAGGTACAAGTGTGGCAATCAGCAAAAATAAGATCAATTTATTGCGAATACTGTGTCGTATCAGACTTCATCAGCTCGGTTTCTATAATGGGATTTTCCCCTACATTGTAGCAGGAGAGGTCAACAAATTCCACCTAATGCGTCACCATCGTCTGTGTTTTGGGGTACTGCGGCACTCTATACTTGGGGTATAGTAGCAGAATGGTAAGGGGGACTTCCCAGTGAAAACAAAAAGAATGCTTTCCGGATGGCTTCAGCAATGGGTATTTATCGGACCTGCGTTAGTCTTTTTTGGCATCGTGGTCTTGATTCCATTTCTGATGAGCATCTATTACTCGTTTACCGAATGGAACGGCGTAACAACCAAAGTAACCTTCAATGGACTTGAGAATTTCAAACAAATCTTATTCCATGATAAGGATTATCGCAATGCCTTTAACTTTACATCACGCTTGACCGTGACGAACGTGATTCTGACGAACCTCGTTGGCTTCCTACTCGCTTTACTGCTCACGCAAGCACTGAAAACAAGAAATGTATTGCGCACGATCTTTTTTATGCCAAACGTAATTGGGGGGTTATTGCTCGGTTTTATCTGGCAGTTTATCTTTGTCAAAGGGTTTGCAACTCTTGGAAATCTCACAGGTATCGGTTTCTTCGAACTGCCTTGGTTAGGTGATTCACCGACAGCTTTCTGGGCAATCGTGATCGTTAGTGTGTGGCAGGGCGCTGGATATCTCATGATTATTTACATAGCCGCCTTGTCGAATGTTCCGAAGGATATGCTAGAAGCAGCTTATATAGATGGCGCATCCCGCTTGCAAGTGCTGCGAAGCATCATCGTGCCACTTATTATGCCTGCCGTCACTGTGTGCTTGTTCTTGACGATCTCGTGGTCATTCAAAATCTTCGACTTGAACTTCTCTTTAACCAAAGGCGGACCGTTCAATTCCACAGAGTCGGTTTCCATCAATATCTACCAAGAAGCTTTCCGTAACAATCGGTATGGGTTAGGAACGGCCAAGGCTCTCGTATTCTTCATCGTGGTTGCCATCATTTCAACCATCCAAGTGATGTACACCAAGCGCAAGGAGGTTGAGGTCTAATGGCTACTGTGAAAAAGTATACAGGACGATTATTCGCCCTTGAAGTTCTGGGCATTCTAGTTGCGTTACTGTTCTTGATTCCGTTCTACTTTGTCATTGCGAATTCATTAAAGACATTTCCTGAATTAGCAGCGAATACGGCGAAACTGCCAAGCTCACTCTATCTAGATAATTACACCAAAGTGTGGAGCATTATGAAGTTCCCGAAGGCGTTCTTCAACTCCTTATTCATTACCGTTTTGGCTAATGTAGGGCTTGTGGTCATTTCCTCAATGGCGGCATATCGCATGGTGAGAAAAGCAAGTAAATTCAATAATCTTGTTTTCTTAGCATTCGTGGCTGCCATGGTTATTCCATTCCAGTCGATCATGATTCCGCTTGTTCGTGTAGCAAGCCAAGTGGGCTTTATGGATAGTAAGCTAGGATTGGTTGCCTGTTATTATGGATTTGGCGTTTCCTTAAATGTGTTCTTGTATCATGGCTTCATCAAATCGATTCCACTGGAAATTGAGGAGTCAGCCAAAGTAGATGGCAGCTCAGCATACGGCGTGTTTTGGAAAATTGTATTTCCACTGCTCAAGCCAATGTCGATTACCATCATCATTTTGAACAGCTTATGGATTTGGAATGATTATCTACTTCCATCTCTTGTCCTAGGCAATCCAGAGCTGCGGACCATTCCGCTAGCCACCTTCTCGTTCTTTGGACAATATACGAAGCAGTGGGATTTAGCTCTTGCAGGGTTAACACTCAGCGTATTGCCGATCGTCATTTTCTTCTTATTCTTGCAGAAGCACATTGTAGAAGGGATTACGGCGGGTTCAGTAAAAGGGTGACATAATTGCAAATATGTGCAAGATATTCCACCTTTATGTTCAATATACTCGGTGTTAAGCCAGGATGTAAGTGTTTACAATAAGTCATGTAAGGAAGTAAGCAAGCAAGGCAAGATCAAGTAAGCGAGTTCAAATGAGGATACAAGATAAAGGGAGGCATTACCTACATGAAAAAATTAACAATGGTTTCAGTGGCAGCAGTATTATCCTTATCCGTACTAGCAGCTGGTTGCGGGAAAAAAGAAGAGACAGCAAGTCCTGCTCCAACTACAGGTGCATCAACAGCGACAACAACGCCTGCTGCTAGCGGCAAGCCAGTTACCATTAAAATCTTCCAATTCAAAGTTGAGATCGCAGATCAGCTTGGTAAAATGGTGCAAGAATATCAGAAGCTGAATCCGAATGTCAAAATTCAAGTCGACACTGTCGGCGGTGGAGCTGACTACGGTGCAGCGCTACTTGCGAAGTTTAACGCAGGTGACAAACCGGATATCTTCAACAACGGTGGTTTCACAGACCTAGATAAATGGATCGATAACTTGGAAGATCTATCCGATCAACCATGGGTAAAAGATCTTGTTGATGTTGCGAAAGAGCCAATGACGAAGGGTGGAAAGCTATACGGTCAACCACTTAATCTTGAAGGATATGGCTTCCAATACAATAAAGATCTGTTTGCCAAAGCGGGCATCACAGAGCTTCCAAAAACGTTCTCTCAATTAGAAGCAGCGGCTAAAAAATTGAAAGATGCGGGAATCACTCCTTTTGAAACAGGATATGCCGAGTGGTGGGTACTTGGAAACCATTTCGTGAACCTTCCATTTGCTTATCAGAAGGATCCGAATGCTTTCATCGATGGCTTGAACAAAGGTACAGCGAAGATTACAGGTAACGAAGTGTTCAACCAATGGGCGAAATTGTTCGACCTGCAATTGCAATATGGCAACAAAAACCCTCTGCAAACCGACTACAATACTCAAGTAACGGATTTCGCAACGGGTAAAGCAGCTATGACGCAACAAGGTAACTGGACACAAGTTCAAATTACAAAAACAAACCCTGATATCAAAATTGGCTTCTTGCCAATGCCGATCAGTGATGATGCTACAGCGAACGATAAATTGTTCGTAGGCGTACCGAATAACTGGGTTATCAACAAAAACTCGGCAGTTAAAGACGAAGCTAAGAAATTCTTGAACTGGATGGTTAGCTCCGATATCGGTAAGAAATATATCACAGACGAATTCAAGTTTATCCCTGCTTTCAAATCCATTCCTGCTGACGAGAAAGTACTTGGACCATTAGCAGCAGACATTATCGCTTACAGCAAAGCTGGCAAAACATTGAGCTGGAACTGGTTCAAATTCCCAGGTGGAGAAGCATCCAGTAAGAAATTCGGCGATATCATGCAAGGTTATGTTGCTAAGAAGTATACAAAGGATCAAATGTTGGAAGAATTCCAGAAAACATGGGATAGCCTTAAGAAGTAACCCGAATCTAGACGTACATCAAGCCTCAGCGCCAATGCTGAGGCTTTTTGCTGTTTAACAGATGTGGCAATGGCTGTTACAATGAAGAGGACTGGGGGTTTACCATGAATTTTACTATTAGAGCTTGGCTGCGGGGTACAGGGAATATCACCATGCCACGTGAGAAAAGATTGTCACGCGAAGCTGTCATTTCTTTACTTATTCATTCCATTTTTCAATTTGGTGCTTCCATGTCAGGGGTGTTTCTCAATTTATATTTGTGGCGGTTAACGCATAGTGTTGTCGTGAATGGAACCTACAGCATGATCGTGTACATCCTAACACCAATAGGGTTCGCCATTGGCGGGTATATGATTAAGAAGAAGGATCGTATGGTAGCGTACCGTCTAGGTATCGTACTGATTGGTCTCTTCTATTTAAGTGTGAGCATTGCTGGGGAGCGGTTGGTCGATTATTATGTGCTTTTTGCCATATTTAATGGATTAGCTGGCGCTTTCTACTGGGTGGGCTATTTAACACTGATGTATGATGTGTCGACGGAGCAGAATCGGATTCGGTATCTCGCTTTCAATATGATGTTCTTCACGGCGGCTACGCTTGCAGGACCAGCACTTGCTGGTTTCATCATTCGGTTGAAAGAAGGCTTAAGCGGATATACCATCGTCTTCTCCATTGCTTTCTTCATGTTCCTGTTGGCCGCGATCATTTCTATGAAAATTAAGGCGTCAGGCGGGCATCATCGTGTGTATTATTTGAAATACACAGGACTTATTATGAAGAAAAAGCAAGAGTGGTCGAAAGCGCTGCTTGGCTTCTTTGGTATGGGCTTGCTCCAAGGTACGATGTTGTTTCTACCAAACATTCTCTTATTCAAAGTACTGCCGCGGGAAGATTTGGTCGGCTATCTTGGTGTCCTTTATTCGAGTTTAAGTATCGTCATGGGGATCTTTATTTCAAAGTACGCGAACGCGGGCAGGGCAAGGATGTATTTGACCATTTCGACAGCGGGTTACCTCGTTGGGGTCACTTGTATTATAGGAAGTTTAAATGTGTGGTCTGTGGTCGGCTTTATGATTCTGTACTCCATCTTTGCTCCGCTGCAAGGGAATACCATGACGGGTTACTATTATAGCCTCATTGCGAGACTTCCTCTTAAGGGGGAATTAAAGGTCGAAAGCGTAGTCGTTCGGGAATTTTTCTTAAATGTGGGGCGGGTTATTTCCATTCTTGCGCTCATTACCTTTGGCAGCGATTTGGATAGCGGACTTATTCCATGGATCCTGCTGTTTGCCGCTTTGACGCAATTTGGCTTGATCTGGTCGATCAAGAATCGATAGGCATGCTCGTTCAGCACACGCCAGTCTAGTCTGGGAATTCAAAAACACCCAGTGTAGGCAGTTGCTATTGTCCTTTTCCCATTCGAATAGCCGGTACAAGGTTATATTTCTTGTGAAACGCTACCGTATAAGAAGGACGGCGTAGACGTTTTTCTTTAACAACCTCTAAAAGGATGATTGTGCCAGAATTCGGTTATCCTAGAAGGTAGTGAATTGGAGAAGAGGGGCATTGTGCAAATGGAGAAAGTAGATATTCTGATCGTCGGAGGAGGCATTGCAGGGCTTCAAGCGGCGATACAATTAGGTAGATATGAACATAAGGTACTTGTGGTTGACGCAGGTTACGGCCGTTCTACCCTATGCAAGAGCTATCATAATATTCTAGGTTGGCCAGATGGAATATCGGGGGAAGAGCTGCGACGATTAGGCAGGCTGCAAGCTGAGCGATTAGGGGTTGCTTTTGTTCAAGATGAAATTGTGCAGGCTGTCGCCAAAGAAAGAATCGGTGATGGCTTCGAGCTATGGGGCAAAAGTGGCCGAGGCTATGAAGCGAGGACGCTTCTGCTGGCAACAGGTTTAATGGATCGGATGCCTGAACTCCCGAACCTCAAAGAATGTTTGGGCTTAACCGTATACGTGTGTCCCGATTGCGACGGCTATGAGATCAAGGATCGACATACGCTAGTGATGGGCTCAGGTGATGCAGGGGCAGCTATGGCTATTAAGCTTCGTCATCGAACCGAACACATGACGTATGTGAATCACCAACATCGAGCTGTGAAGAGTGAGCTTCTTATGGAAATGAAGAACAAAGGCATTACCTATATAACAGAAGATCTTGCAGAAATTGTAGTCGATTCACCGGGTCAATTCAAGGGAGTGGTGCTTCGAGATGGCAGTCGCCTAGAAGCGGAACGAGGCTTTATTGCTTTCGGGGGGAATGAAGTGAAATCGGATCTGGCTCGTCAGTTGGGTGCAGAACGCATGGAGAATCGGCATGTGATGACCGATCCTCGCAGTAAAATGACGAGTGTTCCGTTCGTCTGGGCGGCTGGTGATGTTGGCGTTCATGCGGAGCAAGTGACGATCGCGATGGGCGAAGGTTCACAGGCGGCCATTTGGATCAACAAGGCGCTGCTAAGAATGAATGAAGAGGCGAATGTGCATCTGGTTGTGATAAGGTCTTAGGAAGGCATCCCGCTGAAAAAGTAAGTGCTTCGCTTGAATTGAGGTCCATTGCAGGAGATAGTGGAAAATATCGACTATCACGCGTGGAAACGGGGTCTAAAGCAAGGTCTAAAGCAAGGAGATAGTCGAGAAAATCGACTATCACGCGTGGAAACGAGGCCCAAAGCAAGGAGATAGTCGAAAAAATCGACTATCACGCATGGAATCGGGGTCTAAAGCAAGGAGATAGTCGAAAAAATCGACTATCACACGTGGAAACGAGTTCTATAGCAAGGAGATAGTCGGGAAAATCGACTATCACGCGTGGAATCGGGGTCTAAAACAAGAGATAGTCGAAAAAATCGACTATCTCAGGTTAACCCCTTTAAAGTTGTCACTACGTGTGCATACTCGACTAAGGCTTTCTCGCCGCCGGGTGTAAGATGATAGATGCCTCGGCTTTGTCGGACGAACCAACGGTAGTAGTTTTGCTGCAGAAGTGAGCTCACGTTCATATTGCTGGTCATCTCGCGCAGTTTGCGTGGACTTAGTGGACCGTGCTGCTGCATCAAATAGGCGCAGTGCAACGATTTCTCACGGTAGGCGGTCATTAACTTCTGCTGAGAACTGCCGCCGACATTATAATCGCCGCTGCGCTCATGGAACTCGGTCATTAGCTTTCCGGAAGCCCTTTTATTGGGGCGTAATGTATAAGGAGTAGGCTCACAGACGAGATCAACTGTGGGCTGTTTGCGTTTGTAGAATTGGACTGTCAAAACGCCAAGCCCCAGCATGCGACAAAGTCGACGAATATCCTCCCATTGTAAACGGTGGGGGGCTTTTCCTTTGTTAGGCAGCTCGAAGGCTACATAGACGTCTTGCGTTAGCCGCAGCCGTTCAATGCCTTGTACAAGGAGCGGGATATTAAGGCTCTTTTTTAATTCAACGATAACCGGAGGCTCATCGCCTCGAATTGCTACTAAATCACAGTGCTTAACTTCTCCACGAACGGTATAGCCACGCTGCTCGAAGAAGTGTTTAATCGGTGCATACAGCTCGGTTTCGGTCTGGATCGGCATGAGGGTTTCTTTCTCCTCTTTTCGTGCAAAAAGTCTGTTAGAATGGCTTTTATTATAGCATAGGTTGCGCTAGAATAGGTGGGAGAATAACTTGTACGCACAGGTTAGGAGATGAGAGTTTTGAGTGAATTGTTGAATGAATGGTTGGGTAAAAGGTTTGCGTGCGCCTGCGGGCAAAAGCATGAGATTCCGATTCGCCGTATTGTCATAGAACGAGATGCTTTATCTGAAGTAGTTGATTATGTAAGGGAAGCGGGCTATGAAGAAATAACGCTTGTTGCGGATGCGAACACGTACGCTGTGGCTGGTGACAGGCTGCACTCCCTGCCTCCCTGTTAGAAGATGGTCAGGTGAAGGGTAGACACTTGTGTCATTCGAGAGAATGAGATGGGGGAAGTAGCAGCTGACGAGCAAGCTATCGTTCAATTGATGGTAGACACATCACTGACGTCGAAGGAGTTGATCGCCGTGGGCTCAGGAACGATTCATGACATCGTGCGTTTCGTTAGTCATCGTACGAAACGGCCATTTCTTTCTGTACCGACGGCACCATCGGTTGACGGATTTGCCTCTGTAGGCGCTCCGCTCATCGTCCGTGGCTTCAAGAAGACGATACCTTGCTCAGCGCCTGAGGCGATCTTCGCTGACTTGGGCCTACTTGCAGCAGCGCCGCAAGCCATGATAGCTGCCGGCGTCGGCGACATGCTCGGCAAGCATAAGGCATGCGTCGATTGATGGAAGGCCTGCTCCTATCCGGCCTCTCCATGCTCTTGGTCGGCCACTCGCGGCCGGCCTCAGGGGCTGAGCACCATCTCTCCCATTATTGGGAGATGGTGCTTCTGCAGCAGCGCCGCCGGGCGCTGCTGCACGGCGCGAAGGTCGGCGTCGCGACCGTGCTCATGGCGCAGCGCTATCAGGCGCTGCTCCCGCTCACGGCCGATGAGGCCGCTGCGCGCCTAGCGCAAGGGCAGGCCCCGAGTGCGCAGACGGATGCGGAACGCATCCGGGCGGCCTACGGGGCCATGGCCGAAGCCAGCATCGCCCGCGCGGTTCCGCCGCCTGAGCAGCTTGCTGCGTGGCTCGCGGCGGTGCAAGGGCCGGCGACGCCGGACCAGCTCGGCGTGGAGCCAGCGCTGGTGGAGGCGTCGCTGCAGGATGCGCTGTTCGTGCGCAACCGGTTTACGATCTTGCGCTTACAGCGGCTGCTGTAAGCATAAGCGCAATGAAGGGGAACCTAGATACGCTTATTTTATATGAAATCGGTACTGTATTTGTTCAATTTTCTTATGTACTTCATATAAACGCCAGTCCTCAAGTGAGGGCTGGCGTTTTTCAGTATGCTTGGGAGAAAAGTGTAAAAAATCACAACCCCACTTAATTTTTGCCATCCTCTAAAATGGATTTGTTTTCTATACTTGTAGCGAATGCAAGACGGTTCTACATGATGGAGGAGGCGCAACATGAAATTTGCTCATGAAAAGGTCAGCGATATTCAAATTGCTTATATTGGCGGCGGTTCGATGTATTGGGCTAAAAATCTGATTGCCGATTTGGCGCTGGATGGTCAATTGTCGGGAACGATTCGCTTGTATGATCTTGACTATGGGAAAGCCAAAAATAATGAAAAATTAGGTAACTCAGTTTCTGATTATCCAGAGACGATATCGAAATGGACGTACAAGGCGTATCCGACGCTGCAAGAGGCGCTGCATGGCTGCGATTTTGTTTTTATCTCGATTCTTCCTGGCACCTTCGAGGAAATGGCGTCCGATGTCCATGCGCCTGAACAATACGGCATTTACCAAGCGGTCGGTGATACGACAGGCCCTGGAGGACTGCTTAGAGCACTACGCACCATTCCGATGTATGTAGAAATTGCACAAGCGATCGAACGATATTGCCCTGATGCCTGGGTGTTTAATTATACGAACCCAATGACACTTTGCACATGGACACTTTACGAAGTATTTCCCAAAATTAAAGCGATTGGCTGCTGCCATGAAATTTTTGGTGTGCAAGGGCTATTGATTCGCATGCTTCGCGATATGGAAGGAATTGAGGGTGTACATCGCGATCAAGTGAAGGTGAATGTGCTGGGGATTAACCATTTTACTTGGATCGATCAAGCGACGTATCACAATAGGGATTTACTTCCGATGTATCGCAAATTTGTTGATACATATTATGAATCCGGGTTTGAACACAACAAAGATGCTTGGGTGGCGAACACCTATACGGCGGCTAACCGCGTGAAGTTTGATTTGTTTCGGCGCTACGGTGTTATAGCAGCGGCAGGTGATCGCCATCTAGCAGAATTTATGCCTCCTTGGTATTTGAAAGATCCAGAGACGGTGCGATCCTGGAAGTTCGGCTTAACGACGGTCCAAAGTCGTGTTGAGAAGCATGCTGCAACGGAGCTGTTTTACGGGAAGCTGCTGAGTGGCGAGGAGAAGTTGCCGCTCAAAGCGTCTGGCGAAGAAGAAGTTAGACAATTAAAAGGTCTGATCGGACTAGAGCAATTTGTAACTAATATTAACGTTCCTAACGTTGGTCAAATGAAGGGAATTCCGCTGGGGGCAGTTGTTGAAACGAATGCAGTATTCTCTGCAAGTAGTTTGCGCCCGGTGTACGCTGGTGAGCTTCCGTTGGCAGTTAATAATCTGGTTCTGCAGCATACGATGAATCAAGAGCTTATTCTGAAGGCAGCTCTTCAGAAGGACAAAGACTTGGCCTTCCAAGCGTTTATCAATGATCCGCTTGTGACGATCGATATCCACGATGCTGAAGTACTATTCGATCAGATGCTGCACAATACGAAAGCGTATTTGCCTGGATGGAACATCTAATGGCGGTTTGGCCATGAGTGCAGATGGGGCGATACACAGCGAATCCGCCTCCATAAATCCACAGGATAATAGAGCTGTTCGCCGGATGATTTTCAAATTGGCAGGTCCATCTTTGACAGAAATGCTGCTTATGAATGCAACCCAAATGGTGATGATGATCTTAGTCGGACACCTCGGGGCTGTTGCCGTGGCAGCTGTTGGCTTAACAAGCCAACCCTATGCGTTATTGACCGTCCTATTTGCAGCGTTGAATTCGGGAACAACCGTGATCGTCGCTCGTTCCACCGGGGCGGGGAAATGGGGGGACGCGAATTTGGCTGCAGGACAATCGCTCATGCTCGGCACAGTTCTGTCTGTCTTTATTGTTGCGGTTGGGGTCACCTTTGCGGAGAGCCTGCTTCAACTGATGGGCGCTAGTGATGAGGTTGTTCAAGTTGGACTTACTTATGCGAAGATCATGTTTTTCTCTATCGGTTTTTCCTCGATCTCATCGGCGTTGTCAGCTATTCTGAGAGGCTCGGGAGACACGCGAACACCGATGGTAATCAATGTGCTGTCAGGCTGTGTGAATGTGACCCTCGGGTTTCTGCTGATTTATGGTCATCTCGATTTACCTCAAATGGGCATTACGGGTGCGGCCGTCGCTACTTTAGTGGTTCAGTTCGGAGCGATGATAGGCTTTATCGTTGTCATGTTCAGCGGAAGATTTACGGTTCGCATCGGGTGGTCAGAGATCAGTCGCTTGGATAAAGACATGATTAGGCGAATGTTGAGGATTGGTATACCTAGCAGTCTTGAGCAGCTCATTATGCGGTTAGGGATTATGACGTTTGTGAAGATTTGTGCGGGATTGGGGACTGTAGCCATCGCGGCATCGCAAATTGTAACGAGTATTATTGGCATCTCGTTCATGCCAGGGGCTGCCTTTGCCATAGCGGCTTCAACATTAGTTGGGCAAACCCTGGGTGTAAGCAAACCTGATCTCGCCGAACGATATGTGTGGCAAGTCCGAAAATACGGCATGATCTTGGCCGGTTGCATGGGGGCGCTTTTCATTGTGTTCGCTCCGCATATCCTTAGGCTGTATACCAATGACGAGACGATTATTCGTGAAGGAGCATGGGCCCTGCGAATCGTAGGATGTATCCAAGTGTCGCAAATATCACAATTTGTTCTTGGCGGGGCGTTGCGAGGAGCAGGTGATACCCGTTATCCGTTATATTCCACATTCATTGGCGTGTGGGGTATTAGGGTGGTACTGAGCTACTTGTTCGTGTACGTCTTTCATTGGGGCATGATCGGTTTATGGAGTGCAGTTGCAAGTGATCAATTTCTCAGATCGAATCTGATTTATTTGAGGTTTAAGCGCGGAGCATGGAAGCATCTCAAGGTTTAATACGTACAAAGGGGAACGTCAAAATGGGAATAGTGTACGATTCGAATTCGCATACCTTCCATCTACAAGGGAAGTCATCGAGTTATATCATGCAGTTGATCAACTCCAACTATGTGGCCCACGTTCATTGGGGGCGCCAAGTGCGGGGAAGCAATCTGGGAGGATTGCTCGCTAGAAGACGTCGCTGCTCGTTCTCTCCATCCACGGATCCGAATGATCTAACTTTGTCATTGGACACATTACCTCAGGAATACCCGGGGTATGGAGGGAGCGATTTTCGAGTTCCTGCCTATCAGGTTCAAATGGAAGATGGCACGACGGTCAGTGAACTCGTTTATGAGTCTCATCGGATTTATGCGGGAAAAGCTCCATTGGAGGGACTTCCATCGACCTATACGGAAGATGAGAATGAAGCAGAGAGTATCGATATTGTATTGAGTGATCCGTTAATCGGTTTAAAGGTCATTCTCACGTATACCGTGTTTCATGCGTTGGATGCGATCACAAGGTCTGTTCGATTCGTGAATGAGAGCAATCAGTCCATCAAACTGCTGCGAGCCTTGAGCTTCGGTATCGATATGTCGCACAGCGATTTCGATATGCTGCATTTATCTGGTACTTGGGCGCGTGAGCGTCATATCGAACGGCGTCCCCTTACGACAGGCGGGTCTGTTATTGAGAGCCGTCGAGGAGCTAGCAGCCATTCGCTTAATCCATTCATGGCGCTGCTTTCGAAGCAAGCGGATGAAGATCACGGGGAAGTCTATGGATTCAGTCTTGTTTATAGCGGGAACTTTGCTGCTCAAGCCGAAGTGGACCCTTATGGAACGACTCGTGTCGTGATGGGCATCAATTCATTTAATTTTTCATGGCTCCTGGAGGCAGGGCAAGCCTTCCAAACGCCAGAAGCGGTCCTCGTATATTCTTCGGAAGGTATCGGCGGGATGTCGCGGACTTATCACAAGCTGTACCGTACACGTTTATGCCGTGGACAATATCGTGATCGTCACAGGCCGATTCTGATCAATAACTGGGAAGCCACATATTTCAATTTCAACGCGGATAAAATTGAGGAGCTTGCGCGAGTAGGCAAGGAGCTCGGCTTAGAACTGCTCGTGCTGGATGATGGTTGGTTCGGCAAGCGTAACAATGATAAAAGCTCACTCGGAGATTGGTTCGTTGATCGAAACAAGCTCCCACAAGGCATGACAGACTTGGTAAACCGTGTGAATCAGCAAGGACTAGAGTTCGGTCTATGGTTTGAGCCAGAAATGGTATCCCCGGACAGTGACCTGTATCGGGCACATCCCGATTGGTGTCTGCATGTGCCAGGCCGACGAAGGACAGAAGCACGCCAGCAGTTGATACTGGACTATTCGCGTCAAGATGTCAGAGACTATATCGTGAAAGTCATAACAGCTATACTTGCTAGCAGTCCAATCACGTATGTGAAATGGGATATGAATCGCAATATGACGGAAATCGGCTCGGCTCAGCTCTCGCAAGAGCGGCAGCGGGAAACGTCTCATCGTTATATGCTTGGACTTTACGAAGTGTTGGAGCGGATAACTTCGGCATTTCCGAACGTCTTGTTCGAGAGCTGTTCTGGCGGTGGAGGGCGGTTCGATCCAGGAATGCTCTACTACATGCCGCAGACTTGGACGAGCGATAATACCGATGCCGTTGAACGGCTGAAAATTCAATATGGCACGAGTATCGTATACCCAATCAGCTCGATGGGCGCTCATGTTTCCGCTGTTCCTAACCATCAAGTGCATCGGACGACACCGCTTGATATGCGTGGACATGTGGCGATGTCGGGGAATTTTGGTTACGAGCTTGATTTGACCACATTCACAGAAACGGATAAGGAAGCTGTGAAGGGGCAAGTTGCGCTGTATAAACAATTGCGGCCTCTGATCCAGTTCGGCGAATTTTACCGACTAATCAGTCCTTTTGAACACACGAGAGCGGCTTGGATGTTCGTTTCTGAGGATAAGAAGGAAGCCTTGATCGCTTTTTTTCAAGTGCTGTCAGAGCCGAATGCACCACTTAGGAAATTGCGATTGAAGGGCCTTGCATCCGAGAGCAATTATTTACTTTGTGATGCGGGTGATCAGGATACGCTTGTGGAAATATTTGGGGGAGACGAACTTATGCATATAGGACTTAATTTACCGATCTGGAAGGGCGATTTCCGAAGCCGCCTTTACCACTTGAAAATGGAGGAATGACAAGATGAAAAAGCTGCGTTTGAGTGATTTGCAGGATAAAAGGAACGGCCATATTTTACAGGATGTATTACCTGGTGCTTATTTATCGTCAGGCGGTCTATCTTTTGCCAAACGGGGTGAACGCAGCCATACGAATGATGGCCCTGAAGGAAGAGACTATCATGTTCACAGTGATTGTGAAGCGTTTCTTATTTTACAGGGAACTGGAACAATGGAGTTAAATGGGGAGCATATTCCAGTAACTACTGGAGATATCGTGATTGTTGAGCCTGGTGAGGATCATCATCTTATTTCGAGTGAAGACGACCCCATTGTCACGGTGTGGTGTCATGCAGGTGAGAATCGTTATAAGAATCAACAGCAGGGGGATGTCGTGTGAACAAAATCATAAACACAGATACCCATGCTTTTCATGTATCAAGCGAGGATCATGGATTCAACGTCATGCTGTTTACTGAAAAGCTGAAGGAGGGGATCGATCTTGTAACACTTCGGTTGGAGGCCGTGGTGGCGTTAACACCCCCTGTTTTCACGCTTCGTTGGTCACATCCTGCTTGTGACATTCAAGGCAGTTGGCATCCGGCCCAAGACCGGAATAAGAGTTTTAAAGCCGACTGGATGCGCACATTGCGCTCCAATGCTGCTGCTTCGGCACCTGTCTACGCCTTGTTTAATAGCCTGGGTCGCAACAGGATGACATTTGCCTATTCGGATGCACTTAACACGGTGCACTATTCTGGCGGCATCAGCGAGGAAACGGCTGATTTTCATTGCTGCGTCCAATTATTTACAGAGACGACAGCGCCATTTCAATCGTATGAAGCGAAGCTTCTTGTAGATACGCGAGATGTTCCTTACTATGAAAGCCTTGATGATGTTCAAGCATGGTGGAGTGAGATGCCAGAATATCAGCCTGCATTCGTCCCTGAGGCTGCCAAAGAACCGATGTACTCGACTTGGTATAGCATGCATCAGAATGTCACAGATGTGCAGATTGAAGAGCAGTGCCGTATTGCCAAGAAGTTGGGGATGGAAGCCGTTATTGTGGACGATGGCTGGCAGACGGCAGATAACCGCAGAGGGTACGCCTATTGTGGAGATTGGGAAACTTATGAGGGCAAATTCCCTGATATGAAGCGGCATGTAGATGCGGTTCACGCATTAGGCATGAAATTTATCCTTTGGTACTCGGTGCCTTTTATCGGAAAATATAGTCAGGCATGGAATCGGTTCAATAATAAAATCCTTCGATTTAATGAAGGACACGGAGCAGCAGTATTGGATCCGAGATATCCGGATGTCCGGGAATATATCATCAATACCTATGAGAAAGCGGTCAAAGAATGGGGCTTGGACGGCTTCAAGCTCGATTTCATCGATACGTTCTATTCTCCTGAACTGCAGATACCTTCCACAGTGGAAGGTAAGGACTATGAGTCGATACCTGCTGCTGTTGACCGTCTACTGACAGATTCTATCGGTCGATTGAGAGAATTGAATCCTGCCATTATGATCGAGTTCCGACAAATGTATATCGGTCCTGCGATGCGTAAATACGGCAACATGTTCCGTGCTTCCGATTGTCCGAACGACAGCATCCAGAATCGTGTACGTACGCTAGATCTTAGACTGATTTGTGGGAATACAGCAGCCCATGCCGATATGATCATGTGGCATCCAGAAGAGCCCGTAGAAAGCGCTGCCTTGCAGTTAGTTAACTGTTTGTTCTCGGTGCCGCAGGTATCTGTCCTTTTGGATAAACTGTCTTCTGATCATTTACAAATGCTTACCTATTGGCTTGCCTTCTGGAAAGAGAACCGCGCGTTGTTGCTAGACGGCGATATTGCGCCGCTGAATCCGGAATTATTATATCCGCTAGTCCGAGCGGTGCATGAGGATCGCGGGATTATCGTCACCTATCAGGAGCAAATGGTGAGTATTGACGCAGCAACGCCGGTGTCTCAATGGCTTGTCGTGAACGGTAGGAGACAGGATGGGCTTTATCTAGAGGTCACTAGTGATATGGGGATAGCGAAGGTGATGGTACGTAATTGCTGTGGTGAAATCACGGAAGAGCTATCCGTCGAATTGACGGCAGGTATTCATAAGCTTGCGATTCCAGCGTCAGGCCTCGCAACGATCTCACTGGAATAAAGAGTAGACGCATAGCCGTTATATTTAGGGGGGCAACGATGAATTATACAGCAAATGAAGGAAGATATGCAGACATGCCGTACAATCGAAGCGGGAAGAGCGGTTTAAAGCTGCCGCCGATTTCGTTTGGATTGTGGCACAATTTTGGCGGTGTCGACCACTTCGAGAATAGCAGAGCGCTAGCGCGTCATGCCTTTAATCTAGGGATTACGCATTACGATCTTGCGAATAATTATGGTCCACCGACGGGCTCAGCAGAAGAAGTATTCGGTCACATATTGAAGAAGGATTTGCAGCCGTATCGTGATGAGCTGATTATTGCTACAAAAGCAGGCTACCGCATGTGGGACGGTCCATACGGGGAGCGTGGCTCCCGCAAAAGCATGCTCGCCAGCCTTGATCAAAGCTTAAAGCGACTAGGCATGGACTATGTGGATATTTATTATTCGCACCGTTTCGATGCGGACACACCTTTGGAAGAAACGATGAGCGCGTTGGATCAGGCTGTCCGTCAGGGCAAAGCGCTGTATGTCGGTGTGTCCAACTATAATGCGGAGCAAACGGAGCAGGCCGCAGCTATTTTGAAAGGTATGGGCACGCCGTTCATCATCCATCAAGTACACTACTCAATGTTCGAAAGACGGCTGGAGCAGGGACTGCAAGATATTTTGGCCAGAGAAGGTGTAGGGTCCATAGCCTACAGTCCGCTCGCTCGGGGACTTCTGACGGATCGATATTTGGATAACATTCCAGCGGATTCCCGTGCTGCAGGCGGTAGTGTGTTCCTAAGACCTGAGGACATTACGGAAGACAAGATTGCAAAATCACGTCTTCTGCAAGTGTTAGCTCAGGAGCGAGGGCAGAGTCTGGCTCAGATGGCTTTAGCTTGGGTTCTTCGTAAGGGACTTGTGACATCTGCATTAATCGGAGCAAGCAAAGTGAGCCAGCTGGATGATAATGTAGCTGCTTTGAAGCAGCCTAATTTCACGCAGGAAGAATTGGATCTTATCGATCATATTTTAAGTAAATGAGTTAAGAGCATCGGGTGGACGTGGAGTCCATTCGGTGCTTTTTTACACGCTAAAATTTAAGCCCCTACGAAATCCACCAACACTATAGGAGTGGCAAGAATCGTATTCATTTGTCTTTTGGTCGCTCAGCACATCATAAAAAATCACAACCCAGTTGAAGTTATCCCATGTAAGGGAACAGGCAATCCATGTACCATCAGGACATACGGCATGTAGAAGGAGGAAGAAGAATGAATAAGCAGATGAAGCATGGGAAGGAAGATTTGGCGGCGCAGATTATGCAGCTGCCCGTTGTGGATACGCACACCCACCTAGTGGGCGATCGACTCTGTGCAGGCGACTTCTGGGAGATTGCCCACTATTTCTGGTTGTTTCGTGAACTGCAGGCTGCCGGTTACCCAGCAAATGCCATGGAGCTTCCCGAGGACGAAAGGATCACAGCTTTCTTAGAAGCGTACCATGGCTCAAGAAATACGATGATGAATGTGGCGATGACGCACATTTTCAGAGATTTGTACGGTATTGTCATCCGCGACGCTGCTTCGGTAAGGGAGGCGGATGCCGCCGTTAAACAGCGTGCGCAATCTGCAACGTGGGCGCAAGCAGTGGCAGACCGAATGAACGTTAGTCGATTCGTCGTGAATATACCCGAACATGCATCGTTCCAAGGGATGCGAGAGAATGCCATTCTGATCCCGCGAATTGATGGGAAAATAGGCGGGTGGGTCAAGGAAGTCGCGCTGTCGCAAGACCCCGCTGGAGCGTTCGCACAAGTGCGCGAGAAGCTAACGCAGCTCTTGGATACTTATAAGGAAGCAGGTTACGTGGGCATCATGACCACATTGCCGAGCTACGAAGCCAGCGCGAACCGCAAGGTGATAGTCGGGCAAGGGAGTACTAAGGATGAGATTTTAATGATGCTGCTGCACGAATTAGGAGCTGCTGCTGAACAACGGGGTCTTCTCATACAGTTGTTTCTCGGCGTGGAACGTTCCTGGTGTGGAACAGCAACGCCAGTCAATGACCCGGCTCGCATCCTTAAGCTTTCTGCTTTGTTTGAAGCCTATGCCTGCACCTTCGAGCTCGTGGTGGCCTCGGAGCTTAACAATTTAGATATTGTGCAAGCGGCATGGAATTTTCCGAATGTGCATGTAGGTGGACATTGGTGGTTTAACTTCCGAGCGAGTACTTATCGCGATAGTATGCAGTACCGATTAGAGGCGCTTCCGGCAATCAAGAGCTCCCTCATTGTCTCCGATGCTAGATGCATGGAATGGAGCTACGGCAAGATTGTGCTAGTCAAACGAATTGTGAGCGATTTCCTGTGGGGTCAGATCGAGGCAGGCTGGATTGATTACGAAACGGCTGTCTATGTGGCTGAGAATTGGCTGTACCGCAGTGCAGCGAAGCGCTATGGGGTTGCAGATTGATCTTGTTGTTGCATGCATTCCAATCGTAAAAAAACACAGTGAGCTATAAGTTTCACCATGTCTACCTTGGAACAACCCTAGTAAGATGAAGAAGTCAAATCAATGCAGCAAGCGAGAAGGGGAGGAAAACATGGCCAGCAAAATACAGCCATCCGATCATGCAATGTATAATTTCTCATCACAGAGTCAGAAATGGGCTTTTATACGCAAACATTGGCCAATTTATGTGATCTCATTACCGGGCATTATTTATTTCTTACTTTTTAAATACATCCCATTATTCGGTTCCGTTATCGCGTTTCAAAACTACAACATTTTCAAGGGGATTAAGGGAAGCGACTGGGTAGGGCTAGAGCATTTCCAACGCATGTTCGCCTACACCGATTTCCTTCAAATTTTAAAAAATACGATATTAATCGGCATTTATGATATGTGTTTTGCTTTTCCAATTCCAATCGTCTTGGCTCTTCTTATTAATGAAGTAAGAATCATGGCTTATAAACGGATTGTGCAAACGGTGGTTTATATGCCGCATTTCCTGTCGTGGGTTATCGTCGGAGGGATTGTTGTTGGGGTATTGTCGCCATCTACGGGGATCGTCAATCATTTACTCTCCTTGTTTGGTGTGGAGCCTATTTATTTCTTAGGGGAAAATAGCTATATTCGTACCATTCTTATTAGTTCGGGGATTTGGAAGGATAGCGGTTGGGGGACGATTATTTATTTGGCAGCGATTGCAGGTATTAATCCAGATCTGTACGAAGCCGCGCAAATCGATGGAGCCAGTCGCATTCGTCAAGTGTTCGCCATCACGATTCCTAGCATCTTACCAACCATCGTTATTTTATTCCTGCTTCAAATTGGTAATTTCCTCGATTTCGGTTTTGAACGCGTCTTCGTATTTCTTAACCCGCTTAACAATGAGAACGGGGAGATTATTGATACGTTTGTTTACAGAGCAGGGCTTGTTGATCGCCAATACAGCTACACGACAGCTATTGGGTTGTTCAAGTCGGTTGTGGGTCTTATGTTGATCATGATCAGTAATATGTTTAGTAAAAAAATGACGGGCGAAGGCTTGTACTGATAAGGAAGGGGACCGGAGGTGAATTGCTATGATTATGACAAGAGGCCATAAAATTTTTAATATATTCAACCTTGTATTGTTAGGTGCACTTGGCTTGAGCATGGTGCTGCCCCTTATACACATTTTTGCCCAGTCCTTAAGCAACAACACAGCCATTAATGCAGGCGAGGTATCGTTTTGGCCTGTAGGCTTCACACTGGGCAGCTATAAACTTATTTTACAGGATCCGACGATTTGGCTAGGTTTCAGGAATAGTGTCATTATTACGGTATTTGGCACATTCATTAATTTGTTTATGACAACAACACTTGCTTATCCATTATCCAGACCCGAATATTTGTATCGTAAATCGATTCTCCTGTTGGTGCTGTTCACTTTAATTTTCAGCGCACCGTTAATTCCCAACTATTTGTTGATCAAACAACTAGGGCTGCTGAATACCCTTTGGGCTTTAATGCTTCCTATGGCGATTAGCGCTTTTAATCTGTTCGTCATGCGCTCGTTTTTCCTGAACTTGCCATCGGAGCTGCTCGATTCGGCGCGAATAGACGGGTGCGGAGAGTTCCGCATACTTTGGAATATTGTCTTGCCGCTGTCTAAACCAGCGATGGCTACAATGGGCATTATGTATGCCGTAGGTCACTGGAACCGGTATGCCGAGGCCGTCTTCTATATTGATCATCGACAATGGATTCCGCTGCAAGTGCGGCTGAGGGAAATTGTATTTACCGATCAGATGGGGCAATCGGACGTCTCCTCGGAGCTCCTGCAGCTCCTATCACCAGAAGGGATTAAGATGGCGGTCATTGTTGTGGCGACGATTCCAATCCTGTGTGTTTATCCGTTCCTGCAAAAGCACTTTATCCAAGGGATGATGGTGGGTTCGGTGAAATCGTAATGTCTAGCCAGTCATTCTTTTAGCTTACAATAGTAACATCGGCCGCCTCATATGCGTGAATGGGGTGGTTTTTTTTGGCCCCACGGATGACAGCTCATATCGTAAATAAAGCAACCTCAATCGTAAAATTTTCCATCTATGGAAATATAAATGTGATTTACAATAAGTCAAGTAGGGGAAGGAAGGAGATGAGGTTAACATTCGTTTCGTTATGGAAGCGATTGCATTAAGAGCGAAAACCCCTTGTTTCAAGAAGGTGTAACTGACGCTAAGGAGGCTTTTGAATGTTCAGTAAGATGTTGAAGCAACACGTACTTAAAAAGGCAGTAAGTATAGTGCTCTCATTGACACTTGTTCTTACATGGATGAACATGAATCCAATCGTAGAGGTTCATGCAGCGGAGGAAAACAACTTGGGAGTTTTGGACATACATGTGAATAAACCTGTTAATGCAGTAGTCGATCTTGATGATGCAACAATAGACATATCCTTGCCCTACGGCACTATCTATCAAATGTTGAATGTGACCACAAACGGTGCAAACGCGGTTCTGTACAGAAGTGACGAAACAACGGTGATTCCTTTTGCTGCCAGCGGTATTAACAAAGGCGATGCGAAAATGGACCAATTTTCATCCAGTGGAACCACGACGTATGATTTGGTTGTAACAGATATCCAGAATAGCTTCAATTCTAAAAAATACAAGATTACAGTTACGGTAAATACGGCCGTGCCCTCTCTAAGTGGCCCAATGGGACCTAACGATACCTATTCGCCGCTTAATATTCAGGGGGGTGAATCTGCTTGGGATGTAATAGGCGCTTCCAAAATTGGCAATGGCAGCGGTACGGGTTCCATCGAGGGCCCTACGAGTCCCTCTTCCTACAGCGGGAAATCATGGACGGAATCGGTATACGACCGTTCAGGGGATTATCCAGCGGCTTCGACTGTGAATGAAGCATGGTTGGGAGACAATATGTATTTACAGACGATCGGGCGCAATGATGGGAATGCGCTTGCGAAATATGGTATTGCAGGCATACCTGGCACGTCCAAGCTCAACTCGGATATTTTGCGTTTTCACGAATTTAAACCTTTTGTAACGCCAGAGGGTGTAAGTCGGGACGATGGTGATCGTGGAGCTGTAGACAGTGATCGGCAGAGATTGGAGATTAAGAGTAATACCAGCGCAGCCAACATCAGTGCCAATAGCGTAGGCGGTGATATTATGACCCATCACTGGAGGCTCTTGCTTCCGTCGGAAACGTTAAGGTTTCAACAAGATGTTGGGGATAAAAAGGCAGGCGATTTTATTGATCCCCACCGGTTCTGGCACATTTTCCAATTGAAAGAAATAGCAGGCAATGCAGCAGGCCAACCAGTGACTACGCTGACCTTGGTTTCCAGTGATGGCAAAGGGCAGCTTGAATTTAGAAACAATCCGGATGGCAGCTATGCGGATCGCATTAAGCCATTGTTTACGATTCCTTTCGATAAAGTTGCAGATCGCTGGCTTGATTTTGAAGTAACGATCTTAACGGCTGATAAAGGTTATTTATACGGTAAGCTTGTTGATTTGGAATCAGGCGAAGTGTTGTTCGAAGGCGGAATGACAGCCGAGACCTCTAGACGACCTGAAGTGAGCAATCCGACTACCGGCAGACTTGAACGAACAGATTTACCCGTTGAAGCGGGACAACAAAACCGATCCAAATGGGGACTGTACAGGGGGTTGTATAACAGCCCAGCTGATGCAGCTTATGCCGATGAATGGCAAGCAGCAACCATGTATCTGTCTGATGTTCACTTAATCAAGCGGGATAAAGACAGCTACATTTTTCCAGATGGCTGGAATCCCAATGTACAAACCAAGGATGTTGTTGCATGGGCAAGGCCAGCGGCGATTTCAGCTTCCCAAGGGACTTCATTTGGCAGTTTAACCCTACCATCACAGCTTGATGTCACCCTAAGTACGGGCAAAATAGAGAAGGTGAACGTTTCCTGGAGTTCAGCTGGTTATAACCCTGATAACACGGGGATTAATAAGATTGTTGGTGAATTTAACGGTCCAGGTATTACGAACCCAACCAATATTCAGCCTTATATAGAAGTTAATCTTTCCAGTTATAAAAACTGGGCGGTAACTCCCGGGGCAACTATTAAGGTTGTGTCTAGCAGCAGCAACAGCAAAACCAACTTTATTGATGATAATGCCACGACAGCTTGGCAGGCGAACAGCTCTCTAACCAAAACAGATGGTTATCAGTACTGGGCGGCCGTGCAACTAGAAAAGAAAATAGATGTGAGCAACATTCAAATCGAATGGACGAGTAATAGTAAGTTTTTGAAAAATTACCAGGTATACTACACGAATGATGCGGCCGCGTTCAATGAACTCAAAGAGGGCAATGCCTTGTCGGCAACGTCGGATGCAACGCGTAAACCGCTTGAGACGGCAAATGGTGCCCTATGGCAACCTATCCCTGGCGTTGGGAAGATGACTGCACTAGACAATAACGAAAAGGCCAATCATACGTTGGCTGTACCAGTTGCAGCTCAATACCTATTGCTTGTATCCGATGTCACACTCGATAATAGTGCTGGCGGCATCAAAGCGAATGTATTCAATGTTTTCGGTGAACCATCCGTTACGGAAATTCCAGTTATTCCAACAAGTTCAGTCAACCTGTTAGATCCATCACGGTTTACACCGCTAGCAGGTGTCAATCTTAAGGTGAACTCGGAGGCAGTTGATCATCCGGGCGTAGATGCTTTGAGATCGGGTGGCAGCGGGTATTGGCGTAATGCAAGCTCTACTGTGTATAAGGCTGACTATTCGCCGTCCTCACTTGCACTAAGCCTTGATTTAGGCGCTCCTAAAACGATTGATAAACTATACCTTGAAATCCCTAACACCATCGCGAATATTCAAAGTAATGCTACCCGATTTGAGGTCTATTACACGAATAATCCTGCATCATGGGCAAGTGCACCTACGGCTGCTGATGGGACCAATCTATATAACTGGAAGGCAAACGGCTGGTCGCTAGCTGGCGGTACGGAAACGGAAGGTTTATGGTCGTATGCGACGTATAACGGTCAGCAATGGGGCTATGATACGAAGACGTTTTTGTATCCGTTCACAGCGCGTTATGTCATGATAAACACCGTGCTGGTTTGCCCTAGCGAGAAGCGAGCGAATGATACCAATGCCATGATGGGATTATCTGGGTTGACGATTTACGGCAAAGATGCCGTAGTGAATGCAACTGCGTTAGTACCGGCAAAGGATACCTATAGTACATGGGATCAGGTTGCACCTGTATCGACAACGATGAACCTGGGCGGGAAAGTGCTTACGAGCATCACGAAAGGTGACAATACGCTTCTACTAAATGCGGATTACTCGCTATCTGGCAATAAGGTTACCTTTACACAGGCATACCTTGCGAAATTACCACTTGGCACGAATGAATTGCTGTTCCATTTTAACAGTGGTACCCCTTCGCTATTTGTGTTGGATGTCATAGCCCGTGGTTATGGTGCCAATGACAAGACGATCAAGATGAATGCCATCGAAGGCGTATCTCCCTACAATGTGTTAGGCGGGGCCATGGGAACCGACGAACCTGTAGAAGGGGTTACGAAAAGAATAAGAGATGCTTATCACGCATTCTACGGTAATCAACCTCGGGCGACAGCGGCTGATGATCATATCACGAGTGTGTGGGATAGCACATTGCAAAAGAATGTGTTCAAAATCTTTGAATATGGCCGAGGCTTGAACAATGAGTTCTTGGAGAAGACGCGTGATGGTGAGTATGGTCACAAAGGTGTATTTGACCCGAGTGTAGGCTATGTAGTTGATGGCGCAGCGACAACGGATAGGCAACGCGTTGAAATTCGTCCAAGTGAAGATTCAACTAACGATTTTGTAGCGTACGAAGGCGATTTGGTTTCTTATGAATGGTTATGGAATATTCCAGATGGGATCCAGTGGAATCAGCCAAACTTCAGGCATCTCTTCCAATTGAAAGCTACGAATCGCCAAGCCCCGGATACATTGCCAGGCGGCAATAACGGTGGTGAGAATGGTGCTTATATCATTGCGATGTCCATTTCTGGAACGACGAACCGAGATCTAGTTGTCAATCATAACCGTTATGATGGCGATAAGACGCTGATGCGAATCCCAATGAAAGAAATCGATGGACACTGGATTAAAGTTGAGCTCAAAGCTCACATTTCGGATAGTGGCTGGATCACTGTTAAGATTACGGATCAAGTAACAGGCAAGATATATACCTTTGACAGTCCTGATGTCTATCAAGTATTCGGTAATCAAGGTACGGGCGACGGAGTCAAAGACGTGTGGCGAAGACCTGAGCGAGCAGGCGGTTTTGAGACTGAGTATCCGGCTGCGTTTGATCAATATTTGCGTCCGAAGTGGGGGATATACCGCAGCTCCGCTAACGGTACCAACTCTGCTTATGACGCTGAGCTTCAACTATCCGACATTACCATAAGTAAGGTGGCATCAGGGTTGTCATCTGTCAATCTGGCGCTTAATAAGAAAGCGTATAATGTTGGACCGACAGTTGGTGCCAATCCGATTCAGCTGGAATCTGCTACGGCAAATGGCTACGGAAATGCCAATAAATTGACCAATGGAGTATTGCAGGATCCGACCAAATGGACGGTAACCAACGTTACCGATTTGAATCAAATTGGCAATTATTCATGGATGGGTACCGACGGGGAGCGCAAAGGCAGCTTTGTCATCGACCTAGGTCAGGCGATGGATTTTAGCCAAATTAGACTATTTGCCAAATCCACGAGGTTAAAAGGTGCAACGGTGTCTGTATCTTCTGATTTTGGAGATCATTCATCGGCTGTTGACTTTAACAACATGACCTTTCAGCAAGTGGATAAACAGACTGCCTTAGGTTATACGTATGAGACTGGCAACAGGGATGGCGGCACGGATTCAGCAGATAGTTCGCATCCCATTAACCTGGGTAAAACTTACCATGCCAGATATATCAAAGTAATGGTAGAAAATGCTTCTGGGGGCAATGTAGGCACAGATCTTACTGGACCTCCACGGTTGACACAAGTACAAGTGTTCAATGCGCCGCTTCCTCCGCAGCATTTGACAATTGAAGCTGGCGGTTCAAGTTCAGGTAACCTGCTGAAGTGGGATGCCAATGTGTTAAGTGAAGGTTACACAGTGTACAATGAGACAACAGTATTGGCTGAGATACCAGCTGGCGTAACCAGCTACCTGTTACCGAGCAGCATGTCCGATTTCTCCAAAGTGAGTGTACGAACCAAAGGAACCGACCCGTATTCACGGAAGTTTATGATTTCGGCACCGACCTTGCTTAACCTATCAACTGAGATCGTCGGTATTGCACCGATTAGCCTCACAACGAGCGTGGGAACCCCACCTGTATTACCGACGGTAGTCACAGCGGTGTACAGTGACAACATGACAGGACAGCGAGGGGTAATCTGGGACCCGATTAACGCTTCTCAGTATGCTGCTCCAGGGAGCTTTAGCGTGCAAGGAACCGTTACTGGCGTAACCTATAAAGCTTTGGCTACTATTACAGTGACAGCTGTGGAGATTCCTCTGCCTGCAATTGTTAGTTATTCGCCAATCAACATAACGACTACAGCTGGAACAGCGCCTGCTATGCCAACGGTAGTTACAGCGGTTTACAGCGACAATACAACTAGGCAGTTGGGAGTCGTCTGGAGCAACATGGAAGCGTCGCAGTACGCCTCAGTAGGTACTTTTAAAGTATTGGGGACAGTAGCGGGAACTTCCTTGAAGGCAGAAGCTGCGATCACCGTGACAGCGCGTGCGACAGATCCTGGACCAAGTACAGGAACTGGATCGGGTACAGGCACAGGCACGGGTACAAGTACAGGTTCTAGTTCAGAAACCACGGGAATTATCGATCTGGACAAAGATGCTAAAGTAACGAAAGATACAACGGCGGATGGAAGGACGGTTACCAAAGTCACCGTAGATGCGGATAAACTGGAGAAAGCTTCAGCAATACCAGTTGTCGTGATCGAAGTGAAGGACAGTGCGTCCACCGTAAATGTGGAACTGCCAGGCCAAGCGCTCTTGAACGCAATTAACAAGCAAGCCGGCGCTGTGATTCATATTAAAGCGAATGGTGCGATATATGAGCTGCCCGTTCAATTATTTAAACAAATAGCTAAGGATTCAACAGTAAATGTTGTGATTTCAAAAGTTTCGGGTGAAGTCGGGGACGATGTGAATGCAGCAGTGAATAAGTTGAATGCGAAGCAAATCGTTGCGAATCCGATCGAATTTACGATCACGGTCAATGGGCAAGAAATGAATGAGTTTGGCGGTGTTTATGTGAACCGAACCCTTAGCTTGGGGACATGGACTGGAGATCCCGGCAAGGTAACTGCCGTGTGGATCGATGCGAACAATCAGATTCATTTCGTTCCAGCCGTGATTACGACGAAGAACGGAACATCTGAAGCTACGATTCGCTCGCCGCACAACAGCACGTACACAGTCATCCAATCTAATCAATCCTTTGCAGATTTAGCTGGGCATTGGGCGAAAGCGGATGTCGAGCTGCTCGCGAATAAATGGATTGTTAATGGACTAACAGAACACCAGTTTGGTCCAGAAGCACAAGTTACACGCGCTGAGTTCGCGGCGATGATAGTTCGATCGCTTGGACTCACCCAGAAGAAAGCAAAGGCATTCCGTGATGTACAGCCGAGCGACTGGTTCGCTGGAGCTGTCAGCACGGCGCATCAAGCTGGGTTGATTAACGGCTATGAGGATGGTACTTTTAGACCTAACGCTAACATCACTCGCGAACAAATGGTGGCGATGATGATGCGTGCGATGAAAGTTGGCGGTAAGGAAATCCAAGCCAGCGCTGCTGGGATCGATCGCTTTACCGACCGTGCAACGATCGGTGAATGGTCGAAGGCAGCCGTCGCTCAGGCGCTGTCCGCTGGTCTCATTCAAGGCGTGTCAGACAATGTCTTCGCGCCGACGGAGCCTGCAACACGCGCCCAAGCGGCAACAATGCTGAAGCGCATGCTGCAATCGTTGCAATTTATAAACTAATGTATGCCCAGACCAGACCGCCAAAGCTGTTTGGCGGTCTTTCAACAAATGATTGAAAGTAAAAAATTCAACAAACAGAATTCACTTCTAAGGGGGGCGATTTTGCGGACTTTGGGCCGATCGCACGCTAGCGCACAAAAAATGTGCGCAAGGTAAGTATCCTGGTCGGCGATCGCACGCTAGCGCACAAAAAATGTGCGCAAGGTAAGTATCCTGGTCGGCGATCGCACGCTAGCGCACAACTAATGTGCGCAAGGTAAGTATCCCGGCGCCGATCGCACGCTAGCGCACAAAAAATGTGCGCAAGGTAAGTATCCCGGCGCCGATCACACGCTAGCGCACAAAAAATGTGCGCAAGGTAAGTATCCTGGCGCCGATCACACGCTAGCGCACAACTAATGTGCGCAAGGTAAGTATCCCGGCGCCGATCACACGCTAGCGCACAAAAAATGTGCGCAAGGTAAGTATCCCGGTCGGCGATCGCACGCTAGCGCACAAATATCGTATAAAATCACATAGCGTCTTAAATTTATACATTCAGAAATCAGAAACGAATCGTTATGATTAACACAGCAAGCTGGAATCGCTTACAAGATCATAAGAAAGAAGGGGTTTTCAATGAAAAAAACAATCGGTCTTAGCCTAGCCGTCATGATGGCGGCTGCCGCATTAACTGCGTGTTCTTCAGATGGTAAAGTAGCTGGCACGGCTTCACCACAGCCATCAGGTAACGTAAAGGCAGCGCCGGTCAAGTTCTCATTGCTTTTTCCAACGACGGTCAGCACAGGGTACCACACCCGAATTCCTGATTTAAACAAGGACAAGTGGGTCTTGAAGTTGGAGGAATTAACTAATACGGATTTGGATGTCCGGGTTGTAGAGGATGCCAAATTCGGAGTGATGTTCGCAAGTAACGATATTCCCGATGTTGTCGGCAGTATCGGTGGCCCAGGCAGTAAGTCGATGTCCGGTTCGGTTGAGAACGGTGTGTTCATGCCGCTGGATGATCTGTTGAAGCAATATGGACCCAATTTGATGAAAAATGTACCCAAAGCAGCTTGGGAGAGTGTTTCGTACAATGGCAAGATCTATGGTATTCCCGAATATTTGAGCAATCCTTCGCGCCGTGCGACTTACATTCGTACCGATTTGCTAGCTAAAACAGGGCTTCAAGCGCCCAAAACGGTAGAGGAGTTTCTGAATGTTCTGCGTGCCTTTAAGAAGCTAGGCGTTGAGAGTCCTTATCAAATGAGGGAAAACTTCAAGTATGCTGACGTCCTTCTAGGCGCTTACGATGTATTGCCGTATAAGGATCAATTTGAACTCGTGGACGGTCAAGTGGTTCCGAAGTTCTTCGATTCAGAGAATGTACAGAAAGCCCTTACTGCTTATAAAACGATGTATGAGGAAGGCTTGATTCCGAAAGAATTCGCTACCATTTCAGCTACGGATTACAACAAAAGCCTAGACGCAGGTAAAGCCGGGATCTGGTCGCAGAATGCTTCTGGTTTACCTGGCTCCAAAACTAAGCTAAGAGCGCTCAACCCGGACTTTAAAGCGGATATCATTCCATCTCCGAAGGGGGAAGAAGGCAAAGGCGGTTACTTCCTCTATTCGCCGGTCGTGCGAACGTTCTATATTAATAAAAATGTGAAGCAAGACACGGCTGCCGGCATTATCAAAATGTTCGATTGGATGATGACTTCCAAAGATGCGGAGACATTCTTTACCTTTGGGATTGAAGGCGATACCTATACAAAGGACAGCAGCGGTGCGATTAACTATAAATTCCCGATAACCAAGGAAGATATTGATGAAGAAGGGTTCCGCAGCGGGACGCTTTGGGCGGTTCATGACTCTACCTACAACAAACCAAGATTGCAGTTAAATGAGGATGGAAAAACGACTTTGAAAGCATTTGATGAGGTTCTCTCGAAGGAAGGTCTGCCTGGCATCGGGTTCTATCCGGATTTGAGCAGCTTCGCTAAATTCCCGGATCTTGCAGCTCCGCAACCAGACGTAGGTCCGAAAATCATCGTCGATCACATGATCAAAATGATTTATGGTAAAGAGCCGATTTCCGATTGGCCGAAAGTCATCGAAGAGTATAAAGCCAAAGGCGGCACCGAAATCATTAAAGAAGCAACGGAGCGTTGGAACAAGAAACAAGGCGCGATTATGATTGACACGAAATAAAGAGTTGTCTAAAGCGGCATCCTTACGCAGCGTAATTGGCGGAGGGATGTCTTTTCTATCTAGAAATCGTAAAAAAACACATGCGGTCGTAAGTTTGTACGTTTTTCACAGGTAGATAATCTCCTATAATGAAGGCAACTAAAATTCCATGGAATCTGAAGGGGGTATTTTTATGAAAGCGATATTGGTTGGTCTAGGTTCAGCTGGATTCAGTTGGTATAAACGTCTAAGAGATCAAGGATTATTAGCAGCCGTTGTTGAGGTTGATATCACGATGAAAGAAAAGATGAAGGACGATCCGTTCCCTTTCTATACGTCATTAGAAGAAGCTTTGCAGCATGAACAGGCTGATTTTCTAGTCAATGTTACGTCACCCATGAAGCATACAGCCGTAAACCATGCAGCATTTGACCATAAGTTGGCGGTGTTGTGCGAGAAGCCGATTTCCTTTGATTATGAGGAATCCGTGGAGATCGTAGCTCGAGCTGATAGGGAAAAGCTCCCTTTTATGATCGCAGAGAATTACCGCAGGATGCCTTATATTCGCAAAACGAAGCAGCTATTGGACGAAGGTGTCATCGGCAGTATCTCGTCTATGGATATTCAGTTCTACAGGTACCACCATGTAGAGCGGAGATATACCGTTAGTATTCTAGATGATATCGGGGTGCATCACGTAGATATGATCCGCTATTTCACCGGCAGAGAAGGGAAGTCGGTTCAATCGAAGCTGTACAATCCAATTGGCGCTTGGCAAGAGGAAGGAGCGCTTATCAATGCGTATGCTTTCTATGAAATGGAAGGCGGCATCACAGTATCCTACAACGCATCCATCTCTGCAAGAGGGACGGAGACGCCATGGAGCGGCAATTGGCGAATCGAAGGAACCAATGGCGCTATCGAAGTCGTCAATAAAGAAATCCGTCTCATTCGGGACGGCAAAGTCACAGTCGTTGATGATCTAAGCGGTGTCGATGAAACCGATACATTGGCTGAATTTCTAGCAGCATTCCGTGAGGGACGCGAAGCGGAAACAAGCGGCAGGGATTACTTGAAAACCCAAGCACTGGTTCATTACACGAAGCTGGCGAATGCGTTCGGCAGAACGGTGTCCATTGAGGTTCCAACACTATAAAGGAATGGGGAATTAGCATGCAGACAACGAATTGGCAGCAGTCGGCTCCAGGTGTATGGCGCCTTACGATAGGAGGTCCGCAGGGGTTGACGCCGCTCTCATTGATGGGCGTAGTACCGAAAACAGAGGCACTAGAACAGCTGCCGCAGGTGACTCCTCCTTTTTCAAGAGAAAGCATCGAAATTGAGGATCTAGGTGACTATCACATTCTATCAATACCGCTTAATCGTACAGAAAAGCTTTATGGGACAGGTCTGCAATTATTAAGAATGAATCAACGCGGAAGAAACCGTTATTTGCGGGTAAACAGTGATCCTAAGCAGGATACAGGGGAGACGCATGCACCCGTGCCTTTCTACATAAGCGATCAGGGGTATGGTGTGTTGGTGGATACTTCGCGAATCGTTACCATGTATTGCGGTTCGACCGTGAAACAAGAGGAAACGTTAAGCGAGGATATACGTGATCGTAACACCGATAAGGGATGGAAAGCGACCTTAGTCTCATCGCGCGTAGAGATCAAGATTCCTAGTGAAGGTGCAGATGTGTATCTGTTTGGCGGACCAACCCTCTCGGATGTGGTGGCTAGATATAATTTATTTTGCGGTGGAGGCACCTTGCCTCCGAAGTGGGGACTTGGCTTCTGGCATCGGGTTCCAACGCTGTATACCGACCAGCAAGTGCTCCAAGAAGCGGAGCAATTCCGTCAGCACGATATGCCTTGTGATGTGATTGGTCTCGAACCTGGTTGGCATAGCCAGAGTTACCCGGTCAGCTATGAATGGGAGAAGAGTCGCTTCCCTGAACCTGAACAATTCGTGAAGGAGCTAAACGTTAAAGGCTTTCGCGTGAACCTATGGGAGCATCCCTTTGTCTCACCGAAGAGTGCGATGTACGAGGAATTGAAGCCGCGATCGGGGAGTCACTCGGTATGGGGAGGGCTTGCTCCTGATTATTCACTGCCTGAAGCTGTGGGACTTTATAAGAAACAGCATGAAGAACAGCATGTGAATATCGGGGTATCCGGTTACAAGCTGGATGAATGTGATGGCAGTGATTTGACCAACAACTCTTGGATGTTTCCAGCACATGCTCAGTTTCCATCAGGTCTAGATGGTGAGCAAATGAGACAAATGTATGGGCTCATGTTTCAAAAGATGACGACGGAGCTATTCCGCAGCAAAAATCGGCGTACTTACGGGCTTGTTAGGGCTTCAAATACCGGTGCTTCTTCCATGCCTTATGTCTTGTATTCGGATCTGTATGATCATAAGCAATTTATTCGTGGTGTATGTAATGCCTCGTTCAGCGGTCTGCTGTGGACGCCGGAAGTGCGAAGAGCTAGGAATGCCGAGGACTGGGTTAGACGGATGCAAACGGTATGTTTCTCGCCACTCGCGATGCTCAATGCTTGGGGAGATGGCACGAAGCCGTGGTCCTTCCCAGAGGTTGAGGACACGGTTCGCCACTATATCAAGCTGCGGATGAGACTGCTGCCTTATTTGTACACGGCATTCGCGGCTTACCGAGAGAAAGGGATCCCTCCTTTCCGCGCCATGCCATTCGTGATGTCACCATCTGAGATCGCGGCAGCTGAGGCGATGGCAAACGAAGTTGCTGCGCAAACCTTGAACACGACAGATGGCGCGTATGGCAAGAAGAAAGTGAGAGAATGGGATGACCAGTACATGGTTGGTGATGCCTTGTTAGTAGCCCCGCTTGTCGAAGGGGAGTCTGAGCGAGAAGTCCTACTTCCATCAGGAATCTGGTATGGATTAGAGACTGGTGAACGATACGAAGGTGGATGTATCATTCGGATTCAATGCGGTTTGGAACGTATTCCGGTGTTTGTTCGCAATGGCTCTGTCATTCCGATGATGCCAGCGCTGTCGCATGTTCCGCCTCTTGGTACACAAGTCCCGCTTGAGATTATTCATTTTGGTGATGCAGCAGGTGAAGGGAATGTCTATGACGATGATGGGGAAACGTTTGACTATGAAACAGGTTTATGCGGTTTGTGGAAAGCGACAGTCACCCAACATGCAGATGGCTCCTACGCTGGTCAGCTTACTGGACCGACAGATAAGCCTCAAGCCTACAGTGCTGTCACGTGGCGCTTCGCACAAACGCATTTGTAGTTCATTCCGTTGAAGAACCGAACACTGTGAGTTATCATAATTGGATATTGATTCTGGGAGAGGCAAGGAGGTCTGGACATGCATGTATTGATTGTAGATGATGAGCCTGTCATACGCAGAGGCATCGTGAAGATGGCGGAAATGTACCAACCTGCATTCTCACGAATTCAGACTGCCGAGAATGGCGTGGATGCATTGGAACGAATTCGTGCCTGTGAGCCTGATCTTGTGTTGGTAGACGTTCGTATGCCGAAAATGGACGGATTAGAGCTCTGTAGAATCATTCATGAGGAATTCCCGCAAATCAAAACGGTTGTGATATCCGGATACAGTGATTTTGAATATGCGCAAAAAAGTGTCAATTATGGTGTTCGTCATTATATGTTGAAACCCGTCACGACAGCGGATGTCCATGACATGCTGAATCAGTTAATCAAAGAGCCTTCCCGCGGCTACATGCCGCCATCGCGCTATATTGAGTGGATTGATCAGATGGAGCAGCAAATATGGGCTTTGCAAATGGAGGAGTTAGGCAGCTTAATCGACCGTTGGCGTGATTATTGTCTCTCCGTGCATCTCTCGTTGGCTGGGCTTAAAGAACTATTAGATGATTGCCATGCCCTGCTAGTCAAACGGTTCCAAGCGCGCAACTACTCACCTTCCATAACGCAAGCCTATCTGCAGGCAGATAGTGTGAAGGAAGCTTTAGATATGTTTAATAGGGGATTAATTCAAATGGCCAAGGGATTGCAAGCTGTTCGAAGCGGGAGCTTTAAAGACCCGATGGAAGAGGCCAAGAGTTATATTGACAGTCGATTATCGGAAGACATTACGTTAGATCAAGTTGCTGCTATGGTCGGATTGACTCCGACGTATTTCAGCTCGCTTTTTAAAAAAGTCACACATGAGACCTTCGTCCAGTACCGGATTAACAAAAGAATGATGAAGGCGAAGGAAATGCTAGCCATTCCTTATGTTCGAATCGTGGATGTCGCTGCAGATGTAGGGTACGACGATTACCCGCATTTTACCAAAACGTTCAAAAAAATTGTCGGCGTATCCCCTTCTGAATATCGTGCAGGACTGGGGATCAAATGAAAATTAGAGGGTTAACGAAGAAAATATTCGTTTATTTCTTGATTGTTATTATCCTTTCACTTAGTAGTGTCGGCATCTTCTCCTACATGACTTCTTCTGGTGAGTTAGCCGAAATGGTGGAGAACCAGATGAACCAAATCGTCGGCAATGCGGTTCATCATACAGATTTGTATTTGAAAGATTATGAACGCTCCATTGTCTCTCTCTTGACGAATAGGCAGGTTATGGAGTTTATCGATCTGAAGGCCGATCGTGAGGAATATGACTATTACATTGCTCGCAAAACGATTCTCGAAATGAGTGTCGATCCGTTATTTATTCGTAATCCGAAGTTGGCTTCCGTCTATGTGATCAGCGATCAACTGAATGCAGTCTACTACTATAACGGTGTGAGTGAGCCATCTTTTAATACAGAGGATAAACGGAAGCAGCGTGAATATTTTCTCGCCAATACTGCAGCTAATGGGAAATTAAGTATTTTGAACCATACGATCATTGAAGGTCAAGAGAATCAAATGCTTACGTTGGTTCGCCGTTTTCGCGGTTTTACCTCGCCTGAATTGAGTGGCATTCTCGCCATTGAGATGCGCTCTGCTGATTTATCTGCGTTATGGAAGGGGATTGATCTAGGCAAATACGGCTACTTGTTTATCATCGATAACAAAGGACGATATGTGTATCACCCGGATGGCCAAAAACTCGGAGCTGATGTGCCAAAAGCATTTGTAGACAAGCTGGAAAAGGCAGGACATTCTTCCTTCGTCGATACAAGTGAAGGTGACGAGCGCATGTATGTGAGCCGGAAGTCCGATTATTCGGATTGGCAGCTTGTCGTATCTATGCCGCTGCGTGAGCTGCGCAAACCATTGGCGAACATTCGTTCGACAACGTTAATCGTTGGTTTGTTTACGTTGGTGCTGGCGATTTTACTTGCCTACCGATTCGGTAAGTCGATTACGAAGCCTATCCAAGTGTTAAAAAACGGGATGAGAGAGACAGAGAAAGGGAATTGGGCGACAATTCCGTTACCCCCTCACAAGGATGAGATCGTGGAGCTCATGGTGCGCTACAATTTGATGGTTAATCGGCTATCCGAAGCTGTTGACCGTGTCGTTCAGGTTGAAATCAGCAACTCTGAGATTCGTATGGAGCGTCAGCAAGCGGAGTTTCAATCCTTGCAGTTGCAGATTAATCCTCATTTTATGTACAACACACTCGAGACGATTGTTTGCTATGCCACGATCCAAGAATCCGAGGAGATATCGGAAATTGTAAAGGCGTTGGCTTACATGCTGCGCTACTCAGTTCAAACCAATCTCGAGGAGATTACCGTTGCTAACGAATTGAAGCATGTTTTGTATTATATTGTTGTTCTGAAGCACAGAATTGGCCGCGAATTCGAGATTGATGTGGCGATAAAGCCGGAATATTTGCTTCATGTCATGGTTCGTTTGACCCTCCAGCCTTTAGTCGAAAATGTGTTCCAACACGCATTCCCAGACGGTTTGGAAGATTATCACTTCGTTCGTATTGACGGAGGCATCGTCGACGATATTTTCTGGATCAGCGTTGAGGATAATGGTTCAGGAATGACGGAGGCCAAATTAACACAGCTCCAAGAGAAATTGAGTGCCAATCGACTGGCAGATATGGAAACAGATGAAGCGGGCAAAAAGGGTGGCATTGGCGTGCTTAACGTCCATCGACGTATTCAAATGGTCTATGGCGAGAGCTATGGACTGCGGATTGAAAGTGTGGCTGAACAGGGAACGAAAATGATCATGGTGATGCCAGCATCACCTAAACAAGGTGATAAACCATATGTTGGATAGGGGGCGTATTCTTGAACAATCGTGAGAAATTGTGGTATGTGCAGCCTGCTAAGGTGTGGGTGGAGGCACTTCCGATCGGGAATGGTCGGTTGGGCGGAATGATCTTCGGTCACGTACAGGAGGAGCGAATTCAGCTCAATGAAGATTCTATCTGGTACGGAGGTCCTAAGGATGGACTGAACCCTGATGGGCCCCGTTATTTGGAACAAATTCGGGAGCTTTTATTTGATGGGAAGGTGGAGGAGGCTACGCGGTTAACGCGATTGGCCCTTTTTTCCACGCCTAAATATTATAATCCGTATCAGCCTTTGGGAGATCTGAGGCTTTATTTTCATGGTCAAAAGGGTGAAGTGGAAGCGTATCGCCGAGAATTGGATATCAAATCTGCTGTTGCTCGTACGAGCTATAAGGTAGACGGAGTTACCTACCATCGTGTGATGTATGCCAGCTATCCCGATCAAGTGATCATCATGCGGCTTACATGTGATCAGCCTGGGCAGCTGAACTTCTCGGCGAACCTCAACCGCAGGCCTTTCGAGGGGGAAACAGGCAGACTATCGGCTGACAGCATCTGGATGAGCGGCGAATGCGGGAAGCACGGTGTCGAATATGCCTGTGTGTTGAAGGCGAAAGCAGAGGATGGTTCTGTCTCCGTCATTGGGGATTTCCTGACTGTGGAAGGAGCTAGTTCGGTGACGCTGCTGCTTGCCGCAGCGAGTACATTTCGAGAGTCGGATCCATTAGCTGCATGCCAGCAGCATATCGCGGCTGCGGAGCCGTTTAATGCGGAAGAGTTGGAGAGCAGGCATATCCATGATTATCAAACCTTGTACAATCGGGTGAGTCTGCAATTGACCAAACAAGATCCGTTAGATGATTTGGCAACCGATGCGCGATTAAAGCGTGTGCAAGAGTCACATGCGAATGTGGATATTGGATTGACAGAGCTTTACTTTCACTACGGCAGGTACTTGCTGATCGCCAGCTCCCGCCCAGGCTGCTTGCCAGCGAATCTTCAGGGGATCTGGAACGACAGCTTCACACCGCCATGGGAGTCCAAATACACGATTAATATCAACACGCAAATGAATTATTGGCCAGCGGAAGTATGCGGACTATCCGAGTGTCATGAGCCATTATTTGATCATATTGAACGCATGCAAGTGAGCGGTCGGCAAACCGCAAGGGAGCTGTATGGATGCTCCGGTTTTGTCGCTCACCATAATACGAACCTATGGGGAGAAACAAGACCCGAAGGTTTGTTTCCGACTTGTGTAATTTGGCCAATGGGAGCGGCATGGTTGAGCTTACATCTGTGGGAACAATTTCTGTTTACGGCAGATAAGGATTTTCTACGGGGGAGAGCCTATCCGATCTTGAAGGAAGCAGCGGCATTCTTCGTAGACTATTTGGTGGAATCACCGAATGGTCAGCTTGTGAGCGGTCCCTCTGTTTCCCCAGAAAATCTATACATATTGGCAGATGGAAATAAAGGGGCATTGACCATGGGACCAGCTATGGATTCCCAGATCATCCATGAGTTGTTCACTGCATGTATCCAGAGCTGCGATCAGCTGCAGGTGGATGGTGAGCTGAGGGGACAGCTCGCAGCGATGCTAGAGCGGCTGCCTAAGCCTCAGATTGGCAGACACGGTCAGATCATGGAATGGTTGGAGGATTACGCGGAAGAGGATCCTGGTCATCGTCATATTTCACAGTTGTTTGCTCTGCACCCAGGCACGCAAATAAGCCCGCACCGCACGCCGGAATTGGCTGCTGCCGCTGCGGCGACCCTTCAGCGCAGATTAGCAAACGGAGGCGGGCATACGGGCTGGAGCAGCGCGTGGATCGTCAATATGTATGCGAGACTTGAAGATGGCGAACAGTCGCATGCGCATCTGAGCCACATGTTGCGGAAATCAACATATCCCAACCTGTTTGATGCGCATCCTCCTTTTCAGATTGACGGTAATTTCGGGGCAACAGCTGCTATCGTGGAGATGCTGCTGCAGTCACATGCGGGTGAGTTATCCTTGCTGCCAGCTCTTCCTTCTGCATGGCCACAGGGGGCTGTGAGCGGCTTGAGAGGGCGCAATGGATATGTAATTGATCTTACGTGGTCCGATGGCCAATTATCGGAAGCGGTTATCCATGCAGCCGAGTCTGGAATATGCAGAGTCCGTACTCGCGAAGCCGTTCTGGTGCGCTGTGAAGGTGGAGACATCCCTGTGAACAGGGATCATACAGTTGTCGAATTTCGTGTTGAAGCGGGCTACAAGTATGAGATTTTCAGAAAATAGGGAACATTGACCCCGATTCCTAGTCATTTCCATTTTCAAAATTGATCTGAGAGAATTCCGTGACAATTAAAAATTTCGGGCAAGTTATCCCTCTTGGGTGCATAGGATTGTAGTACACAATTCACCATCACGAGCTGACCTATTGCCATTAAAGGCAGCAGTGAAAGGAGGTACCCATGGACATATTCAAAAGAATTTCAGAGCATCGTACGGAGAAGGATTCATTGAGCTGGACCGGTACGTTCGCGGAGTACATAGAATTGCTTCGCAGTAATCCTGGACTCGCGAGAACTGCGCATTCAAGGGTCTATGACATGATTGCTTCCCAGGGGATTAACGATCAGAGTGGCCACAAGTCCTACAAATTTTTCAACCAAGAGATTTTCGGTCTAGATCGTGCCGTTGAGAAGCTGGTGGAAGAATACTTCCATTCCGCCGCCCGTCGATTGGATGTTCGTAAACGTATTTTGTTGCTAATGGGTCCTGTAAGCGGTGGGAAATCCACAATTGTGACCATGCTGAAGCGAGGATTAGAGCAGTTTGCCAAGACGGATTTAGGGGCTGTCTACGCGATCAAAGGGTGTCCAATGCACGAAGAGCCGCTGCATTTAATTCCGATGGAGCTGCGACCAGAGATCGAGCGCGAGTTGAATGTGAAAATCGAAGGCAGCTTATGTCCATCGTGCCAAATGCGTCTGAAAACGGAGTATAACGGTTGCATTGAAGATGTGCATGTGGAGCGTGTTTTTGTCTCCGAAGAAGGCCGGGTGGGGATTGGTACCTTCAGTCCTTCAGATCCCAAATCGCAGGATATCGCAGACCTAACGGGAAGCATCGACTTTTCAACGATTACAGAGTTTGGATCTGAATCGGATCCGCGGGCGTATCGCTTCGATGGCGAGTTGAATAAGGCGAACAGGGGGATCATGGAGTTCCAGGAAATGCTGAAATGTGATGAGAAATTCCTCTGGAATCTACTCTCACTGACACAAGAGGGGAATTTCAAAGCAGGTCGCTTCGCTCTCATCAGTGCTGATGAGTTAATCGTCGCGCATACGAATGAAACGGAGTATAAGTCTTTTATCGCGAATAAGAAAAATGAGGCCTTGCAGTCTCGGATGATTGTTATGCCGATACCTTATAATTTGCGTGTATCCGATGAAGAAAAAATTTACACCAAGCTTATCGGACAGAGCGATATGTCACACATCCATATTGCACCGCATGCGCTTCGTGTGGCCGCAATCTTCTCGATTCTCACACGATTGAAGGAAACGAAGAAGCAAGGGATGGATTTGATCAAGAAAATGCGTATGTACGACGGTGAAGTTGTCGAGGGTTACAAAGAGGCGGATCTGAAGGAAATGCAAAATGAATATCAAGAAGAAGGCATGAGCGGAATTGATCCGCGGTATGTCATTAACCGAATTTCAAGTGCCTTGATCCGCCAGGATCTCCAATGTATTAATGCCTTAGATGTGCTGCGTGCATTGAAGGATGGGCTAGATCAGCATCCATCAATTACCAAGGATGAGAGGGAGCGCTTCCTCAATTTCATCTCCGTTGCTCGTAAGGAATACGACGATATTGCCAAGAAGGAAGTGCAGAAAGCGTTCGTCTACTCCTTTGAGGAGTCGGCTAGAACTATTTTTGACAACTACTTGGATAATATTGAAGCCTATTGCAACTGGGGTAAAATTAAAGATCCATTAACCGGCGAGGAGATGGATCCGGATGAGCGCCTCATGCGTTCCATTGAAGAGCAGATTGGTATTTCGGAAAATGCGAAAAAAGCATTCCGCGAAGAAATACTGATTCGCATCTCTTCCTACTCACGCAAAGGTAGAAAATTTGACTACAGCAGTCACGAACGGCTGCGTGAAGCGATTGAGAAGAAGCTATTCGCTGATTTGAAGGACATCGTGAAGATTACAACCTCAACGAAAACACCGGATGAGAAGCAGCTGAAGAAAATTAACGACGTTTCGAAACAGCTCATCGACGAGCATGGATATTGCCCGGTTTGTGCCAATGAATTACTGCGGTATGTCGGAAGCTTATTGAACAGATAGGCTGATAGGATTGAAGCCAAAGACCTGAGTGGGTGACGACCCCTTAGGTCTTTTTCTCCGTGCAAGGGGTGCCGATTGTCGCCTAACACGTAATCTATTAATCTCTCATATACTACTTTAGCTTCATAATAGAGGAGGTGTAGAAGATCATGGCAGGGAACACAATGAAAATAACAGGCGCGTGTATTTTAATCGTTGTAAGTATTCTAGCTATCATCTTGACATGGGAGGCAACGCTTTTGTCACCTTTGGGGGGGATTTTCATTGCTGGTGTAAGCTTCATAGGGGCCGTACTGATGTGGCAGGATGCAGTCGAATCAATGCAAGGAGTTGGCAAGGAGAATGTCAACCGAGCCAAAGCCGATCGCTGATAAACACGAAGATAAAGACAATACCCCCCAGAAGTCGAAGTCTGAAACCGGGAAGTGGAGTGATTTATTTGGATTTGGCAAAATGATGGACAAACTCCCACTCCACAAACTATCAGCAAGAATGGCTTATTGCATGTTTTTTGATTTGGTTTTATTGTTTTTTGTTCTCATTCTCCGTGCGACAGATACCACCATGAATGAGTTTCCGAATGCTTGGGATTTCAGACTAATCGTACTGACAACCATTGTTATTTTCTTCGTAGGACTGTGCGATTTGATGAAATTCAAGAAATAATTGGGATGATATCCATATGAAATGCCTCTTTTGTAAAAAAAATTGGGAAGAGGCTTATTTTTTATGAGAAACACTTCAGAGATTTGTAAACTTAAGTTTACAGAAAATTCAACGTTTTTGGTATTTGTTGGATGATGTCGAAAATAAGAGGAATCTTTATCGGTTTTTGTCGAACTAAGTAAAAAGATGTTGCTGAATATATATTTATAATATGAAATGTGACTAAAGCTCGAATTTCATGAAAAATTCGGATATTTTACAAATATGTATTTTTGATAAATATTATATAAGAATAGCGTGGTGGATTTACTTTCCTAGGTTTTTTGGGTAGGCAACAATTTACAAATATGCTATACTTTCGTAAGACTTTCATGCAGAAATATGCCATTAATCCTATTTTTATGTCGAATGGTACGAGCTAGTCCTAAGGATTGGGGTTTACTATGATTGAAATACATAGTCATATACTACCAGATTTAGATGATGGGGCATCTGATTTGGACCAAGCTGTTCATATGGCAAGGGAAGCTGTGGAACAGGGTATACATACGGTTATAGCCACCCCGCATCATGAGAATGGTAGATTTACGAATGACGCAAGCAGCGTAGAACTGCAGGTTAAAGCGTTTCAAGAGGAACTAAATAGAAGAAATATCCCTCTACACATACATGCTGGTCAAGAGATTCGAGTGTACCGGGATTTAATTGAAGACCTGGAAGCACAACGTTCAACCACCTTAGGTGGTTCTCGTTACATACTACTCGAATTCCCATCTGACCAAATATCTAAAGGTATGAATGAGATTGTGTATGAATTGCAACTAATGAAGCTTGTGCCGATTATTGCGCATCCTGAGCGTAATCGTGAGATCGTCGACAATCCGACGAAACTACTCGAGCTAGTGCAACTCGGGGCGCTGACACAAGTAACAGCTCATTCGTTGTTAGGCCATTTTGGTAAATCCATTCAGTCATTTACGTTGGATTTGTGTAGGAGTAACCTCGCCCACTTTGTATCGTCAGATGCACACAACACGACGAATAGAGGGTTCGCTCTTTCCGAAGCCTATGATGCTTTGCGAAATGAGCTAGGCGATCCATATGTGAGTACCTTTCAAAACAATGCCAACAGGGTCATACATAATCTATCTATTGAAACGCAATCACCTGTTTGGATGAAGCCGAAATGGTTTCAGTTTTGGAAATCTTAATAAAGCAATACAACTAATTTGAAGAGGTGAAAGTTAGCATGACGATGAAAAAGAAATTAACCGTAACAACGCTAGCAGCAAGCATGCTGTTTGCATCCATTGCAGGACTTCCATTAAGCGAGAAAGGTTTGGCTAGCAAACTAGGCGTTACAGCTGGAGTGGCATCTGCAGCAACTGTTCAAGATCAATTGAATGGCCTACGCACCGAACTTGCAAGAGATACACAAGGAATTGCTGATGTAAGAGCGACTAGAGATTATATTAAGACTAATACGGATACACCAACATTTAATTCAGCTAAGAAAATAGAGCTTCTAGGGAATATTTGGACCAAGTTAAATGCTAAATCACCTGCTACAATTGATTTAAATCCAGTATTTACACTTTTCAATGGATTAGACTTGTTCTATGACGAGTCAGGTGCAACGATTGATGCTTTAATTAACGAACCTGCTAATAGAACTGTCATTAATGATTTGTTTCTAAATGTTGGTTTACCTGGAATTAATGATCCGCAAGGGTTGACTAAACAAAGAGTGAATGATTTCCAACAAGCTGCTCTTGCAGCCTTGCAACATGCGGATAGCAAAACAGCGCTTAAAATTAGTATCGCTGCTGCATTTCTAAGCGATGGCAGCAATTCACAAGTTATCAAGGACGCAGTAAATAATATCGTGACGAATAAAGTGTTGAATCAACCTGTTGATAAGACGAATCCAGATCTTTTGATTAGCAATTTCCTAAATCTCTATGGCATCACCTTAGGCGATCTGAATGCTTTTCAAAACAATGTAGCTAATGAAATTGCACGAGTAAACGCACCAGCTGGTGTAAAAGCAATAGCTGCTAGAGCAGCTCTGGAATCTGCTGGAGTAAGATACCTGCTTGCAGGAGACATTCAGCCAGCACCAGTATCTAGTACAGCGACTTATCTACAACCAGGACTTAAAGTTTTCACACAATCCATCAATAGCTATGTTACTTGGACTTTACAAAGTGAAACAAATGTGAACTTGACTAATGGTGTATTATCACTTAACAGTGGATCAACTACGGGGTCAGGTATTATTCAAGCGCGTGACAACAAATTCGGACTACTTCTATACATTTCCAGCCCAGTGACGTTTACAGAGGAAACAACAACCCCAGTTATTGGCGGTGGTGGCGGCGGTGGCGGCGGCGCTCAAAGTGATGCAGACAAAGCAATCTCAGAAATTACAGATCTTTTCAAAGACATCGCTGGAGCATCTGCAGAGAAAAAAGAAGCAATTCTCAAAGAAGCTCAAGAGAAAGTCAATGCAGCAATTGAAAAACTGTCTACCCTGAATCTTGCTTCATTAGTTACTGTAGAGAACGGAACTGCTAAACCGAAGCTAGATGTTGCTGGATTAGTTAGCAAAGTGAAAGATATTGCAGCACAGGCTAAATTACTAAATGATAAATTAACAGCATTGAATCCAAATGCTAAAACCAATCCAGTTACACTTACACTTAATTTTGGCACAATTAGCGCCAAATCAACAGAAATTCCATTCCCTAAAGATTTGCTTGCTGCTGCAGTTGCCGCTGGCGTTGACAAAGTTGCAGTTGGATTAAATGGTCTTACACTTGCTGTAGATCCAGCTGAGTTTGGTGCTGACACAACGCTTAAAGTAACAAGTCAAGATGCAACAGTTGCTACTAGTGTAACTACACTTGCTGTAGCATCAGGGGTATATGAATTCGAGTTCACTTCGGGCGGTAACAAAGTTGAAAGCTTCAATACTCCTGTTGAAGTAAGCATCCCAGTTCCTAACGGCAAAAACTTCGATACAGAGTTACTTACACTTGCCAAAATCGTTGACGGGAAACTAGAATTCTACGGTGGTAAATTCGAAGGTGGTGTGCTGAATGGAGTGCGTAACTCCTTCTCAACTTACACTGTTGTTGAAAATAAAGTATCCTTCGGTGATACAGCTTCTGTTAAAGCATGGGCTGGAAGACAGATCGAAGTAGCAGCGGCGAAAGGTATTCTTGAAGGTCGCGCTGATCAAGCCTTCGAACCGAATGGATTAGTAACACGCGCTGAATTTGCTAAATTGATTGTGAAAACTTTTAATTTGGAAAATGCGAGTGCAACAGAAAGCTTCAGCGACGTCAATGATTCGGATTGGTTCAAATCCTATGTAGCAGCAGCTGTGAAAAGCGGAATCGTTAACGGGAAATCCGATGACGAATTTGATCCGAATGGACAAATTACACGTGCTGAGATGGCGGTTATGTCTTCAAGAGCATTGGCACTTAAAGGTGCATCCCTTGAAGTAAGTAAAATTGACGATGTTCTTAAAGGCTTCAAAGATGTAGATGCAATTAATTCTTCATTGAAAAATGGTGTTGCTCTCGCAGCAAACGAAGGTATTATCGTTGGAGAAGAAGGCAATCTATTCAATCCTAATGCTAACTCCACTCGCGCTCAAGCTGCTGTTGTGATTTATCGTTTATTGAATAAATAAGAATAGATTTTTATTAGGAGGAATCCTCCTCTCTTCATAAAGGGGGGGATTCCTTGTATTGTCTAAGATGACCAATTAAACAATCGATGACGATACTCGACATCATAGCTACGGAGGGAAAGTAATGGAACTTGAGTTAAAGGATTACTTGAAAATTTTACAAAAAAGGATGTGGATGATAATTGCAATAGTTGTACTGGCGACAGTAACAACAGGAATTATCAGTTACTTTTTTATTCAGCCAGTGTATGAAGCTTCAACGAAATTAATTGTAAATAAATCAAATGACCAAGTGGGCGTAAGTAAAGTTGATACCGAATCGATTAACTTCAATATCCGACTAATTGACACTTACAAAGAAATCATTAAGACGCCGAGAATTATGGATAAAGTTGTTGCCGATTACCCAGAATTGAAAATTAGTGCCGAGCAATTAGTCAATGCGGTCAAAGTTAGCTCGGTTAACAATACACAAGTTATGACCCTGATTGTTCAAGATCCCTCATATGAGCGAGCAGCGAGCATTGTGAATGCTGTGTCCTTAGTATTCCAAAGCGAGATCCCGAAGATTATGAAAGTGGATAATATCTCCTTGTTGAATGAGGCGAAGAATATCGAACTCCCAGTACCCGTTAAACCGAATAAAAATTTAAACGTTGCTATCAGTTTCGTTGTGTCTCTCATAATTGCATTGGGAATTGCTTTCTTGTTGGAATATTTGAATGATAAATTAAAGACGGAAGAAGAAGTCGAGCAGTACTTAGGTTTACCAACCTTAACCATGATTATGAAAATGAAGCCAGAAGATTTTCAACATCATAGCAAGCAACAGAAAGAACAAAGGGTAGGGGAACAATCACATGTTAAACTCAGTCAATAAGAGACCAATTATTACACATCAGAATCCCAAATCACCAATTTCTGAGGCATATCGGACGTTGAGAACGAACATTCAATTTTCTTCAATCGATGAAGAGTTGAGAGTTATTATGGTGACTTCGGCAGGACCTGGGGAAGGGAAGTCAACGACGTTGATCAACCTTGCAGTCGCCTATGCACAAACGGACAAGAAAGTTTTGGTTATAGATGGGGATCTTCGAAAACCTACTATGCATCATGCTTTACAAGTATCTAATCGCTTGGGTCTAACTAATCTATTAACGAATCAACTCACTATTACTGATGTATTGCAGGTCTCAAGTGTTCCCAATTTGCAAATTATCACTTCGGGACCGATTCCACCTAACCCATCAGAAATTCTTTCTTCCAAAAAAATGTTGAGTGTACTCGATGAGTTAAAGCAGCAATTTGATATTATTCTTATCGATGCTCCTCCGGCAATTGCCGTAACTGATGCTCAGATCATAGCTACCCGCTCAGATGGCGTTATACTTGTTGTTAATTCAGACAAGACGAAGAGAGATGTAGTGCTCAAAGCAAAGCAAAACCTGGAAAACGTGCGAGCTAGAATACTCGGGGTTGTTCTAAACAATGTAGATCGTAAAAATAAAGATGCCTACTACTATTATTATTATGGTGAGAGTCAGTAAGATAAATGACTAGCGGGGGATTCCGGTGAAATTTGGCAGCAGAAAGACGATACTTGTTCTATTCGATATGATTTTGATTTGGCTAAGTGTTGTTATTGCCTATCTATTAAGGTTTGACTTGCATATCCCACAATCCTATAAGATACAATTCTATGAATATGCGATTGTATCTATGATAATAGGATCAGCCAGTTTGTTCTATTTTAAATTGTATCGGCGTGTGTGGGAATACGCTAGTATTGGTGAAGGGATCTCGATTGTCAAAGCAGTTCTAGTCACCTGTACAACGTCTTATCTCTATATGATCTTAATGCATGACCACAGAGTGCCATTCTCGATCTACGTCCGAGTAATGGAGAACATGATTCTCATTATTGGAGCAAGTCGTTTTATTTGGAGAGTAATTAGAGATAAGTATTATAAGAAGAAAACTGATCAACGGAAAGCCTTAATTATTGGTGCTGGTGATTGCGGTATTCTAATAGCCAAAGAACTGAAATTTAATTCGAATTCTCCTGTGTACCCTGTTGCATTTGTTGATGATGATCCTTCCAAGTTTAAGCATTTGATCATGGGCGTCCCTGTTCTTGGTGACCGTAATGCAGTTGTTCAAATCGTGGAAACAAATGAAATTGACGAAATTATTATTGCGATGCCTTCCGTTTCTAAAATAGAAGTGTCTGAAATTATCGCGATTTGTAAGCATACCAAAGCCAAAATGAAGATTATTCCTAAAATAAATGACTTGATTGAAGGTAAAGTAACAATAAATGCGATTAGAGACGTCCAAGTCGAGGATCTGTTAGGCAGGGACCCAATTAACATCGACCTAGAGGGTATTGCTAATTATGTCCAAGATAAAGTCGTTCTTGTTACTGGTGCAGGAGGATCGATTGGTTCAGAGCTGTGCAGACAAATTGCGCAATTTCATCCAAGCAAGTTAATTCTGCTGGGTCACGGTGAGAACAGTATCTATGGGATCGAGAAAGAAATACATAGACTATATCCTACTTTGAAAATAGAGCCAGTAATCGCAGATGTCCAGGATATAGATCGGATGAAAGAAGTTTTTAAATCTTTTCAGCCTAAGGTCATTTTCCATGCAGCTGCCCATAAACATGTTCCACTTATGGAGCGCAATCCTGAGGAAGCTATTAAGAATAACGTATTCGGAACTAGAAATGTTGCAGAATGTGCTCACCAATTCAATGCCGAGAGATTCGTCCTTATTTCAACGGATAAAGCTGTTAACCCTACTAGCATAATGGGGGCTACGAAACGAATTGCTGAACAAATCATTCAAAGCTTAGACCTGGTAAGTCAAACGAAATTCGTAGCAGTACGATTCGGAAATGTGCTTGGGAGTCGCGGTAGTGTTATACCGCATTTCAAAGAGCAAATTGCTCTAGGCGGACCTGTAACCGTTACCCATCCTGAAATGGTGCGCTATTTTATGACTATTCCTGAAGCAGTACAGCTTGTTATCCAAGCTGGTGCCTTCGCTAAGGGTGGTGAAATTTTCATTTTAGATATGGGTGATCCTGTTAAAATCATTGATCTAGCAACTGACCTTATTCGTCTGTCTGGTTTTGAACCAGGTGTTGAGATCGAAATTAACTTCTCTGGGATTCGTCCAGGAGAGAAGCTTTACGAAGAGCTGCTCCTAAGTGAAGAAAGGCTTGGAAATACAACGCATGATCGGATCTTTGTAGGCAGTCCGGTGAAAATTAGTCAGAGAGAGCTTGCTCTGGAAATCTTGCGATTGGAACAAGTAATCGCTGAGAAAAAAGGGGAAGTTCACGATGCTGTGAAGCATTTGGTACCGAGTTTTAGTAGTGTGGGATAAATGATCTTTACAGTAGTTTCTATACTACACAGGTTACCTGTAGTGGATAAACCTACCATTTAATATATTGTAAAAGAAGTAGTGGAATCTGGGATAGTATCTAGTAAAGGGAAAGACAATTGCAGAACACTTCAGTAATTCTTTTGAACTTGAACATAATCAGTTGGAATAAGGAAAACTTGAACTTCTAAATGAAGTTCAAAAATCATCCGAAATGGTTGAAATTTATTAAATTTGACAAAAGGAAGCAAAGGATTAGTCATGCTATATAGTCGCGAGGAAATTTATTGGAAATGAGCCTTTTGCTGTATTGCTCGGTGATGTTATCGTACAAGCGGTAAAACCTTGATTGAAACAGATTAATGGACATTATGATTACTACAAATCATCGATTATCGATGTACAGTGAATTACTGAGGAGAAGTTTATAGATGTGGTATTGTCGATGAAAGGAAATTCATGGCAGGCTGAACAGTGTAAATAACTCAGTGGAGAAACTCCTAAAAAAGAGGCCACATCAAATATTGTAATAATGAGACGATATATTCTTAGTCCAAAGATTATTGGAAATCTAGATAATCAAAATCCGAGGCTGGTGGTGAAATTCAGTTAACTGATGCTATCTCTGGGGGTAATGGGTTTTATTAAGACAACGATCGAATTTATATTACATCGTGAAGATTTAAGACGCAGTTTATTAGAGTATCTTTAGAAATTTATGGAACAAGAAATAAAAATAAAATATATTTAACTGTTAGTAGTGTGGGTATCAAATGCCTTTTATTCTTTTTTTATCCAATCATATTGAAAAATAAAAAAATATCATATATTTGGTGTTTTACAATGAACAGGTTAGCCTTAGAACGAATTAATAAAGAAATAAGCAGATTAAAGAAGTCGCTTAATTGCGAGTATTTCCATCATGTGGGATAAATTTGTTCAAAATGTGGTGTGATATCTAAAACTCGACTTTCATTTACTTCGAAGAACCAGTTAAGTGTAAAATAAAATTAAGTGAGGAAAATTAAATTGATTGATATAAAAGTGAGAAATATACCATTCTCTCCGCCAGATATTACAGATGCGGAAATTGAAGAAGTAATAAAAGTACTGAAATCTGGTTGGATTACAACTGGACCAAGAACAAAAGTGTTTGAAACGGAAATAGCTAAGTATGTGGGTACAAATAGAGCCGTTTGCTTAAATTCTGCAACAGCCGCGATGGAACTTACTCTTCGTATATTAGGGATTGGCCCTGGTGACGAGGTTATTACTTCAGCATATACTTATACAGCATCTGCTTCAATAATAAATCATGTTGGGGCTAAAATTGTATTGGTTGATACAGTTCCTGATTCTTTTGAAATAGACTATTCAAAACTTGCTGATGTTATTACAGAAAAAACAAAGGTAATAATCCCTGTTGATATAGCGGGGAAGATGTGTGATTACGATGCAATCTATGAAGCTGTTGAAAGTAAGAAAGAACTTTTTAAATCAAACAATGAACTTCAAGCGATATTTAATAGAGTAATCGTAATGGCAGATGCAGCCCATGCTTTTGGCGCTGAAAGGAAAGAAAAGAAATGTGGGCAGGTTGCAGACTTTACTTGTTTTTCTTTCCATGCAGTTAAAAATGTAACCACAGCTGAAGGTGGTGCAGTGGTTTGGAGGGATGATCTTGGATTAGATGAGGAATGGCTTTACAAGCAGTTTATGCTATATAGTATTCATGGCCAGTCTAAAGATGCCTTGGCAAAAACACAAAAAGGTGCATGGGAATATGACATTATCTATCCAGCTTACAAATGTAATATGACTGATATTACAGCTGCAATTGGTTTGACTCAGTTATCAAGATATGAAACTATGTTGAAAAGACGTAAAGTGATTATTCAAATGTATGATAAAGCACTATCATCAATAGGAATTCAAAGTATAGAGCATTATGGTAATGACTTTGCCTCTTCAGGACATCTTTATTTAGCGAGGATTCCCGGAATTGGTGAAATAGAGAGAAATGAAATCATTATTAGAATGGCTTTAGTTGGGATTGTCTGTAATGTCCATTACAAGCCGTTACCAATGTTGACAGCATATAAGAATTTAGGGTTTATGATAACTGATTTCCCAAATGCGTATGAAGTGTATAGCAACGAAATATCGCTGCCGTTGCATACTTTACTGAGTGATGAAGATGTGGCATATGTTATTGAAAATTTGAAAGAGATATTAGAAAACCTAAACATTGGTTTTAAACTATTCTCGTAATAGAGGGAAATTACGAATATGATTATGAAAGAATGGAATGATATTCCTCTTCACTTTAGAAATTCAAGCGTTAAACCTTACTATGACTCGCTCACTAGAAAGAAATATAGTCTAATCAGTAAACGAATATTCGATATCGTATTTTCGGCTATACTGCTGGTTGTGCTATTTCCTATTTTTTTAGTCATCTGTATCTTGATTAGATTGGATTCGGAAGGGCCTATTTTCTTTCGGCAGGTTAGGATCACACAGTATGGAAGAAAATTTATGATATTTAAGTTTAGGACTATGTTTAGGAATGCTGAAAATATAGGAAGTCAAATTACCCAGTTTAATGACTCCAGGGTGACAAGAATTGGGGCAAAACTAAGAGGTTATAGATTAGATGAGATTCCTCAATTAATTAATATTTTATTAGGTGATATGACGTTTGTGGGAACTCGTCCGGAAGTTGAAAAATATGTGAATATGTATAATGAAGAAATGCTGGCTACACTTTTACTTCCTGCAGGCGTAACATCTGAAGCGAGCATTCAATATAAAGACGAGGAAAAGTATCTAAAAGATGCCGTGAATATAGATAAAGTTTATGTAGAAATAGTGTTGCCTGAAAAAATGAAATACAATTTGGAGAGTACGAAGAAAATCAATTTTGTGAATGATTTTGCAATATTGCTTAAAACTGTTTTAGCTGTAATCAAGTAATAAGGAGTCAAGCGAGGGAATAGAGATGACGACAGTTTCATTTATCATAATAGCCCGAAATGAAGAAACTACGATCCATAATGTATTAAAAGATTTATCAATACAAGATTATCCCCATAATCTCATTGAAGTTATTCTAATAGATGGTAGATCATCAGATGATACAAAAAAGATAATGCAAATCTTTTCTGAAGAAAACAATGGATTTTCAAAAGTAATTGTTCTTGACAACCCCCGACAAATATTACCTTCTGGTTGGAATGTAGCCCTTTCTAGTGTAACAAACACATTGATAATAAGAGTTGATGCTCATTCAAGAATACCAATAAACTTTATTTCACAAAATGTAAAGTGTATTGAAAGTGGGGAAGATATCTGCGGAGGTTATCGACCTAATATTATCGATCAACAAGATCCCTGGAAAGAGACACTTCTTCTTGCTGAAAGCTCGATGTTTGGCAGCAGTATAGCTTCCTATAGAAGAAACAGCGAAAATAAATATGTGAAATCGGTATTTCACGGGGCATATAAAAAAAACGTATTTAATCAGGTTGGTGCATACAACGAAGCACTTGTTCGTACGGAAGACAATGAGATGCACTATAGAATGAGAAAGGCAGGGTATAAAATTCGTTTTGATCCTTCTATTATATCTTATCAACTTACAAGAAACACATTGAAGAAGATGCTGCTACAAAAATATCTGAACGGGTACTGGATTGGAAAAACCTTAAAAATATGCATGAAATGCTTCTCTGTCTATCACTTTGTACCAATGCTTTTTGTTCTCTCAATTGGATGTACTGGAATTTTAAGTATATTTAAACAACCGCATTTATCAATCCTATTATGGATATTATACGGATTTACTAACGTTGCAATGACATGTGTAGCAATAATTTCTAACAATAAGTTCCGTATGAGCCATCTTTTATTGCCAATTCTTTTTTTATTACTTCATTTGTCATATGGATTTGGAACTCTAGTTGGAATCGCAAGAAATTGGGTGAAGTATGAAGCCTGACATAAGTGTAATTATACCCGTATATAACGTAGAAAAATATTTACACAGATGCTTAACTTCAGTAATCAATCAAAATTTTCAAAATATAGAAATCGTTATCGTGAATGATGGTTCAACAGATCTTAGCGGTAATATATGTGATGAGATTGCAGGACGCGATTCTCGTATAACAGTGATTCATAAGGCGAATGGAGGCCTCTCATCTGCAAGGAATGCTGGAATTGAAGTTGCGAGGGGAAAGTACATCGGTTTTGTGGATAGCGATGACTGGATTTCGCAGAATATGTATGAGTATTTATACAAAATAATAAAGGATAGCAATGCTGATATTGCTCAGGTTTGCGAATATTCTACAGATCGAGAAACACTCTTGAAAAATAATCCTCCAAAGGAGACTATTTTATCGGGAAAATCAAGATTGAGTGATTATTTTCTTGAAGCGCAGTATTCAGTTTGTGTAAGGCTATTTAAAAGGGAAGTTTTTGAGGGAATACGATTTCCAGAAGGTAAAATTAACGAAGATATCGTGACAAATTACTTGTTGCTTATAAATTCAACGAAAGTCGTTAGAAGTAACCAAAAAATGTATTTCTATTTTAGAAATCCAGGTAGCATCACAAACAATAAATTGACAAATAGAGATTATGATTTATTTGATGCATGCCAAGAGTTGTGTAATCTTACTAATGATGATACTGAATTGGGTAAATTAGCCAAAATAAAGTTTGCTCGCTCCTATTTTTCCTTGCTCATGAAAGGTTATGTCTTTGGAATTGACAAAACGATAGATAAGAGAAAATTCGTAAAGAATTGCGTTAAAAATATCAGAAGAAATTATATATTACTTATAAATTCAAATATTGCATTGAATAGGAAGTTGCTAATTACTATAAGTGTACTTCATCCTAAATTATTGGAAATAATTACATCGTTTGCTTTAAAGATTAGGTACCATTACGGAGTGAAAAATGAATGAAATAATAAAGACAAACAGTAAAAAACAGTCAATCACAACTTTTTTGTATTCTATTGCTTTACTTTTTATGTTCACAAACAATCACAATGCTTTAATGATTGCTGATTATTATCAGATTTTTTTACTGGCAATTGTCGCTACGTTGTTATCGATTTTGGCGAGAAAACAAAAAATAATACTTAGTTTTAATCATATTGTGATTATTTCTTTTGCAATGAATTTCATTTTAGTAAATTTATTGACTTCTTTAGAAATTGATAGAGGCTATTTCTTGAGCTATTTATTGTATATTTGCTTGTATTTTGTCTTGACATTAAAGAAATATAATTCTAATGACATCTATAAATTTATTACTGCATATATACATTCAGCAGTGATCTTAGCTCTAATGATTATTATTATTAGACATACGTATGGGATGGATACATCATTTAGGTATACCATCAAATTTAGCAATAATGAAGCAATTGATCCAAACTATTTGGCCGCATATATCATAGTGCCTGCACTTTTTTCATTAAAGAGATGGTTAATGCCAGTTGATAGGAATAAGAAATTTTATTATGCAATTACAACATTGGTAATCTGTTTCGGCACATTATTAACAGGATCAAGAGCAGCATTGATTGCACTTGTAGTTGGAATACTTTGTGTTATGTATTATTACCTTATTAAATTTAAAAAAGTTACGGAAAAAACAATATTAAAAATTTATGCAAGTTTAATTGTTTTATTTTTTATTTGTATAATATCATTGTTTGCACTTCCGAATGTAGTTGAGTCCAGGTTATTTGAATCGTCTTATAACGATGGAAGCAATAAATTAAGATTTGCACATTGGATTGCATCACTAGAAAGCATTGGTAAGAATCCTCTTTTTGGGTATGGTTCAGTTGAGACTAAAAACATTTTGATGAGTTCCGTACATCATTATGGCGATGTACATAACACAGTATTAAGTTTCTGGCTTCAGACAGGCCTGGTTGGTTTAACTTGCATGATTATTTTGCATATTAGGATTTGGAGTTTATTGAAAAGTGGTTTTATATTAAAAAGTATATTAATCTGCAATGTTATTACAGCGCTCATTATTTCATGCCAATTAACTATCGGATTTTGGACACTTTTAATCTTACTTGAGATGATCGTTCAGGTGCAAAAGGAAAATAAAATTCAGGTTATTGACCTGATATAATGTTACAAATAGCGAGGCGATGAAATGAAGCCCAAAAGAATTCTAGTTGTTGGATTATCAAAAAACATTGGTGGAATCGAGAATTTATTTATCAATATCTTAAACAATAAATCAATAAATATGACTTTTGATTTTTTGATATTTGATAGTGTGTGCGAATATGAGGATGTTTTGACGCGACATAATTGCAGAATTTACTATTGCACAAGAAGAGGGAAAAACCCTTTAAAAAGCGCACTTGTTCAAAGGAAGATTATTATCGAAAATGGAGATAAATACGAATATATTTGGAACAACATCTCCAGCGCGAGTGATATTCTAATCTATTATCTTGTAAAAAAATATACAAATGCAAAAATAATTACCCATAGCCACGGAGAGAATTTTGAATCGGATAACTTTGTGGTAAGGTTCATTCACCTTTTTTTACATAACTTGCAAAATAAGTATTTGGGTAAAAAAACCGATTATTATTTCGCATGTTCTGAACAAGCAGGAAGATGGCTTTTTCCTTCATGTTTAGAAAATCAAATATTAGAAATAAAAAATGGGATCGATGTTGAAAGATTTAAATTTGATTTAACGACAAGGAAAGCTGTTCGTGAGAACCTAGGTATAAGCGATAAACTCGTGTTGGGTCATGTCGGAAGACTATGCAGGACAAAAAATCAAAGATTTTTGATAGAAACATTGGAGGAAGTCGTTAAGTACAAACAAAACGTGGTCATGTTACTAATCGGTAATGGCGAAGATTATACGATGCTTAAAAACATGGTTCAAAAAAAGAACTTAGAACAATATATAAGATTTTTGGGCGCTAGAAATGATGTTCATGAACTTTTACAAGCGTTGGATGTATTTTTGTTACCTTCATTATTTGAAGGGTTCCCATTATCGATCGTCGAAGCACAAGCTTCTGGGTTAAATTGTATTGTTTCAGATACGCTTACCACTGATGTAGATTTAACTGATTCAGTCAAATTTATTAGCTTAGACTCGAATGAAGGATGGGAGAATTCTATCGCTAATATAGTTCTGAATCAAAATAGAAACGAATTTACTGAGAAAGTTAAAATTAGCGGTTATGATATTAAAGATACTGTTAAAGAAATTGAACGATATTTAACTTGAAATGCAAATAGAATTTGAGCTTTATTTTATTAAGATGAGGCACAACTACTGAGGAGAATATTTGGTGAAAAGACTACTGATTGTAACAGATTTTTACAGTCCAGAAAATTGCATTGCAGCAGTTAGGCCAACAAAAATTTCTAAATACATAAATCAAACAGGCATGTATGAAGTTACAGTAATTTCTAAAAAACTTCACGAAAATATTAAGGACTATGAGTCAGAGAAAGATACAACAGGTGTTAATGTAGTTAGAATTGGCAGTTGGGGTTTTACAGAATATATTCGTAGGTCAGTATTCTCTAAAAAAAAGAATAACAATAATAAATCAATTGAGAACGATAGTAAGCCGCAAAAGGGTAGCAATAGTAAGATTAAAGAATATTTGGTTATTTTCTTTGAAGTATTAGAAAATTTCGGTTTGGCATATCATGCAAATCGATATTTGAAAAAAAAAAATGTGAATTATGATTACATTTTTTCTACATATGGACAATTCAGTCCTCATCTAATTGCAAAAAGATATAAAAAAGATAATCCTAAAGCTAAATGGATTGCAGATTTTAGAGACTCTGTAATGCAAGAAGGAATGCCCGAGTTCTTTAACTCATTTTGTAAGATATATTCTAAAATGATTGTATCTTCTGCGGATATTATTACGGCCGTTTCGAATGGAGTAATCGATACATTACCAATTACTAAGTCCAACAGCTTTGTTATCTCAAATGGATTCGATGAAGAAGATTTACCAAGTACTACAAAGGCTATTAATACAAAGCTTACGTTTACTTATACAGGATCTGTTTATAAGGGAAAACGCGATTTATCTTATTTTTTTAAAGCTATATCTGAATTATCCAAATCCAGAAAATTGAATTTGAACAATATTATTATCAAATATGCTGGTGATGGATTTAATTACTTTTATGATCAGGCTCTACAATTTGGATTGGATGGAGTGATTAATGATTGCGGTTATATGTCAAGAAGCGAATCGCTTAGATTACAATTTGCAAGTGACATATTATTGCTTGCCTCTTGGAACACGAATGGTGCTACGGGAATACTTACTGGTAAATTTTACGAGTATTTATTAATGAGGAAGCCAATTATTTGCTGTATATCTGGAGAATTACCAGAAAGTACCTTGAAAACATATATTCATGGCGGAAGTTTTGGAGTATGTTTTGAGGAAGCAAGTAAAGATGATGATTACGAAATGTTAATGAATTACATTAATGAAATATATAACGAATTTATTAACAATGGCGAAATCAAAGAGTCCTATAACGAGGATTACGTAAAGCAATTCGATTATAAATATATAGCTAGAAAATTGCTTTCAATCTTCGAATCCTCTGATAATAATTGGAAATAAGAAAGGGAATATTAAATGAAAATAATTACAATTGTTGGGGCACGTCCTCAATTTATAAAGGCAGCACCATTTTCGTCTGTATTCAGAAAAGAGAACGAAGAAATATTAGTACACACAGGTCAACACTATGATTCAAATATGTCCGATGTTTTTTTCGAAGAACTAGGCATTCCTAAACCAAATTATCATTTGGGTGTAGGTTCTTCAAGACATGGATTGCAAACAGGGTCCATGCTCGAGAAGATTGAAGAGATTATTTTAAAAGAAAAGCCTGATGGGCTGCTAGTGTATGGCGATACGAACTCTACTTTAGCAGGAGCTCTAGCAGCTAGTAAATTGCATATTCCTGTGTTTCATGTGGAAGCTGGATTACGTAGTTATAATAAGCGAATGCCAGAAGAACAGAACAGGGTTTTAACGGATCACATTTCGGATTTACTATTTTGCCCCACTCAGACTGCTGTGGATAATTTAGGTAAAGAAGGTATTACTTTAGGAGTCGTTATTACTGGGGACGTGATGTATGATGCAGTACTTCGAAATATCGATATTTCAAGGAACCGTTATAAAGACGGTGTTTGGTTGAAAATATTAAAAGACGAGAATATTTGTGTTCCAGATTTAATTGGTAAAGATTATTATCTTGCCACTATTCATCGTGCTGAGAATACAGATGACCATAATAAATTAATCAATATTTTTTCTGCGTTTGGAAAAATGGACAAGCCAGTTCTTATTCCACTTCATCCAAGAACCCGCAAATTAATTGATGAGTTAGGTATTCAATTTAAGAATATTACAATTCTCAATCCTGTTAGTTATTTGATGATGCTGTACCTAACAGCTAATGCTTATATGGTGGTTACGGATTCTGGCGGGTTACAAAAAGAATCATATTTACTTAAAACCGCTTGCACTACACTGAGGGATCAGACAGAATGGGTTGAAACCTTAGAAAATGGATGGAATGTTTTATGTGAGATAGATGTTGATCAGATATTAAAGACCGTTACAAGAGATTTAGACTGTCTGAATTTTCCGCAACCGCTGTTGTTTGGCGATGGTCATGCAGCAGAGTACATTTGCGATGCCATACTAAAGGTGGGAAATAAGAATGTTTAGCGTACAACAAAAAACAGACATCGGAGAGTTGAAACAAAAGATTTTGAATAAAACAGCCACGCTTGGAGTAGTCGGTTTAGGGTATGTTGGTCTACCTCTTGCTGTAGAGAAAGCAAAAGCTGGTTATAAAACCATTGGTTTTGATATTCAAGAATCAAGAGTTGACATGGTTAATAAAGGGATAAATTACATAGGCGATGTTATCAATGAAGACTTGGAAATAATTGTAGACTCTGGTCTCCTATCTGCCACGACGGATTTTGCACATGTGGCAAAATCAGATTGCGTGTGCATCTGTGTTCCGACGCCTCTTGATGAGCATCAACAGCCTGACATCAGTTATGTTAAAACTTCTGCAGAGAGCATTGTTCCTTATATGCATAAGGAAATGCTAATCGTATTAGAGTCAACTACGTATCCTGGAACTACAGAGGAACTTCTTAAACCAATTCTCGAATCATCTGGCCTTAAATGTGGTGTTGATTTTTATCTTGCTTTTTCGCCAGAACGAGTTGACCCAGGAAATTTGATTTATAAAACTAAAAATACTCCTAAGGTTGTTGGAGGAATTACTGATGAGTGTACAGAAGTTGCAGCCCTTTTATACGAAAGTATTTTAGAAGCACCGATTCATCGCGTGTCTTCTCCAGCAATTGCCGAGATGGAAAAGATTCTTGAAAACACCTATCGTAACGTTAATATCGGTCTGGTAAACGAGCTTGCTATCTTGTGCCATAAAATGGGCATAAACTTCTGGGAAGTAATTGATGCAGCAAAGTCGAAACCCTATGGGTTTCAGGCGTTTTATCCAGGGCCAGGATTGGGCGGGCATTGTATTCCCTTAGATCCATACTATCTTTCATGGAAAGCACGTGAATACGGATTTCACACGTCCATGATCGAATCCTCGATGATGGTGAATGATCGAATGCCTGAATACTGTGCTGAGAGAGCTAGTAAAATATTAAATAGATATAAAAAATCAATTAATGGCTCAAAAATTCTTGTATTGGGAGTAACTTATAAACAAGATATCGACGATTACAGGGAAAGTCCTGCTATTAGAGTGATTAATGAAATAGAAAAACTAGGAGCGGAAGTTGTATACTTTGATCCTTTTGTAAAAGTATATCATGAGCATGGGAAAGTAAAAAAAGGAGAGATCGAGTTAACTTCCGAACTGATTGCCGGCGCAGATTTGGTAATTATTACAACTGCACATACAAAAATTGATTATTCTTTTGTACAACAACATGCAAAAATGATATTTGACACTAAAAATGCAATGAAAATAGTGATGAACAGAGGGAATATTGAATTATTATAACCCAAAACCCGCTTACTAGCTAAATATCAAGGAGGAGCATCATGAATTTACGTTTCGCAATAATCGGTTGCGGGAGAATTTCTCCGAATCATATTGCTGCCGCCATAGAAAACAAGCTCGATATTGTTGCCTTATGTGACTTGGTGCCGGCTAATATAGAGGATAAGATCTCGCAGTTCAATCTACCGCAAACCGTTGCTCAATATGAAGACTATAAAGAATTACTTGCAAAAGAACGCCCGCAGTTAGTGGCTATTTGTACCGAGAGTGGTAAGCATGGTCAAATTGCTCTAGATTGTATCGAAGCAGGTTGTAATCTGATTATTGAAAAGCCAATCACCCTTTCAATCGAAGAAGCTGATCAAATCATACAAAAAGCAAAAGAAAAAAATGTAAAGGTTAGTGCTTGCCATCAAAATCGCTTTAATAAATCGATTCAAAAAATCAGAGAAGCTATCTTAGAAAAACGATTTGGTAAGTTACTTCATGGAGCAGCTCATATTCGTTGGAACAGGGGAGAGGAGTATTATAAACAAGCGCCTTGGAGAGGCACATGGGAACAAGACGGTGGTGCATTGATGAACCAATGTATCCATAACATCGACCTATTACGTTGGATGATGGGGGACGAAGTAATTGAAGTTGTTGGAATGTCTGACAACTTAAATCACAATTTTATAGAAGCAGAAGACTTAGGATTGGCCCTTATTAGGTTTGCCAACGGAAGTTATGGAGTTGTCGAAGGTACAACAAATATATATCCCAAAAATCTTGAAGAAACTCTATATATCTTCGGGGAAAATGGCACAGTAAAAGCAGGTGGTAAATCTGTCAATCTTATTGAAGAGTGGCATTTTGCTGACAAATTAGATAATCCAGATGAAATTAAAGAAAAGTACCAAGAAAATCCACCTAATGTATATGGTTTTGGACATAACCCCTTATATGCTGATGTAATTAATGCAATTCGTAATGATAGAGATCCATACGTTACAGCAGATGATGGGAAAAGAGCTCTGGAGCTTGTACTTGCAATATACAAATCGGCCGCGGAAGGTAAAAGCGTGAAGTTACCATTGGAAAAATGCAATTCGTCAGATTTTAAAGGCAGGTTCAAATAATGAGTTACTTCGTCCATGAAAGTAGTTATATAGATGTAGGTGTAAAAATAGGTGCAGGGACAAAAATATGGCATTTCAGTCATATTCAAAAAGGGTCCCAAATCGGTGAGAATTGCTCTTTAGGCCAAAATGTTAATATTTCTAATAATGTTATTATTGGTAACGGAGTTAAAATACAAAACAATGTCTCAGTTTACGAAGGTGTTGAGTTAGAGGATTATGTATTTTGTGGACCTTCTATGGTTTTTACAAATGACCTAACTCCAAGAAGTAAATATCCGAAAGGAACTGAAGGATATAAACGGACACTTGTTAAATTTGGTGCGAGTATTGGTGCGAACGCAACGATCGTTTGCGGCAATACGATCGGTCGATGGGCGATGATTGGCTCAGGTGCAGTTGTAACCAATGATGTACCTGACCATGCTTTAATGGTTGGTGTGCCTGCTAGGCAAACAGGTTGGATGTGCGAATGCGGCATGATTCTGAAAGCTGAGTTGCACTGGCACTGCAATGAATGTGGTAAAAGTTACAATCTGTATGATGGGAATTTGATTGAGAATTCGAATTGATTAGAGAATAAGCTCAAGGGATTGATACACTATGGAATTCAGAGATCTAAAGAAGCAATACCAGAAATATAAACTTGAAATAGATGCTGCTATTCAGAATGTTGTCACAAACGCAGATTTCATCAGCGGTAAAGAAGTAGGAGAGTTAGAGAAGCAGTTGGCTGAATATGTCGGCGTGAAACATTGTATTTCATCTGCTAATGGAACTGAAGCAATGACTTTAGTGATGATGGCCTGGGGGATCAAAGAAGGAGACGCAGTATTTGTTCCTGACTTCACTTTCTTTTCTACGGGTGAAGTTGTTTCATTTGTTGGCGCTACCCCAGTTTGTGTAGATGTAGATAGAGATACTTTTAATATGGATACAGACAAATTAGAAAGGGCAATAATTCAAACAATAAATGAAGGAAAAGTTATACCTAAAGTAATTATTCCTGTGGATCTATTCGGCCTTCCTGCGGAACACAGCAAAATAAGAGAAATTGCAAATAAATATAAATTATTAATATTAGAAGACGGCGCACAGGGATTCGGTGGTGCTGTAAATGGTAAGAAAGCTTGCAGTTTTGGGGATGCAGCAACAACTTCGTTCTTTCCAGCTAAACCTTTGGGATGTTTTGGTGATGGCGGAGCTATTTTCACAAATGATCATGAACTGGCAGCTTTGCTAAACTCTTTGAAAATTCACGGAAAAGGCGAAAATAAGTACGATAATGTCAGGATTGGTGTTAATTCCAGATTAGACACGATCCAAGCTGCTATACTAAAAGTGAAATTAAAAGCATTTATTAATCACGAGTTAGATGACGTCAATCAGGTGTCACAAATATATAATGAACGTTTATCAGGAATTGTAGAAATCCCATATATACCTAATGGGTATTATTCGAGCTTTGCACAGTATACGATTAAGCTTAACAATAAGAAAATTCGAGATGGACTTCAAGCCAATTTAAAGGAACAGGGTATACCTAGTATGGTTTATTATGCTAAGCCTTTGCATAAGCAGCAGGCGTTTTCATATTTGAATTATGAGGATCAAGATTTTGAAATAACTAATAAGCTTTGTGATACAGTGCTCTCATTGCCAATGCATCCTTATTTGACTGAAGCCGAAGTGAATAGGGTGTGCGGGATAATTCAGAATTATATACTACAGTTGAAAACTTGATTTTTTTAGGGGAATTTAGCGTATGAGGATATTGTTATTTGGAACTTCTCAAATTCACAATGTAAGAAGATTGTTGGAACACAACGGAAATGAAGTCGTTTTTTTTACAGAAGAATATTTTAATATGCCAAAATACATGAAACCTTTTTTATTTTTGAAAATGCTCAAAAATATTGATCTTGTTTATAGAGTATACAGCCATCCCAAATATGATTGGCGATTACTCCTTAGTAAATTGGCTGGGAAAAAGACGTTAACACATTGGATAGGAACAGACGTATTAGATGCGATGCGGGAATATAGGAAGTTAGACATTACCACAAAGTTGTCCAGAACATTAATTGACCTCAATTTAGCTGGCTCCCCCCTTCTAAAAGAAGAACTAAAAGAGATAGGGGTTGAGGCTGTAGAAATCCCGATTTTACCGTCAATGAAATTTCCCAATATGGCTTCGATGCCAAGAAAACATGCAGTATTAGTTTATGCACCTGAAGGAAAAGAATTTTTTTATGGTATGGACTATGTGAAAAACTTAGCCAAGGAGTATACAAACATCATTTTTCATATTGTAGCAAATTCACAAGATAATCTTTTATTGCCAAATGTTATTTTTCACGGCAAGCTTTCTTTGGATGAGATGGGCAAACTGTATGATGAAATAACTATACTATTTAGATTCCCAGAGCATGACGGTTTATCAATCATGTTACTAGAAGCACTTTCTAGGGGGAAATACGTTATTTATCCATACCGCTTTCCTAACGTTTTTACACCGAAGTCAAGAAACTTTGAAGATGTACTTTCATGCTTTGTAAGCATAATCACAACTACGCCGACAATAAATAATGATGGAGCAAGATTTGTTCGAGATGTTTATAACGAATCAAATATACTAAAGATGTACAATAAAGTTTTTATAGAAATAATGAAAGCTGGATTTTAATGAATAATGCTCTTGAAAAAACAAAAGAAATTGCAGGCAAATTAATTAATACGGGATTTTTTCACATTTTTAGCTCCAGCATTATCAATCAGAGTGTTACATTTTTGAGCGGTATAATACTTATCCGGGTATTAACAATAACCGAGTATGGTGCTTTTTCTTATACTAACAATATTATGTCTTTGTTTTTATTATTTAGCGGGTTGGGAATGGCGTCCGGTATTATGCAAATAAGCAGTGAAAACTTTAATATGCCAGATCGGGCTCTATCAGTATTTAAGTATGGCTCGAATGTAGCAGTAGGCTTCAATATATTCTTAAGCATGATCATGCTTTGTTTTGGGGTAATTGTTCCTCTACCCGTTAGTGGGGCAAATGACTTATTGCTCTTTATGTTTATGGGACCTATCGTCATCGTTGTATTCGAGTTAATCCAAATTTACAACAGATATAATAGGTTAAATAAAAATTACTCCTATTTTACGACTACGAATACCATCATCATCCTTGTGTTCTCAATTATCGGCGCTTGGATATACCAAGCAAAAGGTCTAGTCTTGCTTAGGGACTTAGGATATATTTTATCAATATCTCTTGGAATAATCGTTTATAAGTTTCCTTTGAGCAAGATTAGAAAGGTTGCTTCATTAACGAAAGATAATAAATTAGATCTTTATAAAATATCGTTGATTTCCATGGCCAACAATGCAACTGGTCAATTAATATTTATATTGGATATCTTCATTATCGGATTAATTATACCGGACGAATCGGTTATCGCTACATTTAAAGTAGCAACCATAATTCCTAATGCTTTATTTTTTATTCCTGGAGCGTTAATGCTGTACGTATACCCTTATTTTTCATTAAATATTACGAATAAAAAATGGATAAAAAAGAATGTTTACTTGATAATAAAATACTTTGGGCTGTTTAATTTGATTTTGACTGGTGTGTTGATCCTATATGCCCCAATAATTGTGAAGTTGATTTTTGGTGCGCAATATTCGGATGCAGTAGTTCCATTTAGGATTTTAGCGATAAGTTACTTTTTTTCTGCAACGTTTAGAAAGGTTGCAGGAAACCTGCTCGTTACTCAGCGGAAGTTGATTTTCAATTTCTGGCTAGGGGTCTTTGAGGGAATAATCAATATCATTTGTAGCATTATTCTAGTCAATAATTTTGGATCAATCGGCGCTGCGTATACTAACCTAATTATTGTAATTATATCTTCGATTATTAGCGTTAGATATCTTATCAAAGTAATAAATAACCAATAAATGCGACAAATACAAGAGATAGGTGATGTTATGTTAAAGGTTAAATATTTAATTATCGGGGCCGGTGTATCAGGACTTGGATTTGCAAATTTTATTAGAGACGACAACTTTCTTGTTCTTGAGAAAGAAAGTGAACCAGGTGGATATTGTCGAACGATCTATAAAGACGGATTTATTTGGGATTTCGCGGGACATTTTTTTCATTTTGCGAATCCAGAATTGAAGGAGTTTTTCAATTTAAAGATTAATAAAGAGGATGTTATATATAAAAAGAAGATAACGAAGATTTATTACAAAGGCGAATATATCGATTATCCATTTCAAAAAAATATTCATCAGTTATCGAAAGAAGAGTTCATTGACTGTTTATACGATTTGTCTATTAAAGAGGAAAAAGATAGGTACTTAAGCTTTCAAGATATGCTTTATGGCAAGTTCGGTAAAAGTATTACAGAAAAGTTTCTTAAACCATACAATGAAAAATTGTATGCTTGTGACTTAAATGACCTAGATGCAGATGCAATGGGGAGATTTTTCCCGTATGCGAACCTAAAAGATGTTATTCAAAATATGAAGTTGGAAGAAGATAATTCATATAATCAAGAGTTTTTATATCCCAAAAAAGGAGCAATTACATTCATTAATGCTCTATTAGAAGGATTGGACCCGGAGAAAATCCTATTAAATCAAGAAATTACGCAAATTGATATTGATAAGAAAGTAGCAAAAACAAAGGATTTAGAAATTCAATATGAGTATTTAGTTAATTCATCTCCGTTTGATAGGTTAATAGAGATGATTGATAAAAATGAATATAGCCGAAATAAAACTAAGTATACATATAATAAAGTATTGGTTCTTAATTTAGGCTTTAACAAAAAGTCAGCAATAAAAAATATGCATTGGGTGTACGTTCCTGATAAAGAAACAAATTTTTATAGGATTGGATTTTACGACAATATATTGGATAGCGACAGACTAAGCATGTACATAGAAATCGGATATAGATCAAATGAAGAGGTAAACATTGATTACCAATTAAACTTAACTTTGAAGAATTTGAAGCGGATGGGCATCATTGATAACCATGAATTAGTAGCTTATTCTAGTATAGTAATGATACCTGCATACATTCATATTTCCGAGGAAGGTCAACGTGTTAAAGAAAATAAGAAAAAAGAGTTAACACAAAAAAATATTTATACAATTGGCAGATACGGCGACTGGAAATATTGTTCAATCGAGGATTCTATTACAGATGCTATCAATTTAGCTAAAGTATTTAACAATAAGTAGCTGATAGAAGAAAGAGGTCGTGTAGAACTATGAATATTTTGGTGACCGGAGGTACTGGCTATATTGGATCACACGCCTGTGTTGCTTTGCTTGAAGCAGGACATGATTTGATCGTTGTCGATAATCTTTATAATAGTAAAATTGATACACTTGAAAAGATGATGCGTCTAACAAATAAGGAAATTACATTCTATCAAGTCGATCTAACCAATGAACTGGCGGTTGATAAGATTTTTTCAATTCATTCCATCGATGGAGTAATTCATTTTGCTGGCATGAAAGCAGTAGGGGAGTCTGTCGAAGTACCTCTAACTTATTATTACAACAATATCGTCAGCACGATGGTCTTAGTTAAAGCCTGCCTAAAATATAACGTTTATCGCTTTGTGTTCAGTTCATCAGCAACTGTATATGGAGATAATACCGTCCCTTTCGTTGAAACAATGGATCTTCTACCGACGACAAATCCATATGGTGAAACAAAAGCGATGAGTGAACGAATTCTTATTGATATCGCAAAGGCGAATCCGACTTTTTCGGTCTCTCTTCTTCGATATTTCAACCCAGTGGGAGCTCACGAAAGCGGTTTGTTAGGCGAAAGACCGAATGGAACTCTCAATAACCTTATGCCGTATGTAACTCAAGCAGCCAAAGGTGTAATTAAAAAATTAAAGGTATTCGGAAGCGATTATCCAACAGTTGACGGTACTGGAGTACGCGATTACATTCACGTCATGGACTTGGCCGGAGGTCATGTAGCCGCTTTAAATAATATTAAAAAGGGAGTGCAAATCTATAACTTGGGAACGGGCAAAGGAACTAGTGTATTGGAGTTGATACATGCATTCGAAAAGGAAAATGGGATAGAAGTTCCATTTGAATTTGTAAATAGACGTCCTGGAGATATCGCAATTTGCTATGCCGATGTCTCGAAGGCTAATAAAGAACTAAATTGGACGGCCAAACGCGATATTTTCGCCATGTGTAGAGATACTTGGCGTTTTGAGCAAAATCTCGTCAAATAAGCAAAATCTGTTGAAAACAATCATATGATATTGCAAAAATCTGATGATAAAAATGTGTCTTTAATATAATAGCGAAGTAGAAATTCCATTGGAAAAAAATTTGTACTGTCTTGGGTGTCTCCAGCCTGTCGTAGTGAATTTGACGTTGCCGTATTTTATGTTGACGTTTAAGGCGAAAAGAGAGTTAGAATGGTGGTTGAAAGAGGAATTGAAGAAATGTGTACAGTTGTTTGGGGATGGCAGTCAATTAATCAAACTGTTATGTATAAAAATGCAGTTAGAATATTGTAGTCTACAGGTGCTGAAAGCTGATTCATTAAAGGAGACAAACTTTCATGATTTTTCTAATATTATCCTTTCTGATTCCTGTAAAGCTGTGAATGCAAATACTGTCTTTGGTTTTTGGATGTTCTTAGGCTTCGCTTCTAGTCCTCAAAAAATAATAAGCTCAACCAATTAGTTCTTTCTACCCCCTTCATCTAACCAAAACACGAAAAAAAACCATTACCGCAAATTTTTCATTTACTACAATAGGTACATAAGTCAATCATATAAATCAGACGATAATGGCAAAACTGATGAAAATCAGTGACGTAAAGCTATAGGTACTAAGGTGGGTCAATCCAGTATGTCAGCCAGCTTCCGAATTGTGCCTCCGCCGTGGGTTTATGTGAATTCGGGAAGGAATAGCATGGATAAGTATTGGCATTCTTTCTGGCTGCGGTTAAATGAAATGATCCAGGATAGCTGTATCTTTTGATATTGAGCGAAGTTTAAGATTTTTGATGAAATTAGTTATCACCGAACGAAATTGCATACATATGAGAAAGCACCTAGACAAGGTGCTTTCTTTCTTGTGCGCTTGGCAGCACAACAACTAAGGAGTGAAAGTCTCCAGCATACCGCTAGGTGGCGGAAGTGTATAGCTAACCCATAGTGCTTCGTCCGTGAGGAGAGGTGTGGAGGATGGGAAGGCAAACCCTGGAACAGGCGACATCAACCAAGTTGGCTGTCGAGATCGGACAACCCTGCAAGGAAAGGGGACGTCCCATACCACCATTGGTCTCGAAAGTTAGGAGGACTGGATTCAGGGGAAAGTTGTTGATGTGACCCAAGGAGATCTCATCGTTCCCGCAAAGCGGTAACTCTTGAGCAAGATCGTGAGGATCAAGGCGAGACTAAGAATGGTGAGAAGTCAGACGTAGGGATAGTAGTGAGGAAGCTTGCCAGAAAGGTCGCAAAGGCAAGCGAAGCGGTGCGGAAAAAAAAGTCACCGTTACAAACTCCGACCCAAAAGGCGGGGATTTGTGTGAAGCCCGAAACCATGAAAGAAGAGAGATTGAGTGAAGCCATGTCCAGACAGGAGCCGAGGAGCCAAGAAGTGCGAAGATTCGGGGAATGAACATAAGAAGAAGCCGTCTGGGGCGAGTACCGAAAGCGAAACGGAGATTGCGCAAGCTACAAACCGTGGAACTGAAAGGGAAGGATAAACGAACATGGGGAAACAAGAGCAACACAATCGCTCTCGTGAGGGAGTAAATATGCAAGAAGAACGAAAATGGTACAGTCTAATCGATAAGATATGGGCGAAACCAAACATGGAGGAAGCCTTCAAGGAAGTCAAGCGAAATCGAGGTGCGGTAGGGATAGATCGAACGACCATCAAGGCGTTTGAATCAAAGTTGGAACACCATCTAGAAGTGCTCCAGCAAGCGTTGAAAGCAAGGCATATCGCCCTAAGCCAGTTCGACGTGTATACATCCCGAAAGCAGATGGAACGCAAAGACCCCTGGGCATACCTACCGTGGGAGACCGAGTTATACAAGCCGCGGTAAGACGCATATTGGAACCGATCTTTGAGTCCAAATTCATGGATTGCAGCTATGGGTTTCGTCCAGGGAGAAACGCACACATGGCATTGAAGAACATCCGCAAAGATATAAACGAGGGGTTCTGCTATGTCATAGATGCCGATCTCAAATCGTATTTTGACACTATTCCTCATGGTAAGCTTATTGAGAAGGTGAAAGAAACGGTGGTGGATGGAAGCGTGCTGTCATTGCTGGAAAAGTTTCTAAAGGCAGGGGTTATAGAAGGCGGAAACTACTATGTAAATGAGCATGGAACTCCGCAAGGAGGAGTCATAAGCCCCCTGCTAGCCAACATCTATTTGCATCCACTGGACAAGATCATGACCGAGCGAGGTCATCGAATGACCCGCTATGCGGATGACTTTGTCATCTGTTGCCGAACACAGAAAGGTGCACAGCGAGTGATGAAATCTGTTATACGTCTCCTTGAAAGGGAAATGGGGCTGAAAGTGCACCCAGAGAAAACAAAGATTGTTAACAGTGCAAGGGAAGCATTTGTGTTCTTAGGGCATGAATTTAAGCCTGGAAAGAGAATGATCCCCTCACAGAAAGCATTAACGAAATTCAAGGAGCGAATTCGGGCAATCACGAGAAGGAACCAGACGGTACATGTGCAACAGTTGGTGAAGAAGGTGTTAAACCCTTACGTGCGTGGATGGGGGAATTATTTTGGGACGGGTGAAGTATTTAACCGATTCCGAGAACTAGATAGATGGATACGAAGACGCCTCCGATCGGTTCAACTGCGAAGTTGGAAGAAAGTGAGAAAACTCCACCGAGAAATGCGAAAGCGAGGGTGGGACAACAAAGACATGCCTGGGCTTCGAATGACAGCATGGCGAAGTTCACATTCAACTTACGCACGTATGCAATGCCAAATAAATGGTTTGAAGAAATCGGATTAAGTAGTCTTCTAGCGATTTACAAAGAACATCATCCCCAAAGGGGATAAACATGGAGGAGCCGGATGCGAAGAGCCGCAAGTCCGGATCTGTGAGAGGCCCATGCATATGCGCATGGGCCTACTCGATTTGATAGAAAAGGAATGTGTAGCGAACCGTAAATAAGTATATGAGAGGTGATTCAGTAGTGATTGAACAATGTGTGTAGGTGCTATTAAGTATTATGAAGTCTGCTGACGAGTTAGATGGACTGGTATACTCGACCTTTCATTATGCCTAAATAAAGCAAAAAAACGACATAAAAACGCGGAATATGCAATATACAGAAAGCCGTGAAATTTGGTAATATAGGCGTTAGGTCCTAACAATCACGAATAAACAAAAGACAGGAGAATTAACAACGAATATTATTCGACAAAAAAGAAGTTTTTCTATTATACTTGCGTTCTTGTTGTTGCTTTCCAGCTTTGGTTTGGGCAATCTTTCATTCTTTATTCCAGTTGCATCGGCTTCAACGGATGTGAAGGCGATGGTATCCGGCGGATATAACCATGTATTAGCTTTGAAGTCGGACGGCACGGTTTGGGCCTGGGGCGACAATACGAACGGACAATTAGGCGATGGTACCTCGGAAGGGCAACAGCCCAGCCCGAGGCAAGTATATGATGCAGATGGCGATCCATTAACGGATATCGTCAAGGTGGTCGCAGGCGGAGATCATTCTATGGCTCTGAGAAGCGATGGTACCTTGTGGGAATGGGGAGGCTGGGTTCGATCAGACAACCAGATGGAGAATATTCTCTCCCCGCGGCAAGTGTCACTCCCTAAGGTGAAGGACATGGCAACAGGCGGGCTCTTCTGCTTGGCTTTATTGGAAGATGGAACTGTCTGGGGATGGGTCAAGAATGATTGGGGACAAATGGCTACTGGCGTTAGCGGGTTACTTGTAAGCTTTTATAGTACGCCCGTGAAAGTGGTGGGTCCACTTGGAATTGGTGATCTAACCGATGTTGTGAAGCTCGTCTCTTCCGATTCATCTCCCGTCACCCGCATTCTTTGCGGACATCGAGAAGAATGATGGCGGCTTTCTTTCGGAAGGTGTGAATTCCACCTGGGCTTATGAGACACCGAATTACAACAAAGGGCCTGCGAGCGCGCATTCGGGGACAGCGGTTTGGGGAACTAACTTAACCAGCAATTATTGTGATGAAGAGAACAGTTATCTCATCTCGGGTCCCATCGACGCATTCGGTGACATGTAATCTTTGTTGTAACCTATTCAGCTGAGTCTCACGCTTGTCTTCGGTGGCAGTTGGATCTTCGTTAACCTGCTGAGCAGTATCATACGCGCTTTGCAGCATGCTGCGATCGCCGTATCTGTATTGCCCTCCTTACTGACATCGATGTAGCTAAAGTCACAATTCTTTTCGGTTTGTTCCCACACGTAGGCAGAAACGACTACCTTTTGAACGCTATTTCCGAGGATAGTATACTTCACCCTCACCTTCGCCTTCATAAGAATGGTTGCCGCCTGTAAACTTATGCAAGGTTTCCCAGGATTACCTGCAAACAGCAGGCTCACTTGCTTATCAGCTGAATCATTCCTTCATGATGTCTCTTGAAAACTCAAATTGGGTGCAAGAGCATGTATGGGACGTAAGCGGTTTAGACGGCCGTATTTGGAACGGGACCGGGTCGGTATCCGCCAAAGTGGGTCTACTTTCCGCAAACGAATACTTGCAATACGGGACCGTCTATCCGGGCGAAAGCGGTTTGCAGGATCACCTTGGAAATGTTTGGACATTGACACCTGCTACCTTTATTGGTGCAGAGTTGGGGACTATTAATCAGGGATTGTATCAAGTCAATGATTACGGCAATTTGAGTAGTGCTGCTCCCAGAGCTTACATACACATAAGGCCGGTCATTTATTTAAGGACAGACCTTGTACAGGCTGCAGGCAGCGGATCGGATGAAGATCCATAAAATGGCAGCGCGTAACGTGAGTTTCGACTTGGTGGTAAAAGGGGGTCTAATCACGGAAGCTGAGATTGTGGCTGCAGACATGTCGGCGCTAACGTTGGCTTCGATCCTAGAAAACAACGTGGACGAAAGCAACGTCACTACGAACCTAGTATTGCCGACGACAGGAACACTCGGTTCCACCATCGAGTGGACGAGTAACAACACGGCGATTGCACCATATACGGCGTCTTTACGGCCGATCAAGCGGTAGAGCCTGTTGCGAATCCGGCAAGCGGTTCAGTATTACAAGTCGGTAAGTCCATTTCTCTAACGTCAGCCACTGATGGTGTGAATATTCGATATACGATCGATGGAACTGAGCCCACATCGGAAAGCATGCTATACGATACTCAGAATCAACCAACTGCCGTTGCTGGAGGCAGCCTAACAGTTAGAGCTATCGCACAGAAGGACGGAATGATCGACAGTAATGCGCAAACCTTCGTATATACGATTTCGACTCTGAGCGACAACGCCAATCTGACTGGTATTCTTGCAAGCACAGACAGTTCATTCTCGAATTTGTTCGCGGTAACCCCAGAGGGTTCGGCTGGAACTACTATATATGCGGCTACAGTATCCAAAGTCGTAAACGCAGTGTACGTAAATGCTTTGACAGAGCATGTTGGCGCTATGGTAAGTATGTTTAAAGATGGACTGCCGGTAACAGTAAGCAACGCAGTTTACTTGAATGTTGGCGTAAATCCGGTTCATATCATCGTTATTGCCGAGAACGGGAATCGGCAAGCGTTCACGTTGAACATCAACAAGCTGGGCTCTGGCAACGCGGATATCAGTGGCATTCGATATGGAAATGAGCCGCTCCTGCAATCAGGCAATACATTTATGCTGAATGTGGGATGGGACATGGCAACCGTAAATGTTCTTGTGGATTTATCGGATCCGACCGCTCAAATGACCGTGACGGGTGCGACCTACGACATGACTGTTATTCATATTAAAGATCTTAGCTTTGACGCAAGCCAGAACATACCCGATTATCGTTACGGCGCAAGACGGAACGGTTAAAACGTTCAGTCTCCAAATTGTGCGGAGCTCTGAGCCATCGAAAGAAATTCTAGACACTAATCATGACGGCTTCATCTCTATCGATGACGTGTCTAAGCTGGTGCTCGAACAATTTGATGTCGACGGAAACGGATTTGATTCGAACGACGTAATGTACTTACTTCGCCAAATTGAACCGAGGTTCGTGAAAATGAAGTAGGCTGTTCAATAAGAAAGGCTTCCCATCAGTCTGAACTTGACTGTGGGAAGCCTTTTTGTTAAGAATCTGCGAAGAAACGGCGCTTTCCAGGTACTGGGAGGAAATTAGTACTTTAGACATGCCGTCTCCAGAATTAACACGACGAAAAGACCATTGCCGCAAGTTATGCATTTGCTACAATAAGTATATAAATCAATTACATAAATCGGACGATAATGGCAAAACTGGTGAAAATCAGTGACGCAAAGCTATAGGGACTAAGGTGGGGTAATCCAGTATGTCAGCCAGCTTCCGAATCATCGTGCCTCCGCCGTGGGTTTATGTGAAATCGAGGAGGAATTAGAATGAATAAGTATTGGCATTCTTTCTGGTTGCGGTTTAATGAAGTGATTTTGGAGAGTTGTATCTGTGAGATCGAGCGAACAAAGATTTTCGATAAAATTAGTTATCACCGCACGAAATTGTATACATAAGCGAAGGCGCCTTGACCAGGTGCTTTTTTCTTAAATTCGTTTGCGACTAAAACCCCAATATTTGATCCAAATCATTCCTTCATCGTCTTTGAATAGCTTAATACCTACTAATTTCAATGGCGTCCAAACCTCTGTAAAGTAATAATTAGGCATTGCATCGCCTCCCGTATGATGTAGCTTTCTTAACTATAACTGCTATCTTCTAAAAAGGTTGTCGAAATTCGTAATTCAAACTCTCTTGATGATCTATATATTTACGCTAAAGCACCCTCAGGGTGCTTTTTTCTGTGATATTCCCCGACAAGATGTGACTTCAAGGCTCAAAAAGCATATAATAGAGTTATCCAGTATGTGACTTGTGTGGTGATGAAATGGTAAAGAAGAAATGGAAGAAGCGATTATTGTGGTTAGGAAGCAGTCTGATTGTTTTGCTTGCTATTGGGTATTATGGCATGAACATAGCTATGTCGTATGTTATGCAATCGATGATACCGCAGGTTCCTTTTGAAATTAGTGGACAACCTTTAGATAGCGATAGTCAAATGACAGGTTTGATAGGCGTAAGTGAGGAGGCTGAAAGTGGTGTTGTACCTACAGATAAAGCGGCAGATTCTTCGGTTGCTAATGTTAAGCAGGTTGAAGCGAACTCCCAAGGTAGTCAGTCTCAGTCTACCACTGCACCTATTAGATCTAAAAGTAGCGAAGCCGTAGTCACTGGCTCTAGTGTCGTCAGTGAACCTAGTGTAGCTAAGCAAGCTGGGCAGACTGTTCCTCCAACACCACAGGCGACAAAGGATAGTTTAGCTTATCAGGCTCAAATTTCAACGGAGAAAGCGAAAGCGGTCCAAAAGGCGATCACGCTCAAGGAGAAGGCGGCTGTAAGTTCAGTCCTGTTGAAAAAATTGAGTGCTTCAGATCTTCAACTTTTTGCGAAAATGGCCGGGAATGGCTTGTCTATGGAAGAGAAGAAGATTGCTAAGGAAATTATTTTAAAGAAGTTATCGGAGAATGAATATAACCAGTTGATTGGGATCGCAGCGAAATATGGATTGAGCGAGGGAAAGTCGTATAAAGACACGCAGAAGTAATCACAGATTATATATAGGCAGAGGTGATTTTTTGAGAAAGCGACTCATTCTAGTTTTGGTTGGTATAGGTATTTTAGGTGCGGGCGGCTATTCGGCCTATACCTATGGTTTGAATGTGATAGGGAATAAAATTGCTGATCGGCTTGTTGTTGAAGCGGAGAATAATCAACAATTGTTGGAACAAATAGATATACCTACAATACCTGAATCCTTCATATCTTCTGAGACATCTGTGCAGTCTTCTGAGCCTGGTGTTACAGATAAGCAAGTTGGTAACTCGAATGCAGTTAATTTGGATCAGGGACAAGCAGAATCGAAGTCTGTTCAGAGCAAGCAAACTCAGCAAGTTGCGGCCAATGACCAAGAGAAACAAACTGCAACTGAGAAGAAGGATGCTGTATCATTTGGCGGTAAGCAGGAAGCTGTGAAGTTCGTGATGAGCCGGTTTTCGGCGTCAGAACTCAACAAACTAAGGCAAATAGCTAGCGGGGGATTGACAGCTGAGGAGAAGGCAGAGTTGAAGAAAATTGCCTATACGAAGTTTACATCAGCAGAAATTGCTGCAGTACAGAAAGTGGTTTCTTCCCAATAATACATAGAAGAGGTGTTCAGGAAATGAAAATAAGTCAACGAATGAAAGCAATAACAGGATTATCCTTAGCTGTGATGATGGGGATTACTGCACAAGCGTCAGCAGCACAAGAACCAATGGATGTGGATGTGTATCAGGTTCCGATGCATTTTACGTTTGATGGGAAGGAATATGCACCACCAGAGGGTCAGCAGGGTTTTATTTATCAAGGTACGACCTATGTTCCCATTCGATTCATCTCCTACTCGCTAGATAAAGCGGTCAACTGGGACCCGAATACGTATACGGTGACGATTGTAGAGCCTAAGGCAACAGATAAAATTAATATTAGCGAATATAAATTAAACACACAGATTTTTTCGAAAAGTACTGAGAAGTTCGATAAATCGAAGTTGGCTCCAAGTAGTTTGAAGGTATATAAAGAGAAGATTAATTATGTTTTTGATGGTGTAAAAAAGAGCCCAGCCGATGAATTACCAGGGTATATTGTGGATGGCAGTTTGTTTGTTCCAATCCGTTTCTTCTCGGAGTCTGTTGGGAAAACGATTAACTGGAATCCGGAAACTTATACGGTGTCCGCGGATACGAAGGAAGAGACGAAACCTGAGGTGAAATTGCCGGAGACGAAACCAGAGACGAAGCCTGTTGAAACGCCGCCAATTGGTGGCGGGGCTGGTGGTGGAGGCGGTGGCGGTGGCGGTGGCGGATCCACCATTAAAGCATCTGAAGCTTCGATTAAGGCTGATGCTGAGGCACAAATGGCCCAGCTAAAAGCAGATGCTAAAGCTGCATTACAAGCGCTATATGATCAGTATAAAGAAAATCCAAGTCCAAGTTTGATCGCGGAAGGCTTAGCGAAAGTAGAGCAAATTAATAATCAATTTGAGCAAATTAACAATGACACGAAAGCAAAGCTAAGTGAAAACGGTTATGATACTTCCATTACGGATTCATACAAAGAACAATATGAGCAAATGAAGGAAGATGAACTGGCTAATATAAATAAGTAATCCGCCCATTTTTGGGCTTTCATTCACCGAGTAGGCAATCGCACACATACAGTATAGAAGAAAAACAAACTATACAGAGATTGTGAGTGATTCCGATATGACGAAGCGTGAAGATCAAGAATTTCGTCCACCGCTCGGTGGGCATGGCGGCGGTATTGGCCATGGACCTGGAGGCATCGGGGGACCTGGAGGTATTGGCCATGGACCTGGAGGCATCGGGGGACCTGGAGGTATTGGCCATGGACCTGGCGGTATTGGACACGGCCCAGGAGGCATTGGAGGACCTGGCGGTCCAGGGCACTTCCCAGGTGGCCCCGGCGGTCCAGGGCATTTCCCTGGAGGCCCAGGCATTGGTCACGGACCAGGCCATGGGCCAGGTTGGCATCCGCACGGCGGCGGCTTTAATAACTTACTGCCGTGGGTAGTGGCTCCATTGTTATACGGTGCTGCGACGCAGCCGTATTATCAATATCCGCCTTATTACCCATACCCTTATCCATACCCGCCATACTATCAGCAATATCCACCGTACCCGCCATATCCAGTTGTACGGGAGTAGGTTTTCTAGCATTAAACAAAGAGCTGCTAAACAAGTAGGAAATCCCACTTGTTTAGCAGCTCTTTTGCATGAGTAACACTCAGGCAGAAATTTGAATATGTGTTTTGCGTCTACGTGTTAACATGACAGCTAAATAAGTGCCATACAGCAAGTAACAGATATTCAGCACAGCAACAACGAAAACTTCGTTCTCAGTTGTTGTTGCATTCGTCAACTGGGCCATGGCATCGAACATAAAATGAAAAATGATTAGCGGGAGAATACGAGCCGTCATTTCAATCAGTAAGGCTAAAATGAGTCCGATGAGAAATGCGTTAATGATCTGTAGTAAAATTGACAACCAGTCTCGGCCATTCAGGGCATTGGCCATATGTAGGATACCAAAGAAAATGGAAGAAAACAGGATGTAAAACAGAGAGCCTTTATCCTTCAATTTTTCCCAAATGATCCCCCGGAAGATTGACTCTTCGGTATACCCCACCACAAGTGAAAAAAGGACAATCAAGACAACCTTGCCTAAAGATAGTTCGATATTTATTCCACCAATCGCAGGTTGAACAAAGACGATGATACCAAGCGGAACATAGTACAGCGCCGCTTTATTGTCCCCTCCTGACAACCGCTTGAAGCCATACACGGCCATCGTTCTATCTTTCCTTCGCATATATAGGGTAATAGCTATCGCCATAACGAAGAATGCGCACCCTTGTGCAACCATTATGCCTGTATCTCCCAAGCCTTGTACAGTGGCTACAGCTGATGCTACAGAAACCAATAAGGTAAGCACAATGCCTAGGAATAGCGAGAATAGTACTGGCCGACCTTTGTAAGGTTGATCAGACATTATACGCATGCCATACACCTCTTTCAACTGAATGTAAACAAATTCCATTATAGCGGTAAATGGATAAAAAAGGAATATCAATATAACCCATGGTTGCATGAATGAAGTACAACTACGTGCTTATAAATTTCTGTTATTTCATTTGATTCGACAAAATCTATTATTAAATTAATACTTTACTAAAGATTGAATGATAGAATACCGGTATAACCATACACATTTCGACAAATTTCTACAATTAGTAGTTTAGGATGGGTATGCGAGAACTACCTTTGTGTAGCTCTTGATGAAAACTAGGAAAAGAGGGGAAAAGTTGAAAAGACGATGGAAAACCGGCTGGGCCAAACTATTAATTGCTGCACTGCTATTTCAGTACATACCGTTCTTACACGGCGGGTCGAGTATAGCACAGGCAGTAGGTGTGGCTAACGGTACCAACACAGTGCTGCAGAATACATACGGTCCTTCAACAAGCATTATGAATTATACATGGAAGAGAGTAACAACGAATCTCTCGCCGCATGCTAGACAAGGGGCATCCATGGTCTTTGACGAGATGGCTGAGAATGTGGTCATGTTCGGAGGTAATGACAATACCGATTTTTTCGATGAAACGTGGATTTGGAATGGTATAGAAAAAACTTGGCAGGAACAGCTGGATCTTACTTCTCCGTCTAAACGCAAAGGCGCAGCCATGGCCTATGATCCAGCCACGGGGAAAGTTCTGCTATTCGGAGGCGAGGAGAAGTCCGGCGCGCTGCTGGGTGATACTTGGCTTTGGGATGGTATGAATGCCGAATGGGAGCAAGTTACAGGGCTTCCTAGCTCCCCGATAGCTCGCGGAGGTGCTCAGCTTGCCTATAACGGCGAACAGTTGGTTCTGTTCGGCGGATATTCGGGCAGCGGAGGTTCTAAGAATCTTCAAGACGATACCTGGTTGTGGAATGGAACGAGCTGGACGGAAGTTAATCCTGCTGTGAAGCCGCCTGCTGCCTATGGCGGGCAGATGGCTTTTGATGGCCAAACGGCTGTGCTTTACGGTGGAAATGCAGGCTCTATTACGAAAGAGTATACGAGTGAAGGTACGAAAGTAACGAAGACGGTCACGCACGATGACAGCTCTCCATTATTGTGGAAGTGGGACCGTGAGGCAAAGTCATGGAGTTCGACGAATGGTCCAGAGGCTTACGGCCGATGGGGTCAGGCGATGGCCTATGATGGGCGTCGAGTTGTCTTTTTTGGCGGAGAACGCGACTATGTCCATAATTACAATAACGAATTGGTTAAACAATTAAAGCTGCCAACGACCACGTACCCTCCGACGTTTGGGAGTATGGCCTATGGCTGGAATAGAAGTGATTGGGAAAAAGCTCCATTAACAGTAACCTTGGAAACGATGTATCAAAGCAATATGGATGATACTGGAAAGGTCTTTGTGGTCCAAGGGGTTCCTAATCAGCTTCCTTTCCCGCTAAGCTATGCGAACATGGCTTTTGACGGTAAAAATTTCGTTATGTTCGGCGGGAGCCGTGCTGAAATTGACATTATGGATAAGGTATTCGGTTCTAAAGTCAGTTCTGTGGCCGCAGGCAATATGAACGAAACTTGGCTGTACGGGTATACGCCGCCGACAGCACCTGGTGTTAAGCTTACGGTGGATCCGATTCTTCAGTTTGATCCAGAGCATAAGGATGATACCGTCAGTGTAGTTACAAATGTCTATGATGATGGAACGAAAGACATTACAGCTCGAGGGGTAGAGTACCGCACGTACTCAGCTGAGGGAGTCGGCAATTGGGTTCAAGTACCCTATACATCTACAGAAGAAGGAACAAGCTCCTTTACGGTTATTTTAAAAGGTCTTACATGGCATCAAGAATATGAAACCCGTGGCTATGCTACGAATGTAATAGGGAAAGGCTATACGGAAATAAAACGATTTATTATGAAAGATGATCCGAGTATGTTAAAACCGGATGTCGATTATGACCGCGTAGGCGCTTCGGTTCTGCATGTGAAAGATAAGAAGCGATTAGTCGCAGTTGGTACAGGTATTCCTAATTTGCTTCGTAAGCCTCTAGGAAATATTCATTACTATTTACAAAGTAAGGACGGTACCCAATACAACCTTAATTACAATGTTATTAATGAACGTCAGTTAGAATTGACATGGAAGGATGAATTGCCGCCAGGCAAATATGATGTACGCTTGGAGCATGATTTCTATGAAGATTATATATTTACAGAAGGTTTGATGATAACAGCACAAGACTTCTACAAACCAAGAAACTTCGCCAGAATAGATGTACCTAGTACATCTGCCAGCAATGAAGTAAACAGTCTTGGTCTGCAAGGACCGTTCACGGAAGAGCCGGATGAGGATAAAGTTGGCATCTATGTTCTTAATGACACGTCGGAACCGGTAATCATCAACGACTCGGTGATGTTCAAGGGGACCAGCCTTGTCGTGAACAAAAGAAATAACCCAGCCACAATAACCGGCAATGGCCGCTTATATGTCAATGGCGGTGGAGCACTCGGGTCCAATCTGTCTTACACGATTCAAGAGGGGCCGTTCACCATCACGTCAGACAAGTTCTCTTTCGATTTGAGCGGCTCGGAAGCGACGGACTACTTGAATATGGATATGCCCGTTCATGCAAGCTCGCTTATTTTTACAAAGGATGGCCTGCGTCTAACCGGTGATCTGGAGATCGGCTTGCAGGTAGGGAGTCAGAAGGTTAAGGAAACTGTGCCGTTTGATGGCCTGAAATTCCGCAATAACCGCTTTGATTTGTCGGGTACCTTTATGATGAAGAATAGCTTTCAGGTGGGCCCGATAAAAGCAAGTGATACCAAATTCGTCGTGGAGAGCCGCATTCCTTATGTCGGGGTTCAGGGAACAGGCAGCTTGCCGGATACGAACTTAAGCTTCGATTTGAATATGAAAACCAAACAAGGACGTTTGGATGGCGTAAGCTTCGGCATGTACCGGAAATTGAAACTTGCATCAACAGGACTTCAAGTCAACTATCTATTCGGTAATGTGGACAAACTTGCGGAGAAGTCTCAGATTCCTCAAAAGTTTAGTGTCACCGGATCTGTGAACGATGTCATTGTCCCTGAACTGAAACATCCACAGGTAGATTACAAATTCAATCTGATCGGTACCGATTCCATTGATATGGACCTATCGACCTACGGCTTTAACGGCAGCGGAACCGAATACTACTATTGGCTGCCTGTGAAGAACATGAACATGCAAACGGTCGTTAATCCAGCAACGGCTGGAATTAAAGGGTTCTCTTCACCGGGCTTTGCAACGAAAGGCGACATCAATCTTTTTGAAGTCGTCAAAGGAGCAATTGGCACGTACTCTTTTAATCAAAAGGGATTCAACGGAGCTATTAAAGGAACGGTTTATGTTCCAAAAGGGATTCCGCGTATTGGCGGAGCGACTGTGAGTAACGTTGCACTCAGTGTAAATGAAACAGGTATATACGGCACTTTCAGACATAACGGCGTAGGCGCTAATCTGAAGTATACATTTAAAAACAATACGATTCTATTCGAAGTAGAAGCAGAGCCGCCTAAGAAGGCTTGGTGGGAAAAAGGTCTGGATTTTATGAACAATGTTTCTGATTTCATGGACGCAGCAGAACCATGGCTGGACATTGCGGAAGAATTGTTCTTAAGAAATACAGATTCGGGCAAAAAGCTTAATGATGTCAGAATTGCTTCTGCGAATCCGCTGAAGCGAGTCTTTGATCTAAAACCGGTCAGCTTGACTTTCCAACCGGAGGAGCCGGTCCACACCGATGCGAAAGCGCGCTTTGTGAATGGACAACTTACGTCACTGGATCAAACACCTCTGATCACAACGGAAACCAATGCTTCAAGTGGTAAGTCGACGTCTTCTTTTACAATGGAACGTTCTTTCAGGGCACTTATTGCCTTAACGGGAGATCAACGAGCTGCTATTCTGAAAGGCACTGCATCCGGACAAAGTTCTGAGCAGATCGTACGTCCAGAAATCAGCTATGATGCTGCCAGCCAAACGACCTATATGCATGTGTCGCTGCTTGCAGGCAAATGGAGTCTAACGACAAGCAGTAATAGTCGCATTCAAGTAAATGAACTGTTATTTGCCAACGAATCGCTGAAGTTGAATGAGTTGGCTGAGCTGTGGGCGCAAACACCGGACCGCTCGGTTACCTCACTCACAGTGAAAGAGCGTGGAAGCTACGTACTTAAAATTGGTGAAGCTCAAGACGATATTATTGTTTACAAACCAGATGGACGGCCTTATAGTCTACAAACGGCACAGAAGGAACCGGATTGGAATGCTTTCCGTGACGCCGATGGTTACGTGTACACGTTGGTGGATGCGGTCGAGGCAGGAACTTGGATGATCAGCGCAGGCACAAGTCCAAGCGTCGTATTAAGCAGCGTACCGTCTACAACGAAAATAGCGGATGTTATGCAGTGGGTGCAGGATCAAGTCTATCCTACTGTGTTTGATATGACTCGGACAGATAATGGCCAAGCGATTGTAGAGATTTACGGGGCGAATGAGCAGACAAAGCTGTATGCGCCAAACGGTGATCTTTACAACCTTCAACCTGACCCGAGTTTGCCAGGTATGAATGTTCTGTATGATAAATCACAGCAGAAGAAAACGATTTTTCTGGATGATATTAATTTGAATGGACAGTGGAAAGTTGTAAGCAGCAGTTATACAAGTGTTGTTGCCTACAAGTCATCAAGGAAGTTCAAGTCGATTAAACCATTGACGATGGAAGGCCGATTCAGCAAATATTTTGAAATCGCCGAGAATGGCAATTACATGATGACGGTTAGCGGCGGTAATGCGAACACCGTACTTCTAGCACCTGACGGTTCGCCGTACACGCTGAACTTCGATGCTCCTGCTGGCAACGCTTATTTACAACCGGCGTCAGATCGAGTTTCAAGTGCAAGCCCAAGTGGAGATCCACTTGAACAGACGAAGATCTCGACACCAAATCCAGTGAACGACGGCAGGGATACACTTTACGTTTCACTCCTTAACGCGCCAGCTGGCAAATGGATGATTCAGAATGCGAAAAAAGTTGATTTGCAAATTCAGAAATTAATTCCTCTACCAGAGATGAAGGCTTCCGCAAAAGCCGTCACTGGTGTGGAAAATCGTATTCAAGTAACGTGGGCCATGGAGAATGCGTCGTCAGATGCGAAAGTAACCATGATGTTAACGGACAGCGCCGATCAATGGGTAGGAGAGGTTATTCAAAGCGGTCTGCCAACTTCCGGCAGTAAAGCTATTGATCTTCCGACTTCCATGCTGCCCGGAACTTATTATCTTGCTGTTGTAGGTAAAAGTGCTGATAAAGCACCGACCTATGCCATTGCGGATGCAACCGTAGAGGTGACTGCGCCTATTTCGTTGAGTACACCTGAGCAACCAGAGGTGCTTTCTACTGGAAATGGAGAAATATCCTTGCGCTTTGCTTCTATTGCAGGTGATGTGACAGCTTATCGCATTTGGGCTAGTGAGAGCACGAGTGGTAAAGCTGCAGTTCCGATCATGGATCTACCGCCTCAAATGGGAAGTGAGCAGAATGCTGTTATTACCGAATTAACTCCTGGTAAAAACTACGAGATCTCTGTCTCAGCTATTGGTAATGAGCAAGGACGTATTGTGCTCAGCCCAACGTCAGCGAGTGTGTCGACGGAACTGCCAGTTCCGCAACCTCCAACGTTAGCAGTGGTGCTTGACGCTAGTGCGCAAGCCGTCATTGAACAAGCCTATACGTCATATGACGGGAATGATGAGACGCTACTGCTTACAACAGCCGAACAAGCTACCTTGAAGGTGACTGCGGATCACAACGCAGCAGTTACTTTGTTCGTAAATGGACAGCAGCTTGGCAGCAGCGAGCACGTATCAGCAGGTGGAACTTCCATGTTTGTTCTGCAAGATCTGCTTGGAGTTGCTGTATTGAAAGAACGGGAATATAACGTGCTGGTTGAAGCCGTGAATGAGCGCGGCGACCGCTCTACGGCATACCGCAAGGTGTTCATTGACCGCACCGGACCGATGTTAATCGCTTCCGGAGGCAATGATGCGCAAGGCAAGCCGATTTCACTGAATGGTACTGTCACAAATATCAGCAGGATTTATATAACCGGTCAAACAGATGCGGGAGCTAAGCTTGTTGTGAACGGTACGAATGTCCCATTGGATGATAAAGGGAAATTCGATTATTACGCACCATTGGAGTGGGGCGCATCGACGGATCGACTGCAGATCTCGATGACGGCTACTGACGGGGTTGGAAATAAGACCGAGTATGGCTTTGAAGTCATTCGAGGTGTACCTGAAGCAATTCCGGCAACCCTTAGCGATCTTGCGGCACTGACAACAGGCAACGCCCAGATGAGTGCTCCTTATCAATTCGGAACAACTGCTTATCAAGCGGTAGCTTATTCAGAAAAAGTTCGCGTGTATGCAGTTCCGATGGCTGCTGCTTCTGTCGTGACCATCGATAACACAACAGTACCTGAGAGCGGGTATGTCGATATCGAGGTACCTGCTACGGGGAAATCGGTATCTATCAAAGTACATTCCGTTAGCGCAGGAGATAAGTCCTATACGCTGAATCTTGACGGAACGGGCTCCAATGAAGCACTATTGCTTACATTGAAGCTGAATAATGCCACGGCTTCGCAACCGGGAGATGAGATTAAGGCGCAACCTTTCACAGGGACGGAAGAAAGCTATACCGTCTATGTGGACAACACAGTCGACAGTGTGACCTTGACACCTGGCGCACTGAAGGCAGGATCCAGTATTGAAGTCAAAGACCAATCCGTACAGAGCAGACAAGCTTCCCAGGCGATTCAGCTGCAAGTAGGCGAGAATCAAATCCCTGTGGTTGTGACCTCTCCGGACGGCTCGGAAAAACGTAAGTACCAAGTGGCCGTATGGCGGGAACCAAGCGGCAATGCGCAACTGCAAAGCTTGGGGCTTGCTACAGATGGAGCTGAGCTGTTAGCTGATTTTAACCCGGCCGTACTAAATTATGAGGCACTCGTGCCTAACACGGCGGGCGAGTTCAAGCTTCTGCCAGTTCCCGCACAGTCGAACGCAGCTATTCGTATCGATAGCCAAACGGTAACGAGTGGAACGGTCTTATCGCTTCCATTTACGAACGATGCACAAACTTTTGCCATTGAAGTAATAGCTCAAGATGGTACCGCGCTCACATATAAGGTTTCTGTACTACGTAAGCAGACAGTGCCTGGACAGCCGCCATTACTGGCGAGTTTGCAGGTAGATCCCATCTTGGACGGTGCTTTTACGCCATACAAGCTTAAATACGGAACGATTTCAACAACTGAAGACCCCAGCACGACAATCAAGGCGATTACCAATGATCCAGAGGCAACTGTAACGGTGCAGCATGTAAAATATAAAGGTGGCGGTACTTTTACACCTACTATAGGAATTGGAAGCAATACCATTATCGTAGATGTGGAGTCGGCCGACCTTAAGTCTTCACAGACTTATTCCATCGATGTAAAACGTGTAGAGGAATCAAGTAGACCTAACATCCGCCAAACGACGGTAGCTGGAAGTATCGGAGGCTGGACTTTCCAAACCAACATCGTGCGGACCCAATCGGTAGAAGGCAAAGCGCTTGATACGGTGAAGTTAGGTGCCAAGGATGCACAAACGATCTTGGAAAAAGCTGCACAGAATAAAGACTATGTCGCTCGCATCTATGTAACGGACTTGCCAGACGAGCCTGCAGAAGAGCGAATTGTCAGCTTAAATGCCGAAACGGTAAGTATGCTTGCAGATGGAGGAATGTCGCTACAACTGGCGCTGCCTGATGGGCAGATCACGGTATCAGCGGAATCCCTTCAGCAAATGGGCAATGACGGAAAGGATGCTTACTTCCGAATTGTTCCGGTCCGCGCTGAGGCTGAACGTAGTGAAGTTACAACACGCGTGCAAGCAGCTGAGCTTGTACTCAAAGATGCAGGAGGCCGATCTGTCTCCGTTATTGGCAAGCCGGTCAAGATTGAGACAAACTACTCGGGATACAAGACGGAAGTCGTGTTCCCGCTGGATACCCTCAACCTGCCGGATAACGCAGCAGCGGCTAAACAAATTTTGGATGAACTTGCCGTGTACATTGAACATAGCGACGGCGAAAAGGCGCTTATGCAAGGAGAAATCCGTTATGATGCGGATGGCAAACCAGTAGGTATTGCTATAGAGATCAGTAAGTTCAGTACATTTACCATTATTCAGAAAAATGGAGCGGGAGCACTGGAACCTTATTTATCCGGTTACCCTGATGCTACATTCCGCCCTTCACAAGCCATTTCGCGTGCGGAATTAGCGATGATTTTGAATCGTATTGGCGCCGGCAAGTCCAACAATGATTCGTCTACGGCACAACCTAGCGGTTATCCGGATGTTGCCAAAGGACACTGGGCCGCAGAAGCCATCACCAATATGCAGCGCGCAGGTGTGATGCTAGGCGATGACACAGGCTTCCGCCCTGATGACGCGATTACCCGCGGGGAGATTGCCAGCATTGCTGCTAGGCTGCTTCCGGTTGGAGCAGCTGGAAGCACCTCCTATGCGGGGTACAGCGATACACAAGAGCACTGGGCTTTCGAAGCGATAAAGCGAGCTTCGCAAGCAGGCATTTTGCAGGGCTATTCCGACGGTACCTTCCTGCCGGACAATCAATTGAATCGTGCGGAAGCAGTGACGATTCTAAATCGAATTTTCGGGCGGCCGACCGCTGACGTTAAGTCTTCAAGCTGGCCGGACGTACCGCAGGAGCATTGGGCACTGCGTGAAATTGAATCAGCCTCTGGCACCGTACAAGTGTTGTCTGATGGCAGTGTATATGTAGTACCTAAACATTAATAAGATGTAAGATTAAAGCCCATGAGTTTATTAAGCTCATGGGCTTTTTGTATCGATGAAATACGTGCGTAATTTGAACAATGAAGGTATCATGAATAAAGACCTCGCCTATGTAAAGCAAAATCAGATTGATGAAATGATGCAGAAAGGCTTGGTCGGTACTTGAAATGATTAAAACCTTTCAAGCAAACGGAACGAGCAAAACGCTGATCGTGAATCCGACGGCCGGGTTGATTTCTCAAACCAACAACGAAAACGGAACTTCATAATTAAGATGTCAGACAACGTGATTAAGGAGAGAACGCCATGACAAAACCCAATTTACTGCTGATAACGGTCGATCAGATGCGCTTTGATTGTCTAAGTGCGCTTGGTCATTCCATCATCGAGACGCCAAATTTGGACGCCTTGGCCAGCTCAGGGGTTATCTTCACGAATGCGTACTCGGCTACACCAACCTGTGTACCGGCGCGTGCAGCGATTATGACGGGAATGAGTCAGCGGTCGCATGGCCGTGTGGGTTATCAAGATAAAGTGCCATGGCAGTATGAGCATACCGTGGCAGGGGAACTTGCCAAAGCAGGCTACCATACACAGTGCGTAGGCAAAATGCATGTATATCCAGCTCGTAATCTATGCGGATTCCATAATATCGTGCTGCACGATGGTTATCTTCATCATAATCGCTCCAAACACGATAATACCGTCGATGGTCATTTCGATCAAGTTGACGATTATTTGCAATGGCTGCGCCGGACAGCGGGAGCTGAGCTCGACATCATGGATAATGGCCTTGACTGCAATGCTTCGACGGTGGCTCGGCCCTGGCATTTGCCGGAGATGCTGCATCCGACCAACTGGTGCGTAACCGAGTCGATCGATTTCCTGCGCAGGCGCGATCCCTCGAAGCCATTCTTCTTGTGGACTTCCTTCGTCCGGCCGCATTCACCGTTGGATCCACCACAGGCATACTTCGATATGTATAAGAATCTGGAGCTTCCGGATCCGCCTGTTGGAGGATGGGTAGACGAAGCAGCGGCTGGTGCCAATGCCAATGATCCGACAGCAACCTTTGCCCGTATGCCAAAAAGAAGGCTGGATCGTGCGCGCGCTGCCTACTACGCGCTGATTAGCCATCTCGACGAACAAATCGGCCGTCTAATTAATGCCATGCAGGAATACGGTGTACATAAAGATACGCTAATCGTGTTTACCTCAGATCATGGCGAGTTGATCGGGGACCATCATCATTTTAGAAAATCGTTGCCGTATGAAGGAAGTGCGAAAATTCCATTTATCGTCTGCGATCCTAGCGGAAGGTTCGGCTTTGCTAAAGGAAGCCGGGTCGAAGAGGTGATTGAGCTGCGGGACATTATGCCAACGCTGCTTCATGCAGCGGACGTGACGCGCCCGCAGACAGTTGAGGGAGAAAGCCTCCTCCCGCTATGCCGTGGCGAGCATCCTGAGTGGCGGCCTTATATCCATGGCGAGCACTTGTATGGCGTGCTCTCGCATCAATTCGTAACCGATGGCAAGGAGAAATTTATTTGGTTTACCCAAACGGGCGAAGAGCAGTATTTCAATCTTGAAGACGATCCGCAAGAGTTAGCCAACGCCGTTGCAGATGAACGCTTCACGAGCCGCGTCGCCACTTGGCGCAACCGATTGATCGAGGAACTTGAGGGGCGTGAAGAAGGGTATGTCTTTGACGGGAAGCTTGTGGTTGGTAGACAAGCCAAGCCGTGTCTGGATCATTTATTCAAAGCGACGCTTGCACAAGACTCATAATAAAAAGCAAAAGACTTGGACTGTTTCGTCCGAGCCTTTTGCTTTTGTCTTTCCCATCGTTTTTCCTGATAACGTAGATAGAACCAAATCGCAAACAAAGTTAATAGATGTAGATGATATAGTAGAACTAGTAGTTTCTAATAAGCTGCTAATTAGAATTATTATAAATAAGCTTGACTTTATCTTTCTTTTATTTATAATAATTATTATCTGATATCTATTATCAATGAAAAACAAGTATAAATATCCGTATGAAAGGAGTGCATCACCGATGTACGATGTCATTATTGTTGGAGCTGGTCCTGCTGGAGCTTCTGCGGCGATTTATACAGCACGAGGGAATTTGAAGACGTTAGTTATTGATAAAGCACCGAATACAGGAGCACTAGCCATTACGCATAAAATTGCGAATTATCCCGGTGTCATTGGGGAAATGTCGGGTAAGGATCTGCTGGATACGATGCGTGACCAAGCCAAAGGCTTCGGAGCTGAATTCATCCAGACGACGATTACGGATGTGGATGTGGAAGGCGAAACGAAGTATGTGTTTACCGCTGACGGGATGTTTGAAGGCAAGTCGATCATTATTGCAACAGGCTCTAAGGGACGTAACCGCATGCTGCCTGGTGAAGAGAATCTGATGGGACGCGGCGTGAGTACGTGTGCGACGTGTGATGGTGCTTTTTTCGAAGGGAAGACGGTCGCAGTGATTGGGGATTCGGAAGAAGCGCTAGAAGAAGCCCAAGCGTTGAGTAAGTTTACGAAATCTATCCATTTCGTCGTTCCTCGGCCTGAATTGCAAGGTGTTCACGACGTTCCAGAGTTGAAAGGCACGAACATCCTCTACAAAACGAAGCCGCTCGAAGTTCTGGGCGATAAGCAGGTTCAAGGTCTTAGAATTCGTACAAGCTCTGGCGGCGAGGAAGTGCTGGATGTGGATGGCGTCTTCGTTTTCCTATCTGGCAGTAAGCCGGGTACAGACTTCTTGCAGGGGCAAGTTCCTCTGGATGAAGATGGCTTTATGATCTTGGACAGCTCGATGCAGTCGTCGGTTGCGGGTGTATTCGGTGCTGGAGAAGTTAGACGCACACCTGTTAAACAAGCGGTTGTTGCCGCTGCAGATGGTGCGATAGCCGCCATGGCCGTCGACAAATTCATAAATAAACGGGCTCAACTGATCCCGCAATACAAATAATTCAACCTTTTAGGAGATGACCAACTATGTCAAATGTAATCGTATATTCCAGTACCAACTGCCCTTATTGTGTCCAATTGAAAAAATATTTAACAGAGCAGGAAGTCGGTTTTGAAGAAAGAAACATTGATCTGAATGATCAATTCGGACAAGAGCTGCACGATATGGGCTTAATGTCACTGCCAGTCACCGTCATCGGTGAGCACAAAATTCTAGGTCTCAACGTCACCAAACTCAAAAAAGCACTAGCCGAAATCGCTAGCTAATCCCATACATCAAAGGAGATAACAACCATGACACAACATTTAACCGTTCAATCTCAAGCTGCTACTTGGGCTAAAATAGGGCTGCCAGCACCGAGCTTCTCCCTGCTCTCCACGAAAAATATGGACACGCTCGAGGAAAAAATCTCGCTCGAGGACTACCGCGGCAGATGGCTCGTATTCTTCTTCTGGCCTTTCGATTTCACTTTCGTGTGTCCGACGGAAATCACCTCGTTCAGCGACCATTACGAGCAGTTCCTGGACCTCGATTGTGATATCGTAGGCGCATCTGTAGACAGTGTCTACACGCATCGCGCCTGGACCCAAACACCGCGCGATCAAAGCGGCATCGGCCCTGTGAAATTCCCATTGGTCAGTGACTTCTCCAAAGAAACAGCACGTGCCTATGGCGTCCTAGATGATGAGACAGGTGCGGCACACCGCGGTTTGTTCATCATTGATCCGGATGGTGTGCTTCGCTATCAAGTGGTCACGGATATGAATGTTGGCCGCTCGGTTGACGAGACACTTCGTGTACTTCAGGCATTGCAAGCTGGCGGTCTCTGCCCAGCGAACTGGAAACCAGGCGATCGCACGTTGTAAGCCAAGAAGCCTCGCCGTCCGCGGCAAGCTAGCGCACAAAAAATGTGCGCAAGGGCACCGGCCCGCCGTCCGAGGCGAGCTAGCGCACAAAAATTGTGCGCAAGGGCACCGGCCCGCCGTCCGCGGGAAGCTAGCGCACAAAAAATGTGCGCAAGGGCACCGGCCCTGCCGTCCGAGGCAAGCTAGCGCACAAAAAATGTGCGCAAGGGCACCGGCCCTGCCGTCCGAGGCAAGCTAGCGCACAAAAAACGTGCGCAAGGGCACCGGCCCGCCGTCCGCGGCAAGCTAGCGCACAAAAATTGTGCGCAAGGGCANTTGAAAAATACAACGGTGCAGCCTCAAGGGCACCGGCCCTGCCGTCCGAGGCAAGCTAGCGCACAAAAAACGTGCGCAAGGGCACCGGCCCGCCGTCCGCGGCAAGCTAGCGCACAAAAATTGTGCGCAAGGGCACCGGCCCCGCCGTCCGCGGGAAGCTAGCGCACAAAAATTGTGCGCAAGGGAAGCGGCCCGCCGTCCGCGGGAAGCTAGCGCACAAAAATTGTGCGCAAGGGAAGCGGCCCGCCGTCCGCGGCGAGCTAGCGCACAAAAATTGTGCGCAAGGGCACCGGCCCGCCGTCCGCGGGAAGCTAGCGCACAAAAATTGTGCGCAAGGGCACCGGCCCGCAGTCCGCGGGAAGCTAGCGCACAAAAATTGTGCGCAAGGGCACCGGCYCYGCCGTCCGAGGCAAGCTAGCGCACAAAAAWTGTGCGCAAGGGCACCGGCCCGCCGTCCGYGGGAAGYTAGCGCACAAAAATTGTGCGCAAGGGCACCGGCCCGCCGTCCGTGGGAAGCTAGCGCACAAAAATTGTGCGCAAGGGCATCGGCTCCGCCGTCCGMGGSAAGYTAGCGCATATGGAAGTGCATATTATAAAAAAATCTATTG
>NZ_LMSJ01000058.1:89764-121838 GCF_001428105.1 Paenibacillus sp. Soil766 | reverse complement strand
CGGCTCCGCCGTCCGCGGGAAGTTAGCGCACAAAAATTGTGCGCAAGGGCACCGGCCCGGCCGTCCGAGGCAAGCTAGCGCACAAAAAWTGTGCGCAAGGGCACCGGCCCTGCCGTCCGAGGCAAGCTAGCGCACAAAAAACGTGCGCAAGGGCACCGGCCCGCCGTCCGCGGCAAGCTAGCGCACAAAAATTGTGCGCAAGGGCAGCGGCCCGGCCGTCCGCGGGAAGCTAGCGCACAAAAAATGTGCGCAAGGGCACCGGCCCTGCCATCCGCGGGAAGCTAGCGCACAAAAATTGTGCGCAAGGGCACCGGCCCGGCCGTCCGCGGGAAGCTAGCGCACAATTTTTGTGCGCAAGGGCATCGGCCCGCCGTCCGAGGCAAGCTAGCGCACAAAAAATGTGCGCAAGGGCACCGGCCCGCCGTCCGTGGGAAGCTAGCGCACAAAAAATGTGCGCAAGGGCACCGGCCCGCCGTCCGAGGCGAGCTAGCGCACAAAAATTGTGCGCAAGGGCATCGGCTCCGCCGTCCGAGGCAAGCTAGCGCATATGGAAGTGCATATTATAAAAAAATCTATTGTAATTTTCCTTAACTTGAAGTAAATTATTTGCTAAGAGTATGTCGTGAAGAACACGCCGCTTGCATCGGAACTCGTTTCCAGTGCAAGCGGCTATTTTATTTCCTCAAGGTGGAGAAGAAGATGGACAAATTAAATGATGAGATGGGTTTGCAGCTTCGTGCTGCGTACGAAAAGTGGATGGCATTACAAGTCAAGTCTGCGACAGGAGATCGGCGGCTGCGACTGCAAAGGGGTCTGAGTTTCTCATTAAAGAAATTCATTATCCATGTGTTTTGGCCTGCAGTCGGGAGTTTTGACGGTTGGTTTGCTGAGTACGAAGTAATGGATTATAAAGATGGCTTCAGATACCTTGACTTGGCTAAACCATCGACCGGTATCAAAATCTGCATCGAAGTAGACGATAAAGGAACACATGGTCATAGCGTGGATTCGTACAAATTTTCAGATGACCGATTCCGCCAGAATGACCTTGTCATCGACGACTGGAAGGTGCTGCGCTTTTCACTGCATAGCATTCTGGAGCAGCCTCGCCGTTGCCAACAACAGATGATGCATGCGTTAGCGAAGTGGGGGATTGAATCCAATATAGCCCAACCATCGTTGTCTCCAACGGAACTTGCTATTTTCAAATTTATCGAAAATAAGACAAAGGCATACTCGCCGATTACGATAGCTCAAGCAGTTGGAATCCACAGAAATACGGCAGTAAAATATCTTAAGTCTTTAGTTGGAAAAGGTAAGGTGATGCCTGATGTCAAAACGGATGGTCCAATTAGGAGATACCGCAGCAATAAGGGCTAAAGACTCGGGAACTTGATTTGTTGAAAATAAATGTGAATATCATCAAGCTGGCATAGTTCGTATCGTGCTCTCATTTGAAGTATAATGGGTACACTACAGGTAGATAGTGAGGTCGAATGCAGCATGGCGTCCATTGCGGACAAGGTATTTATGGGTTCTTTAATTTTAATGATGGTCGCTGTTGTTGTTAGCGGAATTGGCTTTCAATTCGTGAATTGGAAATCGCAAGTGAGCAATGAACTTGAGGAAGAAACGAACACGAGCAGCAATCGTAAGAAATCGGCAATGGATCGACAAGATAAAAGTTTGAAACGCATCGGGCGGTCATATTTATTTTGGATTGCGCTTGCGGGCATGCTGGTCTCTATCGGGTTAAGTTATTTATCGAAATAGGGAAAAACGTAGAGCTGTCATGTACATGATGAGTGTGCTGTAAGCCTGTTTGGGTAATTATCGGGGCGAAATGACGAAAATCTACATAATATGAGATACAAGATTCTCCAACATTCGCAACGATTGTGCGTTATAAAGAATATATAGATTCTTTATAAAGGAAGTGGATGTTGATTTATGACAACTTATACACAATTGAAAACCGAGATTCAGATTATTTCTAATGAAATAGCTAAGTTATATAAGAGGCAAGATGAACTAAACAAGCAGTTACAGGAAATTTGTCTCCATGAAGACAAACTTACCCTCAACAATGTAGAATATTCGGGAATGTTGCAAAGTATTGATTACTGTATGAATTGCAGAAAAACATTATCATCCGATAGTTACGCAACAAGTGTTTAGACGAACCTAGTTAGTTTTATGCAGAACAGCGAATAAACACGCCTAACGGGCGTGCTTACTCGCTGTTTTTTTTTGCGACATAACATTGGTTTGGGTTAAGAGACGCTTGCGGCTTAATGGGCATGGCGTGAGGGGGGAGGGAGATAAGGATGTGTGATTTGATGGCTGCGAGTAGAGTTGAGTGAGTGCAAATGGAGATAAGGATGTGTGAATGGTGATTTCGAGTAGAGTTGGGATGAGTGTAGAGGGAGTAGTTGTAGGGGAGACATGTTGGTATGGATTGCAGGGTCAGATTAAGGTTTTTTGGTTGGAGGTATCGCTAAATATGCCGTATGCCAGCAAATAGATGGATTTTATGTAGTTATATTTCGGTTTTTTCAGATCAAATGATCAATTGAGGGAAATATGCAGTTAATTTTAACCTGAATAGCTAATTTCAGTGAGAAAGATGATTTTACCTACATATTTTACAGTTAAATCGAATTTTCGAAGACATTTCTCGAAAATAACTGTAGTTTTTCCAGTTATTACTAATATGTAGCCTCCCTGTCCCCGTCCCCATAAACTTGTAAAACGTCTAGGGGATGACCAACAGTTTATTTCGCCACTGTATTTCTCCCTTCAGGGCACGGCGTAGCTGTTTATTTGGTTGCATCTAGTAAGTATCAGAGAACCTCCCCTAAGCAGGGATACCTTAACAGAAAGCAAAGGGAGAGATCACTTGATTAACCAGAATCCCGCGCAATAAACCGAGCAGATAACACAACTTTCTCCACCTGTCTGCCCGGATGCTGTAATCGGTATAGCAGCGTTTCGACGGCGCGAATGCCCAAGGATTCCTTGCCGAGCTCGATCGTGCTCAATGCAGGGGTCGCATAGGCGGCTGCCTCGATATTGTCCAGCCCAATAACTTTAACTTGCGCAGGCACATCGAGGCCGTGACGTTTTAGGATTGGCAGCAGCGCAAGCGCGAGGTGATCATTGGCGCATACAAAACCGTCGGGCATGGTTTCCGGAGTCAATGCCGCCACTTTGCGCTCCAATTGGTGAAGCATGTGCGGTCCGGAGTAAGGGATTTGCCATTTCTTCAAATGGTAATGCTCAGCGGTGCCTACAGTATCTTCGAGGGTCATGCGGCAGCCCCACCATCGCTCTTTGAAGCTGACGGCGAATAGATCGTCGCCGATGAAGATAACACGCTTCGCGCCAGCGGAGAGCAAGCGTTGGCAGGCCATTTTGCCAGCATCCAAATTGTTATTAAGCACACAATCGACTTCGATGAGCGGTTCATGATGGTCGATGAGGACAAGTGGAATCCCGCTCTGCTTCAACGAAATAACGGACTGCGCAGGAAAGGTGCCAGCTAGCAACTGCCCTATGCAATGCGACGGATCGAGATAAGAAGGCATCTGCAGCTGAGGTTGGTGATGAGGTGCGATGGGAACGATGAGATGCTCGTAACCGAGCTCTTTGCTGGCTGCGGCAATGCCGGTGAGAACCTTTCCCCAGAAAGGATTGTCCTCCAAATAGGAAGACTGAATCCAGACCAAGATATAGGGGGAGATTTCGGTTTTGGCGTGTGGATCTCCATCCGATAGGTGGCTGGCAGCGGGTTGATTAGTTAACATGCGTTGTGGTTGCTTCTGCTGGAGCGTATAGCCCATGGCTTTCGCAGTCTCCTGAATACGAAGGCGGTTCTCTTCACTAACGCCTGATTTGCCAGATAAAGCTTGAGATACGGTATATTTGGACATACCTAGTCGGTCAGCAATTTGCTGCATGGATACTTTTGGGCTCATGAGTGACATCCTTTTATGTTCTACATACGTTAATTTCTCGAGCAACCTAACAAATCTATTGTTCCTGATCAGGTGTAGATTGTCAATATTCGCTTAAATAAAAGGTTAATGCAAAATAAAGATTGACCGCAACTCAGAAAGTGAGTAAATTATGTTCATAATTATGAGTTGTTAGCCTAACAAAAATAACAGAACAATTTTGAGGTACCGATTGAACCTACACACCCATTTGGAGGATGAGAGCATGCTTACAACGATTATATTTTACGATCCCACATTTCCGTATGAAGGAATTCGGCCCGATGACAAGGCTGTTGCACAGCTTGGAGAAATAGGTAGAGTGGTTGGTGCGGAGGGACTAGAAGCGGCGCTGGGGCAAGGGGCAGATAACTTCATCCATCTTCATGGTCGTTACTTTCCGAAGTCAGCATGGCAAGCAATCCTAGCTCATGCGCGTAAAGGCCAAGGATTCGTACATCTGGGCAGCGCACCTTTCCGAGTACCTGCTTACCTTGGCACAGAAGGTTGGGAGCTGGAAATCGAGCAGACAGCGTACCATCAGCAGCTTCAAATTCATGAAATCCTTTCCGTTGACGACGCTCCTATCGCCGGGTATGCCGTGAATGCCGAGCTGCCGCTACTTGCAGGGAAGGAAAATCTATTCGCTATTCAACCGACGGTTGGATTCGCTCTGCATGTGACGCGGACCGACGATCATCCAGGCCAAATCGGTTCAAGTGGTCCGATGGATGCGCATTTCACACCTCTACTGAAGGGGATTTCGAAGGAAGGACGCGAGGTGGCAGCGCCGATTGTGCTTCTTGAGAATACGAAGGGAGCCTTCGCGGGGGGGCGGTGGATTTTCGCCAATGTAGTCACGGATGAAAACTTCTGGCGTAACGGAGGAGTGGCGCTTATAGGTGAATTGGCTGCATTTACGAAGCGTGGCGTGACAGAAATTTGGTTCAAGCCGAACTATGCCTGCTATGATCCGGGTGACCGAGCAGCCTTGACGGTTCAATTGCAAACACTAGCGAATCGTACAGGGGCTATGCCTTTGAATGAGTCTTGGACATTCCACGTTCAAGTCGTGAAAGAGGGGAATGGAACGCCTGTCTGGTCGACGGAATTTGCGATGAGTGCGTCACGTGAGCTCTCTTTTAAAAAGGTAAATATACCTGTTGATATCGAAGCGGGTTACTATACAGCGGTTTGTAAAGCGGTTGCGAATACGGGGGAAACCCGCACTTTTAACCAAGGCTTCTGGGGGTATGATGCCGAGTTGCTTCGCGAAGGGACGCCGATGTCCTGTGATCGCGACTATTTCTGGAAGGATGGACGTCCGCTTCCAATCGTTGGGATGACGTATATGACGAGTGATGTGGCGAGGAAATTCTTGTTCTTGCCGAACGTTTCCGTGTGGAATCGCGATATTGCGCAAATGGTCAAAGCGGGCATCAACTTGCTGCGTACTGGCGTGTGGTCGGCGTGGCGTCAAATTATGTTCGTAGACGGACATCCATATGAGGAAGTGCTGCGCAGCATTGATGCATTTATTCTGACTTGCAAAAGACATGGCATCGAAGTCACGTTCAACTTCTTCTCTTTTACCCCTGAGCTGTGGGAGGGCGTTAATCCGTATTTGGATCCGCGCAGCGTGGAGGCGCAGAAGCGGTTTATTTCTTCGGTAGTGTCCAGACATAAGGAAACGACGAATGTGCATTGGGATCTAATCAATGAGCCGTCGATGTTCAATCCGAGCAAGCCTTTTGCGGGGCCGCAGTCGGCACATGATCCTTTCGAGCATGAAGCGTATGTAGCTTGGCTGGAGGAGCGTCATGGGGATATTCGCAAGCTGCAAGAACGTTGGAATATGTCTCCTGCGGAACTGCCGAGCTTCGCGAGTGTCCGCTTGTTGGACCCATCCGAGGTAAACATGCGTACGACGGAAACAGTGGAGAAAAAGGGTGCCCCTTGGCTGGACTATACCCTATTCACCATGGACATGCACAATCGGTGGGCGAAGGAATTGATCACGACGATTCGCAGTATTAATCCCGCACAGTTGGCAACTGTGGGACAGGATGAGGGCTTGGGTGCGCAGCGGCCATCGCCTTTCTTTTACGCTGAAGCGGTGGACTATACGACGGTGCATACGTGGTGGTTAATGGATCAGTTGGTGTGGGATGGGATTTTCTCCAAGGCGCCGACGAAGCCCAGCTTGATTCAAGAAACAGGCATTATGTATGTAGAGACGGCGGATGGGCGTGCGAAGCGGTCGGAGGTTGAGCTCCGAAATATTTTGGAGCGCAAGTATGCCTATGCCTTCTCAACAGGTGGAGCGGGTGCTGTGCAGTGGATTTGGAATATCAACTTCTATATGAACAACATTAATGAGTCGCATATTGGTGCGCTTCGTGCGGATGGGACAGAGAAGCCAGAGGCTGATGTTTCTTATGATTTCGGGGCCTTCATGGGCGAGATTCGCGATCTCTTCGTTGGTCGTAAATTAGAGGATGTCGTGGCAATCTTCCCGTATTCGAATGATTTCTCCACACGCAAAGTAGCGGGTGACGCAACTGCGAAGCTGACTCGCACGCTAGCTTATGGGATGAATGTACCGTTCCGCGGTTTGAGCGAGTATCATCTTGAGGCTTTGGCGTCGGATCAGCCGAAGTTGATTATCGTACCAAGTGCGCATAACTTCAGTGATAAAGCGTTGGAGAAATTGACGACGCATGTGCGTGAAAATGGCGGGACGCTGCTATTTACAGGGCCGCTAGGGTTGAACGAGTATTGGGCACCAGTCGCTCGGTTGACCGATATCGTAGGTGAAACAGTGCTGGGCAACATTGTGCGTGAAGAGGCGATGGTGTTGGAGGGCGAGATGCTTCCTGTTTCCTTTGGTGGGGCACGGATCGCTCAGTTGAACAAGGAAACCGCGCTCTCTGATGACGGTGGTTGGAACTCGCAGCATGGCGTCGTTCGCAGCTACGAGTTGGGAGAAGGGCAGCTAATCTGGTGTCCACTCCCAGTGGAACTAGGTGAGCGCGGCGATGTACTTGAGAAGCTATACGCGTATGCGATGAAGTCAGCTGGCGTTGAGGCGGAGCTAACATGGGTGAAGGGCGGGCAGCTGCCAGGCGTATATGGACGGAAGCTGAGCTTTGATAGCGGTTCGTTGTTCATCTTCGTCTCGGAGTTCAGCGTGGACACGCAGATCGAAGTGACTGATCCGGCAACGGGCAGGAGCTACGCGTTCGAGCTGGAAGCCGAACGTACAGTGATGTTCGCCGCGAATTCTGCGGGCGAGTTGTTGGCGGTATATCGACCTGAGCAGGTGCAGGTTGAGGTGAAGTAGGAAAGATGAAGCCCTCGAATGAGAAGATGTTCTCATTTGGGGGCTTTTTGGTTGCGCAATCTGGTAAAATTTCCTTTACAGAATTCCGTCTATTTGTTAGAATTGTTGATTGTCAACTTGAAAGTTGTAATTTGGTTGACAATAAACAATTAACAGATGGTGATTCATTGCTAACGAATTATGAACGGCTTGCTGCTCTAAATAAAGACTACTTATGGCATTCTTTTACTCAAATGAAAGACTATAATGCGGATCCGCTTATTATTGAGCGTGGGGAAGGTATGATGCAGGTTTCCCAGTCATTCATACATAGGAGGTTGATTGAAATGAATACAATTATTGTTGATTTGAAATGGCAATCTCTTGCTCAGAAAGCGTTACAAGGGGAGTGCATTATTTTAGAGGAAGGGCTCGCTGTCTTAGAAGCAGACAATGACGAAGTGCTGCTACTGCTGCAGGCTGCCTTTCAGGTGAGGAAACATTTCTACGGTAAGAAAGTAAAGCTGAACATGATCATCAATGCCAAAAGCGGGCTATGCCCTGAGGACTGTGGTTATTGCTCGCAATCCATTGTTTCGACTGCGCCTGTTGCCAAGTACACGCTGCTTGATAAAGATACGCTGCTTGCTGGGGCGCGTGAAGCATTGGCACGCAAAGCAGGAACCTATTGCATCGTGGCGGCTGGTAAAGGCCCGACAGACAAGGAGCTAGATCAAGTTATAGACGCAGTAAAAGAAATACGTGAAACGATGCCGCTCAAAATTTGTGCATGTCTAGGTATACTCAAGGGCAACCAAGCGGAACGACTTGCAGAAGCAGGTGTACATCGATACAACCATAACTTGAACACAAGCAAAGCTAATTACACCGCTATTACCACGACTCATACATACGACCAACGGGTTGAAACTGTGGATCAAGTAAAATCGCAAGGTATGTCGCCCTGTTCCGGTGTCATTATCGGTATGGGTGAGACTCATCAAGAAATTGTTGAAATGGCTTATGCACTCCGTGAACTCAATGTAGATTCGATTCCTATTAATTTCTTGAATGCGGTTCCGGGAACCCCGTTAGAACACGCTGGCCGTACGCCTTCGATGAAAGCGTTGAAGGTATTGGCTTTGTTCCGTTTCATTTGTCCATCGAAAGAAATTCGTGTTGCTGGCGGGCGTGAAGTCAACCTTCGTACCCTACAGCCACTTTCACTGTATGCTGCCAATTCACTCTTTGTGGGCGATTATTTAACAACGGCAGGTCAAGACGTAACGGCTGATCATCAAATCATTGAAGATTTGGGTTTTGAAATCGAATTGAATGCCCTTTAAGGTTGTGATAACCATGAATACCATCGTGCGAACTAAATGAATAATTCCATCTAAAATAGAGGAAGTTTCACTGACAGGAAAAGAGGGTTGCCGCAGCAACCCTCTTTTTTTTACGTATAAATGGCGTGGCCAGCTTTCTTAAATGCCTCTGACTTTTCACTCATGCCTTGTTCAATGGCTTGCGTTTCCTCGATGCCTTGTAGTTTGGCATAGTCCCGGATATCTTGGGATATCCGCATGGAGCAGAACTTAGGGCCGCACATCGAGCAAAAATGGGCGATCTTGGCACCTTCGGCAGGCAGTGTCTCGTCATGGTACGCTATGGCTCTTTCTGGATCCAAGGATAAGTTGAATTGATCATGCCAACGGAATTCAAAACGTGCCTTGGATAACGCATTATCGCGATCCATGGCTCCTTTATGTCCTTTGGCCAAATCAGCCGCATGAGCAGCAATTTTATAGGTGATAACTCCTTCACGAACGTCATTTTTATTGGGCAAGCCCAAATGTTCTTTGGGAGTTACATAGCATAGCATGGCCGTACCGAACCAGCCAATCATCGCTGCTCCAATGGCAGACGTGATATGGTCATAGCCTGGGGCAATATCCGTAGTAAGCGGTCCTAATGTATAGAAAGGAGCTTCGTCACATATTTCAAGTTGTTTATCCATATTTTCTTTAATTAAGTGCATAGGTACATGACCCGGGCCTTCTACCATGACTTGGACGTCATGACTCCAGGCAATTTTGGTGAGCTCGCCTAGTGTTTCTAGTTCTGCAAACTGGGCCTCATCATTCGCATCTGCAATGGATCCTGGGCGTAAACCGTCGCCTAAAGAGAAGGATACATCATAGGTTTTCATGATTTCACAGATCTCTGTAAAATGTGTATACAGGAAGTTTTCCTGATGGTGGGCGAGACACCAGGCTGCCATAATAGAACCGCCTCGAGATACTATCCCTGTTACTCGTTTAGCGGTAAGAGGAACATATCGCAGCAGAACACCAGCATGAATGGTAAAGTAATCGACGCCTTGCTCAGCTTGTTCGATAAGCGTGTCTCGATACACTTCCCATGTCAAATCTTCTGCTTTTCCATTCACTTTCTCTAGTGCTTGATAAATGGGTACGGTACCAATAGGAACGGGGGAGTTACGTATAATCCATTCTCGGGTTGTATGAATATTTTTACCCGTAGAAAGATCCATGATATTATCAGCGCCCCAGCGAGTAGCCCATCTCATTTTTTCCACTTCTTCTTCAATGGAGGACGATACAGCCGAATTTCCAATATTCGCATTGATTTTAACGAGAAAGTTTCGTCCAATAATCATAGGCTCACTCTCAGGGTGATTAATGTTTGCGGGGATAATCGCTCTGCCGCGAGCGACTTCGTCTCTCACAAATTCGGGAGATACATTTTCGCGAATCGCGATATATTCCATTTCTGACGTGATAATACCTTGACGTGCATAATGCATCTGGGTAACATTACGCCCCTCTTTCGCTCGCATAGGGTGGCGATGTAAGCCTGGGAAAACCTCTGCAACGTGCTCACCCGTGGAATATCCGTTATCTTCCGGCTTAATCGATCTTCCTTCATACCTGTCAACATCGCCGCGTTCAATAATCCAATTCAAACGATTAGGTGGAATACCTTCACGAATATCCGTTTGGATCTCTTCATCTGTGTATGCGCCACTCGTGTCGTACACACGTAAAGGTGCGTTTTCCTGTTCTCCGTAAGCGCCTGTGGTAGGACTCAAAGTGATTTCACGCATAGGGACTCGGATGTCTTTTCGTGAGCCTTGGACATACACTTTTTTGCTTCCTGGAAAAGAGGAGATTGAAGATGAGACAGTTTCTTTACTTGTTTCCATTGACATTTTCCATGCCTCCAATAATTGATTTTGATCAAGCGGAGGATCATGCTGCGAAAAAAAGACCGCATCTCTAATAGAGGCGGTCTCTTGGTATACAAAGAGATCTTGTGTTCCTCCGCTGGCATTATCCAGATCAGGTTTAACGGTCGATAGTTATAACTATCCTCTCAGCCTGGTCTCACCAAGCTCCCGTGACTATGCACTTAGGTAATTAATCTACACCTTATTACCAAATATTGCAATCTTTATTTAGTAAAAAATAGCCCAACAGGATCATCCCCGCGGGCTTATGTTCGGTTTTGACGATGTTCATGCGTCACGAGGCACGAGAAATGTTAAGCTATTTCATCAATACAATTGCCGCAAACGAGCTTCCCTTTGAAATAGGTCATGTCCTCGAAATTTCCACAGAACACACAAGCAGGCATATACTTCTTGAGCGTAATACGCTCAGGGTCCACGTAGACCTCGATGGCATCACCAATCTCAATATGGAGTGTCCGACGCAACTCAATAGGTAAAACAATCCGTCCCAGTTCGTCTACTTTTCTTACAATTCCCGTCGATTTCATACAATAACCTCCTTTTATCATGAACGAAAGAACTACTTTTACTAGTTACAAAGTCTCATATTCTGTATATACATCTATTCCACATATGTACTCAAATTCCTTTTATTTACTGGTGGTGATTTTCATGGAATGACCACTATTTTCAATGCTGCGTGAAACCGAAAAAAATGTAAACTTACTTCAATAGAAACGTCAACTTTGACTCAGACAATCTTGGTATAGTTAGGAAAATAACAAATGAAGGTGGAGGTTACTCATTGATTTGGAATCGATTAGGCGTACTGACAGATGAAGTATCTCCGGATTTCGAGAAAGCGTTGAATTGGGCTGCCGAGCAGGGGTTACAACATGTTGAAGTTAGAGTTGTGAATGGCAACAATGTATCCGCATTGGCTGATGATCAGATCGTTGGCATCAGCAAAATGGTCGAAGAACGTGGACTCTATGTCTCCGCCATCGCATCTCCAGTGTTTAAATGCGCGTTGGATCCGAAGCGATTGGTTGAATCAGGCGACACATTTGGGCAGAAGGAACAGAGTGTAGAGGAACATTTTGAGAAACTGGATAGAGTAATCGAAATTGCTAAGCTTCTGGGGACAACCCGCATCCGTATTTTCTCGTTTTGGCGAGAGTTGGAGCCGCAGCGGCATCATGATGAGATTGTTCATTATTTAAAAAAGGCGGGCGACATCGCGGCGAAGGAAGGCGTGGTCCTGCTCCTTGAGAATGAGCCTTCCTGTAATGGAGGCTTTGCCGAGGAAGTGGCGGCACTTGTTACTGCCATTGATTCTCCAGCCGTTAGAGGCCTTTGGGATCCAGGCAATGAAGCGTATGGTGCCAGAGAGGCATTCCCGAGCGGGTACCAGTATATGAAAAATACGTTGGCACATGTCCATCTGAAGGATGCTTACATCCGTCAGGATGGAACACCGAAATGTGTGCCTCTCGGCTCTGGCAATGTTGCTGTAGTGGCTCAGATTAAGGCGCTTGAAGCGGATGGGTATGAGGGATTGTATACGATTGAAACGCATTTTGTGCCAGAGGGCGGCAGTCAGCTGACAGGTACGCGAATGACACTGGATGCGCTTCGAGCACTGCTTGAGGAGGTTTAGTGTTGGCTAATTGGAGGTTCGGCATTATCGGCTGTGGATCGGTCGCTGATTTCCATATCGAGGCGATCCGACATATCGAAGAGGCAAGCCTAGTCGTGGTATCTAGCCGAGTAGAGGCGAAGGCGCAAGCGGTTGCTGATCGAGAAGGCTGCGCCTGGACGACGGACTATCGCGAGCTCTTGGCCAGGTCTGATGTGGATATCGTCTGTGTCACAACTTCAAGCGGCAGCCACGCGGCCATTGGCCTTGCGGTCGTGAATGCGGGCAAGCATCTCATTATCGAGAAGCCAATCAGTATGAATGTGAATGACGCGGAGCGGCTTGTCCAGGCAGCTAGAGCGAACAATGTTACACTCTCTGTCATCTCCCAGAGGCGATTTGAAGCACAGAACCAAGCTATTAAGCGGGTGTTGGATGAAGGTGCACTCGGTAAACTTCTGCTGGTTGAGGTGTCACTTCCCTTCCACCGATCCCAGTCTTATTATGATAGCGCAGAGTGGCGGGGAACGATTGCCGAAGATGGTGGAGCTCTGATGAACCAAGGGATTCATTGCTTGGATCTGCTGTTGTGGTTCGCCGGAGACGTTCACACGGTCTTTGGCAAAGTGGCTACTCAGACGCACGAGATGGAAGCGGAGGATTTAGGATTAGCCATTTTACAGTTTAAAAATGGTGCTTTCGGTACGATTATGGCGTCTACCAGCATTGCCCCGGGCTTTGCGGCGACGATTAATTTGTACGGTGAAAAAGGCTCGATCAAGCTGGAAGGCTCGACGATTGTCCATTGGACAGTGCCGGGTCGAAGTGAACCGACTTGGGCGCAAGCAGGTGCCTACGGCGGCATTACAGATCCGCGAAGCATTGCTTCGGATTTCCATCAAAGCCAGCTATTGGACGTCATGGCTTCCATCGAATCCGGCGATGAGCCGCTGGTTACTGGGGAAGCGGGACTGCGAGCCGTACAGCTAGTTGAACAGATTTATAAGAGCGCTGCTGAAGGGCGGCAACTGACTTTACCACAATATAAAGGCGAATAACTGGATTTTCTGCAGCTAATTCAGACCAATTTCGTCAAACGGGACATTCTGAGTAAAATTAGATGTAGGAAATCCAGTTAATCCCCAAAAGCTACCCAGTCTGGGAATGCAAAAGAAATCCAGCATAGGATTTCGTAGCCATGTCCTCTTTTGCCCAAATATAAGAATGAATATGTACCAATGATAATGGAGGAGTGATCCTATGAGAGAGCCACAAGTACAAGATCAGCCTGTTTGGCAAGCACGAATCGATGATTTGAAGGTTAACGTGTATCAGCACAGGATAGCGATGGGGCAAGCGGCCGGGCTAGATGCAGCCAACCGAATCAAGTCGCTGCTTGCAGAGAAAGCGGCAATCCGTATTATTTTCGCGGCAGCGCCCTCACAGAATGAAATGCTCGAAACGCTGGCTCAGGATGAAGCTATCGACTGGTCGCGGATCACTGTGTTCCACATGGATGAATACATCGGGGTCAGCGAGGATGCACCGCAGAGATTTGGGTGCTTTCTGAATGATCGATTGTTCGATCAGGTGAAGCCGGGTACCGTGCATCTGATTAATAGCCTGAACCAGGCAGAGGACGAGTGCAGACGGTACAGCGCACTCCTTGAAGAAGCGCCGATTGATATTGTCTGTCTGGGCATTGGCGAGAATGGTCACATCGCTTTCAACGATCCGCCTGTTGCCGATTTCGCAGACCCGGATCTGATTAAGCGTGTGGAGCTGGATGAGGTTTGCCGGCAGCAACAGGTGAATGATGGATGTTTTGACCGTTTAGCTGATGTGCCGACTCATGCATTAACCTTAACCATTCCAGCGCTGATGTCGGGGACTCACCTGTTCTGCTCTGTACCTGGTGTAACGAAGCATCAGGCGGTGAAGCGAACATTGAACGGAGCTATCTCGACCGAGTGTCCATCGACGATTCTCCGCCAGCATCCAGATTGCACGATGTATCTGGACCGCGATTCCTATGGCCGATAGTACGAGCGTCATTCGCGCACGCCATTATGCCACAGGAGCACCTGTCGCGATGACTGTCCGTGATGGAAGGATTGCTGAAGTGACGCAGCTGGACGCTTCCCTGCAAGATGATCTGCAGATCGTCGCCCCCGGGCTGGTCGATTTGCAGATCAATGGCTATGCGGGATTAGACTTCAACCAGCTTCCGCTGCAAGCGGAAACGGTCAGTCAGATCATCCGCAAACTGTGGCGGGAAGGGGTCACCTCCTGTTACCCCACCGTCATTACGAACGCGCCTGAGGCGATCCATAGCGCGCTCGGCAGTATAGCAAGCGCCTGCGCGGCGGATCCGGCGACGGAACAAGGCATTGCGGGCATTCATCTCGAAGGCCCGTTCATTTCACCGGATAACGGAGCGCGCGGCGCTCACCGTCTAGATGCAGTAAGGCCGCCGGATTGGGACCTCTTCTGCCGCTGGCAGGAAGCGGCGGACGGCCGCATCAAGATCGTGACACTGTCGCCGGAGTGGCCGGATAGTGCGGCATTCATCAAGCGCTGCGTCGCTAGTGGCGTGATTGTGTCCATCGGACACACCGCTGCAGACGCTGCGCAGATTGGAGAAGCTGTCGCGGCAGGCGCTCGGATGTCGACGCATCTGGGGAACGGCGCACACCTGATGCTGCCGCGCCATCCCAATTACCTGTGGGAGCAATTGGCGCAGGATAATCTGTGGAGCTGTGTCATCGCAGATGGGTTTCATTTGCCGGACCAAGTGTTGAAGGTCGTGCTCAAAGTGAAAGGGGAGCAAGCGCTGCTGGTCAGCGATGCGGTGGCTATCAGCGGACTTGAACCAGGCATCTACAAGACGCACATTGGTGGAGATGTTGTACTTACCTCAGAAGGCAAGCTTCACTTGGCAGCGGACCCCCGGCTTCTGGCTGGCTCGGCTCAGATGCTGCTGTGGGGTATTGCACATCTGAACCGACGGGGGCTAGTGGAGTTCCCATCCGCGTGGGAAATGGCCTCGACACGCCCGGCCCGCTTGATGGGATTGCCTGTCGCAGAGGGCTTGTCGGCAGGAGCTCCGGCCGATTTCGTTCTCCTGGACAGCGTGCGAGCTGACGGCAGCATCCCTCTGCGGCAGACGTATAAAGCTGGCAAACTCGTCTATGATGAAAGCCGGACGATCTAGGTCATTCGTCTTGTCACGTGTCTGAACAGAAGGGTTGTTCTATTCCGCCAATTGGCATATGCTTGAAGGAAATATGGCTTCGGACAGGTGGTAATCGTATGAGCATGGAGAAGGGAATGTCCTATTTTCAAAGTAAATCCACACTGAAAAAGGAGTTTCCTTTTAAAATATTCCGCTACTCCAGCCTCGCGCTGAAGCAGCCCTTGCATATCCACGAATATACGCAGATTGCTTACGTGCTCAAGGGTGTTTGCAACCACCAGCTGCGCGGCAAGTCGCTGAATGTCAGCAGAGGGGATATGTTCATCATCACCCCAGGGGTGGAGCACAGTTTGAGTGCTATCGAAGAGCGCGAGTTCGAAGTAGTGCTGATTGATTTTCTCCCGTATTTGGTGAGGGAGCAGTTGAGGCCTTTCTCGGATACCTTGCAACCGTTTCTGCTTAATGCTGACGAGGAGCGGGAGCAAGGCTCCATGCCGCAGCCTTGGCTGCATATCGCCAAGCCGAAACAGTTGCTTGTTGAGCAATTGCTGCAAGATATTCAGGATGAATTTGAGCATCGCGAAGCGGGGTATGAATATGCCATTTGCACGAGCCTCGTCAAGCTGCTCATCCTTATGGATCGTGAATATCGGCAGGCAAGGCGGAAACAGCGTGTGCAGTCGACATCGGCAAGCCAGCATCCAATCGAAGAAGTAAAACGCTTCATACATGACAATTACAGTCAGGATATTCCGCTGGAGCAAGGGGCTTTCCTAGCGAATATGGCACCTGCTTACTTTAGTACGGTTTTTAAGAAAGAGACAGGCCAGAACTTCGTTGATTATGTAAATGAAGTACGCATCGAAAGGGCGATGGAACTGATCCAGCGCAATATGCATACGATTACACAAATTGGCTTCCAGGTTGGATTTCATCATCTCAGTCATTTCATCCGGACATTCAAGAAACGAACAGGCATCACGCCTACTGAATATAAGAAAACGTTTGGCAAGACCACATAACCCACGAAAGAAAGAGGTAGTTGTGATGACCAAGAAAATTGTGAAGGTTGGAATTATTGGACAGGGACGCAGCGGGCGCGATATCCACGGGAATTTGCTCGTTCAGCTGCCTGAGCATTACCGGATTGCGGCGGTAGCAGACTCCATTCCAGAGCGTCAAGAGCTGGCGAAACAAGAATATGGATGCCAAGCCTACGCGTCTTGGGAGGAGATGGTGGCCCAAGAGGAACTGGATTTGATCGTGAATGCTTCTCCGAGTCATCAGCATTTTCCGATTACGCTGGAGCTGCTTAACCGCGGTCTACATGTGTTGTGCGAGAAGCCGCTGGCGAAGTCAACGGGGGAGGTTGATCAGCTAATTGAGGCGTCGGAGCGAACTGGCGCTATCTTGGCTGTATTCCAACAATCACGCTATCAGCCCGCCTTCGTGCAGCTGCGTAAAGTGATTGAATCTGGTGTGTTGGGACGCATCGTGCAGATCGACTTCAGCTATAATGGGTTTGCCCGCCGTTGGGATTGGCAAACGTTGCAAAGCAATAATGGCGGCAGCTTGATGAATACAGGGCCACATCCGCTGGATCAGGCACTGCAACTGTTCGGTGCGGACGTACAGCCGGATGTCATGTGCATCATGGATAGAACGAATACCTTCGGTGATGCGGAGGATTATGTGAAACTCCTTTTGCGCGGGAAAGGTCGACCTACGATTGATATGGAAATTTCATCCAGTTCCGCCTTCCCTCATGAACTGTTCAACATTCAAGGAACGAATGGTGGCCTCCATGGAACCGGGGATAAGCTGGAGTGGAAATATTTTAAATCGGAAGAAGCGCCTGAGCAGAAGCTGATCCGAGAGCCTTTATTTTCGGCGAATGGGAAGCCTGCTTATTGCAGTGAGAAGCTGCCTTGGCAAACGGAAAGCTGGGAGCTTACGATTCCAGACGGAAAGACGACTTTCGAGCATATGACGGAGAAGCTGTATCTGATGCTGTATGATACGTTGACTGAAGGCAAGCCGCTGGAGATTACACCTCAGCAGGTGCGCAGACAACTGTGGGTTATCGAGGAGTGCCAACGCCAGAACCCACATATCTACGCACAGTAGATGATAGTCAAGCCCCGATCTCGCAATTAGGCGGGGGAGGGGCTTGTTGTTTTGTGGGGGGCAACTGTATTGGGTGAAACCGAGGACTAAAGCATTGAGATAGTCGATGAAACCGACTAACTCGGGTGAAATCGGGGGCTAGTGGATGGAGATAATCGGCGAAACCGAGGTCTAATGCCTGTAGATAACCGATGAAACCGACTATCTCCATTCCATCCCCAGAGTGATTTCTTATCATCTACCAACATTCGAAAGATTTACTTATAGGCGTAATCAACAAGATGTCCTATATTTTTCATAGAGGTTCGTAACGTAAAGGAGGAGCATGATGAGCATCATTTTTGAACACTTGGAAGCTTCGCACTTGGATGAACTTGTGGCGCTATGGAATAAGGAATTATCGGAGTCGTTTCCGATGAGGCTTCGATTGCTGCAACAGAATACGGTGGAGGATCGTATTTGGCTGCAAGAAGGGTCATGGGTAGCGTTAGAGCTAGAATCAAGGCGGGTCGTCGGGTTCGTCGTAGCGAAAATAGCTAGTGAAGCGACAGAGGATTTTGGAATCCCTCGTGACTTGGGATGGATTCATGTGCTCGTGGTCGACAGCCAGCACAGGAACAGTGGAGTCGGAACTGCGCTGCTTCGCAAAGCAGAAGAGGCGCTGCAGAATGCTGGCGCTAAGCGCATCATGCTCGGTAACGATCTAAACCGTCGCCTGTTTCCGGGGATTCCTGACCATCTTGAGGAAACGAAACAGTGGTTCGAGAAGCGGGCCTACACGTTCAAGGAGATCTCCTATGATCTGCTGAACAACTACGGAGACGATTCCGTTGTCTCTTTGCCTGATGTCCATGAAGCGACCTTTCGAACCGCTACTCTCAGCGACAGAGAAGCCTTAACGGCATTCATGCATAGATGCTTTCCAGGCACATGGGATTATCAGACTCGTGACTATTGGACACGAGGCGGGACAGGACGGGAGTTCGTCTTGCTGGAGAGAGAGGGCTCGATTATTGGCTTCTGCCGGATGAATGATGCGCAATCCCCGTTGTTAGCCCAAAACATCTACTGGGCACCACTCTTTGAGGGAGAACTGGGAGGTATCGGTCCTCTAGGAATCGACGAGAGCTTCCGAGGTTATAAGTACGGTATTTCTATCGTACAAGCGGCGATACACTACTTGTTGCAGCGTGGGGTTCTGCACGTGGTCATCGACACGACGCCTTTCGTCGATTTCTACGGCAAGCTGGGTTATAAGAGTTGGAAAAGCTACGCTAGGTACGACAAAGGACTGAACTAAGCAGTCCCGCAATTCGAAAAAATCGAGTTACAGGCACCGCCGAGTGCCGCTGAAGCCCCGTAACTCGAAAAAATCGAGTTACGTGCGCCGCCCAGGGCCACCGAAGCCCCGCTACTCGAAAAAATCGAGTTACGTGCGCCGCCCAGGGCCACCGAAGCCCCGTAACTCGAAAAAATCGAGTTACGTGCGCCGCCCAGGGCCACCGAAGCCCCGYAACTCGAAAAAATCGAGTTACGTGCGCCGCCGAGTGCCACCGAAGCCCCGTAACTCGAAAAAATCGAGTTACGTGCACCGCCGAGTGCCACCGAAGCCCCGTAACTCGAAAAAATCGAGTTACGTGCACCGCCGAGTGCCGCCGAAGCCCCGTAACTCGAAAAAATCGAGTTACGTGCGCCGCCCAGGGCCACCGAAGCCCCGTAACTCGAAAAAATCGAGTTACGTGCACCGCCGAGTGCCGCTGAAGCCCCGTAACTCGAAAAAATCGAGTTACGTGCGCCGCCCAAGGCCAAAGTATACCTGTAACTCGAAAAAATCGAGTTATAAATACCCGCCACAGAACATAAAGAGGGAGCAGAGACGCCATCCAGGCGAATCTGCTCCCTCTTCATTCTCATTTACTATTCAATCTCCGAAACTCGCTTGGCGTAACCCCTGTATGCCGTTTAAACACACGGTTAAAAGAAGCGGCTGTGAAGTAACCGACGAGCGAAGCAATTTCCTGTACCTTCATGTCGGTATCCCGCAGCATTTCGATCGATTTATTCATTCGGACGGTGAAAATGTAGTCGCTGAAATTCGTTCCTGTTTTTTCCTTGAAATAGGTCGATAAATACGGCCCCGTAATGCCTAGTTTAGCTGAGATGGCGTCAAGCGATAGGTCAGCCCCGAAATTCGACTCGACATACTCCATGACGAACTTGGTCATGATGTCGGTTTCGGATTTTTTCTCTTTAATGGCAGCTGCAGAACGAGTGAGGAACCAATGCATGAAATTCTTATATTGTTCTAGGGTATGGCATGCCTTCAAGTGATCATAAGGCGATCCTTTGTCTGCGAAGGCGTGGATTGAAATGTTTTGCGCATACATGCTCTTCAACGTTTTGTTCACGACATCTTTGGTGAAATCTTGGAACTGATACGCTAACGCGCCAGCTTTGTCCAGCTGATCAAGCAGCTTAAAAGCCAGTGGAATCGTGACCGAGTCAGATCCTGCATGCAAATTAGCACTCAGCTCGCTCTCCTCAGCTGGAGTCGGAATCATCAGCGACGGCTGTGGCAGCCATTCGGTGATGATCTGCACGCCTTCGCCAAGCCGACGTTGCTTAATCAAATCAAGCGCGTTGTGATAGGTTTCGACGAAGTCGGAAGAATGCTTATGAACTTGGCTCGGTGCAATCGTGAAATTGCAGTACAACGAGTCTGTTTCCAGCATGCGGACAAGCGTCTCAACACCATCAGCATGCTCGTCATCGGTTTCATTTTCGATAAAAAGAATGGAAAGAATCTGATCTTTTTCTAATTGAAAAGTTACTGAATCTGTGTAAAGACTTGCGAAATGGGCATTGATCAGCTCTTTATACGTATTAAATGTGCGCATTTGCGCGTTCGTAATTTCCGCGAGAAACCGATCATTGAAGTCGATTTGGATAAGCACAAGCTTGTAAGGCTTGTTCGCATCAATGGACGTTTGCAATTGCGAAACATTCCCGCCAAACTTCTTCAGACGCGTCATATAGGCAAATTGCTGCAGCAAGGTGTTTTTGGAACGAATGTCTTGATGGAACTCCTGATTAGAACGGGATAGATCGTTTAATGTATTGTGCAGCATGTTAAATTCTTTAATCCGACTATTTTTATTCCCCTGCATACTAATTGGATTATACGACTCCATTGAACGTAGCATATTCGCTAATGGGTTATGGAAACGCTTGGCGATCAGATAGGAAACCGCAAGTGAAATAAGCAAGGACAATATAATAAGCGCCAGCATATTCAGGTTAAGCCGGTGAATTTGTTGCGTAAGTCCTTTGTCGGACACGATCTCGATGTAGGTTAAGCCGGTTTCTGTGCTGGTATGGTAGAAATAATAGGTGTTTTTAACAAGCCTATAACCACTGCCCGTTATCCCCCTAATTTCTTCGGGCAGCTCAGCGGGTACAGAAGAGAAGACAACGTTCTGATTGCCATCCACGATCAACAGGCTGCTTTCAGGCTGTGCCTGATGAAAAGCTTCAAATACCTTCGCACTCTTCATAAACACGATAAAAGCAAAATTCGTATCATAAGCGCTCTTAATCATGATGGGCATGAGGCTTCCAATGGGTTTATGTTCAAAGGCGGTGACAGAGCTGAAGACGGCTGAAGGGTAGATTTTAAAACTCTGAGAGCTTGCCACCTCTTTGTTCCAGAAATCAACCGTATACGCGGATTGGGCATAAAATTTGTTGAACATCGTGCTCGCATTTCGTGTGCCGTCTTTCTCAATGACGAACTGACTGTCCTTAAAGTAATAGAGGATGTTATCCAAATACAGCAAGGAATTGTTAAGCGAGTACTGCAAATTCGTTTGCGTCTTAATGACAATATCGTAGTTGGAAAGGGGGTTCCCATTCTTAAGAATTTCGGTCTCATTACTGAACAGATAGCCGACCATGATGCTGCGAATCAGTTTGATATGTTTCTCATAATTAGCGAAAGTCGTATTCAAATTCAGACCGCTATTCACGATAATCTCGTCCTTGATCCGATCGCGGAAGAAGGAATAGGACCATGTATTAATGGAAACGAGCAAAAGAATAATCGCGATGAAGCTGAAGAACAAAGTGTAGAACAGTGATACTTGATTTTGGATTCTAGTCGAAAATCGTGCCATCCACTTCATCGTGTCATTCCTTTCATTTATAGGGTTTAACCATATTGAGTATAGCACGGAGGACTAGGAGAGGTTCAATACTCTGAGCTTTAAAAAGTTATCCATTTTCATGATTGATGCCTGAAATCGCGTAATAAAGGTACATTATTGTGACAGATGGTGGATGCACATGCGAAATTTTCCATTACGACAGAATCGAGGGATATTGACTTTCCTTAAGATACTAGATTGATTTCAGGAATATAGAAATTGGTGAGGAATCGAAAGTATGCCTAATTGCTCGAGTAGTCCGGTTGCTTTAAAGTTTGATGCATAGACAGGATATTCAGACTGGAGGTCAAGGGATGCATCCAATCCTAAAGAGATGGCATAACAGCAAGTATTTAATGCTATTGTTTTTGCCGGCGCTAATTTACTACATATTGTTCAAGTATGTGCCAATGTTCGGGATTTTAATTTCGTTTAAGGACTATAACACCTTTAAAGGTGTGTGGGCAAGTGAATGGGTTGGTTTGAAATACTATTCATTATTCTTCAATAGTCCCGATTTTCTGAAGTTGCTGAAAAACACAGTGCTTCTAGGGGTATGCAAAATTATTTTCGGATTCCCTGCACCTGTTATTCTCGCTCTCTTATTAAATGAAGTGCGCAAGGCGACTTTAAAACGGTTTGTTCAATCGGTTAGTTATTTACCTCACTTTATTTCTAATGTTGTTGTTGTAAGTATGATGTTCTTATTTCTTTCGCCTACGAGTGGGTTAGTCAATAAAGTGATCCAGTGGTTCGGATATGATGCTATGAACTTTATGCAAAATGAAAGTTATTTCCGAGCGATCTACATTTTATCGGAGATTTGGCAACATGTCGGTTGGGAAACGATCATTTATCTAGCAGCTCTAAGTGCGATTGATCCTCAATTATATGAGGCAGCCAGAGTGGATGGTGCAAATCGTAGACACCAATTGCTTCATATTACGATTCCGGGCATTATGCCGGCGATTATTATTCTATTTATTTTGAACATCGGACATGTCTTAGATATCGGTTTCGAGAAAGTGCTCCTGATGTTGAATCCTTCCATCTATTCGACTGCCGACGTGCTATCTACCTACGTGTATCGGACGGGTATTCAGTCATTGAACTACAGCTATGCGACAGCTATTGATTTATTCAGCTCTATCATTAACCTCATCTTCATTCTGACTGCCAATTGGATTAGCCGCAGAACGAGCGAGACAAGCTTATGGTAACGAGGGGAGTACACGTGTATGAAAAGAAAATTTGGTCTCTTTGATGTCGTTTTATTTGTGAGTTTGCTAGGCGTAGTCGTATCGGCGCTGTATCCCTTCGTATATATGATCGCGGTTTCGTTCAGTGGAGTAGTGCCGGTCTTAAAGGGGCAAGTCTTTCTATGGCCAAAAGAGTTTAATTTGAACACATATGCCTCCGTATTTGAAAAACCAGAAATTGGAAAGGCTTACCTCAATACAATCTTGTATACCGTACTTGGTACAACGCTTTCTTTGCTCGTTAGCGCAGCTGCTGCTTATGCCCTTTCCAAGAAACATATGCTGTTTCATCGTGGCTTCATGATCATGATCGTCATTACGCTATTTTTCAGTGGTGGCTTGATTCCGACGTTCCTAGTTGTCAAAAGCTATCATCTTATTGATACGATTTGGGCCATGATAATCCCAACACTAGTTAGTTCTTGGAATCTCATCGTTATGCGTACGTTTTTCGCAGGTATGCCGCAAGAAGTTGAGGAGTCAGGCAAAATGGATGGACTTACCGACATCGGCATCTTCTTCCGACTTGTATTGCCGCTATCTAAAGCGATTCTGGCGACGATTGGTTTATTCTACGGCGTTTCCATCTGGAACAACTTCTTCTCGGCTCTCTTATATTTGCGAGATGCGGACTTGTTCCCCTTGCAAATCATTGTTCGCAACATGGTGCTGCAAGGTCAGGGCACAGGCGCTGGCAATATCGGCGGCGACAGCATGATCGTAGATGAGTCCATTAAATATGCAACCATCATTATTACAACGGTTCCCATCCTGATGATCTACCCGTTCCTCCAGAAGTATTTTGCAAAAGGAGCACTAATTGGGTCGATCAAAGGTTAATATAGAGGTACAAGAACAATGGGAAGTAAGGAAGGTAAGACAAGACAAAGCGAGACAGGGAAGTCGAATCAGTCATGCAGCATGAGGCCATTCCACACATGGGGAAAGCAAATTCGAGGAAATTAGGGAGAGTGGGGCAACGTATGAAGAAGAAGTCGGTCGTTATGTTAGCAACAATTATGAGCATGAGTTTCGTCATGGGGGCATGTTCGAAAGAGAGCAGTGTAGCAACGCCATCCGCAGCATCGACAGCAGCAGCAACCTCATCGTCATCAGTACCGAAAGCACAAACCTTCAAGTTTCTAGACTACAGTAACCCGAGCTGGCCTTATGATGCGAATTGGAAAGTATGGGGATATCTGACGGAGAAGACAGGCGTAAAGCTTGATATTCAACTACCACCAGGAAATCTGCTGGAGGATGCGCTCGCAATGACCGTTGCTTCTGGTGATATGCCGGATTTGATGTGGACACAGACGAAAGCGATCGCTGATAAATTCGGGCAGCAAGGTGCCTTGGTCAATATTCTCGACTATGTGAAAGACATGCCGAACCTGAAGGCTTGGATGGAGAAGTACCCAACAGAAGCACAGAACGTCCTATCTTCAGATGGCAAAATGTATGTGTTCCCGAACCAAGGGTTGGGTGAGTCGAACCGTCGCACATGGATGTATCGGGAAGATGTGTTTAAGAAGTTGGGATTAGCAGCGCCAACGAACTGGGATGAACTCTATGAAACTTTGAAGAAGTTGAAAACAGCTTATCCAGACAGCTATCCATTGACGTTCCGTAATGGTCTGCGTTATATGTACGATTTCGGAGCGGGCTTCAACGTACCTGCAGAAGTAGAGAAACGGAAAGCTTCCGTGTTCTTTGACAGTGCATCCAAGGATTGGAAGTATGCGCCGATTCAGAACGAATACAAGACGCTGTTGACGTATATGAACAAGTTCTACAAAGAGAGCCTGATCCCGAAAGATTTCTTAACGATTGATACGAAAATGTGGCAGGATATCGTTTCCACGAATCGTGCATTCGTTACACTCGACTACATGGGTCGTATTGACTTCTATAACAGTGCATTACGTAAAGACAACCCACAGTTCACGATGAACTATATGGCTCCACCGGCAGGATGGGCAGGCGGACCACGTAAGACGGCCTTTACGGCAGTAACAGAAGAAGGCTTCATGGTTTCATCCAAGTCGAAACAAATCAAAGAAGTCATGAAGTATCTGGATTTCTTCTACTCAGAGGAAGGTAAGAAACTAGTGAGCTGGGGTAAAGAAGGAGAGACAGCGAGTGGAACATCCTTCACAACGAAGTATGCTGATATCGCAGATTTGAGAAAGAAAACCGGTTTATCCACAGATGGCGCTTATACTTGGTTTGATTTCAATGCTCATATTTCCGTTTCTTCACCAGAGCTGCAAGCTGCATATAAAGAAGCGCCTAAGTATGATGGCGAGAAAAATAGTACGCTTTCTTTCACATTGGAAGAGCAACAAATTTTGGATACGAAGGGTGATTCTTTGAATGCTAATCGTGACGAGAATTTCTCCAAATTCATTATGGGTACACGTAACTTCAGCGAATGGGATAAATTCATTGAAGAGCAGAAGAAGCTTGGTTATGAGGAAATCGTGAATATCTACAGAAATGCAGATAAACGCGCGAAAGCAGCAGTAAAGAAATAAGTTTGAAATGGCTTTACCATGATCAGCCCCGCCCGAGATAGCGGGGCTTTGTATTATCTCGCGATAGAGAGGAAGATACAAATGGCTATTCATTCGTTCAAGAAAAGTATATCAACGATGCTGACAGTACTGCTCCTTGTAAGCATGTTCCCCTTATTCGTAGCACCACCAGTGGCGGATGCTGCGGTTGCTCCTTTTCCAATTTCTCAACAACTCAACAACATGGATTCAGCGACGAATGCAACGGGCGATACGGTAGGTACCTCAGGGGTGGCCGTTATTGCGAATACGGATTCGCAATATATGAAGGAAGGCACAGGCTCGAAGAAGTGGCTATTAGCTTTTAACAATGGCGCTATAGATGTTGCAGGCTCAGCTCTCATGTATCCTAAAGCCGCACCAACTGTTGATTTGAGGGGCTATAGCACACTTAAAGTGTGGGCCTATTCCGTGAAAGCTAGAACGGGGGACCAAGCGGATAAGCCGATTCAGATTCGATTTTTCATGAAAGGGGATACAAGTAATTATTATTACTACAGAGTCCCATTGGATTGGACGGGATGGAAAGAAATTGAGGTTCCGCTAAGTACTGTCCAAACTCAAAAAAGCATCGATTCGTTAAATAATTGGGGACCTTTAGATTATGTGCGATTCGATCAAGCTGCTGTTTCAGGAACAACACTTGATTTAGGCTTGCAAATCTACTTAGATGATCTTCGGTTAACGAATACGGCAACCGTTATGCCAGCCCTAGCTGACAAACCGTCCGGTGAATATGTCAACAAAGTAACGGTTAGTTTAACTAGCCAATCTACACCAGCCATACTCGCCAAAACGTATTACAAAAGAGTGGGCATTGATAGCGTTTTTCAACTCTATACGACTCCTATCACGCTTACATCCGATGTGACACTTATTACCAAATCATCCATTTCGAATGTAGATAGCGAAGAAACAACGTATAATTACACATTCGTCTATCGCGATTTTGTTGAAAATGTAGTTGCAAATCCACCTGCAGGAACGTATGCAGAAGTGAAGAACGTCACATTGACCTCTGAAACCACAGGTGCAGCGATCTATTATAAAGTGGAAGGCGTAGATGCATCTTTCAAGCTGTACACGGCACCGATCTTGGTTGATCAATCACAGACGATCACGACCAAAGCGGAATTTGATGGCAAAGTGAGTGAAGTGACGAGTCACGCGTACAATATTGATCTATCTGGCAGCTCGAGTACGCCAATCGGAAACATGGAGACGTTTACAGGGTGGACGAATACGACAGCAAGTTCGACCATTGCTGTGCAAGGACTGAAGTCTGGTCTATGGATGAACCCAGCAACAGCCATTAACATCACAGGTCTTACGGCACCATGGAGCCAAAATGACCAGATCGAATTTTGGTTGTATTCAGAGAAGGCATCGAATAAAAAGGTGTATTTCATCTTAGACGCTAACATTGCATCGACGCCTAGCTTCGATTATTTCATGTCCACGTTCTATGTGGATTGGGCAGGATGGAAGAAGGTTGAAATTCCATTTAACAAAATGCTGAACTCTACGGGATCAGCTAACTTGGCTAATTTTAACCAAATTATTATTCACCCTAAATGGTATGATTCAGATCCAGCACCAGATCCGACAGATAAGTTGTATTGGGATGGCTTCGCCTTGGCTAAGAACGCGGTAGAACCTTCTATTAAGCAAATTGATAAAGCTGCGTTGCCAGACAGCACGTTGCACTATACATTCTCACTCAAGAATATCTCTAACGTAGATACAACTTATCAAATTACACCGAAAACGGCGTTTGGTGTTGGCTATAACGTAACGCTAACAGGAACTACGCCTGTTGTAGCGCAAGGCGCTGAAACTGATGTAGATATCGAAGTAAAAGTACCTGCCTCTGCACAAGCTGGCGAGACAAAGAAAGCGATATACACCGTCAAGCCTTTGGCCGGCGGTAAGGAAATCAACATTGAGTTGAACATCAAAGTAGGAGCATCTCGTGTACCTACGAAGCAGCATCCTTACATCATGACATCTCAAACACAACTAGACGAGTCAAAAGCTAAAATTCAAACCTATGGTTGGGCTGAGGATTACCTAGATGCGATTAAGGTGAAGGCTGATAGCTGGTTGAATAAAACGGTCTACTATCCTTCCAAGCCAGCCGGAGAGAGTGGGAAATTCGTCTGCGGGGATACGCCACTCGTATTTAATTATGATAGTCCTAATGCTCATTTATGTCCGACGAACAACCAAGTGTACACGGGCGCGGATATCGATGGTGGCTGGCGGTTTACGGCGCATACAGTGAATATTGAAGCCGTACGCAATCTTGCACTCACGTATGCGTTAAGTGGAGAAACGAAGTACGCGCAGAAAGCCAAAGATATGCTGCTCCATTATGCCGAACTATATCCAAGCTACGCTTTGCAGGCGCAGAACGGAAGACTATATTACCAATCACTAGATGAAGCAGTTCAAATGATTATGCTGGTTCAAGCCTTCGATTTGATTGAACCTAGCGGATTGTTTAATGCTGCTGAGAAGTACAATGTGGAACAAAATTTGTTTGCTCCATCGGCGAAAACGTTGCAAGGCTACGATGTAGGAAAGTCCAACTGGCAAACGTGGCACAACGCTGCAATTGGAGCTGTCGGGGCTGCGTTGGAAGATAAAACACTGATGGATTTCTCTGTCCTAGGACGTAGTGGATTCAATTTCCAAATGGCGAATAGCGTATTGTCTGATGGCTTCTGGTATGAAGGTGCGATTGGGTATCATTTCTACGCACAGTCCGCATTATTTTTCCATGCGCAAGCCTTGAAGAATATGGGATATGATCTGTTTGCTAGTCCGAACTTCAAGAAAACATTCGATGTAACGCTGCAGTACGCATTTCCAGATCTCGGCATCATTAACAGTAACGATTCTGGTAAATATCCAACGAATTTAGGGGCGCCCGGCAGAGTAGTACCGATGGATTACGAAGGCGTGTATGCGCAGTACAATGACGCTGATTACGGAACGCTGCTAAGCATTCTTTATAATGATAGAGCGCGGGCTAGAGGCGGATTTATTGTGCCAGGTAATACGAGTTCAGGTATTGTTGGTGAACAAGCGGTATTTTACGGAAAGACTGTGATTCCAAGTGGAGGAACATTGCCTTCTGAAAGTATTAATTTTACTGGACTTGGACATTCAGTTTTGCGTGCGGGTAGTGGCGAGGAGCAGAATTTCGCGCTCGTTGATTACGGGGTACATGGCGGCTATCACGGCCATCCGGATAAGCTCCATCTGGAAGTATTCGGGAAAGGCGAGCGTTTAGCGCCCGATCTTGGTATCCCTCCTTATAGTAACTCTATGTACACGTCTTATTACAAAACGACATTTTCACATAACACCGTCATGGTTGACGGCGATACGCAGGCAATTCCGACTGTAAACAATGTGGAAGTGTATGAACCTACGAAGTTATTCATGCAATCGGAACCATTTAATATTATGACGAACACTTCTAGTAAAGCGTACGCGGGTATGGGACGCTATGAGCGCACCGTGGCAGTGACGAAGGATTACCTCATTGATTTGTTCTCTGTCGAGTCGGCTACCAGTCATAAGTACGATTGGATTATGCATGGCATAGGTTCATTCACGCCTGGAACGACAATGGGTGCTTTTGCGGGTCCACTTGGCACGAAGGATTCAACTTCTTTCTTCCGTAATGGCACATCGAAGGAATTAACCGGTAATTGGGAAGGTGCTTGGAATACGGTTAATGGAAATGGTCTGAAGCTATTTAGCTTAACGAGCTCCCCAAGTGTGGCTTCTACGATGATCGTCGGTGAAGCACCAGGACCAGGCAATGATACAGCTGCCTATACACCTACGGTGGTTAATCGGGTGTATGGCAATAATGCGCAGTTCGTTAGTGTGCTTGAACCATTTAAAGGCACAAGTAAAATTGGGAACGTGCGTAGAACAGATGCCACCCATATCGTGGTGGAGCTGAAAGATGGACGTAAGCAATTGTTTTATGCAAATAGTGAAAAAGAAGTAGCTGGGCAGTTGCAATATTATTTCATTGATGGCCATCAACAAACAGCAGAAAATGTAAACATCACAACTGGTATGAATGGAAATGAGTTGAGTCTTTCTGTAGATGAACTGTCAGGTGTTAGTAGTGTGACTACTGTTACTTACGCACCAGCAGCAACAAAAGTGCTATGGAACGGCAGTGAAGTTCCTTTCACCAAAGATAATGGTTTTGTAATGGTAAGTGTGGAGGTAGCCTCTGCACCTGTGTTAACAGCCGATGTGACCTCGAATGATACACTGAGTGTAATCGACATCACGTTCCCGGTAAACGCAGCATGGAGCGGGGCCATTACGGCAGTGAAGGATGGGGGAGCGACCCTTTCATCATCGGATTACACGATTGGATCTGGGAAGATCACAATACATGCTGGCGTGTTAGATGAAGGCAGCCATACGATTACGGTTAAAGCGTTGAATTATACCGATGCTGTTGTGACACAAGAAGTCACGTTAGGTGTTCCAGTTGTGATCAGTACCGATGCCTTGCTAGCAGTATTGGCGGTTGATCAAGGTTCGATAACATTTGATCTTGCACAGCTGGATTACAGTGTGGATGTCCCGAATAGCGTTAGCAGTCTGAATTTGACGGTGAGCAAAGGACATCCGAATCAAACCCTGACCGTGACAGGAGCGACTTATAGCTCAGTTACGGGCAATGTTTATACGTATAGCGTGAACGATTTGCAAGTGGGAGCAAATACAGTGGAGATTAACGTGACAGCTGAAGATGGAATAGCTACAAATCCATATCAACTTACTGTGAATCGAGCGCCAGCTCTAAGCGACAATGCCGATTTGAGCGCGTTAACGTTGTCTGTTGGCTCCATTCAGCCTAATTTTGCAACGGGCACGACAACTTATAGCTTACGAGTATCTAACCAGGTGTCGCGTCTATCCGTAACGGCGAGTGTGTATGAGAGTCATGCGACAATGACTGTGAATGGCAATGCAACGATAAGCGGTCAGGCAAGCGGGTTCGTTTCCCTGCAAGTAGGAGCTAATGTGATACCGATTGTGGTGACTGCGCAGAATGGCACTAGTAAGACTTATACGGTAACCGTATCAAGAGAGGCGGATACGAGTAGTTCAACACCTCCTCCAGTTACGAATAACCAACCTGTTATTTCGAAAGATGGTACGCTGACATTGCCGGTAGGTAAAACAGGTGAGGTTAGTTTGAACAACAATGAGGTAAAGATTACAATTCCGGCTGATGCTTCGGGCAAAGAGTTGAAGATCACCATAGACAAAATATTGGATACACAAAAGCTGATTACACAGAGTGAAGTTTTAGCGAGTCCGATTTTTGAAATTCTGAAAAATTTCTCAGAGAACTTCAGTAAGCCAATTTCACTTACGTTTGCTTTTGACAAAAAGAGCTTGAAAGCGGATCAGAAAGCAGTGGTTTTCTATTTTGATGAAGTGAAGAAGATCTGGGTGGAAGTCCCTGGGGGTAAAGTGAATGGGGATCAGATCACCGTTGATGTGGATCACTTTACGAAGTATGCGGTTTTCGCTGTAAATCAAGCGCCAGTTGTACCTGTCGATACAGGTTCGAAGCTTACTGATATTGCGGGTCATTGGGCAGAAGGAGATATCCGAGCTACGCTAAAAGCGGGCATTGTCCATGGCTATGAAGATGGCACATTTAGGCCGAATCAGTTCGTTACTAGGGCAGAATTCGTCGTCATGCTGACGAACGGGCTGTATCCGAACGCGAAGCCAGAGCAACTACCGACGTACACGGATGATGGATCGATCGGCGATTGGGCCAAACACGCGATTGCGCTAGCCGCTAAATCGAAGCTAGTGCAAGGCCACGAGGACGGCAGCTTCCGTCCGGCTGATCAGTTGACCCGAGCACAACTTGCCGTTGTGCTGGCGAACGTGCTTGGCGCAGCGTCAATCGGTGCCGTATCCTACGCGGATGCTGCAGACATCCCTGCATGGGCCCTAGATGCCGTAGGCATCGTGACCAAAGCAGGGCTGATGCAAGGCTACGACGCGAACCAGTTTGCTCCGCTGGGCACGGTTACTCGTGCAGAAGCGATCACGGTGATTAACCGATTGCTGCAGAAGCAAACGCAAAAGTAAGTAGTGCTAGACGAAAACCCGCAAGATATACGCTGTGTTTTAGCGTAGGTCTTGCGGGTTTTCGTCGATTTGGCACTTGCGTGAGGGCGCCGCCGCCGGGGATACCGCGCTTGAGCACAATATTAGTGCTCAAGGGCCCAGCCGCCGCCGGGGACATCGCACTTCAGCACAATATTAGTGCTCAAGAGTCCAGCCGCCGCCGGGGACACCGCGCTTGAGCACAATATCAGTGCTCAAGAGTCCAGCCACCGCCGGGGACACCGCGCTTGAGCACAATATCAGTGCTCAAGAGTCCAGCCGCCGCCGGGGACACCGCGCTTGAGCACAATATCAGTGCTCAAGA
>NZ_LMSJ01000058.1:0-89734 GCF_001428105.1 Paenibacillus sp. Soil766 | reverse complement strand
CCGCGCTTGAGCACAATATYAGTGCTCAAGAGTCCAGCCGCCGCCGGGGACACCGCGCTTGAGCACAATATTAGTGCTCAAGAGTCCAGCCGCCGCCGGGGACACCGCGCTTGAGCACAATATCAGTGCTCAAGAGTCCAGCCGCCGCCGGGGACACCGCGCTTGAGCACAATATTWGTGCTCAAGAGTCCAGCCGCCGTCGAGTTATCGTTGAAATCTGTGCTGAGGAATAGTCAAATACAGCCAAGATTATCATGTTCACGAGGAGAGGTGGGAGGGTGGTGGATGAAAATAGTAGCAGTAAGGAAGTGTTGTAGGTACTTAACAAGATAAAAAAAGCCAGTCGCCGCAGCAACTGGCCAATCCACACTACAAGTTTAATATAATTTCGTTATCTTCCACCAATTTAAATCAAAACCGCCAGTTGCCGCATACAGTCCAAACTGGTGCGTGCCTGCTGGAATCTGAACCTGATGCGACACGGTACGGTAAGTCGAAAAACTACCCGTATTCGGCACATCGATCTGACCTAATACGGTCGCACCAGCATTCAGATCCAAGGAAATTTTCCCGCCATTATTCGGCGTTGCGATGCGATATTCAACCAAATAGGTACCTGCCGTAGGGATATCCACATTGGTAAAAGCAATCCAATCCTGGCTATCGATGCTGCCAACATTCTGGCCGCCGCCTGTATCCAGTGTGGTTTCGGTGATGACACCGCTCATGCCGTTGTAGCTTTCTGCTTGGAATGTGCGGTTATAGCAGCCTCCAACAGCCAGCTCGCAGATTTCAGCTTTATTCGTGGACACTTTAAGGTCATCGTACCAGATGTACGAGTCGTTTTGAGGAGCGAAGGCGGAAGTTGCGCCGCCAAAGAAGGAAGAGAAGTAAGCTTTATCAACCTTATCGGTGTTGCGTACGAACCGTAGTCCAGTAATGTTGGCAGCAGAGATGCCGTTATACCAAATTTGAATCTCGCCATCTGGGTTGGCGTTGCCGCTCGTAACCGTGTTGACCTTCAGGCGTTGGACGATGTTTACCCAAGTGCCCTTAGGGTAATAAATATCGACACCGTTATTCTTCAGCACCGCATAGTCCCCATATTGCCCAGCGTTCCCCATGTGGTAGTAATAAATCGCGGCTTGCCCGCCGGAACGCCAGATCATACGTGAGCTAAAACCGTTGTAGCCCGTACATTCCTGCCCGCCTGAGCAAGCAGCACCGCCTGCTAGGCCAAGTCCTAGCTTGCCGGCATTTTCGGTCGAACCCCAGCTAAAGTCGCTGCTGAAACGTACCCAATAAGACAAGTAGTACTCCTGACCAGGCGTTATGGAAAAAGGTGCTTGAGCCCCAGAGTTCTGCGGGTCGATTTGCCCTTGAGGATAGAACACGCGCAGGGATTGGCCACCAGAGTGGTTGAAGTTATAGCCATCAATCCAGGTGCGGTTGCTCATTCCCAGATCCCAAGGGGCGCTCCAACCATCCGTACCCCATTGTGCCAATGTGTAAGCGCTTCCTCTTGCCGGCCGCTCAAAGGTATTCACTTTAGGTGCAGCATATGCTACGACAGATCCCATCATCATGAAGAACACGAGCACCAACAATAACACTTTCTTTTTCATAAAAAACCTCCTGTTTAAAAGAATAGACGCCTTGTTTCGGATGAATAACATGCTGAAGCAAAATAATTCATGCTGATCGTGGCTGTTGCCCACTTACGTTAGTACGCTCATCACCTACCTTCTTGGTTCATTCTTACACAATACGCAGACCTACCTTGATGCAATGGCTTTACACATATCTAAAGATCTGCTTATTTCTATTGTAGGCGGCAACCAGAAGGGGAACTATGAGCGGATATTTGGAAAATAGCCATTCTTACGCATTCGGCGATGTATGAGGTTATCATTTTTTAAGAAAATGAATAGTTATCGGGATGTTCAATTATTCAACCCTAATATAACTTTGTAATCTTCCACCAGTTAATATCAAACCCGCCAGTCGCAGCATACAGTCCAAACTGGTGCGTGCCTGCTGGAATCTGGACCTGATGCGAGACGGTGCGATAGCTGGACCAACTTCCTGTATTCGGTACATTAACCTGACCTAGTACGGTCGCGCCAGCATTCAGATCCAAGGAAATCTTCCCGTCGTTGTTCGGCGATGCGACGCGATATTCAACTAAATAGGTGCCCGATGTAGGGATATTTACATTGGTAAAAGCGATCCAATCCTGGCTGTCGATGCTGCCGACATTTTGGCCGCCGCCTGTATCCGGGGTGGTTTCAGTGATGACACCGCTCATGGCGTTATAACTTTCTGCTTGGAATGTGCGGTTATAGCAGCCGCCAATCGCTAATTCACAGATTTCAGCTGGATTCGTAGATACTTTCAGGTCATCGTACCAGATGTACGAATCGTTCTGAGGTGCGAATTCGGGCGTAGCGCCGCCGAAGAAGGAATCGAAGTAGGCTTTATCCACTTTATCTGTGTTGCGAACGAAGCGTAAGCCTGTAATGTTAGCCGCCGAGACACCGTTATACCAAACTTGGATTTCGCCATCTGGATTCGCGTTGCCATTCGTGACGGTGTTGACTTTCAGACGCTGAACGATGTTTATCCATGTTCCTTTCTGATAGTAGATTTCGGCACCGTTATTCGTAAGATTGGCATAGTCGCCATATTGACCGGCTTTGTCCATATGATAGTAATAAAGCGCGGCTTTACCGCCAGAACGCCAAATCATCCGCGAGTTGAAACCGTTATATCCCGTACACTCCTGCCCGCCTGAACAATCTGCACCGCCTGCTAATCCAAGTCCCACCTTGCCACCATATTGCGTAGTGCCCCAGCTAAAATCGCTGCTGAATCGCACCCAATAGGATAGATAATATTGCTGACCAGGTGTTAAGGTAAGAGGTGCTGAAGCACCGGAGTATTCCGGGCCGATTTGGCCTTGTGGGTAGAACACCCGAAGTGACTGGCCGCCAGAGTGGTTGAAATTATAGCCATCAATCCAGGTGCGGTTGCTCATTCCGAGATCCCAAGGAGCACTCCAACCATCCGTACCCCATTGCGCCATTGTGTAAGCGCTTCCTCTTACGGGCCTCTCAAAGGTATTCACTTTAGGTGCAGCATATGCTACGACAGATCCCATCATCATGAAGAATACGAGCACCAACAGTAACACTTTCTTTTTCATAAAAAACCTCCTGTTTAAAAGAATAGAAGCCTTGTTTCGGGATGAATAACATGCTGAAGCAAAATAATTCATGCTGATCGTGGCTGGGGCTGACTTACGTTGGTACGCTCATCACCTACCTTCTCTGTTCATTTCCTAAACACGCAGACCTTTCCAAGATGTGAATAGGTTTATACTTCCGAAGGGGTCTGCTTATTTCTATTGTAGGTGGAGGTAAGTAGGTGAACTATGATCTGATATTTGGAAAATAGACATTCTTACGCATTCGGCAATTCAAGAGGTTATCATTTTTGAAGAAAATGAATATTTATCGGGATAGTCACCGGTTGTACATGTTAAAATAGAAGTAACAATGGTACAAGGAGGCATTATGGATCAGATCAGATTGATAAAAGAGGATGAATTGAACGAAAGCCTTGCCTTATCGGAGTTTGCTTTTCAAGTTACGATAGCGCCAGAAGAGCGAGAACAACGAATCGCTGTGTTGAAGACCGAGCAGAATTGGGGATATTTTGTAGACAATAAATTAGCGGCTAAATTAATGATATTGAAGCTGCATACTTGGATAAATGGCAAAGTATTTGATATGGGAGGCATTGCAGCTGTTGCGACTTGGCCTGAATATCGCCGTCAGGGCATGGTTGGCCAACTGCTGTCCCAATCGCTGAAATCGATGAAAGAAGCCGGGCAGACTTTGTCCTTCCTAGCGCCGTTTTCGTTTGGCTTTTATCGCAAATATGGCTGGGAATCTTACAGTGAATTTGTTCGATACGAACTTGCTTCCAACCAGTTGCCGAAGCCAGAGGTTGCAGAGGGCAGCACACTCCGTCGGATCGAAGCGGATCCAGCCATCCTGAATCCGATCTATGAGGCGTATGCAAAACAATTTAACGGAATGCTGGTTCGGAATGAAGGATGGTGGCCAAGAAGAGTTTTTAGTAGAAAACCAGGGATCGTCACCTTATACTTGAATCCTGCTGGAGAGCCAGAGGGGTATATCATCTATCAGGTAAAAGAACGAGTTCTTACCGTTCATGAAATGGTTGCACTGACGGAAGATGCTCGACGCGCGATCTGGCGCTTAATTTCCAATCACGACTCGATGATTGAAAAAGTCGTATGCCAGGCACCTGAAGGCGACTCATTGCCTTTTATGCTAGCGGATCCGCGCATTAAACAGGAGATTGTTCCTTATTTTATGGCGCGGATTGTTGATGCAGAGGCTTTCCTAAAGTTGTATCCGTTTGAGGCTGTTGCAGATAGCTCAGAAGCAAGCAACCCCTTCTATCTCCAACTGCGCGATGGACATGCTGAGTGGAATAACGGGATTTTCCGAATTGTTCCGAGGAATGGCGAAGGAAATGACATTATTAAGCTGGATGAGGCCGATAGCATTGAGGGCAAATACATCCTTTCCTGTGATATCCAAACATTAGCAGCGCTGCTGATGGGCTATAAGCGAGCCTCATTCCTGCATCGCATCGGCCGTTTGCAGGGCGATGCTGCCGAAATCGCGAGATTGGAGAAATTCATCCCAGAGCGGACAACGTATCTAACGGATTTCTTTTAAAAAATACATAGAGGGTTCCCCATAAGTAACTAACTAAATTCCAAGATAAGGTGATGGCGTCATCTTATCTTGGGATTTTTCTGTTTTTCACTGGGAATAAAGTGATGGCATAGCGCTAAAGTGTTGAAATGAGCAGGAAAACCCAGCTTTCGAGCGATTAGCGTTATCGCGTATAGTTAATGTGCAGCTGAACGCCCAATACAGTTGAATAGCGTTATCCCATAACGTTACGTAAAAAGCAAAAAGTCCCCTTAGTCATCTTATGACTTTGGGGACACTCTCTTCATCACTCCACCAATTTCACATCCACGATCACTTCCAAATCCTGCGTACCCGAGCCGCGATAGACGCCTTTGACAGGGACGATGTCGTTGTAGTCACGACCATGCCCAAGCTTGACATACCGCCAGTTGACCTCACAGTTGTTCGTCGGATCATACCCGAACCAGCCTGCGCCAGGGATGAGACATTCCACCCAAGCGTGGGAGGCTTGCGTGAAATCGGCGCTTCCTCCCTGCAAGTCACAAACGAAGTGGTAGCCGCTCACGTATCTGGCAGGAATGCCTTTTTCTCGGCAGATAGTGATCATAAAATGGGAGTAGTCCTGACAAACACCACGCCGCAGTTTCAACATTTCGCCTACTGTAGTCTGCACGGAGGTTGCGGAGACATCATAGGTGAAATCGTGATTGATAGTGGTAAAGATGGTTTGGAGTAGATCATATAAAGGTACGCCATCATCAAGGATAGCGTCAGAGTATGCTTTCAACTCTGGCGTTAGCCCGGTATAGCTGGTTGGTAATAAATACTCAGCGTATTCATTCTGAAAGTCATCTCCGTATCTCGAAGCTTTGTCTTCATAAGCTGAAAGAAAAGATACAGGTTTGTTATCATTGTCGTGAGTGACGACGGTGGAAACCATTTTGATCGTGAGCTCGCGATGGAGCTTGTTGACCGTAAAGGCGTGTACGCGGTTGTGGAAATAGTCCGAATACGTGAAGAAGGCCGAAACAGGCTCTGTAGTGATGGCATGATGATAACAGGACTGACGATTGTCTGTTAATGGAGTTAACCGAATTTCATTGACACTGTCCTGTGCAGAATCGGTGTAAGTATAGCGAGTAATGTGTGTGATCTCCAGCTTCTTCATGCGATAACCTCCTCCCGAGAGGGAAAAAAGACTTTGGACATCCTTAAGCCCATCCCATTACAGGAGTCGAGGAGTGTTAACAATGTCGCTTCTAATTTACCTGATCTCACATCCTCTTCATCCATGCAAGCCAAATTGGCTTTCACTTTTCCTGCTAGTTTAGCTAATTTATGCACGGCGTTGGTGAGTTCGGGATCATCCAAGCGAATGCCCTTGAACGAGCGCTCCAGAGATTGAATGGAGAAAGCGACCGAACGCGGGAAGGTCTCATTCAACAACAAAAATTTGATGATGCTGTTCAAATTAACCCCATCTGCATACTCTTTTCGATACGATTCGTACCCACTGACGGATTTCAAAACAGCAAGCATAAGCGGATAGGAAGAAAAGTCTTCTTTGGCATATTCCGAACAGAGAGACTGAATGAGTCGAAGCAGATTCTCAGCACGTTCTAGATAACGCCCCGCTTCAACGAAATGCCATTCATTCTGACGAGGCATCACGGAAGTTGCCGCTCCTTGAAACATGGATAGCGTATCTCGGATAAAGCGATAGAACAAATGAGGCGAATCATTCGTTATATCGCGAACTTCTTTTTCTTTTAGCCACAAATAGAGTCCATTCAAAATATCCCATAGCTCCGAAGGCATTTTCTCCCGAATATTTCGTAGATTTGCACGTGCATGGTTCGTGCAGGCAAGCAGGGAGTTGGCATTATTTTTATCTAACGTAATGTATTGAAGGACATGTTGCTCGGTGAAGCTGCCGTACTGCTCAGTGAAAGCGGAACGGTCTCCGATGGTATCGATGAGCCGGCTCCAGGATTGGCCTCCGCTAGATTCTCTGTCTTCACGAATATGATAATACACATCGATCAGCCTAGCGTGATTCTCTGTTCTTTCCGAATATCTACCGATCCAGAATAAAGCTTCCGCTGTTCGTCCCATCATGACCATACCTCGTGGCCTCCATTCGTATTGTAGGTTGCATTTATCGAACAACCCACGTATCTTTACATCCCCCGCCTTGCGAAGAATTCACAACGAGGGAGCCTTCTTTCAAAGCAACACGTGTGAGTCCGCCTGGAATCACTTGAATGTCTTCTCCTGCGATGACAAAAGCTCGCAAATCAATGTGTCTAGCTGCCATTTGACCATCGATCATGACGGGTGCTCTAGATAGTTGTATGGTTGGTTGCGCGATATAACGATCAGGGTTGGCAATAATTTTGAGGCGGAAATCAGCAATTTCAGTCTCAGAAGCTGTTGGCCCAATAAGCATGCCATAACCGCCGGATAATGAAGTTTCCTTCACAACCATTTCATGCAAATGGGCAAGGACATGCTCTCGCTCATCAGTTCGAGAAAGAATATATGTTGGTACGTTGTTCAAAATAGGCTCTTCATTCAAGTAATAACGTATCATATCGGGCACGTAAGCATAGATGGCCTTATCATCGGCAACACCTGTACCTGGTGCGTTCACAATGTTGATATTCCCTGCGCGATAGGCGTTCATTATGCCAGCGACACCTAGCATCGAGTTCGGATCGAAAGCAAGCGGATCTAAGAAATCATCATCGATCCGTCGGTAGAGAACATCGATTTGGCGAAGTCCTTTGATACCGCGAATGTACACTTTGTGATCAATGACGACGAGATCGTGTCCTTCAACTAACTCTAATCCCATTTGTTGAGCGAGAAACGTGTGCTCGAAATAAGCGGAGTTGTAGCAGCCAGGTGTCAAAAGCCCGATAACAGGATCTGATTTACCGGAAGGACTCAGTTTGCGCAGCGCAGTCAGAAATACATTTAAGCTATGCTCAATATCTTGAATGGCATGACTGAACACGAGTTCAGGGAATAAGTGCGTCATGATCGATCTGCTTTTATATAGGTAGGAAAAGCCAGAAGGGGAACGGAGGTTATCTTCAAGAACGAAATATTCACCCTGCTCATCTCGAATTAAATCAATCCCAGAAGCCGTAACGTAGACATCATTCGGAAGCGATAGGCGCATCATCTCAGGACGGAAATAACAATTCGAAAGCACCATTTTCCTAGGAATAATCCCATCTTTGAGGATGGATTGCTCATGATAGATATCTTTGAGAAACAGATTAAGCGCCTTAACACGCTGCTTAAGACCTCGTTCGAGTTTCATCCATTCATCCTGCGGGATAATTCTAGGGATAGGATCGAAGGGGAGAGTGCGCTCTAGCGCCTCCGTCTGATCAGGACTATAGAGAGTGAAGGTAATGCCTTCTTCCATCATCCGTTTCATCGTTGCGGTTTGACGTTTGTTTAGACTACCTGTCTTCATCGACATGAATTGAAGGAAGGTACTTTGATAATGAGGGCGAACCGAGTAGGCATTCATAAACATCTCATCAAAAAAAGGACGAGGATCATAAGGGGTAGTCACCAGATTCTCAGGTTTGGACATCGCAGCTCCCTGGTTTCATCGTTATGCTTTCGGAAGCTACAAGTGGCTCATGGTCCGAAGCAGAAACCAGGCCTCCTTTCTGATCTAATCTCTTTAAATGTTAGTTTATATTACATAATAAGGAGAATGAATGTGATTTTCTTCTATTGTAAATTTATCAGAAAATTATGTCAATATAACTTTCGTATAAAAATACTGACATTTTCCGTTAAATATTCATTATTGTTCGGAAAATTCATGAAAAGTTCAGTTATTTGTCTTGATTTACATGAGAAATGACTATAATATTGTCGAATAAGACGAATGTTAAATAAAGTCACATTAAATGTGATAAAAGGGGTGTTGCGGAATGTTTGATTGGCTGGGGTTTAGAAAAGGTCTACCTTTGTGGTGGTCTTACCGCCTGAATCGTCATATCAAGGAAGATGTTGAGCATATTTTCGAAGGAATAGCGCACACAAGAACGGAAATTTTACGTGGCTGGGCACTGGCGTATTGGTCCCATTTGGATCGATTGCTGGAACAGTTAACGGGAACTGAAGCGTTGAAGGAGACTGTGTCGAAGGACGAATCCGTGGTAGGAAAGCTCCTGACAGCAACAATGAAGAGTGGAGCTGATTTCTCGGAAGTATTTATTTTAAATGAAAAGGCCTTAGTCGTATACTCTACACACAACGCTCATGTGGGAAGATCCTATGCAGCAGGAGGCGTGCTGGGAAAAGGATTGGAAGAAACGCGCAAAGGTGTGAAATGCTTATTCGGACCGTTCTCAGACCCGTTAACGCTTCAAATTGGTCCAAGTACTTCGCCATTTCATGATGCCATGACGATTGCTTTCATCGTTCCTATTATGGTGGGTGGGCAATGGAGAGGAGCCGTTTGTGGACGCGTCCCGAACGATGTGCTTGGAGATCTGATCCAACGCGAGTCGGGACATGTGTATCCCGATTCAGGTGATAACTATTTATTCATGGCGAAGCCAGGGTTAAATAAGCAAATCGTTCCTGGAACAGCTTTGTCGCGAAGCCGATTCGAAGATTTGACTTTTACCCATGGCGATAATTTAAAAGATGGCGTTCGCACCGATTATGGAATCGTTGGCGTCAAGGAGCATACGGAGCTAGAGCTTGTTTTCACGGATCCTGCGACGGGACAACTGCATCCAGGTGTAGCGGGAACCATTGCTAAAGGAAATAATTTATTCGTGGAATACCCGGGATATTCTGATTATCGTCATATTTCTGTTATTGGAAAAGGTGTGACCTTCCAATTGCCACATTGTCCAGATGTGTGGGGGATGATGTGTGAAGGGGATTTGGAAGAGGTCTATCGTATTCGTTCGATTGATTGGAAGATGTTTAGCTTGCAAATGCGTTTTATTGCTCTCATGGCACTAGTATCCGCGAGCAGCTTCTGGCTGCTGAATGGATATGTCTCGAATGGTGTCGGCGCGGCAATCATGGTGGGAGTAAGTCTACTTTTCGGCGGGATTGGTGCAAGTTTAATTAGACGCCAAGGAAGTAAACCGATTGCTAGACAGCTTGCTCAAATTAATAAATTTATCCGGATTAATGCAGAAGGTAAAGGGGATTTGACACAGCGTCTGAAGGTCGATGAGTTCGCTGGCGATGAGACGCGGGATTTGGCCAAATGGATCAATAATATGATTGATTCCTTAGAAGGCATCATGCTGCAAGTGAAGCAAGCGGCTGCTGAGGTACAGGTCAGCCAAGAGAGGATGAATGACTCGACAGGGTCTACGGAGCAATCCACAGGACGCATGAGTACCAAAATCCATGATATGATTCGATCGCTGCGCGGACAACTGAAGGATATCGATGTCGCGAAGGACGTTACGCAAAATATGAGCGGAACCTTGCGAGAACTTGAACAGAAGGCTTCAGGGCAGATAGCTGTTGCACAGAATGAGGTTGAACGTATTGGTCAGAAGATGACCGATATTTCGTCGAAGGTAGAAGAAACGAATCAAACCATTCAAACCTTCCTGCAAACGACGCATGAAATTCCGAAACTGCTCAAAGTCATTGAAGAAATCTCGGCACAGACGAATTTACTGTCATTGAATGCTTCCATTGAGGCGGCGAGAGTAGGTGAACATGGCAAAGGCTTTGCCGTCGTTGCTGGCGAGATTCGTAAGTTAGCGGATTTGACCAAGAAATCAACCACGGAAATTAATGAGACGATCGAGCAAATAGAGCGACACGCGAATGAAGCCTTCATCTCCATGGAAGAAGGCACGAAGGTGGTTCTAGAAGGGACACAGATTGTTGCTGCCGCGTCAGAGATTCTTAGCACGGCAAACGCTCACGATACCATGAAAACACAGGTTGTGGAAGAAGTCGTTGCACTTATGGAGAAGATTGCAGCGGTAAGCAAGGAGAACCGTCAGATCTCGGCGGAGGTAGAGAATACTGTGCAAGAGCTTCTTCTGGACATGCATCATGTGCGTCAAACGACAGGTGATGTAGGGGCAATAACACAGTCGATGTTGCTGCTTGTGAATCAGTTTCATTTGACGGAGAGCCGTATTCGCTAAAAGGTTATTATTAGACATTCTTTCGCATGTTAGCAGCCCCATGCCGCATACAATGATAATGCGGTATGGGGTTTTTCTGATCACATACGTAGATGAGGTTTTCATAATGGTGATGAAACCTGCCTCACCCGGCCGCCGCGTTATGGCGTATCAGGGAAAGAGGTTGTGTTACATACGAAGCAAGTTTCTAAAGAAACGTTAAGGAGGATGTCGAATGAGTGACCGTTTGAGCATTCAAACGAATCGGGCAGAGAATGTGAATCCTAGTGAATTTAGAATGCTAGCCCAGCGTTTGAAGGAGGAGCATGTGCAAATGCGTGAGCAGCTCTCCGACATTCGAACGCTAGCTGCCGCTTTGTACACCCTTGATGATTGCTCAATTGGGATGTGTCGTCTGATCGAACTTCAGGACGGCATACTATCCTTGGTGGAGGAGTTAGAGCAGCATTCGGAGTGGGAAGAACAAATCTTATTCCCGAGCTTGCAAACTTATTTACATCCGACGATGGCCATCTCCGTTTCGCGGTCCATGCATGTGTTAGAGCAGGATCATGATTTGGCCAAAAGAGTCGTACAGTCATACGTCAACGGTGTCAATGCCATGAGCGTGCCAGTCGACATGGACTTCGTTCATGTGATGGCCTCTGAGCTGCTGACCGCCTGCCTCATTCTGCTCAAGCACTTCACATTGGAGGAGGAACTGGTGTATCCATTAATTGATCGGATTATGGACCAGATCGAGGAGCAGATTAGTTAGATTGGATGCCAACGGAGTGCGAAATTGCTAGGGATGACGCGGAGTGGAAGGTAACAAATCGATATATATGGAGGGATGGAGAGTAGCAGGAGTTTGAAGTAGCTAACATGTGTCAGTAGTAAAGAGGCCCTTCCCCAATCAAACGACTTGGGAAGGGCTTTTCTAGTGAAAATGATAAGTTAGTGCGGTGGGAAGCGATGATCTCGTCAGCTCACTCAACGACTAGGCTCACAGGTACTGCATGTGCAGCACCGCCTGCCTAAGCCTCCAACGTGCTCAACGTTTTCTCTTCGCATTCCTTAGAACAGAAGCTATCATGCTCCTCTTCACAAGCTTCGCAGCAAATGTGCTTTAAGTGGCATAGGTCGTTCGCACAGTTAATATAACGATCCTCTGCGGTGCCGCAGTGGTAGCATTTGCCTACAACGATATCTTCGTCTGTGCGGTTAATCGGTACGGAGATGCGCTCATCGAACACATAGCATTTCCCGTCGAAGAGGCGACCTTGCACATCTTCGTCTTTGCCATAAGTGACGATCCCGCCATCCAGTTGATAGACTTCTTTGAAGCCTTCGTTAATAAGGAAGCCTGATAATTTCTCGCAACGGATCCCGCCTGTGCAGTAAGTAAGAATTGGCTTATCCTTGAAATCCTGCAGATTGTTGCGAATCCACTCAGGGAATTCCTTGGTCGTCTCGACTTCTGGGCGAATGGCGCCACGGAAATGTCCGATATCATACTCATAGTGATTGCGGCCATCGAGGACGATGACATCTTCATTTTTGAGCTTTTCATAAAATTCCTTTGGCTTCAAGTGCGTACCTGTAAGCTCATTCGGATTCACGTCTTCTTCAAGACGGAAGGTGACGAGCTCTTTTTTGGGACGGACAAACAGCTTCTTGAAGGCATGTCCTTCATGATCATCCATCTTGTAAACCATATCTTTAAACAATGGCATGAGATTCATCATCGCCATGTAGGCTTTCGTTTGCTCTACGGTCCCAGAAAGGGTGCCGTTAATGCCCTCAGGAGCAATCAGAATGCGTCCTTTTACACCAAGCTTTTTACAATAAGCCAAATGTTCTCGCGCTAATGCTTCGTGATCAGCAACAGCGACGAATTTATAATACAACAAGATGCGGTATGGAGCGCCGTGTTCAGTCATAACAATAACCACCTATACGTATAAAATGACACACTCCATCAAGATGGAGTATACGCATATAGTGACATAAATTCATGTTTTTTTCAATCAAGCAGCAATTTTTGGATCGAATGATATACGAACTGCAGCTCGAACTCTAAGATTTGAATCAAATGGAAGACATCAGTGAGATCTCGATCTGCTTCTTGCAGCTTCTCTTGGTTCTTCACAAAATCCTCCAACTCGCTTGCCGCGGCAAACACGCGATTAGCCGAAAGGTTACTGGAAGAACCGCGTATCCCATGAAGCAAGCGAAGAGCCTCCACTAAGTTACCTGTGTCGATGACGCCTTTCAATTGCGCAATCAGCGGTGTTGTTTGGTCTTGATATTTTCGCAGCATTTCACGATAAATGTCCATTTTTCCGCCCATGCGTTCGAGTGCTTCGCCGATATTGAGTCCAGGCGTTGCCTGATTATCCACTTGCAGATGAAGTGTAGATTTAATAGCAGCTCTCAACCGATCAGGGATGATGGGCTTGGAGATCATTTCACTCATACCCGCATCCATACAGGCCAATCGATTGTCGAGTGTTGAATCCGCTGTCAAGGCAATGATCGGGATATGTGCCCACTTCGGCTCGAGACGAATGCGTTTAGTCGTTTCGATGCCATCGAGCTCGGGCAAGTGAATATCCATGAGAATTAAATCAAACGAATAATTCTCCAAGTCATGCAATGCCTCGAATCCGTTACCAGCCATTTGAATGCGACAGTTCATCATGCTTTCCAGCAGAGAGCGCGCAACCGTTTGGTTAATCTCATTATCCTCCACAATCAGTATGCGGAGCGGTGCCTCGCCGAAACCTAGATGGAGGAGCGTGGAGTCCTTCTCCGTATCGTTCGCAATTGTCTTGGTCATTTGTGAAGGATCCATGTCCCGTTCAGCATGCAGTGAAACTAGCGTTCTGTACAAATGACTTCGAGAGATCGGTTTAACCAGAATGGCATCAGGTGAAGCTTCAGCAGGAAGCTGTTCGAGTGCGTCTCTTCCTGATAATGAAGTGTAAATAATCGTTCGAATCCCTCGTTGTTGACAAGCGGCCAACATGCTTAACCACACATCTTCCCCATACATATCATCGGCTTCCATATCCAGCAGAAGGAAGTCAAGCGGAATGTGATCAATGACCCGGAGGGCTTCCTTCCACGAATGCACACCAGCAGCATCGTTGCACATGGTCTGGAGGCTTTGAACAAGCACCCTATTGAGCGTCGGATGGTCTTCTACGACGAGCATAGCGAGCGGCAATGGCGGTAGCGCTTTGCTGCTTGGCAAGTAGAGCGTGAAGGTGAGAAGGACCAGAAATTCACTACCTGTACCTTGCGTACTGGAGACAGAGATCGAACCGCCCATATTTTCGATAATATTTTTGGAAATAACAAGTCCAAGCCCTGTTCCTCCATATTTGCGGCTCGTCACCTCGTCACCTTGGATAAAAGGTTGGAATAAATTGGCCAACTGTTTCTCGTCCATCCCGATTCCCGTATCCGTGATGCTGAATCGAAGAGTAACCTCATTCTCATGCATCTGATCTACTTGAACATGAAGTGTGACGGTCCCTTGCTCTGTGAATTTAATCGCATTGCTGGAGAGATTCAGAAGTACCTGATAGAGTCGCAAGGAATCGCCGATCAGTACACCAGGCACATGGTCAGCTATATCGCAAATGAAATCCACAGGCTTATGACCTAGCGGCACACTTAGCGTTTCGCACACACGATCGATGGTTTCATCTAGCTGAAAAGGGTGATGTTCAATGACAAGCTTATCGACTTCCAGTTTAGAAAAATCAAGAATATCGTTGATAATATGTGAAAGCGACTGGGAAGAGCGGGAGATTTTGCGTACGTAATCCATTTGTAGTTCGGTCATAGCTGTTCTCTCAAGCAAGTAGGAAAGTCCAACGATCCCATTCAGAGGTGTACGTATTTCGTGGCTCATGCGAGCAAGGAAAACACCCTTAGCCAAATTGGCATCATCCGCCTCCTGTTTAGCAAGGATAAGCTGCTCCTTAGCCTGGACTTGATCCGTGATATCCCTCGTAATCGCAGAGAAATACATCTCGCCATTATCGAGAGGGAAATGAGGGACGATGATAATTGACGCGATGATGCGTTGTTGATTCTTGGTCATGACTTCCGCTTCGAATTCCCAGAAGCCATCTCGGATTGCAGTTAGAAGCCCTTCCTCAAAATTAATGTCATTCAAGAGGTCAACAAACTCATGAAAATGTGCTTGTCCATAATCGCTTCCAGCTAATCCCATCGAGTGGATGCCAGCTGGATTAATATAGAAGATGTTACCCTCTTGATCGAAGGTGAGAATGGCGTCACGCGCGCTCTCCACAATCGTGAACAGCCTTTCTTTCGTCTCATTACTTGCTATGATGTCACTGATGTCGCGTGCAATTAAGACGTATCCCTTTAAATCACCATCCGGATGCGTAATGCAGCTAACACTCGTTTGCACATAGATCCTGGTCCCGTCTTTGTGATACCAGGTCCACTCTAAATCCTCTTTCAGATGGCGCAAGGAACGAATCACAAGCGTTGTACAATCTGGGGGAATGGTCTCGCCTAGCTCGGAAGAATACTGCGCTGCTCGTTCATTCAATTGATTTTGATCTAACCAGATTAAGGGAGTAGCGATTTTATGTACGTCTGCCATAGAATACCCAAGCATCTGCGTAGCTCTGCCGTTGAGATGGTTAATCATAAAGTTCGGGTCCATCACGATCATGGCGTATTCATTATGACGAATAAAAGCTTCGAACGGCTCGAAAAGCTCGCGGATATTCTCCATCATGCCGTTTACGGATAAGGCGAGGGCACCTAATTCATCTTTACTTTGGAACACGATAGGTTTCGTGTGGAAATCACCAGCAGCAACTGCTTCTGTTACTTGGAGGATTTGTTTAATCCTTTTGATAATCAGATGGTTCGTTGTGAGATGAATCAGGAAAAATATGACGAGTACTGTCATCAGAATGATCCCCACGGTTGACCAAAGGAGAGGACTAGTGGGAGCTTCAATGGCCCTGATGGGTATGGAATAGCTGAGAAACCAGTCTAATTCAGGGATTCGCGCATAGAACCACCTTGTCTTGTTACCCGTTATAATGGATTCGTCAATGAAGCCGTTGCCTTCTCGTAATGCTTTTCGAAAATCAGGTCCAAGCTCGGGATATTCAGTAAAAATATTCAACTTCAAAATGGTCGGCACATCGGTAGCATAGAGGGCGAGACCATCACGATTAATGATTAGTAATTCACCATTGTCGAGCGGAGCAAGCAAATGTTTTTGAAACATGGGTGCAGCTTCGAGTGAAGCATTGACGATACTAATCACATTATGTTGATCATCAAAGATAGGAGCCGTGATAGAGATCACGTAGAAGCCCCTTATTCTGCTTATATAGGGGTCAGAAATATAGCTTTTCCCCTTCAGCGCCTCCTGGAATCGGGGCTCTTTCGAAATGGAAAGTGTACTCCCCGTAGTAAAATGAAGGGTACCTGCCAAATCAATAATACCCATGCTGTAATATTGATTTCCATCCGATTTTAATTCATGGGCAAGGAAATTTAAACGTTCCGCTTGTGTGCCTTGTTTCATAATACTTACTCGACTAATGAGCTCAATCTCTGCTAAACGGATGGACAAGTAGTCATACATATTCCGTGCAGAATTCGATACGGTGTTCAAGGATTGCTCATTCATCTGCTGTAACAGTTTATTGCGAGAGAGTGTATAGTTGGTAATCCCTACGACAGCAAGTGAGATTGAGGTGATGAGAACGAGCCAGGCGACGAGTTTAAAACGCAAGGATGATGACATTTTTTTCCTCCAAAAACCATGTAATTGTTAGATAATCTCATAGTTTCATCATGATTAGAGTGGAACAAATTTAATGATTTCAATTTATGATATATCCAACAGATCAATTACGTATACACATTTGTGCAAATTAGTTTATTTAAATGGGGGATTTAGGAATGCAGATGACAGTACGGACGAAATTTATTGCGGTATTTGCGATCATCTTCTTGATGGTTGTGGGAATGAGCTGGACAGCTATAGCACGTATGGGCGCGTTAAAGGACATGAATAATAGTCTAGCAAACAACTGGATGATGGGGATTCAAAATATGGAGGAAGTTCATTATAACTCAGAACATTTACTAACGCTGTACTATCAGAAGAAAATAGAGCCTGACGTGAAAAAGCATGAGGCTATTGACAATGGTATTGTAGCAACGATTACAGAAATCGACAAATTGTTAGGAGAATATAAGGATTCTGTGTCGAGTGAAGAAGAAGGGACACATTTGCAACTGCTTACCCAGAACTGGGATGAATTTAAATCAGCCTTCTTGGCAAATAAACAGACAGCAAATGATCCAAGTAAAGTGAAGGAAGCGGCAGAGAGTCTTCAAGCGCTGTCCGTAGCATTCGGCAAGGCACAGAAATCGATGGCGGATTTGGTTACATACAACCAAGAAGGCGGTCAGCAAGCGGTACTAGACAGCGCGAGTGAATACAAACTTAGTGTTCAATTGTCGTTTATTACATTGGCAGTTATGCTCGTATTTATGATTTTGACTTGTTACTTCATGGTAAGTAACATTTCAAATCCTGTTCGAAAAGCATCAGAGGCTTTGATTCGTATCTCCAAAGGTGACCTAACCATTGAACCGATTGTTGTGAAAAATAAAGACGAAATTGGCAATCTCATCGGGGCCGTTAACCAAATGGTGAATCATCTGCGCCATTCCGTAGAGCAAATGATGCTAGCCTCAACTAGTGTTGCGGCCTCATCTCAACAACTTTTTTCCAGCTCGGAACAGAATAGCTCAGCTTCGCAGCATGTCGCAGTTTCGGTGCAGGACTTTGCTAATGGTGCGGATGCACAAGCTCAAAGCTCTGCGGAATGTGGGAGAGCGATGGAAGAAATGGCGGCAGGAATTTCCCGTATTGCAGAAACAACTGCTGATGTATCGGATTTATCTATGACGGCTACGAACATTGCGGAGCAAGGCACACATGCCATGGAGCGTGTCGTAAATAAAATGCAGGCCGTGAGCACATCGGTTGATGCAGCGAATCAGGTGATTCAAGAGCTTGAGAAGCATTCCCAAAGCATCGGTCAGATTTCCACCTTAATTGGGAATATTGCCTCACAAACGAATTTGCTTGCGCTGAATGCGGCAATTGAAGCTGCTCGTGCTGGCGAAAGCGGAAAGGGCTTCGCCGTTGTTGCGGGCGAGGTTCGTAAGCTGTCTTCCCAAACCGATGATTCCGTTCGTGAGATTTCAGAGCTTATTACGTCGATACAACGAGACTCCGCTCGGGCAGTTGGGGTCATGAACAATGGAAGAACAGAAGTGCAGGAAGGTATGCATGAGGTTAGCATTGCAGAGAAAGCATTCAGTCAAATCGTACAAGCCTCTCAAGAAGTAGCGGGTAAAATTCAAGAAACAGCGGCAGCTGCAGAGCAGATGGCAGCAAGCTCGGAAGAAGTAGCAGCTACCGTTGCTCAAGTTGGTTTTGTAGCGCAGCAAACCTCGGGTACAGCACAATCTGTCGCTGCAGTAACTCAAGAACAGTTGGCATCAGCTGAAGAGATAACGTCGTCTGCCAAAAACCTTGCCGGTATTGCAACGGATTTGAATCACGTGGTAGGCACTTTCCGACTTTCGTTAAATTAATTTTAAAAAAATTACTCTAGGATCAGACTTTTCCGAAAGCTGATCCGTCTAGTTATCGTGAAGGTTAGAACAAGAGATCACATCACGATAACTTAGAAGGAGTGATTAGGTAATGAAAAAGAATACGTGGACTATGTTGAAAATGGGTGTTGTTGGTTGTGTAGTAGTAGTAGGTGTGAGTGCTTCGATATTGCCAGTTGCGAGCGTTGCTTCAGCAGATACCGCAGTTACCATTGCTGCAACTACAGCATCAGTACCAGTTGTCATTAAAGAAATAGTCCTTACGTCCAAAAGCACAGACCTAACGACCAACATCAAAGTTCCTCAGTTGACGGGAATGCTGGATACGAAATACCAAGACGAACTGAATGACATTATTCTCTCACAGGCGAACAAAGATATAGCAAGCTGGGAAAAGGATGCTGCGAAGGCTGCTGCAGCAGCCAAAGATAACGGATATACGTACCGTCCTTATGGTCTTACGATTATCTATACATTGAAATCCGATGGCACTGCTCATCCTTCAGGAGTTGTTTCCCTTACAGTTACTACATATGGAGAAACAGGCGGTACGGGGATGCCGAGAGTGGATACCTATAATGTACTGAATGCGGCAGCAGCTCAACGTGTAACGCTGCAGGATCTGCTTGGTGCAGACTACAAGGCAACGATTGATGCAGGTGTCATTGCCAAAATGGACGAAGACCCGCAATATTTCTTTAAAGATCAATTTAAAGGGATTTCCTCGGAACAAGGATTTTTTGTAGAAAAAGGGGAAGCGGTTGTTGTGTTCCCGAAATATGCAATTGCAGCTGGTGTTGCTGGGAGTCCAGAATTCCGTTTCAGCTTGCCTGCTGATCTGATCATTAAACCGAATCCTACACCACTGCCTGGTACCGACAAAGTGAAGGTGGAATTGACGACGAGTGACGTCGAACAAAATGCAGATGGCTATTCACTCGTTCCTTTCCGTAAAGTAGCAGAAGGTTTGGGTTACACCGTGAAATGGAATCAAGATACGTATACAGCTGAACTTTCGAAAGGTGCGCAGTGGACAAGTGTGAGTGTGGGGAAAGACAGTTATTTCTTTGCCAAAATGGCGCCAGTTGCGCTAGGAGCGGCTCCGGTCATTTTGAACGATTCCCTTTATGTGCCAACTAAATTCGTGTCAGACATCCTAAAGGCCGAAGTGACAATTGATTCGACAGGCATTCATATTGCGCAATAATCGATGAAATTCATGAATAATAAGGAAATAGAAGCCTTCAGTTGCCGATTATGGTGATCTGAAGGCTTTTCAACTAACACGTTACTGTAAGCGTTTGCATATACTAGAACATCCCGCATGTAGGAGGTGTGATCGGTATGTATCTCAAAAATAGTTTGTCAGCGCTCATGGGTCTTTGGTTTCTGATGACTCCCTGGGTGTTTGGATTTGGAGATGTAACCAATGCGCTTTTCACCTGTGCACTGTTCGGAAGTCTGCAATTCGTAAGTTCGATGCTCGCTTTAGGGAAAACGGGGAAGCATATGTGGCAGAACTGGGTTTGTGTCGGCTGTGGTGTCGTTTTTATCGTGTTTCCTAATGTGTATCACCTATCTTTCATGGCATTTTTCTCTTTCGTTGCGCTAGGCTTTATGACGATTCTCATTAATTACGCCAATCTGTACCCAGATTCGCAATAATTGTGGGAGTGCCTATTGTTATATTGATTTAATTATGTCATAATGATTATATCAAATATTTCAAATTGTAAGATCAGTGCCTTAGCTGTCGTTATACAGTTAGGCTTCTCTTTTTAACCTTTGATAAAGTCGTTTTAATATTATTACATATACAATATAAGGAGTGGTGGACATGAAAGCCTTTATTCTCATTGATTACACGGTGGATTTTGTAGTAGGGAAACTGCCTTGCGGGGATCCAGCAATTGCGATAGAAGCTCGGCTGTGTGAGTTGACCCAAAGCTTTGTTACGGAGAGGGACTTTGTTGTGATGGCTGTTGATTTACATGAAGAAGGAGATCCCTTCCATCCGGAGACGGCCTTGTTTCCACCTCACAATTTACGTGATACGGAAGGCAGGGAACTCTATGGTCGACTTAGAAATGTGTATGATTATCATAAGGAATCGATCTATTGGATGGATAAAACGAGATACAGCGCATTTTGCGGAACGGATCTTGAACTGCAACTTAGAGCTAAAGGGATTCAAGAGCTTCATCTGGCTGGTGTGTGTACCGATATTTGTGTCTTGCATACAGCGATCGATGCGTATAATAAAGGTTTCTCGCTTGTGATACATGAGGATGCGGTTGCCAGCTTTGATGCGGAAGGTCATGCATGGGCACTAAGGCATTATGAAAAGACACTAGGGGCTAAAGTTGTTCGCGGTTGGAAAAATTAAGTAAAATGATCATATGGAAGATGAATAGATGTAGGATGGGGAGGATGAACAAGATGAATTGGCAAACGATGGATGCGATGAATAACTTAACGCTGCACACAGATAAATATCAAATTAATATGATGTACGCTCACTGGTTACAGGGGACACATACGGAGAAAGCTGTGTTTGAAGTGTACTTCCGCAAGCTGCCATTTGATGGGGGATATGCGGTCTTCGCGGGGCTGGAGCGAGTGATTCATTATGTGCAAAATCTGCATTTCGGAGAAGAGGAAATTGCTTATTTACGTGAGCAAGAGGAGAACTACAAGGAAGAGTTTCTTGATGCGCTTCGTGCTTTTACCTTCAAAGGCGATATTCAAGCCGTTCCTGAGGGGACGCTTGTCTTCCCGAATGTGCCGCTTGTTCGCGTGGTCGGTCAAATATTTGAGGCGCAGCTCGTGGAGACCGCGATACTCAACTTCGTGAACTTCCAGACGCTCATCGCGACCAAAGCCTCGCGTATGAAAGGCGTTGCTCCGCATGATGTGCTGCTGGAGTTCGGCACACGCCGCGCCCAGGAGGCTGACGCCGCCATCTGGGGCGCCAGAGCTGCCTATATCGCGGGGTTCCACGCGACATCGAACCTAAGAGCCGGGATGCTGTTCGGCATCCCGACCAAAGGCACGCACGCGCACGCGTGGGTGCAGGCCCACGACACGGAAGCGGACGCCTTCCGTGCGTATGCCGAGGCCCTGCCCGAGCAGGTCACGCTGCTCGTGGACACCTACGACACGCTGCGCAGCGGCGTGCCGAATGCGATTGCGACGGCGCGGCAGCTCGCGAGCCGCGGCAAGCGCTTGAACGCCATTCGCCTCGACAGCGGCGATTTGGCGTATCTGTCCCAGCAGGCGCGGCGCCTGCTGGATGAGGCGGGCTTTCCGGAGGTGAAGATTGTGGCATCCAATGACTTGGATGAGCACATCATCGCCGGGCTGAAAGCCCAGGGGGCTAAGATCGACAGCTGGGGCATCGGCACCCAGCTGATTACAGCGGCCGACCAGCCGGCGCTGGGCGGGGTGTATAAGCTTGTTGCCCGTGAGAAGGACGGCACGCTCGTGCCGGTCATTAAGATTTCGGGCAACCCGGAGAAGGTGACGAATCCGGGCTTCAAGGAAGCCTACCGGATTATGAATAAGGCGACGGGTAAAGCGGAAGCGGACTATTTGGCTTTGCAGGATGAGGTGGATATTCGGGAAGGACAGCGAATTAAGCTATTCGACCCCATCCATCCGTATCTGTTCAAATATATTGAGAATTATGAGGCGGTTCCGTTGTTGAAGCCGATTTTCGAAGGCGGGAAGTTGGTGTATGAGCTTCCTACCTTGGAAAGCATTCGTGACTACCATGCTGAGCAAATGCAGACTGTATGGCCGCAATATTTGCGGATGCTGAATCCTGAAGTGTATCGCGTTAATTTGAGCGCTGCCTTGTGGCAGCTAAAAATGGATTTGATTCATGCGCATCAAGACTAGCTTGATAGTCTCGATACCAGCAAACGCAGAATTTTGGAATATCCGACTTCAGTGGTATGATTAATGAGAGCTACACGGTAAAGATGCGCTCATTCAAATCTTATTCCGATGGAGGTTATTAAACGATGTCTACGAAAGCGAATCAAGCCTTTACAACTGGGGTTACGCTCAACAATGGCGTACATATGCCATGGCTGGGTCTCGGCGTTTATAAAAGCAAGGAAGGTCAAGAGGTCATCGGAGCGGTTCAAACCGCTTTGCAATTAGGTTATAGAAGCATTGATACAGCTGCGGTTTATCGCAACGAAGAAGGTGTTGGTCAAGGTCTGCGCCAAAGCGGTGTACCGCGTGAGGAGATTTTCGTAACCACGAAAGTGTGGAACGCGGATCAAGGTTACGAGTCTACGCTGCAAGCGTTTGAAGCAAGCCGCAAACGGCTTGGTTTGGAGACGATTGACCTATACTTAGTGCACTGGGCCGTCTCCGCAACATACCGAGAAACGTGGAAAGCGTTGGTCCACCTTTACAAAGAAGGACATGTGCGTGCGATTGGTGTGAGTAATTTCCAAATCTCTCATTTACAGCATGTCATTGAGGATACTGGTGTTGTACCTGCGGTAAATCAAGTGGAGTATCATCCTGAGCTTTCGCAAAAGGAACTGCTCACATTTACACGTGAACATGGTATCCAATTAGAAGCGTGGAGCCCACTTATGCAAGGTAGGCTGAATCAGCCAGAATTGGCGCAGCTTGCGGCTAAATACGGCAAATCAGCAGCTCAAATTGTGCTGCGTTGGGATATCCAGCATGGTGTCGTGACGATACCGAAGTCAGTGACGGAGCATCGTATTCGGGAGAATGCAGACATTTTCGATTTTGAGTTGAGTGCTGAGGATATGGCTTTGGTTGATGCCTTGAATGTCAACAAGCGCATTGGGCCGGATCCTGATCATGTGACGTTCTAGTTGGTTTCTATAGAGGGAAACAGGAAGAGCAAGAGGAAACGCCCGTTTGTGCGGGGTTTCCTCTTTTTTTGTCTGATCATGAGTGTCGGCGCTGACTAGTGTTTCTCGGACAAATCAAATAACGGGATAACATACAGTTAAATTTGCCCGAATGACCTTGATTTTCCTAATAACTGTAAAAAGTACAGTTAATTACGAGCTGAAACGCTGAGAATGGTGAATAGCTGCGAAATAGATCTACTTTTTCCATCTAATTGAATAATTTGTAATAAATTCACGAAAATAGATGGATATTTTACAGTTATCGGTGGTGCTCGGTGTTTGATGTTCGATGTTCGATGTTTGATGTTCGGTGCTCGGTACCAGGTGTTCGGTTTATGATGTACAGTGTCCTTGTCATCGGTCAGCACAACCTATAGCTGCCCCGAACGCGGCGACCTCCCTCCGCTTATTTCAACAAAGCGATCATCTGATACACTTCGCGGTGGTCACCCGGCAGCAAGAAATTCGCGACTTTCAGCTGAGAGGAGCCATCGCCGTCAAGAAAAAGCCCATCAACCAACTGTTTCTCCCCTACTTGCTCCTGTACGGCTGTACGGAACTCTTCGCCAGTACAAGGAGTAGGCGCAACTACCAGATACACGTTGTTCATTCGATCGTACACAATGCCTGATCGCATGCGTTTCTCATTAATGACAGGCATTTCTTCCGAAATGGCTTGCTCGGCCCAACCCAATGGGTTCGTGAGCCCCATGCTCACGCCTCCCTGCGCCCAATATCGGCTGCGATCCAGTACCTGTAACTCACTTGCATTTTCGACAATTTGGACGGTAAAGGTTTGCGCCTTCTCATCCCACACCAGTGTTCCTCGCTTCCGATCCGTGTTGTACCAGCCCGAGCCGTAGTCGCCAGGTTGCCCCTTAACAGGCTGATCATTGGTCACTGCGATGCTTAGCAAATACCCCTGCCAGAAAAATCCGCCATTAATTCCATTGTCCTGCCGATCGGTTACATTTGCAGTTATGGCCTTGAGTCCTATGTTTTGAGGGGCAGTTTGGATAACGTGAAGTAGAACGCCGTTCGATGCAGGTTTAATGCTATACGCGGCACTTGCTTTTGGGGGCGGTTGTGAGGTAATGGTGTGAATGCCCCAAATTAAGGTCCATACAAAACTAATGATTACGATAAGTAGATAGATTAGTAGCTGAGCAGCATGTGCTTTGAAAAGACGAATAAGGTACATAGATTTCTCCATCCCAGCTGTAGTGGACTCATTCATTTCTATTAGACTATGAAAAGATTAGGAGGGATATGCCTATCTATTTACGAAAAAATCTACGAAAAAAAACGCTTACGAAGGAATCTACCATTCGTAGGCGTTGGTCACGAAAACATCTATGTAACGATGAAAATTAGAAAATCGGTATACGTGCCTTATTTCCATCTTTGGCATATAAAATCGCTTCTGAGCTGAATAAATCTACTCGCTCTAACGAATTAACTAAATTCATGATGGTGAATTTGTTTTGACGAAGTGCGTTGATCAAAGAGGGAATTAACTTGTGGTCCGTGCCGACGAAATTAACAGAAATCGGCTTCTTATTAAATAAAATATTCATTCTCACTTCAACACATCTCCTTCTGATATTGTTTATTAAGTAGATATTTAGATTATCATACCTTTCTCAATAAGTTCGTCGATTGGCGTTGTCGGAATTCCACTAGTTCTGTCAGTAGATATTTCATGGTGTGTTTATATGTTTTACCTTTGATGGACGGCATAACTGTTTATTTTGTATGATAGGTTGAGTTACGTAAAATATTGGAAGCGGAGGGGCGAGCTTTATGGAGTCTTCACACATTGTTATTGAAGCGGACGGTTTAATTAAGAATTATGGGGCCTTCCAGGCTGTGCGTGGCGTTAATTTCCAGGTCTATCAAGGCGAGGTATTCGGCTTGCTCGGTCCTAATGGTGCTGGGAAAACGACAACGATGGAAATGATCGAAGGGCTGCGGAAGCCTGACGGCGGTCGAGCTATTGTAGCTGGATTTGATACGCAGAAGGATTTGGGCAAGGTCAAGGAAGTCATCGGTGTTCAATTGCAATCAACTTCACTATTCGAGTTGTTGACGGTTGAGGAAATTATGAGGATGTATGCCAGCTTCTATCCGAGCTCTGTCCCGATTGGCCCACTATTAGAAGATATGACGTTAGTTGATAAAAGGAACGGCCGTGTTAAGCATCTATCCGGTGGGCAGAAGCAGCGGCTTGCCATCGGTCTCGCACTTTTGAATGATCCGAAGGTCATCTTCTTGGATGAACCGACGACAGGGTTAGATCCGACAGCAAGACGAACGCTGTGGGAGATTATTCTAAAGCTGAAGGAACGAGGCAAAACGATTGTGCTGTCCACGCATTATATGGAGGAAGCGCACGTGCTTTGCGATCGTATTTGTCTAATGGATCAAGGGAAAGTCGTTGCATTGGATACACCACGCAAACTCGTGAGCAGCTTGCAATCAGATAGTGCGATTGAGTTCAGACTGCAGGACTTGGCGGAAGCGGACAAAGCAGCTGTCCTCCAGGATCTTCATGAGGTTCGTGAAGTCAAGGGCATCGACGTGCGTAAGGATGTGTTCGTCCTTTATACAGATAAGCTGCAGGAATCGCTCATTGATCTCGTCGAGAAAAGCGCTGGCGGCAGATGGCAATTGGCTGACTTGCAGACAAGAACGGCTACGCTGGAAGATGTGTTTATTTCCATGACCGGAAGGAGTTTGAAGGAAGAATGAATGCTTATATCCAATTGACGTTAAGCCAGCTTCGGTTTTTTGTCCGTAATCGACAAGTGCTGATATTCACCTTATTTATGCCGCTGTTCTTCATGATTATGCTCGGTTCCTTTCTAGGAAAGGGAAATGACATCATCGTAGACGGCGTTGTTATTGATCAGGATCAAAGTGCGGAATCCAGGGTGATGGTGGAGGCGCTGCAAGCGAATCCTATTTTGAAATTAAAGCCCGCAGAAGACATGGATAAGTCGCTCCAGCAGCTGAAGCATGGGGATCAGAAGTTAGTCGTTGTTATTCAGAAGAATTACAGTGAAGCCGTTGCGAAAAAGGGAGCGGACAGCTCGAAGGAAAGCTTCTTGCAGGTATATTACGATCAGACGAATCAGCAGAGTGCGCAGATCGGTCTGCAAACTTTAGGTCAAGTGGCGGATGGCGTTTCTAAAAAAATATCCAATTATGTCCCTGTCATTGGGATAGAACCTGTTGGCGTGCAAGCTTTACAGCTTCGCTACATCGATTTCCTTGTACCAGGCATTCTCGCAATGATGATCATGACCAACAACTTAAATGGCGTCTCGGGGCAAATTGCTTCGTGGCGGGAGCGGGGTGTGCTGCGCCGCATGCAAAGTACGCCGCTGAAGTCTTCGACATTCATCGCCGCGCAGATTACTGCACGTCTTGTAATGAACACGGCGCAAGCCTTAATTGTGCTGCTAGTCGGTGCATTAATTTTCGGTACTCAGGTGAATGGCTCGTGGTGGCTGCTCTTGCTGTTCGTAGTCATGGGGACATTGACGTTCATGTCTATCGGGTTCATTATCGCTGGTTTGGCCAAAACCCCAGAGAGCGTAGGGCCGATTTCTGGACTGATCTCGTTCCCGCTCATGTTCTTGGGCGGCGTGTTCTTCTCCGTGTCGAGCATGCCGGAGTTCTTGCAGCCGATCGTGAAATCGATCCCGATCACCCAACTCAGCACCGCGCTTCGGCAGATCATGAATGTGGGCGCGGGCATTGGAGATCTGTGGCAGGAAGGGCTGATGCTGGCCATCTGGCTGGTCGTGTCTTTCATCGTGGCGACGTTTACGTTTAAGTGGGAGTAAGCGGAGCGGGTTGCTTGCGAGGAGAAAGTTCAATCTCTCTGAGATTGGGCTTTCTCTTTTTGTCACCGCATAAGAATTAATACGTTTCCGATTCACGGAAGAACAAATTCTTAACGCGGTCGCGCATCCTCGAAGGACTTCGATAGAAGTTTTTCTCATAAATCCATAAACGATAAGCCATACTGTAAGGGTAACTTACCAATGATTAGGAGGACATGCATGAGTAAACAGCAATGGCAAATCCCGGCTACAGAGGGTCTCGCTCTCCTGCTCAAGAGGGGCCAAGTGATTCGGGTAACCGATGTAGAGGGGGAACAAGTTGCCGACTTTGTGGCCTATCGTGAGGATGATATCAGTGAGCGACTAGACCCTAGTGTTACGATGGACGCTTTACATGCGATGAAAGTGAAGCCTGGCGATATCATCTACTCCAATAAATATACCCCTATGCTCACGATTATGAGGGATACGGTAGGACAGCACGACTTTATTAACTCAGCCTGTCGGCCTGAGATGTACGAGTTACTTTACAATAAGCGAGACCACACCAGCTGCTATATGAACTTAAATAATGCATTGGCACAATTCGAGATTGCCGCCCCAGATCAGCATTATCCGTTTAATATATTTATGAACACGGTCATTCAGGCATCTGGACAAATCCGTGTAGAGAAGCCTTTATCCCAAGCAGGGGATTGTATCGAGCTTCGTGCAGAAATGGATCTGGTTGTGGCTATATCTGCTTGTCCCTGCGAAGAAAGTCTTTGCAATGGGTACAAATGTACACCTATTGGTGTTGACGTCTTCTAATCTTCTAATGATCTAGCGCTTGACATACATTAACTTGTACAAGTTATTTGTTATTCAGGAGGCGAAGTCTATGGATGCTTTTGTCACTTATCTATTTCTTGGAATTTCATTATCAGCTCCAATCGGTCCTATTAATGCTGCTCAACTCGACAAGGGAGCCAGATTTGGCTTTACGCAAGCGTGGTTGATCGGACTAGGTGCGATGTGTGCCGATTTGTTGTATATGCTGCTTATTTATTTTGGTTTAGCTCATTTCTTGACCGCCCCGTTTATGAAAACATTTCTATGGTTGTTTGGTTGTTTTGTACTTATCTACACGGGCATTGATACGCTAAGAAACGTGAAGATAACCAAGGAAACCAGTCCTCGTGAGACCCAATCCAGCGTAAGCTCCTTCCGTTCCGGATTTATTATGGCCCTTACCAATCCGCTAAATATCTTATTTTGGCTCGGCATTTATGGGTCCATTTTAACTGAAAGTGTGCAGAATTATGGTCTAACCCAGGTACTTTGGCATAGCTCTGGTATCTTTGCAGGCATCCTTCTATGGGATGTTGCCATGGCCACACTCGCCAGCTCCTTTCACAAGTTCGGGAATCGCACGACTCTGCAAATGATTTCTGTAACAGCAGGCCTTTCTCTCATTGGCTTTGGAATTTACTTCGGCTATCAAGCCTATAAGCAGCTAACGGGTTAATCAGAGGTTTGCACGTACTGTTGTACCTCCTAACCGAGATACTCACCCATCTATTCTCCTTCGCATAGTATGCTTCGTACTTACGAAGGAGGTTACTACGACATGGCTGATTTATATGCCAAAGACTGGCTTGATACACATATGACCACCCTTGCCGCATGGCAGCAGGACGCTTTTCGTCAATTCGGCAATATGATTGCAGATCCAGACAATACTTACCCTTGTATACCAGGGCGTCAAGGCTTCCTTACCAACAACCTGCGTTTTGGCTTTGCAGCGGATCCACGATCAGAACAAGCCCCTCTTGATGTCGCCCAGCTTCTTCAGGCATATGGCCGATGCTCAAGGGAAACAGGGAAATTTGCTTCGCTAGTTATTTTTTTCGAAACACCAAGAGACATGCTGAATAGCTACTCTGTAGAAGACTACGAGGGGCTCTTTTGGTCTGTTCTGAGTGGGGTTAGCGCCATAGATGAGGTACCCTGGCCTGAGCATATTTCAAAAGATCCTTCGCACCATTCTTGGGAATTTTGTTGTGATGGGGAACCGTATTTTTCCTTCTGCGGAACACCTGCTCATGAAGTAAGAAAGAGCCGAATGTTTCCGCATTTTCTCATTGCCTTCCAACCGCGATGGGTATTTGAAGAAATCAATGATTCTACCCCTTTTGGACGCAATATGAAAAGACGCATTCGCTCAAAATTAGTGACGTACGACGGAATACCCGCACATCCTTCTCTGAAATGGTACGGGCAAGAGGATAACCAAGAATGGAGGCAATACTTTTTGCGTGATGACGAAAGCGTTCCTTCTAAATGTCCTTACACCTATATGAAAAATAAACTTAAATCCGTTGGCGTGCTATTTCATAAATAGGAAATGGTTACGCAGGCTTTGCTCGTTCCGATTTATGCTTCATCCACCAAGTAATTAGGATAATCACCATGACGATAAGAAGACTAGTCCAAAACCCAGGTCTACCGGTTTTCTCGAAGAGTGAACCCGCTACTGCGGCCAGGATAAGAAGGATAGCGGTCCAAGATTTTAGTTGTCCGCTAATGCTTGGCTGGAGTTGTTTCAGATACGATGCGACGATAAGCGACCACGTATATAGGAGTACTAGGCCCCCAGCTGTGGTTATATGTTCAAAAATTTGGCTTGGCATCACTAGCGCAAGGACGATAGACACACATAGTCCGATCGTATTCACACCAAGTGCATACAGGGGTAACTGCTTCTTGCCTTTCCTATTGGCTAGCCATGGCGGGGCATCACCGCCTTCCGCTAAAGAAACTAGCATCGTAGATACGCCATATAACGAGGCAACGAGGATAGAAAATCCTGCAATAATCAGAACGCCATTCATCAAGTGCACGAGAATAGGCAATCCCATGATGCTCAGAGCGAGAAGCAGGGGACTTTTATCAGGTGTTAACTGTTCTTTGGTAATAAAAAGAAGCGCTAAACTAAGAGATAACACATAGAGCACCGTGATCGTAAGCAGCATAAGTCTTCCAGCCTTCAATGCTTCTTTGGGATTTTGCATATGGATAGCCATAAAGCCCATGACCTCTATCCCACTAAACGCATAAAACGCATACAGGAGACCTTTCATTGCGCCGGTCCAACTTAAACCAAACCTCGCCGTACTGGCTTGAATGGTGTTTATGCCATGTGTTCCTTTGATCAAAACAATGCCTGCGATGGCGATGAATAGGAATACGGCTCCCATTTTAACGATAGCGCATATATTCTCAGTTTTGTTAATTCCTTTCGAGCCAAGGATAACAACGAGGAGGGCAAGGAGCGAGTAGATAGCGGTCAACAACCAGAGTGGTAGGTTAGGAAACCAGAATTGTGTGAAAATTCCTATTGCCGTTAAGGAACTGCCGAGAATGAGCATTTCGGAGGACCAATATAACCATCCCACGCCAAACCCTGCCCAGTTGCCATATGCATCCCTCACATAATTTCGAAAAGACCCCTTTTCAGGGTTGGCAGCTGTCATCTGTGCTAAGGCATCATATACAAATAAGGTGGCTAATGCTGCTAATAAAAATACGACGACTACCAGAAACCCACTCTTCTGAATCGCGATGCCAGAACCTAGGAAGAAACCTGTTCCGATGGTGCAGCCAATTCCGAATAAAGTTAACTGCCACCAGGATAGCTTGTCCGTATTGTTGTCACTGTTCATATGCCGCAAAGTGACCATAAGTGATCGACCTCCAAATCCCTGGCTAAAAAATACGAGAAAGCCCAAACAGCGGCCTCAGGGCCGATGCTGGGCTATACAAGCTGCTAGTTAATGTACAGATGCTGCCCCTCTGTTATTAGGCGGCATTTGTGGTGCCCCAGTTGCAGGGACGAATGCTGTCAGCATGCTTTGCATATCGGAAGCTGCTAATTGTGGCACCTGGTAGTAGGCAAGTCTATTTTGATAAAGGAAGATTTCATAAGCCATTTCTATGAAATTTTGTACCTGAGAGGCTAATACACGCCGCACAACGGGATTCGTCACTTCCACGGCTGTCATGGTTAGCAACGATGCATGCGTTTTGACCAGACCTAGCATATGCCCGCTTATTCCAGCATCCTTCACATCAGCGAGCGATTGATTTGGCTTTTTCGGCTCAGTTGGCTTAATGCCATAGATCGGGTCCGATAATTGCCTAATCATATACGTGGATGTTTCTTGGCTTGGCTTTTGTCCAGTTGTGAAACACTCAGCGGTTAAATTGTACTGAGCAAGTGTGAACTGGTATTGACGATCCAGGATGTCCAGTAGCTCACTATCTTGTACAAACTGTCTAAACATCATGAATTGGTCCAGCACATTGATCGTACAAGCTAACACCTCATGTAGATCGAAAAGCTCATGACCGCCGTGGTTCGTACTCGGTGTAGTTTGCGTTTGATAATTGGGTTGTATTTGCTGTTGCATAACGAAGTCTCCTTTGGCAATTGAGGTTAAAGTAACTTCGTTAATGTTGGTCTTAGTTCGCTGGTTTATACATGGCTACACGATCTTAAGGCTATTGCTCAGATATAAGGGAGCCGCGGTGTAAAAGTTGGCAACGACTTACTTGATCGTGCTACAATTAGTACACGCCAAACAAAATCAGAAGGAGGCCCAACATCGTGTCAAATCCAGATGAGAAGAAATTCCACACCTATCAAGATTGGCTGACATGGGACGGAGCATGGGAGTTAATTAATGGCAAACCCTATAATATGCCGCCCGCTCCGACATCATTGCATCAATATATTGTAGGAGAGCTTTATTATGCTCTACGGACTTTTTTGCAGAATCGGAATTGCTTTGTTTTTGTGGCTCCATTTGATGTGTTTTTTAGCGAAAGTGAAGATTATGAGTCGCCCGATCATGTCACCCAGCCCGATCTCTCAGTCGTTTGCTCGAAGGATCAGATTGCAAAAAGTGGCTGCCAAGGTGCTCCAACTCTAATCATTGAAGTGCTATCCCCATCTACGGCATTGAAAGACTTTAATGAGAAGTTCAATTTATATCAGAAATATGGGGTACAGGAGTATTGGATTGTCGATCCAGGCAATCGAACAGTTCACGTATACTGGCTGCAGGATGGCTGCTACCAGGTACAGCATTTATATACAGAACAGGATACTATCCATTCTTTCCTATTCAAAGATTTGCAGGTGCCGCTAAATACGTTATTTAGCTTAGAATAAGAGGAGAAGCTCGTGCAGTTCAGACTGAAAGCACTAGACAGCGAGGATTAATAAGGGACCTACGATTCCGAAGAGGAACGTGGGTCCCTTATTTACTTGTAAATCGTGGTTATCGATGAGTTTGAGTTCGGGAACGTCAGTTCGTTATTTTCGATTTACACACGTATATCAAGATTTCCGCCTAAGTTCGGCTGTACACTGCGTTCAATCATTTGAACCATTTGCTGGCCTTGGTCGGCCATTTGCTCTTTCGCCATTTTCATTACACTAATTCCAACTGCTTGGGATAAATTGTTTTGGGCTAATGACATTGACATAGCTGGAATGTCCATGAGGTTCCTCCTATATTTCTGAGTATCTGACCATTTCTATATCGGAATATTGGTCTGCAATTTTTAGCGAGATTTCCTTTTTTCAAGCCATTGACATCGCTATGCGAATGCAAAGAAGGAGGTTGTCAAACATTTAATCGAAGAATAGTGTGTTGAGGATAATAGTAACATATCAACCATCCTAACCTTATTCTCTCCTACAATAATGACCCCAAATACAAGATTATTATCTGGAAGCGCCGGTAACGGCGTATATTTGCTTTTCACCTACAAGTGCGTAGATCAGAAGTGCTATAGAAAGTACTGCTGAATTTGGGGTTTTGGTAATAAGCCTAATGAACTACTTGTGTTCCTAAAATGGAGGAATTCGGTAAATCTATGTCGAAATAGATTACTTTCCTGTGCTAGAATGCTTTTTTTTTCATCCTTTGTCCCATCTTTGTATGATATATATTAAATTTGATAGGATATAAAAATGATGGAAATCAGAGCTTGAGGATAAGTAATCGAAAAGTAAGAACGGTTGCTAAAGAAATTGTTTGAGATACTTGGGACTCTGTAAAGCGCACTGCTGTTAGTGCGTGGGAAGGTGTAAAGAGTTTTGGAAGAAGACTCTTTGCTTGGTGAGTTGTGAAAAATATTTGATATAACTAAAAGAGGAATGCGACTATGGACTCAAAAAAAAATGCCTTTAGCTCGTACCTTAAGTATGTAGAGCAGGAACTTATTGATGCTTATGTATCCAGAGGAGGGGCGACATGTCGTTTTGTGGAGGGGGATCATGCAGAGCGACGGGGTGTGTTAACTCAATCGATCAGACAACTTGCGCTTTGGAAAGGCCTGGTAGTCACCGAGGTGGAACTTTCAAACGACCTACCGTTAAACGATTGGAAACAGATTACGCAGTATGTATTGAAAAATATGGAGGCCAACATCAATGGCATTCTGGTTAGGTCGTTCCCTGCGATTGTTGCCAAAATAGCTGAAGTTGGTGAAGTGGAGCTGGAGATGTTGCTTCAGAAGGATCACTCGCTACCGCATGCCGGATTTAGGAATGCGATTTGGTGGTTATGCCAGAAGGAACAGCAAGGCTTAGCTCAGGACGAAGCGCTTCAATCTTTTTTACTGGGAGAGAAGGTTTCGGTGGCTGAGCTTAATAGTTTCGGACTGAACGGTGTCAAGGGCTCACTTACTCAGAAGAATGCTGAGTTGATTCTGCAAACGGTATTCTCTGCCTTAACAATGCTAAATGCCTCGGGTTCCCTACTCCTTCTGACCGAACAGGAGGACCATTTCGTCTATAACAAGCAGTCAACTGCTTTGGAGAAGCTCCGTATTTCCGCCAATGTCATTCGTCGGTTGATAGACGGATGCACGACGGGTGTTCTGAACGGCACGCTCGTATTTACTGTTAGCCGAAAGGGTTTCCTTGAACGGTGTGCGGATGTTTATCCCGCAGTAGGCCAACGGCTTCAGATCGTAAAGAATGGCTTGAGGAGGGCCGCATGGCGGTTCCCGATCGCCTCACTGGACCAATTGACTAATGAGAAGGTGGAGTCATGGGAGCCGTATTTCGGTTTAAACGGTGATATGTCAGTGCTAAAATCGCTGGAATCCCTCCGTTTTGGCCTAGTTCCTCATAGACATGTAGAACGGCTAACGATTGGTTACGCTGAAATTGAAAGATGGGCAGAACAATGCCGTTCTGATCTTAACTTGCCTGGCATCCATTTGATCACCGGACCGTTTGGCACGGGCAAAAGCCATGTGATTGAAGTCCTACGACATACCGCCAGTAAAAGGGGTTCTGTCTTTACCAGGGTTGAGCTCGACGGACGTAGTGTAAGTATGAGTGAACCGAACCTGCTCTTCCGCGCCATCTGTAGAAACCTTCAGTTTCCGGATGGTGCGAATGAGAGCCCTGTCATCTCACTATATGAAAAGGCCATTGAGCGAGGGCATAATGTCCTTTCTTTTCCCTCGAGCGGCATGTACAAAATTAAAGATTACTTCGAGACGATTCAGCTATTGCAGCGTTTCGGGAAGCTAGACAACTTCGCATTTCAGCTGGAATCCGTCTTTTCGGGAGGAGAGGAATTCCCGATACGGAGCCTAATCCATGATATCGCAGTGGAAACAGGCTTGAGGCAATCACAGTTTCAGATTGAGTCGTTGATCGACAGAAGCTTGGACAAGCGGACGCATTCATTCTTGGAAGCGTTGGCGGGTCTTGCAATTCTTTGCCGTCTATCCGGTTATGATGGTCTGGTTGTGGCGTTTGACGAATTCGAAGTGGAGACACATGGGGATAAGAAACAGTTTGAACGTGTGCTGGCTTTACTTAGGGAAATACTGACTTACGTAGAGCAAAGCGGGTTGATTCCGCCCTCACCGGTGACATTAATCTTCTCTGCGGTGGGAAAGGCAACGGCAGGAGATGCTTTCTTGGAGCGCCTCACGGCATTAGCAGGAGGCAGCGTCTACAGGTTGAGTCAGTGGACGGATCATCAAACGATTGAACTAGCGTCCAGAATCTTTGAATTGTACGCTGATTCCTATGATCTGTGCGAATCTTTTGATTCGACGCTCGCTAGAAGCGTAAACCAGCTCTTACAAAACAATGGGATGGCCGGAAATACTTTGATACGTTCTTTCGTCAAGTGGTACTTAGCGCTACTGGATATGAAATACGGACCTCCGGTGCTGCTCAACACAAAAGAAAGAAGAGCATGAGTTCAGTACATAGCCAACTTATTTACCTGAAATACAATGAATAGAAGGAGTCGATTAATATGAATTACCGTGAAAATCTAATAAGTTTACTGGAACAAGTGAAAGAAAAGGGATTGCAAAACCAAGTAGCTCCCCACATTCTGGAGCAAAATGAATTAACTGAAGCTGAAATTATCAATTTCCGTATTCTCGTTCCACTAATCGGTACCTTTAACGCTGGAAAAAGTACGTTGCTCAATACTTTCCTGCAGCGTGATGTGCTGCCAACCGATTTCTTGCCCGAGACTGCAATTGCCGCTGAACTGCGCTATGGTACGCACGAGCATATCGTAGGTTTTAAGAAAAATGGAGAGATGGAATCATTTGAGCTGGAGTCTATCAAATCAATTACATCAAAAGATTTCTCCCATATTCACGTCTATTTACGTTCTGATGCTCTTCAAGAGCTGAACAATATCGTGCTTGTCGATATGCCTGGCATTGACTCCGCTTTGCAAGAACACAATAATGCGATATTGTCTTACATCCGGAATGGCGTCTACTATCTCGTCCTCACTGAGTCGGAATATGGCTTGAAGGACTCGGTGCTTGATTTTCTTAAGGAACTGAACGTGTATGAGATGGATTGCTCCATCCTCATTTCTAAATCGGACCAGAAGCTACCTTCTGATTTGGAAAGTATCATCAAGTTGGCCGCCCAAACAGCAGAAAATCTTGCTGGATATACGATAGATGTAGGTCATGTTTCTGCGAAAACCGGGAATATTGATTCTTTTCACCATACACTGGCATCCTTGAATCAGCCGGAATTGCTGGTTAAGCATTTGGAGCCGAAAGCACTGGAAGCAGTAGACCGCGTATATCGCGATCTTCAGATCCGTTACAAGCACCATACGCTCGACATTGCTGAGATCGAAGAGAAAATAAAACGGTTTGAACGAAGCTTGATACACCTCGAGAACGAAGTAGAAGCCGAGTCCCGCAACATCGCTCAGACCTTTGGGTACCAGACGGTGACGGAAATTCAGGATGACGTCCGTCTTGCGCTAATGGACAATCTGGAGACGTTGACCCGTTCGGTCAAAGGCGGTGCAGAGCCATTTAAGAAGACATTAAACCAAATTTTGCGTCCAGTACTTGTTCATTCCATCGAGAGCCGTGTGAGCGCTGTTCTCAGCAATAGTTACGAAAAGATTAACCGAAAGAACATTGAAATTGAGGAATTACTAGAACTTTCTTCGTTCGAGCAATCGGAAGGCCATTACCTAGAGAAATTCGTAGATACGATTTCTAATCCAGCATTCCGGGCGATGATCGGCGGTGTAGCGATCCTGACGGCGATCGTTGCACCTTGGCTGGAGGTATTGCTATTCTTCGCACCTGATATTATCAAGTTGTTTATGAATCAGGAGAAGCGGATTCGCGAGCATCTGGAAGCTAACGTCATACCGGAAATTCTAGAGAAGCTGCAGCCGGAAATTATTCGTTCATTGGAGGAAGTCAATCAACAGTTCATGCAGCAAATGCAGAGTGATCTTGCACAGCGGCAGACTGATGTTAAAGCGTCTCTGGAACAAGCCAAGCAGGACAAGTGGGAAGCTAAAGAGAACGACGATCAATTCCTGAATAATCTGAAGGAAACGATTGAAGAGTTAGAAGTGATTCGAAATCAGATCGTAGAGAAGAGGAATATTCTTGTCCATATGGGATGAACTTGATGATCTAGAGGACTTCGATCCGCTGAACCGATATATCTCCGATCGGGACTTAGGAATCCGACTTATTTCTGAGTTGGTAAACCGGTCGGACCAACAAACTGCGAGTCAGCAGGCTTATATTGATTTTAAAGAGCGGCTGCAGTGGCAATTTCTGCAGGAATTCCGGACATATTCATATCCAGTCTGTGAGGAGGTCTATCCCCAGCTCCTAGAGCTTTGCGAACGGCTTGGCCAGTGGATCGAAGTGCCAGAAGTGGCGGGGAAGCTGTTGGTGGCGATAGGTGGCGGCTTCAGCGCGGGCAAATCACATTTGATCAATTCCATTATTGGTCAGGATATTCTTCCTGTAGATACGACACCAACAACATCGGTACCTACCTACATCATGTCGGACAGTCGGACGATCTGTAAGGTAGTTAATGTTTATGGTAGCACAGCTATTTTGGATGAGGAGGCTGTAGGGGCTCTTACGCATGCTTTCGCTCAAAAGTACCGTTTGAATCTGGCTCCTTTGATTCAACATTTGCTGATTAGGGCTAAGATAGGCAAAGGATTTCCTTATGTTGTGCTCGACACGCCGGGATACTCTAGATCCGATCAGCATAAAAGTGAAGCTGATCGTGACGAGTCAGTCGCCCGCGCTGCTCTAAACCTTGCTGATGCGATTATCTGGGTTATCGATATCGAGAAGGGTGTCATACCTGAAGATGATATCCGATTTCTTCAGAGCCTGGAGCCGAATAGCGAGCTATTTATCGTCTTGAACAAAGCTGATGTCAAGCTGCCGGAAGAGATCAAGCGGGTAATTAACACTGTAAAAAAAACGCTTAAGGATCGTGGTATCGCCTGCAGCGGTGTGGCGGCGTATTCTTCTAAGCTCAAAAAGGAATACGCTCCTGATAAATTGGGAGCACATTTGAAAAAACTAGCGAAGGGCAAAAAGCGTATTGTTGATTGGACAGATGAATTCCGGGAGTTGGCAGACATATACAAAAAGGCTGCAAACGATGCCGTAATGACAGCAAGGCAATCATTGAAGGAGCTTAACCATCGTGCAGTTTTCGCTTCCAACAATACAGAAAGGGAGCTGCTTGTCCGTCTTATTGCGGAGCAGAGGGCATCGATTGCCACGCATACAACTAATGTCAGTGCGTATAACGATAGACTTGAGCCGTATCTGGTCATGTTAACAGGTATCCAGCTGATGATAAAGACGCCACTTCTGATTGAAAAGCTAATTCAAGAGGAGAAGACGGCTTATCGGAAGAAATTCATCTTACGTTTTCTGGAACTCCAAACAGAGTCGCTGCTTGAGCAGGATATCCAACCTCTCATCGACCAAATGGAGACTGGGGAACTACCGGTAAAGCTAGAGCTCCAGGAGCAGTTGTTAAGCCGGTTGGAGCATATGTTTGCCCGGAAAAAAACCACTGCGAGTCTATTCGAGAGCTTTCGCTTTCAACTGGAAGAGATGCTTAAGATTCGCAGCTATCGGATTGATGCCAGAGATATGAGTGTGGCATTCAGCAGTCAATCAATGCTGTTGGCCGAATCCATCCGCGAATCTGTCTTGAAGCGGATAGATGTAGTTTCAATGGAGCTGTTTTCTGATATTCCAACCTACCCTGTTGGACCAGAGACTCGTCTTCTTTTGCACGAAGAGCTCAAGTTATTGACCAACATAATGAAGGAATCCATATTGTCCACAAGAGAGCCTGTTTACGAGCTTCTCCTTCCTCCTGAACTTATGCAATACAACCTGCCTGTGCAAGGGCTGCCGTTACTGCAGCACTTACTTCGTAAGGAGCTGCAGACCTACGCCGTCAAAACTGCATCGGCTTTAGATGAGGCTTGTAGATCGGCTCTGTTAGAACAATTATCTACCGAGGAGACTGAACGTGAAAACTCAAAACCTAGAGACAATCAGCAAGTATATTCGGCTGTTTGAAAATATCACAGACAAATACAAGGTGCACCAGGATGTGCTTGGACTTGATCATTACCATACCATCGCTGAATTCTCGAGTTCTTTTCGTAAAGATGCGGAGTATGTGCTTGAGGAGAATAGGAAGTTGAAAATTGGTGTTGTCGGTCAGATCAAGGCGGGCAAATCCTCCTTTCTTAATGCGCTACTCTTCGACGGAAAGGATGTCTTGCCAAAGGCATCCACACCGATGACGGCAGCTCTCACCGTAATTACCTATGCCGATTCGCCTAGAGCGGAGATTGAGTTTTTCACCCGGGAAGAGTGGGACGTCATTCACAGCAAGGCTAAAAAGCTCCAGGAGCTAATCGATCGAATGAGGGAAAAGCTGTCTGAAGAGCCAACTGGCGGCATAGCGAGGATTGGCAGAAGAGTTAAGGAAATGACAATGAAAAAGGAACGGAAGCTATCGCACCAGGAAATCATTGCAATGTTGAATGCGCCCGACGAGCTTAAAGCTGCTCATGAGCTTGTCCTGTCTGTTCAACAAGGCGGACTACGCATTGATGATTACCTGGGTACGACAATAGAGCTCGCTGAGATGCAGGAGACAAGTCAACTCATCGGCGAGCTGCAGCAATATGTCGGGGCGGAAGGGAAATTTACGCCAATTGTAAAAAGCACCATACTGTACATCCCTGACGAATCACTCCAACACATGGATATTGTAGATACACCGGGGATTAATGATCCGATTCTGTCGCGTGGGCAGCGGACAAGGGATTATCTAGGGCAGTGCGACGTTGTCTTCCTATTAAGTTATACCTCACAGTTCATGGATTCGGTAGATGTGGAGCTGTTGACCCAGAATATTCCGGACAAAGGGATAGTCAATATCTTACTTGTAGGCAGCAAATTCGATCTTGTCTTGTATGGCGATGGCAATAAATATCCGTCTCTTCGGCATGCATTAAAATACATTACGGATAAATTGCAATCTCAAGCTGAAAATACTATTATGCCAATGATTCGAATGTATCCGGACAATCCGATTATGCAAAGTTTGAGAAACAGCATGCCGCCGATCTTTGTGTCATCCATGGCGTATACAATTGGGAAACATATGCAGAATCTGTCAAACGAGCAACAGCATGTACTGAAGTTGCTGCAGGGGACGTTCGCCACTGACAAGCTCACACCAGAACTGCTCATCGGATTGTCCAATATCGAGCAGATACGCGACGTACGTATTCCAGAGGTGCAAAGTCGGAAGGAAGAGATCTTGAAGAATCGCTTCGGCCATTTACTCATGGCACAGCAGGATGCATTTATCAAGCAACTATCAAATTTGATGGACGAGCTGCGGAATGACCTGAGGTTAATTAGTGAATCCTCGGGTGAGGATATCGAAAAAACATATAAGGCCGTTGTAATGACGATGGAGCGGGCCCGTAAAGAAGTGGATTTGATTTTTGATAACTTTATTACTAAGGTCAAAAAGAAATTCAACGAACTTCAAACAGAATTCAAAAGCATCGCCCAAAATTATCGTCGTTTCCAAGAGTCGAAGGAGTCTCGACGCGAATTCGTCAAGTCAGAAAGATACGGATTTCTATGGCTCAAGAGCCGTGACGTTTACGAAAACCGAACTTATTCTTATGCGAACGTCCACCAGACTATTGATCAGGTGGCAGATTTTGCGATTGAACTGGAGAAAGGCTTGAAAAGTTCTTATGATGAGATCATGAACCTGGAGAAGCTCGTCAATGATCTGAAAACGGCTATGTTGCGGATCCATGATCTTTCAGACGAGAGCTTCGATTTCAATGAAGTCATCGTACCGGTCCAGAAGACAATCAATAAGATATCACTACCTACTTTTGATCTGGATAGTGGTGTTTATCGGAAGCGGATTACAGATAAATTCGGTATGGGTAAGGTAGAAGGTGGTGACGTCGAGAAACTGAAACAGCTATTCTATGAACAAACTGATGTGATTCTGAATGATACAACAGATAAAATGAATCTTAAGCTGCGCGAGGTGGAGCACTCTCTTCAAGAAATCAGCTCCGATTTCATCAACGATGTGCTGAAGGAGTCGGAAGCGAAGCGTAACAAACTGCAGAAGAGCATTCAGAACCGGGATCAGGAAATGCGAAAATACGAAGAGGTGCTGGCCCTTCTTAAGCAGGATATCGAGAATTTTAATAAAATGGTTATATAATATAATCTTGCAAACGTCTTGTTTGGAGTGTCCGACGAGAAAATCGTAAAAATAGAATGAGAGAGCCTTCTTTTCTTATAGAACTGAAGACTCTTTTATCTCTATTTTTCTTGAGAATAGATTTTGTTAAAGGAGCTGCTCTATGAATTCGCACCAAAAAAGAAGAATGCGCAGATTTGAGTTAGATCTACCCTCAGTTGACAAGACATTTGCTCCATTGGATGCAGGTTTGACTATAGGAAGCCATTCAATGGCACAGTGGATGGCCCAGGAGTTCAACCATAACTTTGACGCATATGACAAAGCAATCGATTCTGTTTATAATTCCACCCATATCGGCGGCTCACAGTACCATCACTTGTTGGACGGACAACATAGCTTCCTAGGCTCTTTACAAGCGGTGAAAGATGTTAGCTCGGATGATTCGTTTGTTACGGAGCTTTCACAGGCAGCGGAACATCTCCTTCGTGATACAGCATCTGTAAGTGGGATTAATCCATTTTTATCATTTACCCAGCATCAATTCGATCGAATAGCCGATTCCTTGCAGCAGATAGGAATTTCAAAGCCGTTCCTTGCTGATGCCTTGACGATTAACAGTCCTGAGCTATTAGGTGGATCTATAGCTTTATTGGGAAGTCTGATTTTAGGGAAAAAAGGGGATCCGAGCCGTATATCTAACTTGGCGGGGTCTTATCTTGTCTCATCCATTGCCTCAGCTAATCCAGTCCTGCTACCTATTGCTGCAGGTGGACTTGTTTATTCATTGTACAAGTCAGAGGACAAGAAGAAGAGTCTTGTTCAAGCAGGGAAGGGAACAATCGTTTCAGGAAGTGCTTTAGCTGTGGGTACCTTAATAGGTGGACCCGTATGGATTGGCTGTTTAGCAGCAATTGGCACAGCTGTAGCGGTAAAGTATACGCTTGATAATCCTGATAAAGCGTTCAAACGAGTGCAGGAACTAGTCGCGCCGGCAAAACGAACACTTCGTCACATGATTCTACAACCTTAAAGTTGGAGGCTGACTAATGAGCAAATACCGGGTACTAGAGCCGATTATTGGATTGATTGCGTTTCAAGATACCTTTCGGCAATTAAAAGAAATTGATGAAAGCTTAGCGAATAATATTGAACAATCCTTAAAAGCATCAATTGACAAGTTCCACGTTGTTCTAACCGATCCGAATTCCCATAACCAGCAAAAACTCGTAGTTTTGCTGCAGGAACAAATCACGATTCAAGCCATGGCCAGCCAATATTTAAACATCTGTGAGCAGATGACTTTTCGGGAGAAACAGCTATGGCAGTACGTTCCGGAAAGTGTTGAGTCCTTTTTTGATAACTTATATGAAAAAATGGACGTTTATTTTTTGGCCAAAGAGAAATCCATGTGCAAAGAAGTTGAAAAAGATGGCGAATGGTATACAGGCATACGCGATACCGCTAAAAAAGCGGGGAGTGTAGTCAATTGGGTTGTAAAGAAGGCGAATGAAGCAAGTAAAGAAATAACTGGGTCCAAATTATCGCAACAGGATTCGGTCATCGATGATCGAACGGTAGTAGAACGGGTCATGGAGCAGTTCTTAAAGCCGCAACAAGTAGGTAAGGAAATGAGCGCTCTAATGTCACAGGCAGGAGAGCAGTATCAAGAAGATTGGAAAGCCCATATTCAAAATCAGGTACCGGATATAGAGCGACTGTCTGCCTTTAATTTGGCCAAGCAAGCCAATGATTCCATCTCTATCGATTTTAAAATGGGAGTCTCTGAACAAGCCTTTATGGTAGGCATGGGATCGGCAGTGGTCGGAACGCTTGGGCTGGCGGCGGGTTGGCATACAATAACCTATGCCTTGATGAACGTTTTTCCACCTATCGCTATATTTGCTGTTGCTGCTACGGTCCTACTAGGTGTATTAACGAAACAGCACGCCATAGAACAGCGGAAGAAGCAGGTCCGGGAAGCAGTCAAGCAGTACCAACGATATTTTATGATGCAGTTTAACGTGGTGCCGTTGCCGAATGTAAGCGGTATGACACTTAGGAAGTATATGATACATGTGAGTGAGAAAATTGTTAAGCAAACCTTAGAGCAATGGGAGAAAGGGTTACTTGGTCAATTCAAAATGGAGCATTACCGTTTGCTAGTGTCTTCCTTTTCAAAACATTTATTAATGATTCAAGAGGCAATCGATATTTTGGATAACTATTCCTAGATACAATATTTAGAATGGTTTTTTATTCCTATTTAATTACATATAAGGGTTTTACACCTTTTTTCAAACTATTAAATCCAGCTCTCCCACAATCCGTTAATGGAATGACCAACTAGTAAATTTATCTAAGTTATGTTGAACGTCTTACCGAAGCTTCAATGGCTAAAGCGAGTCGGCATCCAATAAGCACCGAAGGGTAGATAATATCTGTCCGAGCAAGACATGAAGCAAGGGAAAGTTTATTCCACTGAAGAGATGGTTGAAGAGATAGAGCGTGGTGAACTGTAATTGATTGTGCAATGGACCGAAACGGCGGGAAATCGATTCCGAGAAATTCAAAAGCGATCATTACAGCGTGCAGGAAACAAGCGTATATAAGATTAATTATTCGGCGAGTGGAGCAAAAGGTCGTTCAAATAGGGATAATGATGCTCTCTCGCGAATAGCACGACACCTATTATTACATGGAGGACCGATATGTCGTATCCTACAAGCTGCTAGATAACGGTGAGCTATACGTGAGTCCTCGTTCAAGATCGGCGGCATGAAACACAATCTTAACTGTTGATCATGAATCGATTACTAAATGAGTCAGTTTTTTAAATGAATGAAATATTTGAGTTGAAAAAGAACCACTGGGTAATCCGTGAACCCCAATGGTCCTTTTTACATATTGTGTAAGCGAATTATAATGATCTCCCCTACAAAGGTAGGCTTTCTCTCACAAAAACCTCCGATGATGCTTCTTCCCATCAAAGCTAAACAACACCGGCTTATCCTCCACCATCGTATGCATATGAATGGTCTTACCCCACAGCTTATAAATATACGGCAGTGTCCGCTCGACATACTTCAAATCCAGCTCCACGCTTTCATAAGCGTGCTTCAAATACAACTCCCCGTTACGCTGATAGTCACCATCCTCAACAACGATGTAAGGGAAACCACCGTTTACTCTGGAGTAAATGAGCTGATCTCGCGTATTTTCCCACGTTTTGTCCGTGATCTTCCACTCAGGACCTTTCTTCTCAAACACATATAGGTCTAACTCTTCAACCAATGGTTTATTCAAATAATTGCGGATAAATGAGGTGTCGGATTCATATTCGCGAACCTCAAAGATTTTCTTCCTGCCTTGCCCAGGTGTCCGCCCGAATTTGCGGATTTCCTCATCGGTCGGTGCATCCCAGCGCTTCTCGATGTCTTCAAATATTTTGACACCTAAATAATAGGGATTTAAAGAATGGCGAGAGGGAACGACGACAGAGGAGTTCAGTTTGGAGTACTCAATCGTTTCTTCCTCGGTCAAATCCATTTCGCGCAGGATGTGTTGATGCCAGTACGAAGCCCAGCCTTCGTTCATGATTTTGGTTTCGAGCTGCGGCCAGAAGTAGAGCATTTCATCGCGAAGCATGGTCAGAATATCCCGTTGCCAATCTTCCATATAAGGGGCATGTTCCTCGATAAAAAGAAGGAGATCCTTCTCGGGCTTCGGCGGAAAGCGCTTCGTATCTACTTTATCCAAGGAGACAGCAGCCTTGTTTCGGCTATCTAAGTCCCATAAATCCTCATACCCGTAGGTGGCTTCCGACCGCGCCGCTGGTGCAGCCGCTTTGTTATTTTCTTGGCGTTTGCGAGACTGGCCATACGTTAGCGTGAGTACAGGGTCAATGTGCTCTTGAATGGCAAGGACAGCATCTATGAATTGTTCAACCTCATCGATCCCATGCTCAATTTCATATTGGCGGATGCGTTCAGCCGTAGCGGACATGCTCTCGACCATATTGCGATTTGTTTTGGAGAAGCGTGCGTTATTTTTGAAAAAGTCGCAGTGGGCAAGCACGTGCGCGACGATCAATTTATTTTGAATCAGCGAATTTCCGTCTAAAAGGAAGGCGTAGCACGGGTCCGAATTGATGACCAATTCGTAAATTTTACTAAGTCCAAAATCGTACTGCGTTTTCATGCGATGAAAATTTTTGCCAAAGCTCCAGTGACTGTAGCGTGTCGGCATTCCGTAGGCACCGAAGGTATAGATAATTTCTGCTGGACAAATTTCGTACCGCATGGGAAAGAAGTCGAGCCCAAAGCCCTTCGCGATCTCCGTGATTTCATCAATGGCATATTCCAGCTTCTGGATTTCGGATTTACTCACTGTACAGGCACTCCTTCCTGTTTGGTAAAAAAGGTTTTTAACGCTTTATATACTTCACCTTTTTCACGGATGACGTAATGTAGGAATTTCGGATTGTTGATATGACGGAATGCGGACATAAGTGTAGAACTGCGGTTATATTGATTCACTTCCCCGTAGCCGAACATGTTCGAGCGCTCCATTAATTGTGTAATCAGCTTCACACAGCGCTCGTTATCGGAAGTTAAATTATCCCCGTCCGAGAAATGAAACGGATAAATATTGAACTGAGAAGGGGGGTACCTTTTATCAATAATATCAATCGCGGTTTGATAGGCCGAAGAACAGATCGTGCCGCCGCTCTCGCCTTTTGTGAAAAACTCTTCCTCTGTGACCTCTTTAGCCTCGGTATGATGCGCGATGAACACAATTTCAACGTTCTCATATTTCGTGCGCAGGAAGCGGGTCATCCAGAAGAAGAAGCTGCGGGCTATGTATTTCTCGAAGGAGCCCATGGAACCAGAGGTATCCATCATGGCAATGATAAGCGCATTGGAGTGCGGTTTTTCGATTTCCTCCCATGTTTTGAAACGCAAATCATCTGGTGAAATATGATGGATGCCCGGTGAGCTGCCTCGCGAATTGCGGCGCATGTTTTCGAGGATCGTCCGCTTCTTGTCGATGTTGGACATGATCCCTTTTTTGCGGATATCGTTGAAAATCACTTCGGTGGACGTCATGTTCCGCTTCTCTTTTTGCTGCAAATTCGGCAGCTCGAGCTCCGAGAACAGCATCGCTTGCAGCTCTTCCATACTCACTTCGGCTTCGTAATAATCATCGCCGGCTTGATCACCAGCGCCTTCGCCTTTACCTGGGCCTTGTGCAGGCTGCGGGTCTGTGCCCAGCACATCGCCAACCTGCGAATCGCCGTCGCCTTGACCGACATGCTTGCCTTTGTTGAAGTTGTAGCGGAAGCGGTATTCGTCCAAGCTTTTTATCGGTACCTTCACGACTTGTTTTCCATTGGACATGACAATGCTTTCGTCTGTAACCAGATCAGGAAGGTTCTGTTTAATGGCATCTTTGACCTTCTCTTGATGTCTGTTTTGATCTTGGTATCCTTTGCGGTGGAGTGACCAATCCTCTTTGGAAACGATAAATAAGGGCTCTGTCATGGGGACACCTCCTTGGCGTTTATGATAAGCAGACGCTAATCAGACATAGGGAAATAAAGCTTGTTATTAAATATATTCAAGTGTGCGGGGGATATGTGGTGAATTGTGAGTGAATGTTTTTGTGAAGAAATTAATGTTATAATAAATGAACAAGAGGATAGGTGGTGATCGTAATGGAAAAAGTAAATAGCTCCGAAGAACTTATGAACACTATCATCAATATGAGTAGTGAGCATTCAGTTCGTCAATTTCTTATTCCTGGAAAAGGAAAATTTACGGTTGTTCTTCAAGAGGAAGATCATCTTTCCATTAGTTCTGAAGTTACAGCGAATCCAGAACTTAAGAACATGATTACTGGAAGCCGTGAAGAATATAAACAAGGTAAGGGAATGTCGACTACGGAGCTTTTGAAATCATTGTCACCTAAGGATTTTGCATAATGAATAATCGCTCGATCATATGGCTCCCTACTGTTAGGGCAAAGCTAATTCAGTTTCGCAGTGAACGGTTTACTCCGGAAGAAACATTTGATTTCATTTCTCAGGTTGTTTTGGAAGTTGAAGATTACTTGAAGAATCCGATAATTGGCAAGGCCTATACGGAGGAGTTTGGTGAATACAGAGGAATAACCCGTATAGTGGTCAAAAAATTTAGAATCTATATTGAGCAAGTAGATGACGTATGCAACATTGTTGCTCTTTTATTTCCTGGCGAGAAGTAAGTGCCCCGGTAAATGGTAAAAAGTCTGCTTAATCTCCCACGGCTACTCTGGAGATTAAGCAGACTTTTTAGTTACTACTGAAACATCCATGAAACCAGTAGTTTCCATTATGGCAATAATTAACGCATTTGAGTGCAGGTTTTCGATTTCTTCCCATGAAACATAGACCATCTGGTGAAATATGATGAATACCCGTCGCGCTGCCGCGCAAAAAAGAAGGTAATATTTTCAGTAGTCTTCGTTAAACTGTTTAGAAGTTAATTTCTGATATAATAGAATCATCTCACTTTACTAGGAGCATGAATGCATGAATTTCAATTCGCGTATACGTACGCACTTACTATCATTAAAGAAAGTTAAAGTTTCTATTGACGAATTATATGCACTATTCGATGGCCAACCATGTACTTACGAACAATTCGCTCAGTCAGTACTTGAGCTTGAAGCTGAGAAGATCATTCAGATGGTTCAGAGCAAGGGGAGAACGGGTAAACGACCATCCCTTGCCTATCAATATAGCGTGCAGAAGAATCGGTTAAAAGTAGATACGCACAAGGACATCCATCAGGCCAGAATGCTGCTGCATCCTGATATTCAACTGGATGCCTATTATTCATTAGGAGCGGAAATTTGGGAGCAAGATAAGCTTTACATTGCAATGATCGACACTTATTTGAAGGAGTATATGCTTCCAACTACCCCAGTACCGGCACCAGAGCGAAGCTTCGAGCTTGTTGCAGATGAGAAATGGATAACAGAGAAGCGGGGAGGAGAGCTGCTGACCCGAATAGGTTTGTGGGACAAGTTCCTTATTCTTCTCGTTGATGACCCCTTAATGTTTGCTGTGAATCCATATGGTTTAACGAATGAGGTCCATAGGCATCTAATTGTTGAAAATAAAACAACGTATCAAGCGTTGCTGCAGGCATTGCCTGATGTTCCTTTTGCAACGCTAATTTTTGGTGGAGGCTATCGCATAACGAAGAGCATTGAGCTGCTGTCAATGCAGCTTCCGCTTAAGGATCCTGTGCATGAATTCTATTATTTTGGCGATATCGATAAAAAAGGTATTCACATATGGCATCTACTTAATGAGCAGGTGATTAAACTTTTTGGTAGACCAGCTAAATTGGCCTTTCCTTTTTACAGAGCATGTCTGAGCAGAAAATTTGCAAAAGGAAAAGAATACCAGCGTAGTCATGAGCAGGCCTTGCAAACTTTTACCTCTCATTTTACGGAGGAAGAACGGAAGATAATTAACCAGTGTCTAGCATCAGGAGGCTATTTCCCCCAAGAGATACTTCCATCACACGAGCTTTGCAGGATTTGGAGGCACACAGCATGGACTACGTAGAAATTGGTCAAGTGATTTCCGGGTTTCGGGAACGGATGACCAAGCTAGCGCTTTTTGATCCGCTTTATGAGCTGCAGAGAAAGCGGCAAACCGATCGACAAAACAAACCAATCGACTTTATGGAACTTGGGCTGCTCACGCTGCTTTATTTTTTTGAGCAGAAGTTGATGCGAAATAACAAGGCAGGTGTCAAAGACTTAGCGGAGTTTCTTCAAAAGGTGACGGGGATCTTCATCGATTTGGACGAAGCTGGATTTGAGGATCTGGCTAGGCAGATTACGCAATTGTTTCGCCCGACGACAGGGAAGAAACGGGATTTTACATTTATGAACTGGGAATCGGGGCAGACGGAGCATATTTACATATCGATTCTCAAAGCGAATGCCTTTGATTTAAAAACAAATACGCAGTACTACACGCTCGACGAAGATGGGTTGGAGCTTATTTTTGCGACCAAAGAATTTTATACGGAATTTCAATTATCCATCCATCAGTTGGTATTGCGTAAGCAATTGGAGAAGGGCGAGTTCGAAGGTGCGCTGCGCCAAATTAACGAAATGCGGATTGATGTGGAAGCTCTTCAGGAGCGGATGGTTAAGCTAGAGCATGAATTGAAAAGAAACATAGTGTCGGAGGAAACATTCGTACGTTACAAAGGTCTGTTAGAAGATATCTATTTGCGCTTGCACATGGAGAATGAGGAATTCGAAGAATTACGCCAATTCGTCAAAGAGACCAAGGATCGTGTTCAGGCACAGACTGTTAGACAGGCAGATCAGCGACCTTATGAGTTAATTTTACGGATATCCAATGAGCTGGAGAAGGTGCATGGTGAGCATTCCGTTCTTTTTCATCAGAGTATGGTGCTCAAATCACATGCCTTGGGCGCAGCACAAGAATCCTTATATTATACGGGACTGGATTCCTTTAATTTCGATCAGGATATTGCTTCTCTTATCTTCAGTACGCCGCTGCCGCCAGAGACGATGCAAGGCGTGATAGCACCGTTCTTACCGGTGCAAGAGTCGAAGATGTGGTCGCTTTTGACAGTGTGGGCTCAGCAAAATTTGCTGGAAGACAGCAGCGGTCAGGAGCGGGATGATACGTTTCTAGAAATTGGTGGAGACAGCGAGGAATACCGGTACCAAACGATACAGAAAAAATTGTACAAGCTTCTTATGGAGCTGCTTCTGCACATGATGGAAGAGCAGGACCATGTTGAAGTGAACGTTTTTATCCAACAATTCGAAGGACATGAACATGCAAAATTGCTAGCAGAGAGAGCTTTCTATGATTTTTGGATCTATCTGCATCAAAGAAGCCCCTTGCGCGCAGTGGATATGGATACAGAGCAAAATGAAGAACAGGGAACGTTGCTGGAAGATATGTATGCACTTCTAGGAAATCGCTGTTTGGTTGTGATTGAACAACAGGACATCATTAAGGTTAATGATAGATTTAGCATACAGAATATGTTAATTACATGGGGAGAACAGGATGACAATCGGACTTGAAAATGGAACGGTAATGAAGGCTTTTCGGATTTACACCTTGCTCGCGCGTGATAACGAGGTAGGGAAAGAGTGGCTTCAAGCCTACATGGCAGACGATGTGGTACGCGGACTTGTGGATCAATTTGCGCGTGAAGTCGATTGTGTAACGATTATTGCTGGCGAACAACTGTATATGATTCCGGAGACTAGGCTATCGCCTTTTCATATGAATAACGAAGTGATTAAACGGACTTATCTGCGGGCGAACGCCGTGAATGCGGATCTTTATTTGATGTATGTCAGCATTATCGTACTTATTGGTGCCTTCTATGATAGTTACCAAACGATGGAGCCGACGAGAAGTTTTATTGGGATTGAAGAGTGGACGGCGCTTGTGAATGAGCGTATTTCCCTATTGAAGACACATCCAGAAGCGGAATTAAAAGAGATGGAGAAGGAATTCTCCTATAACTGGACAGCCCTGATCGAAAAATGGAGTGCCATGGACGATATTAAGGAAACGGCCGCGAAGCAAAGCGGGAATACGATTAGCCGGGTCAGCTTCATGGATTCTGTCCGCAAGTTTCTCATCGCGCAAGAACTGGTGATCGATATTGGCAATCAAGAAATTACATTGACCGAAAAGGCCAAAGTGGTTGTGCAGCGATACTTCATGGAACTCGAGTATAACCGAGGTATTTTGGAGTTTTTATATCAAAGCCATACGTTTGAGGGGGAGGGAAGCGAACATGCCAGCGATCTCTAGAATACGATTTACAAATGTCGTCTACGAGGACGGAAATAAGCGCTACAACGATGAATTGTTTCATTTTGATGGACATAACGGCGCGATTCTGTTGGAAAATGGAGGCGGCAAGACGGTTTTCATCCAGTCAGCCATGCAAGCCATTCTGCCTCACGAAGAGTTAGCCGGACGTAAAATCAAAGATACGTTAAGTCTTGAAAATGGTCCTGCGCATATCGCGATCGAGTGGATATTAAGTGAAAGACCTCGGAGATATGTCGTGACCTGCATTAGTTTGTTTCTGACAGCAACAGGGATTGATTCGTATCGGTATGTGTATGATTATCCAGTGCTTGATCCCGATGCGATTGATCGGATTCCTTTTGTGAAGGGGAGTGCTGGCCATATTCGAGCAGCGGATAAGGGTGAAATTCATGATTACTACCACGGGATGACGGTGAAAAGAATGAATGCGAAGCTGCCATCCACGATGAAAGAATATAAAAAAATATTAGAAAACGACTATCATATCATCGCTTCAGAGTGGGAGCGGATTGCGAAGATTAATAGCTCAGAGGGCGGGGTAGAGAGCTTCTTTGATGAATGCAAAACAACGGGCCAGTTGTTTGATCGCTTGTTGATCCCGACAGTAGAAGATGCAATGGCTGGTTATGAACAAGGCGAGTTCGCGAATAATTTCGAGATGCACAGGGACAGCTTCAAAAAATATAAAGAATTAAAAGAAAAAATTGAAGAAAACAAAAAAATTCTTGTTGAATTGGACCAGTATGTGCTTCGCTATGCAACGATGGATACGAAGCAGGTAGCTTATTTAGCTGCGCAAGCTGAAACGAAGGCCTATTGGTTGCTCGTCAATGAACAGAAGAATGAGGAAACCGCCAAGCTTTCGGGGTGGCATCAGATGATGTCAGCATGCGAGGAGCAATTGCAGGGATTAGCACGGAAGAAGGAATCGCTCCATATTGCGAAGCAAAAGCAGGAGCAATCCGTTTTGGAAACAAAGCTAAGTTTGGTCGAGGAAGACGTTGAATTCAAAGAAAAGCTCGTGCGGAGTGCGAGAGAGAGCTACTATTCGTTGCGTTTGGCCGATTACAGGCAGCAGTGGACCTCGGCTGAGGAGCGCATGAACTATGTGCAGCGCGAACTTGAACAATTCGGTCATACCCAAGAAGAGGATGTTTTGCGGAAAGCATGGATCCAGAATGGCGGGCAAATTCGCAGTATTTACAGCAAGATGGAACAAGAGTGGCAGGCTGAAGAAGAGAAACTCCGTCAGGAAACAACAGCTCATCAGAATAGGTTAAACCTAGAGGAAACGATTTTGAATGAGCTTTCAAGTGAACTAGAGGGATTAAACAAGCAGCTCATTGCACACAGATCTCTTGTGCAAGCCCGCGAGAAAGATCGAGACGAGCTAAGAGCAAATAGTTTGGCCAATCCAGCTGTCGAGAGCATGGAAGGCAGCATGGCGGATTGGATTCAGCGTTATCAGAAGTTGGATGAGGGCAATGTTCTCCTAGTGCAGAAGAACAAGGAGTTGGCAACCGGTAAAGAGGAAAGTGAGAGACAACTAGTAGGCGTGAGTGATAACCTCAAGACCGCCTTCGTGGAGCGTGCTAATGCCGAGCATAAGCTCGAATCATTTAGAAAAGTGCATCAATCCATGCTTGAAGAAATTGCTTCATACAAGCCTTCTTGGGGGAGACTCTCTTCTGTTTATGAGAAGCAGAGTTCAATTGAAGAGCGACTTCATGAGGATACGGAAAAGCTGCTGCTTGAGAAGGAAGCTTACTTGCTGAAAGAGCGTCTTGCTTTCCGTTATATTGATGATTATAGTGCTCAGCCTACATTTTTCGCGGATGTCTATGTAGCGGGCTTAGTGGACAAATGGAGAAATCAGTTCGACTTATTGGAGACAGGTATTCAATATTTGCAGAGTTTGCAATTAACTGAGCGGGCGATGACGCACCCTCTGTGGTCTGTGACATTAATTACAACCGAAGGTGAGGTTGGGGTAGTCACAAACAAGCTGCGTCAGTACGCGGAAGATATGCAGTTCCCGATTCAAGTGATCTCTTCACAGGAAGCGGCACGGCTAGCCAATAGTGATACGCCAGTAGCCGCGGAGGATAGGGCTTGGGTTGAACCGCAGCATTGGCGTGACAATGCGGAGGATATGGAATTCATCAGCTGGAAGCATACGATCTCCCAAAAGGGTGAAGAAGTTCGGTCGGCTCGCAGAGAGAAGGAAAGAGATCTGCAGCGTACCTCTGATCTTCAAGCATCTTTTCGCCGATTCCTGTCAGCATATCCGCTTGAAATTGTACAAGAAATGGAAAGGCAAGTGGGACTTGCACGCGATTCTGTGCGTGAGCTAGAAGGCCAAGAGGATGCCATTCAGAAATCTATTCGCCAGGTCGAGCAGACGATTCATCAGCATAATGCCGTCATGGATAAGCAAAAAGAGGAAATGGTTCAGCTTGGGCAATGGATTGAAAAAGGGCGGAAATATGTCGAGTTGGGTAAAGAAATCGTTGCGTTGAACAGTGCCATCGAGCAGCTTGCTCAGCAGTCTGACGACCAGCAAAATAAGCTGGAGGGCAGGCGACGTTCGATGGAGCAAGCGAAGCTGCAGAGCGAATCCGTGAAGGGCAGAATGAACGCCTTGCGAACGGAGAAGGCGAGTCTTCAAAGCCAAGATCTGTATATGGAATTAGGAGATGTACAGCCTATAGAAGCGAATCATAGCTTAGATTGGCTGAAAACAGAAAGAAAAGATTTGCATCTCAAGCTCCATCATGTTTCACAAGGACGTCAACAGCTTGAAACGGAGTTGAAGCATGCCCAGGCTAGCAGAACAACGCTCGAACGAGAGATGAGCAAACTTCGCTTGGAACAAGCGGACTTGAATTTGAACGAGGAGCTTCCGTTCTCTGTGACGGGTGAAGATCAGATGTCACAGCTAATGCTCGAGCTCAAGGAACACGAATTACGGTTGACACGCGATAAAGAAGAACTGGTACGGGTAGGCAAGCAATTTAATGAATTGACAGCTAGGATTAAGTTACTGGTTGAACAGTATAGGGGTTCACATGAGGGTGAAGGGCCATTGACCTTTACAGAGTCGCTGAGCGCAGTAGATGTACATGTCCAAAGTGAGGATACACGTCTACAACAGATGAAATCGGGCTTGCAGCAGCAATATGCGCAAATTCAGGTGCAATTAGGTAAAATTGAAGATGTGATCCAATACTTAAATCAATACAAGATTTTGCACGGGTTTGAAAATCCACTCATTCCAGTAGCCTTTATCTCACAGGCACAGAGAGCGGAGTTTCCGAATGATAGAATGAAATGGGTGCGGAAATCTGTGGCGACGCTAACCGCCTTGATGAAAGAGCTGGAAGCAGAAGAGTCGACGGTGAAGAAGGCCAGACTGCATTTTATTGATTTTTGCCGGAAACAAATCAAGGATGTCAAGATGAGAGATATGGCTGAGCAAGGTGTTGAAAACAAGACCAACTATCAAGAACTAACACAATTTCAGCATAAAATGCACAGCCGTATTGAACGCGTCAATCATGTTGCGGAAGAGACGATGCGCACACACAATCAGCAACTCGAACAGTACATCATCCATGTGCACGGCCATTTGAAGCTGATTGCATCCGAACTTCGAGATATTCCGAATAAAACGAGAGTTAGAGTCGAGGATCAGTGGAAGCTTATTTTCTCCTTTCTCATTCCAGAATGGGATGAACTTGAGGCAAAAGATCACTTGCGTAAGCATCTGGAGTGGATTTTGACGGAACTGGACAAAGGACATTACCGCGATGATAACGATCAAGAAGTCAAAACAACGGTTCGCAAGGAACTTGAAAAATGGCTGGATACCAAGCAGCTTCTGCAGATTGTTCTGCAAGAGAAAGTCATGAAAGTTTCGTGCCGTAAAGTAACCAATGAGAATAACGTAACGAAGGCTTCCTTCTCATGGGAGCAGTCTAATAATTGGTCTGGCGGGGAAAAATGGAGCAAGAATATGACGTTGTTCTTAGGTTTGCTCAACTATGTCGCCGAGAAACGCCAGCATATTCAAGCGAACATGAAGCGGCATCGTACCGTGATTCTGGATAATCCTTTCGGGAAGGCATCGAGTGATCATGTATTAAGTCCTGTGTTTTTTATCGCAGAGCAGCTTGGCTTTCAGATCATCGCACTGACTGCACATGCGGAAGGCAAATTCCTCAAGGATTATTTCCCAGTTGTATTTAGCTGTAGGCTCAGACAGGCAGCGAATGGAAGCAAGCTGGTGATGACCAAGGAAAAGGAAATTAATCAGGCTTATTTCCGTGATCATGCGCCGATTTCTCTGGAAAGATTAGGGGACGTTAAGCAGATGGAGTTATTTATTTAGTGGTGTAAGTGGTTAGGGATTCAGTGGCTGAGATGGTGATAGTACCACTTCACTACATAGGAACTATAACAAAAGTCTGCTTAATCTTCCGAGGCTGTTCGTCGGAGATTATGCAGGCTTTTTGTTACGTCTGAAATCCTCGTAGAACCAAGAGCATCCCATCATCGCAATAGGAAAGGGAGTGCTGAGTTCTTTTTTTATCATCAATAATGATAATCATTATTGATGATGGTATAATCAAATAAAAAAGGATTGTTATTGCCGACAAGGAGAGAAGAATATGAGCACATCGGTTCAGGCTTATATAGCGGAAAATTACGGAGTTACAACGGAATCTCATCCGGACCCGCTTTTTACGATGGCAGGACAGCTGCTTTTAACGGAAAAAGGGATGCAAGAGCTCTTAGCTGCTTACGCACCACTGATGAAAGCGCTCGAGCCCGCAGCTGCTGGCGCCTATTTGATCAGCCGTCTCGGAAGTCTGAATGCGGCGATGCAGTATATGGTGACACATGATGAATTAGTTGATCTGTCCCCTGCGTTATGGTCGCTGCAAATGTATCGAAGTGAGAAGGGATTCATCGAGTTCCGTATTGTGCTTCAGGAATTAAGAAAATTGAGCGGTCCATCGTGCGGACTTCGAAGCGAATGGCGTGAAGAACACTTATCCCGCTGGTATGCTGGGACTATTCGTCCAATTGTCGAAGCGATAGCCGCCGCCGCAGAGATGGACATTATGCATTTGTGGAAAATTGTACCTATGCGCCTTCGGTTTATTTTCGGACAATGGAAAGAAACGAATACGTCAGAAGAATGGCATGCTCGTTATGAAGAGGACCATGTATTCGTTACAACGGAGTTACAAGGTGAGGTATTCGGTCGCCTTCGAAATCCCTTGTTTGTAAAAGTTGTGAATCTGGATTACCCTGGTAAACCTGGAGAGCCTGATACGAAAATTAAAATGAAGACGGCCTGTTGTATGTACTACCGGACAGAAGGCGGGCAATATTGCTATACGTGTCCACGGATGAAACCGCAAGAGCGCGAAGAGCGCAAAGAACGACTACGAATTCAATTCGCCGAAGAAGCAGCGGCTCAAATTGCTGCGAAATAACGCACTTATACATGTGTACTGGAATGCTTGCAAGAGTTCCACGAAAGTCTGCCTCAACTCTCCCGCGTCTGGGCATTGGAGATATGGCAGGCTTTTTTAGTTGCTTTTTACTGGATTATTATGCTAATTTATCTAACTAAATGGTATGATGATAAGGAGTATTTCCCCGTATTCATGTAGGGGTGGGGAATCCGCCAAAGGAGGACCTGTGTGTGCGAGGTCAGAAACCAAATGATGAATTAAGTATATCTTTATTCGACGACTATCCCTTGCTTACTACGAAATTATATATTCCGCATCAGCCTTCTTATCTTGTTACCAGAGAACACTTGATGGAGAAAATGTCTAGGGCGATGCATTGCAAAGTGACTGTGGTCACTTCTCCACCAGGATTCGGTAAGACGACGATGGTTAGTCAATGGATTCTACAAGGGCAAGCACCTGTAAGTTGGGTCTCATTAGATCAAGGTGAGAATGATTTGCTCCGATTTTGGACGTATGTCATTGCTGCAATAAATCGGATATGTCCCGGAGTTGGCCATAAATCGTTTTCGTTACTGAAGGCAATATCGTTTTCACCTGAACAAATGATTTCTTGGCTAATCAATGATTTATTTAACATTCCTGATCCAATCCTGCTTGTACTAGACGATTATCATCTGATTGAATCCGATGAGGTACATCGTTTAGTTGCGTTTTTTATTGAGCGAATGCCCTCCCAGATCCACTTGTGTATACTCAGTCGTAAACAACCTCCAATCCCGTTCGGTCAATTACGCGTTCAAGGTCAACTTAATGAAATCAACCTCTCAGAATTAAGATTTACGGGACAGGAAATAGCGACATTCTGGTATCGGCAAACAGGGGACTTACCTAATGAAACCTCGCTTCAACTGTTGTCTGATCGTACAGAAGGATGGGTTGCTGGTATCCAACTAGCTGTATTATCCCATTTATCAGGTCAACAGGATGCCTTGCATCATTTTAAGGGAGACCATCGCTATGTTGTTGATTATTTGATGGAGGAAGTGTTCGATCACTTACCCGAGGGAATTCGTTCATTTTTATTAAAAACGTCTCTGTTAGAGAGGATGAATGCAGAGCTCTGCGCGGAGTTGACGGGGGAGCCTGCTTACACAGGACGATTGCAAGAAATGGAGAAATTGGGCTTGTTTGTCATTCCTTTGGACGCTGAAGGCAAATGGTTCCGATATCATCACTTATTTGCTGATTTTTTACGGTGCCGTCTTCATCAGCATTATCCGGAAGAAGTTATTTCCTTGCATTGGGCAGCTTGCGAATGGTTCGTAAAGCACAATTATTTAGGTGAAGCTATAGAGCATGCTTTGGCAGCAGGTGCGTTTGATAAAGCCTCTGAGATCATTCTTACTATTGCGACCGAGCTGTTGAAAAGAAGGGAACTAACCACCTTGCATCGTTGGTTGCTCCAATTACCTGTTCCCATCCGAGAACGTCCGAGCATACTGATCATTCAAATATGGACGGAGCTGTTCATGGGTCACCAAGAGCAGATGGGTAAGCACGTGAAAACGTTGCAAAAGGAGCTTGATGCACCCAATAGTATGAACGATTCGCAGTACATTGGCATACGAGAAGATATGAAAGTTGTTAAAAATTTTCAAGCTATGCTGCTCGGTGATTACAAGCAATGTTATTCCCTGTTGAATGAGATGTATGAGGATGAGAATCTCCCCAATATTGAAGGGTTGCCTATGTTATTTGGCTTAGGCATGGAGCTGAATGACGGGACCATTCCACTCATCCGAAGTTATTATGGCTATAGTGGACGAATCAAGAAGGCAGAGCGATATCACCGATTTTATGGTGAGTTTATTGATAAGAATGGGTTTCACGCGTTTCCGTTCACGGCTTATCAGCGGGCGGCTCTATGTGAGGTTTATTATGAAAAAAATCAATTATCGGCAGCTTTACAACTTGCTGAGGATGCCATCCGCATCGCTAAACAGAATAACGTCATCGGGGCTTATGTCCCTGCCATGATTGTACAGTCGAAAATAATTTGGGAGAGAGAGGGTAAAGATGAGGGGATAGCCATTATTCACGAAGCGCTGGATTATCTTAAAATGACGAATCAGTTCCATTCACATTGGCACGGATTATTGCAGGCGTTCCTGACGCGTTGTCGACTTGATAACGGAGAGATGGATGCCGTGAATCACTGGATGAGAATGTCACCATGGAGCAGGCGTATTGAAATTAATGGGGACCAGGACTTTGAGCTTCTGGTTTATATTCAGGCGTTACTTGCTAAAGAAAACGGGGAGGAAGCACTTTCTTGGTGTGAGCAGCTACTCAAGAAAGCTAGAAATTCCAGCCGAATCATGACGGAGCTAGAAGTTCTTTTAGTACTCTCGCAGATTCATGGGAAAATGAACAACCCACATACCAGTATGATCCATCTGCATCAAGCTCTAATCCTGGGTGAACGGGAGGGTTATCTTCGCATTTTTATCGATAGGGATATTAAACCCTTGTTGCAGCAATATGCGGATGTGCGGAAGAACAAATACATGATTGAAGTGCAGGCTGATGGGGTCTCTATCCACTATCTTCAAGTCGTTCGATCTCTTTCCGCGGAGAAAAGGCAAACTGAACGAGGAAACTCTCGCGAAGCATCTTCCGTATTTATGCTGACGATTCGTGAAAAAGAGGTGCTGCAGCTCCTAGGAGCGGGATTGTCCAACAAGGACATTGCAGAGAAATTAGGACTTACGCAAGGGACAGTCAAACTTCATCTTCACCGGGTGTACAGCAAGCTCCAAGTAAGCGGGAGAACGCAAGCTATTCAGAAAGCGAATCAACATCGATTAATTTGAGCAAAAGATATAACCATCGTATATATCCTTCGTTGGATGGCTCCATCCTTTACTTCTGATAAGCTGAAAGCAATCAGTCTGAAGGAGGAAGAAAATGTCAGTAAAAAACTATGATGTCATTATTATCGGTGCGCGAGTTGCCGGTTCAACGCTAGCTTATGAATTATCGAAGGCCGGTTACGAGGTGCTGCTCGTGGATCGAAGTACATTTCCAAGTGATATCCTCTCCACGCATAATTTCTTTAACAATTCAGTAGCCATGCTCCGCGAGATGGGTGTATTGGAGCAATTGCTTCAGACGGGCACGCCAATGTATAAACGGGCATATATTCAAATGGATGATATGGTCGTGGATGGGGCATTTCCCGAAGTTGACGGGGAGACACATTGTTTATGTGTGCGTCGCAAATATTTGGATCAAGTGCTATTCCGGCATGCCTGTGGACAAGAACGCGTTACCGCTTTAGAAGGATTTCGAGTCACGGAGTTGCTGTATCAGGGAGATACAGTGTCGGGGATTACTGGTATTGGGCGCGATGGCAGGGTGGAGCAGTTTACTGCCAAGCTTGTTGTCGGTGCCGACGGCCGCAATTCAACGATACGGAATTTGGTGAACAGTGAAAGGAAAATGGCGGTTCCAACTGATTTCGCCTCGTATGTGGGGTACTTTTCTAATTTTCGCCAAGAGGGCGAGCCCTGTGTGGAATTTTATAAAATCCAAGACAAGATAGCTATTGTTTTTCCTACAAGCGATGATCTTGTTGTCATCGGGATTATGTTTCCTTTGCAAGATAAAGAATGGAGCGAGAAGCTCCGAAATCATCCAGAGACGGGGTTGCGTGAGTTGGTAGACAAGGGGTTCGCCAGCACGACATTCCCAGAGCGGCTGCGAGAAGCCTCGCTAGATGAGCCTATAAAAGGGCTACTCGGTTATGACAATGATTGGTTCCAAGGCATGGGCCCAGGATGGGCTCTCGTGGGGGATAGCCTTTCATTCAAGGATCCTGCGGTTGGGCAGGGTATGCATGATGCGATCTATGGTGCACGTTTGTTGCGGGACACTTTAGCAGAAACAAGTGATTGGGGAACGAACTGGTCCCAAATGGCTGATCAATACCAGACTGCGATGGAATCCAAAATGATGTCTCGCTATCACCTGGCGTGCCAAACAACGAAGAATACCCCCGTTACACCTGAACAATCCATGGTAAATCAATTAATAGGCAGCAGTCCAGAGGCATCTCAGGCTTTTCTTGGTATTTACAATTATGCCAATGAACCCGAATTGTTACAGATGACAATCATGCAATTGCTTCAAGCAGGGGCTGGTCTAGAAGAATAAACCACCGATAAAAAAATGGGTCATCCAATTTCGCTGTGAAATCGGGTGACCCATTTTTTGTTATTTCGTAGTTTCGCCTAGATGTCTTCATTTCTGGCCATTTTCCTGTTGGTTTTTTTCTGTAATATGCATACAATAAGGGGGAGAACTTATTCGATGCAACAGGGTGATGAACTTTTTGAAAAATTGGCTAATTAGTCATATGAAATCGGCATTGATTTTCGGTATCCTCGTACTTCTTACGATTGCTGGCGGAGTGTTAGGCTACTTGGGACTGCTCCGAGACAGCGATGGGGGATTTACCCTGCATACGCATTCGACCTTTCAGCCAGATGTGGTTGTCATGGGTACAGAATTAGAAGGCATGTATCTTGCTCAAAAGGCAAAAAAGGAAGGGCTCGACGTATTAATCCTCGAAACGAAAGGGCGTTTAGGCGGGCAACTCATTCAGGGTGAGATGCTCTATCTGGATGGCACCTATGATGATGAAGGCACTCAGCTCATGCAAGGCGGCATGAAGGAGCTTTTCCAACAGTATACACAAGGAAGTATCCGCAACAAGACCGATTTTGCCCATTATTTTCACAAGCTTATTGAAGGCATCCCCGTTGAGAAAAATATCGTGCTTGAAGACTTGAAAGTGACAGGCAATAAGGTCATTTCTCTCGCCTATCAAGACGGTGATGGGAAAAAGAGAATGGTGAATCCTTCTTATCTTGTTGATAATTCGGATGACGCTGCGTTGATTCGCAAGCTTGATGTTCAGCCGCTTCCAGGGTTGGAGGCACTATATGAGAGCAAAGAACGCGAATATATGAGTGGCACGTATATGATGAAATTTAAGGGAGTCGATTGGGACAAGTTTCAAACTCAGTTTTGGAAAATGACGAAGATCGAACGTGCTCATACATTCGGGCCCGAAAGCTATGTGAATTCGCACATCGCATATGGGTTTCCGCCAATCGTATCGTCCTATGAACTCCACAACAAGAATGAACTTAATCTCCGAGGATTGAACATTCTTAATCAAGGTAACGGCGAAATCATAATTAACGCGCTTCAGGTATATGGCATCGATCCAAGCCGGGAGGAAACAATCGAACGGGGGATGCAGCTTGCGAAAGAAGAAATGCCTTTCATACGCGATCATCTACGCAAACATATGGCTGGCTTCGAGAAGCTGGAACTAGGCGGAGAGCCGAACGATCTGTACGTCCGAGAATTTAACCATTACCCAACGGAATACGTGTTGCAGGCATCGGATTTAATGAGCGGCAGGATGTTCTGGGATAACGTCAGTGTTGGAGGGTATTTCATGGACATTCAAGGCTCACGCTCTAATCGGGAGGGACTAGCTATTGGTCGCCCGGATAAATATGGGATGCCGCTGCGAAGTTATTTGCTTCAAGATTACGACAACGTCATAACCGCGGGGAAGCTGGTTGGTGCAACAGCTGTGGCCTACGGAAGTGCAAGAATTCAGCCGAATGGGGCAATGGCTGGGGAGACCATAGGTGTGTTGATGGCGCAGTTGCAGGGAAGAAGCTTGAAGTCGACGACCCCAGAGGAAATCGCTCGGCTGCATAAGCGGATGGAGAAGACCTATCAGATCAAGCTGCATGATCAGGTCGCGAAGGACAAAATTGCTCATCTCTCAGAGGTGGAGCGAGCAGAGTTGGACAATGGAAGGATTACATTGCTGAAAGGCAACAAAATTGCACATCATTTGCCTTTTATCCGAATCAGCCTTGAGGGTCAAGCAATCACATACAACGGGATCAAGCCAATTGTCATTGGAGGCATCCCCTGGGTGCCGCTCAGTCAAACGTTCAAGAAGCTAGGCCAAGGTGATGCTACATATGATGAAGAGAATAAGCGTATTCAATATACGTTTATGGGAAGGACGGGAACGATTTCTTCGGCAGAGGTGCAAGTGCTGAACAATTTCGTGCTCGTAAGCTGGGCGAAACTTGCGGAAGAATTAGGCTGCCATTGGGATTGGAATGAGACGCGTGACGAGGTAATGGTGAGGCGTTTATGAGGGTGTTTGAAGTTTGAAAAGTCTGCCTGAGCATATGCTCAAGCAGACTTTTTTTGGTGCGCCAGAATTAACTTGGGGGAATAAGCTTCCTGTTATTTCATATAGCTTGCTGATGTATGGCATGTTGGTTACGAGTTGTGCTAGGTCAGGAAAGTGAATTAATCGTATTGGAGTTTCGTAATGTGCCTCTGCGCTAGAATAAATGGATTTTTTACAGTTAAATACTGGGATTTTCTGAACGAATGCAGAAGCCCACACCACCCACCGACATAAGCAATAGTTTACTCTATAGGGTGATTGGGGGAGTGTATATACAGATGAATATATACGGAACGGTTCAGCGACTGGTTAAAATCAAAAGAAAAGCTAGCTTGCACGTGGCAAAGCCAATCCAACAACGCGTGTATGCCATCCGTAAAGTTGCTAAGGCCATGTTGCCTTTCTACCGCAAGTTGGCGAGCAGTCCTACATTCTCCGTCCAATGGGCGAAGGCCGTGCGGGAAGCCGATATTGCACGCATGAATAAATTACTGCGCTCAGTCATCGGTTCAGAGCCACTTTCGGCATTGGCGTCGAATGGCGTGGGGTGGTTTGTCGATTTTCCGCTGCCGAAACCACATCTTGTGATCACGAATGGGACGACAATTCGCCCAGGTCAAGTGCAGTTCACGTTCAGTTCCACGATTAATCGCGCGATTGCGAAGGCAGTCATTCCCCTTTATCGGGAAATCATTTGCAATCCGAGTTACGCGGCACTGATAGTGAAGGCAATCAATACGCAGAATGAGGCTTTGCTGAATTATTTGATACGAAGTACAGTAACGAGTCGGAGACTGATTTCTGTTCAGATCGATTTCTCCGGCTTCTTCCTCGGGTTCAAATATCCAACGAGCAAATATGTGTATTTGAATGAAGTTTTTCGTGAGTATGTCATGTGATAGGTGAAGATGAGGCGCCTCGATCCTTGAGTTCGGAGGATTCTGAGGTGCTTGGCTGATTGACAAATGGACAAGCCCAGTTTAGCAATGCCTAGCCGTGTCAACTGCCAGCATCGGGAAACCTATCTCCTTCAGCGCTCGTTCCTATCAATAATGGATATGTCTCTGTAAACGCTTCATTTGTGATAGTTTTTATCAAGGCAGCGTCATATATTTCCCAGGTGCAGGATGATATTCTCTTATTAGGTAGAACAAACCATTCAGGAGGAAGCGGATATGAACAAAAAATGGGGTAAAATGCTCGGCAGTGTGGGGATTATGACGGTACTTGTCTCCGCGGTTGTTGGATGTAGTAGTGAGAAGGCAGCGGTAGAGACGACGAAGCCAACGCAAAGTACAGAGACACCTAAAGCGCAAGCAAAACCTGTGACACTACGGTTTGCTTGGTGGGGATCCGATGCCAGACATAAAGCAACTTTAGCAGCAATTGAGGCTTACACTAAATTGAATCCGAATGTGAAAATCGAAGGCGAGTACCAAGGTTATGAAGGCTACCAACAAAAGATTATGACGCAAATTGCTGGCAACTCTGCTCCTGATCTAATGCAATTAGATTACCCGTGGCTGCCAAGTCTATCTGCACAAGGTGATATTTTCGTAGATTTAGGCAAAGAATCAGCGATTGATCTCAGCCAATTTCCGAAGAAGATTTTGGATGAATATGATTCCGTGAATGGGAAGCTAGTTTCACTGCCGATGGGGACGAATGGTTTTGGGACGATGATTAATAAAGCCTTTTTCGATAAAAATGGTCTCTCCACCGACACGGTCTGGACGTGGGATAAGCTCATTGAGTCAGGGCAGAAAATTAGTCAGACCAACAAAGGGAACTATCTATTCGCGCTGGAGCCAGGTACGACAACAGGTGGGTTAGGTGAATTCATTCTAGGTGAATACTTATATTCCAAAAACGGAACATATTGGGTATCGGATAAACCTGCGATTACAGCGTCCAAGGAAGACATCTCCGAGGCATTGACGATGATGAAAAAGTTATTTGACAGCGGCGCTGCGCAGCCATTGGGTGATGCGGCTCTGTTCAGCGGTAAAATGGAGCAAAATCCAAAGTGGGTCAATGCCGAAATCGGGATGACATCCGATTGGTCCTCAACGGTCAGTAAGTATAAAACGGCTGCGGGCGAAGGTAAATTCGCCGTGGGTATGCCGATATTTGCCAAGGACGGTAAGGCGCAAGGCGTGAAGACGAAACCGTCGATGATACTTTCGGTCAACAAAAAGTCACCGAACACGGCAGAAGCTGTGAAGTTCAGTAACTGGCTATTGAATAGCAAAGAAGCTGCACTCATCCTTTTAGATACACGTTCTGTACCGACTTCTGAGATTGCTAAGAAAACGTTGGTTGAAGCAAATAAAATTGATCCCAATGTTGCCAAAATGGTAGACAATGCTGTGAAGAATCCGACGTCACCACCGCCGGTTGTCCAGAACAATCCAGAGGTTGCAGACATCATCCGTGATATTTGTGAGAAGGTTGTCTATGGTAGCCTTACTCCTGACAAGGGTGCAGATCAGCTTATCCAACGTGTACAGGATAAATTCAAAGACTTGAAATAAACCGATAGGGTGATGTGCCAGTCGAGACATCACCCTATTCTATTCCACATAAAGTCAGGTGAAATCGGAATGAGTAGCTTTCTTAAATTGACTAAAATGAATATTGGTCTCGTTTATATCGCACCTTGGTTAATTGGTTTCTTGATTTTTCAGCTGTACCCTTTCGCCTCATCCTTCATTTATTCCTTCACGGATTACAGCATTACGAATACGCCTAGTTTTGTTGGGCTCAAGAACTATATCACGATGTTTACGAAGGATACTGCCTTCTACCATTCCTTGATCATCACACTTCTGTATGTTGTTATTTCTGTTCCGATGAAGCTGGTTTTTGCCCTACTTGTGGCTCTAATGCTGAACACGAATATGAAATTCATTAACTTTTATCGGACTGTCTATTATCTACCATCCATTCTTGGAGGGAGTGTGGCAGTCTCTATTCTGTGGCGATTTTTGTTCATGAAGGAGGGGATGGTGAACGGCATCTTGAAAGCGATGCATATCCCGCCTGTTGATTGGCTTGGAAGTCCCAATATGGCGCTATTTACCTTGAGTTTGCTGTCAGTTTGGCAGTTTGGATCCTCCATGGTTCTTTTTCTGGCCGGCTTAAAGCAAGTTCCCAATGAACTCTATGAAGCATGCAGGGTGGATGGTGCATCCAAATTTAGAATGTTTTTCACGATAACACTGCCGCTCATCTCGCCAATTATTTTTTTTAATGTCATCATGCAAATGGTCAATGCATTCCAAGATTTCACGGGAGCATTTGTCGTAACCAATGGCGGTCCAATGAATTCAACGTATTTGTTTGCACTCAAGCTGTATGACGAAGGCTTTAAGTTTTATAAAATGGGGTATGCCTCCGCGCTCTCATGGATATTATTTATTATTATTTTGATTGTGACATTGGTAACGTTCAAGTCCTCCAAGCATTGGACTTACTACGAGGACGGAGGTGACCGGAAATGACGCTAGCAGGCGTAAGAATGAAGCGTGTTCTCAACATTGCTTTCCTCACGATTTTCGGATTAATGATGGTGTATCCGCTCATTTGGCTGTTTTTTGCCTCGTTCAAAGCGAATAATGAGATCTTCGGGACGCTCAGTCTTTTTCCTAAACATGTCATTTGGAATTCATATGCCAAGGGCTGGCAGGGAAGCGGGCAATTTACGTTCGGTGTGTTTCTATTCAATACGATCAAAATGGTTGTCCCTGTCGTACTGTTTACACTGCTTTCCAGCACCGTTGTGGCCTATGGCTTCGCACGATTCACCTTTCCACTGAAGAACGTGTTGTTCGCGATCATGATCTCGACGCTCATGCTTCCCAATGCGGTTATCATTATTCCGCGCTATATTTTGTTTAAAGAATTCGGTTGGTTGAATAGTTATTTACCCTTTACGATCCCAGCGCTCTTCGCTTGCTATCCATTTTTTATCTTCATGTTGGTGCAATTTTTCAGAGGATTGCCGAGGGAATTAGACGAGTCGGCGACGATAGACGGGTGCAATTCGTTCTCGATTCTGACCCGAATCCTACTCCCATTATGTAAGCCGGCGTTATTCTCAGCAGCAATATTTCAGTTCATCTGGACATGGAATGACTTCTTCAATTCCTTGATTTACATCAATAGTGTGAAAAAATTTACCCTGGCGCTCGGGCTCCGAATGTCACTGGATGTCAGCTCAGCCGCAATGTGGAATGAAGTGATGGCGATGTCCATCGTGGCGATTGTGCCTTGTGTAATGATCTTTTTCTTTGCTCAAAAATACTTCGTAGAAGGCATCGCGACAACCGGTTTGAAGGGTTAAGGTTTGGAATACAGGGGATGCAGCACCAGGAGAGAATACTTGGCGCAGCATCCCCTATTCGACTATCTCGGGCGAAATCGCGATCTCCATTCGCCTAAGCAGTTGTAACAAGAGCATCTGGATATATTGAACCTTTTCTGAATATTCCGGTGCTACAAAGATCAGGGATATTTACTATAATAGAGTGAATACACGAGGTGAGCATCCCAAATTCAAATCATTGTGTCCATCTTTCATTTTCTTACATATATCTAGATGGATCGTTTTAAAGGGGATGTCGGATGATGCGTATAATCATGTCGTTTGAGGATATGGACGAGAAGGGAAGCGTGCTGTATAGTCTTTGCAATGGCTATGTTCGGTAGGTATGGCAGTTAGTAGGGGGATATTAATAGTTTTGGAAGCGCTTAAATAATGGCGAAGTAAGAGATGAAGAACTTAGGCATGGGGGTTACTATGTACAGATTGCTAATTGTGGATGATGATTTTGAAATAAGAAATGGACTATGTAAATTTTTCCCTTGGGACTCTATTGGATTTCAGGTCGTAGGTGATGCGGAGAATGGGAAAGAAGCTTATTCGTTTATCCGAAATAATCCAGTAGACGTTGTCTTGTGTGATATCCGAATGCCCATCATGTCAGGGGTTGATCTAGCGGCAGAACTTAGTGTCCATTATCCCAAGATTAATATTATCTTCTTCAGTGCATACAAAGATTTCGATTATGCTCAAAAGGCAATAGAGGTTGGTGTGAAACGGTATATTCTGAAATCCACGAATTTTAATGAACTGGTACGTGTATTCACGACAATTAAGACAGAACTGGACAGTCTGAACCAAGCGGCACCCTCACTGCAAGCGAGGAGTCAGTCGGAAGATCTATCTAATTTTGCCGATAAGATGATCCATACGATTAAAGAGCACGTGGAGCAGAACTATCAGCATGTGACCTTGGAGGATCTGGCGCGAATCGTGAATCTAAACCCCGATTATTTGAGTAAGTTTTTCAAAAAACACGCAGGCATTCTTTTCTCTGAATACTTAACGCAGGTTCGCATGCAGCGAGCGGCACAGTTCCTGGATGACATTCAATATAAAACGTATGAAATCAGCGAAATGGTCGGCTATAGCAATGCTTTCAATTTCACAAGGGCGTTCAAGAACTACTACGGGATGAACCCGAGGGATTATCGTAATAAGAGGGAAATGAAATGAGGAAAAAGTTTTTTATCAAAAGCCTTATTCGCTTAATGATTCCTTTATTGATTCCACTGATCATTCTGGGGACATTTTCGATTATTACGACGCAGCGTTATATCAAGAAAGAAGTCAACACATCCAATTATAAAACGCTTGAACAAACGAAAAGTACAATTGAATTGCTTTTTAATGAGCAGGAATCGCTGCATTATACGTTTAACTACAATGCACGATTGATTCAAAAGCTGAAGTCTGTTTTGCGAAATGAAGAATTGAATCCTTATGACATCGAGGCTTATGGAACATTCATGAGTATGATGAATTCCCCAGCGAATATTAAACCTTATATCCATTCGATCTACCTGTACTTTTCCAATGACAAAGGGAACTTCCTTGCCTCCAATGAGGGGATTACGAGTATTGCTCAGTTCTATGACACTACGTGGTACCGGACTGCGAACGCGATGACAGTCGAAGGCAATCTTATTATTGAAAATAGATCCATTAAGAGATTCTCTTTTGATAAAACTGAAACGCCGGTCGTGACGATTTACAAAAAAATATATGCGCCTGGCTCAACGAAGCCTGATGGCTGCCTTGTGATGAATATTAAGAAGGATGATATAGAGAAGGTAATGAGGGATTTCTTATACCTGCCACATCAAGCTATTTTTCTTCTGAATGCCGGCGGTGAGATTATTGCGAGCTCGAATGAAGAGGAGCTGGATGTCAGTAAACTGCTGGACGCGAGTCAGCTTCCTTCGGACTTCTATGAGAAGACGACTTCGAATGAACGATACATTATATCGAGTATTGCTTCTTCCCAATATCCGATGACGTATGTGACCGTTTCGCAGGAAAAGTATTTCTATCAGCTGCCCATTAAACTCATGTATGTGACGTTTACACTGCTCATAGTCTCCCTGATCCTGGGATTTGTTCTTGCTTACTATGTGTCGCGGAAAAATTATAACAATCTCGTAACGATCTTACTTACGATTGACAAGGCAGAACGGGGACTGCCGATCCCAGAGTTGACGGTTAAGATAACAGATGAGTACAGTTTTATCCTGCAAAATATGATTAAATCCTTCATTGAACAAAGCTATTTGAAAATTCAGCTGTCGGAGAAGAAATATAGGCTGCAAGCGATGGAAATGATGGCGCTGCAATCCAATATTAATCCTCATTTCTTGGCGAATACGCTGCGAACGATCTTCTGGAAATCGATGGGCCTAACCGGCGGGCATAACGAAGTGAGCCAGATGATTGACTATTTGTCAGAGGTTGTGCAGTATTCGATTAGCCAGGGGAATAAAATGGTAACGCTAGCCGAGGAGATTTATCATACGAGCAATTATATTGAAATTCTCAAAATTCGCTACAAATCGAAATTTCAAATCATTTGGGAATACGACGAGGCGATCACACATCATAAGGTAATGAAGCTGATGCTGCAGCCGCTTGTTGAGAATGCCATTTATCATGGGATTAAAGAAAGTGAGCGCTTCGGCTATATCCGAATTCGAATGAGAGCTCGCGGCACTGTCATAGCGATTTCGATATTGGACACAGGTGTTGGAATGACGAGAGTGAAGCTGTTGGAGCTTAGGAAAATGTTGAAAGCGGAGGATCAAGTCGAGCATATTGGTCTGTTTAATACGAGTAAACGGCTTCAGCTCACGTTCGGGAATAAGCATCGTTTTCACATTCGGAGTAAGGTGGGATATGGCACGGTGATTGACATTACCTTCCAAACAGAAGCCGGATTACTCATAGAAACGGATAAGGAGAGGGATACGGTATAAATTTCTAGGTATGAACTAATCAATTAGGTGCATTTCGTAGTATAATGTTCCTATTGATTATTGGAGGCACATACATGACATTAATTAAAAATATGCAAGCACCAGATGAATTTACGGGCTTTTACTTAATTAAAGAGCTGGAAATTAAACAGACGAATACGACACCTGCCAAAGATTTCATGGATATTGTACTCTGTGATGCTAGCGGACAGGTATCCGCCAAAATGTGGGATGTCAGCACTGCAGATAAAGAGACTTTTTTTCCGATGACCTTAGTGAAAGTGCAGGGACTTGTTCAGTTGTATCGTGAACGATTGCAAGTGAAGGTTGGGAAGATTCGCAAAGCGCGGCCAGAGGATGGTGTGCAAATCACTGATTTTATCCGCTCTGCGCCGATCAATCCAGCGGATCTGATTCACACGATTAATGGGGTGTTGGCGAGTATTACGAATCCAACAATTCAGTCTATCGTCTCGTTTTGCGTGGCGAAGGTCGGGGATAAGCTGGACCACTATCCAGCGGCTAAGACGCATCACCATGCGTATTTCGCAGGGCTTGCTTATCACATCGTGCGGATGCTGGAGCTTGGTGAGTTTATTTGCAAGCAGCGGCCATTTCTCAATGCGGACTTGATCAAAGCAGGCATTATCCTTCATGATATCGCGAAGCCAGAAGAAATGATCGCGCAGCTCGGCATCGTATCCGATTATAGCGTGCAAGGGAAGTTGTTGGGCCACATCTCCATGGCGTCCAACTGGATTACGGAGGCTGCTCTGCACCTTGGGTTAGATCTTCAATCAGACCTCGTCATTGGATTACAGCATATTGTCCTTTCCCACCACAACTTGCCGGAGTGGGGAAGTCCTGTGCTGCCGCAACTGCCGGAGGCTGTCGCTCTACATTACATCGACTCGATGGATGCGAAGTTGCAAATGGTCGAGGACACGCTGCTCGTTACACCAGAGTCCGAGTCTTGGACGCCGATGATCCGCGGGTTGGAAAACAAAGCGATGTATCGCTTGAAGCTGTAGGCTAGATGTGCGTTTTGGATCACTGACAATTTAGAACCGTTCGCCTGTTGGAATACGGTGAGCGGTTCTTTTTGTTTGTATAATGTTTACTTTGTTAAGAAGGAAAGCACATAACACCGTCGAATTCATTAAATGTAAATTACTTACAGGAATCCGGGGGGAAGGTGAATACATGCAACAATGGCTTCAAAAATATCATTTGCGTTGGAAAATGGCGTTAGTTATCATCATTGGTCTACTATTTACGGCTAATCATGTGATGGCTGAGCAACCAGATGGTGTGAAAACGATTCCAAACTGGGAGCTGAAGTGGGGGGGGCCCAATGATAGGATTCAAGATATCATAACTTTGTCAGATAAAGAGCAGTGGATGACGATTGAGAGTGGAGCAGAAATGCCGGATAAACCAGAAAAGATATCCACGGTTTGGATTCGCATTCAACTTCCGAAACAACTTCCGAAAGACTATGGCATGTATATTGATGGGATATATGCACAACAGTTGTTAGTCTACATGGATGATCAACTTATTCGCGAGATTAAATTTGACTTTCCAGTTGATGAACAACGAAGTTTATTTCCTCTTAGCACGGAAGACGGTGGGAAAGCTGTTTATTTAAAGCTCCAAACTTCCATGGACCGACTTGGCATCCATTCGGATGTTCGAATAGATCATTTTGAATCCTTAACACGCGCATACATACTCCAGGATTTGCAAAGTATTATTCTCGGGTGTGCCTTTCTTTTTATTGCTGCTATCATGCTTATATGTTCCTTGTTTCTTAAACAAATACAGCAAGCTAGCTGGATTTCACTTTGTTTGATTATACTTACACTTGGAATGATTTTTCTCGGATATACACCCTTTATCTATGCTAATTTCACTGGTTTTGGGGACGTATTCTTGGATGTTTTCGACATATCTCTGGCAATATTTCTACCGGCACTTACTTACTTTTTTGAGAAAATCTTTGATAATGGCAACTTTAAATGGATCCGACTTTTCCGTAAATTTCAGATAGGTTATTCGGTTTTCACTATTATCTTTATGGTATTTAATCATCTCAATCATTATCGATTTATGGATACTTATGTATTTTTCACACTTACCTTGTTAAGTACAATTATGATCATTCAATTTATTCTAATTATTGGGGTTTCCATTTATTTCGTATTACGGGGGAACAAAGAGGCGGTTATTTTCTCCTCAGGCTTCGCCATACTCGCTTTAATGGGGATGTTTGACCTGATCATTTACTATGCAAATAATCAAAAGTATCAATTCTTCCTTTGGAAATTTGGTGTGGTGGGCTTTATTATAGCGCTCATTGTCATCTTAGGCAGGCGTTTCGCAATTAATCAGGAGCAGATGTCGAACTATTCGAAAGAACTGGAATTTTATAACCATCAGCTGCAGCTTTCCGAGAAAATGGAGATGATTAGTTCCTTAGCGGCATCGGTCGCCCATGAAGTTAGGAATCCATTACAGGTTACCAGAGGGTTTCTACAACTAGTTGCCGCTAGAACGGATGATAAGAATAAGGAGTATATGACTATTGCGATTGAAGAACTGGATCGAGCTTCTGTCATTATTACAGATTTCTTAACGTTCGCGAAGCCTCAGTTGGATGAGATCGTGCAATTGAATGTGAGCAAGGAAATTAATCAAATTGAGGGTATTATCGTACCCTTGGCCACGCTTAACGGTGGACGAATTATAGTTAATGTTCCATCAGATTTACATATTAATGGAAATTCCTCGAAGCTCAAGCAAATTTTAATCAACATTATCAAAAATAGTATCGAAGCGTTTCAAGTCGATGGACAAATTCATATTTGGGCTTATGAAAAGAATGATGAGATATTCATCCATATCAAGGATAATGGTGAGGGGATCGAGCCCGTGCAGCTAGCAAAACTAGGCGAGCCCTATTATTCAACGAAGACGAAGGGTACTGGTCTAGGTTTAATGGTTACGTTCAGACTGATCGAGATTATGAAGGGTCATATCGAGTTTAAAAGTCAAAAATACTTGGGTACTGAGGTTATTATTCGATTTCCCAAAGTGGTGGTAAATTAAAGAAAAGGTGTTCCGCTGGATTTGCGGGACACCTTTATTATTTTACCACAGTGCTTCTACAGCATTGGATGTTACAAGAATTTTAGCTGGGTTAGTAGGGATTACTAGAACAAATTCTGTCGATGTTTCTTCAACAGCTTTAACCTTGATGTCATCAGGAAGTGTAATGTTAAATGCTTGCTTCAGCGCAGCTTTTGGATTGTCTAGAAGTTGTTGTTTGAACGCTTCGTCTTCCCAAGCTTTTTGAATAATTTTGGCTTTTACGCTTTCATTTGTGGACATTTGTAATCACTCCTAGTCATTTGGGTAATTTTTCCTACAAATAGAAGTATATCATGTTCATCTCTATTAATCTATCAAAATCTATCAGAATTAGACAAGAAATAGTAAAATCCACCAGAGACTAAAGTTGCTCTTCGTTCTTTGACTTCGTGGGCCAAACGATGGATGTTTTGCACGAGAGAATCATGGAAGGCCAGCAGCTGGTCCATGCCTACAAACAAGCTTAGCAGGTGCTCGTGGTGGGTGTCAGCAGTCTTGCCGTAATCGATGAAGAAATCATGGACATAGAGTTGCTGTTTGACCATTTCAGGTGTAAGGACATCACCTGCAGACAGCTGCAATTGCTTGCGGATAGCTGCTAATAAGCAATTATACGATCCATCCTCAATATCCTCTTCCCAATCTGACCAGTCATCCAACATTTGAAGTGTTACAAGCGTTTGTTCAACTGCTATTGTAACTACAGGAATGAGGTCAGCTTGGTTGGCAAGTAGTAGAGCTCCCGTGCTGGCATTTTTAACAGGACTAGCTTTCTTGGCAATTTGAAATTTGTCCTCGTGGAAATAATCGGATTGCTGTTCATTTGTGACACTTTTCGACCATTCTAGGATGTAGGTATCATAATAGTCCCAGAAAGGGGAATTTGAAGGAAATAGCGCTCGATAAATGGAAAGGAATTGGACATAAAATAAGTTGGCGAGTGGCAGCTTGCTCACGTGTTCCCCTTTGCTAGCATCCATAATATCATCTTGTATAAAGTAGTACAGCATGACGAAGACATTCGCAAGGGAAAGTTTGTTAAACGACTCTTCAGGTAGCTTGCAGATGTCTTTCATCCAATAGGGAAGAAGATAACAAATATAATTTTTGCTGCTGCTCTCGTTGGTGGGGTCAAACTTAGCTAAATAGTTAAGTCCTAACTGGTCCAATGGAGTGGGGAATTGGCGTATTACTTCCTTTGCTTCTGCAAAAATAAGGTGCAATTGACTCTTGTGAGCATTTAGCCATGTCATCGTTCATCAAGCCCTTTCTGTAGAAGCGTATTTTCATATTTGAGCTGTTTGCGGAAATCGTTCGGAGTGATCCCATTATACTTTTTAAATAAGCGGTAGAAATAAGAGTCGCTCGTGAAGCCTGTCTTCTCCGCGATTTCAGCAACGGATAGGGATGAGTTTAAAAGCAAATCTTTGGATTTGTTCATCCGCACATCTTGAATCACATCGGTAATGGCAGCCATCGTATGCTGCTTGTACAAACGGCTAATATAAATGGAAGACATGGCGAGCTCATCTGCAATCGAGTTAAGCGACAAGCTCTGATTCGCATAATCCCGATCAATGATGTCGTTCATTTTCTTGATCAGCTCCACATGCTTGGAGCTTCGCTTCTCATCTAGCTTTTTCTGAAGCTGCTTGAATAGGTCAATGAACTGTGCATTAATTTCTTCAATGGTTTCGACGTGGGTCAGAGAAGCGACAGCAGCATCCAAGTAGAGGGGGAAGGCCAGCGCATTATTCTTGTTGATCGTCGTTAGTACATTATTAACAGTTAAGGTCAGGTGCGAAATGGCCAAATGGACGACTGTGTAAGGATATAGCGATGTTTCATTCACAATGTCGGTATAATGCAGTTCAGCCTCTTCCGAATCGCCTGTCATGAGGCAATCGACGAGTTGTTTTTCCTTCTGAGATGGAAATTTGTACTCCTTGGTACGGTACGCAATGATGTCATCCGACCAAATGATACAGCCATGACCTCTAAATAAACGATGATAAGAGGCCTCCAACAGCTGTTTATAGAGTTGAAAACATGGCATCGCTTCGTCTTGCAGCGGGCTTACAGTAATTGAAACTGATAATTTAATGAAGGAAGAAATGGATGCTTGCATATTTTGAAGTAATTCAGTGAAATCAACAGGTTCCCATTTGAAATCCGCCTCTTTCGCAGAGAGCAGCAAGAGAATATGATCATCTCCCATATCGATGCCTTCCGCGTGAAAGGTGGAGGAGCTGATTTCGGTACCAATATTCATGATTGCATAGCGTAATAAGGTAAGTTGATCTTTATAAGTTCGAATGTTTTCTTCATATTTATCAATTTTGACCATGAGAAGCAAAGAAGGATGATCAATGGTGATTTTGGATCCGAAATAGGTTAATTTCGATTTCAAGGCTTCAGGGTGATAGGCATCTCTGCCCAGCATAATATTTCTCAGGAAATTTTGTCGTAAAATTTGAAGGTTATCGCGTTTTTCAATTTCTAATGTTTTTAAACTTCGAATGACCTTATCTATAGGACCGAATAATCGTTTGGACATGAAGAACGAAATGAGCAGCCCAATTAGAAGGATACTAAGCGAGATATAAATCGTTTTGAGACGCATGTCTCTGATCTCTTTTGTAATAATGGTGTAAGGGGTTGTTCGGACGTAACGCCATCCTAAGGAATCAGGGGCTGTATACGATATTAAAGACGGATTGTCATTGACGTTATCGACCAAATAACCAGGTGAAGAAGCATTGGCAATAATTTTCTGGATGTAGCTTTTATCTGCATAATTGGAAAGTACAGGATTGGATCCATCTGTAGAGATCAGAACGCCCGCTTTATTAATAATAAATTCGTTGCTTGCCCGATTGTTTGCGATTTTTTTCAACGATTTATTGAAGAATGATTCAGAGATATTGACGACAACGGCTGAATTCAAGGAATTATTTAAATTGATGGCATCATAGCACAAATAGGAATAGATTCCGACAGTCGTTGTTTGAAGTGTACTTACATTGGTTGACTTGAAGGTCCTTGGAATCGGCAAGAAAGGAATATAGTCCTGAAAATGATCGAGGATATCGACCATACCCGGATCGCCAAGATTGGCTTTCGTTTGGATGCCGCTTTGAAAGTTGTTCGAGCTGACGTAGAAAAGCTCTGAGGTTCCGTTATACACATAAATCGAATCGATAAAAGGCATCGCTAACCGATATAAATTCAATTGGGCCATGCTGCCTTGGACATCGTAGATATCTGGTTTATCGTAAAACAATAATTTACTGATGACGAAATCACGATAAATTTGAAAGGACAGGGAAGTTGCAGTTTCCGTAATCGTTCGGATTTCTTGACTTGTCTGGAGTAAGGAGTTGGAGTCGGATTCGTATACTTGCTTCAGCGCAATATTGTCGAAGTTGAAGTAAAGAATCGTAGAGGAGACAAGCAGGGTAATGACAATGGATAAAACGATACTGAGAAGTATGTTGCGGTACATAAATTTGCTCTCTTGATTTCGAAGCATCATGCTATCTGTCCCCCCCATTAGTAAAAAAAGTATATCCCAACTTAATACAGCTTGCAATGGAATCGGGGAGCTCAGAGGCTGAAAAAGCACTAGAAACGCCGAATTCTCCATGAAAGTTTACATTGTGCATATGCAGATTAGGCCGTTTTGGGTAGGTTCGTTCATAAATGTTAGCAGATCTTCAGTATCCTTGACGGAACGATTCTGTCTATAATTCGAGTATGGCAACCGACAAGATTAACAGGACATAATAACGCAGGGAGGTTTTACAGCATGATCCGGAAGAAAGGATTTTTCTATGAGTTAAACAAAAATAAATTGTTGTTTCTCATGATAGCGCCAACATTGATCTTCTTCTTTATTAATTCGTACGTACCGATGGTTGGAATCTACTTCGCATTTACCCGATTTGATTTTAATGGGGGACTTTTCGGAAGTCCGTTCGTAGGGCTTACGAATTTCAAATTCTTATGGAAATCAGGTGTGTTGTGGACGCTAACGCGGAATACGGTGGCCTACAATCTGGCATTTATCGTGTTCTTGAATGCGGCAGCTATCTTTTGCGCCATCCTATTAAGTGAAATGACAGGGAAGTTTTTCAAGAAGCTTACGCAATCCGTGATGTTCTTACCTTATTTTATTTCATTTGTTCTTCTCAACGCAATCGCTTACAACATGTTTAATTATGATACCGGGTTTGTGAACACGACGCTTAAATCATGGGGATCTAACCCTGTTGACATCTATAACACACCATCTTCATGGGTTTTTCTGCTGATTATGTTCTATGTATGGAAGAATGTGGGCTACACCATGGTCATTTATCTCGCCACGATAACTGGCATTAGTGATGAGTATTACGAAGCGGCTACGATTGATGGAGCTAACATTTTCCAAAGGATTTGGTACATAACGGTTCCGATGCTGAAGCCAACGTTCATTATATTGCTGTTATTCGCACTTGGCAGCATTATGAAAGGTCAATTCGATCTCTTCTACCAATTAATTGGAAATAATGGAATCTTGTACAATGCAACAGACATCTTGGATACGTATGTTTTCCGCTCTTTGAAGGTTACGTTTGACATCGGGATGGCGACTTCAGCTGGATTGTTCCAGTCGATCTTTGGTTTTGTACTCATAATGACAGTGAACTATCTGATTAAAAAATCAAATGATGAATATGCACTTTTCTAGGAGGTGACTGCACTTGCGTACCAGAGGAATTGATTCCGTTACATTTAATATTATTGCCTATCTTGTTATAATCGCGTTTTCTGTGATCTGTTTGTTTCCTTTCCTTCTCATCATTTCGGGTTCCTTAACGGATAACGAATCCATTATACGAGATGGATATCACCTCATACCGAGTGTCTTTTCATTGACAGCCTACAAGGCGGTTCTAACGTTCCCTGAAAAAGTATTAACGGCTTACGGGGTTACGATCTTTGTGACAGTGGTCGGGACGGCTCTCGGGTTGTTCATGATGACGATGGCCGGTTACGTGCTGCAAAGGAAAGATTTTAAGTATCGGAATAAGCTTTCCTTCTATATTTACTTTACCACGCTTTTCGGTGGCGGCCTTGTCCCTTGGTACATCATGATGACGAAATATCTGCAGTTAACAGATACGTACGCAGCACTGATTTTCCCAGGGCTCATGTCTCCCTTCCTTATTATATTAATGCGCAGCTTCATTAAGTCATCTATTCCAGAAGAGTTAACAGAGTCTTCGAAGATTGACGGCGCGAATGACTTCACGATTTATTACCGTGTAGTGCTTCCACTGGCTATGCCTGGGATTGCCACTGTTGGATTATTCCTAGCTTTACATTACTGGAACAGCTGGTTCTCGACATCGCTCTTTATTAATGATCAGAACAAATACGAGCTGCAGTATTTCTTGTATAACATCATTAATACGGCTGCTGCGGTTTCACAGCTTGGTGTCTCTACGGGTGTAACGATGAGTCAGGACATTCCATCGGAATCTACCAAACTAGCAATGGCTATCATCGTAACTGGACCGATATTGTTCCTGTATCCATTCGTTCAACGATTTTTCGTTAAAGGCCTAACGATAGGCGCTGTGAAAGGTTAGAACTGTAACGGAGTTATTCCGTCAGCTAACATAGATTGTTGGTCCTATTTCAATTATGCACAAATAAAGGGAGGATTTACATGAAAAGTAATACGAAAAAGATGTACAGTGTGTCAATGGCAATAGCACTTGCCGGTTCCGTTGTAGCAGGGTGTAGCAGTTCCACATCCAGTAGTTCTCCAAGTCCTTCCGCAGCAGCAGCAACGAAAGCACCTGAAACAACAGCAGCAGCGGCTACAGCTAAGCCAGCAGGTTTAGATACATCGAAGAAAGTAGAATTGCAATTCTATATGCTAGGACCTGCACCGAAGGATCTTCCGGTCATTGAAGAAGAAATTAATAAGCTAGCTTTGAAGGATCTGAACGCAACTGTTAAATTTAATTTCACCACGTGGACGGATTGGGATCAGAAATATAAGCTGTTATTATCTTCCGGCCAAGCGGTGGATTTGATCTTCACAGCGGAATGGACGCAATACCAATCCTACGCCAAAAAAGGAGCTTTCCTAGCACTGGATGAGTTGCTTCCGAAAGCAGCGCCTAAATTGAATAGCTTCGTACCGAAGGATATGTGGGAAGCTGTCAAAATTGATGGCAAAATCTACACCGTTCCTGCCACGTATAAAGAGTACGTTACGACAGGCTTCATCTGGCGTGAAGATTTAAGAGAGAAATTCAATTTGCCGAAGCCGGATTCCCTTGCTAATTTTGAAGCGTATCTAGCTGGTATCAAGAAAAATGTGCCTGATATGGTACCATTGGCAGCAAATAGTGATGTAAAAGGCAGTCTATCTGATCAATATAAAAACTTAACAATCGATCCAATTGGAGCAGTTCCTTATGGGTTGAATATTGGTTATAAAACGCCTTCAGAAGTTGGCTTATACTGGGGCTCTGCAGAGCACTTAAATGAGCTGAAAACAATGAAGAAATGGCAAGATGCTGGCTACATTACGAAGAACGTACTGAATACGAAAGATGCGATGACCGATTTGATTACAAGCGGTAAAGCAGCAGCGAATTTAGGAGATAATCCGAGCCGATTTAACGATCAGAAGCTGAAAATTGCTTCAACACACCCAGACTGGAAGCTTGAGTATTACCCAGCGCCAATGATTAAAGGTCACGCAGAGCCAGTTCACCCGATTCACAATGGCTTCGCGATTCCAAAAAGCAGTAAAAACGCAGAACGTGCACTTGCCTTCTACGAAAAAATGGTAACGGACAAAACTTACAATCAATTGACTGAATATGGTATTTTAGGCAAAAACTATACCGTTGATAACGGCTACTACACAATGATCGGTGACACGAACAGCAATGGTTTCCCGAGAGAAGCTATGCAGGGTTGGGCTTGGAGAAATCCTGAGTTTATGTTATTCGATAAAGGTTACGATGGCGTGAAAAAGATCTTCGCTGATCTGGACAAAATTGCATCACCTGATAAATACACAGGCTTTGCAGAAGACTACACGAGCTATCAAGCTGAAAGAGCGGCATTAGAGCAAGTGGAGAAACAATATCTGTATCCACTTGAAGCAGGTCTCGTTGCGGACGTTGAAGGCGGACTGAAAACATTTATGGAAAAAGCCAAAGTTGCAGGGCTTGATAAAATCCAAGCAGAGTACAAAAAGCAATGGTTGGAGTATGTGAAAAGCCAAAATATTAAATAAGTAAATTTGAAAAACACGGATGAGCTCCCACTGGATGGGGGCTCATCCGTGTTTTGTATTGACAGTCGGAAGCTTTTTGTTTAAATTGGAAGCAAAACGATTGTTTACAATACGACGGAGGGAGAGAAACGACGATGAGCAGCAGTGAATTTTTGAAGCTGGAGAATCAGCTTTGTTTCAGCTTATACGCGAGTTCCAGAGCGATTACTCGTATGTATCGTCCTTTTCTTGAGGAGCTCGGAATCACGTATCCGCAATACTTGGTTCTGCTTGTGCTCTGGGAACAACAGGAAAGCACGGTGAAAGAGCTAAGTGAGAAGCTTGATCTGGATTCAGGCACACTGACCCCGATGCTCAAGCGAATGGAAGCACAGAAGTTGCTCGTTCGGAATCGCTCACAGGAAGATGAGCGGGTAGTTCTTATTCGCATCACAGAAGCAGGGCTAGCACTCTACGACCAGGCGCTATGCATTCCGCAGACACTGTTTGCTTCGAGCGGTTTATCGCCGGAAGAAATAGCGAATTTCAATGAGCAGTTGAAACGAATTATCACAAGCGTTAATGCCTCCATGTAAGGAGCATCATGGGGATTCTCGATGAAGTGAGGCTATGTAATGAATTATTTCGTGTACATTCTAATCAACAACATTGTTCCGATTTGTATCATGATTGCGATTGGCGTGACCATGTATCGCGCCTTTCAGATTGACATTCGAACACTCTCGAAGCTAAATTTCTATGTGTTTTCGCCGGCGCTGGTTTTTGTAAAGCTGTATGAATCCGAAATGAGTCTCTCGATCCTCATGCAGGTGCTCTTATTTTTTGTCATTTTCTTCAGCCTTCTATTTGCCATTATTGAAGTGATCATCCGTATACAGAAGCTGCAACGCGGCATGCGGATTGCTATGCGAAATAGTGTTATTTTCTACAATAGCGCTAATTATGCCCTGCCACTCAATCAAACCGTATTTGGTGGCAACGCCTATACGTTAGCTATCCAAATCGTCATTATGATTATGCAGACGCTCATCCCTAATACTTACGGGATATACACGTTAAACGCACATAAGGCTACTTGGAAAGCGACTATGAAAACGATTCTCTCATTACCCGTCATTTATGCCATTCCAATAGGACTCTTATTGCGTTATTATCATGTGCCGGTACCATCTTCGATCAACATCCCATTGAACTACATCGCTAATGCCTTTATGGCCACAGCGCTGTTGACGTTAGGTGTACAGCTTGGTGCCATGAAATGGACATTTCAATTCTCGAATGTCTTGTTGTCGAATATGTTGCGTTTGGCGATAGGTCCGCTGTTAGGCTTTCTGGTTGTGTGGATGTTGGGGATTGAAGGTTTGACCGCGAAGGCGTTAGTTCTGTCCTGCGCAGTTCCTACTTCCTTAAGTAGTGTACTCCTTGCTATTGAGTATGAGAATGAGGCTGAGTTTTCTTCACAGGCGGTCTTTACTTCGACATTATTTAGCATGTTTACAATACCTATTGTCATATTTTTGTTGGATTTTATGTGAACTTGATGGGGAATTATAAAAATAGCAGGAATATCGACATTTTTTGGCGAATGGGTACATATACCTAAACACATCCAATCCAAGGGGGAGTTTTTACGATGAGATACCAATTTTGCCAGTATGTTACGATTGTCGATATGAATGATGAGATTTTGTCCGAGGTACTATTTGAACATGGAGAATTTGAATCGAATGCCGTCACCATTGGTTCTTCCGTTTTGATTCACCAGTTAGGTTTGAAGCAGTTTGACGTTGTCTATGACAAGCGTGAAGGTAAGACGACTCGTTATAAAATTGAAGATATTGAAGTGAATTTAATCGAGCAGCCTACGGTTACACGTGTTTTCTTGGAGCCTGTTCGTTTAATTGTGGGCCAACACGATATTGGTGAGGTCGAGTAGTTCATCACAGCAGTGAAAGGAAATGTAGTCTTATGATGAAGTTATTTTTGATATTTGGAAGCTTGAATGCTTTCTTATCTGTCGCATTAGGTGCGTTTGGTGCCCATATTTTAAAAGCGAAAATTCCAGATAAGATCGATGTGTTTCAAACAGGTGTTCATTATCACATGATCCACGCGATTGCATTACTCGTGATCGCGCTGCTCTCGGACAAGCTAGGAAACACTTCACTGGTGAATGCCTCAGGATGGGCAATCTTCATCGGAATTATCTTGTTCTCTGGCAGTTTGTATGGATTAAGCTTGACGGGCATCAAGGCTTTTGGACCTATAACTCCGCTAGGCGGAATAAGCTTCCTTGTCGGTTGGACCCTGTTAGCCATTGCAGCGTTTAAATTAAAATAGCCAAAAGAGCCGGAGAAATCTGGCTCTTTTTCGCATTTTATGGCGAGTTAGCAGGAAATGGCACGACCTTTGTAGAAAGTAAACACTGTTTGGAAATGTGCGCGAGATTACTTTATATTATTTGGGAGCTAGGTTCGGATATCTACGAAAGGCTTCCCTATCGAACATAGAACTATAGGAGGAGGCGAATTCGTGAACAATCGGCTCTATATTGGCGTATATGTCGTCGTAGCCATATGCGTTAGCATTTTCGTAAAGCCGTACGCCCCATGGATTTGTTTCTTGGGCGCACTCGCATTGCTTTACGTACTGCGTACGAAGAAACCGCTGCGACAACCGCAGGTACCCAAGGAACTCCCGAGAGATCATGCGTATCTAAGTGTTCTAGATTCACTATTTGAACATAATCCCAATGCAATCGGGATTTTTAATGATGAAGGTATATTCATTCGAATGAATCAAGCGGCAGAATCGATTCTGGGATACTCGGTCTCAGACCTCATGCATCAACCCTTTACGGATATTGTAACGGAAGAACAATTGGAAGCCACAAAGTGGCAATTGCAACAGAGTCGCGATGGGATTCCATATACCTTTGATACGTCGGTGCTGCATCAGCGCGGATATCGTGTCGATTTGCATGTAACAGCTGTTCCTGTCGATATCTATCATCATTCCAAAGGGAATATTCTGATTTGTCAGGACGTCACAGAACGTAAACGCGGCGACGAGCAAGTCCGATATATGGCCTATTACGATGATATGACGGGGCTTCCGAATCGAAGGTTATTTAAAGATCATTTGAATGAACGAATTCGTCTATGTAAAGAAGAAGGACATAAGGTTGCCGTATTCTATTTGGATATTGATCGCTTCAAACTTGTAAACGATAGCTTTGGACATGACTATGGTAACATGCTGCTCCTCCAATTAGCGGAGCGATTCACACGATGTTTGACTGCTGAGGATTTCCTAGCGCGTACGGAAGGTGACGAATTTGCTTTTTTCTACTCCAATGTGGAAGATGTCAATGATGTGATGACCGTCATTGCCGAAATTAATCGTGTCTTAGAGAAGCCATTCCTCCTAGAACAATATGAGCTTCATATCACTGCAAGCATAGGCGTCGCCATTTCCTCGGAAGATACCGATGAGGCTGACGAATTGATGAAATATGCGGACATTGCATTAGCCAGAGCCAAGGAAAAGGGAAGAAACGATTTTCAGATATTCAATTCGGACATGAAATCGGTTTCGATTAATCGTTTGAAGTTGGAGAATGAACTGCGCAGAGCTTTAGTCAATGAAGAATTCGTACTTTACTACCAACCTCAGGTGGATATAGGATCGGGGCGTATTGTTGGTGTGGAGGCATTAATTCGGTGGAATCACCCGGATAAAGGGATGGTTATGCCTAATCATTTTATCCCATTAGCGGAGGAAAGTGGATTGATCGTACCTATTGGCGAGTGGGTGCTCCGCGCGGCTTGTAAGCAAAATAAAACATGGCAGTCTGAAGGATATGCCCCTATTCCAATCTCAGTGAATTTATCGATGAGACAGTTTTTCCAGCATAATCTTAAAGGGAAAATAAGCCGTGTTCTTGAGCAGACGGAGCTGGATCCGCAATATTTGGAGTTGGAAATTACCGAAAGTATGACGATGGATGTGGATCATGCGATTCAATCCCTTCTTGAATTGAAAGAGCTTGGTGTAAATGTGAGTATCGATGATTTCGGTACAGGCTATAGCTCACTCTATTATTTGAAGAAATTTCCGATTGATAAGTTGAAGATCGACCGCTCCTTCGTACGCGATATTATGGTTGATCCGAATGACGCTGCCATTGTTGTGACCATTATTGCTATGACGCACCATTTGAATCTGAAAGTTATCGCGGAAGGTGTAGAGACAGAAGATCAATTGAAATTCTTATATCAAAATCGATGCAATGAGGTTCAAGGCTATTGGTTTAGTCCTCCTGTGGATCGCATAGAGCTAGAGTATATGCTAAAGCATGGAATTTCTGTTGCTGCTGCGACAGGTGAATAGAAAAAGGTACCCTTGCAGGTTGTTAGCAAGGGTACCTTTGTTTTCAATTTGTTGCCACGTAATCATCGATTTCATTTAACTTAAACAGATATACCTTCTTCTCATCTACATGATAGACGGTCACATTCTGGCTGCTCGCGTCAAAATTAAGGATTCGACAAGGAAGACTCAATTTAATGCCTTGGGCTTTGATAACCGTCAACCGAATCAAAGTATTGTTGGTCTTGAAATTCTCTAACTGTTCAACAATGTGTTTTGCGGCTTCGGAATGAATCGTTCTGCCTGCTGCTGTTGGCGTAGGAACGAGAGGCTTTTTATTTGTATATAAGGAAGCGGAACTTCCTTGTTTCGTGTTCAATTCAATAAGTTGACCTAGCTGAATACCTTTAAGTATTTGATAATCTTTGATCGTGTCTACGTTTAACAAATGAAGGAGCTTTTCCATTGCAAGGCCATTGGTTTCAGCTTCAATTAAAATCTCTACGGTGAATAAATGTCCATTCTTCGGACTTGTGTTTGAATCCCGTGGGTTCATCATAGCCTCCTAACTGCACTGCAATTGCACTACCTTAACTATAGCATGATATCATTAGCAAATGTAGCTTCGTTTTCATAAATGGCTCTTATTGAATTTAGCAAGAGCGGATCTGGAAGCCATTCTCAAAGAAGCAGAAGAGGAATATGATTTATTTGTAAGGCGATTAAATCAACATCCCAATTCGATCTCCAGTAAGCTTGAACGAATATGATATGAAGGAAGGTTGCGCTATGAAATGGATCATGCTGGCTATTATCCTATTGAGTGTGCTTCTTTTTATTTATAAACTTACTTATAAATTAAGAGATAAGGTTGAAACGACCAAGATTATACAAATGTCACTATACGGGAAGAAAGTTTCCAAAGTGAACAAGCAAATGTGTTCGTTCTGTCGAAAAAAAGATAGGAAATTAAGTTTCTATTCAGACGAGCAAGGAAGAGTTGTTGGCGTTTGTCAGGTATGTAGACCTCAAGCTGAGCGGAGAGCTTTGATGAGGTTATAAATTAGCTTTTTTTCACGATAATACAATCCAAAGGAAAAACACACAGAATCTTTACAGTGACCTCACACCGTACTAGCCGCAGGCGCATATACTACCGTAAGACTGCGAAGAGGAGCTGTGCAGAGCATGATGCGCGTAGAACCCATTCTTCTTGAAGGACATACAGCAATCGCGATAGAGGTTAAATTGCCGAAAACGACCTTGCTGGTAGTGACGACGGATAAAGGTTACATTATGTGCGGCGCCCTCGATGTAGCGCTGCTCAATGAGCGATTAAGTGACAGGAATATTGTAGCGGCGCGAGCTACCGGGGTTCGAACGATCGAGGAGCTGCTGGAAGCACCGCTTGAATCTGTAACTTATACGGCAGAAGACCTGGGTATTGTAGCCGGGATGACGGGACGGGAAGCAATACTTAAAATGATGTAAGACAGATGAAATGGCAAGCTCGAGCGCTTGGGTCCTTAAGACCTAGGCGTTTTCTTATTATGCAGAACAACAAAACGGGTTAGATGAACTGTGCAAGCAGCTGAAAATAGTTCGAAATACACATTTCCTTCAATTTCCTCGGATATTTATAGTAGATAGGTGTTGTTATTTTATTGACCAAGTGTTAATATATGATTCGTCCAATACATAGAACGGGGGAAGAATGATGAAAAAATTAATGATTTCTGTGGTAGCAGCAGCTTTAGTTTTAACAATGGCAGGTTGTGGCTCGAAAGATAGCGGTGGCACGAAAGTTAAATTTGCAACAGATGCGGCTTACGCACCGATGGAATATATGGATAAAGACAAGGTGGCAGGTTTTGATATCGACTTCCTTGCTGAAGTTATGAAAGAAGCAGGTCTAGCTTATAGCGTTACTAACACTGGTTGGGATACAATGCTGACAAGTGTTGAACAAGGGAAAGAGTACCAGGCAGGAATTTCCAGCGTATCTATTACGGATAAACGTAAACAATCCTATGATTTCTCAGCTCCTTACTTTGAGTCAACGAATATGATTCTTGTTAAAGAAGGAAGCCCGATCAAGAGTGCAGTCGATTTGAAAGATAAGAAAGTAGCGGTTCAAATCTCTACTACTGCTGATACGCTTATGACGGAAATCATGGGTAATGAAAACAAGTCACTAAAACGTATGGATAACAACACACTTGCACTGATGGAACTTGAGAGTAACGGTGTTGACGCAGTTGTTGCGGATATTGCTATTATTCGTGAGTATGTTAAAAACAATCCAACCAAAAAATTTGTTTCGATAGCTGACGCAAAAAACTTCGAATCCGAGTACTACGGCATCTTGCTTCCTAAAGGCAGCGACCTCAAAGCGAAGCTGGATCCTGCTATCAAAAAAGTAATTGAGAACGGCACTTATGCAACAGTGTACAAGAAATGGTTCGGTCAAGAGCCAGATACGAAGAAATTGCTCGATCAAAAATAAAAGCTTAAAAGCATGCGTGACTTAACCTTACGCATGCTTTTCTTCTGTAAGTAGCAGAATAATTAATGGAAAGGAAGTGTAGAATGGAATTTCGCTTTGATATCATTCTTGATTATGTCCCCTTGCTGCTGAAAGGTACGCTATGGACGATTGGTATTTCCATTCTCTCCATCTGTTTCGGGTCTGTATTAGGGCTTGCAGTTGGATTAGGTAAAATGTCTCACCGCGGCTATTTGAGATGGCCGACTAGTATATACGTTAACTTTTTCCGCGGCACACCGCTGCTGGTTCAAATATTGCTTGTACATTTTGGTGTTGTGCCCTTGTTCTTAGGGGAAACGAACCCGATTGTCGCTTCGGTTGTTGCTTTATCCTTGAATTCGGCGGGGTATATGGCTGAAATCTTCCGTGCAGGTATTCAATCCATCGATAAAGGCCAAACGGAAGCAGCGCATTCCCTAGGTATGACTCATTTCCAAACGATGAAATCGGTCATTTTACCGCAAGCCATCAAACGGATGATTCCGCCTTTTGGTAATGAATTTATCGTTCTGATTAAGGATTCTTCCTTGTTTGCGATCATCGCGGCACCTGAGCTTATGTATTGGTCTAATGCCATGCGGAGCCAATATTTCAAAGTATGGGAGCCGTATTTGACAGCTGCACTTATTTATTTCATTCTTACTTACTCTCTTAGCAAGCTTCTTGGCTATATCGAAAGGAGGGTATAACCATGACCGCATTAATAGAAGTAAAGAGCTTGAAGAAAGCGTTTGGAGATAACGTTGTTCTTCGTGATATAAGTACAGAAATTCAGCACCAAGAGGTGCTGGTTGTGATTGGCCCTTCAGGTTCAGGAAAATCAACATTCTTACGATGTTTGAACCTATTAGAGGAGCCTAATGGTGGAACAATCACGATTGATGGCCGTAATCTGATGGACTCGACTAACAAAATTAATGAGATCCGCATGGAATTAGGTATGGTGTTTCAGCGGTTTCACTTATTCCCGCATATGAAGGTAATTGATAACATCATGCTTGCGCCTATCCAGGTACGGAAATGGCCGGAGGATAAAGCTCGGAAGAAAGCGATGGAGCTATTGTCCAAGGTTGGACTCGCAGACAAAGCAAACGCGCTTCCGGATTCTCTATCCGGTGGACAGGCGCAGCGTGTTGCGATTGCCCGTGCGCTTGCGATGGAACCGAAGATCATGTTGTTCGATGAACCAACCTCAGCGCTTGATCCCGAAATGGTTGGCGAGGTGCTGGGCGTCATGAAGCAATTGGCCAAAGAAGGTATGACGATGGTCGTCGTTACACATGAAATGGGCTTTGCGCGTGAAGTTGGCGATCGGGTTATGTTTATGGAGCAAGGGGTAATTGTTGAAGAAGGCAAACCTGAGCAAATTTTTGAAGCGCCGACCCAGGAACGTACGAAGTCGTTTTTGTCCAAAGTGCTATAGTGTAATATATAATGAGGGTCGCGCTTAGCGCGGCCTTTTTTTCATGCTTGGTCGTGAAGAGTTGGTGGGATGGAGATGGGCTGAGTGGATGACCCTGTGCGATGGGCCTTGTGCGAGGGAGCTTGTGAGATGTGCCCAGTGAGAGGGAGCTTGTGCGAGTGACCCTGAGCTCCCGGCGAATAACTGGATTTTCTACAGTTAATTTATGGGATTTCTCCATCATGCGCAGAATAGATGGAAAACTTACAGTTAATATTAGCCATTTTACTCGATCTGAACAAAAAACGGTTCGGCCCCTTAATTATGGAGTCTTTCTAATAAATACTCGCCATTTCGCAGTTTCTCGTTTTTTTGTATCTCGTGTGAACTGGACCAATTTTGCTAAAGGGTAAA
>NZ_LMSJ01000057.1 GCF_001428105.1 Paenibacillus sp. Soil766 | reverse complement strand
CAGCCGCCGAAGGTGGGGTAGATGATTGGGGTGAAGTCGTAACAAGGTAGCCGTATCGGAAGGTGCGGCTGGATCACCTCCTTTCTATGGAGACTCGGATCTGATAGATCCAGTCAAGTATCTTCGGATACAAATCGCTTWCTCACTCGTGTTCAGTTTTGAAAGAGCAAACCTCTTTCTGCAAGGTGGTTTACACCATGTTGCAACCGTTTGGTGATGATGGCGGAAGGGATCCACGCGTTCCCATCTCGAACACGACCGTTAAGCCTTCCAGCGTCGATGGTACTTGAACCGCAGGGTTCTGGGAGGGATCCACGCGTTCCCATCTCGAACACGACCGTTAAGCCTTCCAGCGTCGATGGTACTTGAACCGCAGGGTTCTGGGAGAGTAGAACGTTGCCAAGCGATACCCATGGCAAGCTTTCGAAGAAAGCTTCGAAAGCTTGTAGGTGGGTTTTTATTTTGAACAATTTCCCTATACGGGCCCTTAGCTCAGCTGGTTAGAGCGCACCCCTGATAAGGGTGAGGTCGGTGGTTCGAGTCCACTAGGGCCCACCATTAATTTAATRCCATTTTGGGGCCATAGCTCAGCTGGGAGAGCGCCTGCCTTGCAAGCAGGAGGTCAGCGGTTCGATCCCGCTTGGCTCCACCAAAAYACATTTTAAGACRGGAATTTCCAAGAAATTTCGACTTGAAATGCAGTAATAAGATGTGGTAAGATAACTTTCRCCGCTGAAATAGGGCGAAGATAATCGAATCACAGCATTAAGTTGTTCCTTGAAAACTAGATAACGAAACAAAACGTAAAGTAAGAACTTAGGTTGTGTTGACCTTTTGGTCTCACAAAAATCTTTAAAGTTTTTTCAGCTTAGGAGAGACTTTAGCTAACGCTAAAGATCCCTATAAATGGTTAAGCTAGAAAGAGCACACGGAGGATGCCTAGGCACTAGGAGCCGAAGAAGGACGTGGCGAACGACGAAATGCCTCGGGGAGCCGTAAGCAGGCTTTGATCCGGGGATGTCCGAATGGG
>NZ_LMSJ01000056.1 GCF_001428105.1 Paenibacillus sp. Soil766 | reverse complement strand
TACGAAAATCTGAAGGAATGGATGCAGAAGAACGGGTTGTCCGTCAAAATTGCCGACGGTGAAGGACAGGCCGATCCAAGGCTGATGGACTGGGCCAAATCGGGTATCGTCGACGTCATCCAATACGATATTATCCATCCGGGCTTCTCCGCCTGGCTCGAGATCGGAGCTAGGTTGGACAGCTGGGGCGCGGGCTCTGCTCCTCATAGCTACGGCAATATTATCGGCAACTATGTAACCGGTCATTTGGCTACCGCTATTCACGGCTTCCAGTTTGTCGAATGGGACCATGCTGATGTCAAAGGTTTTGACACCTCCGCTTACCAGATACGTGACGGCGTGCTGACGCTACCAGACGCGCCGGGGTTCGGGCTGTATCTTGACGAATCGTTCCATAAGCAGAAGGGCGGAGAGAACGGCTGGTCGCTAAGTCGTAAGTAACCGTCCCAGAGTCCACAAGAACAGCGCCTCTTAATCGCTTCGAACACAGCTTTCCAATTAATTTTATCAAGTTGTATAACATTAGCAGTATGGAGGAGAATGATTTTATTTTTGCCGGAGACGGGACATTGCGGTTTAATTACTACGAGGGAAGCGGATTGCTTATCAATCTCAGGTATCGGAACGATCGAGGGACACGGACCCTGAATAACCTTGAATATGAGAAATATTATCTTAATCATCTTGTGACTTGAACTATTTCTTTGCCAGTATGAATTTTTACGACCTACCTTGCTTCGTGTCCACAACCTCAATACATTGGCCGATACAAATGGCGAACTTATGAAGAGGGTAGCAGGGTTTACAGAAACCATCTATCCATTCCCATTGAGCGCAGATTTCTTTGAAATGAATCCGGATGTGTTATTGGGTGCAAAAGCATTTCCCGCTAAGCCGTACAACGAGGGATATGTTAACCGTTTTGAGAGATGGGCAATGTTTCCACAGCTACCTGACAAGGCTCAATAATTAAGTTTGTCACTCAAGGGGGGGTTGTCAGAAGTACTTCAAAACTATTTTGTAATCCAGTCAATTAGACCGAAAATCCACTTCAAAACTTTATTTGTCATTTTGTTTTCACCAATAAAGCCGGCAAACCCTTGTGTTTGCTGGCTTCTTGCACTGTGCGCCCAGCATGGGCGCTATCTATAGGGTGTAAATCCCGAATGGTGAAGGCAGTAGTAACCATTAGCTCAAGACAAGGGTGTCGACCGTG
>NZ_LMSJ01000055.1 GCF_001428105.1 Paenibacillus sp. Soil766 | reverse complement strand
CAGTGATTATAAACATCACAGGATTTGTTGCACTAGCGAATGTGGCCGCAGGAACAGCCGGCGAATCAACCTATGCAGATGGAGCAGCCGTATCGGCGGCGTTATTGGCAAGTCATGCGAATGTAGCGGCAAACGGTGGCACGATGACCGTGCCAGTAACAGCATGGGAGGATACAGACAACTACAACCCAGCTGTAGCGGGGAGTTATACATTCACGGCAACGCTAGGAAGCTTGCCTGCGAATACAACCAATACAAGCGGGTTAACGGCGACAGTGGAAGTTGTGGTTGAGCCAGTGATTACAAACATCATAGGATTTGATGGGATTGGAGATATAGCGGTAGGAACAGCTGGCGCAGCGATCTATGCGGATGGAGCAGCAGTATCGGCGGCGTTATTGGCAAGTCATGCGAATGTAGCAGCAAACGGTGGAGCATTGACCGTGCCAGTAACGGCATGGGTGGATACCGACAGTTACAATTCAGCTGTAGCGGGGAGTTATACATATACGGCAAGGCTAGGAAGCTTGCCGGTGAATACTACCAATACAGGCGGGTTAACAGCGACAGTAGAAGTTGTGATCGATCCAGTGATTACGAACATCACAGGTTTTGATGGTATTGGAGATATAGCGGCAGGAGCAGCCGGTGCAGCAAGCTATGCAGATGGGGCAGCGGTATCGGCGGCGTTATTAGCAAGCCATGCGAATGTAGCGGCAAACAGTGGAGCATTGACCGTGCCGGTAACGGCATGGGTGGATACAGACAGTTACAACCCAGCTGTAGCAGGCAGCTATACATTCACGGCAACGCTAGGAAGCTTGCCTGCGAATACAACCAATACAAGCGGGTTAACGGCGACAGTGGAAGTTGTGGTTGAGCCAGTGATTACAAACATCACAGGATTTGTTGCACTAACGAATGTGTCCGCAGGAACAGCCGGCGCAGCAACCTATGCAGATGGAGCAGCCGTATCGGCGGCGTTATTAGCAAGTCATGCGAATGTAGCAGCAAACAGCGGAGCATTGACCGTGCCAGTAACAGCATGGGTGGATACAGACAGTTACAACCCAGCTGTAGCGGGAAGTTATACATTTACGGCAACGTTAGGAAGCTTGCCGGCGAATACAACCAATACAAGCGGGTTAACGGCGACAGTGGAAGTTGTGGTTGAGCCAGTGATTACAAACATCACAGGATTTGTTGCACTAACGAATGTGTCCGCAGGAACAGCCGGCGCAGCAACCTATGCAGATGGAGCAGCCGT
>NZ_LMSJ01000054.1 GCF_001428105.1 Paenibacillus sp. Soil766 | reverse complement strand
GTCAAGGAGCCGCTGTAAGTCGAAAAAATCGACTTACAGGTCGCCAAACGCGTCAAGGAGCCGCTGTAAGTCGAAAAAATCGACTTACAGGTCGCGGAGCGCGTCAAGGAGCCGCTGTAAGTCGAAAAAATCGACTTACAGCTCGCGGAGCGCGTCAAGGAGCTACTGAAAGTCGAAAAAATCGACTTACAGCTCGCCAAACGCGTCAAGGAGCCGCTGTAAGTCGAAAAAATCGACTTACAGGTCGCCAAACGCGTCAAGGAGCCGCTGTAAGTCGAAAAAATCGACTTACAGGTCGCCAAACGCGTCGAGGAGCTACTGTAAGTCGAAAAAATCGACTTACAGGTCGCCGAGCGCGTCAAGGAGCCGCTGTAAGTCGAAAAAATCGACTTACAGGTCGCCAAACGCGTCAAGGAGCCGCTGTAAGTCGAAAAAATCGACTTACAGGTCGCCAAACGCGTCGAGGAGCTACTGTAAGTCGAAAAAATCGACTTACAGGTCGCCAAACGCGTCAAGGAGCTACTGTAAGTCGAAAAAATCGACTTACAGGTCGCCAACGCGTCAAGGAGCTACTGTAAGTCGAAAAAATCGACTTACAGGTCGCGGAGCGCGTCAAGGAGCCGCTGTAAGTCGAAAAAATCGACTTACAGGTCGCAGAGCGCGTCAAGGAGCCGCTGTAAGTCGAAAAAATCGACTTACAGGTCGCCAACGCGTCAAGGAGCTACTGTAAGTCGAAAAAATCGACTTACAGGTCGCCAAACGCGTCAAGGAGCCGCTGTAAGTCGAAAAAATCGACTTACAGCTCGCCGTGCACTCTCGCCGTGCACTCTCGCCGCGCACTTTCGCCGCGCGGAAAGCTACTGCACCGTATGGTGCTTCGGCCGGAACTCGCTTGGCGACTGGCCTGTCCAGCGGCGGAATTGCCGCGAGAAGTGGCTAGCGGATTGAAAACCAAGCTTATCGGCTATGTGATTCATCGACAAATGCGTTGTAACGAGCAGTTCTTTGGCCTGCTTCAGCTTTAGCTGGCTGACATACTGGCGCGGTGATAGCCCGTACACCTTGGAGAACAGCTTGCTGCACTGGCTGCGACTCATATTCAGCTCTTTGGCGATCCCCGCGACGGAAGCTTCCTCACCCAGACCAAGGGACAACTTCTCCTCGATCGCATGTGCGACGTCAGTTGAGAATAACGAGGCATCACGGTTCGTTGCACTCGTACTATCACGCGTTGTCCTTACTCCCGCGCTTTGCTGGGCTCGAAGCAATGCAAGCACGTCGTGAATGATAAGCAGCGTGTAGGACTGCAGCAACAGCTTATCCTCGAAGAGCAGCTGTGGTGGCTGAGCCTGCCCAGTATCCTGCTCTAACAGACGGTTACGCGCCACAACGGCTTCTAATTCACCTACGTAGTTGCAAAGCTTGCTCGTAGAAGCTTCTTTTTGACGGATCAACTGGTAGGGTGTTGCCGCTAGTAGATTGCGAATTTCCGTATCGTCGAGATCGAAGTGGACATTGAAATAGCCATAATGAACAGCTGACTGGTTAGCAGATTGATGTCGGACACCAGACTTAATAAGCAGCCAGTCGCCTGCGAACATGGTGATCGATTGGCGATTAATTTCATGCTGAACTTCGCCCTCCGAACAGTATAGCAGCTCAAATAAATGATGATGATGCCTCGGATAAGCCCACCCTGGGGGCTTCAGCCCAAAGTGACAACCGACGACCTGCAACGTTTGAATCATATTGGGAAAACGGTAAATATCTCTATACAAATCCTCCATACGGAATGCCCCCAGTTAGCGTTTGATCGGTAATTATGCTGTCTCCATAATAACATTCTTTGGCACATTTGGTATAGAACTTGCGTTATTTGGCGATTGAGTAGAAGAGTAGGAATGGGCGATGATGAGAGCAGAAGAAAGACCACTTTTACGGATAATTCGGAGGGATCATCGTGGCGATTTTAACAGCGGGAAACAAGCAATTTCTACTGGATGGGGAGCCCATCCAACTCTTGTCAGGAGCTATTCATTATTTTCGCGTAGTACCAGCCTATTGGGAAGACCGATTGTTGAAGTTAAAAGCTTGCGGTTTCAATACGGTTGAGACGTATTTACCTTGGAACTTGCATGAACCGAAGGAAGGCGAATTCAACTTTAGCGGCCTCGCGGACGTGGAGGCATTCGTGAAGCTGGCAGGAAACCTCGGTCTGCATGTGATCGTGCGGCCTAGTCCTTACATTTGTGCGGAGTGGGAGTTTGGCGGGTTGCCGGCTTGGCTGCTTCAATATCCCTCAATGAAATTACGTTGTATGGACGCTATGTATTTGCAAAAAGTCGATCGCTATTACGACGAGTTGATCCCTCGTTTGAAGCCGCTGCTGAGCACGAATGGCGGGCCGATTCTAGCTGTGCAAATTGAGAATGAATATGGCAGCTACGGGAACGATACTGCGTATTTAACCTATTTAAGAGACGGCTTAATAAGTCGTGGAGTGGATGTGCTGCTATTTACCTCAGACGGTCCCGAGGATGGGATGCTGCAAGGTGGTACGGTGCCAGGAACGCTGGCTACGGTTAATTTCGGCTCACAGCCGGAAACGGCTTTTGGGAAATTCCGTCAATATCGCGAGGATGAGCCGCTTTTCTGCATGGAGTACTGGAACGGGTGGTTTGACCACTGGTTGAAGCCCCATCACACGAGGGACGCTGGAGATGTTGCGGATGTGTTTGATCGAATGCTGCGAGCAGGTGCCTCGGTGAATTTCTACATGTTCCACGGTGGAACGAACTTCGGCTTCTACAACGGTGCGAACTACCAAGAGAAGTATGAAGCGACAATTACGAGCTATGATTACGATTCACCCTTGTCCGAATGCGGTGATGTGACGGAGAAATATAGCGCGATTCGCAAGGTGGTTGCCAACTATTTGGGGAAAAGCATAGAAGAACTCCCTGCGCTGCCTGCGCCAATTCAGAAGAAGGGCTATGGGCACATTGCTTTGACGGAAAAGGCTGATTTGCTGGAATCTCTCTCCTATCTAGCGAAACCAATCCAACATGTTTCTCCAGTCTCGATGGAGCTTATAGGGCAAGATTATGGCTTCATCGTCTACTCGACGAGGGTGTCTGGACCTCGAATCGGCGAAAGTTTGCATCTTCAAGAGGTACACGATCGTGCACAAGTATTCTTGGATGGCGTGTATCAGGGCACGGTAGAGCGATGGGATCCACGTCCACTCCAGATGGACATTCCTGCTGAGGGCGCGAAGCTGGATATCGTTGTCGAGAACATGGGACGCGTTAATTATGGTCCACGTCTCCGTGATTACAAAGGCATTACAGAAGGTGTGCGAATGAATAATCAGTTCCTTTTTGACTGGACTATCCATCCACTCCCACTAGACAAACTAGCAGCGATTCCTTTCGCGCGTGAGGAGGCGGAGGTTGAGACAGACGTTGGGGCCGAAGGTCAAGGTACAACAACGGACACAGCGAATAAAACCCTAGATCGTCCGACCCTCTATCGCGGGGAATTCCTTGTAGATGAAACAGGAGATACGTTCGTCAAGTTGGCAGGCTGGTCCAAAGGTGTCGTGTGGATCAACGGCTTCAACCTCGGTCGATTCTGGGAAAAAGGCCCCCAAAACACGCTGTATCTGCCAGCTCCTTTATTAAAAACAGGATGCAACGAGATCATCGTCTTGGAGCTGCATCACACGGAGAAGGCCATCATTGAACTGACGGATACGCCTGATTTGGGGTGATTCCATAGAAGTGAAGAAGCACCTTCGGCTGAAATTTGCGGCTGGAGGTGCTTTTTAATTTAGATGGGCGATAGGCAGATTTCGTGGGAGCAAGTGGGAAGTTTTTTAGAAGGATCCCCGAGCACAAACGTGCGAAAAGGCAACCTTTTGGGAAATAGGAGGCGTAAGAAGGGTGTGAGCCTTAGTGATGTTTTTCATCACTAAAGGGTGAAAGGCCAGGTAGTGTGTGAGCCTTAGTGATGTTTTTCATCACTAAAGAGTGAAAGGCCAGGTAGTGTGTGAGCCGTAGTGATGTTTTTCATCACTAAAACGCGAAAGGCCAGATAGTGTGTGAGCCTTAGTGATGTTTTTCATCACTAAAACGCGAAAGGCCAGCTAGTGTGTGTGCCTTAGTGATGTTTTTCATCACTAAAGGGTGAAAGGCCAGCTAGTGTGTGTGCATTAGTGATGTTTTCCATCACTAAAGAGCGAAAGGCAAATTTGACGTGTATATCGATGGCGGCTTCTCAGTATCAGGTGGAGGTTTATGAAGCGACGGGGCTGAGCGGCACGATTCCGATTTTCATCAATCAAGTGGGGCAAGTGAATACATATTGCAGGATCTCCATGTAAACCGCTCTGGCCACAAGCCAGGGCGGTTTTTCTCATGGTTGTATCTGGATAATCCCCCGAAACGGGTAAATACTAACGGAAATGTATGTGGACGGAGGGGGCGAGTATGGAAATGCAGCAGGATTCTTTGCAGATCTCTGAGGAGATCGAGGTGAATATACAGAACCTATACCAATATTTCCATTCTTCCGACGATGTGCGCTCCAGGGAATTCACCATGCAAAGCCTAAAGGGAAGTCTTCTTTATTTATCAACAATTACGGATACAGATAAACTGCAGTCAGATATTCTGAAACCATTGCTGCAATCCGGGGAAGGCCGTCTTGAGGACGTACTTCCTATTCTGGATGTGGAACTTGTTACCGATTTGAAGTCTGCTGCAACAGGGATGCTGCAAGGAAAGTGTGCTATTCTGCTCGAGCAAAGAATGGATATTGTATTGGTAGATGCAAGTGCAAAGGTCGCACACAGCGTGGGTGAATCGCAAAATGAACAAACGATTCGCGGATCACATGTTGGATTCGTGGATGATGTTTATATCAATGGGCAGCTGGTTCATCAACGATTGAAAAATGTGAACCTGGTTGAGCGGCATTTCACCTTAGGTTCAGAAAGTCCAACGAACGTGAAGTTGTTATATATGTGTGATATTGCCGACATGAAGGTTGTTGACGATATTATCGCCAACTTGCTCACGAATCAGGCAACCTTCATTAAATCGGGGGGACAAATTACCGATCGGTTGGAAGGCAGTCATTTATCGCCATTCCCACAATTGCTTTTTACTGAAAGACCCGACACGACCGTTTCACATTTAATGGAAGGACGAATAGCACTACTCATAGATGGAAGTTCGTTCGCGACGATTCTGCCCGTTACATTCTTTATGTTTTTTCAAGCGGCAGATGATTTTAATGCCAGGTGGTGGAACGGGACATTTTTTCGCATTCTTCGACTCATCAGCGTCATGATCGGGATCGCACTGCCTTCTGTATATATCTCTATTGTCTCGAATCATTTTGATATATTGCCCATAGATTTGGTGTTTTCATTGAAGGCTTCATTGGAAAATATCCCGTTCAACCCCCTCATGGAAGCGATGTTCATGATAACCGTGTTAGAGCTTCTACGAGAAGCCGCAATCCGATTGCCGAAATCAATTGCAGCTACGCTGTCAATCGTCGGAGGTCTCGTGATTGGAAGTGAAGTTGTGAACGCGAATTTAGTTTCCACGACGATGATTGTTGTCATTTCATTGACAGCCGTAGCATCTTTCAGTTTGCCATCACATGAAATGCGCCTTGCGATTCGACTCATCTCTTTCCCCATCATGATTGCATCCGCGATGCTCGGTTTTGCGGGTATCGCCTTTAGTTTCAGTTTCTTGTTCATGCATCTAAGTAAACTCGAAACATTTGGCGTGCCCTACTTCTATCCCTTTACGCCGTTCGAACCAAGACGCATTCTAACTACGCTTGTTCAATTACCGAAACGAATCTTCGGTAGTAAAGCGCCTGATAGGAGGGCATCATGACTAGGGTTCAATTATTTGCTTTCATTTTGCAAACGCAGATCGGTATCGCTGTGCTTTCTTTCCCTTATGATTTGCATAAAGCTGCGGGTGCAGACGGATGGATTTCTGTTCTCGTGGCTGGCGTCGGTGTACAGCTGCTTCTGCTGGGTTATGCCCTATTATGTCAAAGATTTCCGCGGCAAAATCTGTATCAATTCGCACCTCTCATTGTGGGCAAATGGCTTGGGAATACGCTCAACGCGGTATATATTTTACATTTTACATTTACGAGCTGTCTGATTTTATTGATGGAAATGATGTTCGTAGAGTTATGGATATTGCCTCAAACGAACCCGGGGCTCATCATCGTCGCGAATTGTATCGTGTGCATATACATGGCCAAGGAGAATATTCGGGTTATTGCTCGTTACAACGTGTTAATTTCGCTATTAATTATTGTAATGCTGGCTATCATGCTGACGAACTTTAGAAATATGGATTACCGATACCTGCTGCCGATTGGACAAGGGGGATTCCACACCATTTTGTTGGGGGTCAAAAGCTCTGTGCTTTCTTTTCTGGGATTTGAAGTGGTTTTAGTGCTGAATTCCGATATTCAAGCCCAAGGAAAGAGCTTAATTCCACCTATTTTGTGGGCAAATGGCCTGGCAACCTTCTTCTTTTTGACCATGGTTCTCATCTGTTATTTGAACTTTAATCCTGAAGCGCTTGATTTCATTCCACAACCCGTGCCGTACTATCTCAATGGGATTTCCCTACCGTTTCTTGAACGATTGGATCTGCTTTTTCTTTCCATCTGGCTAGTGAAAGTAACGTCAACACAGATCAGCTACCTCTACAGCGCAGGGAAAGGATTAGGGTTACTATTACACAACAATGAGCACAAAAAAGTCATCTATTATCTTGTCCCTCTAGTCTGTTTAACTGGGGTATTCTGGCGATCGGAGAATCGCATTCAAGTCTTAGAGCAAATCACCCAATTTGATAGTCTTATCATTCTTGGGATTCCGATTGTACTCTTACTATTAGCTTGGTTGAGAGGGAAGAGGGGACAATTGCCGATATGAGAAAGCTTGTAATCGGATGCCTTAGTCTACTGTTACTTTCGGGTTGCAACTATCGGAATGAGCTTAAAAACTTACAGCTTATCTATGCAGCCTCGATTGATACCAATGAGCAAAATGAGATTGTCACTACAGTAACCATTCAGTCTCCTGGGGGCAAGGAACGAACAGCGCCGGTTCATGAGGTGTTATCCGCAACGGGACCAACGCTGCAAGATGCGTTATTTAAAAAAATTGGCTTGCAAATAGCAGGTCCGATAGGTACTTCCAAAAATCAAGTCATGCTGATCGGCGAGAAACTGGCAAGAAAAGATGTAGCACAGATTTTGGACGCTTCCTTTCGGAGTTCTAATGTTCCTATGCTAGCTAAAGTGGCTATTGTTCGCGGGAAAGCTGGAGATTTGATTCGCCTTGATCGTGTTGGTTCTGCAACGGCTGGCGAATATTTGCGGAAAATCCTGAGAAGTGCTAAATATGAAACGCTGATACCATCTATGACGTTGCATTCACTTTACCCCATGCTGCATGATTCCGGACGGGATCCCGCTATTCCGATTCTGAGAAAGGATTCCGATAAAGCTGTGGTTGATGGCTTGGCTCTTATGCATGCCCGCAAATATACAGGCCATTCCTTATCCCCCGAGCAATCCATGTTGTATTTATTAATGAACGGGGAGAAAGATGACATTTGTGTGATCACAAGGGATATCGAGGAGGATTCTTCCAATGGCAAAAATAAACCCTCTGATTATTTAGCACTTAACATAACGAATTTAAAGCGAAAAAAAGAGGTCTGGGTTGACGCGGAGGGGCATGTGCAGATTCAGATCAACTTAAATATGAAGGGTAGAGTCATTGAATATGCCAAGGAAGACCTAGGAGATAAGCAAACGATCGAACGATTGAGTAAGCGCTTCTCTGAGGTATTAACGGAAGAAGGGAATGAGATATGTAAGCTGCTACAGCAGGCAAACTCTGATACCTTGGGGATCGCTCGGGATGTAATGGCATTTTACCCGGAGGAGTGGAAAAAGATGGACTGGGAGAAAGACTATTCGAAGGCGAATTTCAAAATTGCGATGAAAGTGGAGATTATCGGGCATGGGATTATCAATTAGTGAAGCAGGTATCCTAAAGTATACCCGGTATCTTTAAAGTGCCTACTTCCAGTGTGCCAAAATAATCGTTATACTGATGTAGTTACGTTAAGTAAGTAATTCACTTAATTTTAGGAGGTAACAAAGATGTCGAATGAGCAACTGAAAATTGGTATTATTCTTGGCAGCACCCGTCAAGGTCGTGTTAGCCCTCAAGTAGGCGAATGGGTTAAGCAAATAGCTGACGGACGCGGAGATGCTGAGTACGAAATAGTTGATATTGCCGAATATAAACTGCCATTCTTTGGTGAAGGTACGGGGCAAGAGCCTGGACTTGCAGCATGGAATACAAAGCTTGAGAGCCTGGATGGTTTCGTATTCGTTGTCCAAGAATATAATCACAGTATTACAGGTGCTTTGAAGAATGCCTTGGACTCCGCACGTGAGCCGTGGAATAACAAAGCCGCTGGTATCGTGAGCTACGGTTCTACAGGTGGTGCGCGTGCAGCTGAACATCTGCGTGGCATTCTAGGTGAGCTATTGGTAGCAGACGTTCGTGTGCATCCAACATTCTCCTTGTTTACAGATTTCGAGAACTTCTCCGTATTCAAGCCTGCTGATCTACACAAAGACAACGTGAATGCGATGCTCGATCAAGTGAAAGCTTGGAGCGGCGCACTAAAAACGTTAAGATAAATAAAGGAATAGAAATACCCCACAGGGATGAGCTGTGGGGTTATTTTTTGTGGGGAAGGACATAAGGATGGGAGCGAGTTCTAGATGATGGCTTTCATGAGACGTTAGGTATTCAGATCTTGTAGAACCATTTCAAGAATATTTTGGGTATCAGGCTTGAGACTCCCATTCACATGTTCCTGAATGAAAGGGATTGCTAGCGTACCCAGCTCAATGAGCTGTTCGTAGGCTTCGTAGTCCGTTTTCAAGAAACTGCGCATGCTGCCCTCTCCAAATTCCCCTCTTTCAATCACAGTGATCCAATGTTCAACTTGCTCGTGAAGTGGTTTCTGTTGTACCGCTTGCACAGCAGACTGAAACGCGAAGTCCTTCTCCTTTAAGTCAGGCAGGGCCTTATATAACTGATCTTCATGAACGCATCTCCGAATCAATTGGCTGAAGGTTAGATAGTCTCCGCCGACGCCATCTGCCGCGGATACATAGGCGATAAAATCATCCGTCTGATCCAGTAGCTTCAAGTTATCTTGCAGACGGTGAATGACATCGATTGCAATCAGGAATAGCTGGGAATCGACGATTTCTTTCTCAAATATGAAGCGTTGGTCGATACTTAGATAATCAGGCTCCACTTGCGTGAGGCAATTGATCATACCTAGCCACTTCTCAAGACGTGCTGGCATATTCTCATACATAAAAGGGTAATCACCTTCTCCGTATTTAAACTCATGATATAGCTGCTCACGGGTCTTGTTATAGTGCTTATAGCCTTTTTCAAGATACTGCTTCTGATAACGGACATAGGCACTATCTACACTATCGTTCAATGAGGCCTGATTATTGATATAAATCACATAACTACCGTTATAGGAATCTGTATAAATTGAAAAGGTGTAGACATCCTTATTGCTTCCGTCTGCGATGTAATCGTCCAACGCAGATTGACAGAATTCGTAAAGAGCGTCTTCGATATCTTTGGAACTGATAAACTTTCCGTCTTCAGGTGCATAAGAATCGACCTCAAGTATGTCTTTATCTGGTGTGCAGATGAGATACGTTCCGCTTCCTTCCAGTTCCCGTCTTTCGCTGATCAGCTTACCAATATGTACATCATAAGAACTCATCTAAAGAACACATCCTCTTAGTTAATCGTACTTAGACTCTTTTCAACGTGGATAGCAGATCTCCTCCCACTTCGTTACACGATTCATGAGTAGCAGGTAGGCTACAGGTGCTCGTCGTTGATCGGGTTATAGATGAATTACAGAAGCGTTCAGTTAATCTCCTCTTTTTTACCATAGGTAAATTCTTGCTAGAACGGTCTCATCATGCGAGAATAGGTGTTGGACAAGCAAGATCTATTCATATATAAGAGGAGTTCATTAACATCATGTTGCATTTGAGTTGGGAAATGATGATTTTCGTTATCGTCGGTGGGTTCTTGGCAGCCTATGTGGATTCGGTTGTTGGGGGAGGCGGGCTTATTTCGGTGCCAGTCTTACTCGCAACAGGAATACCGCCAGCGCTGGCGTTAGGTACGAATAAATTAGCGGGGACGATGTCGTCGCTGACAAGCACGATTTCATTCATGCGGACAGGGAATGTTGATCTCAAAGCGGTACGCGGATTGTTCGTGCTATCCTTGGCTGGAGCGGTATGCGGGGTATTCGTGCTGCGGCAAATTCCGTCTGATTTTCTCAAACCACTGGTCGTGGTCATGCTGATTCTAATTACGATTTACACGATATTCCGCAAAAATTGGGGAGACATCTCGACCTTCAGTCAGTACTCGGCGAGGACCGCTTTCCTCATGGGTTGCGCAGCGTTCGTCTTAGGTTTCTATGACGGGTTCTTTGGTCCAGGTACAGGGTCATTCCTTATTTTCGTTTTTCTAATGGTCGGCTTCGATTTCGTCAAAGCAGCAGGCAATGCCAAAATTCTTAATTTCGGCAGCAACATCGCTAGTCTAATTACGTTCCTGGCGCTGGGCTCTATTAATTATTGGATTGGAATCCCGATGGGCTTGGCGATGGTGTGCGGCGCATTGCTTGGTTCTCGGATGGCGATCCGTAAAGGGTCGACGTATGTGCGGCCACTTTTTATCACGGTATGTGTGCTATTGGTGGGTAAGCAGATTTGGAGCTTGATGTAGGAGAGCAGGTTTACTCATATAGATGTTGTATGATCCGTAGAAACCCTCACAAAAACTGCGAAAGTGCAGACTTTGTGAGGGTTTTCTTGTGCACTAATGAGGCTGCCGCGCTGCCCTATCCACTGACCCACTTCACAGGAATTTCGACCCGCTGTGGCGTGTACTTTCCGCTAAATTGCTCAAGTAATAGCTCGACGGCAGATCGCGCCATGCGCTCCTCATCTTGCAAAATATGAGGGAGATTCGGGATTTCAGGATCATCGAAGGATACCAGATGAATACGCTCGTTCAAGCCTTCTTCCTGATGCAGCGCACGATATGTCAGCCTAGTCATTTCAGCAGATAAAGCAAAGACAGCGGTTATTTGTGGGTGCTGATGCAGGAAATGAACAAGGTGAGTGTAAGTATCACCGGTTCTTAGAATGTCGATCGGCACATGACACCACAAGTTTTTATCAATGGGAATATTGCCATCAATTAAGGCCTTCTCAAAGCCAAGCGTACGGTCCTCAATTGTCGTATTCGTATTCGCTGGTGAGATGAGCGCAATTTGTTGATGCCCAGCTTGCAACAATCTGGACACCGTCTCGTAAGCGCCGCCCCAATTATCAGAAATAATGCGATACGTATCTATGTTTCGTAGAAAACGATCGATGAAGACAAAGGGGAATTTATCTAAGGACAGACGCAACAAGGATTCATTATATATTTCATCCTCCGTCGGGAATACAATGATTCCGCGCATCCCAGGGGAACTCGTTAATTCCTGAACAGAGCGCGATTCTTCAAGGGAAGATTCCCGTGTAATGTGAAGGATAAGTTGATACCCTGCGGCTTTGATATAGTACTCGATATAATCAACAAGCTTCTGAATAACCATGGTTTTCATCGTAGGGATAATGAGTCCGATATAGCCGCTGGACGTTGGCGCAGGTAGGGATGCGTTTTTCTGAACAGTCAATGAAGGGATGGAGGAAACGAAAGTCCCTTTTCCTTGAATACGATTAACGAGCCCTTCATCGACTAGAGCAGCTAAAGCATTTTTAACTGTGATTTTACTAACCTTGTATTCATCCATGAACTCTTGTTCGGAGGGTACACGATCTTTGGGACGAAGCTCACCTGTTTGGATTCTGTCTTTTATGGATTGATAAATCTGCTTATAGAGAGGCATTTTATGCAAGTAGCATCACCTAATTCATGTATTTGATACTTGTATTGTAACGAGAAATGACGAAAAATGGAATATGATAAACATAATAATTATAATTTTAATACCAATTGATTATATTATTATGAATTTACTTAGCATATAATTCAATTATTGAAACGCTTTCAAAACTATTTCTATAGGGGGATACCTTACATGAAGAAAAAACTTCAAGTGTCATCGGCCATCTTATTAGCATCCATGGTATTACTGACTGCTTGCTCGAGTACTACAAATGAGAGCGCATCCAATGGCTCCACACCCGTTAAATTAAGCTTCTGGACCTTTAATGAGCTGCATCAAAAATTCTTTGAAAGCATGGCAACATCTTGGAATAAAGCTCATCCTGATCAGCAAGTTGCAATTGAAGCAACAACGTTCCCTTATGATGATAGTCATAATAAACTGTTGGTCGCCCTTCAATCTGGAACAGGCGGACCGGATATGGCGGATATCGAGATCAGTAAAATCGGCAACTACTTAAAAGGTGACGTACAATTGGCACCTTTGAATGATATTGTAGAGCCTGAGAAAGGGAATCTCGTCATGTCCCGTTTGGACAATTATGCGAAGGACGGCAAGTATTACGGGATCGATTATCATGTAGGCGCACAAGTCATTTACTATAATAAAGAAATTCTCGATAAAGCAGGCGTCAATGCCGACGATATTAAGACTTGGGATGATTACGAAAGAGCAGGCAAACAGGTTCTTGAGAAAACGGGCAAGCCAATGGCGACTGTAGAAACAACGGATCAGTGGTCCTACTGGCCAATGGTTGTGCAGCATGGTTCAGACTTCTTGGATAAGAGTGGGAATGTAACACTCGGGGACCAAGCAAATGCAGATGTACTCACCTACCTACAGAAGCTTGTAAAAGAAAAAGTAGCCGTGGCTGCTCCTGGGGGCTTCCACCATGCTGAAGAGTATTACGGCTTTATGAACAAAGGTGGCGCAGCTTCCGTCTGGATGCCAATGTGGTACATGGGACGTTTCACGGATTACATGCCTGACTTGAAAGGCAAAATTATCATTAAACCGATGCCGGTATTTAAACAGGGTGAAATGAGATCTTCCGGTATGGGGGGAACAGGTACCGTCATTACGAAGCAATCCAAAAATCAAGACTTGGCGAAGAAGTTCCTTTCCTATGCGAAGCTTTCCAAAGAAGGCAATATCCAAATTTGGTCCCAACTTGGATTTGATCCCATCCGTTCTGACGTTTGGTCCGATCCAGCGCTTAAAGCTGATAATAAATTTACGTCCTATTTCGGCAAAAATTTATGGGATGTATTGATTAGTGTGAAGGGTGAAATCGCGCCAACGAATGTGAAAGAAAGAACACCGGCTGTGTCGGATTATATCAAGACTAAAGCGATGTTCCAAGCCCTTAATGACATGAAGGATCCGAAACAAGTGTTGTCTGACGCGGTTAAAAACATTAAGTAAGCCGAACGCCAAGCGTTCCGCTGCAGGCTGTACCCGAGGGGAGTTTCCCTCGGGTTAAGCTTTCAGTGCTTTCAAGAAAGGAGTGACGTTCGAACGGTATGAATAAATTTCTATATTCTTCTCGGATAGCCCCATACGTGTTCGTTTTGCCTTTTATCTTATCGTTTTTGATTTTCTTTGCGTATCCGGTATTCACAACCATTAACATGAGCTTTCAAGAAGTACTGCCAGGGCAGACCCATTATATTGGTCTCGCTAATTATAAAAATTTATGGAGTGAGACTTTCTTTGCTGCGCTCAAAAATAGCAGCCGGTATACGTTCTGGACGCTGCTTGTACTCATTCCACTTCCTCTTGTTCTTGCTGTTTTCTTAAATTCGAAGCTAACGAAGGCGAGCGCGTTCTTCCGTTCCGCCTTGTTTATTCCATCTCTCACCTCTGTTGTTGTTGCTGGAACGATCTTCAGGCTAGTATTCGGAAGCTTGGATGATTCCGTTATGAATGGATTCCGTCATCTATTAGGCATGCCGACGATTAACTGGTTGGCGAATTCGACAACAGGGATGTTGGTTTTGGTTATATTGGCGACATGGCGCTTTACGGGTGTTAATATCATCTATTTCCTATCTGCGCTGCAAAGTATTCCGCATGAAGTATACGAATCAGCAGAGATTGATGGTGCGAATGCTTGGCAACGGTTCTGGCGCATTACCTTACCTTTGTTGAAACCAGTTGCGATTTATGTGATCACCATTTCTATTTACGGCGGTTACTCGATGTTTACAGAAAGTTTCATTCTTTGGAATGGCAACCGTTCACCGAATGATATTGGTCTAACGATGATAGGTCTTCTCTATCGCGAAGGGATCGAGAAAAATAATTTAGGCTTTGGCTCGGCCATCGGCATTACGCTGCTCGCGATTACGATGATCATCAATGTGATCCAGCTGAAATTTTTTGGTTTATTCAGGAAGGAGGATTAAGCATGATCACACAACAACGAAAAAGGCCAATTCCTTCCTTCCTGCTCTTGTTGCTTTTCATAGTCTTTGCAGGCCTCGCGCTCTTCCCGTTCTATAGTCTCGCATTAGCTTCGCTCAAGCCTTCGAAGGAGATGCTCCGATATGGGCTAAATGTGAAGTTGCAGCCAGAATTGCTGTCCATGCATAATTATACGTTCCTATTTTCTGCATCAGCGAAGAAATATTTGCTCTGGTATAAGAATAGTGTTCTGATCTCCCTCATCTATACGGTTCTCTGCCTCTTGCTGTCCTCCATGGTCGGCTATGGACTTGCGATGTATCGTTTCGTAGGGAGAAATCTTATATTTGTCTTTGTGCTGCTGGTCATGATGGTGCCTGTTGAGATTATTATGCTTCCGTTGTATAAGCAGATGATTTCGTTTCATTTAATCGATACCTTTAGCGGCGTAATTCTTCCATTCGTTGTCGCACCATTGCCGATTTTCTTCTTTCGGCAATATGCCGAAGGGCTGCCCAAGGATTTTCTAGATGCAGGGCGCATCGACGGCTGTTCGGAGTATGGTATCTTCTTTAAAATCATGGTGCCATTAATGATGCCTGCTTTCGGGGCTATGGCCATCTTGCAAGCATTGGCGAGCTGGAATAGCTTTGTGTGGCCGTTAATTGTACTCAAAACAGGAGAAAAGCTAACACTGCCAATTGGACTAGCGAGTCTAGTAACGCCTTACGGAAATAACTATGACATTCTCATTGCTGGCTCTGTGTTGGCCATCGTTCCCATTCTCATTGTATTTATTTTCTTCCAACGCTTCTTTGTATCAGGTCTCACGGTTGGCGGCGTAAAAGGGTAGCGGCAAGGGGAGTAACATTAACATCTGGGGCATGTAGACAGATGAAATTAAAGGAGAATAATCATGGGGAATTTGGAAATTAGCTATATCAAACCACTTTTGGAGCAGCGTGCTGATCCATGGGTATATAAACATACAGATGGCTATTATTATTTCACGGCCTCCGTGCCGGAATATGATCGTATTGAGCTTAGACGCTCCCTTACCATTGACGGTCTGAAGGACGCAAAGGAAGTGATCGTGTGGCGTAAACCGGCGGAAGGTCCCTTGAGCGCGAATATTTGGGCACCTGAGATCCATTTCGTCGCAGGCACCTGGTGCATCTATTTCGCAGCCGCAAGAACGACTGAAACCAACGAAGGTCTATTCGATCACCGGATGTTTGTGCTAACGACAGATGCCGCTAATCCACTCGAAGGAAGCTGGCAGCTGGAAGGGCAGTTGCGTACGGCTTGGGAAAGCTTTGCCTTAGATGCGACGTCATTCGAACATAAGGGGACACGCTATCTCGTTTGGGCACAGAAGGACCCTGCCATTGCAGGCAATTCCAATTTATATATTTCAGCCATGAGTAATCCATGGACACTGAGCGGCAAGCAAGTCATGATTGCAACGCCAGAGTTTGATTGGGAAGTCATCGGGTTTAAGGTTAATGAAGGTGCGGCTGTATTGATAAGAAACGGTCGAATCTTTATCAGCTTCTCGGCGAGCGCTACAGACTTCAATTACTGTATGGGGTTACTGACGGCGCAAGAAGATGCTGATTTATTGGATCCGAGTTCATGGGTGAAAACAACAAGCCCAGTACTGACAACCAACGAAAGTATTGGTCTTTTTGGACCAGGTCATAATAGCTTCACAGTCTCAGAAGACGGGACCCAAGACATTCTCGTATTCCATGCTAGAAATTATAAAGAAATTGTTGGCGATCCCCTGTATGATCCGAACAGGCACACTTTCGTACGCGTGCTGAAATATAACGCGGATGGCAGCCCGGATTTAGCGGGATCCATTGCGAATTGACCGGTGGTTATGGTACTATTTTATAAGAATGAAAGAGAAGGAGGTGAAGGTAGGATGAATCGAGAGTTCGTAAACAACCGTGTGAGCCAGTTACCCATTGCGATGGCTGGCATCGTTCATGCAGAAGTCAAAGACGCGAGAGGTCTGTCCACTTATGCGCATACGGTTTACCAACTCACGAAAAGACGCCTACCTTAACCCTCTACGGAAATGATCCGAAAGGTCGTAGGAATTTTCCTGCGGCCTTTTTGTGTTAGCTGCGTGCAGGTCAGGGTCTGTCTTCAAACCAAGGAGGATCCTTTATTATGTTAATTATTAATGGTCAAAATATAAAAAAATACCACGGTGCCCAACTGGTGCTTGAGGATGTTACATTTGAAATCCATCAAGGAGAACGAGTCGGACTTGTCGGTCGCAATGGCAGTGGAAAATCAACGCTGCTGCGCCTTATTGCCAAAATGGAGAAGCCCGATGAAGGGCAATTGACTGTTCGAAAAGATACAGGGATTGGGTATTTGTCCCAAATCCCAAGCGCTTGGGAAAGCTTCACTGTATATGATGTGCTGGCTGCGAGCTTTGGGGAGCTGCTTGCGTGCCGAGCAACGATGCGGGAGCTCGAGAGTGAGATGTCGAGCCCAACGGTAATGGACAATGAGAATCAGATGGATCAACTATTATCGCGATATGCGGTGCTGCAAGAGCGATTTGAGCGCGAAGGCGGTTATGAGCTAGATGCGCGAATTGATCAAGTGGCGAATGGGCTGCGGATTGCAAAAGGGTTTTATGAGCGAAGCTTTGCCTCGCTATCGGGGGGAGAGAAGACGAAGATTACTTTAGCTTCCCAATTGATCGGCAAACCAGACCTGTTGCTGCTGGATGAGCCGACGAATCATCTCGATTTGGCAGGTGTGGAATGGTTGGAGGAATACCTTAAGCATTATGAAGGCGCCTGTATCATCGTCTCCCATGATCGTTACTTTCTGGATCTCGTTGTCACGAAAATTGTGGAATTGGAAGACGGGGAGTCGGTTACGTATCACAGCTCTTATTCGGGCTATGTGAAGGAAAAAGAAGTACGACTGCTTCAGCAGTTTGCGGAGTACCAAGAGCAGCAGAAAGTCATCCGCAAAATGAAAGAGACGATCAAGCAGCTGATTGAATGGGGGCGTATTGGTGGGAATGAGAAGTTTTTCCGTCGGGCGTTCTCGATGCAGAAAGCGCTAGATCGGATGGAAAAGCTCAAGCGTCCTGTGCTCGATCCGAAGGCGGCTGATTTCGATCTGAAGCCGGAGGATCGCTCCGGCCGCAAGGTGCTGCGCTTCGAGAGTGTCACGAAGCGATACGGCGAGAAGACGCTGCTGAGGCAGGCGACCGGTTCGCTTCAATACGGCGAGAAGGTGATGCTCGTCGGGCATAATGGCTCTGGAAAAACGACGCTGCTGAAGATGCTGCTCGGTGAAGTGCAGCCGGATAGCGGCGAGCTCGAGCTAGGGGCTCGCGTCGATATCGGCTACCTGGCGCAGCAAGTGTATCCAGCGGATGATAAGAAATCCGTACTAGCGTATTTCTGCGAGGAAGCGAAGCTGGAAGAAGGGGAAGCGCGTGGGAGGCTGGCTGCTTATTTATTTTATGGCGCGGATGTGTTCAAAGCGGTGAGTTCCTTGTCTGGCGGCGAATGGACGCGATTGCGGTTAGCGCTACTCGTTCTGCGCAAGCCGAACCTGCTCATTCTGGATGAGCCGACGAATCACATGGACATCGCATCGCGCGAAGCGCTGGAGGATGCGCTGGAGGAATTCCCCGGCACGGTGCTTGCGGTGACGCATGATCGGTATTTTATGAATCGGCTGGCGCGTAAAATATGGGAGTTGGATCAGGGTAAGATCACCGTTTATATAGGTGATTTTGATGTGTATAAAGAAAAGAGCGGGGAGCTACGCGCGCGGGAGGCGCTTCTGGCTGAGGAACGAAGTAGGGTCACTACCGTGGACAAAGCGAAAGCGAAAGCAAAAGTGAAACAGCCCGAGGCTTCGGCTGTTAAGCCGGGGAAACCAGCGGCGGCGTCTGGGAAAGCCGCTTTGGAGAAAGGGATCGCGAGCGTAGAAGCGGAGTTGGCAGCGTTGGATGGGCAGCTGCAGCAGGAAAGCGAGATGCTGACTCCGGCGGAGCTCGCGGTGTTGTGGGAGAAGCGGGAACTTGTGCAGGGGAAGTTGGATGCGCTGTATGAGCAGTGGATGCAGGGGGAGTAGCGACTGGCTGGCTGGTGTTACCCCAAGCTGTAACGGTGAAAAACACGCATACAGAGGCAGAATTGGCCATCGTCACACAACTGGCTTCGTTCTGCCACCGATCTGACATGGAAGTTAGGAACTCCAGTGTGATAAGCTATAGGTACTTATAGAAGGAGGCGATTGCTGTGATCCAAGTATTCCCGGCTGACACGCGTAATTCAACTGATTTGGGGTGGCTCAAGAGCCACAAAAGCTTCTCATTCGGCGACTATTTTGATGAAGAAAATGTCAGCTTTGGTGTCATGCGAGTGTGTAATGACGATGATATCGCAGCAGGACGGGGGTTTGGCCCGCATCCCCATAGTGATATGGAGATCGTCAGCATCGTGCTCAGCGGAGCGATTAAGCATGAAGACAGCCTCGGCCATGTAGCCATAACGGCTTCCAACGGTGTGCAGCGGATGTCCGCGGGGAGCGGCGTGATTCATGCCGAGTACAATGCATCGGAAACGGAGCCGATGAGTCTATTTCAGCTATGGTTTATGCCAGCGAAGCGAGGGATAGAGCCCTCTTTTGAAAATGTGACGTATGAGCCAGAGGCGATGATTAATCATCTGTTGCCAGTCGTGACACCCGAAGGCGGCCCTCACATCGCCAAAATCCATCAAGACATGAGCATCTACCTGAGCAAACTGGATGCAGGGAAAGAGTTGGTGTTCGAGCAAGGTGAGAATCGTCGTATTTTTCTCATGCTCGTTAGCGGGAAATGCTCGGCCAATGATGCGATACTCGAAACAAAGGATAGCGCGCGCATCCAAGCAGAGTCAACGTTAACGATTCGTGCGCTCGAAGATACACATTTCATGCTTATTGATCTGCCATAAGGCGATATTGGAGAGATGGAGGAGGTTCAGCGATGAAGGAAACTTTTCTAGTGAAGCATGCGGTTGGCGGTCGTGCATTTATTGATACGGGTAAGCACCCCGTGCCCTATACATGGGAGCAGCAAGGCGAACAGTGGTTGTTTCGTGTTCAGATTGATCAGCCGGAGCGTATTGCGGAGCTTTTGAAATGGAAAAATGAACTGAACGTATTTGTTTTCCAAGAGTTTGAGAATGAGCCTACACGGAAATTATGGTTCTATGTCGGTGATGATGCTGTGCAGTTTGCGGTAGAATTGGGCGAGCTAACGATCGTCGCAACTTCCCATATCAGCTATATTCCCGACCAATTTAGTGTGAAATGATTGGAGCTACACCATGAAAGTTCAAGTCCAGCAACTAGAGAAAGCGATCCCTTTTATACAAGAATGCTATACCGAATTGGGCAAAAGTCAGGCTCAAATCGACACGCGTGTTGCCGAAATTACGCAAGCGATTCATTATAAAGGGACGTATGAGCATACGGTTGAAGAGCTGGTGCACGGTGCAAAAATGGCTTGGCGCAACAGCAACCGCTGCATTGGTCGGTTGTTCTGGGAGTCGCTTCGTGTACACGACGCTCGGCATATAGAGACGGAGGAAGCCGCGGCGGATGCGCTGTTCAGACATATCGAGGAAGCGACGAATGGCGGCAAAATCCGCCCCGTCATCACGATATTTCCTCCTTCGCGTGCAGGGAAATCTGTTGTTCAGATCAAGAATGAGCAGCTGATTCGCTATGCTGGCTATGAGACGGAACATGGGATCGTCGGCGATTCCGTTTCAGTGGCTTTCACCAAGGCATGCCAGGCACTTGGCTGGCAGGGAGCTGGCACACATTTTGATGTGCTGCCGCTCATGCTTCAAGTGGGAGAACGAGCTCCGCGGTTGTTCGAGATTCCGAGAGCATTGATTATGGAGGTGGCTATCAGGCATCCTGAGCTGCCAGCCTTCGCTGAACTGAATCTGCAATGGTATGCGGTGCCAATGGTAGCTAACATGTACCTCGAAATAGGCGGCGTGATGTATCCCGCGGCGCCTTTTAACGGGTGGTACATGGGAACCGAAATCGGCGCGCGGAACTTTGCCGATGAGGCCAGGTATGACATGCTGCCGCGGGTAGCGTCGATCATGGGGCTCGACACGCGGCGGGAGTCGACGCTGTGGCGAGACAAAGCGCTGGTCGAGCTGAATGTAGCGGTGCTGCATTCGTATGGGCAGCAAGGTGTTGCCATCGTCGATCACCACACGGCAGCGAAGCAGTTCAATCGCTTCGAGGACAAGGAAGAGAAAAGTGAACGCGATGTCACGGGCGATTGGACGTGGCTGATTCCGCCGATGTCCCCGGCGACGACGCACATTTTTCATCAGCACTACACGAATGAAGTGAAGCTGCCTAATTTCTTTTACCACAGTAGAAAATACTAGTTACGGTCAGTCCTTCAAGTCCATCAGTCTGCTCACGTATTCACATTTGGTGTGAAGGTGGGTGGGCTTTTTTTGGTTAAGCCCAAGTCACGCTCACGCAAGTCGAAAAAATCGACTTACAGCGCTCCATGGGCCCAAGTCACGCTCACGTAAGTCGAAAAAATCGACTTACAGCGCTCCAAAGCCCCTGTCTCACTCACGCAAGTCGAAAAAATCGACTTACAGCGCGCCAAAGCCCCTGTCTCACTCACGTAAGTCGAAAAAATCGACTTACAGCGCTCCATGGGCCCCTGTCTTACTCACGTAAGTCGAAAAAATCGACTTACAGCGCTCCATGGGCCCCTGTCTTGCTCACGCAAGTCGAAAAAATCGACTTACAGCGCTCCATGGGCCCCTGTCTTACTCACGTAAGTCGAAAAAATCGACTTACAGCGCCCGAAAGCCCCTGTCTTGCTCACGCAAGTCGAAAAAATCGACTTACAGCGGACCAATTGTGCTTGTGGTGAAAACTTAAAAAATGTTCCACTCAAAATTTAGATAGTTTAATAGCCAAACTAACTTCTATGTAGTATGATTTTGCATATTGAATCCATTGGATGCTTAAATCCATTGACTCTCGAATCTTTCGAATCTCTCGAATCTCTCGAATCTGCAGTATCTCTCGCATCACAAACTCTACTCGAAAAGGGGAACTCCGCTTGTGGCAGAAGCTAGCTAACTGGAATACATTGCGCAATCAGATGTTGGCGGGATTTATTGCTGTGATGATTATCGTTCTGGTCTGTGCAGGTGCGATTACGTATAATTCGGTGTCCACCCTCCTGGGTACGAAGGCGGAGACACAGATGAAGCAAATCGCTAGTCAAGCGAACGGCCGGCTTGAAGCGATCATTACGCAAATCGATACGTTGACGCTACAGGCTGTAAATGATGTGTATTTGCAGCAATTGTTTTTATCATCCGTTCAAGGAAAGGCGCCAAACTTCAGTGAGCGTCAGTCGCTGCTGAAAATCGCCAATCACATCCAAGCTTACAGTGGTGTGAGCAATGTCGAGTTGTATACGACGGACTTTGCGCGCATGTTTCCACTGGACGAGCAAAAGCTAACTGATCTTATCGAGCCGAATTGGATCGAGCAGGCGGATAAAGAGAAGGGCAGGCTGATCTGGATTGGGAGCGATCCGAAGAATCCGGACACAGTTCTCGCCATTCGTCGGATCAATTTAATTGACCGTTGGTTCTCGAATGGCGGATATTTGATGGTGCGGATTAATCGCAGCTATTTTGATTTCCAAAGCCAACTCCCCGATGCGGGGCATCGCGAATTAATGCTGCTTGCCGATAGCTCGGCAAGGCCAATTGTCTCTGAAGGCACAGCACTTGCGAACATCAGCGGGCTGATGCATACCGATTCGCAGCAGGTTACGTTAGAGCAGAAACGGTATATTTTGGTGAAACAGCTCTCGGAGCAGACAGGCTGGACGTTGATGATTTTGTACCCAGTGAGTGATGTGACAGATGGGATTTCTGTGTTGCGCTGGGCGATTATCGTATCTGGGGCCATCGGTTTGGTGCTGTTTATTATCCTGTCGTTTCTGCTATCCTCGATGATTACGAGACCCATCCTCAGATTGATGCGAGCCATGAGGAATACAAGGCAAGGGGTACTCACACCCAATTTGACGCAGTCTTACACCACAGAGCTGAATGATTTGAACATGACTTACAATCAGATGGTAGATAATATGAATCGACTCATCAAACTCGTGTACGAGAAAGAAATGATTCAAAGCCGAACAGAGCTGCAAGCACTTCAAGCGCAGATTGATCCTCATTTTTTGTATAACACATTAGAAGCTCTGTACTGGTCCTTGCAGGAAAAAGAGGAAGAAGAGCTAGCTGATCTTGTTGTAGCTATGTCTGATTTATTTCGCTATGTCATCGGCAATCCGAACAAGGATGTGTGGGTCAACCTATCGGAGGAACTGGAGCATATTAAGCGTTATCTGAGCATTATGAGTGTGAGGTTCGGTTCGCGACTCGTTTGGAAAATAGACAGCGAAGAGATGTACAGTCACGTACACGTACCGAAGCTGCTGATTCAGCCTTTGGTGGAGAACGCAATCTTGCATGGCTTGGAGGGCAAAATAGGCGCGGGACTCATCACGATTTGCGTGGAACCGTCGCCGCTTGAGCCGACGGAGCTGCGCATCACGGTACGTGATGACGGTCCTGGGATGAATGAACAGACACTGCAAGCTGTGCTGGAGTCGATGGAACGTGATAGCGCAGCCACGGGCAATGAATCTAGCTCTTCCGCATCGAGCTCTCCATCAAGCCCGAATCTGGGTTCATCTGCTGGCGCTTGCCCTAACACAAATAACCCAACGAGCAAAGGAAAAGGCATGGCCATTTCCAATGTGCAGCGACGTCTTCAGCTCTATTATCCGTCACTTCCAGATACATATCGTGGCTTAACGATCACGAGTAGTCTCGGACAGGGTACCAGCGTGAGCTTCGATATTCCTATTTACGCGAATGCTTTCGAGGCTAGTTTTTCTGGCGAAAAATAAATATCTTGGGGTCCCCGCGAAGTAATGTCTAAACTATTATCGAAGCAATTCAGAGATGTATGACCGTTTTGAAAAGTAAGTTTAGACGCCGATCGAGCTAAAGCTCGATGCGGACGGAATATGCTTCGAAGGAACACGTCACTTTGTGGGGAGATTGTAGGAGGAACACGATGAACCAATCGGGCAAAACCATACTCATCGTTGACGATGAGCCATTAACGAGAGAAGGCATACGCAAAGCATTAGAAGCCTGGTCCATCGGGCGTTATGCGATACTCAGCTGCAGCAATGGGGCAGAAGCTCTTGAGCTTTTACAATCAAGACCCGTGCATCTCTTAATTACAGACATCCGCATGCCCGAGATGAACGGTCTGCAAGTCGTAGAAGGCACACGTGGTTTCGCCCACAAGCCAGTAGTTATCATTATTTCAGGACATCCGGATTTTCAATATGCACAAACAGCAATCGAATTAGGTGTTGTTAACTATCTGCTCAAGCCCATTCAGAAGAGCAAGCTGATCGATGCTGTCGAGCAGGCGCTGCGCATTGAGGAAGAACGCGGCCGCGTTGAAACGATGGAGAAAATGGTGGACACGCGCTTAATGCAGGCGAAAACTTCCGCCAAAAATTACAGTCCACCTGTCCAACAAGCGGTAGATTACGTGGAGGCACATTTACAAGATCCCCTCGGCATGAGCGAGGTAGCAAGCCAGATCCATCTGAATCCAAGCTATTTCAGCGCTCTTTTCAAAGAGCAAACGGGTTTCACCTTTAGTGAATATGTTACGAGAAACCGGATCCAGAAGGCGAAGGAGCTGCTGCTGCAAACCAGATTAACGATTGCGGATATCTCGGAGCAGGTAGGCTACCAGACGTCGAAATATTTCATCAAGCTGTTCAAAGAGTATGAAGGGACGAGCCCGAATCAGTATCGGAAACAGATGGTGGACGCCGATGATCGGATAGATACCTCGAAATAGTGGAATATTACCCGATAGCTGTTACTCCCTGCGGGCACAATGAAAGCGCTACAATAAAACACGTAGCACACAAATGATTAGGGGGAAACAAACATGGTAAGAAAAACGCTTACATGGTCGCTAACTACGATGCTCGGCCTATCGATGGCACTGACGGGCTGTTCAAGCTCCACCGATAATGCAGGTCAAACGACAACAGCGCCTAAAGAGACAGCGAAAGCAACGGAAGCTGCAACTGCGCAACCCGCCAAAAAAGTAACGATTAAAATGATGCACCTGTGGCCGACAGGAAACTCCGCTACACAAAACAAAATTGTAAACGATATCATAAAAGAGTATCAAGCTGCGAATCCGAATGTGACGATTGAGCAAGAAGTGCTCGAGAATGAACAATACAAGAATAAAATGAAAGTGCTTTCTACCTCGAATGCCCTTCCTGATGTGGGCTTCACGTGGGCAGCAGGCTACATGGATCCTTATGTAAAAGGCGACATGTTCGCTCCGCTTGATGACTTGTTGCAAGGGGATTTGAAAGATAAATTCGTGAAAGGCACAACAGATGCTTACGCATTCAGCGGTAAAACCTACGGTCTTCCGGTTGAATTGAACATCGTGCCGGTGTATTACAATAAAGCACTTTTTGCCAAGTATAACCTTGCCCCTCCTAAGACATATGATGAGTTCAAAAACATAGTCAAAACACTGAGCTCGAACGGTGTAGCTCCAATCGCACTAGGCAACAAAGACCGTTGGACTGGCTCACTATGGTACATGTACCTTGCTGACCGTATCGGCGGACCAGAAACATTGAAAAAAGCGATTGACCGCACAGGTTCCTTCAACGATCCAGGTTTAGTTCGCGCAGCTACGGAAATTTCCCAGCTTGTCGATATGAATGCCTTTAACAAAGGCTTCAATGGGCTTGGCAATGACGAAGGTAAAGCGGAGTTCATGAACAGCAAAGCCGCGATGTATATGATGGGAACATGGGAATTACCGAACTACACAACGAACAAAGATGTGCCGCAAGCGTTCAAGGATCAAATCGGATTTTTTAAATTCCCAACGGTTGATGGCGGTAAAGGCAACATGGATAGCTGGGTTGGCGGACCGGGCGTGGGCTTGTTCGTAGCGAACAACTCCAAAGTAAAAGAAGAATCCAAGAAATTCGTTAGCTTCTTCGTATCGAAGTGGGGCGAGCACGCGATTACTGAAGCAGGTGTAATCCCAGCAACGAAAGTAGACACATCCAAAGTGAAGCTGCCACAAATGTACATTGACCTCTTAAATGAGTTGAATAAAGCGAGCAACATTACGCTGTTCGCAGATGTTCAGATGAAGCCTGCTTCCGCAGAAGTTCACTTGAATATGATTCAAGCTTTGTTTGGTAAAGCAGTGACACCGGAAGTTTTTGCGAAGAATCATGAGGATGCCATGGCGAAAGAAGCCAAGTAATCTAACGAATACGAACGATACGGGCAAGGACATATCCCTGCAAAGTGGTATGTCCTTTACCTTTATTGGTTTCAGAAAGGGAGTGCCTGCTATGGATAAAGTCATGTCTAACAAATCCATGATTGCGATTTACGTGATCCCCTCGTTATTTCTGCTGCTAGCCTTGATCTATATGCCGATCATTATGACGGGCTACTACGGGCTTATGAAATGGGATGGCGTAGGCAAAATGAGTTTTATTGGTTTGCATAATTACGCAGAACTGCTTACAGATAAATTGTTCTGGGGAAGCGCGAAGCACTCGTTTTTGCTGGCGATCTTCTCAACGATCTCCCTGCTCGGCTATCTGCTAGTCGCCTTGGTACTGTCCGCAAACATTCGCGGGGCTAATCTTTTTCGCAAAATCTATCTCATTCCTATGCTGCTTTCCTCTGTCGCTATCGCGCAATTATGGTTGAAAATATTCCACCCAACGAACGGGGTATTGAATGCTATCCTAACGTCTCTGGGGGTTACGCATACACCGGAATGGCTGTCCAATCCATCCATTGTTCTATACGCGATTTTCATGCCGATCTTATGGCAGTACGCCGGATTTTATATTTTGATCTATTACGCTGCATTGAAAAATGTACCAACCTCGCTGATCGAAGCAGCACGTATTGATGGTGCCAGCCCGTGGCGCATTGCGATCTCCATTCGTGTTCCGTTAATCGCAGAGGTGATGAAAGTAACGGTCGTTCTGGCCGTCGTAGGATCACTGAAATATTTCGACCTCATCTATGTCATGACAGGGGGCGGACCTAACGGATCCAGTGAAGTAATGGCTTCTTACATGTACCGCAAAGCGTTCAAAGGCTACGATTTCGGTTATGCCAGCGCAATTGGCTTCTTCTTGCTCTTGATATGCCTCGTGGCTACGTGGTTAATTCGTAAAGCGACAGCGTCCAAAGATGAAATTCAATACTCGTAACGAAAGGAGATTCCGATTCCAATGCAACTCGAAACCACCCGTCGTCAGGCACAGGCGCTAACCCAACGAAGCAAGCTGCCAGGACAAATCGGATATGGCATACTCTATATCGTGTTATCGATTGTCGCTGTGATTCAGATTTTTCCGCTCTTGTGGCTCATGCTATTCTCCTTGAAAAATAATGAGGAAATCTTCAATCTCGCCCCGATGGCTTTCCCCGAGAGATTGCGTTGGGAGAATTACGAGAAGGTCTGGACGCAGGGCCATATCAATAGTTACTTTTTTAACAGCGTCTGGATGACGTTAGCATCGGTTGGGATCACTGTTTTATTAGCAAGCTTAGTGACATTCGCATTGACCCGGATGAAATGGAAGCTGCAATCCTTGGTGCTGGGCCTGTTTATGGTTGGCATGATGATTCCCGTGCATTCGACGCTCATTCCGCTATTCAGTATGTTTATGAAAATGAACTTAACCAATCATCCGTTATCGATCATTTTGTCCTACATTGCGTTTAATTTGCCGATTACGATCATGATTATGCTCGGCTTTTATTACACACTCCCACGTGAAGTAGAAGAAGCAGCCGTTATGGACGGGTGCTCCGTGAATCGTATTTTCTTCAGCATTACGCTGCCGATGACGGCATCAGTGCTATCTACCGCTGTGATCATCAATATGATCTATAATTGGAACGAGTTTATTTTCGTGAATACGTTCATTTCCTCGGAAAAGTATAAGACCCTGACCGTAGGTGTTCAGAACTTCGTCGGCCAATATACGACCGATTGGGGCGCGATTGGCGCGACCCTGATGATCAGTATTTTGCCAATCATGATCGCATTCATCTTATTGAGTAATCGAATTGTAGAAGGTATAGCTGCAGGTTCGGTAAAAGGATAATCGTGTGAAGGATCCCCGTGTATCGGGGATTTTTTTGCGTTTCGCTTGTCCCCCGCCCTAGGACCAGTCACTTCATGGGTCCAATACTTCCTAATATAACCTTAACGGAAACATGAATGTCTGCCTCTGACAGCGCTTCTCCCCAATGATCCTCTACTTTCTTGTATTGACGATATTCATGAGCTCGTGCGTAGAGACCAAGCCCGATCGGATCGATTTGATGCTTCTGAAAGTTCTTGATGAGGTTCTTGAATTGCTTTTGCACATGTTCAGAAATCATTTTCTCTAGCTCTTTTCGATTCTTTCGCACATCAAAGGGGAATAAACGTTCAGTAAGACCGGCTGTCATTTTAATGTTGATATCGAACAGAAACTTGCTCTGATTGTACGAGGTTTTTATTTTCGGTTTCATTCCTTGAACCGATATACTTAAATGGTCTGTATGAAATGGACCGCTCTTCTTTTGACCAGGAATTGGAAGTGTTAAGCTTACAGGCTTCTTGGCGTTTTTATTCAATATTTGAAGTAAAACGGTTTCCTCTGCGCTCAGAGAAGTCGCATATTTCCCTTTATGATCTAGCAATGTTACGCCAGCCAGCCTGATCTGTTTGGCCGTGTCCAACTGGATTTCGGAGATATAGGGCGTCACCCCCCTCTCATACATTTGCCAATGCAGCTTCTGCAGCGTTGTTTTTGCCGTTTCGGATCTAGTACTTTTCGTGTCGACCATCCCCCGCAACAATAAAGGTAACATCGGCTGATCTTTCGGTTGTAGGTAGATAATGTCGGAGATAGATCCATCGAAAGCGACGACTCTTGCTGTTAATGGATTTTTCATATCACGAAAGAAAGGGTCCAGTATCGGGAACCAGTCTTCATGTTCAAGGATACGTTTTCCGATAAGCATGACTTGAACCTTTTTGCCTGTAACAACACCTGGTGCAAATTGATCTTGCTGCTCTCTCGATTGACGAACAGTTTGCGACTGCGTTTCGATTTCTAGTGTTGTCTTCTTTATATCTCTACCGTACGAAGGGCTGCTCGAATATACAAGCAAGTTGTTTTCATTGTCGAGATCCAGACCGAGAGCGAGGTTGTTTGTGGATTCTTCTAAATCCAACCGATCACTGCACCCCGGTACGATAGCCATTATCATAATGATGAAAAAAACGGATAGTGGCCGCTTGTTCATAATTGCTTCCTCCACCCCAAACGATCATGTAGCCATACATATAGGAGTAAACCAGCAGGAACCATGTACTCGACAACAAAGCCGATCTGACCAAGCAAAGTATTCATTTGTTCGCTCTGAAAAAAAGTAGGCATGAAGAAATACGTGCCCACAGCGATGAATAGCCAAAGCAGACGCAAATGATTACGGTGGTCCTGCTTTCCGATTAGCCAAGTTGTGCAAAAAACGCTCATATACATCGTCGGTATCCATGATAATGAAAAGATAAGTAAATAGAACGAAATAAACAACACTTCGATCCGCGCTATAAACTTAAACTCAATCGTTTTCAGTACATTGATCGTCGGTTCGTTGTACTCCATCATTTCATTTGGACTGAAATACACGAAACAGATAACGGTTATGAACAAATACATGAGCATCGTCAGTAAATACGAGATAAGAATTCCGGCTGAGGCCTTCTGCTTGTTTTTGAGAAATGGATAGAGAATAAACGTGGTTGAAAAACCTATATGATAATAGAAAGTGCTAGGTACCGCTGAGAATACAGGCGTCCATCCTTCCTTAAGCACAGGAAGCAGACGGAGCCAATGAGCGTCCTTAAGCGGAATCAAATAAACGAAGGGGATCCATAAAGAAAGGAGCATGATCACTTCCACATATCTGCCCAAGATGCGAGGGCCGTTCCGCACAATGACATAAGTGGGAATGAGTAGCAGAAGCATAATGATATACGCCGGAGTTTGCGACAAAAGATATTGTTTTGTAATCAATATTGTATAGATAAGACCGGTGTATCCATAGTAAAAAAAATAAAGAGCAAATAGGACGGCTCCCACTTTTCCTGCCCATTTGCCCAAATACACCGTCAATAGATCTAACAAGGTGCCATCTGGATACTTCTTCATCACCTGTATGACGATCAAGCTCGCTGCAGATGAGATCAACCAAACGATGATGAGAGCGATCCAGCCTGACGTATCTGCCTGTTCGGCTAATACTCGCGGCAGCGACAAAAAACCGATGCTCACTACCATACCAAAGTTGAGAAAGATATACTGCATGAAGGTGATTTCATTCAATGTATATTTTTTCACTTGCTGTCCTCCCTTAGAGCTTTTATTTCACTGTTCCCATAGAGCCTAGGATTGTCTTCACGAAAACATGAATGTCGGCTTTGGCCAGCGTTTCACCCCAATGATCTTCCACATTCTTGAAATGGCTATATTCGTGCGCCCGTGCGTGGAACCCAAGCCCAATCGGATCGATTTTATCCGCTTGTATTTTCTTGATGAGGCTTTCCAACTGCTTTTGCATTTGATCGGTTATCTTATTCTCCAACTCTTTTCCATGACTTCGCACGTCGTAAGGGAACATAAGCTCGGATAATCCAACGCGCATGGTAATGTGCATATCGAACTGAAACTTGTCCATGAGATAGGAGGTCTTGATTTTTACCTTTATGTTATCAGCGTTTAAACTTAATTTGTCTGTATGAAACGGTCCGATCTTCATTTCGCCGGGAATGGGGATTGTTAAGTTGACGGTCTTTTTCGTACTGTTTTGCAATATTCGCAATAGAATACTTTCCTCTATGTTCAGAGAATCAGCAAAATTCCCTTTATGATCTAACAGTGTTATGCCTGTCATCGCAATCTGTTTATCTTTCACTCGAACTTCAGAGATGATGGGAGTGCCACCCTTTTCACGTAATTGCATGTGAAGCCCTTGCAAAGTCGTATTTACCGTTTCGGATCTGGCGTCCTTCGTATCGATCATTTCCCGCAGCAATAAGGGCAGCATCGGCTGATCTTTCGAATTTAGGTATATGATTTCAGAGAGAGGTCCGTCGAAAGCAATGATCCTTGGAGTTAACGCATTCTTCGGATCGCGAAACCAGACATCCGTTAGTTGGAACCAATTTTCTTGCTGCAGAATTTGCTTAGATAACAGTATGACTTGAATACTTCTACCTTGGAAAACACCCAGTGTGTAACTGTCCTGTTTTTCTCTTGACTGACGATTCGTTTGTGGTTTCACCCTAAGTTCACGCGTTTTTTTCTCGACATCTTCACTGAAAACAGGAGATGTACTATATACAATGAACTCACCTTCCTTATCGAGATCCAAACCTACTAATAAGGCAAATGAGGCATCTTCCATATCTAACCTGTCACTGCAGCTTGAAATGATGACGACAACCATTGCAATGAGAATAACTTGAAGGGGACGTTTGTTCATAAGTTCTTCCTCCACTGAAAACGATCATGCATCCATACATAGATGAGTAGGCAACCGGGAAAAACGTATTCGATCCCAAAACCAACCTGAATAAGGAAATCATTCATGCGATCGCTCTGATTAAATGTTGGGATGAAGAAAAACGTACCCACAGCAGTGAATAACCACAATAGGCGCAAATGATTGCGATGATCCTGCTTTCCGAGCAACCAGCTTGTGCAAAAAACGCCCATGTAGATAGCGGGTATCCATGCTAATGAGAAAATAAGCAAAAAAAATGCGATAAACAGCACTCCTATCCGTTCTACAAACTTAAACTCGATTGATTCTAAGATACTAACCATAGGTTCATTGTACTTCTGAATTTCATCCGGGCTATAATAGACAAAACAGATAACCGTAATGAACAAATACCCAAACATCGTCAGTGTATCGGAGATCATAATAGCGCTAGAAGCATTTTGTTTGTTCTTCAAAAACGGATACAAAATAAACGTAGTAGCAAATCCGATATATGAAAAGAACGTTGTTGGTACCGCTGAAAATACAGGCATCCATCCTTCCTTTAATATAGGAAACATATTGAGCCAGTTAACGTCCCTGAGCAGAAGTAAATATACAAATGGTATCCACCAGGAGATCATAAAAACAATTTCCGCATATCTGCCCAAGACGCGAAGTCCATTACGTGCAATCACATAAGTGGGAATGAGCAATAACAGCATGACGATAGATGCCGAAGTTTGCGGCAAAAGCCATGCCTTTGTAAGTAATACCGCCTGGACGAGCCCCGTGTAAGCGTAATAAAAGAGATAAAGAGCAAAAAAGATGGCAGCCGCCTTACCTGTCCATTTGCCCACATATCGTGTTAGTAGATCAAACAATGTTCCTTCGGGGTACCTTTTCATCACCTGAATAACAATCAAGCTTGCTGCTACCGTAACAGCCCAGCCGATGATGAGTGCGATCCAGCCATCCGTACCTGCCTTTTCGGCTAATTTCCGTGGCATCGACAAAAAGAAAACACTGATTTGAATGCCGCTATTCAGAAAAATGTATTGTGTAGAGGTGATCTCGTTGAATGCATATTTCTTCATTTCCCATCACCTTTTGGACGATTTGATCCTTGCTTCTGCGATTGAGTCGCTCTTGTGCCTAAAGGTCGCTTGACCATTGTCCACAGCGGTAAACGGACGAACGTATCTTTCCAATCAGCAAATCGAACCGGTGCGAAAGGGGTACCGTACGGTGTTCCAAGCGATTCGAGCGCAATTAGATGCCCGATCATTGTCATCAATGCAATAATGATGCCTACAAAGCCGAACATGGAAGCAGCTATCATCATGGCGAAGCGGATAAGCCGGACGGCCGCGACCATATCATAATTAGGCAGGATGAACGATGCAATGGCTGTAAAAGCAACGATAATTACCATAGTATTGCTGATGAATCCTGCCTGAACGATTGCCTGTCCAATAACAATGCCCCCGACTATACCAACGGTTTGCCCAACGGGAGCAGGGAGACGCACCCCAGCCTCCCGCATCATTTCTAGCGTTAGCTCCATGATGATCGCTTCCAAAAACGGCGGGAACGGTACTCGACCTCTGAACTCGCCAATCGTGAGCAGTAATTTAACGGGGATGATCTCGAAGTTATAGGAAATGACGGCAATGTAGAACGCCGGCAAAAAGATTGCGATGAAAAATGCGAACATCCGCAGCAGTCGAATAAAAGTAGAGATCGACCATCGTGTGCTGTAGTCGTCGATGTTTTGAAAAAACGACATAAATGCTGCCGGTGCTATCAATACGCTTGGTGAACAGTCGACGACAACTGCGAATCTTCCTTGCAATATTTGTGAAGCCGCGGCATCCGGTCTTTCCGTTGTAATAAATTGAGGAAATGGCGAGTACGGATTGTCCTCGATAAACTCTGCTAACTCGCCTGTGTTAAGGATGACATCGACATCAAGTTGCTGAATCCGGTCTTCCAGTTCTTTCAGCACCTCAGGATTAGCGACATCAGCTAAATATAAGATAGAAACTAAGGTGTTTCCTCTTCGCCCAACCACCAGTTCTTTAATTTTCAATTCACGGTTTTGAATATAGCGGCGGATTAAGGCAATATTTTGACTGCCTGTTTCAACAAAGCCTTGATGTGCTCCTTTTAAAGAAACTTCGATCTGTGAGTCTTCAATCGCCCGCTGCGGCCAGCCTTGCGTCCCTAAGGCGGAGGCTTTTGTCTGCCCATTAACAAAGAGAATGCTATTGCCTCGCAAAATGGCATTCTCGACATGCGGCCATGTAAACAAGCTTTGAATTTGGCCTACATCTACCGTAATATCGTCAACTGCATTCCCGTCTCCCATTTCAAATTGCAGCGGGCGGAGCACATTATTATTAATTGCGCTTTTATCTACTAGTCCATTGAGGTAGACTAACGCTGCCTGCTCACCAGACTTCTTTATGATAAAATGCCGCACAACCAGGTCGGGGGTTTGACTGAACTGACTATGTAAATAGGTTATATTTTGCACCAAAGACGTACTTATGGTGTTGCTAGGCGGCTGATTAACTTGCTCTTGGACCGAACGATACTTCTTCTTTCCGAACCAGTTTGAAAATAGCATCGATCTTCACCACGCTCATCCCATATTCTTTTCTTTTATTATCCAAGATTATTGGGATTTTATTCATGACAAAACATGTGGAAATAGAGGTGGCATATACAAAATCCCTACACTACATTACAATGGAGCAATATAATTAACCGACGGACAAATTTTATGCGGCATAGAATTGTGTTACTCGTATGTGAAGTGAGGTTTTTACGATGAAAAAAGGGCTTGGATACGCCATTATTGCTTATATTGCTTGGGGATTGCTGCCTGTGTATTGGAAGCTTTTCGGGTCGTTAATGGCTGGAGAAATATTATCGCATCGCGTGATTTGGTCATTCGTATTTATGGCGATTATGATTCTCGTTGGTAAAGGCAAATGGCGCCAATTTCGCAGTCTTATCATGAATCGCAAGACTTTCTTATTGGTGGGGGCAAGCAGTTTGCTGATCAGCACCAATTGGCTAATCTTTATTTGGGCGGTAAATAATGGGCATGTGATCGAGACGAGTCTCGGGTATTACATTACGCCACTTTTCAACATTATGCTGGCGGTATTGTTCCTGCGCGAGAAGCCGTCGGGCAGACAATGGCTGGCAGTGGCTTTGGCAGCGATTGGTGTCTTGATTGCCACGATTGACTATGGCAGATTTCCGTGGGTGTCGCTCACGTTAGCAGGTACCTTTGGCTTATATAGCCTGGTGAAAAAAAGAGTAACCTATGATGCCTCAATCGGGCTCGCGGGGGAAACAGCGTTCGTTTTCCCGATCGCCATTGCCTACGTCATCTACTTATTTGCAACGCATCAGGATGCTGCTTGGACACTGCCGCCGATCACGCTGATTATGCTGCTCCTAGCTGGCGCTGCCACAGCGCTGCCTTTGCTATGGTTTGCCAAAGCTGCCGCACAACTGCCGCTGTCTATGCTAGGCTTCATTCAGTACATTGGCCCATCGATCACACTTCTGTTGAGCATTTTTATGTTTAAAGAAAAGTTCTCGCCTGTACTGCTAATTAGCTTTGCGTTTATCTGGAGCGCACTCGTGGTGTATGCATTGGCTTCGATCAAGGTGGCGCGATTAGCCAAAGAGGATGTTTCGCTTACGTGAAATTTCGAATTTCGACAATTTCATTAAGATTTCATCAAATTTTGAGCGAAGTCATAAGTCATCTTGCTAGTGTATGTCGCCTTATTTTATAATATAGGCATATATACCCAAGGAGGTGAATCACGCATGTTGCTGGATGAGAAAATCGTGTATCAAAACGAAGAAGAAGGCTCAGAAGATAACGGTGAAGAAGGAAACTAATCACCTCCAGTCAGCGTAGATCCACCGAACTTATTGCCTAATAAATTGCCCCCAACCTCTACGGTTGGGGGTTTCTTGTATTAGATTTGATAGAGAAAACATCTTTCCAATGGTCGCAAGGTGCGAGCCGAAATGGGGTAGTTGGAAGGCTGTTTCAGATTAACTGGAAAATATACAGCTAATTCATAAGCATTTCCATGTTTCTGGCGATAACTGGAAAACCTCCAGCTATTTCTCCGGATTTGAACTGATCTCACAAAAAACCACCAAATTAGCTACATGAAATCCAGTTATTTTATACTAAATAGGATATTTGAACCAAATTAACTGCGTAAAATCCATTTAATTTTTTTGGGACGACGGAGAACGGCTGGGCGGTCGAAGTAGATGTAGAAGTAGAAGTAGAAGTAGAAGTAGAAGTAGTTAAATTTCCAGCTAGCCTATCGCACAAAGAACCACACACAAGAGCGATTCTCGAACGGGGCTTTATCCTCACGTATCGCAGTATTCATAGACTCAGATTACGGCATTTAATTTCATCTCGATTGACTTATTTCGAAATAAAATTTCTTGATTGGTGTTATTTTTTATGAAAAATTTACAGTCTCATCTTGTGTTTTTAACTAATAATCCGTATGATGGAGGTGATTTCAGCACGGATAATCTATGGTGAGTAGGGACCCTATATGTCAATAAATGATAATATTTTGATCAAAATTCGCGATATGAAAGACAGCCTAACTCCCGTGGAGAAGTTAGTGGCTGAGTATATATTAGACAATGTGGATGAGATTCCACATCTCTCGATTAAGAGTCTCGCTCAATTGACGAAAACAAGTGATGCCTCTGTACTGCGCTTCTGCAAAACGATGGGGTACAAGGGCTACCGCAACTTTATCGTGAGTATTTCAGCTTCGCTGGGATCGATGGATGATGAGCAGAAAGACCAATACACGGATATTCAACCTGGGGATGATCTCAATACTATCATTTCTAATATCTCGCATAATAATAGCAAATCCATTGAAGATACGCGCAGTGTTATTGATCGAAATGAAATTGCGCGCGCGGTGAAAGTGCTGGTTGAATGCAACCGAATCGTATTCTTCGGGATCGGTGCTTCCGGCTTAGTCGGGATGGATGCTGAGCAGAAATTCTCACGCATTAACAAGATGTGTCACACCTATACAGATGGACACAGTCAACTTACTGCCGCTACGCTGCTTGGGAAAGGTGACGTCGCCATCTTCATATCGAATTCGGGCAGCACAATGGAAATTCTGGATACGCTCGAAATCGCCAAGAAGAACGGCGCTACGATCATCGCCATTACCAAGTATAATAAAAGCGCCTTAGCAGATAATGCGAATATTGTACTTAGTATCTCGACACCAGAGGTCACGATTCGAAGCGGAGCCATGGGTTCAAGAATCGCCATGTTAACCGTGATTGATATTCTTTTTGCAGGAGTAGCCAGCAGCGAATATAAGCATGTGAAGAAGTATTTGGCCAAAACACACGACATTATTGCCAGCAGCAAGCATAGGAAATAAGCAAATCGAACACACTAACGATGTCCTTTCAGGCTTCGTTTTTTTTGTAGAAAATTTAGAAATAAAAAATCAATATTTTATTTTACCATAAAATAAAATTTCAAAAAGTATTGACCAAGTTGAAGTTTTTCGCTAATATAAAACCAGTGAGAAAACCTCTATCGAGGCCATTCAAAGATGAGCGGCCGCGTTTAGATGTGTGTTTTATCGCCAAACAGAAAGACGTTTTCGAGAATCGAAAACTTATACTTTCTATTGTGGAAAAGAGTACAGCAGGCAGGAGGACAACAGCATGGATGAGTATCTATCGGGTTTAACTACGGAAGAGATTAATGAGAAGACACAGACAATAGACGAATGTTCAACAGAGCAAATGCTTCGGATGATGAATGAACAGGATGCATTGGTTCCAGCAGCAGTCGGAGCCGAAATACCGCAGATCATGAAAGCGGTTGATATTTTGCATGGAGTTCTCAAAAACGGTGGCAGAATGCTCTACGTAGGAGCTGGATCCTCTGGCAGACTCGGTGTGCTTGATGCTTCTGAATGTCCTCCAACCTTTGGCATTGATCCAATGATGGTGCAAGGTCATATCGCCGGTGGCGATGGGGCACTGCGAACAGCAGTGGAAGGTTTTGAAGACAACGCTGAGGAGGGGGTCGCCCTCATTGAACGATGCGGAGTGACAGCTAAGGATGCGGTAATTGGGATTACGGCCAGCGGAAGTGCACAATTCGTTATCGCTTGCTTGAAGAAAGCGAAAGAAATTGGTGCCGCAACAATTGGTGTCGTAAATAACAAGGATTCCAAATTGGTAGCTGTTACAGATGTATGCATCGCGCCAGTGGTTGGGCCAGAAGTTATTATGGGATCTACTCGTCTGAAGGCGGGTACAGCACAGAAGCTGGTTCTTAACATGCTGACTACGGGAACAATGGTTAAGCTTGGAAAGACGTATAACAATCTCATGGTTGACATGAAGGCTAGCAATATTAAATTGCATGATCGCTCTATTCGCATCATAAGGATTGCAACTGGGGTGGATGAAGCAACAGCGAGTGCCCATCTCGAGAAAGCATCTATGAACTGCAAACTTGCCATTATGATGATTAAAACCGGCATGGATGTGAAGGAAGCGGAAGACGCGTTAGAACAGTGTGAGGGTAGTTTGAAGAGAGCCATACGGACCTATGTAAAAGTCGTGTAATCATTAGTAAAACAAATGAGGAGAGACTTGATCAATCATCAAGGATCCCTACACTAGGAGGTTTGTTTTTCATGAAAAGAAAAATGCCCATTTTAGCTTCTGTCGTAGCTTTAACAATGGCTCTAACAGCTTGTGGTGGTACTTCTGGTACGAAAGAAACAACTACACCAGCAGGCACGAACGCTCCTGCAGCTACAGCCAGCACTGCGAAAGACACGATTACTGCACTACTTCCACCGGTTTCACCGAACTATCAAAAAACATTTGAACAATTGTCCAAGGATTTCACAGCTCAATATCCAAACCTAACGTTGAAAATCGAACCAGCAAGCTGGGAAGATATGAAACAGAAGCTGGATACACAAGTGAATGCAGGTAGCCCTCCGGATATCGCTTTCGGTGGTTCAGGAACAATCCCGAAATATTTGGAGCAAGGCTTGTTGATGGATGTTTCAGATACAGCTACAGCTGAGATGACAGGCGATTACGATAAAACGGCATTGGATTACATGAAAAGCGGCAAAGGTCTATACGGCTTCCCAGCTTACATGGAAGTTCATGCATTAGGCGGTAATAAAGAGTTCTTAGAGAAAGCGGGCATTGACTGGAAAAAAGTACAGACAAATGGCTGGACTTACGATGAATTCCGTCAAGCGATCAAGAAAGGCGTAGTTACTGAAAACGGTAAAACGCGTTACGGCTTTACGTTTGCAGTAAAAGGGGTAGCTGCGGTTGACTACCTGGGCATTATGGCTAAAAACGCTGGTATGCCTTACGCATTTACATCCGATATGAAATATGCTTACACAAGCAAAAACTACCTGGGCTTGCTGAAGGATCTTCGTCAACTGATCGATGACGGTTCCATGCCGAAAGAGCTTAGCTCCGTCGATGCAGGTAAGCGTTGGAACATGTTCTTAACAGCTCAAACAATGATCACAGGTAAAGGTCTTGCTGTATTTGAAAACTCCGCAAAAGCAAACAATGCGAAACTTAAAGCAAATGACGCTAGTGCTGTAAAAGACAGCGTACCCGTTGATTACATCGTATTGCCTGCTCCAACGTTCCAAGGTGCTAAAGCATCCGCGAACACAGTTGTTGATGGTTACATGACGTTCCGCGGCAAAAAAGAGCCGACTGCTGAGCATAAAGCAAACGTTGTAAAAGCGGCTTACTTCTTGGCTAGCGGTAACGTTGCAGCAGCGACGAATAACGATCTGTTCGCTGCGCATATTACGAAAAGCGCGAAAAAAGCTGCTGAGAGCATGAAGATTGACAGAAATCCTGACAACGTAGCAGCTGTGGACAACATGCTTAAAAATGCAACACCGAACCGTACAGATATTCCGACTGATTTGGCTGCAAAAGCAATTAAGTTGGAAACAGAAGTAATCGTTCCTAAATTCCAAGGTCTACTTGCAGGTGAAATTACGCCTCAAGCTATGTATGATGCAGTGAAAGCTGCAGCGATTAAAGAGTTTGGTGCAGACGGAATTGCTAAAGACTAACATATAGCGTGATCTTCGGATAGGCGTGCAGCAACTGCTGCGCGGCTATCCGAACTATTTTAAGCGAAAGTTTCTGAAAGGGGGGTGACAAGTTTGAATCATATCGCAAAACCGATTAAAAGAAAGAAGTTTCAAGGAGATGCCCTTTGGGGTTATGCGTTTATTGCTGTTTCTCTCATCGTGTTTGTGTTGTTTCATGCTTACCCGGTTGTAAGTGCCTTTATCATTAGTATGCAGAAATACAAACCGCTTGGTTCCACGTTCATTGGCTTTGACAATTACGTAAATTCGTTGACGGATCCGTTGTTTTGGAAAGCGATGCGCAACACAGTCGTTTATACCGTTTTGACGGTGCCTGTCAACTTGTTTCTTTCCTTTATACTAGCTATTTTGATTTTGCCGCTTAAGAAGAAAACGCAATCTTTCTTCAAAGGCATTTATTATTTGCCAATGGTCGCTTCAGGTGTTGCATTGGCGGTTGTATGGCTCTGGATTTTCGACCCGATGGACGGCGGTATCATGAATCATGTCATTGCTCTCTTTGGTTTCGAGAATCAGAACTGGCTAGGCCAAAGCGCAACAGCAATGTTCTCATTGGTCCTCATGTCCTGGCTATCGAGTCATGGCACAAGCATCATTATTTACTTAGCTGGCTTGCTAGGTATTGACGAAACGTATTACGAAGCGGCAGAGCTTGATGGCGCGGGCTTCTTCCTGAAGCTATGGCACATCGTGATTCCTTGCCTGCGTCCAGCTACACTGTTTCTACTGGTGACTGGCGTTATTGGTTCATTCCAGGTATTCCAAAATGCCTTCCTAATGACCGGCGGTGGACCGAATCATGCGACGACAATGGTTGGTTTGCTTATTTTCGACAATGCGTTCACGCTGTTCGATTTCGGTAAAGCCGCAGCACAATCCTTGCTTTTGGCTGTCGTGATCGGCATCATTGCATACTTTCAGTTTAAAATTTCGGGTAAAGACGTCGAGTATTAAGGAGGCGATAATAAATGGCTTTGTATAGCAATCACGCAGATAAACCTAAAGTGAAAAAGATTAGAAATGCGATCATTTTTATCGCCCTCTTACTTTTTGCTTTGGCGACGATATTTCCAATTTACTTCATGTTCATTTCATCACTCAGTGATCCAGTTGCGGTCGGAGAGATTGAGTATTCTCTATTTCCTAAAAAATTTACGCTTGAGTCCTATAAATACTTCTTTGCCTTTAATGAGCATTCCGTTCGTTGGTTGCTGAACTCGCTCATTGTAGCAGTCATTACGATGATTTCAAACGTTTTATTTGCCAGTATGGCGGGCTACGCGTTCTCGAAAATTCAATTCAAAGGCAGAGGCTTTCTCTTTGCATTGCTGCTTGGTTCCATGATGATTCCTCATCAAGTGACGCTTGTACCGTTATACATTTTGATGGTCAACGTGTTTGAATTGCAAAATACGTACAGCGCATTGATTTTGCCAAGTTTAGTTACTGTGTTTAATATTTTTCTTGCTAAACAATTTATGGGCAGCATCCCGAACGAAATTCTGGAGTGTGCCAAAATTGAAGGCTGCAATCAGTTCCAGATTTATGGAAAAATTATTCTGCCTTTGTCCAAAACCGTTATGGCCGTTATGGCGATTCTGACGTTTATGGAGAGCTGGAATACGTTCTTCTGGCCGCTGCTTGTGACCAATACGATGGAAATGCAGACGATTCAGGTCGGTCTGAAAAGCTTCCGTTTTGCCAATACAACGTTGATCGCGCCAATGATGGCAGGGGCTACAATCTCGGCATTACCTATGTTTATACTATTCTTTAGCCTGCAAAGATACTTCTTGGAAGGCGTAACGGTAGGCGCAGTGAAGGGCTAAACTCGGGTCAAAAGGAGGCAGCTGCAGCATGCTGATAACTTGGGATGATTCCTATCGGCAATCCGTTATCGCGTTATGGAATGAAGCCGCGGTGAAGGATGGCTATAAGGAGCTTACAGAACAAAGCTTTGATGGGATCTTTGCGGGGAATCCTTATTTCGATAGAGAAGGCACGTTCCTTCTACTTGCAGATGATGTGGTCATCGGTTTTGCGTGCGGATGCACGGGAGATGATCTTCCCCTTGGGGACGTGGCTGGATACATCACCTGCATCGTGTTGGCGAGCGGGCATGACACGGATGCGAATTATTTAATGCTATTAACTGCTTTGGAAGACCGCTTTAAACAGTTGGGGAAGAAGCAAGCCGATATCCTCTTTTTCAATCCCATGTTATTGCCATGGTATATCCCGGATACTCCCAAGCATGAGCATAATAATGCCCCAGGTGTACCGGTAGAAAGTAGGTTTTATACGTTTTTGCTAGGTACAGGCTATTTCGAACGAGCGAAGCAATGCGCTATGTATCTCCATTTGTCAGCGTTTACGATGCCGGGCGAATACAGTGTGAAAGAAGCCAAAGCGCGAGCCCACGGGTACACGATCGATATGTTTGACTCGGGTAAGCACGCTGCTGTGGAAGTCATGTTGGAGGGCTTTGGGAATCCGTTATGGCAAAAGGAGATCGGTGGCGCGACGGCGCAGGGTGTGCCCGTTGTCATTGCAGCCTATCAAGGCAAGGTTATTGGCTTCGCAGGACCCGTTATTCGTCAAGCGAATGGACGAGGTTATTTTGCCGGTATCGGTGTGCTTCATGACCATGAGGGACATGGTTTAGGCAGTCTATTATTTTATAAGCTATGTGAAGCGTTTCAGGAAATTGGCACCGAATACATGTCGCTATTTACTGGGATGTCGAACCCAGCCATCCGAATTTATGAACGAGCAGGTTTTCAAACGGTGAAACATTTTGCTGTAATGAGAAGGGAGTTTGTCTAATGAGCGAGCCAAAATTGACCATTCTAGCTATCGGAGGTCACGTCGGAGATGCGGAATTAACCGCAGGAGGCGTACTAGCCCACCACTCTCTGAAGGGTGATCGCATTGTTACTTTAGCGTTAACTGCCGGGGAGCGTGGCGTTCCTGCTGGACAAGACATGAAGGAATATCGTGTGCAAAAAGTAAATGAGGCCAGAACTTTCGCAGAAATGTTAGGCGGGGAATCTATCGTCTTTGACATTCCAGACGGTGAACTGCAAGATAACGAAGAAATGCGTTATCGGGTATGCGATGTGATTCGCGACGTGAAGCCGAACGTGATCATCACTCATTTTAAGAACAGCATGCATAAGGATCATATGACGACTCACCGTATTGTGAATGATGCGCGCTTTTTCGCGGGGCTATCTTCGTTTGAGAGAGAGAAACCTGCACATTTTGCAGCCAAGTTGTATTACGCCGAGAACTGGGAAGATGCCGTCGATTATCGTCCTTATGTCTATGTCGATTTCCCAAAAGAGGCGTTCGATCTATGGGTGAAGGCGGTGTCGACACATTGGTTCGTGACGGGCAGTAAATCGTTCCAATACTTGGAGTATTACAAGCATCTGATGCGTGTACGCGGTCTTGAAGCGAGAAAAGAATATGCGCAGACGTTCATGGTGCCTGAAGAAACGATGCGAATTCGCCAATCGGAATTATAATACGAAATCATAAAACTGAATCTTAAAAAAATACCAAATGACTGTAACGAGACTTGAGCTTGTTGCAGTCATTTTAAAATCAAGGTGAGTTTGGGGGAGGCAGCGATGATCTTAAATGGTATTGATTGTATAGATAAGTATGCTCACTTGTTCACAGGTAAACGGGTAGGGTTGATTACGGCACCTACGGGATTAAACAAGGATTTTGTATCAACGATTCAAATCTTCCATGAGAAGTTCAATCTAGTGGCGTTGTTTTCGCCAGAGCATGGCGTTCGAGGCGATTTAGCTGCGGGGGCACTTGTTGACACCTATGTGGACCCGCAGACGGGAGTTCCCGTCTACAGCTTGTATCGGAAAGATTCCAAACGTCTGACACAGGAAATGCTGGATGCGGTCGACATCATTGTCTACGATATTCAAGATGTTGGAACCCGCTATTATACTTTTCTATATACGATGCTTTATGCTTTGGAAGACTGTGCGCGAGCTGGCAAAGAATTCGTCGTACTGGACCGCATTAATCCGCTGGATGGCGTTACGGTAGAAGGCAATGTGCTGCAAAGCGGATTCGAATCCTTTGTCGGCAACTACCCGCTTAGTGTCCGTTATGGCATGACGCCTGGAGAGGTCGCGATGATGGCGAACGATGAAAAGGGGTGGCAGGGGAAGCTGCACGTCATACGCTGCGAAGGCTGGGATCGTAACATGCTCTTCCCAGAAACGGGACGTCCATGGATTATGCCATCCATCGGCATTCCGCGATTTGAGACAGTTGTGCTGTATCCTGGGACTTGTATCATTGAAGGAACGAATCTATCTGAAGGCAGAGGAACGACAGCCCCGTTTGAGATTATTGGTGCTCCGTTCATTGATGCACACAAGTTAGCGGATGAAATGAATGCGAAGAAGCTGCCAGGTGTCGTGTTCCGTCCTGTTTATTTTAAACCGTCGTTCTCGAAGTTTCAGGGAGAGCAATGTGCAGGCGTGCAAATTCATGTCCTCGACAACCGCGCGGTTCGTCCCATCGATATTGGCGTTACGTTGATGTACACGATTCAGAACAATTATGAGCAATTTTCATTTTTGCCCCCTTTGAGAGAGGGCTCAAGACCATTCATAGATTTGCTTGGCGGAGGCAGCTACTACCGTGAGACTGAGGTTGATGTTCCGGCTTTGTTGGAACAATTCCGTGAGGAGAGCAATGCGTTTGCTCGAAGAAAGCAGCAATACCATCTGTATTAGAGAGCATTATAGTAGAGGCATGAGGAGGTGACGTTGATTGATGAAGAGATATGCAGTGGGACTTGATGGCGGAGGTACGAAAACCGCAGTAACCATCGTCGATGAGAGTGGTCTCGAGGTTCACACGTTTACATCGGGAGCTATTAACTATAATGGCCAGGACGAGGCGAGTGTTCAAGCTAGTTTAGAGGAAATCTTTCGAACAATTGCAAGCGTATGCGGTGGACTTCATCAGTGCGCGCAAGTGTGTATTGGTGCAGCTGGTGTCAGTAATCCGACCGTTACGACCCGTTTGGAATCGAGTGTTCGGGCATGTGGGTATGAGGGAGCTCTATTCATAACCGGCGATCAAGATACGGCGCTCTGTGGCGCGCATAACAAGGAACTTGGGATCATTTTGATTGCAGGAACGGGTTCGATTTGTTATGGCAAAAATGAAGCTGGTGACATCCATCGTGCTGGCGGCTACGGCTACCTTATTGATGATGAGGGCAGCGGTTATAGTATCGGCAGGGATCTGCTGTCAGTAGTCGTTCGTGCTCATGATGGACGTATGCCGGAGACGGTCATTACGCCAATGGTGTTTGAGCAATTAGGCATGACTTCGATTCAACAAATCATTGGGTTTGTTTATGACAAAACGACGAATAAAAAGGATATCGCGGCATTGGCGCCTATTTTATCGAGGGCTTGTGAGCTTGAGGATGAAGCAGCACTGGCCATTGTCGATAAAAGTGCCCGTTCGTTGCTTGAACTGGTTGTACCTGTTGCGGAAAAATTGTCGATGCAGGAAGGTGTTCTTGCGACGGCTGGGAGTGCGCTGCTAAAGAATAGCTTCATACAGACAGCTTTTATAGAGGGGCTCAAAGAACGTTATCCAGCTATGACCTGTATAACACCGAAGAGAGATGCTGCAAGCGGTGCTGCCCTTATGGCGCTTAACCGTTTGCGGTGACACACATACACACACTTATGTAACAAGGGATGGTAGTAAAGATGAGAGAAATTCAGGACATGTCGCTGCAGGAGAAAATCGGACAGATGATTCTTTGCGGCTTTGAAGGCACAGAACCGTCGGAGTCGCTGGAAGCGCTAATCGCGGAGCAGCACATCGGTGGTGTTATCTATTTTGCCCGGAATGTACAAAATACCAAGCAGATTGCTGAGTTATCCGGCAGGTTGCAAGCGATAGCGGAGCGTAATGGCACGTTGCCGCTTTGGATTTCCATTGATCAAGAGGGCGGCATGGTTGCTCGGATTACCGAGGGGGTTGCCCTCATGCCGGGATCTATGGCATTGGCTGCCGGAAATGCAGGTCCAGAGGGAGTTTATGAGGCGTCCCTTATCTCGGGTAAGGAATTGCGCTCGCTCGGTATCAATTTGAACTTTGCACCGGACCTGGATGTGAACAACAATCCGGATAATCCGGTCATTGGCGTGCGCTCATTTGGGGAGTCACCGGAGCGAGTTGCTCAGTTCGGCATTCAGGCTGTGCGCGGTTTCCAGGATGCGAACGTCGTTGCAACGGCGAAGCATTTTCCTGGACATGGGGACACGAATACGGATTCCCATCTAGATTTGCCGACAATCATACATGATGAAAAGCGGATTCGCGCTGTGGAGCTGGTGCCTTTCATAGAGGCGATTGCAGGTGGGGTAGATGCGATTATGTCTTCGCATATTTATTTCCCAGCTTTAGAGTCAAGCAAGCTGCCTGTTACCCTTTCCAAGGCTGTGCTGACTGGATTACTTCGAGAGGAGCTTGGCTATGACGGCGTGATCATGACCGATTGCATGGAGATGAACGCCATATCCGAGCATTACGGTACGGTTGCGGCTTCTGTCATGGCGGTTGAAGCTGGCGCTGATCTCGTGCTGATCAGTCACAGCCGGGAGAGACAGATCGGCGCTATTGCGGCGATTGAGCAAGCGGTGCGCGAAGGGCGTATTGCCGAAGCGCAGATCGATGCTTCGGTGCAGCGCTTGCTGGCGCTGAAAGCGCGCCGCGGGGTGATTGGGGAGCAGCCTTCTGCGACAGCGGCGCAAGAGGTCGGGACCGCGGTGCATTGCGCGGTCGCTCAGCGCCTCAGCGAAGCGAGCATCACGCTCGTCAAGGACGAGCAGCAGCTGCTTCCGCTGCCGCGCGTGCGGACGCTCGCGGTCACCGTGGCCGCAGCCGTTTCGTCGGGCGTCGACGAAGCGTACGCCGGCGTCGCAAGCTTGGGCGCTGCGCTGGCCGAGCATGGCTTGGACGTGCTCGATCGCGTGCTCCCGCTTGCGGAAGTGAGCGAGCTGCGCGCAGCTGTGCTTGCGGATGCGGGCGCTGCGGAGCAGATCGTCATCGGGACGTACAACGCCCGATTCCACCCTGCGCAGGTCGCGCTCGTGCGCGAGCTGCAAGCGCTCGGCAAGCCGCTGGTCGTCGTCGCGCTGCGCGTGCCGTACGATCTGCTGGAGTTCCCGGACGTAGCGACATTCGTCGCGGCCTACGAAAGCCGACCGTTAGCGCTGCATAGCACGGCGCGTGCGCTGCTGGGCATTGTGACTCCGCAAGGCCGCTTGCCGGTATCGCTTGGCGCGGACTATCCGGCAGGCTGGAAATGGGAGTAAGGGAAATAATTCACTTTAGATTTTCACCAGAGGCAGCTACGTTTAGTCCGATTTTGCCGAATTAATTAACCATTATCCTTGCGTGAGACTGATTTTGGTTAATTTAGTTAGGTTATTTAGGACTAATTCAGATTTTACAGTAGCGTCAGTGTGATTAATTCGGCAATTCCGGACTAATAGGAAGTGAAGGTCTGTAACTCGATTTTAACGACTATCTCCTCAGTCAGAAGCCCTTATCGAGGTAAGCTAGTCGAATATTTCGACTAACGTCTTGGTCAGAGCCGCTCTTTGTGGAGAGATCGTCGAATATTTCGACTAACTCCACGATCAGAGCTGCTCTTTGTGGCGAGATAGTCGAATATTTCGACTAACTCCTCGTGCGGAGCTGCTCTTTGTGGAGAGATAGTCGAATATTTCGACTAACTCCTCGTGCGGAGCTGCTCTTTGAATCGAGATAGTCTTACGGATTCAATGCAATAAAAGTGGAGGGAGCACAGCCGTTATGTCCAATTGGGATATCGCGAAGATCAGCAACTTCATTGAACAACAAATTGGTGAAGGACATCTGCCTGGTGCGGTCCTTTATATCGCGCAACGAGGTGCGGAAGTTATGAGGCAGGCCTATGGTAGCCGAGTTACGTATCCGGAAACTGCTCCAATGAGCGTAGATACTGTTTTTGATTTGGCTTCCCTGACCAAAGTGGTTGCAACGCTGCCAACAGTGCTTCAATTGATGGATCAAGGGAAACTTTCTTTGGCTGATCCGATTGGTGTCTTTTTACCCCAATTTCGCTGCCATCAGGAAGAGCCCATCCGAATCGTGCACCTGCTTACACATTCTTCGGGTCTTAGGGCGGATATCCCCGGCATAAGAGCAATGATGCATCTATCCCGCGACGAACTGGTGGACCTCATCTTAAAAGAAAGGCCGCTGCATCCCCCAGGAACAAAGGTCGTGTATAGTGACATTGGCATGATAGTACTCTACCTAATCATTGAAATTGTGACGGGTGAAGCGTTCTCTACCTATCTCAAACGGGAGCTATTTGATCCGCTGGAGATGTCGGAAACAGGGTTTTGTCCAACGTTTGAGGAATCGCGCTATGCGGTTACCGAGTTTTCGGAACACCGCCAAGCCTACAAGTCAGGCCTCGTTCATGATGAAAAAGCGGAACTCATGCAAGGCGTAAGCGGTCACGCAGGGTTATTCTCGACCGTGCATGATCTGGCAAATTTCACTGAAATGATCCGGCAGAAAGGCGTTTTTAAGAGGCGACGACTTATTTCCAAGGCAGCTATCGAGCTGTCATCCTGCAACTTTACACCGTGCGCTCAAGAATTTCGAGGTCTCGGCTGGTTGCTGAGAAATCCGAGCAGCTTTCAGTTTAGCGGTGACTATGCATCCGAACATTCCTTCGGGCACACTGGTTTTACAGGAACGAGCCTGTTGTTCGAGCCCGAGCGGGATCTGCAAGTCATTTTTCTTACCAACCGGGTTCACTTTGGGCGAACGGACCACATCTTGCAGATACGGCCAAGGCTGCATAATCTCATTCTCGCGCAATCCAACTAGGTTTGGTAGAAATTCATCCTGATTCTTTCACATTTGGATCCATTGCAGTGCCCAAGTATACATGTTGAGACACACTAACACCTGCAGTTATGGTGTGGAACATGTAAAACCAGTTACAGTTGCTCTTAAAATTGCGGTTGTATCTGTATTAAGCTCACTGGGCAATAACAGATAACATAATGAAGATAAATAAGGTAGACGAAAAGAATGGAGATGAGTTTTCATGCTTCGTACACTATTAAATCAAACTTCTCTAACCATAGCGGGGCTCATGTCTGGCACCTCCTTGGATGGCATTGATGTTGCCATTGTCCACATAGAAGGACGAGGCGTAGAGACGAATATCAAGCTGCTTCACTTTGATAGTCTACCTTTCGATGAAGAGATGCGAGAAAAGCTTAAGCTATTATGTACGATAGAGCATTCCGATGTTGCACAAGTGTGCGGCATGAACTTCGCCATAGCAGAGCGTTTCGCAGATGCAGTAATCCAAACGGCCCAAGCTGCAAACATAAGCATGGATGAAATCGATCTTATTTCGACACATGGGCAGACGATCTGGCACATTCCAGTAGCGGATGAAGCGGACCGTTTTCTTCCCAAATCGACGCTGCAAATCGGGGATCTGTCCGTGATTGCCAAACGAACAGGCAAGCCTGTCGTTGGCGATTTCAGGACAGCCGATATAGCCGTTGGCGGGCAAGGCGCGCCGCTCGTACCTTATGGTGACGATCTCATGTTCAGAGATGCGAATAAAGGCCGAATCCTTCAAAATATAGGCGGAATTGGCAATTGCACAGCGCTGCCAGCCGCTAGTGCGGATGGCGGCATGATTGCTTTTGATACCGGCCCAGGCAACATGGTGATGGATCAGGTTGTATATGAGCTATCCAAAGGGAAGCTTTCGTACGACGCCAATGGTGATTGGGCTGCCAAAGGCAAGGTGCATAACGAATTGCTAGCGAACATGCTCGCACACTCGTATTTCCAAGAACCGCCTCCGAAGACGACGGGACGCGAAATGTTCGGGAAAGCTTATGCCTCGGAATGGCTAGAATCTGCTCTGGAGCATGGGCTGGCGCACGAGGATATCGTGGCGACGGCGACAGCTTTTACCGCACATACGATTGCTCGCGGGTATCAGGATTACATTTTGCCACAGTGCAGCATTGCGGAAGTGATCGTGAGTGGAGGCGGTGCGCATAATCGCACGCTGCTTAGCATGCTTGGTGAATTGCTGCCAGACCAGACCATTCTGACATCAGACGAGCTGGGCATATCCTGCGATGCGAAGGAAGCGATCCTGTTTGCTTTACTGGGTAATGCGTTCATCCAAGGTGAGCCGAACAATGTTCCTGCGGCGACAGGAGCGGAAAGACCGACGATTTTGGGGAAATTAGCTCTGCCATAGGATCTACTTTGCATGAGACCGGAGCCATCCAATTAACAGATGGTCATTCGGTCTTATTTTTTTGGTTAGGAGAAGTGCTTACTTTTTTGGTACAATGTTGCTAACTTACTAGAGTTGTAAAGGAGAGAAGTTTGCATGCCGCCTATCCTCAAAAGTATTCTTAAATTAATCGTTGTAATTATCGTCATTGTCATGGGGTTTCAAGTTAACTGGCTTGTTGGGGTAGCTGCGATCGTGGCCATCATAGGTTATTTTGTTTATGTGAACCGATCTGCGATGTATGCTCAGAGGGGCAATCTGGCCTATATGAGAGGGGATCGTGAGCAAGCGTTAATTTGGATGGAAAAAGCGTATGTTTCGAAAGTTTTTCTACCTAAACATCAGATCGGATATGGCTATCTGTTAATGAAGACAGGTGATCTTGCCAAGGCTGAGCAAATGTTCGAAGAGGTCTTGCAATCAACGAATGCTGCAGATATCCGCATACAAGCGAAGCTCAATGTGGCCACGGTCTACTGGTTGAAGAACAAGCGGGACGAGGCTTTGAGTATGCTGCAGGAGCTCGCAAGCGAGGTTAAGAATACGCTGGTTTATGGGAATTATGGTTATTTTCAAATCCTGCAGGGTGACTTGGAAGCAGCACTTACCTATAATCTTGAGGCTTACGATTATAACGACAATGATCTAACCATTATGGATAATTTAGCGCAAAACTATTATATGCTCGGTCGTCTAGATGAAGCGGATGAGATGTACACCAAAGTAATCGCCAAAACGCCTAAGCACGCGGAGTCCTATTATTACTATGCGCGAACGCTTCAGCAGCTTGGTCGAATCAAGGAAGCACGGGAGCAGCTTGAAACGGCGCAGGGCAAGGAACTTGCCCTCGTTACTCCTTTAACGAAGGAGGATATTGCATTATTCGCAAGTCAGTTAGGCGATGACGCGGATAGTGAGATTAGTTTGGCAAAACTGGACTAATCTCATCGTATACCGAAGGGTTAACTCAAATAGAACCGTCAGGATGAACCTCTCCTGACGGTTTTCTTCTTGCCCGTTTTTTTTATCCAGATATCCGCTCATCGCGATTATAAGTGAGTTGTGATGGTGGTAAAGCAGCGTTCACTAACTTTTTAGCCCAGATGCAGTACCCCATACCTACATACGACAATCCCCAGAAGAAAGCAAAATATTTGTTATCGGCAATGGGCAGGAACATGGCGAGAATCATAATCAGCATGAGTGCGGGTACCCAACGAGGAAAAACTTTGGCCAAGAAAGTCAGGATCATGAACACCAAAGTGCCTCCGAGGAAACCAATCGTACCGAACATTTGCGAAATGTTAAACAGCAACCCTTCCGGTTTGACCGCAACTGCGCCGCCAGTAGCAAATTGGGACCATAGCATCGCTGTTGTTAGTATATTTCCAATGATGATGGCGAGAATCGTGATAAAACCGGTGACCCCTGTTTCACGGGATTGTACCAGGTAAAATGCGATGGAACCGACAGACATCAGAATGCAAGCAATTAAGCCTGTCGTCAATTCTTGTGTGCTATCGGTTCCCCAAATTAGTGAGGCAGGGGTCATCCCCATTCTTGCAATTCCTGCTAAAATACAAATCATGCCTAGCCATTTAATTACTTTTTGCTCAGCCATTTTTACTCATCCTCCAATTGATTAAGTGTATTGCTCTTGTGTTTAGATTACTGGATGGGAAATCATGGCGAACAGAGCATCGTATTCCTGATTTTCGGGAATATTTGCGGGAACGATTTGGGAATCGTCGGTTCAGAGACGGGAAATTGCTTAATATCCATATTCAGCAATCGTTCTAGCAAGCTATAATACAATCAGGTAAAGATTCATGAAGAAAGAATGGCGGTGTGAGAAGAATGTTAAATCTGAGCAAAGCAGGCAGTCAGGGAGCTGTTAACAAGCGGCAAGTGTTGTGGTCGATGCGGATGGCACAGTTTTTTGTAGTCAGCTTCAGCCTACTGACAGCTGTACTATATGTAAGTTTAATTCCAAGCTATTACAAGGTACTCGTAGGGAAATGCATCATGCAAGGCTGCGGTAATCTCGTTCCTGCCATGCCTTTGCCGGCAAATGGGTTTAACTTGGAGCAATTTGGACTGTTATTCGTACTTATTGATGTTTTATTTACCTTTGTTTTTTATATGACATCAGCGATCGTGCTTTGGAAGGGATTCCGGGAACCGATGGGGCTGGTGGCAGTCGTCGCGATGGTGTCTTTCGGATCATCTTTTCCATCGTTGGTCATGGCCGCATCCGATGGAACTGTTTTTACACATTATTGGTTCTTAGGTGTCTCCATGCTAAGTTGGGTTTCCTTGTCGTTGTTTCTCTTGCTATTTCCGAATGGCAAATTCGTGCCCAATTGGTCGCGTTTCGTTTTTATACTCATTATGATCGTGGATGCGATGACGCTCGTTTACGAAGGGCAGATGTGGGAAAAGTTTCATATCCCGCCTATATTCCAGTTATTCTGGTATGGTTCATCCACGCTAATTTTGATCTATTCCCAAGTCTATCGGTTTCGAAAAAGGGCTACTGCTGCCGAGCGGCAACAGACGAAATGGGTTGTTTATGGAGCTTCCATTGGCATTGTTGGATTCATTGGCATGAGTGCGTTGTTTGATCCTAGTCTTAATAATGGAACTGCAATGACTTATGTATACTTGAACGGTGTATTGAATGCCTCCCTTACAGCTATTCCCATTACCTTAATGTTCGCCGTGCTGCGGCAAAGACTGTGGAACATTGATCCGCTGGTCAAACGAACCCTGGTTTATGGGTCATTGTCAGTTTGCATCGTGCTCATTTATACCGTGACCGTCTTTTATTTAAGCCGTGTATTTCAAACGCAGGATCATTATGTCGCTTCGTTACTGGCAACCGCGGTTGTAGCAGTAGCTTTTGCTCCTCTGAAAGAATGGTTGCAGCGGCAAATAAATCGGCTAATGAAAGGCCGCCACGACGATCCTTACGCAGTGCTGCTTGAGCTTGGTAATCAGTTGATACAACCTCAGGATCCCGATGCGATGTTACATGCGGTTGTAAAAACGGTGAAGGATGCGCTTCGTCTTCCCTATACGGCAATCTTTACCGGTATCGGCGGACAGACGACATTAGTTGCTTCGGCTGGCAGCCTGCTTCATGAGCAACATGTCCTGCCGATTATTCATCGCGGGATAGAATTGGGAACGTTGCACATCGCCACCCGATCCGCAGGGGAAGTATTTACGGCGGATGACAACAAATTTTTGGATGTTCTCCTCAGGCAAGCTGGACCGATTGTGGAGAATTGGCATATGACACAGGGGATGAAGCTGCTCGCACAAGATCTGCAGGAGTCAAGGGAAAAGTTGGTGCTAGCGCGGGAAGAAGAGCGCCTGTACATTCGTAATAATTTGCACGATGACTTGGCGCCTAAGCTGGCTGCCCTGGCGCTGAATGCGGCGACGGCTCAAATTTATGTCGAGAAACAACCGAAAGTAGCGATTGAAATGCTGGCGGACTTGCGCAAAGTTATCCGCTCAACGGTGGATGAAATTCGCACGTTGGTACATGACCTGCGTCCCCCAACACTGGATGAGCTTGGGCTAATCGGAGCCATACAAGAACGGATTGCCCTTCTATCCAAGCCAACAGCAGTGCTTGCAGGGGAGAAAGGCGCCGAAGTGCTGGAGATTCAACTACATGCACCTGGGCCGTTGCCTACGCTTCCAGCCGCTGTTGAAGTAGCGGTGTATCGAATTGTTACGGAAGCGTTAGTCAATGTCGTGAAACACGCCAAAGCTACTTCCTGTACGGTAAGGCTAGAGGTGTCCGGAAACGGTCAGCTTCAAGTTGAAATTAGAGATAATGGCGCTCACTTTGCTCCTTTGTCAGTTAATCCAGTACCTGGGGGGAAAAGCGGGATTGGGCTGGTTACCATGCGGGAAAGGGCGGCTGAATTGGGGGGGCATTGTAACATAGATCGGCTTGCAGGCGGAGGGGCCAGGGTTATGGCAGTTATCCCTTTGTCTTGAACGTACATGAATCGGTGTAGAGGAGAATGACAGATGATGAGAATAATGATTGCAGACGATCATCCGATATTTCGAAGCGGTGTCCGAAATTTGCTTCAAACCACGGAAGATTTGATAGTCGTAGGAGAAGCGGCATCTGGAGATGAGGTTTTGGGGCTTGTGGAACAATGTCAGCCTGATTTGATTTTAATGGACATACGGATGCCAGGACTCAACGGGATTGAAGCGACCCAGTTAGTCAAAGAAAAGTATCCGCACATTCATGTGTTAATTCTCACCATGTTCCGAGACGACCAGTCGGTCTTTACCGCTATGCGTGTTGGAGCCAAAGGATATGTACTCAAAGACGCTGACGAGATCGAACTGCTTCAGTCTGTCCGTATGGTTGGCAATGGCGGCGCTGTCTTCAGCTCCGATATTGCGGCACGCATGATGCATTTCTTCTCGGAGCCGAGAACACTCAATCCTTCGGAACACCCAGCACTATCTGAACTGTCCAAACGTGAGATGGAGATTTTGGAGCGGATTGCTGAAGGTCACACCAATGCTCAGATCGGGACACGTCTAAATATAAGCGCCAAAACCGTTGCCAACTACGTTTCGATGATTTTGAATAAACTGCAAGTCGAGGACCGGAATGAAGCGAGCAGGATCTTGCAAGAATTTCGGGATGGTTAATCGACAATAGAAGTGTAAGAAAGAAGCCTCAGCCATGGAAATCATGGCTAGAGGCTTTTAGTTCGCAACGACAGTCGTTATATAATGGGCTGGCGGCTAGATATATTGTAAATTACGGTGCTTCAGGCAAATAGATGGATTTTATGTAGTTAAATTTCGGGATTTTTCGAGCAAATGTTCAATTAGATGGAGAATCTACAGTTAATTTCTTACAGTTTGCCAATATGGATGAAAAAATGTGATTTTAACTACATATTTTACAGTTAAATCGAGATTTCGAAGGAATTTCTCATAAATAGCTGTACATTTTCCAGTTAATACAAAGTGTAGTGTGCGTGTCCTCTAAGCCTATTCTACAACCCCACAAACGCCACAAACGCCACAAACGCCACAACCCCACAAACGCCACAAACGCCGTCTGGAATTGATACGTCTAAGGGACGGAGCCGTTTATTTCGTCGAGCTCACCTGCAACAGGTGAGCTTCTTTGGTTTTATTGAAATGGGTGAGCGTGAATAGATAATCACCCTTATAGTAACTGTTCTTGTACGCGCCGGCACCTGCGCCGACTTCAAGCTCCATAACGCTGTAGCCAGCTTCATTCGGCTCATTCAGCTTCTTGAACGTCTCGATGCCTGGCTGCAGCAGTGCTAGAGGTTTCGAGCCCCAAATGCTAAGGGAGGTGACTACCGCTTCCTTCGGGTTAGTCTTCGACGGCTCTACCAGCAACGACAGCTGGTAGGCCGGGTAGCTCAGCAGCAGCTTCACGCCTGCTGCTGGGGCAGCCCCCGCGCCTGCCGCATCGGCGGCAGGCAGCGCAGCAGCATCGGAGGCGTCTGCGACCGCCGCCTCCTGGCCCGCGAGCATGACGCTGTCATCCTGCAGCGTCACTTCCGCCGGTTTGCCCAGCAAGTCTTCGACTTTCTTGCTGGACAAACCGATGAAGCCCTGCAGGCTGACGGCGCCGCCTGCCCAGAAGCTCCGCAGCAGCGGCGCGCCGTCTGCGTCAAACACCGTGCCAAGGCCGTCATAGACGCTGGCCTTGAAATCCCCTTTGTAGACGAGTTTGCCTAACTCGTCATACGCTTCCCCAGCGCCAGTCAGGGCGCCGCTCTGGAACGCGCCTTTGAAGCGCGGTACGCCTTTTTCATCAAAAGAGGTACCCTCGCCATTATACAAACCAACCAGAAATTGGCCTTTATATTTCATCATGCCGTTAGGGTAGAACTCCGTGCCTTCGCCTGAGTAGCTGCCATTTTTGAACCCGCCTTCGTACAAGAGAATACCTTTCGCATCAAAAAGCTTGCCAGCCCCATTATACAAACTTGCAGAGAATTCTCCCTCGTATTGGGTAATTCCTCCCGAAGAGAAGAGCTTGCCAGCGCCATTATACATGCCGCCATTAAAGGCTCCTTCATAGAGCAAGTCACCGCTGGGTACATATAACTTGCCAGCCCCGCCGAATTTACCATTTTGAAACTCACCGATATAAATCACTTTCTGCTTCTCGTCGTACAACGTGCCAGCTCCGTTATAGCTGTCTGCGATGAAGGCGCCTTTATAGATCAGGTGTCCTTGCTCATCATAGAGCGTGCCGTTTCCGGCTTTCAGGCCTTTCTCGAAATCACCTTCATAAGCGAGTACACTGTTAGCGTGATACAGCTTACCTTTGCCGGAGTAAAGACCATCGACCAGATCGCCGACATAGCGAGCTTCTTTTTTATCTTTTTTCGGATCGACAACGACTTTACCATTACCCGAAAAGCTGCCTAACTTAGCTGTATTTTCCTGAAGTACAGGCACGCGGTTGAACCATTTATTAACGATCTTAGGTGGTCGTATAAAAATGAAAAAAATGAGAACAAGGATGAATAATACGATGAAGATGAGCAGTCTCTTGGAGATGTAGTAGGAGCCGATCAAAACGTAGTTTTTTAATGAGGATTCACGCGTTTGCAACATGACTCGCATCATTTGCTGAAATTTAATAATCGCTAGCTTAGGCAGCCTTCCTACGGTCAGGATGGCCTTCATAATATGTCCGATGAAAGGTGCTACGATAGGCTTCAGCACTTTCTCAATCGTTTTAATCGGCTCCAATGCTTTCACTCCTTATTTCAATTGTCAAAATAGTAGAATTTAGGGGACCTGAATCGTCATCTGACCAGGCTGTTGAACAGAAATAACACCGCCCCAGTTACACATGCATTTGGAGCTATTGTTAAGCGCGGGCATATTCGCGACAAGGACAGTCGGGGCTCCGGGTACCCAAGGGGCTGCTGTAACCGGGATGCAGGGCATCGGTGTCAGTACGCCTAAAGCTGCGGCTGTTGCCGCTGCAACCATCGGATTGGATGGAGAATTACACATCCCAAACGGCAGTATATTCACCATGGGCTTATTATCCATAATGTTGGCAATCGGCATCGCCGTCATGACCATATTCGCAGGAAGCACCATTAAAGAGCTAGGTGCTGCGCCGAACGTGCATTGCAGCATTGCTCCGCCGCATACGATATTCCCCATGATCCAAGCCCCTTCCTTGAAATTATTTCCCGTGCAATATTTCGGCAAAATATGCTTTCATCTTTCTTTTATACTACTAGAAAAGGTTATAGGCGGCAATCTAATCCTATATTCGCTAGATTTCGCTATTTTTCTCCAAAGAATGGATGCGAGAGTGGTAGAGATATTGTACTATAAAGAGAGAGAAGTAGGTGAGCGGAGGGGTTTATTCTGAATGATTTGAATATGGTGAAAATAGGGCTCGTAAGCATACTTGCGACATCCTCAATTCTGGTTGCAAATACTCAGGCGGAAGCTGCTGGGGTGAAGGCTTTAACCATGGGGGAGGCTATTAAGCAAGGGCTCCAAAAGAGTCCTCAGCTGCGCGATGCTAGAACAGATATCCTGAAGAAAAGAATCGAGTTAGAGCAAGCACAGCATACCGTTAACAATGAAGCGGCTAAAGCAGCCGGATTGTTCGCCAAGCCTCATAATTTAAGCCAGGATATTGGTACGCGTATGAAGGTGCCAGATGCTAGATCTCAGTTATATTTAGCGCAGGAAAATTTGCGGCAGCAAGCGGATTCAACTCGATATGAGATCGAGAAAAGTTATTTAACCGCCTATCAAGATGCTGTGGTTGAGGAGCGCTCTCGAAAGAAAGTTGAGGAAGCGAAGACATCCGTCGACACGGTACGTAAGAAGCGGAAATTCGGTCTCGCAGATGCTGCTGAACAGGACAAAGTGGACAAAATGCTAGAGAAGGCGGCTTCGGACTACAAACAAGCGCAATTGACGGCGAAGTCTAGTCGTTTGGCACTAGGTAAACTACTGCAGCTTGATATGGAAAATAAAGTGGAGCTTTCGTTTCAGCCCGATTACGCCGATTTGAACCAGAGCATGTTGCCTGCCTATCTATCGATGGGGCAGAAGACAACATTAAGCCTATTAAGAGATACAGAGTCTCGGCGTTTGGCGGATGAAAAGCTGAACACGACGCGTGATTTATATAGCAGTAAATTTGGCCCGGCGCGCATGAGGGTGATGGATGGGTTATTTAAAGAGCAAGAGATCGATATGGAGCTGTTTCAAGCAAGCTATGATGAAACACTTGGACGAGTGAAAGAGGATTGGCAGGGCTTTTTTATGCTGCTTGGGTTCATTCCAATTCCGAAATCACTGCTGCAAGGTGAATTTGATGGACTGCGCTATTTGGATGACCTGAAGAATGCATTACCACTTGCAACTATGGAACAGAATAAGGCGCAGCTGCAGGAAAAAGAAAGCCGAATTGCGGTAATCGCGGCTGTACGGCAATCTTTCTTGGAAGCTAAGGGAGCGGAAGAAGCTTACGCCCAAGCGTTGCGAGATAAAGATATTGCGGTAACTAATTTAGATAAGGCAAATCAAAAGGTGAAGCTGAGCTTGATGAAATCAGAAGAGCTTCAAGCATTTAAAGATGCGGTTGATCAAGCGGATCAACAAATTGTATCCGCACAAATTGCTTATAAAATGGTGCTTGGCAAGCTCGATCAAGGCACAGGCGGAGCTGTGAATCGTACGCTTCGCGAAGGGATTCTGCCCTATCGTGATCTCGATGACGGCTTGTCTCCGATGAAACCGCAGAAACCGAAAGCTCCATTGGGTACTTGGAAGCTGAAACCGGTGGTTGGACAACTGCTTAGCGATTTCAGCATAAGTGTAAGCAAGAAGCTGGGCGCAACGGACTACGCCGTATTTACTACAGACGGTAAAAAAGTTGGGAAACGGACGAAGATTAATAAGTCGTTGCGTAATTTGACGCTCAAATTTAGTCAAATTGATCAGATAAAGGTCGTGCTTTATAACAAAGGGAAAGTCATTCAGACGCTGCCGCTTGATGGTAAAGGGAGTACGGGACAGTTAATTGCAGCGAGTGCTGCGGACGGCGCGACTTCGGGAGACGCTAGCGGGAGTGCTGGAGCGGATGGCAGTGCGGGTACGGACGGACAAGCAGGAAGCAATGGCAATAATGGAAACACAGGAAGTACAGGAAGTACAGGAAACACAGGAAGCAATGGGAATCAAGGAAATGCTGGAAGTAATGGTGGCAAAGGAAATACAGGAGCCGGTGGCACCAATGGTGCTGGCAGTGGCTCATCTGCTGGACAGGCCGGCGTTGAGAACGGTGGCGACGATGGCAACGGGACAGATGACACCGCTGAGAATGCTGGACAGGGTGAAGACTCTGATGGTGAGAATGAAGGTTTAGGAACGGTCATTATCGGATCGTACAAAGTGAAGCTAGAAGCGTTGACACCTGAGGCTTTTAATGCGGCTACCGCTACAATGGCGTCATCAGGACAAGGGATGGTGTATCAATCGGATGCGCCAGGAGCTCCTTGGATTGGTATGGAGGATGTCTTAGATCCTAGCGCACTAACAAACCCATCAAGCTCTGCAGTTCTTTCTCAAAAAGCCGTTGATACGCTCAAGGTGACCGTTGAAATCAAGGAGCCAGGTGCCATTGCTTCCCTTGAGACGCCTGAGCAGCTTCAAGGTAAGATCGATACGCTAAAACAAGACATAGAGAAACTAGAAGCAGCCAAAACTACTGCAGTTGCTGCCATGAAGCTCAGCGAGATCGCAGATCTCGCCGTGCAAATCAAAGACGCGCAGGCCCAACTCGGCATGCTCGAGGCGCTGCTCAAAGGTGACGCCAAGGCCGCGCTCGCGCAGATGGCGCTCGTGAACAACCCGGACGCGCTGATCGCAGCGTTGTCCGAAGAAGACGCATCGCCGGCTGAGCCGGGCGATGGCAACTCTGGCGGCGACGGTACCCCCGCCGCCAACGGCCAGGCCAGCGAGGACCAGCTGGCCGCCCAAGCTGAGCTCCAGCAGCAGAAGCTGGAGCAAGCCCTTGCCGCCGGCGAGCCGGAAGCCGCTGCAGCCTTGCTGCAGCCCCTTCTCGCGACGCAGGCGCAGCTCGCGGATGCGCAAGTAGGCGCATCCGAGGGTCTGGCTTCGCTCGCAGCAGCGAAGCAGAAACTGCAGGCTGCGCTGAGCGAAGCGCAGGCTCAGCAGGACGCGGAGCGGGTGGCGACGCTGACCCGCTCGATCGAGGCCGTCGACTCAGCGAAGCTGTCGACGCAGAAGGCCGCGCTGTTCGCGAAGCTGGACGCGGTACAGTTGTTGCTGGCGGAGCTGCCAGCCAATGAGGCCGTACAAGCGCAGCTGGAACAGCAGGTGGAGAAGCTGCTAGGCGATCTGCAGCTCCAGGAGAAGACGAAGTACGCGCCGGAGGAACAGCAGGAACTTGCAGCAGTGGCAGAAAGCTTGGCGAGTATTACGTCTATCCCAGCTGCGACTGGTTCAGCTAATTCGGCTGAAGTTCCTGTCACCATTCAACCTCTTTCGGCAGAAAACGTGCTCTCTTCCAATATTTCTATCAAATTTGCCGCTCCGCCTGTTATAATAAATGGACAAGCCTATTTACCTATTAGATCCGTTTCCGAATCGTTTGGAGCGGCGGTAGATTGGGACCCGGAGAGCTTTACAGTCACGGTGAGCACGGAATATACAACCATTACAAGCTCTATTAATCAAGTTACTGCTTATATAGATGGGCAGCCTATCGTGATTGATGGACCATCTTTGCTGCTAGATGGTAGGACTTATGTGCCATTAAGATTCATTTCCGAGTCCTTAGGCCTAGGTGTCGACTGGAACGCAGCCATGCAAATCATTCAGATTACAAATTAAGAGGAGATTACAAGCGATGAAGAAATCGATTGCGGCATTGCTGCTCGTCTTGCTGCTACTGGGTGCTGCAGGTACTTATCTGGGCACACATCAAGATAGCATCCAGCTGTGGCCATGGAAGAAGAGCATGCCTTTCGACGGATTATCGAAGGCCATCTCAGACTCGCAGAATAACTTATTCGTCATCGATAACGCCAAGAAAACGATACATAAACTAAATGCTCAAGGTATTCTACAATTCTCCATTACTAGTGAAACAGGGAAGAATGGTGAAGTATATCGTTTTAACGATATGGCGGTCGATGATCAGGGCTATTTATATACCATTCGTACGTTATTAGATCCTTATGGGATCGCTGTGAAATCCGAACAAATTGTGCGCTATAAACCAAATGGTGAATTTGATCGCAGCCTATTCACTCAGGAATATGGGGATGCTCAGTTAAAGCGATACCGACTAGGCTCCTTGCGTAATGTGCAAGTGCACGAGGGTATGGTGTACTTTTTCAACGATGAAGTGAAGAAGTTATCTCTATACGAAACACCTGTTGGCAATAGTACAACCACTGAGCCTAAGCTCATGTATTCGATTACGCTTCCAGACAACAAATACGTGTCAGAAGCAGACGGATTTAAACCAGGTGAAATTTACTACTCCACGCGCAGCGGTGAAATTTATCGTGCTAATAGTGAGGGGCGCTCCGAGTTGGTCTATCCGCTTCCTGGGATCGATCGCACACGACGTAATTTCCCAGAGAGCTTCCTCTTGGACCATCAGGGACGGTTGATTTTCATTGATTTTAACTCGCGTATGATTACAAGACTGGATCCGAAACAACCTTATGTATTAGAGGGGATTGTTAACGACGAGAAGGCCAAAGCGAGCGGTGTAGAGCTTGCTTTTGACGCGACTACGAGCAGTATTGGTCCTGATGGCAGTCTGATTATCGTAGAGTCCGCTCAAATTAATCGCCGACTTCCCGATGGTACGATTACACCTTCCTTAGTTGAAGCAGAATTCAGTCAGTCTGCTCAAAACCATGCAATCCTGGTATGGTCGATATGTGTAGTCTTCATTTTACTGGTGTTGTATGCGATTAGAATTGTGTTTGTTAACCTATTTAAGAGACGCTTGCCGCTTATGATAAAGCAGATTTTCATACTCATACCGGTTGTTACTGTCGCTATGATTCTCCTCTCTACCGTCATTTACAACAGTTTTTCGAAGAAAATGGAAGAAGAGACGTTTAGTGAGTTGATTTTACTTGCCAAAAACGGGCAAAACCTTGTGGATGGCGATAAATTGGAAAGCCTCGCATCTCCTTTGGATTATGGAGGTACGACTTATCAATCCTTCCGTAAGAAGATTCAATCTGTCTTCGAGAATAATGCACTGGATGATAATCAAGGCTTTTATAAGGCTGTATACAAATACGAAAATGGTGTCATTTATCGCATAATGGAAGACGATGATGGCATGCATATGTTTAATCCATTCCAACAAACGCCTGAGAATCAACAGGTTGTACTAGAAGGCAAACCGGCAACAGGACAATGGGAGGATTTCTCTGGAGAATGGCGCTATGCCATTGCACCTATTTTTAATTCAGCGGGTAAAATTGTCGGTGTTTTCGAAACGAGTAAAAACCTAGATGGCTTGCTGAAGCATCGCCAATCCGTCCTAAACTCAATTATTCGGAATATCGCGTTTATCTCCATAGGCTTACTGCTTGTTCTGGTACTCATGACGTATGTTCTCCTCTCTTCCATTCGGAAGCTGCGTAACAGCGTAGGCGAAATTGCGAAAGGAAACTGGGATACTGTCGTTACAATTAATACACGGGACGAAGTGTCGGACCTGGGCGACAGTGTGAACACCATGGCTGCGCGGATTCGAGATTACATCACCAAGGTTGAAAATTTTAGTCAATCCTACTATCGATTCGTTCCACAGCAGTTTCTGCGCTTTCTGAACAAGGAGAGTATTCTGGATGTCGAGCTTGGAGATCAAGTGGAACAGCACATGTCCATTCTCATTTTTAACATCCGAGGATTTTACCAATTATCCAAAAGGCTGACGCCAGAGGAAAATTTTAATTTCGTCAATTCGTTCCTCAAACGATTCGGTCCGTATGTCCGCAAGCATGAAGGGCTTATGAATAAGTATTTGGGTGCAGGTTTTATGGCTTTATTCCCGAATCAGACGGATGAAGCGCTGTACGCTTGTGTGGAGATGCGGAAGGAGCTAGATATCTACAACTCGCATAGAATGAGTGTAGGTTATTCGCCGCTTGATTTCGGAATCGGGCTACATAAAGGACCGCTCCGCCTGGGTATCATTGGGGAGGAACAACGCTTGGAAGGAAATGTTATATCTGATGGAGTGAACCTAGCGACCATGCTGGAGAAGATGACTGAGCCGCTAGGATCATCCATTCTGATCACGGACTCCGTGGTATTGACCTTGGAAAAACCTAAAGACTTCCTTTATCGAGATCTTGGTTTGATTCAAGTAGATGGTGTGAAAGAGCCTCTTCACTTGTTCGATGTGTATCAAGGTGATGCAGAAACGATCCGTGCCCTGAAAGAGAAGACGAAAGCCTTGTTCGAGCAAGCTGTTACGTATTATCAGGTAGGACGGTTCTATGATGCACGCGAAGCGTTCTTGATGGTTATTAAACAGAATCGTCAAGATAAAGCAGCCCAATTGTATTTCTATATGTGTGATGAATATTTCCAAAAGGGTACGACTGGTGAATGGAATGGTACATTATCTGTTTCTTAAGATAATACTTATGAAGCTAGTTTTCTAACGAAAATTTTAAGGGGATTGTGAGATGGAAGTAAGTAATTGGACTGTGCATGAATTAACCAATGAGAAAGATGCGTTACGGATTACAGATTTCTATTTATCACCTGTTTCTTTCGATGATCAACGTCATACACCAGGCGAGTTAGATCATTTCCGTCATGCGCCAATGCTTAGTTTATCTCAGCGCAATCACCGGCATTGGTACATAGAGAATGAGACTGGTGACATAATCGCAGTGACGAGCTGCAAAGAAAATGAGCATCAATCCGGCGGATTTCTCTGGGATTACTTGGCTGTTCACCGGGAATATCGAAGACATGGATTTGCCAAGGTGTTATTCCAAGCATTAGAAACGTTTGCCCGTTTTGCAGAAGGACGTTACATTTTGACCTACACGTGTGATTTACCGGAATACCTCCCCATTCAAAAGATGTTCAAAGCTAATGGCTTCGAACTCATTGGTACGTATCCGAATTATTACTATGAAGGTGAAGCTAGACTAGCGTTTTATAAACCACTGTCCCCTTGACAGATAGACTAATAGATTGGACCTGATGATATGCAAGGAACCTTAAAAGGGTGGATGGGGCTGCGCACAGAAGACAGTCGTAAGCTTTGGATGATGCTGCCGATCTTTTACTTTAGCGGAATTGCGGAATCCTTGAATTACACGGCGTTCATGGCACTTTTTAATCAGCGCTTCGGCGTGCAATATTTGCCCTATATTTATATGGTTGAAGCTGCTATCATGCCGCTAGAAGGCTGGCTCTTAGCTAAACTGGCGAACCGACTGCCGAAGGCTAAGATGATGACGACGCTCTATCTCATTATGATGGGACTTCTCTTCCTGAACGGTGTTGTGCTCCTGGGATTCAAGCTAGGCGGCCTCGACTATCGATACTACTATCCAATTCTTTTCCTCACTTCTAACTTTGTCGTAAGGCAGCTAACCTTACTCCTGTGGAGTACAGCATTTGATCTGTGTCCTACGCAGCAGGCGAAGCGACTTATGCCCGTTTTTATCGCTGCTACAACGACAGGTGGAATTACAGCAGGGTTGTTGGCCCATCAGCTTGGCAAATTGCTTGGCACGGAAGCCGTATATGCACTCGCCCCAATTCTCATGGTATTCGGCTTTGTCTTCTTCCGAAGGGCACTTATGCGATATTTAGTTCCGCTTACACTGAAAGAAGATAAGAGATTGACTAGGGCCCAGCCAGTCCCTCTCACTGGTGAGGAAGAGAAGCAGCAAACTTCAGGCTACTATGCGAAACAGATGCTGCGAAGTCCCTTCCTGCTGTGTGCGGTTGCGCTGATGACACTGATGCCGGCTGTTTATTTTATGATGGAGTATCAATATTTTACGGCAGCGGAATATAAGTTTTCTAATGAAGGAGATTTGACCTCGTTTTATGGCTTAATCACAGCGATTCAATTTACGTTCTGCTTATTGCTACAAACGGTATCTACTCGCTTAATGAACTGGTTAGGCGCCAGTAATATTTTATTAGGCATCACAGTCATCTTCTTTGGCGGTTTTGGCCTCACAGCGTTATTCATGAATCAGTCGCTCGGATTGGTCATGGTTTCTGGATCTTATGCGGTTTTTTATATTTTGCTGTACTACATCGCAGAGCCTTGTTATCAGCTGTTCTTCAAAATGATGCCAATTTCCAAACGGGATGGCTATCGCTATTTCGCGCAAGGGGTTGCAGCATCTGGCGGTATTCTGATTGGCTCGTTCTTCTCTATGCTGTATTCGTTTGGTCTCCTTCAATTGTCGCCTCTGGCATGGCTAGGTGTGGTGATTGCAGGGATTCTAGTCGTTGTAGCGTGGTTCGGCCGGAATTTGTATATTCGTGAATTAGTCAAAAGCGTTCAATCCCTACACGGAGATTTATCTGAAATTGCGGGCTCTTTTATCGGGGGCATTCGCAGTTCCAAAGCCTTATCGGCTATTCTAGCCTATCTGAAACATCCGAATGATTACGTGCGGGAGCTAGCTCTCGAAATTATTGGTAAAGCCAAAGATTCTGCGTTCTTGCCGCATTTGATCCAAATGATTGGAGAAGAGAGCTCGCGGATTCGCATTGCGGTATTACGTGCGATGAACTTGCAAGGTGCCACGATTCAAGACCTCGTGCAGGTCGCCTCATTCCTGGAGGATGAGGATCCAGAGGTTCGTGCGGAGTGTGTGAAGTTGATTTCCAAGGCAACGCATTTGAGAAGTCAGTCTCATTTCTTTATCCGTGTGAAGCTGTTGGATACGCATCCCAAGGTCGTGCATGAAGGGGTCAAAGCCCTGTATGCCCTAGAAAGTGAAGAGAGCTACGCGGCTTGCGACGAAGCTATTATCAAAATGCTAGATACCGGCGGCGAATGGGCCGTCTATGGCTGTCATACCGTAGCTGATTTGAAACTGAATACGTACACGGATTGGGTCGTTTCTTTACTCGATGAGGAGCGTCCCGCTGTGAAGGTGGCAGCTGCGCATTGTATTGGTAAGCTTCAGCATGTGGAAAGCATCCCTATGATGCTGGGGATGGTCTCCATGGCGGATCAAGAGCTGCTCAAAGCCATTCTGCAAGCTTTTGTGGATATGGGTGATAAAGCACTGCCGATCTTGCTGGAGTATAGTCACCATCCGAATCCATTCATTTGGAATGCGGTTGTAACAACACTCGCTGAGCTACTAGATGAAAGCAGACTTCATTCCCTGCTCGCCCCACAATGTGCAGAGCGTCTGCAAGCATCAACTCAAGAGCGTGTATTGCCTGCTGCTTTAGAGAAGCTTGGCCTGACGGGTCTAGCAGAATTGGCTAAGGAACGATGTGGTGAGCTGCATGAGGCACTGATTGATGGAGCCTGGGCGGTCATGGCTAAGCTTGTTGATGAGCGGATCATTATGACGCTGCGTGAAGCCATTCAAGACGAGAATATCGAACTTCGTGAGAACGGATTAGAGGTCCTTGCGGAGGGATTAGGCGATCGTAAATTGGCCTATGCGTTATTAGACCAGTTAAAGCAACAAGGCGTGACAGATGTCATGGAGGGATTACAGCCGCTGGAACTGCTTCAAGAAGCAACAACATGGTCAGATAGCTGGCTTAAGGATATTTCCATCTACGCACTAAGCGCATTGGAGCGTGCTGATATGAAAGAAGAACGTAAATTTCTAACGATGTTGGATAAAGTGATTTTCTTGAAGCAAGTCAACTTATTCGCGGATTTGTCCGTCGATGAGCTAGGGTTAATTGCGGGTATTGCGACGGAAGAAGTGCACGAGGATTTAACTTACTTGTTGCGGCGGGGTGAATCGAACGCAGCCATGTATCTACTAATTGAGGGGCATGTTGAATTAAGCAATGAGACAGGTGTTGGAGAGACATCGACGATTGGTGTTTTGGGACCTAAGCAAGCGGTTGGTGAAACGACTGCGTTAGATGGCTCCCCGTCGTCTGTTACCGCACAGGTCATTTTTGATGAAGTACGTGTTCTTACCTTGCAAGGAGAGAGCTTGTCTCGCTTAGTGAGGTTATATCCGGAGATTGGGATCGGGATGCTACATGCATCAAGTGCAAGAGTACGATTGCTTGAGAACATGCTGTTGAAAATGTCGTAGGAGTGATCGTCTTGGGTATTGAGTCCATCGTATTGCGCAACGATTTACAAGAGCTAGAGCGTCTAGCAGCCTTTATCCAAGGCTTATCAGGGTCCCTCGGCATGGATGAGAAGGCTCTGTTTCAAATCAATTTGGTCTGCGATGAGCTCATAACAAACATTATTCTATACGGCTACCCATCTGATCAAAATGGGATGCATACAATTCGCCTTGATGTTGGGCAAACCCCCGATGGTTGGGAGCTTTGTTTGAGTGATCAGGGAATTCCTTTTAATCCACTGCTCAAATCCAGCCCCCGCACCGACCAAAGTATCGAAGAACGCGGAATCGGTGGGCTGGGTATCCACTTTGTCCGGCAAGTTATGGACGAACTTCGGTATGAACGTTTGAATGAGGAGAATGTTCTGCTAATGAGAAAGAATCGGATCCAAGAGGAGGGTGTTTCGTGAATATTACCGAGCAGGTGCAAGGTGACATTGTGGTAGTAAGTTTACAAGGCAGATTGGATGGGAATACATCGGCAAGCTTGGAATCGGCGTTCGCTAAGCTGGTGGAGCAAGGTAAGGGCAAGTTCGTATTTAATCTGCAAGGACTTGATTATGTGAGCAGTGCAGGACTAAGAAGCTTGCTGTCCGCTGCCAAAATGGTCAAGGTCATTCAGGGCAAGCTTGCGCTATCTCGTATGAATGAGCAAGTGAAGGAAGTTTTTGATATGTCAGGATTTAGCAGCATTTTCAAGCTATATGAGACGGAAGATGAAGCAGTTAATGCCATTAAATAATTCGACTAAAGTGAGTAGCACTTCGTTCGAAAGAACTTGTTAAGTTGGTTAATTACACGACATGCAAAGGAGCTGAGCTGGATGGAGATAGCCGTAGGTGTACTTGTTATCCTGTGTCTTGTGGCTGTCATCCAGTGGCAGCTTGGGAATCGTAAGCGTCACGCAGCAGAGCTGGAGCTCGAGCGTACGATGCAGCTTTTTGATGTGAGCCTGGAAGTGAACTCGACGATTCGTAAACAGGATTTGCTTGTTAAAATCATGGAAACCTCATCTCGCATCATGAACGCGGAGGCTTCATCTGTTATTTTGGTTGATGAGGACAAAGGTGAACTGTTCTTCGATCTTGCGCTTGGCGCCAAAGGTGATGAGGTGCGTGAAATCCGACTGAAGATCGGCGAAGGCATCGCAGGATGGGTCGCACAGACAGGGAAGTCGGTCAAGATTGACGATGCTGCGCGAGATGAACGCTGGTCGTCCAAGGTCGCGAAGCGCGTTGATTATCCAACCCGCAACATGCTCTGTGTTCCTCTTGTCAGTAAAGGGAAAATCATTGGCGTGCTGCAGGTGTTGAACAAGCGTGGCGATACACCGTTCACGGATCGAGACTTGCAGTTGCTGGAGTCGATCGCCTCACCGACGGCAGCTTCGCTAGAAAATGCGATGCTGTACGATGCACTCGAGAAGTCGGTACATGCGTTGAAAGTCACGACGGCAGCTAAGGAACGCATGGAAAGTGAACTGCGTATCGCAACAGATATTCAGATGGGGTTTCTTCCTCGGAAGAGCTTAAGTCTGCAAAGCCGTGGTGAGGATGCCACGCTTGGAACTTCCGCGTCGGAGACGCTCGGCGGCAGAGCGCAGGCAGATGCGGAGGCCATCATTCGACCCGCACGCGAAGTAGGCGGCGATTTCTATGATTATTTTCGCATTGACGAGAATCGTATGTTCTTCGTTCTTGGTGATGTTTCTGACAAGGGAATTCCAGCTGCTTTATTCATGGCGGTGACAATGACGCTGCTCAAAGGAAAGATGTCCGTGGAGTTGACTCCAGGTGAGCTGCTGACGGCTGTCAATCAAGAGCTGTATAAGGATGATTCGACTATGTTTGCGACGATTTTTTGCGGGGTATTGAACGTAGCGACAGGTCAGCTTTTATATAGTGACGGCGGTCATTGTCCACCCTATATGGTGAGGGCTAATGGTGAAGTAGAATTACTGAAGGGGAAAAAGGGACTCCCTCTTGGTGTTATGGACGATACGTTGTATATGGATAATGAGGTCATGTTAGACCTAGGAGATCGCATTATCGTGTATACGGATGGCATAACGGAGGCTGAAGACCAACTTCAGCACCAATATGGCTTTGCCCGCCTCAAAGATGTATTAGTGAGGGAGCAAGCAAGTAATCCTGGGTATTTGCTTAGTCAAATGGTGCAAGATGTGGATCTGTTCGCAGATGGTGCCGTTCAGTCCGATGATATTGCTGTGCTTATTATTGATCGCAATTCGCTCAAATAGTAAACTCCGCTTCATAGCGTTGTGATATAGTAAATTGACAGACTTCTTGCACAGAGGGACGGACATATAGACGTGCAGATCAGATTTGAATGAATGATTCCATTAAAAGCTCGCTAGGAGGGTTATGCCATGCAAAAATCCCATATTAACCGGCAACCAGATTCTTCTTTGCATACGAATCAAAAAAGTAATAAAACAAATTCTTCTGTATCCTCTGATCTGATGAACATTCAACGTGCTATCGGCAATCGCGCTGTTGGCAATATGTTGAACATTCAGACCAAGATGACCGTTGGTCCAGCTGGTGATGCATATGAGCAGGAAGCGGACCAAATGGGGAAACACGCGGCGGAGCACATTGCTTCTTCGGAGAGTAGTGGGGCTTCTAAACCAGATGTTCAGCGCTCAGAAGGTGCTGAGTCGGAAGAAGAAGAGCTGCAGATGAAGCCTTCTTCAGGAGAGTCGATCCAACTCTCAGAGGGCGGCGAGTCGGAGGAAGAGGAGCTACAGATGAAGCCATCAACGGAGTCGATCCAGCGCTCAGAGGGCGGCGAGTCGGAGGAAGAGGAGCTGCAGATGAAGCCGTCAGCGGAGTCGATCCAGCGCTCAGAGGGCGCTGAGTCGGAGGAAGAAGAGCTGCAGATGAAGCCATCAACGGAGTCGATCCAGCGCTCAGAGGGCGGCGAATCGGAGGAAGAGGAGCTGCAGATGAAGCCTTCTTCAGGAGAGTCGATCCAACTCTCAGAGGGCGGCGAGTCGGAGGAAGAGGAACTGCAAATGAAGTCATCGTCCGAAGGCGGATTTGAAGCTGGTGAAGGAATTGAGTCGCAGATTAAGGCCAAACAAGGCAGCGGCAGCAAAATGGATTCAAGCATTCAAGCGAAGATGGAATCTGCGTTCCAAACAGATTTCAGCAACGTAAACATACATAATGATTCAGAGTCAACTAAGATTAATAGATCGTTAGGCGCAGAAGCTTTTGCTACGGGCAATGACGTGTTCTTCAGAGAAGGCCGATACAATCCAGATTCACGCGAGGGGCAAGAACTGCTTGGTCATGAATTAACCCATGTTGTTCAACAGCGAGGCGGTAAGTAAAGCAAATAAGCAAGAAATATAACATGAAGGAGCATGGTAGAGATGCCCCAAGGAAAACAAGGCCAGACCAAACCAGCGAGCCCCTCGCATCAGCAAATGCAGCAATCGCTATCGGCTCCGACAAGTACGAGTACCTCGCAAATGTCACCTATGGGGACTAACGTCTTTATGCAGATGCAACGAACGGTTGGTAATCGTGCTACACAAGCTTACGCGAATCAGGTTATTCAGCGTAATAATTCGGGACAAGCGGCAACGGCGGCGGCTCCTCCAGTAAGGTTCCACCGAGCTAGAGCAACCGGACTAGCTCCGACACCAGTATCGACGGTTGCACCAACATCAACAGTTGCGCCAGCTTCACAGGTTGCGCCGCAGACTGCAGCACCAGGTCCTCAAGTGACGTTCCACCGAGCAAGAGCAACAGGCCTTGCTCCGGCACCAGCGTCGACGGTTGCACCGCCGACCTTAACGCGAACTGCAGGGACGGTCGCTCCGCCGGGARCGGCTACAGTGGCACCAGCGTCGCAGGTAGCACCGCCGACCTTAACGCGAACTGCTGCAGGGACGGTCGCTCCGCCGGGAGCRGCTACAGTGGCACCAGCGTCGCAGGTAGCGCCGCCGACCTTAACCCGAAATGCAGCTCCGCCAGTAGTTGCTTCTGCCTCTACGATGCATCCAACGGGTGATGATACGAAGGATAATGCAGACATGACAGCTGGGGTTGGCGGAGCGTTCTCCGACAGCTTCGGTAAACGTTCAGATGATTTGAAAGACTCCTACGATAAAACGAAGGATGCTGGAACAGCGCAACAGTCAGCTACCATGGGGGCCGTAGCTTCTACAGCAGATCTTGTGAGCGGGCCGTTCCAGATCATGAGTGCGATCAGAGAAACAATTATTGCTTCTCGTGAGCGACAGGATCATGATAAACGTTTTCAGTATGCAGGTACAGGATCGACTATGATTGAGGCAGGCGGTAAAATGGTCAGCGGCTCGGCTGGCCTCGTTGATAAAGCTGCCAAATCCACGGGTAAAGAAGATGGTGTTGGGGCTTCCTCATCCGTCAGTGACTACTCAGGGACAGTTGCGGAAGCGATCTCCGCAGTTAAGAATACAATTATGGCCGTTAAAGCGATTTATGATATGTATAAAAAGAGTGTGGACAATGGTGGTCTTGATAAAGGGGAAAAAGCTAGAGGCGTTATCGAGATCATTAGTAACGCGATCCAAGCTGCGCAATCCGGTATCAAAGTGGCCAAAGGCATCATGGATATCATGGAGACAAGTACAGCTAGCTTAACATCCGTTATACCAGGCGTAAGCATTGCCGTAAGCGGCGTGAAAATTGCTATCAAAACGGTTGATGTGATCAAAGCCGGTTTAAATCGCAGCGCGATGACGACGATGAAACGTGACTTCAAAGGCAAAGCAGAGAATGCCGATATTCTCAAAGAAAAACGTTGGTACACGCGAAATGCAGGTGTTGACAAAGCGAAGCTGGCTGCGAAAAAGGCGCAGTTGAACGCTGATATTGCATCAGGTGATCCAGCCAAAGTGGCCGCAGCCAATCAGCAGCTCGATGAAATCGCTAAATATGAATTAGCGAAAGAAATGAAAAATATTAACGTGAAGCGAACAGATCGTGGAGCTATTCAAATCGGTCTTGAGCTCACCAAAATTGCGGCAGATATTGCAACGCTTACAGGGGTAGGAGCACAAGTGGGGATGCCACTGAAAATCGTTGCTTCAGGTATTAGTGCAGCTATACCAATTGCCAGATCCTTGAAGCAAGCTGGACGTGATCGCGCATCGAAAGCTGGCGCATGGGGAATTACTAAGGCAGTCTTCAACGCGGATAAATCAACCGAGAAGAAGCTCGAGAAACGTGCGCATGACACGGATCTTATCTATGATATGTTCGATAAGCTCCCTGACTATGACGAAGCGGACGCAGCAGTTGTAACGCGATATAGACAAGTTTGGAGCTTCGTAGAAGCAGCTGGTATCAGCATTGAAGCTTTGAATCAATTCAAGGGCAATCCAACTAAGCTGAAAAGCGCTATTGTTGAAGCAATGGGTAAGAGAGAATAGGAGATTGAACAGATATGTTGACTGAACTTGCACACGCGCGCCACTTGGCGCAATTAGGGCAATTGAAAGAGATTTTGGATGGGGCAGAGCTCGCCACGAATTTATTAGAGAAGTCCGAAGCGATTCCGCTACATGTGCTAATGGCAGGCTTTCAAGAGGATAGCCAAGGAAGAGATCGTTTCCTTCATTTTAGCTTTTTGCCATTGAATGATGATGAAATTGTTGCCATTCAACTTCTACAGATTTACAGCACACTGCCGTTTCATCTGCAAGCAGATGCCCGTGAAGGTGTAGCCGCGCTCTTGCTCGAAATTAATACACGCTTGCCAATTGGCCATTTTGGTGTGAATGAGGAAGGCGAGATCCACTATCGTTATGTGTATAGCTTGTCGGCTTCGCGTACGTTCGAGAGTGATGAAGTGTTAGAAATTCTCACCCTATTCGTGTATATGTGTGATATGTTCGGTGAGCACATCGAGCAGGTTGCTAGCGGTGAAGCGGATGCAGAGCAGGTTATTCAGGCGTTAAGAGCATAGCAATGAACTGCAAAAAGACCTCCAAACCAACAGATTGTGGTTTGGAGGTCTTTTTCTTATTTACATGAATTTACAGAAGTGAGCTGAGTCGAATGTCCAGTCTTGCTGCTACACCAGCAGGATTGCTATCACTGCGTGGTCCGCCAAAGTTGAAGGCGATGATGACGATATCATTACGGCCGCGTCGTAAAAATCGTCTTATATTGAAGCTGCGTCCAGTGTTGTAGAAAGAAGGGGTGTTCTGTGGCGCGTCATAGACCACGGGTACACCGTTGATGATGACAACCGCGAAGTTATCAACGGATAAGAAAAGTGAAGCGCTCAGAATAGATCTTCGTTGCGAGAGCGAGAAGCGTGTCGAAATGACCGCATTCTCACTGTTCAGGTTGCCAGAGAACCAAACATAGTTAGCGTTGGTCACTGGTATCCATCCTGGGTTACGCGGAATTTCCTGAGCGTTGAACCAAGAGTTATCTGTACCAATTGAGATTGTTCTTTGGTTCGGAAATAAGCGGCCTGCTCCTAGTTTGCTGTGCTTCTTCAGTTGAGCATGGTATAGCAGCATAGCTTTCACTTTTGGGATGCCTGCGCTTCTTGGAAGTCGAACAATTCTACTCGGTTTTCCTGCGATACGTCGTTTATTAGTCATCTCGCCATCTCCTATCGGTATATGCACTACTTGCCAACTATTCTATGCTCGACAGATAGAATTGCATGGGTTGATAGATGATAGAGATAAAAATGTATGAGAACCCAATTCCCTAAACGCTCATTCCCTTGTAACGGAACTAAGGAAATCTAGTTGATGTGCCGCTATTTCCGCTCTATACTAGCCGTTTATTTTGATTTCCTAGGAAATATTTCGACTTATTTCACCTTGTTTTGCAGCAATTCAATGAACTGCTTACCCACATCTCCCATTTGTCCGCCTGCAGGGCGATTGCCTCCACCGAAGCCTCCGCCATTTAGGCCTCCTCCAGCATTTCCGCCACCACCAGCACCATTCGGTTTTTGGCCGCCAGCTTGTTGGCCACTTCCTGTCCCATCTGCTGCGCCCGCTTTAGGGGTAGCTGAAGCATCTGGCGCAGGAGATTTAGCTGCATCGCTGGAACCACCAGTTCGATTGCCTGATCCCTGGCCATTTTGCCCAGCATTGCCTTGTCCGTTTGGACCGCCGTTGCCGCCATTACCGCGATTACTCATGCGTGTTTCTGAATCGGTTAGGAAGGACTTCTGAGCATCAGTTAAATTTGCCAGCAGCTTCGTTTTATTATCATCGCTGAGTTCATTCTTCGTGACGATTTCCTGAGCGACAGGCAGCATGGCTTGCGCTTGCTCCTTCGTAATGGTCAAACCATCCGATTTATCCATCATGCTGAGCATTTGGAACGTACTGAAAAGCTGTCTCTGTGCAGAATTCATCGCAGGGCGATTTTGTTGGTTATTCTCTTGGCTATTACCTGCCGCCTTCTCCGTTTGCTGTACAGGTTGAGAGGTGCCAGTTGCTGCGCTTTGAGTGTCTGATTGATTCCCGCATCCTGCTAGAAGAATGGGGATCAAGATGCATATGCCTGCTAGTTTTTTCATACTCATACGTGTATGTATCACTCCTATTTTTTGTTTGTCCACGTTGTCATTGTACGATGTTATTATGAAAGAATAGCGAATAAATGCTGAAAGCCAGCTTAAAATTAGGGATTAAAATGCCATGTGGGAGGCGACACCTATGGAGTTTAGACCGATAGATGTGGAGAAGGATCGAGCAACGATTATAGCTTTTCGGAAAGATTCCTACGTGGATACGGTCGACGATTAGTGATGTATGCAGAAGGTTTCTTTGAGAAATATGCTGTGAAATCGTATCATTTACGTGTGGCTCCAACGAATTTGCCTGCGCTTCATTTGTACGAAAAATGTGGCTTTCGCCTCCTAGAAAAAGAAGAAGACCAACCTAACGCTGTATGGCGAATGGTCAAGGACCTCTAGGTCGGATGGCGCCACCACATCTATTAGTCGATCTTACTTTTTCACTAGAAGTTCTCGTTTTATTTCGGATAAATCGGACTATTTGTCTGCCAGAAGGCTACTCGCTACTGAAATGTGCAGGGTGTGTTAAGTGCGCAGGTAACTTCGTGTGCCTATCCCCTTTGGCGGCATTCACTTGAAACTGAGTAAGAAACAGGCTATCACTCAAATCTGCCCCACGAAGGTCGGCGTCTCTGAAATCGGCTCCGATCAGATCTGCTTTCCGCAGGTCGGCACCTCGTAGATCAGCTGCTATTAAATAGGCTCCTCGTAGATTGCTGGCCCGGAGATCAGCACCTTTCAAATTAGCACCAATCAGATCGGCGCCTCTCCCATAAGTTTTACGGCGTCCTTTGGTGGTTGGAAGTGCTTGAAGCGCCTCTTCGCGCACACGTTCGCTGGTTTGAAGAAGATGAGCATTTACGGCAGCGCGATGTGCGGCAACGTCCAAGTTGGCCAGGCTGTCGGGATCGAGGTTCGTGAGGCGTTCGGTTTCAGCGAGCAAAGCGCTTAGCTCCCCATGAATCTCCTCAGTTGATGGCCATTGTAAAGCTTCCGTCAAATACCAGAGCAGCTCATGAAGCTGGCGCATCAGCGGAAATACCTCAAACATTTGCTGCGCGGTGTCAGGCGCTTTCCGCCAATCCGTACCTCCGAAAGTGTGCTGCGAAACCTTCTGTCCCGCGCCGAAGCAGTCATACACGGTACAGCCTCGAAAGCCAATCTGTCGAAGCTGGGTGTGTACGCCACAACGAAAGTCGGCTTGCAGGTTCGTACAGGGTTGTCCAGCATCCTTATGGTTAGCAAAATCCGTTGAAGCTGCGTAGGGCAGCGCAACACAACATAAACCAAAGCAATTCTCGCAATCTCCTTGCATATGTAGGCGTTTACCAGCCGTTGTAACTTCTGAAAAGTTGTTATTCTCTAGCATAAATGGTTCTCCTTGTTTTGGTATTATTTATACATTATACAATGCGGCACCCGTATGCAAAAACAGGGACTTATGCTATAACTGGTGAAAAAGCTATTTTCACGAAGAAGGTGAGAGGGTGACATCGATGAGCACATTAACGAAAGCCATTTTAATCGCAGCAAAGGCCCATGATGGTCAGGTAGACAAAGGGGGAAGCCCCTACATTTTGCACCCGATTCGTTTAGCTAGCAGGGCGAAATCTTCGGAAGAATCCATAGTTGCTGTCTTACATGATGTCGTGGAGGATTCGAGTTTTACCCTCTTTGATTTGAAAAAAGAAGGCTTTAGTGTACCTATCCTGGAAGCGCTAGATTGCCTTACTAGAAGGCCTGATGAGTCGTATGAGGGATTTATTAAGAGGATCAAAGTAAATCCATTAGCATCGATTGTGAAGCTCTTAGACTTAGAAGATAATTGTGACCTTGGTCGAATTGAACAGCCTACCCGACAAGACTATGAAAGAATCGATAAGTACAAAAAAGCGATAGCCGAATTGAAGTATGGAAGCTGACACCTTAGGGGTCAGTTTTTTTTGTCGAAAAAGACTTGCCCTGAGCGTACATCAATCGACATACGAAATGAGCTTTTTGCAATATGATAAGTGTATACGTACAGGCAGATTATATGAAGAAAGGGTTGATCGCCATGAACAACATAAAAATATCCTCAAAAGGTATCGAAAAAGCGCTTCGTAAGTTTGATTATTTGCAAGCTATTGCCGAATACATATGGAATGGTTTCGACGCTGAGGCTACGGCGGTAGACATAACCCTTCATAAAAACATACTAGACGGCGTGGATCAAATCGTGATTGCAGACAATGGCTATGGCATTAAGCTGAAGGATTTAGAGGGAAAGTTTACGCCTTTTTATGAATCGGAGAAAGCTGTGGATCCGGATAAACGGGGGAGAACAACCTCGGCTATGCACGGTAAAAATGGGATAGGTCGCTTAACATTTCACCGTTTTGCTTCCGAGGCTACCTGGCAAACCACGTACGAGGATGGTCTCCTGCTCAAAAATACGTATAAGATTCATATTCAAGCGAAGCGATTGGATGCCTATGAAGTGACTAAGCCTGATCTAACAGATAAGGATAGAGGGACAACCGTCACGTTTACGAACATCATTAAGGAGTTCGTGGTTGAGGATTTTCTGGCATTTTTGAGCAGAGAATTCGGTTGGTTTTTGGAACTGCATGCGGACAAGCCGTATACGATTCGTATTGATGGTGAGCCATTGGATTACACTAGCTTGATCGCGGAAAAGGAAACCTTCCTATCTGTGCATCCGATGTCGCAGACGAAATTTCGAATTACCTATATTCGTTGGGAAGATCGCATGAATCACGAATATTCGAAGCTGTATTTTATCGACTCGAAGATGAAAGAGCAGCATAAACAGCCCACAACGTTTAACAATAAAGGGGATTCCTTTTATCATAGTGTCTACATTCAGAGTAAACTATTTGATCAGTTTGATTTTAGTCATGAAGACCTGAGCGGTCAGCAGTCGTTTATATTCGGTGCGAGCCGCAAAAGTGACGCTTTTCAATATCTGCTGGATGAGCTGGGCACGTTCATTAGTGAGAAAAGGAAGCCGTATCTGCGGAAATTATCCGATGCTGTCATCAAGGAATTTGCAGAAGCGAAGGCGTTTCCGACGTTCACAGGTGATCCTGAGGCGGCTAACCGCCGGGAGGAGCTTGAAGCTGCGATTCGTGCGTTGTGCCATGCGGAGCCCAAGGTATTTGCGCGATTAAATCCGGAACAGAAGAAAGTGCTTGCGCACCTGATCCACGCCGTAGGGGCAGAGGAACGACAATGGTTGATGGAGGCCCTATAAGGTATAATGAGTGGAGACAAGTAGTTGGGAGGAGCGCGACAATGGATATTGTATGATTGACCGTAAGGTTACCTATACAAGCGGCAGACCAAATGAAGTTTATGCAGAGGAAATTCCTGTATTTAAATAAAGTTGTGGTACGAAGCTGCGTCCTCTAAGGGGTGCGGCTTTTTTTCAATAAGCTATCTAACGACGGATACTACAGGATTATCGAGTTGGATCTCGAATAACATGATATCGGCAGAAATTTAAATAACAACTATAACAAAGGAGCCCAACAATGAACAATCACACACCAGGGCTGCATCACATCAAAGCAATGGTTGAGAAAAAAGTAACCTGGCTTGAGCTATTCTACGACCTGCTCTTTGTAGCAGCGGTTTCCAAAGCGAGCCATGTCTTGCTGCATGTGCATCATGGCACCATCCCTCTTGAGTATTTAAGCAAATTCGTTCTGATCTTTGTTCCGATATGGTGGGCTTGGGTGGGGCAGTCCGTTTTTGTTAATCGGTTTGGGCGGGACAGTACCTCGCATCGCGTTTTTCTTATTCTGCAATTATTTTTCGTGTTAATTATGACGGCCAGCCTGTCGGTCGATTTTGATCAGTATTTTGTGCCCTTTCTCATCGGCTACTTAGGTTTGCGAGCGATGACAGCCATTCAATACCTAGCTGTACATAAAAAAGAAGAAGATCATCGACGGACTACTGCACGTTATTTAGGCAGCCGTTTTTGGATCGGACTGGTCATATCGGCACTTTCTCTGTTTTTTGACTCATGGATTCGATACGCGGTGTTGTATGCGGGAATTATGGTGGATATTTTGCTCCCTTTATTGGGTCGGAAATACTTAGTGAAAAGCCCCATTAATACGCATCATTTATTAGAGCGTTTCTCACTATTTACGCTGATTCTGCTCGGAGAATCGGTTATAAGCATATTGACTGTCCTACAGTCGAGTGATTGGACATGGCGATCCATACTTTTTGCATCGATCACATTCCTGCTCATCATTGCGATGTGGTGGCAATATTTCGAGAACGTCGAGAAGAAAGTGAATAAAGACCTAGAAACGGCAGGACAGACCATCATCTATGGCCATTTATTCATCTATTTATCCTTATGTATGATGGCCGCATCGATCCAGCTGCTATTCTTGGAACAGTTGAATTATGGGTTTATGATAAGCTTTATTTTCGGCTCCGTGCTCCTCTACTTTTTCTCGACATCACTGGTTTTCCACAAATATAGGCATGCACATCAACGGTTGAAGATAGGGCATTTAGCTGTATTTCTAGGGTTACTAGCTGTATTTCTTGGGTTGGATCTGATGTTTGAAATGCCGAATTACGTTATCATCGGAGAAATGATGTTATTTTTTGCTGTTTATGCGAAGGGAACGACTTGAAAAATCACCTAGAGGGGAGGAAATTATGCGAATTGAACTGGACGCTGAGCTTACACTGAAATCGTTTGAGCCCAAGGATGCCGAGGCTCTTTTTGAACTAACCGACAGCTGTAGAGATTACCTGAGAGAATGGTTGCCTTGGGTGGACGCCACGCAGAATAGCGATCATTCAAGAGCTTTTATTCAGCACTGTCAGACGCAAGAGGCATCCAACAATGGCTTCAATGCCGGCATTTGGTTTAAAGGTGAATTGGCAGGCTGCATCGGATTTCACCCGATTAATTGGGCTAATCATTTCGCCAGTCTGGGTTACTGGTTAGGGGAAGACTTTCAAGGACATGGGATCATGACACGAGCATGCCAATGGATGATTGATTATTCTTTTAATGAACTTGGCCTAAACCGAGTTGAAATCAGATGCGGAGATACCAATTTCAAAAGCCGAGCCATTCCGGAGAAATTCGGGTTTACGAGTGAAGGTCAGATTCGGGATGCCGCATGGCTGAACGATCATTACATTGACCTCATTGTATATGGCATGCTGAAGCGAGAGTGGAGGCAAGGTTAATTGTAGGTACAAGAAAGCAGGTTGCCTCGGCAACCTGCTTTCTTGTACATCCGGCTATTTCGCCGTATTCATGATATCCCAGTCCCGCTGCAAGACTATTCGTTCGCCAACTTGGAAACTAATGGTTAACTGATGCAATCCTGACTTAAGAGGTTGATCTATTGAAATGTCATAGAGCCTACTACTATCACTCAAATTATAAAGCAATTTTATCGCGGCAACTTGTTCAGGTATGGATGCTTCATTGGCCTATCGGTTCTTCACTGTGATTTGAAAGGCTGGGGCAATGCTATTGTAATCCACATAACGATTTTCATAGATAAGACCTGATATATGCAAATGATGATCCACAGCAGTAGGTGGTAATTGTAAATTACCAATTTTATATAGCTGGGTACTTAATGTGACAACTTTGCTATTATTATAGCCTATGTTAACGCTTGTGGTAGCCCCAAACAAAGTCCTTGTATCGGTCAGACTGAGGAATGGCGGGCCTTGATTGCTAGAGGAATCAGGTGAAGATGAAAGTTGTTCCACATCAGATGTCACTTCCTTGTTTGATTATTTCAATCACTAGATGGAAACTAATAGAAACATCAGTCGCCTATCCTCGAAGGACTTGTACAGAAGTTTTTCTGTGTACGGAACATGATTCCCCCCGCTATTTGGCTGCTGCACGATCCTCGATGCCTACTCGCATCCCCGACAGTCTGTACAACAACAGCAATCCCAGTGAACAGATCCCAATTACAATTAACAAGCCATACACATGCTTGTACGATTGAAGGAGCGATGTATTCTGCTGGATTTCAAGTAGAATGCCGCATATCGCGACCGACATCGATCCTCCGAAAAACTGGATCAGCTGCATGAGTCCCATGCCTGAGCCTATTAAGTGCTTCGGCAGTATACGTGAAGTCTCATTATTTAGCGATGCGATTGTCGCGGAAAACGCAGGCGAGAAACAAAGATAGCCGACTAGCACGACAAGTGGTGAAGCACCAAGCAACGTCGAGAATACAACCATCACAGTGGATAAAACCCCATGTCCAATCAGTAAAAACCGCATGTTGCCGAAGCGATCGATCCAGCGGCCGACGAAGCGGGTTAGGAATGCGGAGAGGATCGCTCCTGGTGCAATTGTTAAACCGATGGTCATGGCGGATTGATGGAACACCTTGGCGAGAACAAGTGGCATCAGAAATAGATTCCCAAGGTTCAAGACCAAGATACAGAACCCGATCATGACAAGCTTCCGAAATGCTGGATTCGCCAGCAATACAGGGTTAATGAACGTGTTATTGGATCGCCGTAGGTGCCAAACATGCATGCCGAAAGAGATGGCGCTGATGGTAAGCCACATGCCAGAAATTTGCGTGACAGCGAGTAATAAGGTTGCGGCATTGACGACTGTCAATAGCGCTCCTAGCATGTCGAAGCGGAACGGCACAGGCTGCTCCTTGGGGAGCAATCGCAAGAGTATTGGAAGAATAACGAGGACCAAACAAGTAATCGCGAATAACCCATTCCAGCCCCAATATTCGCTGATTAAGCCGCCTACGATCGGACCTAGGCCGAAGGCCATAGCACTTCCTGCGGAAATCATCGCAATCGCCGAGCCTCTTCGCTCAATTGGGATGTAGCGGCTGGCGAGAACCAATCCAAGGCCAGACATCACCCCTGCGCCTGTGGATTGGAGAATACGCGCGGTCAGCAGGGTGTGGAACTCCCTGGCGAACAGTCCGAATATGGAAGAAAGTCCAAGCACAACTAGACCTACGATGAGGAGTTTGCGTATCTGTACCACATCCGAAAGTCTGCTGTATATGACCGTAGATAAGGCATAGCCAATGGAATAGCTGGAAATGACCCATGATCCGAGATCTGCTGTGATGCTAAGATCTTGAATGATACTGGGGATCGAAACGTTGAACATCGTTGTATTCATAACAACAATGAACAGACCGATTGTCCAAACGGGCATTACAATTTTATCGTTCATGCGGATCCATCCTGTCTGACGAGAGATGTAAGTATGATTTTCTCATTATAAACCTACTTCGTCTAATCGCCAAAACGAAGGAGAGCAAACGCCAATTGACATGTTGGAAGAACAGAGGTATTATCTTATTATACATTTAGATAAATATCTAAATAAGGAGGGGCAATCTTTTGAATGAGGCATTTAAAGCGCTAGCGGATCCGACTCGTCGTGAAATTTTGCAATTGTTGCGAGAAAAGAGTATGCATGCTGGTGATATCGCTGATCATTTCAAGATTAGTAAGCCGAGCATATCGCATCATTTGAACTTGCTTAAACAGGCAGGATTGGTAATGGATGAACGTCAGGGGCAACATATTCAATACACCTTGCACACCACGGTTGTTGAAGACGTCATCGGATGGATGTTTAACATACTTAACAAAAAAGATGAGGAGGAATCATCATGAAAAAGTGGAAAGAGATTTTGTTGTATGTGATTAGCCTTTCCCCAGCGCTAGGGGGATTCGTACTGTATAATCGACTACCAGATACGATGGCGAGTCATTTTGGCGTGAATAATGAAGTGAACGGTACGATGAGCAAAGAAATGTCGCTGCTCATGCTGGTGCTGTTAGGCTTGCTGCCGCTGTTCATGCGAGTGATGAGAGCAATTGATCCGAAGAAAGCGAATTTCGAGAAATTTCCTGCGGCTTATGAGGTAACGCGGTTCGGGATTAGCATCCTTTTAGCTGTTGTCGGCTGGGCAGTCATATTCTTTAATTTAGGGTACAGCCTGGACTTTAAGAAAATTACGATGATTTTGCTAGGTGTGTTGTTTGCCGTGATGGGGAATTTCTTAACGCAAGTGAAGCCCAACTACACGTTTGGCATACGGACACCGTGGACACTTGCAAATGAAGAAATTTGGAGAAAAACGCATCGTTTAGGTGGTCCGCTGATGATGATTGGCGGCATCATTGCCTTCATAGCGGCGTTCTTAATGAGTTCAATGGCAATCATCATCTTCATTACGGCAATTGTCGTTAGTTCCTTCATTCCGATCATCTATTCCTATGTGATGTTTACACGCCTTTCGAAGTAAATTGGTAAAATGAAGACTGCCCAGCGAAAGCTGAGCAGTCTTTTTTTCACATTTGTTTAACACCATTAACGGTTAAGCTGGGTGTGTCACTTTTCAACGCATATTTCCGATTCAGCAGAAAACCGAAGAGGGAAGCGAGCGACTGCTGGAACAGCATGCCAAGCACGACTGGAATCGCCACGGGCGGCGGGAAATATGCTACGGCAAGTACCGCGCCTGCACTAATATTACGCATACCACTGTTAAAAGTAAGGGCAACCACGACATCTTGTTCCCAGCGGAACAATTTAGCGACGAGCCAACCGATCATGTAGCCCAGGGAGGCTACGACAAGTACAAAGCCTGCCAACCCGAGCAGCTTCGCATTGAAGTCGCGCAAATACGGAGCGATGACAGAGCTATTAATGGCAACGACAACGCCCATGAATAGTTTAGAAAAAGGACCGAAACGGCCGCCCCACTGCTCCTTAATTTTTCCCCGCGTCCATTGATTCAGCCCCATCCCGATGAGAGAAGGAACGACGATCATGAAGAACAGGCCTTTCATCATTGCGAACGTATCGAGCTGCACTTTAGTGCCGACCAACACAGAAAGCGTATAAGGTACGACGAAAGGTGAAAGGATCGTATCCATCAGGATGATCGACAACGTCAGCACAATATTGCCTCGATAAATCGCCACCCACACGAAGCTTGTAATCCCAGTAGGAATGGCTGCGGCTAAAATAAGGCCCGTAATCGTCAACGGTTCTTGACTATAGACAGCATGACCGAGTCCGAGTGCAATTAGCGGCATCCCGACATGCAAAATGAACAAGGTAGTAAGAAGAGGAAGTGGTTGAACGACCACCTTGATGAACTCTTTGAAGCTCGAAGCGATGCTTCCCGAGAAGGTCATGAAAGCAAACAACCATGGTGATAAATAAGTGAATCCAGATAAGTGACTTCCAAGCAGAACCCCGATAAGAACACTGATGGGGGTGATGAGTGGCAAAATCTTTTCTAGTTGGCGATTCAACTGAGGCAGCATCTAGGTGAACATCCTTTCGTGATCAGCTTGAGGTCTAGTCTGCTATTTAACTTGACCGATGGAAAGACTGACTTTGTAATTGCCATATGTGAGAAGCTCATCAAGGAACGCATTCAATTCAAGGGGCGAACGGACGCGAACCCGCATCCAATAGCAGCCTTCGCCGCTTACGCGGTGCGTTTCAACTACACTCTCCTGATGCCCAATGTAAGCGAGGAACGCTTGATGAGCGGTGTTTGATTTCATGAAAACAACGATAAAGGCATGCACGACTTGCCCTATTTTCTCGGGATTCCAGTTTACGGTATAGCCAGTTATTACACCGAGATCCTGTAACTTACGAATGCGAGCACCAACGGCTTGTCCCGTTAAATGTACTTGCTGGCCAATGACTTTGTGCGACTGAGTGGCATCTTGCAGCAAATGTTGCAAAATACGTAAATCGATCTCATCGATCGGTGGATTGCTTAACACGTTATAAATTCCTTTCACAATGAAATGGAAAATCGATTATTCTTTTCATCAGATTGTATGAGTAACACGCCAACTATTTTACAATTGTAGCAGAACAACAATTATAAGATAAGAGGTGCTTTGGGAATGAACCTTCAATTAATCCGCCACGCTACACTTTGGCTGGAATACGCAGGAGTTACAGTTCTAATTGATCCGATGTTTAGTGACGCAGGAGCCAATCCGCCGATCATGAATACAGCTAATCCAAGAAGGAATCCGATCGTGCCTCTGCCATTTCCATTAGCGGAAATAGGTCAACCCGACGTGGTCATCGTGACCCACCTGCACGGGGATCATTGGGATCGGGCAGCTGCGGAAGCCATACCTAAATCAACGCCTATCCTGTGCCAACCAGGGGATGAAGGAGCGTTTACGGCTGCGGGGTTTACGTCCGTAACGGCGATTCAGGAGTCTTATATAATACGGGGAGTAACCTTGTTCCGAACAGGTGGACAACATGGGACTGGTGAGATTGGGAAGTTGATGGGGCAGGTTTCCGGATTTGTTTTCAAAGCGGAGAACGAGCCGACACTGTATCTCGCGGGGGATACGATTTGGTGTGACGATGTGCAGCGAGCGTTGGAAGTGCATCAACCAGCTTGGACCGTTGTCAATGCGGGTGGAGCTCAGTTCGAAGTAGGTGATCCCATTACAATGGATGCGAATGATGTGGTGAGCCTATGCAGGTACGCACCATTCACGCATATCGTTGCCGTACACATGGATACGATCAATCATTGTCACGTGACACGTGCGGATTTATTGAGCAGATTGGAAATGGAAGGGTTGTTGAATCAATTAGTGATTCCAGGTGATGGGGAGTGGCTGTCCTGCTCCTTGGACGAAGGTTAATCACATAAATAAAAAAAAGCATGCCATCCTGAGATGAGCATGCCTTGGTTACCTTGGGGCGTAATTATATTATTTACCTAGTAAAATTTTCGTGTACGGGGAATCAATTGGCAGCATAATGACTGGCTCCCCTTTAAATGACACCAAGTAACTATCCAACGTACGATAGAAATTGTAGAAGGCAGGGTCCTGGCCGTAAGCGGAGTTGTAAATTTTAGCCGCTTCTTGCTCGCCTTCGGCTACGATTTTCTTAGCATCCGCTTGCGCTTGTGCGATCAACTCGCTTGCTTGTCTGTCAGCCTTGGAGGTGATTTTCTTCGACTCTTCATCTCCCTCGGACAAGTACTTCGCTGCAATGGATTGGCGGTCGGAGATCATCCGTTTATACACGCTTTGCTTGTTCGAATCGGGTAAGTCCGTGCGTTTGATCCGCACATCAACGATTTGAATGCCGTAATTATCACGCTCCATCAAATCCGAAACTTCCTTCGTAATTTCATCGTTCAAATTACCGCGCTGCGTATTCTCGCTGATGATATCGCTGTAATTGATCTCCGAAAGCTTCCGTCTAACGGTGTTGTACACGGCGGCATCGATACGCTCTTCCCCGCCTGTGATCGATTGAATCGTGCGCAAGAATTGCTGAGCATCATCAATGCGCCATACCGTATAGTTATCAACTTCGATCGGCTTTTTATCTTTGGTCAGAATGGATGTAGGCTTGCTATCATACACCATTTGATATTTAGGAAGCGTGCGAACCGATTCAATGAAGGGAATTTTAAAATGAATACCGGGCTCTGTTTGGATACGAACGGCTTCACCGAATTTGAGAACGACGCGGTATTGGCCTTCTTTGACAATAAAGATGGAGATCAGGAAGAAAAAGACGAGAACGACACCAATGATGGATCTCAAAATCCATTTACTTTGTAAGGTCATTTCGCAGTCCCTCCTGTTGTACCAGTTGCTGCAGCAGCAGGATTCCGCAACAGCTCATTAATTGGTAAATATTTAACTGTTTCGCCGGAACTGTCACTAATGAAAATTTTGGCATTCGGCAATATTTGTTCTAACGTCTCTATGATAAGCCTGCTCTCTGTAACTGATTTATTATTGGCATACTCCGCATACAGGGCATTAAACTTCGCAACATCCCCCTGCGCATTCAAAATCCGTGATTTCTTCTGAGCTTCGGCATTCTCAAGCAGTGCTTGAGCGTTACCGCGCTCTCTTGGAAGGATATCATTTTCGTATTTTGTAGCCACATTAATCTTCGTATTTTTCTCTTCACGAGCATTCGTTACGTCTTTAAAAGCATTCTGCACATCGCCAGCTGGCGGTTCGATATCTTGGAATTTCAAATCGACAATATGGATACCTGTTTGATACTTCGTCTGCATCTCAATCAATCGTTCTTTGACCTTGCCTTGGACCTCGGTTTTTCCTTCTGTAATGGCAAAGTCTAGCGCCGTAGCGCCAATAACTGAACGAATCGCTGCACTTGCGGAGTTGCGAAGGAACAATTCGGCATTATCAATATTGTACAAGTAGTTACGCATGTCACTGATATTCCATTCCACCACGGCATCAGCAGATAAAATATTTTCATCCCCTGTAATCATCATGGCTTCTTCTTCGACAGGAGTGATTTTGCCATTGGCTTCACGAAAACCGATTTGGATACGTTGTGTCTTTTTGGCAGGAAGTACAACCACTTGTTGAATGGGAAACGGGAGTTTAAAGTGAAGCCCTGCTTCTTTCTCGGTCGTATATTTGCCTAATGTTAGAATAGCCGCCTTCTCATGCTCCTGTACGGTGTAGAAGGTAGAAGAACCAAAAATAAGGGCGAGAACGATAGCAAGGCCGATAGTAATTTTGGTAAACAAGCGCGGCGGGAGTGAGGATGGTCTTCGTCGATCGGGTTCGGGCAGTACAAATGGTTCCATGACAAACACCCCTTAATATAAGATTTACTGATATTCTATACGGCAAGTAATGGAATTGGTTTCAGTAGGAAGACGTAATTCTCACTAAACTGAGAAAGGATAGGCTGACTGCAATTGAAAATGGAAAATTGGTATTTCCAAGAGTTGGCTGTCATGCTATGATGATTAGTAATTGCATACGAATGAATCCCTAGGGGCGCCGAGAGGCTGAGACAGTGTAGACTGAACCCTTTGAACCTGATCTGGTTTATGCCAGCGGAGGAAAGTGGAACGAGCTTTGGAGCCGATTTTATTACTGTTTATGATGAGGCAGCCTACAACCACTTTCCTGAGGAAAGTGGTTTTTTTGTGTTTATTTGCACAGTCAGGATGATTCGCAGGGTTAAAGAGAAGTGAGGTTTCGTTGAGAGGAGTCGCCTTCAATGTCTGAGAAAGAGCTGCATGTCATATCCAATGGGAAGATTACATGGTCTGAGATCGCAAAGATTGCGGCGCAGATTCACCCGTATGTCACAGCGATTCATATTCGTGAGAAAACGAAATCCTTGGATGAAGTGTTTATCGGCATTCAGTATTTATTGGAGCAAGGGATTCCTGCCAAAAGCCTGTACGTTAACGGGCTTCCCTCCGTCGCTCTGGCCTTGCAAACAGGGGGGGTTCAGCTTCCAGGTACGACGCCATCTCTTGTTATGCAGGATGAGTTTTGCCGGGGGATACAGCGCATCGGAGTCTCTGTGCATCAGGCAGATGAGGCAAAATGGCGTGAACAAGAGGGGGCCGATTATGTTATGTTCGGTCATATTTTTGCGACAAGCTCTAAGCAAGGCGTACCACCAAGAGGTTTGGAGCAGTTAAGACAACTAGTTAGCCACGTTAATATTCCGGTAATTGCGATAGGTGGAATGACACCTGCGAGGGTAAAGTCCACTCTGGATGCAGGAGCATCTGGCATCGCGGTGATGAGCGGAATTTGGGAAGCAGCGGATCCGCTAGGAGCCGTTCTAGCCTATCATGATGAGCTTCAATAAATAGAGGTGAGCACAATGTCAACAACAAGATCCCATGTCATCATCATTGGCGGCGGTGTTATCGGTACATCCATCGCGTATTACTTGGCCAAAAGAGGGCAATCCGTCACGCTGCTAGAGCGCAGCCAGCTAGGTACAGAAGCCTCGGCGGCGGCAGCCGGCATGCTCGGCGCGCAGTCCGAGATGGAAGATACCGGCGCCCTGTTCCAGTGGGCGCGCAAGAGCCGTGCCATGTTCCCCGAGCTGAGTGGGGAACTGCGAGAACTCACGGGCATCGACATCGGCCTCGTCCGTGAGGGGCTGCTGAACGTCGCGCTCAGCGACGTTCAAGAGGCGGAGCTGCGCGCGCGGGAGAAGCTCCAGCGCGCCGCGGGCGAGAAGGCCCAGTGGCTCAGCGCTGCTGAAGCCACGGCCATAGAGCCCGCGCTGAGCGGGGCGACGTGCGGAGCCCTGTACCTGCCCGATGATGGGCAGGTTGATGCTCCGCTGCTTGCGGCGGCATTCGCGCAGGCGGCTGGGGTGCTTGGGGCGAAGGTGCAACCGTTCGCCCAGGTGCAAGGGCTGCTGACCGCGCAGGAGCGCGTCATCGGCGTGCAGACGGCCGCCGGTCCCCTCTACAGCGACCACGTGGTTGTCGCCGCAGGCACGTGGAGCGGTCAGCTGCTTGGCAGCATCGGCATCGAGTTGCCGATGTATCCCGTGAAGGGCGAGTGCTTCTCCGTAAGGACGCCGAAGCCTATATTGAAGAAAACCCTGTTCTCGCCAGGGTGCTATATCGTTCCGAAAGCCGGCGGACGGCTGGTGGTTGGCGCGACAGTCGTGCCGCACAGCTATGACCGCAAGGTGTCGCTATCAGGGCTAGCCGAGCTGATGGAACGCGCGAGGGGCCTCATGCCGCTACTTTGCGATGCTGAGTGGGAGAAGGCTTGGTCGGGGCTGCGTCCGCAGACAGCGGACGGACTGCCATACATCGGCAAAGTGCCGACGGTGGAGGGTTTGTATACAGCGTGCGGTCATTACCGCAACGGGATATTGCTGAGCCCGATCACCGGGAGGGTGATGGCGGATTTGATTTTGGGTGGAGAGGGCACAAGTGAACAGGGGAATAGTGCGATAGCCCCTTGGCTAGATGCCTTCAGCCCGGATTTATCGCCAAAGACTAATCGAGTGAGTCAGCAGGATCAGGACACATTTTCAGCTACAGGAAAGGAATTGATAAGCATTGAAACTGCACATTAATGGTCAGCGGGTCGACGTACCCGATACGATTCGGACCGTTGTAGAGCTGCTTGAGCATTTCGACCTAAGCGACAAAATGCTCGTGGTTGAGCATAACGCAGCCATTTTACATAAAGAGGATCACGCCGGCGCTGAGCTTGCGGAAGGTCACAAAATTGAGATCGTTCATTTCGTTGGAGGAGGATAAATACATGTTAAAAATTGGTCCATATGAGTTTCGCTCACGTTTGTTGTTAGGCACGGGGAAGTTTCCAGATTTTCAGATTCAAAAACAAGCGGTGGATATCAGTGAGTCGCAAATTCTAACGTTCGCGGTGCGTCGTATGAACATTTTTGAGGCGAGTCAGCCGAATTTCTTATCCATGCTGGATACGTCGAATTTCACATTGCTGCCGAATACCGCTGGTGCCAAAACCGCTGAAGAAGCCGTTCGCATCGCACGTCTAGCTAAAGCTTCTGGCTTGTGCGACATGATCAAAGTCGAGGTCATCGGAGATGAAATGACGCTGCTGCCCGATCCAGTCGAAACACTAAAAGCTTCAGAAATGCTGCTAGAGGAAGGCTTCATTGTACTTCCTTATACATCGGACGATGTGTTATTAGCTAAACGTCTGCAGGCGCTCGGCGTACATGCGATTATGCCTGGGGCATCACCGATTGGCACGGGGCAGGGGATCATTAACCCGTTGAATCTAAGCTTCATCATCGAGCAAGCGACGGTTCCGGTCATCGTGGACGCAGGGATTGGTGCACCTTCGGATGCAGCATTGGCGATGGAAATGGGAGCGGACGGTGTGCTGCTGAACACGGCAGTATCGGGCGCGAAGGATCCTATCAAAATGGCTTACGCCATGAAACTCGCGATCGAAGCGGGACGTGCTGGCTTTGAAGCGGGGCGCATTCCGAAAAAGCGTTACGCGTCGGCGAGCAGTCCGATGGATGGATTGAGCCGGGTATAGTGTTATGCAAGGCTAACGGACACAGAGGTCGCTATTCAGTAGGAATTCCTACTCACTTGGAGAATTCAGCTGCAATAACGACTGCCGTGTCCGTTAGATTATGGAGATCGTGATGTAGGTGATGACAGCATCCGTCATAACCGTTAGAACATTAAGTTACGAAAAGGTAGTGGGGGGAGTACCGTGGCGATTTACAAAGCATTGACTATTGCCGGCTCGGACAGTGGCGGTGGCGCTGGCATTCAGGCAGATTTGAAGACATTTCAAGAACTTGGCGTTTACGGAATGTCCGTGATTACGGCTGTTACCGCGCAGAATACGTTAGGTGTGCAAGGTGTTTACCCGATGAGCGCGGAAGCGATCGAACGCCAACTTGCGTCCATTGGGGAGGATTTACGACCGGATGCTTTGAAAACGGGTATGCTTTTCAGCGGCGATATTATTCGCATTGTGGCTGCTGCGATTAAGAAGTATGAATGGCAGCAAATTGTTGTAGATCCGGTGATGATTGCCAAGGGCGGTGCTTCGCTCTTACAGCAAGAGGCGATTGAGGCGATGATTCATTCGTTGCTACCGCTAGCTGATGTGGTGACGCCGAATATCCCAGAAGCCGAGGTGCTTAGCGGGATATCGATCACCGATAGGGACTCCCGGCAGAAGGCGGCCATGCGCATTCATACGTACGGCTGCAAGCATGTAATGATCAAAGGCGGCCATGAAGCGAATACGGAGCAGGCGACGGACTTGGTGTATGATGGAGTTTCCTTTACGGAGTTCACTTCGAAGCGACTGGTTACGCAGCATACCCATGGAACAGGTTGCACATTTGCTGCCGCTTTGACGTCGGGATTGGCGAAGGGACTCACGACGAAGGCATCCTTACAACTGGCGAAAAGCTTCATCCACGCTGCGATTTCGGAGCCTTTACATATTGGAAGCGGGCATGGACCGACGAATCATTGGGCGTATCAGCAGGGTGTTCGAGCTGCTGATGGGAAAGCTGCGGCTACGCGAGGTGTGCGATGGGCATCGTCATGAGTAAGGAGCAGCTGCGCAAGGCGCTGCGTTTGTATTTAGTGATGGGCAGCCCGAATTGTGGCGGGGCTGATCCATATGAAGTGCTGGAAGCCGCCATCGACGGCGGCATCACGATGTTCCAGCTGCGCGAGAAGGGCCCCGGCGCCCTGCAGGGGCCAGAGCTGCTCGCGCTGGGCGCGCGGCTGCGCCGCATTTGCGCGCAGCGCGGGATCCCTTTCATCGTGAACGACGATGAACGGTTGGCTCTAGAGCTGGCGGCCGATGGTATTCACATCGGCCAAGAGGACGCCCCAGCCGCCGCGGTGCGCGAGCGGCTGCCGAACATGATCGTGGGCGTATCGGCCCACGATCTGGGGGAAGCCCAATCGGCGCTGGCCGAAGGCGCCGACTATCTTGGCGTAGGCCCCCAGTACGCCACGCGCACAAAGCTTGATGCGCGTGAGGTCCAGGGGCCTGCCGTATTAGCGCGGATGCGCGCAGGCGGCATCCAGCTGCCGCTCGTGGGCATCGGGGGCATCGATGCCACGAATGCAGGCGCCGTCATCCGTGCGGGCGCGGACGGCGTGGCAGTGGTGAGCGCCATCGCGGGTGCGCGCTCACCGCGTGAAGCTGCAGCGGCGTTGCGCGCGCTGCTATTTCCTTAGAGCAGCCTCCGGCCTCTCTTTTAACAACACACACCACAAAGCAAACAAATGACAAATAACAAAATTTGTCATCTGAAGCACTACTGAAATTACTAGTCTTGGCAATTGATAGATGAGCGACTTCCTTTTGCGTGTAACAATACAGCCTAGTTCGTTATTTTATTGGTGACGTTTCTACCTTTAATGGTGACAGAAACGTCCCTTTTTGCTACCATAGTAGAAAGCTTAATTTCGGTAACCCTTTAAAGCGGTGAAATGTCGCATAGACAAAGGCCTGGTGCTGAATCATTTGGTACTCCGAAACCGCAATTGACATAGATTCTGTTTAGCATTATGATACGGTTAAAAAGATTTGACCGTCGTTTAATTAATCTCTTTACGAGATTATAAGTTGACCAAGAGGCGCTGTAGCAAGGCTTTTTCGAAGTGAAACTCGTTCTAGCTTAGGGTACATTCGTTAATCTTGGAACTGGAGAGGGAGGTCGGATCCACGATGAAATTGCAGCCTGTTTATATCATTGAAGAACTCGAACAACTCAAAACAATTAGTGATCCACTTCGCGCTAGAGTACTGCTATATCTCATAGAGAAAGCTTATACTGGCCAGCAATTGGCTAAACTGTTAGGGATGGCGCGTGCCAAGGTGCATTATCATTTGAATGAGCTTGAGCGTCATAATTTAATTTTCGTTGTTCGTACGGAGCTTAAGAATGGCATTTTGCAAAAGTTTTACCGTGCTGTTGCACGTGGTTTTGTGCCTAGTGAGAATTTGCTCCCGTATGTTTCGGAGGTAGAAAATTATTACCGAGAACGTACATTAAGTGTACTTGGACATGCTAGAAACAGAGCGATTAATGCCCCCGAAGAGGCGTTTCAAATTCCATCGCCCGACCGTTCCCAGTGGCCGATTATCATGACGCAGGTTGAAGTCAAAATGAGTAAAGCGAAATATGCCGAATGGTTAAGTAAATTCCGTGCGCTTATTTATGAGCTAGATGCCGAGCAAGAGGAGAATGGGGAATGGTTCTATTTGACGACGGTCGGCTTTCAGACACATGAAAGGGGATTTGACCCCATCGAACCCGCCAATGAAGAGGAGAGATAACACATGCTGGATCCTAGATTAACCAAGCTTGCTGATGTATTGGTCAATTATTCAGTTAAGGCACAGCCAGGTGAAAATATTTTAATTGAAGCTTATGGAATTGATTCTGCTCTTGTAAAAGAAATTGTCAAAAAGGTTCACGCCGCGGGTGCGCATCCTTTTGTTAACTTGCGTGATCATGCTGTGATTCGTGAGCTTGTTATGAATGGTACGGAAGCACAAATGCAAACATGGGCGGATGCGGATGCTTTCCAAATGAAACAAATGCAAGGCTACATAGGGGTGCGCGGCGGAGCGAACATCTATGAGCTGTCGGATATTCCAGCGGATCGAATGAAGCTTTATAACTCCGTGTATTATCAACAGGTTCATTTCGATGTCCGTGTGAAGGATACGAGATGGGTCGTTCTGCGTTACCCAACGTCTTCGATGGCTCAACTTGCTAGTATGAGCACGGATGCGTTCGAGGATTTCTATTTTAATGTATGTACGATGGATTATGGCAAAATGTCCAAAGCGATGGATCCGTTGAAAGAGCTTATGGATCGCACTGACAAAGTGCGCCTAGTTGGCCCTGGAACGGATTTGACGTTCTCGATCAAGGGGATTGGCGGCGTGAAATGCGACGGTGAGCTGAACATTCCAGACGGCGAAGTGTATTCCGCTCCTGTGCGTGATTCCGTTAACGGTATCATTTCATACAATACGCCTTCACCGCATGATGGCTTTATTTTCGAGAATGTAGTGCTTCATTTCGAAAATGGTAAGATCGTCAAGGCGACGGCGAATGACACGGATCGGATCAATGAAATTTTCGACATGGATGAAGGTGCACGCTATGTGGGTGAATTCGCAATCGGTGTAAATCCTTATATTCAGCATCCGATGCAAGATATTCTGTTCGATGAGAAAATCGACGGCAGCTTCCACTTCACACCTGGTAATTGTTATGATGATGCCTACAACGGCAACAAATCCTCATTGCACTGGGATATGGTGAACATCCAACGTCCTGAGTATGGTGGCGGCGAAATATGGTTTGACGATGTGTTGATCCGTAAGGATGGTATCTTCGTATTGCCTGAGCTTCTAGTATTAAACCCAGAGAACCTGAAATAGGTTCTGTATAATCAAAAGGTTGCCTAAGTCTTGGAGACTCGGGCAACCTTTTTTTGTAATTAACGGGTTATGACATGGTGGTTTTTAACTGCTGGACAAGCTTCTTAGGTGCCGTTCGCGCGTACCCTTCTACGATCAAGTCTTCGATCTCTGCCCATGGCACAAGTTCAATGTTCATAATACTAACCCAGCCATGCTGGCCGATATAAGGCGTCTTCTTGTAAGCCGTGCCGTCTTGACTTAAAAGGAACTCTTGTGTAGTCAGATTCGTTTTGAGCGATGTAGAGACTTGGTCATCGGTCTCACCTATAAAAATAAAAGGTTTGTCTTTGACACGAAAGGTAGTGTGGCCGAAGCCGTCTACTTTTTCTGCTACTTCCGGCAGTTTTGTGCAAAAATCGCGGATTCTGGCAACCAGCGCCAGTCCTTGCGGAGATGCAATTTGACTGTGGGACACAAGGGTCAACTCCTAAGTATGGATTGGATTTTCCAAGACGAGCAACTGCTTATTACACCCGTCGTTGCTGCGATTGGTACTGACGAGGGGGTAGGCCGACGGCCTTTTTAAAAGTCCGAATGAAGTTCGAATAATCGTTGAATCCAGCTAGCTGGCACGTATCGGTGACGGTGGAGCCTTCGCGCAGCAAATGTTTGGCACGGGCGATGCGCTTGAACAGGATATGTTCGTGAATGGTGCTGCCTGTATGCTTTTTAAATAGTCGACACAGGTAGGAGCGATTCATAAAGACGACTTGTTCGAGCACTTCGAGCGACAGATCCTGATCTAAATTTTCATCGATGTAGGTGAAGAGAGAGGAGAGCTTGTCAGGCATCATGACCTGTTCTTCTTGTTTCCCTAGATTCTGGAAGATCCGATTAATAAAAACGAGCAGTTCAATAAATGTCGATACGTATAGGATCTCTGATCCTGGCAGTGCCTGTGGACGGCGATGCATCTCCATGCGATCGTAGAGCTTCATGATGTCGTCAATTTGCGGTGGCGTCAGTCTCATACGATTTTGCTCACCAAAAACACGGTTATCAAAGCAGTCCAAAAGGTTGAACTGAGGAGAATTGAATTGCTGCAACAGAGCAGGATTGAAATGAATGACGACGTTCTCATAGCGCTGTTTCTTCGATTGGAAATTAGGTCGATGCAGCTCATTGCTATGCATGATCAGTAGGTCGCCGTACTGTAAGGGATATACTTGCTTTTCAATGAAATAATGAACATCACCAGTAAGGAAAAAATAGATTTCATATCGGTCCTGATGCTGGTGGAAGTCCAATGGGATTGGATTATGGGTTACGGCATGTCGAAAAGTCAATTGTTCATTGAGATTCTTGTACATTTCCTGCATGTGAAGATCTCCTCTATGTGGGCCCTAGTCAATATTAGCAAACTTTTGCCCAATTAATGCAATGAATACGTTTTTATTATACTGCAAAATATAGGAGAGATAAACATTCAAACTTTTCTTGCTTATACTTAAGCATATGCTTACGATGCTAGTTTTTCTAGCGAAAAACTTTTAGGAGGCTTATATATGAAATTATCCGTATTTACTGTTGCGACACCTGACTTTACACCTGAAGAGCTTGCTAAAGCGGCTGCGGCTGCTGGTATTACTGGCATTGAGTGGCGCTTCAAAGATACCCCTGCGTCCGCGGTGGGGCAGAAGCCATCCTTCTGGGGAAATAATCTGTGCTCGATCGATCCTGCTTCTTCGGATGCAGAACTAGAACGTTTTAAACAAGCAGCTCTAAACGAAAACCTAGTGAACCTAAGCATTACACCGTATTTGAATAACTGTGATGTTGCTGAAACGGAGCATGTGTTCAAAGCCGCTCAAAAAATGGGCGTGCCATTCATCCGTGTTGGTGTACCTGGTTACGATAAAAGCAAAAACTACAATGATTTGTTTGCTAAAGCAGTGGACTACCTTCACCATGTCCAAGAGCTTTCCCAGCAGTACGGCGTTAAAGGTTTAGTGGAGACGCATCACAATACGATTACTGCGAGTGCTGGTTTAGCGCATAGACTCGTATCTGGTTTCAAACCAGAGAACATTGGTGTGCTTCACGATGCGGGCAACATGGTACATGAAGGCTTCGAGAACCACCGTATGGGCCTTGAATTGCTAGGGCCTTACCTTGCACACGTGCATGTTAAGAATGCCGCATGGACGCTATCAGGTGAAGAGCAAGATGGCATTAAGCTTTGGAAAAGTGAATGGGCACCGATTGATGCGGGTATCGTGAACTGGAAGCAAGTGCTTGACGATTTGAAAGCAGTTGGCTATGACGGTTACCTTGGTATTGAAGATTTCAGCTGCCAATTCGGTTCACAAGAGATGCTGAATAACTTCTCAGCGAAAGTGAAGCAATGGTTAGCGTAAATTAGATGCAATAAGCGAAACGAGAACCTTCAACCCCACCGAAAGTGGGATTGAAGGTTTTTTTTTCCAGCATAATGAACGGAATTCGATTTAACGAACAACTTTCGTGTGAATGGATTGAAGTTGGTTGTAACAAGTGTTATTCTAACAACGGTAAACTCGAGATCTATGCTCTTCCATACATCTTAATAATAGTCGTCACTATATTAGTTATAAAGAAAGGTAACACTATGATAAAAGTTGAAAACTTGTCCTTCTCATTTCCGCAAAAAGAACTATATAATAACATTTCATTTACGCTTGAAGAGGCACAACATTGTGCTTTTATAGGAACAAGTGGCAGTGGGAAAAGTACACTGATCGATATATTGATGGATCCAGAAAGATATTTGTTTGATGGCGTATTAGAGATGGACCCAGCTTGCGAAATTAGACATGTAAGTCAATTCCCACAATTCGACAAAACGAAAGAAACAACGGTTTTTGAATATATTGGGGAAGAATTTATTAAGATACAAAATGAAATAACAGCTATTTGTACGGAAATGGAAACAACATCGGATATGGATGCGTTATTAGAGAAGTATCAATTGGCTTTAGACACATTTGATTCAATGGGTGGGGCTGATTTTGAAAGCAACATTAATAAGAAACTAAATCTAGCCAACCTCATGAAGCTAAAAGAGCTTAGGGTATCCGACCTGAGTGGTGGGGAATTCAAACTTATTCAAGTGATGAAGGAAATGCTTAGTAGCCCAGATTTAATGATTATGGACGAACCAGATGTATTTTTAGACTTTGAAAATCTAAATGCGCTTAAAAATCTGATTAATTCTCACAAAGGAATGCTGCTAGTTGTTACGCACAACCGATATCTATTGAATCATTGTTTTAACAAAATTCTACACCTTGAAAATAGGGAGATCCAAGAGTTTGATGGGCGGTATATGGAGTATAATTTCTCATTACTTCAGACAAAAATTGAGTTGCAAGAAATCGCAGTCGCTGAACAAGAAGAAATTGAGAGATACGATAACATTATTGATAATCTTAGAGCTATCGCAACGTATAATTCAGAAGCATCTAGAGGCAGAGCATTAAAAGCTAGAGTTAGGTTTCAAGAAAGATTGGAAGCGCGTAGAATTAAAGCGCCATTTGTTGATATTAAGCAACCGAATATCCGTTTTGGCATTGAAAATAAAATTGAAATTGATGACACCATTGTTGTAAATGTCAATAATTATCGTGTTGCCTTTGATGAGTTGCTTTTAGACAATGTTAACTTTGAGATAAAATCTAGGGATAAAGTAGCCATTATCGGTCCAAACGGTTCCGGGAAAACGACGCTACTCCGAGATATCTTTAAAAACAATCATGATTCAATTGAAATAAATGCCGATGTTAAAGTGGCTTATTTATCTCAGATTCAAGGCGAAGTGCTAAAGGATTCTAATACCATACTAGAAGAATTCATCGATGCTGGGTTTAAAACTTATGATGAGATTAGATCGTATGTGTCAAACTATGGCTTTGAAGGAGAAATCGTTAATCAAAAGATAGCATCGTTATCTGGTGGGGAAAAAAATATGCTTCAATTGGCTAAAGTTTCTGCCAGTAAAGCGAATGTATTGCTTCTTGATGAACCGACAAGCCATTTAGACACCTATACACAAATAGCACTCGAGAAAGCCATTGAAGACTATAAAGGTGCGATTCTCATGATTTCACATGATTTCTATTCTGTTGTCAATGGTATGGATTATGTGTTAATTATTGACGATAAGACGATTAGAAAAATGAGTATGCGAAAATTTAGACAGATGATTTATGCTAGTCATTTTGATAGGGACTATTTAGAAACAGAACAAAAGAAAAAATCTGTTGAAATGAAAATAGAATTGGCTTTGAAAAATACTGATTTTGAACTTGCAAAAGTATTGGTTGATGAGCTAGAAGAGCTGATTAAGTTGCTTTAATCTGTTGGTGTGCTAGTGAGTATGCGTGAGGGGCACAACGAAGTAGCAGGTGAATATGTGGGATGTTTAGCGGGTGATTGAGCAAATGTCAGTAGCTATAGTTTTGCTGCCATACACGCAGATGTAAATACCGTCAGGGAGTCCCTGACGGTATTTTATTGCTTGCGTTAGTTGTCTTCCGTATGCAACTTCACCATCGCACGAATGGCCGCATCAATCTCTCGCTCGATAGCGCCAGAAACGACATCCGTATGCGGGTTGTACACTTCCCGCAGATCAGCGTCAGCATAACCATCCAAAGCGACGATGGCACCAGCACGTACTCCGCGCAGCGAAGCGATGACATAGAGGGCGGCGATTTCCATCTCAACGGCCAAAGCGCCAGCTTGCTTATATTTGCGGTGAGGGAATTCCTCGACCCCTTGGAAGAAAGCGTCCAAGGTAACGGTTATCCCTTGCTTCACGAGGCCGTCCGTTTCAGAAGCGGCTTCATACAACGCGCGGGTAACCGTGTGATCGGCTACGGCGGGGAAGCCGTGAGGGACTAACTGGCGTGTTAAGCCTTCTTCACGTACCGCGGCTGTGCTTACAATGAGGCTTCCTGGAGGTACGTCGGCTGAGTAAGATCCAGCGGTTCCGACGCGAATCAGCGTCTTGACGCCGCCTTTGATGAGCTCCTCGAAGCACACGGCCGCTCCTGGTGACCCGACACCGTGACTTACGACGGTGATGGGAACGCCATCTTTAGCACCAACGAAGGTCCGATACTCTCGGGAAAAAGAAAGCTCACGCGCGTTGTCCAACTTACGTGAAATGGCTTCCGCTCTGAACGGGTCACCGCACACGATGGCATAAGGAGTTAAGTCCTCCGAATTGACTTGTAAGATTGATAAAAGCAACTTAATCGAACTCCTTTCTGACCCACTCATCTTCAGGTATTGGAATGGCTTCACCGGAGAAGCGCTGTTCTTCGAACGGATCTGCGACATTATGGAAGCCATTGCGTTCCCAGAAGCCTTCGCGATCTTCCGCCATGAACTCAATGCCGCGAATCCACTTGGCACTTTTCCAGAAATACAAATGCGGAACAACGAGACGAAGCGGCCAACCATGCTTAAGCGTAAGTGGCTTGCCATCGAAAGTCGTTGCCAGCAAGATGTTATCACCCATGAGATCTGCGAGTGGAACGTTCGTTTCATAGTCATTGTCCGCATGGATCATGACATACTTTCCTTCTGGTTTCACATCGATTAATTGAAGGAAATCTCTGAAGCGCACACCTTCCCATATCGTATCCAGCTTGGACCAACGGGTCACGCAGTGAATATCGCACTGAATTTGTGTATGAGGTAAAGCCAATATGTCGTCATAGCTAAATGTTTTCTCTTCGGCTACTTCTCCGAAAACGCGCAGCGTCCATGCCGCAATGTCGTACTTCGGAACTTCGCCTTCATGCAGAATAGGAAAGCGGTCCGTCACGGCTTGACCAGGCGGAACTCGACCAGCAAGCTCTTGTGGAACGTCTACAGCGGGGATTTGCATGCGCTTAATGCGCTCCGCTTTGGTGTCTTTAGGCATCTGCCATCCTCCTAAGCTTATGCGTGACTCTTTTATCGCGAGCTGCCATTCGCTTTCTGCGCATCCGCTAAGTAATTACTTTTGCGGAAGAACAGCATGGCAAGCAATGTCACGATATAAGGCAGCATTTGTGTGAAATGTGTAGGTAAAGAGAATCCCTGTAATCGGATGCTGAACGCATCCATTAAGCCAAACAGTAAGCTGGACGCCATGACGCCAATCGGATTGGCTTGTCCCAGCATGGTGGCCACAAGCGCGATGAAACCGCGGCCAGCCGTCATGCCTTCGGTGAACATGGTTACTTGTCCGAGAGATAGCTGCGCACCAGCGAGTCCGCAGAGGACACCGCAGATGAGCACAGCGATATATTGCATCCGATTGACCTTAATGCCGATACTCTTGGCGGCTACTGGGTTTTCACCGACAGCGATCATGCGGAAGCCAAGGACTGATTTGAAAAGTAAGTACTGAAGCGCGAACACCAGCACAAAGGCTAGATAGACAAGAGGGGAGTGCCCGGAAATAATCCCGCCAATGACGGGGATATCTTGAATGAGGGGGATGTCCCACTTCGGCAGTCCGATCATATTTTTATCATAATAAGCACCTTTTACGTTGAAAATAGCCTTCAAACAAAATGCTGTTAAGCCTAAGGCTAGAAAGTTGAATGAGATACCGACCACGATGACATTCGCTTGCAGATGGATACTCATATAAGCAAAAATCAGTGAAAACAGCATGGTCACGGCAATGGCGATGAGCACGGCTAGGAACACGTTGCCTGTATAGTAATTCCCAACAATTGCGGAGAAGGCACCGACCAAGACGAATCCTTCCAAACCGACATTAAACAAGCCGACGCGCGAGCAGAGGGCACCGCCCAGTGCTGCAAGAAGAATCGGAGCGACCATACGAATCATGGAGTTAAATAAAGATACATCAAGAAGATGCTGCATCGCCCTTGCCTCCTTTCCGGCGTTTCCATAGGGTAAAGCTGATTTTGGCTGTTACAAAAAGGATGAGCAACGATTGAATGACACTGGATATTTGCAGTGGAATGTCTGTATTACGTTCAACACCCATGCCTCCGGTTTGCAAGGCAGCAAGCAGAATGGACGCAAGTGCTGTGCCTAATGGATGCGCACCTGAGAGCAAGGTCGCCATGATGCCTGACCAAGCGTAGCCAGGATTCGAAATCATACCATCCGTATACCGATACTGCATGCCGAGCACCTCGACGGCGCCAGCAAGCCCTGCGAAACCTCCGCTGGCAAACATACTTGTCAGCATGACTTTTCGTCTGTTAACCCCGCCATAGGCTGCGAAGAGCGGATTATAGCCTAGCATGCGAACCTCATACCCAGCTACGGTATATTTAATGAATAGAAACAGGAGAATGGCGAGTGCAATGGCAATGATAAAGCCGCCATGGATGCTCATGCCTTGAAACAATTTGGGCAGCCATACGCTTTTATCGATCATCATTGTTTGGGCCAGTGCTGCTGATCCGGAGTTGTCTTTGAGCGGATACGCCACCAAATATCCTGCGAATAAAGCAGCTATATAGTTAAGCAACAGTGTTGTTATGATCAAATTCATTCGGAATTTAGCATCTAGCCAGCCTGCGAAGGCCGACCAAATTCCGCCTGCTAAGATACCGCTAAGCATCGCGGCGAGCAATTTAAATAGGGGAGGTCCCGGCAGGTATAGAGCGACCATAGCGCTAGATAAAGCACCTAGAATCATTTGGCCCTCTGACCCCATGTTGAAGAATCCAGCACGAAACGCGATCGATACACCTAACCCAACTAGAATGAGTGGAGTGGCGCGAGTTAACGTATTCGTGAAATAGAAGAAGTTGCCGAAGGCACCTTTCCACATCTCGGTGTAAGTTTCAACGACGGACCCGCCAATGAGCATAATGGCTATTGCACCACCGAGCAACCCGATGACGATGGCAAGCAGCGGCTGAGTCCAAGCGCTTAGGTTGAATAGTCTTTTAAGCATTTGAAGTTCCCCCTGCCATCCATAAGCTGATTTGCTCTTCTGTTGCATCTGCGGCGGACAATTCGCCCACAATTCGTCCTTCATACATAACCAGGATTCGATCAGACAGCTGTAAAATCTCTGTTAATTCCGAGGAGACTAAAAGAATCGCACCTTGCTCGTCCCGCTTGCGGAGCAGTTCTTCGTGAATCAATTCCATCGCGCCAATATCCACACCACGAGTTGGCTCAGCGGCAATTAAGAATGGCTGCTGCTGTGCAATTTCCCTCGCTACGATAAGCTTCTGCAAATTACCGCCAGATAGAAACTTCACTTTGGTATCTTGAGATCCTGCTTTAATCTGAAATTGCTGGATGAAGCCGCTAACCATGTTGCGGAGTTCTTTGCCTTGTAGCAGGCCAGATCGGCTTTTGGTTTTATGATGACCCATCGTGCCATTCTCTAACACCGTACCTTCTTTGGCTGCTCCCCATTGATAGCGATCCTCCGGTACATGGGAAAGTCCGATTTCTCTGATTTCACGAACGGATCGTCCATGAACAGGCTTGCCTAATAATTGAATTTCTCCCTGATCAATCGCTTGGATGCCAGAAATGGCTTGAATCAATTCGGACTGGCCATTCCCTGAAATACCGGCAATCCCGACGATTTCCCCGGATTTTACTTGTAAATTGATACGATCAAGGATAGGTTTTCCTTTATCTCCAAGAATGGAAACGTCTTTAACGTGAAGGACGGTTTGACCGACTGTTAAATCACGTTTCTTTAGCTGCTTCAAATCTCTTCCGACCATGAGCTTGGAAAGCTCTTCAACGTTCGTGGCATCTGCATCCACTGTACCCGTCATTTTGCCATCGCGAAGCACGGTAACACGGTCAGCAACCTCCATGACTTCATGAAGCTTGTGCGTGATGATGATGAAGCTTTTGCCTAGTTTGGCTAGGTTTTTCATAATGACGAGAAGTTCCTTCGCTTCCAGCGGCGTGAGCACACCGGTGGGCTCATCCAAGATAATGATGTCTGCACCTTGATAGAGCACCTTCAAGATCTCGACGCGTTGCTGCAAGCCTAGTGGGCAATCAGCGACTTTCATGCGCGGATCAATAGGGAGACGATACTTGGCACAAAGCTCTTCGATTTGCGTGATAGCTTTTTTACGGTCAAATGACAATCCAGCCTTCGGCTCATTGCCAATCACAATATTTTCGGCCACAGTAAACGAAGGGAAAAGCATAAAGTGTTGGTGCACCATCCCGATACCATGTCGAATCGCATCTGTGGGATTGGTGAAGGTAACTTCATTGCCGTTCAAGAGAATACGGCCAGCCGAAGGCTGCTCCATGCCGTACAAGATGCGCATTAGGGTGGTCTTGCCAGCGCCGTTTTCCCCGACTAATGCATGAATTTCACCTTGACGCAGCGAGAAATCAACGCCAGAATTCGCTGTTAAATCGCCGTATGTTTTCGTAATTTGACGCATTTGAAGCAGCATAACGGTTTTTCGCTCCTCTACCTAGACATGCGGAAACTGCTTACGTCTCCGTAAACAGTCTCCGAGTTAAACATATATGCGATTCTCGTACAATAATTATTTGACTGGATTTTCTACTTTTACTTTACCAGACACGATATCATCACGGATAGCTTTTACCTTCGTTACAACATCTTGTCCAACGAAAGGACTTAGTGCTGATGTCGTATCTCTCGTAACGAATGTTAGACCAACGCCATCTTCTTTCAAGCCGTAGTCAACAGCACCGAATTTGAACGTGCCATTTACGAAATCTTTCACGGTTTGGTAAGCAACAGCATCTGTACCTTTCAATTGGGAAAGCACGATATGCTGTGGATCTGTTAACGTACGGTCAATGTCTTGTCCGGATGTATAAAAGCCTTTTTCCTTCGCAGCTTCAAATACACCAAGATCGCCAACAGCCGATGCGCCTGCGATGAAGTCTGCGCCTTGCGAGAATTGGGTTAATGCCAATTCTTTCGCTTTCGCTGGATCCGTGAAGCTGCCTACATAGTTAACGATAAACTTAGCATTTGGATTCGTTGCTTTCAAACCTTCTTGAAAACCAACTGTATATTTCTTAATAAGTGGGATATCAACAGCTGCAACCATACCTACCACGTTTTTCTTCGTAGATAGACCTGCTGCTGCTCCAAGCAAGTAAGCTGCTTCATGTTCACGGAAAACAACGCTGCGAACATTCGGAAGATCAACAACGGTATCAATAATGGCGAAGGATTTCTTCGGATTCTCAGTTGCTACTTTTTTAAGTGCATCTTCAGCCGTGAAGGAGCTTGTAATAATTAGATCATAATTATCAGCAACAGCTGCGCGCAAGTTTTGCTCGATTGCACTCGCATCTGCGGATTCTACTGTTTTAACCGTAACACCAAATTCTTTACTAGCTTTCTTAACACCCTCATCCATTTGTGTGAAGAAGGGGTTAACACCGATTTTCTCAGGTGTAATTAGGATAATTTTCTTATCGGATTTAGCTGCTGGCGCTCCGGATGCTGCAGGTGATGCTGTGTCTGTTTTGGCAGCCCCACAGCCTGTTAGTAAGACTGTTGCGGCAAGAACTGAAAATATAACTTTTTTCATGATGTATCTCTCCCCTAATCTATTTATGTATGAATTAACCAATGACATAATCATATCCTACTAAAAAACTCGGATATAGTCAAAGAGATTATTTTCCGATTTCGATTCGACAAAATCATCCATAATTCTACAAACTCGAAAGCCTAACGGTTATTATACTAAAATGTACGAGCACAATCCATCTATTTCAATTAACTACCAGTTGCAACCGGTGAAAGGCAGATATCTGTATCATGGATAGTGTAGCTGAACATCGGTTTAATCGCCAAGGAAGAAATGTTTAGCATTGTAGTTTCTTATAGCCTCAATTGCTTTCACCTCATAATCGGTCGCGTCTTGCAAAAGGACTTCAAGCAATCTTAAATCGGGATAGCCGTTGTGAAAAGCGGTTTGTACGCCAAATGAAAATGGGTTTGTCGTTGTTTAGATTGACTCATAGGCACGAATAAACAAATCATCTATAGTGTTTGTATGCGCTTCCATTGGATATAACCAGAATCATAAAGCGGAACCGATGGATCTGATCTGGTTCCGTCAGGGACTGTACGGCAGCAGCGATCCTCTGGAGCTTGACGTGCTGTACGATCATCCGCTCAAGAACAATGTCGCGGTCTTCCGCGATTCCTGGAGTGATCCCGGGGCTAACTACGCCGCGATTAAGGGCGGGGTCAGCGATTATGCGATCACGAACTCTCTGCATAACAATCTCGACATAGGGACGTTCGTTCTCGATGCGCTTGGCGTCCGGTGGGCTGTCGATCTCGGTAAGGAAGACAAAGACTATAACGCTCCAGGATACTTCACAACCGACCCCGAGGCAAACCCGAATCGTTGGGATTTCTACCGCACGAGGGCCGAAGGCTCCAACACGCTTGTGATCAATCCGGACGCTAAGCCGGATCAAGCGCTTGACGCGAACGCGCCGATCATCGCTTACGATTCCAAGCCTGAGGGCGGCTATGCAATCGTCGATATGACGTCGGCCTACAAGGATGACGTGGTGTACGCGAAGCGGGGCATGATGATGGGGCAATACCGCAGCAGCATCCTCCTTCAGGATGAGCTTCAGCTAAAGGCCCCGTCGGACTTGTATTGGTTTATGCATACGGAGGCGCCCGAAATCACAGTTGCACCGGACGGCAAATCGGCGATCCTCAAGCAGAATGGGAAACGGCTTTACGCTGAGCTCCTATCTCCCAGCGCAGCGAGCTTTGAGGTCCGAACGGCGACTCCGCTCAGCCCATCGCATAATAAAGGTGTGGCGCCCAATGGCAACCTGAGAAAGCTTACGGTTCACATCCCCTGACGCCAAGGATCAACTGACGATTGCCGTTCGATTCACACCGTTATCAACGATTGAGGCGCCGCCTGCCGACGTGCCGGCAATCACGCCGCTGCAGGAGTGGAGCCTGAATTCGACGTCTACCGCTCAATTATCGGAACTCAAGATCAATGGTGTGCCGCTTACAAGCTTTAGGCCGACGAAAATGAAATATTCGGTGGAAGTCCCCTTCAGGACCCAAACCGTACCTGCGATCACGGCTGTCGCGGAAGACTCGTCCGACACGATTACCATTACGCCGGCATCCGGCATTCCAGGTGCCGTTGTAGTGGAAGTGACGGATGACCAAGGCGTCCGTCGACCGGGCAACTATTTGATCGATGTGTTCAAGGGGATATTCACGGGTGTGCTGACGGATGTCCCGGTATTGCCTGTCACGTATTTGGCCGACAGCGGACCGGTTGACAATACATGGCCCGGACCTCGCGCCGCGGATCACGATCCGTTATCGTACTGGGCCGTTCTTGGGCCGAACACCATTGATTTCGATCTCGGCTCTGAGACGCTGGCCACCTATGTCGGCATCTCATGGCTACGTGGAAATGAGCGCCAATTCTTCTTTGATATTCTGACCTCAATGGATGGGCAGACATGGACAAAGATTTTCGAAGGGCCGAGCTCGGGGAAAGTGAACGGCATTATGAAATTTATGATATCCCGGATACGACGGCTCGGTATCTACGAATTGCTGTAACTGGAAACAACATCACAACGGCAACGAGTATTAATGAAGTCATGGTCTATGCCGCAACCGCCTGTCGAAGAATCTGAGCCGGAAATAGAACCGCCAACAGACACTGCGGTTTCAAAGCCGGCTAAGCCTGCCATTTCGAATGACAACGGATGGGATAATGGCGTTTTAGACGGGACATTTCATGTGGTTACGAATCTCTGGTGGGGAGAAAATGCGCGTGTCTACAAGTTATATGAGAATGATGTCCTGATTGACACACAACTTTTGACGGCCCATACACCAGGAGCTCAAACTATCACAACCATCATTACAAATAGGCAAAATGGCACTTATAAGTATTATGCTGAGCTTAGTAATGATTTCGGCACAACGAGGAGTGACCTACATGAAGTTACCGTTTCACAAGCTTTGCCGGCTAAGCCGGTGATTGCGAGTGATAACTGGGACGGAGATGGCAACTACACAGTCCGTATGGATATGTGGTGGGGAACGAATGGCACGACGTTTAACTTGTACGAAAACAATATCTTGATCCACACGCAGAATTTGGCGGATACAACACCTGCTGCTCAGTCCGCTGAAAAGCCTGTTACCAATAAAGCCGTTGGCGATTATGTGTATCAGGCAGAGCTTGTGAATGCTGCTGGGAGCACCAGAAGCGATGTCATGACGGTTCATGTGACGAAGTAAAGGGAAGAACCTTCGCTGCCCAGTAGGGTGTCTTTGGTGTACACACTTGTACGTATAAGTTACCAGCTTTAAATTAAGTGCAGGCTCTCGGCTTGAGATGAAAATTTTATTTAATAACGGAAAAACATGCAGGTAATTTCGCGCTATTATCCAGTTAATCGTGGAAAATCAGCTGAAATCGGAAAAATAAAGGGAGGTTTTCCAGTTAATGTTGCTTGTTGTTGTTGTTGTTGTTGTTGTTACTCTCCAGCGTACCTTCCTGCATTCGAAGCGTCATCCACGCACTCCCTCCGTAAATGAACGCACTCACGTAAAACAACACATCAATCGTTAGCCAATCAATGATATAACCGCCAATAAGAACAGCGAACCCAGATGCTACGGATGTCCAAAAGTGGTAATTGCCTAGCGCGTCGCCACGATTTCCGGGGCTAGTCCCGTCAGCGAGCAATCCACGCTCGCTCATTTTCTGCATGGCATTGCATACACCCATGAAAGCCTGGAGGAGCAAGACGAAGCCGTAGGAAGGAATCCATGGGAAAATGAGCATTGCGGCCATCATGCCTAGTGAGCTTCCTGCCATGAGCTTTTTCGATGAGCGGTCTACGAGCTTACCCAGCCAAATAGCGGATGCAGCTGAGCTTATTGTGAATATGGCAAAAGCGAGGCCGTATGCCGAATACGTACTGCCGAGATTTTTCAGAAACAATAAATAATAGGGATAAATCATTCCCGCCGCCAATGTCGCTAAGCTTTGGGATTTGATGAGCATACGCACATTCATCCTAGTGCCCCCTATAATCGTCATAGAATTGATTCATAAATAGATGTTGTGGATCCCACTTATCTTTTGCTTGGAAGAAGGCCTCCGCCTTAGGGTAAATCGTTTGGAACTGCTCTACCGAAGGAAAGGGAGCATAGGGCAAATAATAGGAGCCGTTTAGGAGCATCAATTGATCGATGATTCGACGGATTCCATGGGTCATATGGGCCTGCGCAGCTTTACTAAGCGGGGTGTTAAATAGACAAACAAGGGCGAACATGTCACTTTTTGCATACGAAAGCATCGCTTCCTCATCCTGATTAACGTAACGAACCGTAATATTTAATAGGTTTAATTGTTCTACTTGGAGGATAGGCTTTATGCCGTTAATAAATTCACTGAAATGTTCCACGGGAATGAAAAATTCTTGGAGAAGATCATTTTTGGTATCCGAACTATAGTCCATAAAATCCGACTCCGAACGCATCGCATTGTTGCGTGATAGTACGGTACTCTTTCCAATAAGGAAATACTGCTGTAAGTCCCAAAACGCATTCTTCCCCCAATCGAAGGATCGATTAAGTCCAAATAGAAGCTTTAAGGGCCATACATTTCGGTCTTTCAGTTTCAATTTATTATGATCTGTAAGCGGGAGATCCCATCGTGCTCTGTAATTTGTAGCATACATTTCGGTTAAGAAGGTATCCGGTGCGACAGAAATACGTGCGAGATGCATGTGGATGTCGTGATTTTGTTTAACCTGGTTAAGGAAGTAGTCGGAATAGGCTGTTGTAGGCATTGTTTCGCTGGTCATCTCGTACACTTCGTCATCTGTAAGCGACAGAGTCACGTCCATGATGACACCGAATAGGCCGTATCCTCCCAAGGCCAACGGGAATAGCTCTGCATTTTCAAATCGTGAAACATTTCTTATTTGGCCGTCTGCCCCCAGTAGTCGAAAGGATTCGACCGAACGAATGAGAGAGCCATTTCGAATGTCACGGCCATGTGCATTTACAGAGATCGATCCTCCGATGGTGAAAATATTTTGCGACTGCATCGTCTTCACCGCAAGCCCATAAGGATTGATGTACTTCTGTACATCTGCCCAAGTAGCGCCTGACTGCACGGTAATTGTCTTGGCCTTCTCGTCGAAGACGAGAATCTTGTTAAATGGGGTCATATCCAGTACAATGCCGTCCCTGTAGTATGTATGTCCACCTTGGCTGTGCCGCTGTCCGGCAATTGAGATCTTGAGTCCTTTCTCCCTTGCCTCGCTTATAATCCCTTGAAGCTGCTTGATTTCTTTGGTAGGAGTGACTCGCTCAATCTTTACAGGTCGAAGCTTACTGTAATCCGACCGCAAGAAGGGGTACTCACCAGCAGCAGAGGTCCTTGCATACTGCCAGAGGCATAGCGCAGTTAATAGAAGTAGAACGATAATCTTCTTCATAAGTATCTCCCAACTTGTTGGATAGGGCATTTGTTCGCCAAGGTTGACTCTTTCGAGAACTACATCCCAATATATGACTATAGTGTAAATTCCCACCTTTTGAAATGTCAATTTAAATAAGAGTAGGCAAGTTGCTGTATGCTAAGTTTGAGTCCTGAAATGCACAAAAAAGAGCGGGTATCCGCTCTTTTTCATATTGTATAAACGCATTCAACCTTTGATCGCGCCGATCATAACGCCTTTCACGAAATACTTTTGCAGGAAAGGGTAGAGGAAAAGAATAGGCGCTGTTGCTACGATAATTGTCGCGTATTTGATCGTTTCTCCGGTTGGCACCTTATCGGAACCGCCAATGTTGGTCATCATCGAATCGGTACTGTTCGTGATCAGGATCTCTCTTAGAATAAGCTGGAGCGGGTAGAGATCGCGCGTGCGTAAGTAGATGAGTGCACTGAACCAAGAATTCCAATGGGCAACGCCATAGAAGAGAATCATGACGGCTACTACAGGCATCGATAGCGGAAGAATGACACGGAATAGGACGGTGAAGTCGTTGGCCCCGTCAAGCTTGGCCGATTCCTCTAGGCTAACTGGGACACCCATGAAGGCCGTACGCATAATAATAAGGTTATAAGCACTCATTGCAGCGGGAATGATCAGAGCCAGGCGGCTGTCCACCATGCCTAAGTCGTTGATTAACAAGTATGTTGGAATTAAGCCGCCGTTGAAAAACATCGTGAAAACAATCAAAAACATGACCGGGTTTTTCCACATTAATTGCTGTCTAGATAGAGCATAAGCGCCGAATGAGGTCATAAGAATGTTCAGCGAGGTGCCCAAAACAACGTACATCAGTGTGTTCGTATATCCGGTAATAATCGAAGGGTTCTGGAAAACCATTCGATAAGCTTCCCAATTGAGCCCTTTAGGATACCAAATCAGGCCGCGCACTTGCATGGCCCATGTCGGGTCGCTAAAGGAGGCGAATAACACATAGACGAATGGGTACAAGGTAAATAAAGATAATAGGATCAAGAACAAGGAATTCGACAGGTCGAATAGTTGTTCTCCCCAGCTTCTGCGCATGTGGATGAGCCTCCTTTCACCAAAGCTTGTTATCGCTAGTGCGCCGGCTCAAAGCATTTGCCAAAACGAGTAGCGTAAAATTAATGAGAGAGTTGAAGAGACCGACAGCAGCGCTGTAACTGAAGTCAGATTCGAGAATCCCTTTCCGATATACGAAGGTTCCGATGACATCAGCGGTTTCGTAAGTAGTCGGATTATAGAGCAGCAAAATTTTGTCGGCTCCGATGGACATGAAGTGTCCGATTTGCAAAATAAGCAGGATGACCACCGTTGACATAATACCCGGCAATGTAATATGAATTGTCTGCTTCCAACGATTGGCGCCATCTACTCTGGCCGCCTCATAGAGTGAGGGATCGATGCCTGACATGGCTGACAAATAAATGATGGAGCCCCAACCGATATTTTGCCATACATTCGAGGAAATGTAGACGGAACGAAACCAACTGCTCTCCTGCAGGTAGGAGATGGGTTCCACACCGAACAAGGAGCTGAGCAGGTTATTTATTAAGCCGTCACGGGCCAGGAAGTCAACCATCATACCTGAGATGACCACAATTGATATAAAATGCGGCATATACGTAATCGTTTGAACGGTACGCTTCAACACTGCGCTGCGCAGTTCATTAAGCAAAAGGGCAAGCACGATGGATGCGGGGAAGGCGAACAGCAATTCATACAAGCTTATTAGCAGCGTATTGCGCAAAATACGAGAAAAATAAAAGCTGCCGAAGAAATCCTGAAAGTGTTTCAGGCCAACCCAGTCGCTGTGCAGAATGCCGATACCAGGAGAATAATCCTTGAAGGCGATCTGCAGTCCGTACATCGGAACATAATAGAAGAGAACATAATAGACTACGACGGGAAGCAGCATGAGATAGATATATTTATTGAGCCTAGCGTCGCGTATAAACCGGTACTTGAACCCGTTCTTGTCGACCGCGGGCTTCACGGAGTCAGGTTGTTGATGGAGCGCTGTGGACATCGCGAGTTCCTCCTTGAGCTGGTGAGTCTGTCAAAATGGACGCAGAAAGACGCCATACGGCGGGAAGATTCTCTCCCGCGCCGTATGTTTACGTCTGAAGCTTAGCTTACTTTCTGCTGAGGTAACGATCCAATGCGGCTTGGCGGACTTTGATCGCTTCCTCGATCCCCATGCTTTTCATCGTTTGCACATACTTATCAAAGCTTTCAATCGGTTCTGCGTTCATGACGAATTTATTGAACATTTCTTCCTTGTAGGTCTTGACGTCATTCATGACCGAAGCTGTTTTCGAGCTTTCATCGGCATTCAGACTAATGCTCGGCATTTGCTTGGAATGATCCGCTTGGGCCCACGTTTTTTGTGCTTCACGCTGCGCAGGAATGGTGTAATATTGTTCGATAACCCGCTTATCCTGAACGAATGGTCCGTTCCAGCTGGATTGGAAATATTTAGCCATCGCTTGCGTCATCGGCAGCTTATCCGGGTTGTTCATAATCATGTCGGTGTACTTGGGATAGCCGTTCTCCATTTTGTAGCTTTCGCCTTCGATGCCGAAGTTGATGAGCATGTGGCCTTCCGGACCGTACTTGTAATCGAGCCATCTAATAATTTGCTCCGGGTTTTTGGCTTTGGCCGATATGGCTGCGCCGTATCCGACGAAAGGCATCGTATACTGGCCAAGCGGGTTTGGTCCGCCCTCTTTGAGCTTCGGATAGGGGGCTCCTACGAGGGAGAAGCCTGGGTTTGTCCCTTTAGCCAAGTCTAAGTAACGGCCTAGACCGGAACCGGCAAAACCGGAGTAAGCGCCGACCTGGTTACTGATAATTTTGTTGTCCTTAAGCTTGGAATCCTTGATGCTTGCGTAGTCCTTATCGATAAGTCCTTCCTTGTACCAACGGGCTAAAGTAGCCAGAAACTCCTTGTACTCGGGCTGTATAGGGCCGTATTTCACCTTGCCGTTATCGTTATAGAAGTCCGTTGCAATACCATAGGCGCCAACAAACAGATGGTTCAAGTCAAAATCGCCGGCCAAATTCATAAAGAAGGGGATCTCATCCTGTTTGCCGTTGCCGTTGGGATCCTTATCGCGGAATGCCTTCAAGACCGTTTCCCATTCGGGAATGGTAGTTGGCACTTTCAAGTTCAACTTATCAAGCCAATCTTTGCGGAAAATCGGGCCGTTCACGACGCTTAGCTGCTCGTCGCCCAGAAGGTTTGGCATGACATAAATATTGCCTTCATCAGTTGTCATCATTTTGCGGAACTCAGGGCGTTCCTTCAATACTTTGGTCAAGTTGGGCGCATATTTCTCAATTAACTCGTTCAAACGCAGAATCTGTTTACCTTTAATCAGAGCATCAGGACTTTGGGCAGCGGCTGCCCCTGTGCCTGAGGCGAAGTTGTATTCCACCACATCAGTCAAGCTTCCTGAAGCCAGCATAATATTGAATTGGTCTTTCTCTTGCCCTGTCGGAGGATGCTGGAATTCAACCTTGGTTCCGGTTTTCTTTTCAATTTCCTTATAGGCAGCCATCTCATTGTACGTCTTCATAATCGCGCCTGCATTGCCGTTCAGCTGTACCCAGTACGTAATGGAAGCGGGATATTTGACTTCAGCCGCTGCCGATACGGCGGGAGCTGTTCCTGCTGCTGCAGGCGTTGATTTGGCTGTGTCGCTGCTACAGCCCGCCATGAAGACTGAGAGTGCTGCTGCTGAGATCACTGTTAATTGGATCGTTCTTTTCTTTCTGTTCATTCGTGGGTGACCCTCCTGTACATATTGTTTTTGCGGTGTTGTTGTCCGCAATTTCAATATAAAAGAACAGACTTTTGCTGCCTACAATACGTTCTAATGAATGATAAACCCCCCTTCAGATCAGGGGCAAACCGTATTTCAGGAGGGCTAACCATCCTTCAGATGATCCTCACGTTGTTGCATTTCACGGTACTTTCCAGGGGTAATGCCTTCTATTTTTTTGAAAACACGGATAAAGCCTATGTCTGTCGAATAGCCAACGCCTTGTGCGACTTGCAGAACGGTCATGCCCGGTACCTCAAGTAAGCGCTTTGCCTCTTTCATTCGAACTTCAATCATATAATCGGTCAAATTGATCCCATACTGCCTTTTAAACAATCCGGATACATATTGAGGCGTCATCCCAAAATGATCCGCAATCGAAGTTAAACTGAGGGAATGATCTCCATAATGTTCATCGATATAGTGCTTCATTCGTTCTTGCCAACGTTCATGCTGTTCGGAGCGAGCTTCTTGTACACTGTTGCAAATAAATAAGCAAAGTTCTTTGACCTTCTTTAACATATCTTCTGCCGATGTGCTGTTAATGATTAGCTTTACTGGGTCTGAGCCGTCCTCCTGCCATTGTTTCTCATCGATTTTCAAAGCACTGGTGACTTTGAGCACGGTTCCTAACAGATTCAGGAAGAGTAACTTTCCTAGTTCAGGCGTCGTGTCACGAGAACCCATATTGTGCTGGTACAGCTCGTTTAGAAGTCGTTCGACACCTTCATAATCCCCGCTTTTGAGACAATTCATGATTTGTGCTTCCATCTCCATGGGATAGTGATAATAAGTGCGTTCCATGTAACGAATGTCATCGTAATGTATAACAGCGTTAATGCCGTGAATAATTCGGTAATCTAGCGCATTTAGCGCTTCGATATAGCATCGGGAGGCTTCTAGTCTGCCCAAATGCAGGGAGCTGGTCGCAACGGTGATCTTCATACGGAAGCGATCCTCGATAACTCCCTTGAGCTCAGCGATTAATCGGTCTCGACTCTGAATGGTCTCTTCTGAAGCATCGGGGACATTCAACAGAAGCGCTAAGCGATTGTTATCAGTTTCCGTGACATATCCGGAATCACCAACGAATTCACTGCTCAAATTGAATAAAATAAACCGCACGAGCGCACGATCTCGGTCGCTCTCGGCAATCCGAAAATCTCGGCTTTCATCGACTTCAAGAATGATGACGCTAACATAGTGATGCGGGAGCCTAATGCCCATAAAAGCAAGAGAGTCTTCCGTTAATTCGGTTTGCTCAACTTCACCTTTTAACAAGCGGGTCAAAAAATTGGCACGCACGACCGGGAGATGTCCAGCAAGCTGCTGCTCAAGCGCTTTGCCTTCGGCCACAGAGGCGGCAATGGAGTTTCGAATAAAGTCGTATTCGTTCGAAGGGCCATTTCGTGGCACATTTTTACCTTTGTTAATGGCATAAACAAGATCGCGAATTGGACTATAGCTGCGGTACGCCATCCAATAAGCAGCAGCACTTCCAGCAGCGACTACTAGTATGATCAAATAGATGGCCCATGTTTTCATTTCGTTCACGCGCTCTAAGACAACACTTTTGGGAACAAGGGATATATACTTCCAGCCGCTTGTGCCTGTTGTAAAGGATAGCATTTGTGTGGTGCCATCAGCGTTATATGTTTCGTAACCATTGGAGTTTTGGGTTTCAGCGAGCAGGCTTGGAGAAAGTTTGTAGGTATTTGAGGTGGAAATAATCACTTGTCCCTTCTCATCCAGAATGAACATAGTACCGTTATCGACCCATTGAATACCTTTCAGAAGATCAAGGATTTGCTGCTCATTAATAAGCATGACAATCGTGCCTTTGATGTTGCTAGTCTCGCCAAGAGGTAATGAGATTGCACTGGCAATGACGCTTTTAGTGGCAGGGTCGGCAGTCGATGAAGCGGAAGTAGGCAAGTAAGTTAAATAATGATATCCGGTTAAAAGCTCCGTGCGTACGTGCTCCAAGTTTTTACCAGGGAGTGGGTACAACTTTGTGAAAAAGGTTGGGGCATCCGTTTTCAAAATGGGTGAAATTACGGCGTCTTCATCCCGTAGGTAAACGTAAAAGTCATCAATAAATGGGGAGCCATTGCGAATCGTTCTTAATGCGCGGACCGCTTCTTCATATTGAATGTATTTTTCGCTGTCTTTGATCGTCCATAAGGTTTGAAGCTTAGGCTGTGTCGCGATCTGAATGCCAAGCTGTTCGATCTCTTGCAAGTTGTTGTCAACAACCTGACGAGCCTGTTCAAGCATGGCCAAATTAGACCGATTGGCATTATCGACCATGTTTTTTTCCATATTGGTATACAGAATGAACGTACCTGTTACGGGAATAAGCAGAATGAGAATGTAAGAGAGCCATAGCGTAAGAAAAATACTTTTGCGTCGCAGCAGCATAGATAAGCCCCTCCAGTGGGTGCGGGATTATAGGTGGCAAGCAATATGAGAAATGATGGAATATGCTTGGAGAGAAGATGGGTGCAGTTTATCATATCTAACTGTCAGCATCAATGAGTAAGTTGATATCGACCAACATATTTGTGTAAGATGGAGGGAAGATCCATCCGCTATGGCTGGGATTGGAATCAGGAGCATGAAGGAGGCGAGCCATGGCGCGTTCAAAGCCGCTTTGGTTGCTAATTAGTTGGTTCATTCTAGCTGTACTTGGTTTGTTAATTTTGAAATGGACGGGTGTATTTAAACATCTAGATCTTAACTGGGTGACCAGATGGCTGCGTGATTTAGGCCCGGTAGGCGGGCTCTTATATATACTCGCGTATACACTCAGGCCTTTGGTATTGTTTCCGGCAACGCCATTAACCCTGTATGGGGGCTATGTATTTGGTGCCTTCTGGGGAACGATCTACGATATTATAGGTGCGGGTGCAGGAGCATTACTATCTTTCTACATAACACGCAAATGGGGCCGCGGCAGCATGCAACGCATTTTACGAAGCCCTAAGCTGCTATCCTTTGATCAAAAGGCAGAGGAAAAAGGCTTCATGGTGGTGCTGTATATGCGGCTCATGCCTTTCTTTCCATTCGATGGGATCAGCTATGGGGCCGGATTATCGAAAATCCGTTTCTGGGACTATACGTGGGCTACGTTTATCGGAATTATTCCGGGAGCGATTGTTTATAACGTTTTTGGCGCTTCCTTAAATGATATCTGGTCATGGAAGTTTCTCGGGGCCGTAGCGATGTATGCGGTTTTTGCTATCGTTCCACTGATAATTAAGAAAAGGCAAGGGCGCAAAGTGCGCAAAGTGCGCCAGGAAGCGTAAGAGGAAGTAATAAGAAATATGTCGCCGTGGGAGGGCATTGAACAGATGAAGGGGAAAGTGGTAGCAAGGGATTTGATCTGGAGCTTAGGGGGAGCAGGTGCTCTGCTCCTTAGTTTTATTGTGTTGACGCAGAGCATTTCGGCGAAATGGTTACAAGCTTTTGATCAACATGTAGGCGGTTACATCCATGGGCAGCGAGGGGATTCATGGACACCTGTTGCCAAAGTTTTCACATTTATGGGAAGCGGTTCCACAGAATTTATCCTCTTTTTTCTAGTAGCTGGACTGTTGTATTTTAAATTCAAGCATAGATGGGAGACTATTGTCTTATTCTTGGGTGTACTTGGTGCATGGCTGCTAAATTCCGGGTTGAAAGAGCTTATTCAACGTGATCGTCCATCGGCAGAGGGCTGGTTAGTAGAGGTGGATAGCTTCAGCTTTCCCAGTGGTCACGCGATGGTTTCCATAGTCTTCTATGGTTTACTTGCCTACTTGTTATGGGTGAATGTACGTCAAACATGGAGAACGGCGTGGCTGATACCACCCGTTGCTGTCTTAGTCATTCTGTGTATTGGACTTAGTCGTATTTACCTTGGTGTGCATTATCCAAGTGATGTGCTGGCGGGCTACACGGCTGGAGGTCTTGGGCTTATCGGCTGTATGCACGCGATTCGCACAATTAGGCGCAGGAGAGTCATGAAATCTACCTATAAAGGGAAATACACAATCTTGGAGAATATGTAATTAATAACAATACATATAAACGATCTCACGGGGGAATGTGCATGGCTTTAGATACATCTCGCTTTTTTACTTATGAAGATACCAAGAATCAGGACATCTTTTATCGGTTGCCTGATCATTGGTGGAGTAGACATTATGAGTACATTTGGGCTTCCCATTTTGTTGAAAAAGGTGATATTGTTCTAGATGCTGCATGTGGATTAGGTCATCCCTTTAAGTATTATTTAGCGGACAAATGTAAAGAAGTTTACGCTTGCGACATGGATAAACGTATCTTAGATACCAACGAAATTATCAAAGAATTGGAATATAACATTGGGAAAGAGCATATAGATCAAATTAACCTGCCTATTCTAAGTATTCCCAAATTCGCTGTTTCTGACATTTCAAATTTGCCATATGACGACGCTATGTTCGATGTAGCTTTCTGTATTTCTGTCATGGAACATATTGACGACACTGATGTACAGCTTCGTTCTCTACAAGAGTTTAAACGAGTCTTGAAAAATAGTGGCAAATTGATTATTACCGTTGATTATCCGGATGTAGATGTTGAAAGCTTTCTAAGTTTGATTGCGGCTTCGGGTTTGCAACTGGTCGGGGATCATGACTTTACGAAGCCAGTTAATGCGATTACGTCTGACTATTATGGCAGGGACTTATGGTGTATTCGATTTGTACTTGAAAAAATAAGTGTTTAAACATACGACAACGGTCATTGCACACCCCACAGGACAACGCCACTTCGGTTTGTCCTTTTTTCTTTTGTGAGCCAAGCGTTGTATAATTATCATGTCATCATTAGCAGAAGACTCAGAAAGAAGGGATGACTATGCTAAAGCTAAGTATTCTCGATCAGTCACCGGTATCATCCGGCTTTACCCATAGTGAGGCATTGCAACAAACGATTGCGCTGGCACAGCTCGCTGATCGACTCGGCTACACCCGATTCTGGGTGTCAGAGCACCATAATTCAGAGGGGCTTGCAGGTTCTTCTCCAGAGGTACTATTATCTACGCTGGCTGCTCGCACAAGCCGTATACGACTTGGCTCTGGCGGCGTGCTGCTTCCTCACTACAGCGCCTACAAGGTCGCTGAGAACTTCCGTATGCTCGAGGCGCTCTATCCGGGGCGCATCGACCTTGGCATCGGGCGTGCACCTGGCGGCACGCCGCATACGGCCAAGGCGCTGCGTGGCGTCAGCGCCGATCTGTTCGAGGGACTTGAGCGGTTCCCTGCGCAAGTCACGGATTTGCTGCGGTTCCTCACCGACTCGGTGGAACCTGGGCACGTATTCGAGGGCATCCGTGCCACCCCTTTGGTGGCCTCGATGCCCCAGGTGTGGCTGCTCGGCTCCACTGGGCAGAGCGGGGTGTATGCGTCGCAGGCAGGCGCAGCCTTCTGCTTCGCGCACTTCATCAACGGCGCGGGAGGTCAGCATGCGGTGCGCAGCTACCGCAGCTCATTCCAGCCGTCCGCTCTTAATGTCGTGCCGCAGGCGACGGTGTGCATCTATGCGCTGTGCGCCGAAACGACAGCCGAGGCGGAGGAGCTTGCGACCTCAGTCGATTTGCGTATTCTGCAAATGGAAAAAGGCGAGTTCACTGGAGTGAAATCGCCGAAGGAAGCTGCGGAATATACGTATTCCGATTGGGATCAAACCCGTGTGAGAGACAATCGCTCACGGATGATCGTGGGTAATCCTGGCCAGGTCAGGGAACAAATCCTGCATCTTGCCGAAAGCTATGGTGTCGACGAAGTCATGGTCGTTGCAGGTGGACACCAAGTGGAAACGAGACTACGGACTGTGGAGTTGTTGGCGGAAGCTTTTCAGCTAAGTCATCAGCACAGTTACGTAATCTAGCGGGATTCAAGGCTAGTGGATGAGTGCCCGCTTAGCGCGTGCGCTTCGATCTCTTGTCGATCTCTTGCGTCACAATGAACGCCAGCTCTTCATTGCCAAAGAGGGAAAGCACGCCAAGCAAAGTGTCATCCGGTACCTCGCCGGCTTCCTCTTTCGGTACCGTTAATTCAAGTGCTTTCTCAAGTGCTTCATTATTGGGCTGGTCTGGATAGGCGCTAAGATAAAGTGCTGCAGGGTCCAGACCATGGTTTATACACCACTGTGCAAAAACCAAAATCATCATATGCTCTTCACGTTTGTAATTTTCGATCATTTGCTCTTCTAATTGTTTATTATTCATCGGGTAACAGACAGCTCCTTATATAACGATTGCAACACGCGTAATAACTAGGCCAACCTCTATCCACCTACGGGTGGATGGGTTCATTATAGCGAAAGATTAGGTGTATTCACAATGATTATTAAGAACGAGAAAATCAAAGCTTCCGAAGTTCAAGTTACGGGGCTGCAAGGTGAGGATTTAGGTGTAATGTCCACGAAGGACGCGCTTCTCCTTGCCAAAAGGTTAAAAGTAGACCTCGTCTGCACCTCGCTCATGAGCAGCCCGCCTCCTTGCAAGCTGATTGGAGCAGGCGCAGCCAAACAAGAGGCCCTGCAAGAAAAGCAGCAGGTTCGGAAGCAAGAACAAGGCCCGAAGGTCAAGGAGCTTCGCTTGACCGCCAACATCGAAGATCACGATCTCGAGACGAAGCGTCAACAAGCTGAACGCATGTTGAAGAGCGGAGACGCCGTCCTGCTGGTTGTTAAGATCTCGGGCAAGGAAGGCGCGAAAGCCAAGGAATTACTGGAGGGGTTAGTGGAGAAGCTCACCTCCCACGGTAAGAAGCGCACAGGCATCCAGCTAAGCGGCAAGCAAGCGGCCGTTCAGTTGGATCCCTTATAAAAAAGCATGGACAACCCCTTTCGGGGGAGGTCCATGCTTTTTTGGTGGGTGGGGGTGGATGTAGGCTATGGGAGGGAAAAGTAAGCGAGTAGATTGCTATCTACTCTGCTGAAAGGAACTTGGCTACGGAAACTGCTCCAGCAACTCCAGCAACTCCAGCAACTCCAGCAACTCAAACAACTCAAATAACTCAAACTACTCCAGCATTCGAGCTACTTAACATACACTCCCTCTTCTCTCAAAAGTGCAAAAAGTATTTGCATCAATTTTCAATTTCAGATGGGAAACCTATTCCAAAAGTGCTCTTTTGCAATTTTGACCACAATAGAAGTATAAGTTTTCGGATTCTAAATAGTGCTTTGCTACATTCTGCAAATTCATTAGTCGCTATCCGATGATCGTGATCGCCTGCGAACCCATGAACTCCCATGCTTCTTTGAAGGAAGCGAGCGGATAGGCTTCTTGTTCACCAGTCATCGGATCGTTCATATAAGCATAATCATCATCCCAGCCAGTTAGCAATAAGGCGTGTTCCGGCTGATACCACGGGACAAGCTCACCCGTCTCATCCTCCCACTCCAAGTCGAAAAAAGGACTATCCATATGCTCGGTTGCCCAAATCATGGCAGGGTTGCCTTTCGCGATGACGCCAAGCAAATCTTCAAAGGAGGTTCCTGTTAGATCGCGAACGTGACCAGGTAACCACTGATTCATCAGCTTCGCGACTGGGGTATGATAAATCCCATAGCCGATATCAAAAGGATCACCAACGAAAACATCTTTGGGATTTGCGCCAACAAAAGCACCAAACTCATTCTCATAGGGCATATCTCCTGTAGGGAGAGCATGAGCCACTTCTTCCTTCGTTATCGGCAGTCCGGCCCAATTCAGCAGCATGGTCGCAGCGACAGCTTCACAACCATTTGGCAGCTCGGGGAGCTGCGAGAGCGCGGGAATCGCTTGTATGTGAACATGCTGCTTAGTGAGAGTAGAGGCTTCATCATTGGGTGTCTGGCTAGTAGTGGATACGGCCTCTGTTACGACAGCTATAATGGGTAAAGGAATTTCGGTTGCGGTTTCCTCTTCATGATGCTGATCTGGAACTTCTCCAACTTGACTGGATAACGTCGTGTGGAGTTTTTTCGCATCGGGGGAATGTGATTTTAGGAGTAGAATAAGTGTAAAGCAGGCCAAAGCCAGCACTAGAGGTGTGAGCAAACTGAATTTCTTCATGTAGCACGTCCGTTCCTGTCAATGTTCTCATTACATCATGGGAGGATGGAGAATGCAATACATGATATCCAAAATGTGCCTTGAGACACATACGGTGTTGCCTTACTCGCATAGACTAGGTAAACAAGCTATTACTCTCTATAAGATGAGCTTATCAAGATAACCGTGGAGGCATGGGATGAAACGTTTCTATTTGTGGTGTACAGCAGCTTTTGTTAGTTATGCCGTTATCGTGATTTTATATTTCTTAAAAGGGGATTTATTTCAAATCCCGATGACATTAGTTGGATCTGTGGCGGATCCGAATACGTTCATGACCCATGCAGAAATTGCCAAGGCGGAGTCGCTTTCTAGGATTCATTCGTTAACCTTCTTTTTAAGCGCTCCCCTGCAAATGGGTGTGACCGTGGCCTTATTCGGCATAGCCGTTAGCTTCCGTCAACTCGCGGAGAAAGTATTCCGAGCTTCTTTCTTGCAAATGCTCCTTTTTGTGGTGCTTTTTACCCTCGTCATGGATGTGCTGTTTCTTCCAATTGATGTGTTTCTGTTCAAAATCGACCAAGCCTACGGCATCTCCAATGAAACGCCTATCATTTTTCTGAAGGATTATGTCAAAACATTTCTCATAGGTATCGTAGGCACGATACTCGTGGTAGGGATTTTTAGATGGCTCTGTAAGTGGAGTCCTAAGAAATGGTGGGTATGGTTGTGGCTAATTTCAATCCCGTTAATCTTATTCGTCACGTTTATTCAGCCTGTGGTACTGGACCCGTTGTTCAATCAGTTTCAACCCCTTCAGAATCAGGAATTGAAAACGCAAATTCTTGATCTTGCAGCCAAATCGCACATACCGACGGATCAAGTTTATGAGGTCAACATGTCGGAAAGGACGAATGCCATTAACGCCTATGTCAATGGGATCGGCGGGAACGCGCGTATTGTGCTGTGGGATACTATTTTGAAGAAATTGCAGCCTGATGAAATCCTGACAGTCATGGCACATGAGATGGGTCATTACGTAGAACGGCATATCTATTGGGGGATAGCCTATGGTGTTGCACTCAGTTTGGTTGGCTTTTGGTTGGTTTTCCGTGTGTATCGGCTAATCTTAAAACGCTGGGGCTCACTTTGGGGCATGCAAGGGGAAAGAGATTTAGCGGCATTACCGATTCTTCTGCTGCTCATCTCGTTGATGAGCTTCCTATCATCACCAGCTCAAAATGCGTTCTCAAGGGTCATTGAGCATCGAGCAGATGTCTATGCGATGAGGATGACGGGGGATGGGGATGCAGCAATTCGGGCTTTTCAGCATATTGCGAAAGAGAATCTCAGTCCCGTTACACAACCTAAGCTGGTGCAGTGGTTCCGTGGCTCTCATCCAACGATTGTGGAGAGAATTATGTATTTTGAGCGGTATAAGAAGTAAGGGAGCTTGTAGGCAAAATCCAACAAAAGCACGAATGCCACTTCCGCTAGGGCAGTAGGCAATCGTGCTTTTGTTACGGACTCAGTTAGTCATTTCTGCGTGTCATTTGCTGCCACACAGAGCCTTCCGCGGCATGACCACCCTCGATCCGCTCGAGTGCGATCTTGACCTGCATACGTACCTCGAACTCAGGGTCATCTGCTGCTTCGTGAAGGTCCGGAAGCACGGTGTGATCGCCTACCTCGTAAAGGAAGCGTGCCGCGCGCCAACGGACCAGCTTGTTGCGGTCCTTCAGCGCCTTGGCCATCGCCGGCATCGCGGCGGGGTCACCAAGGTCGGACAGCGTATCGCCTGCGGTCCGACGCACAGAAGCTGTATCGTCCTCGAGGGCACGATACAGATAGGGCAGTACCTCGGGTTCCTTGATATCCCCGAGGTACACCGTGGCCAGTCGCCGAAGCGACGTGTTCTCGTCCTGCAAGGCATGGACGAGGAGGGGCAGCGTCTCTAGCGACGGCTGGATCTTTTGAAGCGCGGCGTAGCGCAGCTTCCAATCGCTGTGCCGCAGCTGCCTAGCTGCTGCGACAAGATCCCCTGTGGCGGCCTCCTCCACAGGGGCATCCGTGGTCTCCTGCATCGCGCGGGAGACCAGGTCTTCGACGCGGGCATCGTCGTAAGAAGCGTCCAGTTCCTGGACGACTTCGCCTGCGATGTCCGACAGCTCGCCGTAGCGGACGCCGAGCTCCTCGAGCTTCCGCTCTTTGATCAGGTTCGGCGATGCCGTACCTGCGCGGACTGCGGCTTGTGTGAAGCGCTCCGGCATAGCGACGCGCGCTTCTTCTGTGCCTGCGCGCACCCTCACCTGGAGCGGAATACCGCGAAACATCTGCACGAGCACTTGCGCTTCACCGAAGGATGCCTCAGCCGCAGGCTGCTCGGTAGGCAGGTTGCTTCCGGAAGATGACTGAGCTTCGCCATAGATTTCGCGCGCTTGAGCCAGGATGAACTGCCAGTCGCCTTTGGAGCTCCGGTCTACCGCGATGAAGTCGGCAGCGTGGAACACACTGATAACGCCGGGTACAGCAAGCAGCTTCTGCACGTCCTCGGGAGCGCCATTTGCATTTTTTTTCGTATACGTTTCACGCACACCGGCAGGTAAAGACTCATCCATATTGAGCTTCATAGAATTGGGGCTTGGTGTAGGTTCGATGGAAATGATTTTCATAGCGTTTCAACTCCTTAGTAGGAACGGGTCAATCACGGCTTCGCCGTTCTTAGGTTAGATGAAAAGGCCCGGACGGGGACCGTCCAGGCCTTTATCGGCAGCTAGTGCCCTTCGCTTCTAGTCTAAGTCGACCAGATTACGATTTAAATATAGATCCAATGTTTTGGTAAGATCAAATACCGTATGAGCCAGGTCCACATTTTCAAAAACATGATCACATTGGTCACGGTAAGCTAATTCATTCTCATAATCAGACAAATATTTGGCGGCGATTTCTTCTGAATCTCCGCTTTCTTTCATCCGTTCTTCAAGTGTGTCTCGCTGGGCATAAATGAAGATTTGGACAACGCGATCGTCATATAGCTTTTTGAGCGTTTCGGCGCCAAAGCGATTCAAGATCAAGTAAATGCTTCCGCTTTGCTGGAACATTCGCTCAATATCAGCGCTTTTGATCCCGTATAGATGGTCGTTTACGGTACTGACTTCGATAAATTCACCGCCAGTTTGTGCCTGAACAAATTGGGCGGGTGAGATGAAGTGATAATCCTGTCCATCTTCCTCTGTTGGTTTCGGAGGTCGGGTGGTATACGAAATCACTTGTTTCATTCCCAAGGTGGAGCCGGACATTTCGGCAACGGTTTTACGACCTGCCCCGTGCGGGCCAGTGAATACAAAAATCATTTCCTTATCCTTTAATGCGTACATGGAACATACCTCCTTCGATTGGATGGGGGGTAAATCCTAAGTGCGTGAACGGTGTGAAACGATTTTTGACCTTAGGAACTTAATTAACCATACCTATAGTTTACATCGTAAGGCTTCATCGGTAAAGACTTGCATGAAATCGCTTCATCAATCTAGCGCTTGCCGCCACCGCCGCGAGTGCCTCTTGGTGCACTTCCACGAGCGCCGCCTTGCCCACCGCGTGGGCCGCTTGGTCTGTCGCCACGAGGAGCACCGCCGCGTGAGCCGAAGCCCTCGCCGCGAGGTGCCGCGCTGCGCGCACCACGCTCATCATTGCGTCCGCGAGGAGCGCCGCTCGTGCGGGAGCCGAAGCCTTCGCCGCGAGGAGCACCGCTCGTGCGGGAGCCGAAGCCTTCGCCGCGAGGAGCACCGCTCGTGCGGGAGCCGAAGCCCTCACCGCGAGGAGCAGCGCCACCGCGTGCTCCGCCATCGCCGCGGCCTTTGCCGCCGCGAAGTGTACGAGACGCAGCAGCCGCGTCATCACGACCTGCGCCGGCATATTTGTTATATGGCGAGTAGGACTTATCGCCATGTGGAGCTGAACGCTTACGCTCCGCACCTTCACCACCACCGCTGTAGGAACCAGTGACACGTGCTTTCGCAGCGTTCATGTTCGTTCCACGAGCTGGAGCGGAATTCGTAGTTGGCGATTCGTGAACAACGGTTGCGCGACCCCATGTATTCGGATTGCGTTCTGAATTCACTTTCGCAGGTCTTTCACCGGAACGGCCTGCGCCAGCAGCACCGCCGCGTCCACCGAATTTGTCACCTTTGGCGCCAAAACCAGTTTTTCGTTCGCTGCCGTATTGCACACTCGAACGATCGCCGCGAAGCTCACGTGCTCCAGGTCTTCCCGCACGTCCACCGCTGCGTTGCTCTGGGGCACCCGTACGGTCATTACGTCTGCCACCGCGTGAAGCTCCAGCTCCACCTTTTCTTGCAGACCCTCTGCCATCTTGCTCGATGTAATCTTCTGTCTTGGAACGAACAACACGTCTTTGCCCTCCATCTGGACCGCGCAATGACATTTTGATGCCTTTTTCGATGAGCTCGATCGTTGGCATATCTCTTTGCGTTGCGAAAGTCACAGCTACGCCTGACTCGCCAGCACGACCCGTTCTACCAATCCGATGAATGTAGCTTTCGGCATCTTGAGGTACATCATAGTTGAAGATATGCGTAACGCCTTCCACATCTAAACCACGAGCAGCGATGTCAGTAGCGACTAAGAGCTCGATACGTCCTTCTCTGAAACGCTTCATCACTTGCTCACGTTTCGCTTGAGACAAGTCGCCGTGAAGCTCATCAGACATTAAACCAATTTCTTGCAACGTTTCATTGAGCGCAATTGCTTTGGCTTTGGTCCGGCAGAAAATCATCGCAAGATAAGGCCTGTATTGTTTGATTGCAGCGATAAGAGCGTCTTGTTTATCACGATCAGTCGTAGGGACAAGCACCTGCTGAATCTCAGTCAAAGTGACTTGTTTACTTTGAATTTTAATTTCTTTGGCTTCCTTCATATAAGCCTTAGACAGATTAATGACCTGTTCGGGCATTGTCGCAGAGAAGAGCAGCGTTTGGCGGTAAGGGGATGTTTGCGCAATGATGTCCTTGACTTCATGCAAGAAGCCCATATGCAACATTTGATCTGCTTCATCTAATACGAGTATTTTCAATTTATAGAAATTGATAGAACCGCGACGAAGATGATCAAGCAATCTTCCCGGTGTTCCTACTACTATATGTATGTTGCCTTGAAGCTTTCTAAGCTGTTTTTCTACATCTTGCCCACCGTATGCAGCCAGGACCTTAGCACCTGTGATCGGGACAAGGGTTTTCAACTCATTGCTAATTTGAATCGCTAACTCACGAGTCGGGGTAAGAATAAGCGCTTGAACATCCGAGCTTTCTACATCAATGGTTTCTAATATAGGAAGTACAAAGGCAAGGGTTTTACCTGTACCTGTTTGAGCTTGTGCGATAACATCCGAACCTTTTAACAATACTGGAATCGCTTCTCGTTGAATGGGGGTCGGTTCTACGACACCTTGATTTTGCAAAACTTGAACTAATTGTTCTCTAATACCTAATGAGGCAAATCCATTTGACATGGGTAATTGGCCAGCTCCCTTTTTCCTTCTTAGTAAAGACGATTCCCTCATTGTACAGGAATGAAAGACAAATGAAAACAGGAGCTGACCCACAAGCAGAAATAAACCACTTTATAAATAGAAGTTTTACATGCTGGTTGTGCTCCATAAGACGTAGCAAGACCCCCTATTACATGGGAAAGCTTCTCAATAGGAGGCGAGCCCAAATCTGTCTAGTCGTGGGGTAAGGATTGCGCTGTTCCAAACACACGTGTCACCGTCTGATTGAAATCTGTTAGAAGTGGCATAAGCGAATGGCCTTTCCAGCTTTCCTGTGCATAGTTATTCATTTTATTAAGGAAATCCCGATTTGCTGAAATATAGACATCCATCAGATCCGGTTGTAAGACACGAAGTTTCTCCGCAATAGCCTGTTTAAAAGGATGTGAAAGTAAATCATGATGCACAGCTGTTTCATAACTATTGTAGCCTTTATTCAAATCATTAGACGGTAGGGAGTCATCATAAGGATTATCATCGTTGTAGATGCCCTTGGTTGTTCCTTGATTATTCGTCTCCTTGGTCAGTCCCTTTGTACCTACCGCACTGCTATCCATCATTAATGCGATATAAGCATTCTGATTTGTAATCATGACGTAGGCTGTATTGACCCCGTCCATAGTATGGAGCTGGTCAGAGAGATACTGACTGTATTCTAGCTTTGTGTTGTTGTGCGTAACAGGTCCGGAGAGTTGTTGAACTTGATAGGCTCTATCATTCTGATCAGCTTTTTCGACATGAGTGCCAAAATTCGAGCTAGTAGAGTCATCACGATCGCCTCTGTACTGTTTATCGCTAGAACCACATGCGGATAATGTAAGCAGTAGGAATATGATTCCATAAATCGGAAAACCTAACTTCCTGAACATAATTAACAGACCTCCCAATGCGATTTAATGTCTATAGGATGAGATGTTTCTGTCTAATTATTCGTGTTCACAAATAAAGGCTTTTATGCATAAAGAGGTGGGTGTATGGAAATAACCATGAAGGGAAATATATCGCTACAGTCGCTGTTTAAGAACAATTTGTGAACTCTCCTACAGCGATTGACAAAAAGTTTTCACGAATTTATAGTTATTAAAGTGAATTGACATGGGCATGGCCTTCGTGGTAAAAATATTGTTTTAAAAGTGGGGTTGATACAATGAGTCAATTGAAAAAGTTCTGGCGTCTGCTACCCCTTCTAGCGGTAATGACGCTCATGCTAACTGGGTGCGGAGACCCAACCTTATCTGCTTTAGTGCCAAAAGGTCCTGTGGCGACGGAGCAGCTTTATTTAATGAAATTAAGTCTCTTTATCATGATTTTTGTCGTAATTGTCGTATTTGCGATTTATGTGTACGTTTTAGTTCGCTTTCGCAAACGTAAAGGCGACGAAAGCATACCGAAACAAGTCGAAGGAAGTCATGTTTTGGAGATTATCTGGACGGTAATTCCAATTCTCTTGCTGTTAGTACTTGCGGTGCCAACAGTGTCTTACACGTTCAAACACTCCGAGAATTACAACAAGAACAAAGACGCTATCCATGTGAAAGTCACTGCGCATCAGTTCTGGTGGCAGTTTGAATATCCAGACCTTGGTATCGCAACAGCTCAGCAGCTGGTGATTCCTGAGGACAAAATCATTGCCTTTGATGTCGTTTCTGCTGACGTAGCGCACGCATTCTGGGTACCATCCCTAGGTGGTAAAGTGGATACAAACCCAGGTATCCGTAATACGCTTTACTTGCAAGCTGATGAAATCGCAACATTCCAAGGTAGATGTACAGAGCTTTGCGGAGCTTCACATGCATTGATGAACTTTACGGTAGCTTCTAAGTCGGAAGCAGATTTTAATGCTTGGGTTGCGAAAATGAAAGCACCTAATACTGTGTCGGCATCTACACAAAAAGGTGAAGAGCTTTTCAAAGAAAACTGTATGTCTTGTCATGCTGTTAATGCTAGCGGCCCTGGGGTTGCTCCTAACCTTAAAGGCTTCGCAGATCGCGACACACTTGCAGGTATCCTTGAGAAGACACCTGAGAACATAGCATCGTGGATACATAATCCGCAAGAACTGAAACCAGGTAACAAAATGCCAGCTTTCGGTAAAGAAGCTAACGGCAAGTTAGATGACGCTCAAATTAAAGATATCGTTTCATACTTACAAACATTAACATTGAAATAAACTCTTGATGTAAAGGAGGTTCATACGTTGGCTCACTCTCATCCAGTAAAAAAACATACCGGGCTTATGGATTGGCTTACAACCGTCGATCATAAGAAAATCGGTATCCTGTATTTACTAGCGGGCGGCTTCTTCTTCCTTGTAGGAGGACTTGAAGCGATATTGATCCGGATTCAACTTGCTTATCCAGATCAACAAATTTTCATCGGAGATTCATTTAACCAATTAACAACGATGCACGGAACGACGATGATTTTCTTTGCGGCAATGCCGGTCATTTTCGCTTTCATGAATGCCATCGTTCCACTACAAATTGGTGCAAGGGACGTTGCGTTCCCTTTCGTTAACTCACTCGGCTTCTGGTTATTCTTCGCCGGTGGTGTGCTTATGAACACAAGTTGGTTCTTGGGCGGTGCTCCTGACGCAGGTTGGACAGGATACGCACCTTTATCCTCGATTACTGACTCAGTTTGGGGAGAAACTCTAGAAGGTAACTTGCAAGGTACGGACTTCTATGTACTTGGATTGCAAATTGCAGGTATCGGGACATTAATCGGGGGGATCAACTTCCTCGTAACGATTATTAACATGCGTGCTCCTGGTCTTACATACATGCGTCTGCCTATGTTTACATGGTCTGCTTTTGTAACTTCAGGTTTGATCGTTCTTGCTTTCCCAGCAATTACTGTTGCTCTAGTTTTACTTATGTTTGACCGTGTCTTTGGCGGAGCTATCTTCGATGCAGCCAGAGGCGGTAACAACGTACTGTGGGAGCATTTATTCTGGATTTTCGGGCATCCCGAAGTTTACATTTTGATTCTTCCAGCCTTCGGTATTATTTCTGAGATTGTTTCTACTTTTTCGAAAAAACGTCTGTTCGGATACAGCTCCATGGTATTTGCAACAGTGCTAATTGGATTCTTAGGCTTCATGGTTTGGGTCCACCATATGTTTACATCAGGCTTAGGTCCAGTAGCGAACTCGATCTTCGCGATTGCTACAATGGCGATTGCGGTTCCTACAGGCGTCAAGATCTTTAACTGGTTGTTCACACTTTGGGGTGGTCAAATCCGCTTCACAACAGCGAACATCTTCGCTACAGCTTTCATTCCAACCTTCGTCATGGGTGGAACAACAGGGGTTATGCTTGCGATTCCAGCGGCTGACTTCCAATACCATGATACGTATTTCGTAGTAGCGCATTTCCACTATGTTATCGTTGGTGGTCTCGTTCTTGGTTTGTTCGCAGGTCTATACTACTGGTGGCCGAAAATGTTTGGTCGTATGCTAAGTGAAGGCTTGGGTAAATTACATTTCTGGTTATTCTTCATTGGCTTCCATCTGACATTCTTCCCGCAGCATTTCTTGGGTCTAATGGGGATGCCGAGACGCGTATTTACGTATCAACCAGGATATGGTCTCGAAGCTGGTAACTTTGTATCAACGATTGGTGCTTTCTTAATGGGTATTGGTACGTTGGTGTTCCTTATCAACATCATCTCTACAGCTAGAAAACCTATGACGGCTCCTGCAGATCCATGGGATGGACGCTCCTTGGAGTGGACAATTCCATCACCTGCACCTGAATATAACTTCAAACAAACTCCGCTTGTTCGCGGGTTAGATGCTTTCTGGAAAGAAAAAATGGCTGGAAACAAGCAAATGACACCAGCTGAGCCAATCGGTTCGATCCACATGCCTTCTGCATCGATCTTGCCGCTTGTCATGTCTGTTGGATTGTTCATCGCTGGTTTTGGCTTTATGTACAAAAACTACTATGTAGCTGGAGCAGGGATCATAGTTACTTTCATTGCCATGTTCTTGCGTTCCGTATATGACGATCACGGTTGGCATATTGAACCGGAAGAACTTGAAGACGATCATAAGGGGGTAAAGGCATGAGTAGTCATCACACGGGCGCACTGCCTGCTAATCCGGAAACGGCTACCCTCGAAGGGAAGAATAAAGTTCTTGGTTTCTGGCTTTTCCTTGGTGCAGAGGTTGTTTTGTTCGGTTGCTTATTCGCAACTTACATTGCCCTTCGGAACTCTGTTCCGGATGGCCCAACAGCTGATGAGCTTTTCAAGCTTAAAACAGTTGGTTGGTCAACGTTTATTCTCTTGACGAGCAGTTTGACGAGTGTATTCGCAATCATTGCGATGCACCGTCAAAAAGTAGGTCAATTGTTAGCTTGGTTGGCAGTTACGGTTTTGTTCGGTCTTTCCTTCTTAGGCATGGAGATCTACGAGTTTTACGAGTATGTGCATGAAGGTCACAAGTTTACGACGAGTGCTTTCTCCACCTCGTTCTATACGTTAGTCGGTTTCCACGGTGCTCACGTAGCATTCGGTGTTTGCTGGATTACGCTGTTGATTTTCCAAGGGATGAAGAAAGGTCTTACAGTTGTAACGGCACCTAAGTTCTATGTCGCTTCCCTGTACTGGCATTTTATCGACTTAGTTTGGGTATTTATCTTCACAGTTGTTTATCTGATGGGGAAGGTGGGTCACTAAATGAGCAGCAATTCTCATGATACACACGCACCTAGCAAACGAGTGAAGCACGATTCACCAGTGAATCACTATTTAACTTACATCATTTCGATTCTACTCACGATGTTGGCATTCGCTGTCGTACTATACGGAGACTTGGATCGTTCGTTTATCTTGATTTTCATCGTATCCTTAGGGATCGTGCAGGCGCTTGTTCAGTTACTTTTCTGGATGCATGCCAAAGAGAGAGGACACTTGTTCCCTCTAATCTTTATCTTCGCAGGAGCATTCGTTGCTCTTACCGGTGTAATCACAGCCGTATATTGGGTTTGGTGGTAAAAAAGATAGAAGAGGCAACTTTGTTTAGACAAAGTGCCTCCTCTTTTTTTAAGTAGAGATATTCGGAAGTAGTCAGCTTGAGAGGAGATAGATGCAGGTATGAGTCAGATTGGTGGATTTTTTGATTTGTGGAATCCTGTTTTATTGTTGATCGTCGTTGTAATCGGATATAGTTATGGTCGATTTGTCGTGAAAGGCATGGTGAAAGCAGATGAATCAGAGCCAATTTCGATCTCAGCGCAGCTTCTCTTCTACGCGGGGCTAGCTTTATTCTATATTGGGCAGGGAAGTCCAATTAGCTATATTGGGCATCACTACTTGTTCAGTATGCACATGCTGCAGCAAACGATTCTTTACTTAATCGTACCGATATTCATTTGGTTAGGAACACCGGCTTGGTTGGTTCGTGCTTGTATGAAAAATGTAGTATTTCGCGGTCTGTTTACTTTTTTAACTCGGCCTCTGCTCGCATTATTCATGTTCAATATGCTCTTCTCCATCTACCATATGCCTTTTATTATGGATTACTTGATGAAGAATGATGTACCGCTTCTTGCTTATCATACGATGCTCTTAATGACGGCCTTTATTATGTGGTTCCCGGTATTTTGTCCGCTTCCTGAGCTGAATCGCTTGAACGATTTGAAGAAGATGGCATATATTTTCGGAAATGGTGTCTTGCTGACACCCGCATGTGCGCTTATCATTTTTGCGGATTCGATTATCTACGATATGTATGACAACGTCACTGTTCCTTTTGCTCATTTATCACCGATTGATGATCAACAGCTCGGTGGTGTCATCATGAAGATATTGCAAGAGATTATCTATGGCGCAACATTAGCTTATATATTCTTCCGCTGGTATCGCCGAGAGCGCAAGGATGATGATGAATTGGATCCTATCCCATCACAAGATAGCTTGAATAATCAAGGCGGGAACTGGAATCGCGCTTAGGAGAGGAATAGAAAGATGCACATATTACCTACGATTTCTACGATGTTTATTGTGATTAGTGCCATTTTTGTTGGGTTCGGATGGTATCATATCGTCAAAGGAAACCGGGATACACATGAGAAGCTGATGGTTTTAGGCGCGATTTTTGCTTTAGCCTTTTTCATCATCTACATGTCCCGTACCTTGTTTGAAGGAAACACGGCATTTGGCGGGCCAGAGAGTTTAAAGCTGCCTTATCATTTGTTCTTGTTCTTCCATATCACCTTGGCTACAATAGGAGGCGTTCTTGGCCTCGTCACGCTATGGTTCGCTTATAAGAAGAAGTTCCTTAAACATAAGAAAATTGGTAAGTTTGCCGCATTTGTGTGGCTGCTAACAGCGCCTACAGGTGTGATGGTTTACGTATTATTGTATGTCTTGTATCCAGGTGGAACAACAAAGCCAGTTATAGATGCCATTTTTGGTTTGTAAACCATACCAATAGCACGGAATGATGTGAAAGTTCATCGTTCCGTGCTATTTTTTTGCCTTTATAAGGGCTGATTTTGTGATTTCGCCCATCGGGTTGTTGAAATCAACAATTTGACATGACGAAATGAGCATGCCATTTTTCATATTGCTCATAGGTTAATCCGGTTGATTCCACTACGCTTAAGGAAGAGATGCATCTCACCATAACATGTAGTGGAGGGTCAACGAATGAAGAAAATTTTAGCGTCAACTATGATTATCATGATGATGGGTACAGCCATTGCCTGTTCCTCGAAGACGGAATCGACGATAACAACGAGTGAGTCACAGTCACCAGCGACAACTACCGCGACGACGTATCCGATGACAACAGATAAAACCCTAACGTATTGGGGTGAGTTGAATGGGAACTTAACAGGTGTGAAAACGACACATGCGGATGTCCCCTTTTTCCAAGAGTGGCAGAAGAAAACGGGAGTTCCTCTTAAATTCTTAGCGCCGCCAACGGGACAAGCCAAAGAAGCACTTAACGTGATGCTGGCATCTGGAGATTTGCCGGATATGATCGAATACAACTTCCTGAGCGATTTCCCAGGTGGACCTGAGAAAGCCATTAAAGATGGTTACATCCTGAAATTGAATGATCTGATTGATAAATACGCGCCTAACCTGAAGAAATACCTCAAAGAGCATCCAGATGTCGACAAAATGGTAAAAACAGATAACGGCAGCTATTATGCGTTCCCATTCATTCGAGGCGATGAATACTTGCAGGTTTTCCAAGGACCGATGATTCGTAAAGATTGGTTAGATGAGTTAGGACTCCCTGTTCCTGAAACGATTGATGACTGGACAGCGACATTGAAAGCCTTTAAAGAGAAGAAAGGTGCAGCAGCGCCACTATCGTTTATCAGCAAACCTAGATTTTTCAATGAATCGTACAACGGTGCATTTTTAGGTGCATTTGGCGTAAACCGTGGATTTTATTTGGACAATGGGAAAATCAAATACGGACCTTCGGAAAGTGGCTTTAAGGAGTACTTGAAGACATTCCACCAATGGTATCAAGATGGCTTACTAGATAAGAACATTGCTACGGTGGATACGAAAGCTTTGGATGGCAGCTTCGCAACGGGAGCGACAGGGGCAAGTATCGGTAATGCAGGCGGTGGAATGGGCAAATGGCAGCCGCTAGTTCAGGCGAAAGATCCTAAAGCACAGCTGGTAGCTGCGCCATATCCGGTACTGAAGAAAGGCGATACGCCGAAATTTGGTCAAAAGGATAACCCGTATTCCTCTGGTGGCATTGTCGCGGTAACAGGAAAGTCCAAGAATCCAGAATTAGCTGTGAAGATGCTAGATTATGGGTACAGTGAAGCAGGTCACATGTTCTTCAACTTCGGAACAGAGGGAGTTAGCTACGCGATGGTGGATGGCTATCCGAAATACACGGATTTGCTGATGAAAAATCCAGAAAAGTTAGCTCCTGCACAAGCGATGTCCATGTACATTCGTGGCAGCTACAACGGTCCATTCATCCAGGATAAGCGTTATGCAGAGCAATTCTTTGTGCTGCCAACCCAACGCGATGCCATCAATGTGTGGAAGAAAACCGATACAGCCAAATATAGCTTGCCGCCGCTTACACCGACACCGGAGGAAAGCTCCGAATATGCGAAAATCATGGGCGACATGAATACATTGGTGGATGAAATGACGCTGAAAATCATTTTGGGCAACGAGCCCGTAGATGGTTTCGAGAAATATGTAGATAAAATGAAGTCACTGAATTTAAGCCGCGCTATCGAGATTCAGCAAGCAGCACTTGATCGCTATAATAAGCGATAAGTTTCATTTAGCACAAGTGAGGTGGGGGATCTGTGATCCCCTTGCTCTACAAGTAAACTGGCGAGAGGGTGAGGATGGAGATGGCCAATACACAGCCACTGGAAAGCGTAACGCTCACGAAACAACAAACCGGGACAAATCGATATATCCGAGATTTTATTGCCAATAAGTACTTGTACCTGATGATGGTACCCGTACTCGCTTATTACCTCATTTTCCATTATGCACCTATGTATGGCGCCTTAATTGCCTTCAAAGAGTATTCTCCTATGAAAGGAATTCTAGGAAGTGATTGGGTAGGTTTTAAGCATTTTCATGACTTTTTTAGTTCTTTTTACTTTTGGCGCATATTGAAAAATACGTTGGTTATTTCGTTGTACTCCTTACTATTTGAGTTCCCTGCTCCGATTATTTTGGCCCTGTTGATCAATGAGGTGCGGAGTAAGACGTTCAAGCGGGTCGCACAAACGATTACGTATATGCCTTATTTTATTTCGCTTGTCGTTATTTGCGGGATTATTACAGACTTTACGAACGCGGATGGTGTCATTAACAATATCGCGATGTCCTTCGGATATGACGGGCAAGCCATGTTGCAAAAAGCGGAGTTGTTCCGACCGATCTATATATTATCCGAGATTTGGCAACGAATTGGTTGGGAGTCGATTATTTATATTGCTGCGTTAATGAGTATTGATACCGAACAGTATGAAGCTGCACGTATGGATGGCGCAAGTCGCTGGAAACAGATGATGTATATTACATTGCCAGGCATTATGCCGACTATTGCGATTATGTTTATTTTGCGTATGGGTAATTTGTTGAACGTGGGCTTTGAGAAGATCATTCTACTCTATAATCCTGTCAGTTATGAAACGGCGGACGTGATTTCCTCTTTCGTCTATCGCAAAGGGTTGCTTGAGTTTGGATGGAGTTACAGCTCCGCTGTTGGCTTATTTAATTCCATTATCAATCTCATCCTACTTATTACAGCGAATTACATTAGTCGTAAAGTAAATGAAAGCAGCTTATGGTGAGGTGATGTTGATGAGAAAAGGACCTAGTTTCGTAGAAAGACTATTCGATATTGCGATTCATTTGATTTTGACCCTACTTGTAGTAGTTACGTTATACCCTTTGCTTTATGTCTTATTTGCTTCGTTCAGTCAAGCGAATGAATTAGTTGCGCACAAAGGAATTTTATATAAATCACTTGGTTTTAGTTGGGAAGCCTATAAAGGGGTGATGAAGAACCCTGGGATTCTCATTGGTTACCGCAATACGATGTTTATCGTTGTGGCTGGTGTGATCGTCAACCTTCTGATGACTGCGCTAGGCGCCTACGTGCTTTCTAGGAAAAATGTCATCTGGAATAAGGCATTCATGATCATTATCGTGATTACAATGTTCTTCCATGGGGGGTTAATCCCACTGTATTTGATTGTCAAAAATGTAGGCCTGCTCGACACGCTATGGGCGACGATTATTCCATTCTCCATCTCCACATTTAATTTGATTATTATGCGAACAGCATTTATGGCGATACCAGACAGCTTAGAGGAGTCGGCCAAAATCGATGGGGCCAATCACTTTACGATTTTGTTCAGAATTATCATCCCCCTGTCCATGCCCGTCATTGCCGTTATGATTCTGTACTATGCTGTAGATAAATGGAATGGCTGGTTTTACGCATCGATCTTTATTAAAAATCGTGATCTCTTCCCCCTACAGCTCGTTCTTAGAGAAATTTTAATTTCCAATTCAACAGATGGCATGTCCGTGGGAGCGGATGCGGGTGATCGTTTCCAGATCGGGGAAACTATTAAATATGCGACGATCGTCGTGGCAACATTGCCAATTCTGTGTGTCTACCCATTTGTGCAAAGGTTCTTTGTCAAAGGGGTTATGGTGGGCTCCCTGAAGGGGTAGAGCATGGAAATAGAGATCTAGTAGCGCTTTTATCAATCGGATTTGTCATTTTGGACATTCCTCCCCTTGCGAACAGAGGTATAATAGAGTGAAGGAGACAATCCCTTCAGAGGAATTTTCAAGGTGCGCAGTGGGAGGAGATCCATGTGAAGTTTCGATTTTTTTGGCCAAAAAGGAAGAGCATTATCTTTACTTGGCTGTTATCATACAGTGCCGTATTGTTCGTGCCGATGCTGATGAGCATTCTTATTTATTCACAGTCTAGTCATGTGCTAAAAAGTGAAATTCATCGTGCGAATGATTCCTTACTCAAACAAGTCCGTTACACGATCGACACGCAATTCGATTTGATGAAACGGTTGAATATGGAAATTACTTGGAATGCTAAGCTTCAAAGTCTGATGTACACCAATGTACGAACCAATGATGATCAATATCTCGCGTTTCAGCTCGTCAAAGAGTTTCGGATGTATCAAACCTCGTATGCGACAATCGATGAATTCTATGTGACTTGGGATCAGGAGGCATCGATTCTCCGTCCAGGCAATATGCGTGATTTGCATACAGCGTTTGATACGATTCACAATACAGGTACCCTCCGATATGAACAATGGCTGGATACGATTCACCAAGCTACGAATAACCAATTTCTAATCCTTCCCCGTGTAGATGCTGGTCCTTCTTCATCTTCCATCGCGTATGTCACACACTTGCCCAAGGATCTGAACGGCAAGCAAACGGGGACAGTCGTTGTGATGGCTGATCGGGAGCGATTCGAGAAGGCGATTGAAAGCATTTCTGGGTTTAGCGGTGGGCAAATCGTCATCCTTAATCATGACAATCAAGTTCTACTCTCCAATGTCCCTGTGACAGTGAACAAGAATCTCATTTTGGACCAATTGCCGGATGAGGATAATGTCACGTACAAACCATCGCAGGACGGAGAATCAGAGCTTTTCTATATTCAGTCGGCTGTTTCTGATTTGAAATATGTACTGATCATTCCAAGCCGTATGTATTGGGAAAAAGCGGAGTATGTCCGCAAGTTTACTTATATCAGCATACTGATCAGCTTATTTGGTGCAGCGGTGCTAACATGGTTCTTTCTGCGCCGTAACTACTCACCTATCCAACGTTTGGTTCAATCGATTTCTGACAAAAATGCCTTCGATGAACGCGCAGATGGGAATGAACTGCATTTCATTCAGAAAGTGATCTCCCACACGCGTAATGAAAAAGATCAAATCGCAATGCAGTTGCAATCTCACCATCACGTGCTCCGTTCAAATATGTTAAATCGGCTGTTGAAGGGGCGAATTGATTCGCTCGTTTCGTATGAGGAAGCTTTCAAAACCTTCCATATGGATTTGATTTCGAATCATTTCGCGGTTATCCTGTTTGCGGTTGAGAATTCCGATAGTATATCTACGAATTTGCCAGGTATGGACATCAATGAACGTAGAAAATTAATGCAGTTCATTATCACGAATGTTGTTGAAGAACTCACTGGTCATCGTCAGCATGCTGGTTATGTAGCCGAAATCGATGACATGATGGTGTGCTTGGTGAACTTTGCAGAAACGGATGCAGCAGAGCGGAAGGCTGATCTGGATTGGATTGCTGCCGAGGCACAGCGGTTCCTGACACGGTTTCATATGGATTTAACGATATCCATCAGCGGTGTTCACCCTTCTTTAATTGGCGTTGCTGAGGCATATAGTGAAGCGTTGGACGCGATGGAATATAAGATGGTTCGAGGGAAAAGAGAGATCATTACCTACGATGAGATTCGAATCGACACGGCAGATAAGCTTCAGCAGGGCTATTACTATCCGCTCCAAGTGGAGCAGCAAATTATTAATCTCATCAAAGCGGGGGATATTGAGCAAGCTTCTGCTAGCATGAACGAGATCATGGGGCGCAATTTCGATAAGCCGCTGGTGTCGCTTACTTTGGCCAGGTGTCTTATCTTCAATCTTGTAGGTACGATGGTGAAAGCGATGAATGAGCTTGGGGACGGAACTACGCAGCCATGGCTAGGGGACAACCCGTTATGGATGGATAAAATCATTGCCTGCGACACCATTCTGGAAATGCAGCAAGAGCTGCAGCTGCTGCTCAGAGAGGTATGTGCCTTTGCCGCTTCTAGAATAGAAGCGAACCAGACGAAAGAACGTACGGAAACCTTGCGCGAGCTCATCGCGAAAGTTATGCAATATATTGAGGATCAATATCAAGACGCTAATTTGAATGTGAATACGATTGGTGAGAACTTTGCCTTAAGAGGCAGCTACGTGTCCAAGTTATTCAAGGATCAGACAGGTGAGGGTTTGCTCGACTACATTACGAAATACCGAATTCAACAAGCGAAGAAGATGATCAGCTATAAGCAAGATTCGATCTCAGAGATCGCGCGGCTAGTTGGCTATAATGAAGTGGCTACGTTTATTCGTGTTTTCAAGAAATACGAGGGAATAACACCTGGGAAGTATAAGGAAATGAATTGAGGTTAGATGCGGGGAGGGGAACGGAATGAGCAGACGAGCTAGGAGTAAGATGCTATTACTTCTAAGTATAATCACCCTTGGACTGACGGCATGCTCTTCTGAGAGTCCGACGAATCTTACGACACCGGCAGGGCAGCCTACAGCTACGGCCAAGGATATGGAGCAGTCTGTACCAGCAGTGACGAAGCTGACCTATTGGTCAGAGCTGAATGGGAATGCCGCGAGTGTGAAAGCGACATTCAAGGATATTCCCTTTTTCCAAGAATGGCAGAAGCGAACTGGGGTCCAGCTTTCCTTCATACAGCCATCAGCGAATCAGGCCAAGGAAGCGATGAATGTCTTATTAGCCTCTGGCGACTTGCCTGATATGATGGAGTACGAGTGGGACAGCTTCCCTGGCGGGCCCGAAAAGGCGATCAAAGATGGCTATATTTTGAGGCTGAATGAGGTCATTGATAAGTATGCACCTAATCTGAAGAAGTACTTAAAGGATCATCCCGAAATCGATAAGCAAATCCGGACAGATGACGGCAGCTATTATGTTTTCCCTTTTATCCGTGGCGATGATAAGCTTCGTACGTATCAAGGACCCATTATCCGTCAGGATTGGCTTAATGAACTTGGACTAGAGGTGCCAACCACGATAGAGGAATGGCATACGGTGCTTAAGGTGTTCAAGGAGAAGAAAGGAATTGCAGCTCCGTTGACATTCCTAGGTGTGCCGAATCCGTTGTTCGGGATTGAGGGGGGCGCTTTTGTAGGCGCATATGGGATTCGAAAAGGCTTCTATCAGGATCATGGTGAGGTAAAATACGGCCCGATGGAGAAGGGATACCAAGATTTCTTAGCCACGTTCCGAGGGTGGTATGAGGAAGGATTAATCGATAAGAACATTGCATCTGTGGATACCAAAACAATGGACTCCAATATGGTAACGGGGCGAAGTGGAGCAACGATCTGGAATGCGGGGGCGGGCATTGGGAAATGGCAGCCGCTAGTTGAGGAGAAGAATAAATCGGCTCTGTTTGCAGCAGCTCCCTATCCCGTGCTCCATAAAGGGGATAAGCCGAAATTTGGGCAGAAAAGCTATGATTATGTCGGTACCGGCGGGGTCGCTATTTCAAGTAACAGTAAACATGCGGCAGAGGCTGCCAAGCTGCTTGATTACGGCTATAGTGACGAGGGTCATATGCTCTTTAATTTCGGGATTGAAGGAACGAGCTACACGTTGAAAGACGGATACCCAACGTATACGGATTGGATCCTGCGGAATCCAGATAAGCTGGCCCCTTCACAAGCCTTGTCGATGTATACGAGAGCCAGCTATTTTGGGCCGTTTGTTCAGGATGTTCGGTATGTTGAGCAGTATTACACCTTGCCTGAGCAAAGGAAAGCAATTGGGATCTGGGCGGATACGCAAGTTGAATCGTACACATTACCGCAAATTCCGAAGACGGAACTTTAGAGTGCTGAATTTTCTTCCATTATGATGGATGTGATGACACTCGTCGATGAGATGTCTCTGAAGATTATTCTCGGCGTCGAGCCGCTAGATTCGTTCGATAGCTACGTTAGTAAGATGAAAGCATCCAAAATTGATCGAGCCATTGAAATCCAAAAGTTAGCGTTAAATCGCTATGAGAAGCGTTAATAGCTTCTCTTTTTTTGATTTTGTGAAGAAAAATTCATTGTTTTTCCATTTTCATGTAAAATAGTGAGTGTACGCAACTTCGTGATGAAAGGTAGGCTCATAGATGACATACCCTTTAGTTGTTGAACAAGTATCGAAGCAGTACGGGGATAAAACGGCCGTAAATCGGATTGGGCTGCAAGTGAAGCAAGGGGAAATTTATGGCTTGTTAGGCGCAAACGGAGCTGGTAAAACGACAACGATGCGGATGGTACTCGGACTCATATACCCAGATGAAGGTAACATATTGTGGAATGGACAAGGATATCGGGAAGAGCTACGCAGCTTAATGGGGTATTTGCCTGAAGAGCGTGGCTTATATCCTAAAGTTAAAATTAGCGAGCAGATCTTATACTTAGCTGAACTTAGGGGCATGAAACGACGCGAAGCAGAGCGCAGCTTGAAGTTATGGTTGGAAAGATTTGAGGTTCCTGATTATTACAACCGTAAGGTTGAGGAGCTGTCCAAAGGGAACCAGCAGAAGATTCAATTCATTGCGGCGGTTATTCACAATCCCGAGATTCTGATTCTGGATGAAGCCTTTAGCGGACTAGATCCAGTGAATGTAGAACTGCTCAAAAAAACGGTGAAAAGCCTCCGTGATGAGGGGAAAACGATTTTATTTTCCAGTCATCGGATGGAGCATGTGGAGGAGCTTTGTGAGAATATCTGTATGCTGCATCGCTCAAATACAATTCTTCAAGGGGGCTTAAAGGACATTAAAGCGAGCTTCCCTAAGGAGAGAGTTGTGCTGGAGACATCGACGAGTGTAGAGGGGTTAGAGAAGCTTCAAGGCGTAATTTCGGTGAACCAAGGGCTAAATGGGTACGAGCTTCGCATTGCGCAACCAGAAGCCGCGCAGCGTATTCTGCAATACGCGATGGAACGGTCCACTGTGCAGCGTTTTCAAATTATGGAGCCAACCTTGAATGAAATTTTTATCCAGAAGGTGGGAAGCCAAAATGAATAGTATATGGACAGTCATTAAATTTACATTCCTGTCTCGTTTTCGCACGAAATCGTTTCAAGTGATGAGTCTCATCTTACTAATCCTGATGTCGCTTTTGATCCATCTTCCAACGATTATTAAGCAATTTTCTTCCGATGAAGCGATGAAAATAGGGGTATTTGGTAAGCAACAAGCGATTGTGGCATCCAAATTAGAAGCTTTTTATAACAATCAGCCGAATGCAGAGATACAAATTGTACCCCTTTCAGATCAAGGCAGTGTAGAAGCAAATGAGGCATATGGGAAGCAGCAAATCATCGATAAGAAGATTAAGGGATACTTAGAGTTCACGGATGGGAAACAGGGCGGATTCCCGAAGCTGCGCTATAAATCCACAGGGACGCTGGATTCCTCACCAAAAAATAAGCTGCAAACGGCACTTCAGCTAATCAAGACGGATATGGTGCTGCAAGGAGCTGGTCTACCAGATACGCTAAAAACCGATATCCAAACACCTGTGTCGTTGGAAACCGTGCAAATATCCACAACGGATCAAGCTGCTACGGGCAAAACAGAGTCCCAAATGAGGTTGTCTTATATACTGGTTTATATTCTACTCTTCATGCTTTACATGGGTGCAATTGGATTTGGGAATCTCGTTGCAACGGAAATCACAGCGGAGAAAAGCACGCGCGTCATGGAATTACTCATTACAAGCGTGTCACCGCTGAAGCAGATGTTTGGAAAAATTATTGGCATTTGCTTACTGGCGCTATCACAAATAGCTGTACTAATCGCCGTTTCTGTCCTTAATATTCAATTTAGCGATGCCTCGGCCATCAAGGAACTGAATATCAGTTGGAGCGATTTAGAAATATCACTGATCATTTATTTCTTAATTTTCTACTTACTCGGTTTCTTCATTTATGCGACGATTTTCGCAGCAATAGGCTCGCTTGTCAGCCGCACTGAGGATGTGGGGCCAGCCATTATGCCAGTCACCTATATCATCGTAGCGGCTTTCATGATTGCGATCTTCGGACTTAACTATCCGAATGCTCCGTTCGTGGTGACGATGTCATTCGTGCCATTTTTCTCGCCTATGATTATGTTCTTACGTATCGGAATGAGCAGCCCACCGTTCTGGCAGATCGCGATGTCGATTGCGATTCAATTGGTGTCGATCGGCGCGATGGCTTGGCTTGCGGCGAAGATCTACCGCACTGGCGTGCTGATGTACGGCAAGCGGCCAACGTTGAAGGAGCTGCGCAAGGCTATGCGTGCGTATCGGTAGTGTGCATAATCATAAATGTGATATATGAGTAACGGTTATAATTGAGACTGATTTGATCGATAAATGAGACAAATATGGGTACATGTTTGAGACTAAATAATGAAGATAGATGAATCAATTCGTTGATTTATCTATCTTTTTTTTATTTTCAATAAAAGAAACTATTGGTAAAATGAGACCATTTTAAGAAATCTACATTTTCATTATAAATATTTACACGAATATGTCGTATAATCGATTTCAATCAACATTTTTAATGGAAGGGTTGGGGAAGAGATGTTGTACAAGTTGGTGATTGTAGATGACGAGCCTTCGGTACTTAACGGACTTCAGACATACTTTAACTGGGGTGATTATGGCATAGAGTTGGTAGGGGTTGCAGACGATGGGAATGTGGGGCTCGCCCTCATCAATGAACTTAAACCTGATATTGTGTTGACGGATGTCATGATGCCCACGATGGATGGCATTCAGATGTCGATGGAGATTTACGAAAAGCTTCCGGATACCAAAATAGTTTTCATCAGTGGTCATGACAATACAGCCTATCTGAAATCGGCACTCAAGGTTCATGCGGTGGACTACATCTTCAAGCCGATTGTCCGCAAAGAACTGGGTACAGTTATGGAACGGGTGGTCGCAGCTCTTGGGGCAGAGGCAGAGACCCGTCAATTGACCAACAAAATGCAAGTCAAACTTTCGCAAAGTATGCCCCTGTTACGAGAAAAATTCCTAATGTCCGTGATCCGTGACAGCATTAAGCTAGAAGCGGCCAAAGAAAAAATCGAATTTCTTGAACTGCCTCTTCAATTAGATAGCGCTTACATTATTTTGGTCATTCTGGTGGATGATGCGATACAGGTGATGGGACCGTTGTCGGAGCGGGATAAACAGCTTACCTCTTATGCGATTCTGAATATTATTCAGGAGTTAATGAATGAAACACTGCAGGGTGTTGCCTTTGAGAATGAGCCTGGACAGTTCGTAGGAATCCTTAGACTGGATGATATATCTAATCAGGACGATGACTCGACAGATGGTGTCGAGTCCCCAGAGACTCCTGAGCAGCAATTGCTTATTTTAGCGGAGAAGGTAAGGGATAATCTGAGCAAATGGATGAAGTTAAGTGTAACGATTGGTGTAGGAGAACGTGTGGAGAGCTTGATGGAGCTGCCGCAATCCTATATGCGGGCCAAAGATGCAGCTGCGCAGAAGTGGTATTTGGGTAAAAATAAAATTCTGACCATTGACAGTCTGGAGTCCGATAAAAGTGGGCGTTATCGGTTCGAGATTGAATCCGCCGAGCGTGTTTTGTCGGCCATGAGGGCAGGAGATCACGCTAGACTGAAAGACGAGCTTGAGCTGATTTATAGTCAATTGGCCACAAACCGCAAGGGTGGCTTCCGCTATGCAAGGAATGTGAGTCTGCAGTTCCTCTTGCTATCCAGCCGTGTATTACTGGAGTTGAATGCCCTCACAGAGGAGTGGGAATTGAAGGAAGTCGATTCCTGTGAGAGAGTACTGCAGCAGGAGACAATGCAAGATATGCACAATCTCGTATATGTATACCTGCACGAGGTATGCGCCTGTGTGTATAACAAACGTAGCAGGAGAGCTGGCGGTGTAATCGATCGCATTCAGCATTTGATTGAAGAACGATATCCTGAGAATCTTACAGTGGCAGATATAGCGGAAGGTGTCTTCTTAAGCGCAACGTATGTTAGCTTGCTGTTCAAGCAGGAGACAGGAGAAACCTTGTTTGAGTATTTAACAAAAGTACGGATTGAGAAAGCGAAGGAGCTTCTGAAAGACCCACGCTATAAATTCTATGAGGTATGCGAAGCTGTGGGATATTTAGATCCAAGCCATTTCAGCAAGGTGTTCAAAAAAATGACTGGATTTACGCCCAGTGCTTACAGAGAGCAGCATTAGCTTGACATAGGGAGGGGGAGAAGCTTTGGGAAGAACGACGAGAGTAAGTTGGACTTTTTTGAAGGGCCTGATGCAGGGGATCTTTGCTGCAAAAAAGTGGCTCATTGCTTATGTGGTACTTATTCTAATACCGATTTCAATTATGTTGACGTCTTATTATCAGCGTTCATCCGATATTCTTGAACAGGAAGTAACCCGTACTATGCAGCAGACATTAAAGCAGGCAGGTATAAACCTGACATATAAGTTAGATCATATTCAAGATATTTCTAATTCTGTATTTATGAACCAGATTTTATACGACAATCTTGTCCCCCAAGAGAGTATAACCGGTCAGCTTGAGCAGATGGTGAAGCTGCGCAATCTGGCAGAAACCGTGCAGGCGAATATGGATATTTTTCGAATTCGGATATTTGTCAATCCATCTAAGATCTATGCGGGAGACAGTATTAATCTGTACCCGATGTCTGTGCTAGAAAAAAGGCCGTGGCATCAGAAGATTATGGATGAAGGCGGAGGCATGGTCTGGACTGGGGTGTACGAAGAGAACTATGTGGACATAGGTAAGCAAAACATATTCTCGGTAGCCCGCGTGCTGCGTAATCCCAAGCGATATGATGAGATCTACGGGGTATTTATGCTGGATATGTCGAGAAAGGTCATGGACGAGGTCATGTCGAGGATCAACTTCTCCACCGTCAAATCCCCCTATATTATTGACAAGAACGGCGAACGTATACTTATGTTTGAGAGTCCAGGTGATGTTGCTCAGGATGATGAACAAGAAGATGCGCCGGCGGATATCCTAAGTCATGTAAGCCAATCCAGTGATGGTATCTATAAGCGCTACAATGGTAAAGAGGATACCTATGTGGTGTATGCGACGATTGGCACGACGGGGTGGAAACTGATTGCGGAAGTAAACAAATCAGAGATCTCTCATCGAGCCTTTGCCCAAAATCAGTTCACTAGCATTGCTACAGTCGTTGGAATTACGATTATGTTCATGGTGCTTGTTTTTGTACTGCTTACTTTTACCATTCAGGGGATGAATAAGCGAATCAAGCTGGTGCTCAAAATGATCCGGAAGGAAGGAATCGGTTGGCTGGAGGAATACCGTCCTGTTCCTGAAGGAGACTTCTATCTGCTGGAGCGGAGTGTCGATCAATTGATTCACAAAGTCAATAATCTGATGGAAGAAACCTATAAGGCTAAGGTGTTAGAACGGGAGGCACAGCTTCGGGCGCTGCAAGCGCAGATCAACCCTCACTTCCTGTATAATACACTCGATATGATTAATTGGAGTGCCATCGCCCACAATGCACTGGACACCAGTCAGATGATCGAGGCGCTGGCCCAGTATTTCCGGTTTAGTTTGAACAAGGGCGAGGATAACGTGAGTATTACCGATGAGTTGAATCTAGCTATGGTTTACTTGGAAATTCAACAGAATCGGTTTCCATCAACGTTCACGTTTGCGATAGATGCCGATCCTGGCCTTGAGCACTACATGATACCGAAATTGACGCTTCAGCCACTGGTTGAGAATGCTCTTCTCCACGGTATTCGCAAAGCCAAGGATAAGAAGGGAACCATACGCATTACAGCCCGCTTGGAGAATAGTGAATTGCTGCTTACCGTAGCTGATGATGGTATCGGCATGGATGAGGAGACAGCGAAGAATCTGCTGCGTTCCCCACGCCCAGATCAACGGGCAGATGGCTCTGGCAGCTCATATGGACTTTATAATGTGAATGAGAGAATTCGCTTCTTTGCGGGCGAGCAGTATGGCTTGTCTATTGAGACGCAACTTGATCAAGGCACGATGATCATTGTCCGCCTCAAGGCAATGATGGCGCAACGCGAATAGCAAGCAGAGCGAAAGTAGGGCAACTTGAGTAGGCAGAGACCAGAAAAAGTAGTTTTACCTTCTACAGGAGATAATCCGCATGCAGGTATAATAAACTCATCAACATACGGAGGTATACGGGATGAGAATAAATGCTGCGGATGCGAATCATAAGACGGAAGCAAAGTCACTAGCCCATAGAACAAGCAGCAGATGGAAATCAGTAATCAGATACACGGATTATTATGTATTACTCATTCCAGGACTTATCTTTTTGCTCTTGTTCAAATACACGCCGATGTACGGTGTCATTATTGCCTTTCAGGATTTTAACATTTTCGACGGAATTCGAGGAAGTAAGTGGGTCGGGCTTGAGCAGTTTCAAAAGCTGATGCATTCGGATGAATTTGGACAAGTATTTATCAATACGCTGCTGATTAGTGTGTATAAGATCGTGCTACTGTTCCCGATTCCAATCATTATTGCTCTAATTTTAAATGAAGTCAGAGTTATGGTCTTTAAACGGACGATCCAAACGATAATTTACTTACCTCACTTTTTATCATGGGTTATTATTTCCGGATTATTTATTACGATTCTATCTCCATCCGGAGGCTTGATTAATAATATCATTCAGTCGTTTGGCGGCGAGCCGATTAGCTTTTTTATGGATAATAACTACTTCCGCAGTGTCATCGTGTTTACGGCTGGTTGGAAGGAAGTTGGCTGGAATGCCATTGTCTTCATCGCAGCTATAGCAGGTATCGACCAAGAGCAATATGAGGCGGCTTCGATAGATGGTGCGGGAAGAATTAGAAAAATGCTGTATATTTCTCTTCCTGGTATACTCCCTACGATCGTTTTGATGTTCATTCTCCGTCTGGGCTCTGTTTTGGAAGCGGGAACGGAACAAATTCTAACCATGTATAATCCAGCGGTCTATGAGGCGGGGGATGTTATTGGAACATTCGTATATCGGTTGGGTCTTGGCAAAATGGATTACAGCTTTAGTACGGCAGTTGGGTTATTTAATTCTGTCGTCGGATTTATTCTTGTCATTTCCGGAAATTTCCTCAGCAAAAAACTGCTGAACCGTGGAATCTGGTAGAGGGAGGGTTAACACCATGCAAAAACGTTCAGCAAGTGACTGGTTCCTAGATGGCTTTGTCTATCTCTTCTTAATTGCGATGGGTCTTGCTATGCTGCTGCCATTGGCCAATGTATTTTCCAAATCAGTTAGTGAAGAATGGGCGATTGTTTCAGGGAAAGTGGGGATATTTCCAATTGGTTTTCAACTCGACACCCTCAGACAAGTTATTTCTTCCGACGTATTTATTAACGCCTTCCTGATTTCTGTAGGGGTCACTGTTGTTGGAACGATTCTTTCCATCTTAATGACAGCGGTTACGGCTTATCCATTATCTAAAAGATTTATTCCTGGTATTGCTTTTGTTATGGTTATGTTCGTCTTTACAATGCTGTTTAACGGGGGAATGATTCCTAGCTATTTGTTAATGAGGAATCTGAATCTGATTAATAATTTATGGGCGCTTATTCTGCCGGGTATGATCAGTGTGTTTAACCTTCTGGTGATTAAAAGTTATTATGAGAATCTTCCGGAAGCGCTTGAGGAATCGGCACGTATCGATGGTGCGAAAACGTATGTCATTCTATTTCGAATCATTCTGCCGTTGTCCATGCCAGTTATCGCCACAATCGCCTTGTTCTATGCGGTCGGTTTATGGAACGATTTCTTTAATCCGATGCTCTATATCAATGATACTTCTTTGAAAACCTTGCAACTCTACTTACGTGATGTCGTCATGGATGCGGATACCTCCAATGCTGCTAACAAAAGTATTGATGACCTGATGAACATGTCACCTGAAGGCATCCGCGCTGCAACTGTAGTTGCATCCACCGTTCCGATTTTGTTGGTGTATCCGTTCCTACAGAAGTATTTTATCAAAGGCGTATTGATTGGTTCCGTTAAAGGCTAATCGGAGGTTAAAACCTCTGGCATAGCATAGCTGAGTTAGAGGTTTTCTCATACAAAAAAATAACAATTAATTTCATTCAGGAGGGGTTTACAAATGAACCAAAAGAAATGGCTCATGCTTACACTGTCAGCTGGCATAGCTATTAGTACCACAGCTTGCGGGTCTTCCACGGATAAGGGTAGTACAGCAACAACGGCATCTGTAGCACCATCAGCTGCTGCACCTGCTGCGAGCAGTGGTCCCAAACCAGAATTGAAAGCGCTGCAAATATGGATGAAGGATGATTACAACACGTATCCGGTAGCCAAATTAATTGAAGAAAAGACCGGTTACAAAACCACTTACGATATGTTGCCGGCGGATAAAGCCAATGACAAGCTTAACTTGTTGATTGCATCTGCTGAGCCTTACGACTCTATTACCATTGGTGGGGATAAGGCCTTGTATGCGGATTATGCCAAGAAAGGTGCTTTGGTTGATCTGGGCCCACTTATTGATAAATATGGCCCTAATATCAAAGCGGCTATTTCTCAAGAATCCTTTGATTCTGTAAAAGTAGATGGGAAAATCTATGCTATTCCTTTCCGTGGTGTAGAATTCGCCAGTACCTCCTTTATGGTTCGTGTGGACTGGCTTGATAAATTGGGTATGAAGATGCCTACGACAGTTGACGAGTTTACAGCTATGCTCAAAGCCTTTAAGGATAAGGATCCAGGCGGAAATGGCGACAAGAATGTTCCTTTGGCAATCAAAGGTGATGCACCTTTAATGGATAATCTTGTAGGTGCATTCGGCATGACGAGTGGCTGGAACGCTTTGAACGGAAAGCTGGTTCCTAGGGCACTGGACCCTGGATTTAAAGATTATCTGACATACGTGACTGATCTATATAAACAAGGCTTGCTCGATAAAGAGTTTGCGGTAAACAAAGATGCAACCATGAAAGAGAAGTTTACAAACGGTAAAGCTGGGGTTATCATGCTGAACTGGGCGGATATTCCAACAATTGGCGATGCCCTGAACAAAAACTTCCCTAACGCTAAATTTGCCTATCTTCCAATTTTGAAAGGTAAAGATGGTAAAGCAGGAATTAATATGAACTCCGGATTTGACAGGATTACCTTTATCCCGAAAGCTTCCAAACATCCAGAAGATGCCATTAAGTGGATGAATGCGAAGTTGGAGAAAGAAACCTTCAAAGAGATCGCTATTGGTAAAGAAGGCAAGCACTACACGTTCAAGGATGGTCTATATTCGCCGATCATGCCAGTCTTTACGGATGAACGGAACCAAGCCAACAACTATTTAACTGGTGTTGATGAGAAGAACTACTCCATTTACTGGCAAGCACGCGTTCAGAAGGATGCGCGCCTGTTCGAAGGCTATTCCTATTTGAACAAAACGACACCAGCTGAGGTAAGAGTTCGCGATCCACTTGGTCTAGCACCTACATTGCCAACATACTCCAAGGAAAATAATCAATTGAATCAAATGGTCAATGATTATGCAGTTAAGATTATCGTAGGTGGAGAGTCTATAGCTAATTATGATGCTTTTGCTACCAAGTACAAAGCGGCTGGCGCAGAAGCAAGCTCGAAGGAGATTAATGACTGGTACACGACATTGAAGAAATAAGCAGTTCGTAATAATCAAGAGGGGAGAGAGCGGTATCCATCGCTTTCTTCCTTCTATTTGCATTTGTCACGCTAGACTGCTGATTTGCTATTTCTTCGCTATTCCCTTCAAACTACGTATCTTCTACAATAGAAACATGAACTAAACTTGCCTACTGAAGGAGCTGAACACCATCATGTCTGCTGAGTCGATTTTAACCCAAGAGCTGCAACCTCACATTCGCTATGCGGACTTCCTGCACTATCATCCATGGAAGACGCCTCCACGAATCATCACCGATTATATGCTTCTTTATGTCCAGGAAGGCTCATTCCGGTTATCGATCGAAGGGGAGACGTATCAGCTCATGGCAGGTCAGTTCTGTTTCGTTCAGCCCGGCATCGTACACCAGATGGAATCGATTTCGTCTTCCATTACGTTCATGGCGCTCCATATGGAGCTGTTCCCTTCCTCGGTTGAAAATCGTCTAGAGATGATTGTGCCAGTGGATCACGGATATAACCCTGATTTGATTACTGTGCAGCCCAATTTAAGGGTGTTTACAGATATCGATATTCCTTTTGTATTAAAACTTTCTAGACCGGATTGGATGCTGGACGCTATGCAGCAAGCCATCACGCACTGGAATCGTAAAAACGCGCTAGATCATTTGCAAGCGCAAGTCTATGTGACGGAAATTGTGCTTGAATTAATAAAAGAATACACCACCCGGCCAATGTCCGAGCTCAATCGTTCGACAGCGTTGCACTGGGTGCCTGCCTATATGCAGTACCGGTTGTCGGAAACGTTAAGTGTGGAGGAAATGGCCCAAAAGGCGCTCATGTCCCGCTCGTATTTCTCTATGCATTTCCGCAAGCAGTTTGGACTTGGCCCTCACCAATTCTTGCTCAAGCTGCGGCTGGATAATGCGACAGATCTGCTTCGCAGCACCGTCTTATCGCTTCAGGACATTGCGGACAGCTGCGGATTTTCGAGTGTCCATCATTTTTCCAAAATGTATAAACTGCGTTTCGGATACCCTCCAAGTCAAATCAGAAGGCAATCGTGAAAAAGACGTTTTGATATAATTTACATGCATTTTGACAAAGCCATAAGCCTCTTTGCGCCCTATAATGAAGCCAGTGATGAACTGGATTTGATAACAAAGGAGAAGATATGCGATGAGTGAGCAAACCTCTTATGATTTTCAAAGAAAAGTAAAGACCTATGCATCAGCAGATGTCATTGTAATTGGCGGTGGCCCTGCGGGAACAGCAGCTGCGATAAGTGCAGCAAGACGAGGGAAGAAAGTCATTTTGCTCGAAAAATCAGCTCAATTAGGCGGTATGGGGACGCTTGGCAACGTAAGTATTTTCATGCCAATCGGGAACGTCACCGGGATATACCGGGAGCTGATCTCGGAAGTGTTGGCGGAATATTTGCCAGAACAGCATGATGTATCGATTGCCCCGCAATATTCGCCTTTTATTTTACGACAATACTTAAATGAGAAGATGAAAAAAGAAGGCGTTCAAGTCATTTACCACACCGAATGTGTGGGAACCGTGAAAGAAGGCTCTCGTTTAAAGGCGGTTATTGTCTCAACAAGGGAAGGGCTTCAAGCGTTCGAGGGTCTGCAATTCATTGATTGTACAGGAGATGCCCGCGTAGCGATCGATTCTGGGGTGCCGTTTACGTCAGGTAGAGATGAGGATGGGCTCACGCAGCCAATGACGCTGATGTTCATGATGCAAAATACGGGCAAGCCCATTAAATCGATTCTGCCAGAGGGATGCTATCACTACAACGAAATCTCAGATCTGCCGCAAGGTCGTCATCTATTCTGGGAGCATAATTCAGAAGGCCTGCTCTTGGTTAATATGACCCGAGTTAAAGGGAACGGTGCGAAGATCGCGGATGTCAATTACGCAGAAACGGAAGCACTTCGACAAGTCTTCTCGATTGTTCATTATTTGCAAAGAAACGGCTTTGAAACGTATGCACTTTCTCATGTTCCTAACCAAGTCGGAGTAAGAGAAACCAACCAAATTCGTGGACTCTATACGTTGACCGAGCAGGATGTAGTAGAGGGACGTCGCTTTCAAGATGTCGTGGCACAGACGAACTATGAGATTGATATTCATAGTCCTGACGGTAAAAAGACAACCGATGAGCGTAAGGTTCATGGGTACGATATTCCTTATCGCTGTATGGTACCCAACGACGTGGAGAATCTGCTTGTCGCTGGTAGATCAATCTCTGCTACGCATGTAGCGATGTCCTCCATGCGTGTGCAGCCAACGTGCTACGCATTAGGGCAAGCAGCAGGAATCGCTGCAGCCATTGCGCTGGATGAGGCTTGCGGAACACGCGATATCTCGATTAATGTTCTACATGATGCACTGGAAGAGCAGAACGTTATGTTTCTGAAATTAGCAACTTACGCTTCTCCTGAGTGAAGGGGATAGGCTAAAATAAGCGATCTTTAGCATTTATGGCTAGAGATCGCTTATTTGTTTTATAGAGAAAGCTTCAACAGCATGGACGCATGAGGGGCAAGTGTAAAAGAAAGCTCATGCGGCGTACCGAGTTCTTCGCGATTCCAGAGGTCACGCACACGTCCAATGGCATCGGTGCCAAGCTGGGAAGGTGTGACTTGAACGGTTTGAACGTCCTCACTCGCATTAAACAGCGCGACATAACGGACGCCATCCGTTCCATTCGAAGTCCAGACAACTCGTTCATTCTCCCGATACAATTGACGGGCATCTCGCCCGTTACGAAGGACATCCAGCACTTCTTCATTCGTGAGTAGCGACAACGTCCACTCATCGTTGTCCCTTAGCTCTCCTCCAAACATCAGCGGCGAGCGGAAGATTGCCCAGAGGGACATCATCGTTTGCTGCTCGTCTCTTGTGAATCGTGTCCAGCGGTCACTTGCTCCACCGTCAACGGAACGAATGCCGATATGACCGAGCGGCAGCATATCGCAATCCGGCCAATTGCCTGCTCCAACATGCGGCGCCCATTTCTCACACCGTTCGAACATGCCATAGAGCAGCCGCCAAATGTCCCAGAAATCATCGGTCATGCGCCACAGGTTGGCGTTAGCCTTAAGTTCCTCAGCGAATTCGAGCGGCGCCGGACCAGGAGAAAGGCTCAGCACCATTGGACGTCCGCACGAATCAATGGCCTTCCGAATGAGTTGAATCTCGTCTAGTTGAATGCCGTAGAGCAATGAATCTGCGATATCGTCGACTTTGACATAGTCTACACCCCAAGAGGCATACAGCTCGAATAGGGAATTATAATAGGCCTGTGCGCCATCTTTTGATGGATCGACGCCGTACATATCTGTATTCCACTTGCAGATCGCGCCATTCCATGTTTTGGCAATGGAGCGTGCGCCTGCATTTGTCCCAAGTAAGGGTGTATCAGCATGAACCGCTTGTCGTGGAATACCTCTCATGATATGAATGCCAAACTTTAGTCCAAGGCTGTGAACGTAATCGGCCAAGGGCTTGAAGCCTTGTCCATCTGCAGCGGATGGAAATCGGTTAACTGCTGGTAGGAGTCGGGAAAAAGCATCCATCTCGAGGGGGACATAAGGACGGTAAGCCGAAGAAATGGCTCCAGGTTCGTACCATTGGATATCGACGACAATATACTCCCATCCGTATGGTTTAAGATGGTCAGCCATATATTGTGCGTTCCCACGTACTTCTTCTTCATTGACGGCTGCTCCATAACAGTCCCAGCTATTCCAGCCGAGCGGTGGCGTGGCAGCCCATTGGTGATGATTGGTCATAACATGAACTCATCCCTTCTCGTTTAAAGTAATAGCCATATAATAAGACGAAGTTGCTATGGAAGCTAGCGCAATGTTTTGCTGTCGTATGTAAAATATTGCGGTGTTTGTCTAGTCAAACATGATCTGATCGATTGAAAGAAGTTCCTTGCCTTCACGAAACCTGCTTGGCGAGTAGCCTGTCCAATTGCGGAATACTTTGCTAAAATAGCTGCCATTTTGGTAGCCCACTTCCCTAGCAATCTCTTCAACTGTCAATGAGCTGTTACGCAGCAGTTTCACAGCAAGTTCGATTCGGAGCTTAGAGGTATAGGCCATCGGTGAGAAGTTAGTCGCTTGATGGAAGGTGCGTGCCAGATGGTATTTGGAGCAGCCAGCTGCTTCTGCAATTTGGTCAAGCCCTTCTAGTATTCGGAAATTAATCGCTATATAATCAGCGGCTCGTCGTACGATCTCTGGCCAGTTACTTCGTTCCTGGCGCAGCGCACTGCTGCTTCGAAGAAGCTCCATTATGAAGCTATAGACGAGAGCAGATGCGTAATAACCGTCTTTTATTGCTCCTATTCGGGCTTCTGAGTAGATGGTTTCAAGTCGACGAATGGCCAAACTGCGGGGTTCGAACTGCGGTAGGGGGCCAAGCTCATTACGTATTCCCTTCCACACATCATGCAGATTATTCTGCCTAAATAATGCGAAATAGAACGTCCAATGCGAGCTATCTTCGGGTAAGTAGTAGCGATGTCTGCCTGGTATTTCAACCAAAAAGGAAGTTCCTTCAGGCACATCATGAAGTTGGCCGTCTAGCTCGATCTTCCCTCGTCCGGAAATCGTATATTGGAATAAATATAAGGGCCCGTCAATTCGCTTCATACCGTCCCAGTCATATTCTTGCTGCCGAATGTCTTGAAATCCAACAGCAAATAATTGATAAAGCGGGAGTATGGGGTTTTCTTGGAAGCGGTACCCGTAAACACCGTAGTTGTCCTTTATTACCATAATCGATGGTTACCCCTTGTATGCATAGTTGAGTTCATATGTTGAAATCGAATACGTGTAATCCAATACTACCACGATCGTACTGCTTACGAATAATTAAGTAAGCTTGACTTGGAGTTAACTCCAGAGAGTAAACTAGACATGTGAGAATGATGAGCTACTGGAAAGCGAGGAATAATCAGATGGATTATGTGAAGCTTGGAAATACAGGTTTGGACGTATCGCGGATAAGTCTTGGTTGCATGAGCTTTGGAGTGGCAGAGAGGTGGACGCATCCCTGGGTGCTGAATGAAGAGAACAGTCGTCCTATTATTAAAAAAGCGCTCGAACTTGGTATCAATTTCTTTGATACGGCGAATATTTATTCAGATGGAACAAGCGAGGAGATTGTTGGACGAGCACTGAAGGATTATGCGAATCGTGATGAGATTGTCCTCGCGACCAAAGTTCATTTCCGCATGCATCAAGGTCCCAATGGGGCTGGTCTTTCCCGAAAGGCTATCCTGAGTGAGATCGATAAGAGTCTTAAGAGATTGGGAACGGATTATGTTGATCTGTATCAAATCCATCGCTGGGATTATCATACGCCGATCGAGGAAACGATGGAAGCCCTTCATGATGTGGTGAAAGCGGGGAAGGCAAGATACATTGGTGCTTCTGCGATGTACGCGTGGCAATTTCTAAAGGCCTTGCATGTGGCTGAGAAAAATGGTTGGTCACGATTTGTGTCGATGCAGAATCATCTAAACCTCATTTATCGTGAAGAGGAAAGGGAGATGATGCCGCTTTGCAAGGATCAAAAAATCGGCGTAATCCCATACAGTCCGCTGGCATCCGGAAGATTAACGCGTGATTGGTCGGAAACAACACACCGTTCGGAAACGGATCAAGCTCAGAAAATGAAATATGACGCCTTTGCAGATAAGGATCGAGTAATTGTGGAGCGCCTTGCAGCAATAGCAGAAAAACGAGGTGTTCCTCGCGCACAAGTTGCGCTTGCTTGGTTGCTGCAGAAAGAACCTGTAACTGCTCCGATTATCGGTGTTACGAAAATGTCGCATCTGGATGATGCAGTAGCTGCGCTGTCTCTTACGCTTACATCTGAAGAAATTGCGTCGTTGGAAGAACAGTATGTGCCTCATCGGGTAGTTGGTGCTATCTAAATGTTGATCGCAGAAGTAAGCGAGAAATTTGAATTATCACAAGATACATTGCGCTATTATGAACGAATCGGACTTATTCCTCGGGTGAACCGCACAAATAGCGGAATTAGAGATTATACAGAAGAAGACTGCAGATGGGTAGAATTTATCAAATGTATGCGAGGCGTTGGTCTTCCAGTTGAAACTTTGATTGACTATGTGCGACTGTTTCAACAGGGTGAAGAAACATTGGAGACCAGGAAAGAGCTCCTAATCGAGCAGCATAAACAACTCTTATCAAGAATGGCAGACATGCAAAAGGTGCTGGAGCGCCTAGAAGGTAAAATTGAGAGATATGACCAGATCATCGGCGGTACTGATCGCCAGATAACTGGATTTTCCCCTGTTTTTTCGCCGAAAGTAAGGGGAAATAAAGACTAACGCTAGAACCAGGCCCGTATCGGCGCTGTAACGTTGTTTCTCACCGTTATAGGGGGAAGAGGCCTCGAACCTGGGCTATGTTGCCTCGCCTGAAGATCCGCAAAAACGCAAAGGAGCTAAGCACAAACACGCTTAGCTCCTTTTTCACATTCGATTTATGGCTTATTGGAACAGCCATTTTCTTTCAAATCAGCTGCCTATCTACCCGGCAGCAGCTGCTTGATCCAACCGCCGAAGCTCTTCGGATTCCGCGTTTGAATGAGCACGACGCCTTCGCCGCGGAAGCGGCAGACGACGCCTTCACCGCTCGTAAGGCTGGAAATCCAGCCTTTAGCGGCTTTTTCAATCGTATACTGCGTATAATCCGGCCAAGCGACAAGGTGTCCGTTATCGATGAGCACTTCCTCGCCTGGTTTTAAATTAATCGCATGAATCGCGCCATAAGAAGAAAGGAATACGGTGCCTCTTCCGCTGATCTCCACGATGAAGAAGCCTTCGCCGGACATGAAGCCGCTCATCAGGTTCTGCATCTTCGTGTTCACTTGGATACCGGAAGTGCCGGCAAGGAAGCCATCCTTCTGTACATATAGCTTGTACGAGCCATCTAGCTCGACAGCCTCAATGTCGCCGATTACGGCAGGGGCGAGCAGCACCTCGCCTGATCCACGATTAGGGGTCAATTCTTGGAAGAAGAACTTCTCTCCGCTGAGCATGCGGCCGAGTCCTTTCATGATCCCGCCATCGACCGTACCTTTGAGCTCGATATTCGGAGACATAGAGACCATCGCACCGGATTCCGCTTTAATATTCTCACCAGCTTCAAGCTGAACGCGCAGCATAGGGAATGCGCCTTTATATAAAATTTCGTGTTTCATCGTATTCCTCCATTTTACATATTTTTTAGATATCCAATGCCCTTATTTCTCTACGCCTCTTTGGGCCGTATGGTTGCATCCAAGCTGCGATTCGCATACACGAACACTGCGCAGAGGAGCAGAATACTCATCGTGACATAGAACACGGAAGTGAACCCGTACGTAGCTGCCAAATGACTTCCGAGCAGGGGGCCAATTAGATTGCCAAGAAATAGCGAAGACGTATTGAAGCCATAAGCGGTGCCTTGAATCTCAGGGGCTGCAAGCTTCATAACAAGTGCGTTCAATGATGGAATCATGCCGCCGATGAACAGTCCGAGCAGGAATCTGCCAACCAATAGCATAGTGATACTAGTGGCAAAAGCCTGCGGAATAAAGGCAACTGCCGCCATGACGAGGGCAATGACCAGCGTCATGCGTTGGCCGATTCGGTCGCCTAGCCTTCCCAATGTAGGTGCTCCGAATAAATTGGCGATACCGGTAATCGCGACGATAAGTCCGGCAAAAAAGGCCAAGTGCGCCCCTGTATATAAGGTCTTGGCATACACCGTTACGATCGGTTCGATGCTCATCATTCCGATCTGAGTGATCAGGGATGCGGCGAACACTGGCAGCAAGGGGCGAAACAGGCGCCACTGTGTTTTCTGTTTCACTTTTTTGTCGGAAACAGGCTTTCGTTCCTCCTTGATGAACAACATGACGATAAGACTGGCACATAGCATGAGTCCGCCTGTGAAGAAGAACACATGGTGGTAGCCGAGAAAGCTTGCCAGCACACCGCCAATTAAGGGGCCAATGAGTGTACCTGCGATAGCGCCAGTTTGCAATGTGCCTAGCGACTTCCCTGAATGCTCTCGCGGTGTCAGAGAGGCTTGCAACGAAACCGCCATTGAGATGAAGCCGGAGAAGAATCCGTTCAGTAACCTTAGCGATAAGAGCTGCCAGGGCGATGTCACAATGCCCATCAGTGCTGTTACGATGGCCATCCCGAATCCGGCGCGAAGCAGCATGATCTTGCGCCCGCGTCGATCTGCGATGGCTCCCCATAGCGGCTGGGTCAAAAAGGAAGTGATGAATTGGGCAGCTACGATCCAGCCTGTCCAACGGACAACATCGCCTAGGTCGTGAACCCCTAACTCACCGATGTAGAGAGGTAAGAATGGAAGAACTAGATTCATGCCACACGTAATGGAGAAGTTCGCGCCCCAGAGTATCCATAATGACTTTTTCCAATGTAAGGGGGTTGCCATGATGAGGACTCCTTATCCTTTTTTTCTCAGTATAGCATAAATGGGTTGTTACCCAAGCATTTAGGACCTCTGTGAAAACTGCTGACGATAGGATCGAGGTGACATCCCCTCGAGCTTTGTAAAGCTTGCTGCGAAATAAGCAGCCTGCTCAAAGCCAACCTCCTGAGCAATGTGGGCAATGGGCCGTTCCGTTTGCAAGAGTAAGAGCTTGGCCTGTGCTACTCTTAATTTCAAGTGGTAGGTTACAGGCGAACAACCATATTCTTTTTGCATACAGCGAGCGATGTAGACAGGATGGAAATTGAGCTCATCGCCGAGCTGCTTAGCAGACACGGGTTCGCGAAAATGCTGTCTTAAGTAGGATGCCGCTTTCTCCGCACAGGCTCTGGAGGCGGAGAGGTGATCGGTCTCTGCAGACGCGGCCAGTTGATGCAGAATCTCTTGGAATAACTGCTGCTGAGCAAACCGAACACTGCTCACATGCGCACGAGGCTGTAACTGCAGAAGCTGGTCGAAAACCTCGTACATTTTCTCAGGATGCTGCAACGTTGTAAATTGCGGAATACGCATCGTGAAGGGTTCCACGGCGAAAGCTTCAACCATGGCTTCCTCTAGTGCTGGTTCCACCAAGGAGACAGGGGCAACAGCAGTAGGATTAATTAACTCCCAAGCACCACCTACATGGAAATGCAGCCAATAGGTGTGAGTTAGCTCAGTGCATGCTTTTGTCGCAAAATGATAACGATCAGGCCGCAAAATGACAGCTTGCCCTACCCCTACTTCGAATTGGGCATCCTCCTCACCGATGTAGAAGCAGCCGATCGTTGCGATAAGGAGATCGAAGACTTGGATGTTGCTGCGACTTGGGTGCTGCCCACCCTTTGGGATGATGTTTAATCCACTCGTGATATAGTGCGGAAGTGGAGGGATCGTGATCTCAAGAAATGCCATGAATACCACCTGCTTTAATCCAAAGTGAAAGTTGGAATTGTATAAGTTTCAGTTGCGATGTTGATACATGAAATCAACTATAACAGCTATAATTTGAACTGACTACAAAGTTTCATTTTCATAATAAATAGAGAATCATACTGGATGGTGGCGTGAACATGAAGACGGAGAAAAATAAATTTTCATTATGGTTTCTAGCATGGCCAATATTTGTAGAATTACTGCTGCAACTGCTGCTAGGAGCTGTAGATACGCTCATGGTAAGCCGCGTTTCCGATGATGCGGTTGCAGTAGTTGGCTTAGCGAACCAGATCTTTCAGGCGGTTATGATTTTATTCATGACAGTGGCAAGCGGCGCAGGGATTCTCATTGCGCAGAAAATCGGGGCCAAACAGCAGGAATCCGCACGAACGGTCGGAATTATGGCGGTCACGATAAGCGGTGGCATTGGTGCAATACTCAGTGTCATCCTGTATGTAGAGGCGATTCCACTTGCGAGGCTGTTTCAATTAGAAGAACGGTTAATCCCACTGGCACATACCTATATTTCAATTGTCGGCAGCGGCATGGTATTGACTGCATTAACAGCTACACTCAGCACAGCGATTCGGAATACGGGAAACACGAAGGGACCAATGATTATCGCGATCGGGATGAATGTGATCCATGTCGTTTTGAACTACGCTTGGATCAATGGTGCTCTTGGTTTTCCACAACTAGGCTTAACAGGGGTTGCGATCTCAACATTAGTGAGTCGGTTACTAGCGACTTGTTTACTTCTCTATATGTTTGTTTCAATCTTTGAGCGAAGAATCAGATGGCGTGATCTTGGCGTTTTTAACCGGAAGCTGTTTAGTGAGATTATCCGAATTGGTTGGCCTCTTGGCGTCAATATGTCGTCTTGGGTGCTGTCGCAGCTCGCGATTTATAGTTTTTTGGCAACGATGGGTGCTGCAGCTTTGGCAGCGAGAACGTATATGAATACACTGGAATCCATCTGTTTCATGTTAGGTTATTCGATTGCACTATCCGCACAGATCCAGATTGCGCATCTGTTCGGTTCAGGGCAGACACAGGCGGCATATAAAGCCGGCTACCGAGGCACATGGATTGGACTTGGCTTGGTTGGGTGCAACAGCATCCTGCTATTGATCATCGGGAAAAGCTTCCTTGGCTTCTTCAGTTCAGACCAAGCGATTATTGAGCTAGCTCTTTCTTGCTTAGTGCTAACAGCGATACTTCAGCCAGGAAGAATGATCAATATGGGCTTCGGCAATGCACTTAATGCGATTGGTGACACCCGTTTTAATATGGTGATTTCACTAATCTCTATGTGGGGGGTTGCTGCGGGTCTCTCTTATGTGCTTGGACTGCATTATGGGTGGGGGTTAGCGGGTATTTATGTTGCAATGATGTGCGATGAGTATCTTCGTGGTATTCTCGTGGCTATCCGCTGGCGGCGAAAGAAGTATTTGCGTTTGGCAGAAGGACGGACGAAGGGCATTGACCCTCTAGGAGCTAATGAAGGAAATATTCAAAATGCTCATAGTGTTCATAGTGCTTAAACCAATCCAATAATGGGGTAGGGTTGTTGATGCAGAAATGAGAAGATGGGAGCAAGAGTGATCGTTCACTTTTGCTCCTTTCTCATATGCGCAGATATTCGCCAACTACCTGCGGTATGTACGAAACCGAATATCTTGATTGTAGTTGCCGAAGCCTTCGCCATACAGTGTCAATCCACCGACATGCTCGGCGTGCTCGGGTACTTCTAATCGTAAGGTCCACTCGTTGCGTGAGAGGGGAAGGTCCTGAATGGTAACCCCGGAAAGTTGTTGTCCGTCTATGTAGGTCCCCTGTTCGGTGATGCGAAGTACCTTCAGCCAGCCATACTGATTCGTATAGTCCGACCACCAGGATGGGGTTAGGAGGCCGCGGCCAGCACCGGAATCGCCAGGGCTTGTCCAATAGCCGAGCAGGATATCATTCACATAAAAGTGAATATCGGACGGCCAATTGGCTGCGATACCCGGTGCTTCCGAGCCAATTTCCAGCGAGATTTCAATTTCCTCCAAAGTCTGACCGGGAAGCATATAGTTGGGAACCCGATATTCAACAAAGCCCTTGGCGAACCAAAGGATTTTGGCATGCATGCGCTCTGGTTCGAGGAAGAATCGGGGATCGTCAAACTGACCAATCATTCGCTCGGCTGAAGCTAACCCACAGGTCGGGTGGACCTCATAGCGAGTATAATGGCCAACAGGAACAGATACTTCGTTGAACATTCGCTGCTGTTCGGTGGACTGTGGGAGCTGAATGTTGATGCGCGCGAGCGCCAATGTACAGATTTTGTGCGTTCCTCCTTGCTTACGAACGAGCTTCGTCTGAATAAGACCACCGCTCTCCAACTTTTTGACATGCATCGTCACGATCGCACTGCTTAAGGAAAGACGCTGCGCTAAATCCTTCACGTTCATCTCTTCTTCAGCCAATAATTCCAGAATGTGCAGACGTACATCGCTAGCCAACGCTTCATATAAGGGCAGCCATTTACGGTCTGTCGTCGTGTGAATCATACTTTGAACGCCTCCTATCGTATCTTCTGATTAACATAAATATGAATGCAACAAAAACGGGAGAAAGGTATTGATCTTCATCCTTTTTTATTGTTTAATATGAACTATACATAATATTTATATTAACTGATTTATATTTTTATTAATTATACGATGAGGTGAGCTAAATGTCTATGAAAGCAAGCATGATTATTGACAAAGATTTCAAAGTTGGAGAAGTTGATCCTCGTTTGTATGGTTCCTTTATTGAGCATTTGGGGCGTGCGGTGTACGGCGGGATTTATGAACCTGGACACCCACAAGCAGATGAACAAGGGTTTCGCGGAGATGTGCTGGAGTTAGTGAAAGGTCTGAATGTACCGATTGTTCGCTACCCCGGTGGGAACTTTGTATCGGGTTATAACTGGGAGGATGGTATTGGACCTGTGGATCAGCGTAAAAGACGTCTTGATCTTGCCTGGCGCACGATTGAGCCCAATTTGATCGGCCTTAATGAGTTCATGGACTGGTGCCGCAAAGCGAACACGGATGCCATGATGGCTGTGAATCTGGGAACTCGGGGTCCTGATGAGGCCAGAGACATTATTGAGTACAGCAACATCACTGGCGGAACCTATTGGAGTGATTTGCGCATTTCCCATGGCTACCGCACACCGCATAACATCAAAACATGGTGCTTAGGCAACGAAATGGATGGCCCGTGGCAAACCGGAAGTAAGACGGCGGTGGAATATGGCCGCATCGCTTGTGAGACAGCAAAAGTGATGAAATGGGTCGACCCTTCGATCGAGCTTGTCGCTTGCGGCAGTTCTAGCTTGGCCATGCCTACCTTCCCAGATTGGGAAGCAACCATTCTTGAGCATACCTATGATCATGTTGATTATATTTCGCTTCATCAGTACTATGGCAATCGCGACCAAGACTCTGCGAATTTCCTAGCACAATCCTTAGGCATGGATCGGTTCATTCATACCGTGATTGCTACAGCTGACTTCGTTCAGGCGAAAAAGCGTGGCAAGAAGAAGATTAATCTCTCCTTCGATGAATGGAATGTATGGTATCACTCGAATGATGCCGATCGTAAAATCGAACCTTGGTCCATTGCACCGCCGCAGCTGGAGGACATCTATAATCATGAAGATGCACTCCTTGTAGGCTGTATGCTAATTTCCATGCTGAAACGTGCGGATCGTGTCAAAATGGCATGCTTAGCCCAACTGGTTAATGTGATCGCACCAATTATGACCGCGAGTGGCGGCGCCGCGTGGAAGCAAACGATTTACTATCCTTACATGCATGCTAGCGTGTTCGGCCGTGGAACGGTTCTCGTACCACTCATTAAATCTCCGAAGTATGATGCCAAGGATTACACGGACGTACCTTACCTCGAGGCTGTTGCCGTACACAACGAGGAAGCATCGGAGTTGACTATATTTGCAGTGAATCGCCATTTGGCAGAATCACTCCCTTTGGAGATGGACCTTCGCAGCTTCGGCGGCTTCCAAATCAAGGAGCATATCGTATTGGAGCATGAGGATCTCAAGGCTTCGAATACGTTGGAAGCGCCGGATTGTGTGAAGCCGCATTCTGCAGGGAATGCAACAATCTCTGCTAATGGACAAATTGAGGCTGTTCTTGGAAAAGCTTCTTGGAATGTGATTCGTCTTAAGCTGGCGTAAAATATCAAATAATTTCATAGATACACCTATATAAAGCCGCGATTTGGACCATAATATTCATAGGAGAAACCTTGATCTGTAGGAACATCGAGGTTGCCCATGTGATGGTGCACGCGGCTCTTCTTTATTTTCCAATCCACGCTCTGGTATGATGAGAGAAACGAGATTGAAGGAGTTTGCGCATATGAAAATGAGAGTAGGCTTAGTTGGCGGCTTCTTGCTGGTGGCAGCATTAAGCTTAACGGCTTGTGGAAATAAACCATCGGAGACACCAAGTGCTAGTGTTTCTGCAAATGTAGATGTTCCAAAGCTTTATCAAAATTATTGTATCTCCTGTCATGGTAATCAATTACAAGGCGGGCAAGGCCCGAATATTCAAAAAGCGGGAGAACGCCTCACGGAAGCAGAAATCGTAAAGCGGATACAAAAGGGTGGTGGCGGGATGCCGCCGTTTCAGGTCACGATGAAGGAAGAGGAACTGAAAGCACTTGCAGCATGGTTGGCTGGATTAAAGTGAATGGAAAAAAATGGATTATTAAGGTTTCATTAAGGTTAGCTACATAATTCCTTCACAATTGACCTTTACAATAAGGGGCATGAGGAGAGTGATGTAAGATGCACTTGAATTTGAAGCCCCGGAAGCGTCTTTCGAGTAATAAGAGCTCAAGCCGTCTGGGAGCATCGATTTCACTAATTTTATTTATGATCGGTTTACCGATTCTGTCTGTTGTTGGTATGGAGTTTCTTGAACGTGGCAATCTACCTGAAACCATGGAATGGATTACAGGTAATCAATCTTTATTTATGCTAAATGTAGGGCTAACCTTCTGTCTGCTGGCCTTCATTTATGCGCTCGTAGGATCTTTGGCAATCTCTGGATCCATCACGACTTTACTTCTGGGTCTGATGGCAATTATCTCGTATATGAAAGTGAAAATGATCGGGGAGCCGTTCTTCCCTTGGGATATATTGCTGAACAAAGAGAGTATGAATATTGCTTCACTAGTCACGGGAAAAGCTGCATTAATTCGAATATGTGCTGTAGCGGCTGCGATTCTCATCGTCCTTGCGCTTAGATGGGTAATCCCGCGTGTTACAATACCTGTAATCGCTCGGATCGGTTTAGGGCTCTTTTCGCTCTATGCCTTGTATGCATTTGGGATCAAAACACCGTTAGCTGGCAAAGTTTTAGACCACGCAGGTGTCAATGAGATTGTTTGGGATCAGCAGCAAAACTACGCAAACAATGGTCTTACGCTTGCGTTCACACTCAATGTGAAGAATTCGATTGTTCAGAAGCCGGATACTTACAGTGAGCAAGCACTGGCAGCGGCTGCGGCCACTATTCAAGAGGCTGCGGTCCAGAAAGATGCAGGCGTCCGTAAAGCGAAAGCTACCCTTGCTGAAGGGAAACAGCCGAATGTTATTTTCGTGATGAGCGAAGCATTCTGGGATCCTACCCTGCTAGGGAATGTAACGTTCAGCGAAGATCCACTGCCAACGATTCACGGTTTACAGCAAGAGTCTAGCTCGGGCTATTTGCTTTCCCCGCAATATGGCGGCGGAACGAGCAATGTGGAATTTGAAGTGTTGACGGGGAACTCGATGAGCTTCTTACCTGGCGGATCCATTCCGTATCAACAGTACATTTCCAAGCCAATTCCGAGCTTGGCGAGTTATTTTGCTGACAAAGGGTACAAGAGCATGGGGATTCACTCGTATGAAGGCTGGTTCTGGGATCGGAATAACGTGTATAAGCAACTTGGTTTTGAAACCTTTAAGAGTAGTGAGCACTTCGACAATCCGGAAACGAAAGGTTACTTTATCTCCGATGCCGAGGTCGCAAGAAACGTGATGAGTGAAGTAGATAAAACGGATAATCCGATGTTTATCTATACCGTTACGATGCAGAATCATGGACCGTATGATGATCCGCGTTACGGGGAAAATCAGTTCAAAGCAACAGGTAATCTTTCCGCGCAAGCCAAAAGTATTCTTGAAACGTACACGCAGGGTGCGCATGACGCCGATCAAAGCTTGCAAATGATGATTGATCATTTCAAGGATTCGGATGAACCGACGATGATTGTCTTCTATGGTGATCATTTGCCGATGCTTGGCATGGATTATCAGGTGTATAAGGAAGCAGGTTTTATTTCAACAAGTGATGCTAACAAATGGTCGTTGGAAGAAATCAAGAAGATGCACAGCATTCCGCTTGTGACATGGTCCAACTTCGATATGCCGAAGCAAGACATTCCAGTGCTAAGTGATTCCTTCTTAGGGGCTCATGTCCTGGATATGCTTCATATGGAAAAGCCAGCGAATTTCGCTTTGAATGCCGAGTTGGCACAGCAAGTACCAGGGCTTCTTAGCAATTTGATTGTTGATCAAGATGGGCTGCTGCATGCAACAGCGCCGGAATCCGCGGCACCTCTTATCGCTGATTATCGGAACGTGCAATATGACTTGATGTTCGGTAAACAGTATCTGGCCACGTATCTGGATCATGATTATTTGACCAAAGGCACGCAAACGGGCTATAATGCCGAATTTGGTGTCACAGCTGATGCCGCCCAGTCTGAAGCTCAAGGCAGTCAGGACGCAAAGCCGGCAAAACCGCAGTAGTGCAGATTGGCTAAATGACCGTCTCTCAAATGTTTTTGGGAGGCGGTTTTTGGCGTTTAGGCTGAACCCAACCGTTGATATGCCCGAAGACTTGGTCACGCTCAGGATTAACAGGAAAACCTCCATCTATTTTCGAGGAAAGAGCCTGAAATAACTGTTGCCAGTGGCAGGGTTATTTTGGTAATATGATATTCCGTCTCTACGCGGCGACTGCACGTTAAACGACAAAGCAAACGAATCTTGAATGACGAAACAGGAGGTGTTCTATGCTTTTCGCGGTTCTAGCGCGCAAGGCGTACGCAAGGAATTTGCAATATCGTGGCTCGCATCTGCTGCATAATGCGGTAAGTGCGGTGTTCGGCTTTATTTATGCCAGTATCTGGACCAGCTTAGGCAGCGATGCATCACTAGGCGAATACGGTGCCCAAGGCATCGTAAGTTATATTGCTTTTAACCAAGCGATTCTGTGGATTACACAGTTTACGACGAATGGACTCGGGCTCGAGCAATCGGTTCGAACAGGTCAAATAGCGGTCGATTTGATGCGGCCCGTGCATTTATTTTATCAAGCGATGAGCCGTGAATGGGGCCAAGTGTGGTATCAATTCCTATATAAGAGCATTCCGATTTATGTCCTCTATGTCTTCATCTTCTCCTTACAGCTTCCACAGATCGCTTCGGTGTATGGATGGACAGCTCTCTCGCTACTCACGGCCTCTTATATTTCCATCTGTATGAATTACTTAATTGGCGTAGCCGCCCTCTGGACGACAGAATCTCGATGGTTTTACTGGGTTAACTATTCCTTCGCCATGCTGCTATCTGGTTTTTTTATCCCTGTGGAATGGCTGCCAGGCTGGCTTCGGACCATTAGCTTGTACACGCCATATCCCTATTTACTCTATTATCCGACTCGGATCTACCTTGGATTTGAAGATGGCACAGTTGTGCTGGGCGCAATTCTTTGGGGCATCGGGTTTACTTGTGTCTGCTTGGCCGTTACTAAGGTGGTTCGCAAGAAGCTGGAGGTGCAAGGCGGATGATCTCAATTCGGTTATTCATGCTGCTCATTAGGGCAAGTTTCCGAAGTCGCATGCAGTATAAGTTTAATTTTGTATTCTCGACCCTCATGTCTTCGTTTATTCAAATCTCTGAATTCCTGATGGTGGCGCTGGTGATGATGAAATTTGGTCATATACACGGCTGGACACTGTATGAAGTGAGTTACTTGTATGGCGTGATGATGATTTCCAAAGCCATTTATCGCACACTTGCCTCCGATGTGCATCATTTGGAGAAATATCTCGTGTCCGGCGACTTGGATGCGATTCTGATTCGTCCTGTCCCTGTGCTGCTTGCTTTGATGACCCAAAATTCACGAATATTAATTGCCGAAATGGGTCAAGGTGTGATTCTGTTGATCATTTCAATGAAAGCGCTTATCGGAAGCGGGCAAATTGGATGGATTGCTATACCATTAACGGGGTTTATTATCCTCACAGGGGCTGTGATTTTATTTGCGATTGGGCTGGCGACGGCAGCGGCTGGCTTCTGGCTTACACGTATTGAGTCTTTGCAAAATATGACCGAGGACGCCTCCCAAACAGCGGCCCGTTATCCGCTTAGCATCTATCCCAAATGGCTGCAAGGCGCGCTGCTAGTACTCGTTCCAGTAGGTTTCGTCAATTACATTCCTGCCCTCTATGTGTTGAGGAATGAAGGTGGCGTGGGCATGTTGTTAGGCACATTCATGGTTTCTGCAGCTGTATTGTGGCTAGCCATGCGATTCTGGAAACTAGGATTATCTCGCTATCAAAGTACAGGCAGTTAATCACATTAATCAAAAGGGAAGGTATGATCCTAATGATAACGGTCAGGCATTTACGTAAAACATTTCAATCCCCTGTCGTCCAAGAAGGCAAGTTTTCGGGGATCCGAACCCTTTTTTCCAGAGCATATAAAGAGAAAGAGGCCGTACGCGATGTGAGCTTCGAGATTGAAGCTGGCGAGTTCGTGGGGTATATTGGTCCTAATGGGGCGGGCAAGTCGACGACGATCAAAATGCTAACAGGCATCCTGCACCCTACCTCTGGTGAGGTTTTGATTCATGGCAGCTCTCCGCAAAAACAGCGGAAGCAAGTCGTTAGACAGCTTGGTGTTGTATTCGGACAGCGTAGCCAGCTGTGGTGGGATCTCCCTGTGAAGGATTCCTACGAAATCCTCCTCGCGATGTATCGCGTAGAAGCGGCAGATGCGCATCTTCGCTTAGGGGAATTGACGGAACTGCTCGATTTAAAAGAAATCCTAGATACCCCTGTTCGCAAACTCTCCCTTGGTCAGCGAATGCGAGCGGATTTGGCAGCTTCGATGCTGCATGATCCAGATATTTTGTTCTTGGATGAGCCGACGATCGGTCTGGATGTGGTAGCCAAAAGAAATATCCGCGGTTTCTTGCAGACGCTGAATCGAGATTTCGGGAAAACGATCTTGCTAACGACGCATGATATGGACGATATTGAGCAGCTTTGCCCAAGAGTTATCGTCATTAATCATGGACAAATTGGTTATGATGGTTCCATAGACATGCTAAGAGATCGCATTGGATTACCGACCATGATGAAGGTATCCTACCGAGGCGACTATCATGTTCCAGACAGCTGGGAATTGCCGTTTCGTGTGATCGCGCAAGAAGCAAACAGGCTGACGATTGCTTGCAACCGCCAAGAACTGAAAGCTATGGATGTCCTGCGAATTGTGAGCAGTTGGGGCGATATGGACGATGTACATATGGAAGAACCGGAATTTGAAGAAGTCATTCAGAACGTGTATCTTTAAAAGATAGAAATCACTTGGGAGTGAACTGAAACCATGGCGATAGGGAATGAAGAACGAGAGAAGGAAGCGCAGCGCGTCTCTGTGGTGCGATCCAATATTCAGCGGCGTATCATAGAGCTGCGCCAAACGGTCGATGACCGCAGATCGGAAGCGACGGCTATTGGCCGGAGCTTCTGGGACGATATTTCCGTCAATGCTGACAATGACGATGATTTGATTGAAACGGCTGCGAGTATGGCTCAGCAGGAGCATGTGCTGCAAGGGCAGGAGCGCAGCTACCGACTAGCGCAGGATGCACTTCGTAAGCTGGAGCGTGTCGTTGATGCGCCGTACTTCAGCCGAATTGATTTTCAAGAGAAGGGCGAGCAGGAGCGGGAGAAAATCTATATCGGTTTGACGTCATTCATTGACAGTAAGACCGATGAGATTCTGATCTATGATTGGCGTGCGCCGATCGCGAGCTTGTTCTATGACTATCCGCCTGGCCCGGCAACATACCGTACACCAGAGATGGACGTCAGCGGCGAGCTCTGGCTAAAGCGCCAGTATATTATCAAAGCTGGCGAGCTCCAGGATGTGTTCGACACGGGTATCTCGATCGGTGATGAGATGCTGCAGAAGATGCTCAGCCGCAGCGCGGACGAGAAGATGAGCTCCATCGTGACGACGATTCAGCGTGAGCAGAATCAGATCATCCGGGATGATCATCATAAGGTACTGGTCGTCCAAGGTGCAGCGGGCAGCGGTAAAACGTCCGTTGCGCTGCAGCGCATCGCGTATCTGCTCTATAAGTATCGGACAACACTTAGTGCCGATAATATGATCCTTTTTTCGCCGAACTCACTGTTCAGCGATTACGTTTCCCGCGTCCTCCCAGAGCTAGGCGAAGCGACCATGCAGCAGACGACCTTCCAAGATTATTTAACACATAAATTAACAGATACCGGACTTACGCTGGAGGACCCGTACGATCAGCTCGAATTTATTTTGACTGGTACGGATCAGGATCCCGGATATGCAGCAAGGTTACAGAGCATTACCTACAAAACCTCCGAGGCTTTTCTAAGTGTGATTGAAGCTTATGGGGATAAACTGAAAGCAGGCGGGATTCGATTCGTTGACTTGGCCGTGGGGAAAAAGGTGTTGATCACCGCAGATGAGCTAAGCGAACGTTTCTACGGCAAGCCGTCGATTCTTGCTATCGGTGAGCGCATGGAGCAGCTGTCAGAATGGATATTGGGGCAACTAGACGTGTTTCAAGCTGATGTGCAGAAGCGGTTTTATCGCAAGCTTGTGCGTGAGCCGAAATATATGGGCTCTGAGCCCGAGATGAAAAAAATGAGCAGAGTCAAAGCGCACAAAGCGATCACGCCGCTCCGCGAAAAGGCACAGAAATTAGCCTATGTCGACGTGCTTGGCATGTACACAGCGTTGTTTACGGATACAAGTCTACAACAAGAGCTGGTGAGACATACTGGTCAGCCCCTGCCTGAAGCATGGGCGACAATCAGTGATTTCACGGTGGAGGCACTCACGCAAGGTCACCTACGCTATGAGGACGCAACTCCGCTCGTGTATCTCAAAGGACTAGTAGAGGGACAGCTGCGTGTGGGTACGATCCGCTATTGTCTCGTTGATGAAGCCCAGGACTATTCACCTTTTCATTATGCCTACTTGAAAAAGATGTTCCCACGCGCACGCTTTACGCTGCTCGGCGATTGGAATCAAGGGATCTTCACGCACGCGAATGCGAACGTGAGCGAGCTTGTTACTGCGGGTGCGGGTACCAGCGCTGCACAGCAAGAGCAAGCCTACAGCTCGATTAGCGAGCTGATGGGGGAAGACGAGACCGAGACGATCCGTCTCGTCAAGAGTTACCGCTCGACACGCGAAATCACCGAGTTCGCGTGTCAGGTCTTGCCGGGCGGCGAACCGGTGGAACCTTTCAGCCGCAGCGGCGAAGAGCCGCGCTTGCTGCGCGCAGCAAGCGAGCAAGAGCTGATCCTCCTCGTCGCAGAGGCGGCGGCTACTCGTCGCGACGGCGGCGCAAGCTCCGTCGCGATCATTTGCAAAACCGAGCTCGAGACGGAGTCTGCGCACGGGCGCTTGAAGCCGCTGCTGCCGGAGCTCGCGCGGATCAGCAAAGATACGCTGCACTACGAAGCAGGCGTCATGATCCTGCCGGCGTACCTCGCCAAAGGGCTCGAGTTCGACGCGGTCATTCTCTACGACGCCGGAGCATCTGTCTACGCGGAGGCGAAGGAACGCAAGCTGTTTTACACGGCTTGCACCCGGGCACTTCACTATCTGGATGTCTGTTATCTAGGTGAATTAACCCCATTTCTTCCCGATAAATAGACATACGTCCATACCCATCCGCCCTGCCTAACATAGAATATATGGAGCAATCAAGATAAGGTATAGCAGGCGGAAGGGGGAACTAACCATGTCAGGCGTTGGATACTCCAGCACAGCTATTGTTCTAGTTTTGTACATTTTGTTGGTTATCATATTGGCAACATTCTAAACATGTCATTTGGCCGCGTGAGCCGCCTTCCGAACGTAGGAAGGCGGCTTTGTTGCGTACTTACGCATATTTTTCCAGATACGGGAGAACTTAACGATAGCCGTTGTTGTATGTCCACCTTGTACCAAAGTGGGAGAATCTTATGCCTGTAAAAAATCGGATTACTACACTCCAACTATATTGTATTGTCATCATTTCGATCGCGATAACGAATCATGTCCTGCTTATCCCTGTGTTGCTGCACTACGGGAAGAGGGATTCCTGGATGGGGGCCACATTAGCTCTCATACCCATGCTGTTTATGGCCTGTCTGATCTATTTCCTGGTGAGACGATCGAAACAGGGAGAGTTGATCGAGTGGATCAGAATGAGAGTGGGAAAATGGGGGACGAGATTTGTTCAATTAATCATCATATTAGTCTGTTTTACGCATGCCGTGATTACCATCAAAGATGTAACCATGTGGACCCATATTACCTATCTGCCAAGATCTCCTGTATTAATGATTATGTTGTTGTTTATCGTATTTTGTTTCTTCGGGGCAAGGGAAGGAATTAAAGCGATTGCGATTTCATCGGGCATCCTTTTACCAGCTGTTATTCTCCTAGGGTACTTTGTCATGGGGGCGAACTTTCAATATAAGGATTACACGCTGCTCACACCACTTTTTACACATGGGTATGGTCCGACTATTATTTGTGTGCTTCTAACTTGCAGTGCTTCTTTCGAGATTATGAGTGTTCTCTTTCTACAGCATCATGTTCGAACTCGTATCCGATTACGAGGGTTGTTAATTCTGACCGCATGTGTAATTGGGCTTACCATTGGTCCTTTAACGGGGGCGATCGCCATATTTGGTCCCTTCGAGGCGGCGGATTTACGGTATCCTGCTTTTGAACAATGGCGTATGGTGACACTTGGGAAATATATTTCCCACTTGGATTTTCTATCCATTTTCCAATGGATTTCAGGCGCCTGCATGCGGACGTCCATTTTGATGTTCATTTGTGTGGATATGATGAAAGTGCGGAAGAAATCGACCCGAACGCACATCCTCGTTTGGATCAGCTTAGGTCTGTTAGGACTAAGCATGTACCCCGTATCCGATAACCAAATGGTACTGTGGCTGCAAAACTATTACTACACGATCATGCTTGTAGTTGGCTTCGTATTGCTGTTGTTCCTGCTTGTAGTCGCGATGCTGCCTATACGGCGAAAGGAGAAGGATGCGTAATGAATGAGCAAGATTTCCATGAATGGTTTGCTCTTTCGGATGACATCATTATCAAAACCTATCCAGTCACGTACGGGGAAATAACTCAGCGTGTTACGATGTTGTATTGCGAAGGCATGGTAAGAACCGACATGATTGATGGCGTCGTGCTACCTAAGCTGCAGGTTTTTGTTGACAGTGATTTTTATCGTAATGAAGACGCTTTGGATGTAAGCTCTATGCTGCAATTCGTGCAGATGACGGGTAATACCATGATACATGACATGAAATTAGCGGTTTATGCGGGACAACTAATCTTATTTTTTGCTAATACCCAAACGATATATGCACTGGATATTGCCTCACCACCGAATCGTTCTCCCGAAGAATCCAGTACGGAGACTTCCATAAAAGGACCACGCGATGGATTTACGGAAGATGTCATCACCAATATCGCTTTAGTCCGCAAGCGGTTGGCTACACCAAGCTTATGCTGTGAGAAGATACATTTGGGGCGAAAAAGCAACACCGTAGTTGCCTTATTGTATCTAGGCGACGTCATTAACGAGTCGATTCTCCAAGAGGCAAGAGAACGGTTGCAAGTGATTGATGTCGATGCGGTTATTAGCAGTGCTCAACTTATTGAAGCCTTATCAGGGAGAGCTTTTTCTTTATTTCCACTATTAAACTATACGGGGAGGCCAGACTTTGTGGCAGATAGCCTGCTTCGCGGGCGATTTGCAGTCATTGTAGAGGGCTCGCCGATGGCACTCATTGCACCAGCTTCCTTGAGCTTTATTTTAGACTCTCCTGAAGATGTTCATAATCCCTTCTATTTCGTCGCTTTTGAACGTGTGCTGCGATTGATAGGTTTACTGATATCGGTATTATTACCTGGATTGTGGATCTCGGTCTCCAGTTTTAATTTGGACCAAATTCCGTATCAGCTCGTGGCCACGATCTCCTCCTCACGGTTAGGATTGCCTTTATCAGGGCCGATGGATTTTATCATTATGCTGCTGCTATTCGAATTGTTCCGAGAAGCGGGTGCCAGGTTGCCGAAAGTTGTGGGGCAAACCGTCACAGTAGTCGGTGGTTTAATTGTTGGGGATGCAGCGATTCGTTCGGGCATTACTAGTCCTACAACACTGGTCGTTACTTCCTTGTCTACAATCTCGATGTATACGCTGGTCAATCAATCCTTAGCGGGTACAATTACGGTATTGCGTATCGTTATTTTATTGATTTCCACTGTGTTTGGTATCTATGGCTTCATGATTTCCCTCATGGGACTAGTTCTCCTCATGTCTACGCTCGAGTCGTTCGGAGTACCTTATCTATCGCCAATTTCGCCCCCTCAATTCGGGGAAATGATTGCATCTATATTGGCCAAGCCTTGGACGAAGCTAAAGCGAAGACCGCATGTTCTCAGTCCGACAGATGACACCCGGCAAGGTGAGGAACCTTCATGAGGAGAATCGCTCTGGTCAAATTGGCGGTGGGCATCATGGCGCTGCTTACCTTAACAGGCTGCTGGGATTTGAAAACCATTCAAGATACGAATTACATGACGGCGATTGGTTTTGATTATAAAGATGGAAAATACATTGTTTATGGTCAAATGTTGGATTTTGCCAGCGTGGCGAAACAAGAAGGGGGACAGTCGGGGCAACCGCCGATGATTTGGGTTGGTAAAGAAGAAGGAGCAACGGTCAGCGATGCGTTTAATAGGCTTTATCGGACGTCTCAGCAACGCGTTTTTTGGGGACATGTTGGTGCTTATTTGTTTTCTAAGAGTGCACTAGATCAGGGGATTGGCAAATTTACAGACGGGTCCGTTCGGTATAGTGAAACGAGGTTTACGCAATGGGTGTACAGCACGGATGAGTCGATCGAGGCTATTTTCTCCGTGATCCCGTTTTTTAATGTCTCACCGATTAACTCTATATTGATGCAGCCTGTAGAAAATTTTCGTCAACACTCGTTCATTCCTCCGCATCGCTTATTTTGGGTGGCTTCTAAGTTGCGGGAACCTGGTTTTACCGTGATGCTCCCCACGCTAGATATCGATAATAAGGTATGGGCCAAAAATGAGAAGCAAGATTCCAAACTTAGAGTAAACGGCGCTTATAGCTTGAACTCACAACATCAATTAGAATGGTTATCTGAGAAGCAATTTATTGGTGCTAGATGGTTAAATAAATATACGAGTCGTACCCCCATAGTTGTGTTTAGAGAGGGGAGGGCAGTTCAAACCGTGAATTCCAAACCGAAGTCTCATATCAAAGTGCGCGTGCAGGGAGGGCAAGCCATTTTTGATGTTGAGGTTAAGGCCCCTGTTGGCATTGCTGAAATATTTGAAGAAGTCGGTGAGAGCGAGTTGGAACAATTGGTTTCCAAGCAAATTAAAGAGGAGATTGAGCAGACATTTAAGCTTGGAAAAAGCCGCAGCATTGATGTGTATTCGTTAGAGCATATTCTGTATCGGGATGAATTTAAAGAATGGGCGAGATTAACCAATTATGGTGAAAAACCACTAACTAACTATGAGCTCGGTAACATTACAGTGAAAGCAGCTGTGCTCCACTCCGGGATGCTCAAGATGAAAGAAAAAACGCCGCAATATTAGTCATATAGGCTGCCAACTGACAGTTCGATGCTCAGGGGGCGGCTTTTTAATATGTGTATAGAGTACCGCACACCAAGCAATTTTCGCCCCCGTAACCCGTAACCCGTAACCCGTAACCCGTAACCCGTAACCCGTAACCCGTAACCCGTAACCCAAGCACCTGTACCCCGCACCGCGCACCCCCCCGGCCACTTGGCATACGGCACGCACTTTCTAACCCTCAGTTGGGGTATGACTGTGAAATAACTGGAAAACATACAGCTAAAACTGCTTAATTTCGTTGAAAAATGAAAATAACTGGATTTTATGTAGCTATTTTCGGCTGATAATCGTGTTAACGGGGATTCTGTAAATTTTAACTGTATATTTTCCATTTATTATTAATTTTCACGCCGAAATCGCTAAAATAACGGGAGTTTATCCAGTTATTTATAGTAGCGACCCCATCATACAACTGCGACCAACTAATTATTTACCTAAGCCCCATCAGCCAACTGCGCCCCAACCAACTATCACTCAGACACACCAGGCTAATACACCCCAACCAACTATTCACTTAAATCACACCTAGCAAGTACACAACTTTCCCACAAATATCTACTCTTCAATCAACTCACACATCCCCCTGCACCATCTCTCAACTAGCTAACTCCCTATGCGCCCACCCCCAGTTTAGAAATATTTAAGAATTGTTTTAGGCGGTGTTAATAAGCGGTTTAGTGGCAATTAACTCTTGAGGGCTAAGATAGTCATATGGAAGCGCAAGGCGCAGCCAAATTAGAGAAAGCGTATGAATTACGCGGAGGCAGGACGAGATGAATAAGAAGTTAGCGATGTTGGGATTAGGTGTAGCAGTTGGCAGCATGATGCTAGTGACTTCCGTATATGCAGGTGTGGGAGAGGCTCCCGGATATGAAGCTTTCAAAACTGCTGTGAAACAAACAGCGACGATTAAGAACGTAACACGCCAAGTGAACGTGTCTTTACAAGACAATGGAGCTTCCTTGCTCCAAGTGAAATCAACGATTAAAACCGGCGGAGCCGATCACGCTGGAAGTGCACAAGTGAATGTACTTAATGGCACTAATGAACAACAAACCATTCAATTCTACAGCCAAGATGGTAAGCAGATTATCAAAACAGCCGATTCTGACGTGTACAAAGTCATCGAAGGAGACGATGCGCCAGCGAAGTTCAAAGGCCATAACAAAGGCAACCATACGGCAGACCCAGAAGTTATCAGCGAAGTGGAAAATGTGGTGGATGCTCTAGTCGGCAATTTGAAAAATTATGTCACGATGGACGACACAGCTGGTAACGGTAAGGAAATTCATTTTAAACTTTCCGGTAGTCAGATTTCTCCGATTGTGAATACCGTGGGTTCACTTGTCATCAAACATGGTGTGATGGCCAAAGATGAGCCAATGCCAACCAAAGCGAACACGCTGGGGATTGACCTTGGGACACTAAGAAACAGCTTGCCACAGCTTGCTTCCGATATTTCTATGGATGAAGTGGAAGTGAATGCGAGCGTGGATGGGGACGACCACATTACAAGTCAATCTGCACAAATTCATTTATCCGGTAAGGATGAGCAAGGCGCTGAGCATGACGTTGTGCTTCGTATTGACATGACACTATCCAGCGTAAACTCGACAACGCCAGATACGGTTGATTTGAACGGCAAGCAAGTAGAGAACGTGAAGTTCGATGAGATGTCTGGTCATAAAAAGTGGGGCGACAAGAACTAAGCTCTGATTAATAATAACCCAAAGAGGAGCCATCAACTTCGGTTGACCTCCTCATTCTCTTTTGAAAGGTGGAAGCGGCATGAAACACGTCGTTGAACTCAGCAATATAACGAAAATATTCAGCAACCTCCGCGGCATCCATCAAGTTAATATGACAGTGCAGCGCGGGGATATATATGGCTTTTTTGGGCCAAACGGAGCGGGGAAAACAACCGTCATGAAGATCATGACAGGCCTTTCTCGAGCGCAGCAAGGTGAGGTGAAGCTGTTCGGCTACGACGTGAAAACGCAGTACGAGCAAGCGATGGCGAAAGTCGGCGTATTGATTGAAACGGCAGAAGCGTACACTTACATGAGCGGCAGAAGGAACCTGGAGCAAGCGGCACGATTGTATCCAGGTGTGAGCAAGGAGCGAATAGATGAAGTGCTGGAGATTGTTGATTTAACCCCTTTTCAGCACGAAAAGGTAGCGGGTTACTCACTGGGCATGAAGCAAAGGCTCGGCCTAGCGGCCGCGATGCTTGCTAAGCCGGAGCTTCTCATTCTCGATGAGCCGACGAACGGTCTCGATATCGAGGGCATGGTTCACATTCGTGAAATCATCCTGCGGTTGGCACGAGAAGAACGGATTACGTTCTTAATCTCCTCTCACCTCATTCACGAAATGGAGCTAATGTGCAATCGCATTGGCATTATTCATCAAGGTAAGCTCGTCCGTGAGGGACTCGTCTCCGATTTGATCAAGGGCAGCCCATCCTTGGAGGCCGCTTACCTACGAGAAATTCAAGCAGTCAGGGGGCTGGCCGCCAATGCCTAGCATTTTAACGGCTAACGTTTGGAACGAGACACTCAAATTAGCCTACAAAAAGAAAACCATCTTCTTTCTAGCCGTCACCCTGTTGCTGCCCATTCTAGCTGGTATCTTGCTATCACGGTTCCAGGATGGTATCGGCATCGGTGCGATCGCTGCGAAGGATTTCCCCATCGTCATGTTGGGCTTGTTTACGACGATTTTCTTACCTCTGTTCGTGTTTATGGGTGCCGCGGATGTGTTCTCGGGTGAGATGGGGGATCGGACGATGAAAAACATCCTAACTCGACCACTCTCCCGTTTCAAAGTATTTGCTTCCAAACAACTAGCACTTGCCATCTATATTGCTCTTTATTTAGTTGTAGCGCTCATCGCATCGATGCTCTCGGCTTTGCTGTTTCAACATTTCGGTGGCATCGGTACACTCGCCAATTGGTTGCTTGCCTACGGCGCTGCGTTCGTACCCTTGGTTGCCTTGAGTATCGCCGCAGTATGTCTGGCACAATTCTTTTCGAGCAGCAGCTCGGCGCTGACAGTCAGCATCCTCCTCTACTTGGCGTTCAAAGTAGCGGCGTTCTTCCTCCCACAAATCGCAACTTACTCGCCGACAGCTTACATGGATTGGCATATGCTATGGGTTGGCGGTTCGATGGTGGCGAGCAAGATTTTCTCGATCTTTATGTTTTTGATAGCGTGCAGTATACTATTTTTTACAGCAGGTTATTATTTGTTCGATAAAAAGGAGATTTAACTCGATGTCGATTCGTGTACGGCTAGTTCTGTCCTATATTGCCATGTTGCTCGTACCGCTTGTGCTCTTTGGGCTAGCCGTCATTCTCATCAGCATCGCTACTTTCGGGAACTTGAAATCCGGCTTTGATGTCGACTTTTCGCAGCATGGCAACCCCATTAAACGTGTTATTGATCAGGAAGCGGAAAATGTCGCGTACATCAAGGCCAAAATTGAAATGGATCCGGATGCCTTTCTGCAGGAATCGTTTGTGAAGGACTTGAACGAGCGGTTTCACAAAATTAATATGGGGCTGATCATTCGAAAGGATCAATCCATTACGTATTTATCTTCTTATCTGAAAGAAAAAGAAGCCGGGGACACCTCGCAGCTCCCACTTTACGGTACACCACCAGGGAAATTTCAGCGGAATCAAGGTTCCCTGTGGATAACTAGACAGCAGGATTTCTTGTTCTCGGATCAGAGTAAAGGAACGGTATTCGTATTTCTCGATGGCGGTCCTTTTCAGAAATATTTGCTCCAATTCTCAAAAACGGTTTTCTTAACTTTCATATTCATCCTCATCGCTACAAATGGCGTGCTGACTTACTTCGTTTCGCGCAGCATTATTCGGCCACTACGCGCTTTGAAGCGGGCTGCTGAAGACATTAAAGAAGGCAATTTGGACTTTCAGATTGTTCCACATGGGAAAGATGAACTTGGCGAGCTCAGTGTTGCTTTTGAAGAAATGCGTCGTAAACTCAAGAAATCCGTGGAGCTTCAACTCCAATATGAGGAGAATCGTAAGGAGCTTATTTCGAATATTTCCCATGATTTGAAAACACCAGTGACTGCCATCAAAGGCTATGTGGAAGGCATTATGGACGGTGTTTCGAATTCACCAGATAAACTGGATAAATATATACGAACCATTTATAACAAAGCGGCGGATATGGATCGGCTGATTGATGAGCTGTTTCTATTTTCCAAGTTGGATCTGGGTAAAGTTCCGTTTCAATTCGAGACCGTCGACCTAGGCAACTACGTGCAGGATTGTGCGCAGGAATTACAATTTGATATGGAGAAAAAAGGGGTCCAGTTTACACTTGCCGATCTGCCACAAGATCGAATCTTGGTTACAGCGGATCGTGATAAGCTTAGACGTGTGCTTCTGAACATAATAGAGAATGCAGTTAAATACAGTGAAGAAGGTAACTGTCAGATTAGGTTAAGCGTGATGCGACAGGACGAATTCGCTGTTATTCAAATCAAGGATAACGGCCAGGGCATCTCGGAGGAGGCGCTTCCGTATATTTTTGATCGATTCTACCGCGCAGATCCTTCGCGTAATACGGCAACTGGAGGCAGCGGGCTAGGCTTAGCAATTGCGAAGCAAATCATCGAAGAGCATAGTGGGCGTATTGGCGCAACGAGCGTGCTGGGGCTGGGCACTACCGTGTTTATGGCCTTACCACTTTATCAGGGGAAGGGAAGCGAAACATGAGTCGGATTTTGATCGTAGAAGATGAACAAAGCATTGCCGAGCTAGAACGCGATTATTTGGAAATTAACGGGTACGAGGTTGATATTGAAACTAGTGGTGAACGAGGACTGGAGCGGGCACTAACGATAGAATATGATCTGGTAATTCTTGATCTCATGCTTCCTATTATGGATGGTTTTGAAATTTGCCGACGTATTCGGAGTGTGAAAGACATTCCAATCGTCATGGTTTCAGCTAAAAAGGAAGACATCGACAAGATACGTGGTCTCGGCCTGGGTGCCGATGATTATATGATCAAACCGTTTAGTCCCAGTGAGCTGGTGGCTCGAGTGAAAGCTCATTTGGCTCGGTACGAACGGTTAATGGGACGCCGCGAGACGAGGAACGATGAAGTTCGCATTCGCGGATTGATGATTGATAAAACGGCGCGACGCGTATTTGTGAATGAGCGAGAGGTTATGTTCACGACCAAAGAATTCGACCTGCTGACTCATCTTGCGATGAATCCGAATCGGGTATACAGCAAGGAGCAATTGTTTGACCTGTTGTGGGGAATGGATGCCATGGGGGAGATTGCCACAGTGACCGTGCATATCCGTAAGCTGCGAGAGAAAGTGGAACAGGATCCTTCGAATCCACAATATATTGAAACCATATGGGGAGCGGGCTATCGCTTCCGGATCTAACTATGAAAGCTTGGGGGGAGTTGCCTAACTCTTCTCGGGCTTTTTGGTTGTCGGCATAAACATATTCCCATTTGACAAATGGTTATTTACATCGTTACTTTGTTAAGATATTGTAAAGGTTACTTAACTAGGGGAGTCAATGCTGATGGAATTTACGGTAGATCTGCATATTTTAATGAAACTTGGGATTTCAGCAATTTTTGGATTAGTTATTGGATTGGAACGGGAAATTCGGAATAAGCCACTTGGGCTGAAGACGTCACTTGTCATTTGCCTGAGCAGCTGTCTATTAACAATCGTGTCCATTGAATCGGCGAATAAGTATGCTGTTGCTGGTTTGCATGTCATGGATCCCATGAGGCTGGCGGCGCAGGTGGTGAGCGGGATCGGTTTTCTTGGGGCAGGCGTTATTCTGCGCAAGCACAATGATGTTATTATCGGTTTGACTACGGCTGCCATGATTTGGGGAGCTGCGGGTCTTGGGATTGCAGTTGGAGCGGGATTCTATGTTGAAGCCTTTTTCGGGCTCATGCTCATTCTCATCAGCGTCATCGTGTTACCTTATTTTATTAAAAAAATGGGGCCAAGACCGCTGATCATGAAAGATCTTCGTGTGCGATTAATCGTTTCCCATGAAGGGAATTTAACAACGATTATCAAAGCAATCATTGCCAAAGGGTACAAAATGAAAAGTGTTCATATCAAAGAATTGAACCAGGAGCTGCAAGAGCTTAACTTTATCGTGTACGTGGATCGCAAATATGCTTCTGAAGTGTATGACGAGATGAAAAGTATGACGTACATTGAGATTGCCGAAGTTGAAACGTTGTAAGAAGGGGACCGGATCGTGGCCATAGGGCTGCTTTCCGGTCTTTTCGTTTACATATTAGAAAGTGGCGGCCTCGCTAGCTAGCGCACAAAATTAGTGCGCGAGGCAAGAGATCCGCCGGCAGTCGCGCGCTAGCGCACAAAATTAGTGCGCAAGGCAAGGATCCCGCGGGCTGTCGCGCGCTAACGCACAAAATTAGTGCGCAAGGCAAGGAYCCCGCCGGCAGTCGCRCGCTAGCGCACAAAATTAGTGCGCGAGGCAAGAGATCCCGCCGGCAGTCGCACACTAGCGCACAAAATTAGTGCGCAAAGCAAGAAGTCCCGCGGGCTGTCGCACACTAGCGCACAAAATTAGTGCGCAAGGCAAGAGATCCCGCCGGCTGTCGCACGCTAGCGCACAAAATTAGTGCGCAAGGCAAGAGATCCCGCCGGCWGTCGCACGCTAGCGCACAAAATTAGTGCGCAAGGCAGCCCGCCGGCTGTCGCACGCTAGCGCACAAAATTAGTGCGCAAGGCAAGAGATCCGCCGGCAGTCGCGCGCTAGCGCACAAAATTAGTGCGCAAGGCAAGGGATCCCGCCGGAAGTCGCACGCTAGCGCACAAAATTAGTGCGCAAGGCAAAAGATCCGCCGGAAGTCGCACGCTAGCGCACAAAATTAGTGCGCAAGGCAAGGATCCCGCCGGAAGTCGCACGCTAGCGCACAAAATTAGTGCGCAAGGCAAGAGATCCCGCCGGCAGTCGCACACTAGCGCACAAAATTAGTGCGCAAGGCAAGAGATCCCGCCGGCAGTCGCACGCTAGCGCACAAAATTAGTGCGCAAGGCAAGAAGTCCCGCGGGCTGTCGCACACTAGCGCACAAAATTAGTGCGCAAGGCATGAGCTCCCGCCGGAAGTCGCACGCTAGCGCACAAAATTAGTGCGCAAGGCAAGAGATCCGCCGGCAGTCGCGCGCTAGCGCACAAAATTAGTGCGCAAGGCAACCCCGCCGGAAGTCGCACGCTAGCGCACAAAATTAGTGCGCAAGGCAAGAGATCCGCCGGCAGTCGCGCGCTAGCGCACAAAATTAGTGCGCAAGGCAAAAGATCCGCCGGCAGTCGCACGCTAGCGCACAAAATTAGTGCGCAAGGCAAGGATCCCGTCGGCTGTCGCACGTTAGCGCACAAAATTTGTGCGCAAGGCAAGGATCCCGCGGGCTGTCGCGCGCTAGCGCACAAATTAGTGAGCAAGGCAAGAGATCCCGCCGGCAGTCGCATGCTAGCGCACAAAATTAGTGCGCAAGGCAAGAGATCTGCCGCGGTTATTTTATTTAGGCAGAAACACTAAGAGCTGCTGCGAATTTGACACCTAGCTCGTGACACTGTTGTTTCTCATCCTTGGACGGATTGAGTTCCACCTTGAAGCCATCAAATACTTTTTCCCCGCCAATTTCGGCTAGCTTCTCTTCGAGTGTATCCACCGCTTTGCCAAAATACGTGTAAGAGGAATCAGCAGAACCGAATACGCCGAACTTGCGTCCTTCGAGATTAAGGTCATCCATTTCATCATAGAAATCTTCGAACTCATCTGGTAAATCGCCATCCCCCCACGTATATGCTCCGAGGAGAACACCTTCATATTGCTCAAGCTCACTCGCGTTCGTATCCATGACGTTTTTGAGAACAGGCTCGATCCCTGCCTCTTGAATACCAGCTGCAATTGCCTCAGCGAGTTCTTCTGTATTTCCAGACATGCTTGCGTATACGATGATAATTTTGGACATGGTGTACCTCCTATAGGGTTATTAAAATTTGGGATCAGGATCAAGGGAATAACGGCAAAGCGCTATAACAGCAAAGCTATAGCAGTACAACAGTGTGCTGCTAGCAGAACAGTAGATGTAAATATGCCAATTAGGCAGCAACCGATAGTCCAACAGTCAACCCATTAACTTCCATCATATTATTTGATAATGATTATCATTGTCAATATAAATAATTTTCAGTGGACGTACTGTGAAACGATACGACTATAGATTCGATCATGCTACAATGGGGATATGAGGGGGGCTGCGCCATGGAAGATGTTCTACAGCATTTGAAAAACCTTGGCTTCACGGATCTGGAAGCTAAGTGTCTGCACGTACTAGCAGTGAGTGGCACTCAAACGGGCTATGAAATCGCCAAAGGACTTGGCGTATCGCGCTCGAACGTGTACGCAGCTTTGCAAAAGCTGGCGGAAAAGGGCGCAGTGCTCACGAGTCATGGTGAGCCCACTGTCTATCAAAGCGTGCCGATTGAAGAAATCGGCGAGCGAATGGAAGCGGAACTGCAAGCCTCCATCCGCTATGTGAAAGAGCATCTACCCAAGCAAGAGACACATATGTCTGAGTATTTCAGCTTGGAGGGTGAAACCAGAGTTATTGAGCGTATCCGCTCAGAACTGAGGAAAGCGAAAGAGGAAGCGTTCTGTGATCTTTCTCCGGAGGAAGCGAAGCTGCTGAGAGACGATATCCGCGAGGTGTCTGCACACGGCGTGCGTGTCATTGTTATGCCGACACGCGATGCGGGAGCTGGTTTCTACCCATTTGCACGTAAACGGGGCGATGGTCTGAAGGGGCAGCAGGGGCGTAAATTCGCGATACTGATTGATCGCAAGCTGGCGATTATTGGCACGCGCGGCGTTGAAGATCCCACAGTGGCGATGATAACCGAGCATCCAGCGATGGTGGAGTTGTTGTATAATCATTTTTGCAGTAGTGTTGTGTTACAGGAGCTTCAGCAAGATATGGGTACAAAACTAGAGGATAAATACGGCAAAAATTTTAAGAAGATCATACAAAAACAGATAGATGGCAAAGTGCCTGAACCGAAGAAAACGGATGAGGGCAAAGTGGTTGCGCTTAAACTTCATTCGGGGAATGAGATCGCGGGAGAACTCGGACATATTGATGCGGGCGTATCCGGCAGGGAGATTATGAGTGACGAGAACGCTAAAGAGGATAAGCCAAAGCCTGAACAAGGGAAGCTGGAAGAAGGAGAGGTAGTACAAGGGAAGAATGAGCAAGAAAAGGTGGAACAAGGAAAGTCAGGACAAGGGAAGAGGAAGAAGAAGAAATGATGCAGTTTGAGCTTGAAGTCGATCAAGAACGGATACTACTCGCGGCGGAAGCGCTCGTGAAGGAGAAGCTGGAGCGCGATAGCGGCGGCCACGACTGGTGGCATATTTATCGCGTGGTGCAGACGACGAAGCGCATTGCCGCCCAAGAGGGCGCTGACCGCTTCGTTTGCGAGCTTGCGGCGTTGCTTCACGACGTTGTCGACGAGAAGCTCAACGCCGATCCAGCTGCAGCGCAGCGCGAGCTGGAGGCTTGGCTCGCCGCCAGCGGCACGCCGGCGGCGCAGGTCGAACACGTGCTGGAGATCATCAGCACGATGTCTTATAAAGGCGGCGCGCGGCCGAAGATAGCGACGCTTGAGGGCCAGGTCGTGCAGGATGCCGACCGGTTGGATGCCATTGGCGCGGTGGGCATCTCGCGCGTGTTTGCGTATTCGGGCTGGAAAGGCCGCCCGATTCATGATCCTTCCGTCATCGCGCGCGAGCACATGACGGAGGCGGAGTATCGCGGGGGCAATGACACCGCGATTAATCACTTTTACGAGAAGCTCCTTAAGTTGAAGGAGCTAATGAATACGGCCTACGCGAGGCAACTCGCGGAGGAGCGGCATCGCTTCATGGAGCTCTATCTGCAGCAATTTTATGCGGAATGGGAAGGCGAGCGATAGGATTGTCCGGGGAGAGCCAGTGGTGGGCTCTCTTTTCTCATGATCTCCCCCTCTTTGCCCCGCTACCGTCACTCCACCCACCCAGCATAACGAATAAATGGATTTTCTCCCGTTATTTGGGCAGTATTCTCCCCTTTACTACAATTAACTGGATTTCCTACAGCTAATCGAAGCCATTTGAAAAGAAATAAGAGAATCTGGCGAAATTACCTGCATATTTTCCATTTAAATGCCAAAACAAGCGAAAAAGCACGAAATTACCTACATAAAATCCAGTTATTTCGTCCATAGCAGTGTGTGGGAGCAAATCCCGCCAGCACTCACAATTTCAATCAATCTGTGGATCTCCGTACACTGTAGAGAGAGATCTTTTTTGGCGTTGCTGACTGAAGGAAATATAACGTGTTATAACAATCGGAGTCACTGAGGCGATATATTCACAAATTGCGATTGGCCAGCGAAAAGGGGGAAAGTAGCTGTTATCTCCATTGATTCTGACATATCTGTAATGTCTTCGGTAATCTGCTAAACCTAATTTCCTCCCCCTCCAACACCCCCTACCACCTTTCCTTCCAAAATGTGATAAAATAAAAAGAATGATTCATCAACCTCACGAGGAAAGAGATGTTATAACGATGAAAAAAGAAGCAAAGTATATAGCAACGGTTTCACTTGGTGTTATGGGCGCGGGCTTCCTGGCTACGATACCGGTATCCGATACCGTATGGGGTACCTTCCTGCAAGGCGGGTTCGAGGCAGGGGTTGTCGGCGGTTTGGCCGACTGGTTCGCAGTCAGCGCCCTTTTTCGTCATCCGCTGGGCATTCCTATCCCACACACCGCGCTGCTGCCGAACAATCGGGAGAAGATCACGAAGGCGCTCGTATCCACGGTGCAGAATGAGCTGCTCTCCAAAGAAACAATTCGTGCTCGCCTGCAGCAAATCCGTTTCTTGGAACGTGGCTTAGAGTTGGCAGACAAGCAATTGGACAATGCGTCCCTGCACAAAGGGCTCACTGCGCTAGCCAAGCAAGCGTTACAAGCGATTGACCTTGAGAAATTAACCCCTCTCCTAGCAGAGGAGATACATAAAGCGCTTCAAGATGTTGACACAAGCCGACTCGTACGCACTATAGTAGACAGCATCGAAGATGGTGGCTACGACGGTAAAACCTTTGATTTTGTCCTAGACAAAGCAGCGGCCTGGGCAATCAAAACGGACACACGTGATCAGCTGGGGGCTATGGCGATCAAAGCGTTTGAGGGCTTGCAGTCGAATGGTTTCATGGCTTTTGCCGTAAATGCGTTTATCGGTATGGTGAACGAGGAGAAAATCGGCGGGATTATCCAAAATTTCGTGCTCAGTTACATCGAACAAATGCGTACGAAAAACCATCCGCGCAGGGAATCTGTGCTCACGTTTATTCGAAGCGAACTGCACAAGCTAGAGCGTAATCCACAGCTTCTTGCGGAGCTAGAAAAACTGAAAACAAAGCTTCCTGAGCTTTTCGACATGAATGAGAAGCTAACGCTTATGCTCACAAAATTAAAAGAAAAAGCGGAAGCCTTCATCGATGAGCCCGACTTTGTTCCTCAGCATGTGGTGCCGATTATACGCAAAATGCTTACATCCATCCGTGAAAATCCCGACATGCTGCATCGCGGCGAGAACTGGATTCAAGAGCAGATCGCATCCTATGTAGAACAAAATCACAGTAAAATCGGCCAATTGGTGAAAGAGAACCTAGACAAACTTGATAACGAGAAGTTGACGGTGCTCATGGAAGAGAAGATCGGCAGTGATCTACAATGGATTCGGGTGAATGGTGCGATTTGCGGATTCATCATTGGCTTAGGCTTGGCAGGCTTGAAAATGTTATTCTAAGCGACAACGTGGGGGATGAGAGAGCTTGATCGAGATTAAGGGAGTCAGCAAGACGTTCGTTCAGCGCATCGGCGGCAGTTATAAGGCGTTGGATGACATCACATTGACGATAAAAAAAGGGGAGTTCGTCTCGCTGTTAGGTCCTTCAGGGTGTGGGAAATCGACGGTTCTGAACCTTGTAGCGGGGTTTGATACGCAATCTGAAGGTGTCATTCAAGTCAATGGGAAAAAGGTAACAGGCGCTGGAGCGGATCGCGTCGTTGTTTTTCAAGAGCATGGGCTGTTCCCATGGCTGACAGTTCTAGACAATGTCGCCTTCGGCCTCAAGCAGAAGGGAATCGCCAAGAAGGAGCGTCACGAAATGGCGATGGAGCAGATTAAATCTGTGCATCTAAGCCGCTTCGCGGATCGATATCCGCATGAGCTTTCTGGAGGGATGAAGCAGCGGGCAGCGATTGCCAGAGCGCTCGCGATGGATCCGGAAATTTTGCTAATGGACGAGCCTTTCGCGGCATTAGACGAGCAAACACGCCTTATTTTGCATAAGGAATTGGAAGAAATTTGGATGCGTACACGCAAAACGATTCTCTTCATTACCCACAATATTCGCGAAGCGGTCATACTGTCGGATCGAGTTTTAGTGATGTCCACACGTCCTGGCACGATCAAGAAGGAGTTCGCTGTCAAAGCAGCGAGACCTCGCGATAGCGCAGATTCCGTGCTCCATCATATGGAGGCGTTGATTATGGACGCACTGGCGGATGAGCTGGAGAAGGTTGTGAGAGAGGAGACTGGCGATGAGTACAGCATTAAGAAGAACGATTTTTCTGGTACTGCTTCTGATAGCTTGGGAGGCGGGATATAGAATTTTCGGCTGGGGATGGAAATTCCCTTCGGTTTCCCAGACACTGCAAGCATTCTATGACGGCATTGTGCACGGGGAGCTATTGCAGGCTGCTGGAGCGAGTATGCTGCGGCTTCTCATTTCCTTTGCTTTGTCACTCTCGATTGGGACGACGTTAGGCTTTTTATTTGCTAGATATCGTTTGCTCGATGATACGTTAGGCTTTCTAGTCGTTTCTTTGCAGACGATTCCGAGTATTGCTTGGTTGCCTTTTGCTATTATTTGGTTCGGATTGAACGAATCCTCGGTTATTTTTATCACCACACTCGGTGCTACTTGGACGATGGCTTTGGCGAGCCGTACAGGGATCAAGAACATCCCGCCAATTTATTTGCGCGCCGCACAGACGATGGGGACGGGGAATGGTTTCAACCTGTTTCTTCAGGTCATGATTCCGGCTGCTTTCCCTCATTTGATCAACGGTGTACGTACAGCATGGGCATTTGCTTGGCGGGCACTGGTTGCAGGGGAGCTGATTGCCAAAGGTGCGGGGTTAGGTCAGCTATTGCAGGATGGCCGAAATCTCGGGGACACCTCGCTCATGCTCTGTATCGTCATTATTATCGCTGTGCTAGGCACAGTTTCAGATCATTTCTGCTTCAAAAAATTAGAAGATAAAGTGCTAGAGCGCTACGGCCTCGCTGGCTCCAAGTCGTAGGGGAGTGGGCGTGATGACAAGGCGCATAAAAGTACTTCTGCTGTTACTCTTCGTTGTAACACTCCTGAGCGCCTGTGAGGAAAAGCTGACAGCAACCGGTAAGCCACAGGTCGTTCGAGTTGGTGTATTCAAAAATGTGACCCACGCTGCCGCATACATTGCACTGGAAAATGGTTACTTTGCCCGCGAATGGGGCGACGAAGTGAAGATCGAAGTGACACCTTTCGATAACGGTTCCGATCTGTCCATCGCGATGGCCACGGGGGATATCGATGTCGGCTTCGTAGGTCCAGGACCTGCGACGACTTTTTTCTTGAAAAGCGGCAATTTCCGCGTTGTCTCCGGATCCAATAACGGCGGTGCCGTGCTGGTTGCAAGATCAGACGCAGGCATCCAGACGACCGCAGACCTACGAGATAAAACCATCGCGATTCCCGCTAAGGGAAATACGAATGAAATTTCACTGCGTTTACTGCTTCAGCAAGCAGGCATTGTGCTCGGCAGAGGCAAAGATAACGCGCATCTCATCGTCCGTTCACCAGCGGATACGCTGATCTCTTTCCGTCAGAAAGAAATTGATGCAGCTTTAGTCCCTGAACCATGGGGAACCCAGATTGAGAAGGCTGGGCTCGGTAAAGTCGTTGCCGATTGGCAGGCGATCCCGCCTAACAATGGCGACTATCCAACTGTGATTATGGTGGCTAGCGATACGTTTATCGCCAAGCATCGTGACATCGTGAAGGGCGCGATCAAGGCGAATCTGGACGGTATTGCATTCATTCTGAACAGTCCTGATCAAGCCTATGATTTGATTAATAACCAGCTGAAACAATACAGCGGCAAGGGCATGGACAAAAGCTTGATTAAAGCCTCGCTTAGCCGCCTCAAGCTGACCACTGACGTTAATGTCAAAGTGATGGAAGAGATGGCGAAGGTGTCTATCGGCGCTAGATACATCAAAGGTATTAAGCCAGAGGATCTGGATCTCAGCCGGTTCGTGGATCTCTCTATGCTGGCCGAAGTGAAAGCTGGCAAATGAAATTAGGGGAATGAGAAAGAGCTCGTCGCACCCGCCACAGGCGGATGAAGACGAGCTCTTTGTATATAATGCTGCTCTAGCTCCCACCAGAGGCAGCTTGTTGCTCACTTTTTTGCTGCTTATGCGCTTTGGCATCGATGACTTTGCCGCCTCCGCTTTTATCATTCTGCACCGCAGCTGCATTCATCGCACTACTTCCCTGGAAGATGCCACCCTCCTCGATAATGAAGGACCGCACATCAATATTTCCAATCAAGACCCCTGAGCTTGTCACGATCAGTTTGCCCTTGGTATAAATGTTGCCTTTCACTTTGCCGGCTACGATCACATCGCGTGCATGGATATTTGATTGAACGACAGCGTTCTCACCAATCGTAATGTCACCAGCACATTCAATGTCACCGTTCATTTGACCCTCAATGCGAAGGCTGGCTTCGGTCATTATTTTGCCTTCACAGATCGTACTGGCTCCAATCAATGTGTCTGTTGTTTTCGTATCGATTCGTTTCAACTTCGAGCTTCCAATCATTTGCGTTCATCCTTTCGATCTGAAATGAGATATGGTTTAGGGTCAATTTGGATACCGTTTTTATGAACTTCATAATGAAGATGGGAGCCCGTGCTGCGTCCAGTAGAACCAACAAGACCGATATGCTGACCTTTTGTTACAGATTCTCCGCGTTTTACCAATATTTTATTCAAATGCATATACTCCGTTTCAATGCCCCTGCCGTGATCAACGATAATATAGTTGCCTAACTCGCCATCATAGCCCACTGCAATGACTTTACCTGCGGCAGTTACGTAGACGGGATCATTGTACTCACCATCGATATCGTAGCCTGTATGCATGGAGGGCCTGAATGTAAAAGGATCAATGCGGATGCCGAAGCCGGAGGTAATGCTGTGAGAGGCGATGGGCCATAGTGTAGGCGTAATACTGCGTAAGTGTTCAGCTTCTTTAATTTTGGCTTCGGATTCATTTAGATTGATGAGGAGCGCATTAATATCGCCAACTAAGGAAAAGAGCCCTTGCTTGGTGTCGCTAACGAGGGTAGATACATCATCCGTAGTGATAGGTACATCGATGCCGCCAACATCAACATTCGTTCCATTCACGGGCTTAGTGCTCGGGGTGCTTGCGACTTTTTTGCTTGTCCCGTTTGTGCCTTCTGGCTGACTCATGAGCTCTATGACATGATCTATTTTCTTGATTTCTTCTAGCTTTACCTTAAATTCTTCGGCCTGCTGAGCCAGATCAATCAAATCAATCTGCAGCTGCTCAATTTCACTTGTTTTATGTGTAATTTGATCAACCAATTGACGTTCTTGTCCATCGAAAGCTTGCTGCATGCTGTTTCGAGTTTGATGAGAATGGGTATTCATGAGGTAAATCGTCACCAAAAAACCAATCCCAACAAGCAGGAGTACACTTGGCACAATATAGAGACTACTGTGCGGAAGCTTGAATCTTACGGTATGGCGGTTGGCACCCGGAATGATCATGAAGGTGAGTTCCTTTTTGCCCCAAATGAATTTCAACAGATCCTCCTCCCTTTCCCTTTCCGTAACAAAGTCCCCCTTCTTGTTTACGATTGTATTCCAAATGGGGGTGAGTCATGCCTATTTTCTCGGAAAATGGGGGAAGATGTTAGGAAGTAAGTTCAACTTTTCCATCTTGAATAACGTCAATGAAGTATCAACTACACATAGAAGTGAAGGGAGTAATGATGATGTTAAAAAGAACACTGCTGCTGTTAGCGATAACAAGTTTCGCCTTAACAGGGTGTAAATCTTCCGGACAGACAAGTGGTAATGTGACGGTTTCGGAAACACCGATTTCGAGTGCTGTGGCGGAGACGAAGCCAACAACAACCCCTGCGACACCTGGAGCTGATCCTACAACCGTGCCGACCAGAGGCAGCGAGGGATCAACGTCTCTTATGAAAGGGATAACTGCACTGAGGCTAGCGGATGCTGGGAAGGGCTGGATTGGCGGCAAAGGGTGGATCGCTCATACCGATGACGGTGGCGGGAAGTGGAAGGTGCAATACACGGACATTGGTGAGGTGGGGCAGCTATTTGCCTTGAATGATCAGGATGCGTGGGCAACAGATGCAGGAACGGGGAAGCTGTTAAGTACGCATGACGGCGGTGCCCATTGGTCGACAGTCGGTACCGTTCCTACCCAAGCATTCCTTCACTTCGTATCGAAGCAGGAAGCTTTTAGCGGCAATGCCCAGACTGTGGATGGTGGAGTTAAATGGGCAAAACTTCCTGTACCTGTGGGTATACAAGGGGATGCTTATTTCCATGATGTCAAGAACGGCTGGGCCATTCGGCAAGTGAAAGACACGATCGAGGTCTTGAGAACGCAGGATGGCGGGCAAAATTGGAAGTCCGTCATGTCACGCCCAACCGTGGCGACATTGACAGGTAACGTCATTCGTTCCGCTGGTGTGGATGACGCGTGGATCGAGCTGATTGGTGAATCGGGGATGACCCAAACATCATATTCGCTGTTTCACACGAAAGACGGCGGGAAGACCTGGCAGACCGTGCTGGTGAACAGCACAGCTGGTGGAGGACCGGCCCCTGGCTTCCCTATGGGGGAGAACACGGGGCCGAAGAACACGGGCTCGAAGCCCGGCCCTCTCTACGTCGTGAACACCGACGTAGCGTTCATGGGCGGCAGCTGCCCGGCGTGCGACAAGCCGAACTCCGTCGGCTGGACGAAGGACGGCGGCAAGACCTGGGTGAACGGCACGGAGTCGTTCACCGGGTATGGCGAGCTGCTGCTGGGCATGGCAGACGCGAATAGCGGCTGGCTCATCACGAATGACAATGAGCAGCCGAGCGTCATGTACACCACCCGCAGCGGTGGTGTGAACTGGAATAAGGTGCATACGTTCGATGCACCCTAAAGCAAAAAGCCACCGCGGCTGTCTTCGCGCGGTGGCTTTTTGTTTGCTTTCCGGATACTCACCTCAACTACGCGCCACCGTATCGCATCACACAGCAGTGTCTACTCATAGAACACAACAACTCTGCTACTCAGCCATCCATCCACTCGGTACCGCACCATTTACCGAAACATGCACCACATTCAGCGTCAGCACACGTCAGCACACATTCACCATCATCACCATCATCACTCGTCAGCACAAACTCACTCCCACAGCATGATAAATGGATTTCCTCCATCTATTTCGGCCGAATTTTCGTGTTTTCAGTGATTAGATGGATTTCCTGTAGCTAAATGAGCCGATAGTTGTTGAAAGGCTCCAATTTGGCGGAATTAACTGTACTATTTACATCTAAGCCCAATTTGTAGTTGATTTAGAAATAAATAGATGGAGATTTTCCAGTTATTCGGGTGCAGTCCGTCATCTCCGACGGTGTCGCATGGGGTTTGACCGCCGCCATGCGTCGGCGACCCAACGCGCGCCCAGGATTTGCCCGCGTTGGGATATGCTTCGCCCACTAACCCTGCAACGCCACAGACCCACTCACTTCGTAGGCGTATCACTCCCGTTTCCATTCCCATTACCGTTCGTCCCATTCGTATTCTTACCATTGAAGAACGTCGAAGTTAGATCACGCAGCTTTTCCATAAACTTCCCGTAGCCGTAACCGGTCAGAAAGGCGATGCTGATACGCGCGGACATCGAGTCATCTACTTGCAGAAGCATAATGCCACTCTCGAATAGAATAATGGTGATGATCGCAGAGCCGAAGCAAAGCACAGGCCGCATGAGATACCAGTAGATCCACTGCGTGGTCAACTCTTGATAATGCTCGTGGAACATGCGCAGACCATATAAAGCACCACCTAGTGATCCTGCGAAGCCAAAGATGGCATACTCATGAAAGATGGCGAAATCAATCCCCATTATCTTGCGTTCGAAAGATGCGCTTCCAATCACGGCCATCATCCATAGGCTGCCGACAAACCAGATTACTAAGTAAGCAAAAATAGCCTGCTTGCCGAATCGGTGAATGGGATTCATAACGAAACACCGCCCTCACAATGGATACTACCATTGTATGAGCGGTGTTTTTGATGATGCCTGAATATAGGAACGTTTATCCGACTGCTCTAGGTACGCAATGATCGCTGTTGCACAGCTTCGTTCTTCCTCATTCTGCTCATCACAGATGTCAGTTCTCCGCTTTGCAAGCTCGGGATATTGCTCGAGCAGCAGTTTAAACCAGTGGTCAATCATCGCGACAGATGTGATGCGCTGACCGTACCCATTTTCCTGAAAATAAGTGCAGTTCTTTTCTTCTTGTCCAGGAATCGGGCTGTAGAACAGCATGGGGATACCTTTGGCCATTGCCTCTGTACAGGTCATCCCGCCCGGCTTAGTAATCAGCAAATCGGAGATATCCATCAGCTTGCTAATCTCGGTGGTATAGCCAATAAGATGGACATTCGGCTGACGGAAAACGTCCTCCTCCAGCAGCTGGAGTCGCGCTTTTTCGTTGGTGCCCAGACAGATCAGCAGCTGAATATCCCTGCTCCAACTTGCCAGATAGGTCAGCAGCTCTTCCTTTTCTTCCTTTTTAAAAACACCCCAACCGCCGCCCATAACCATGACCGTAGGCATGGCTTTGAGTCCGAATTCCTGCCGAATTTGTTCCTTGCTATGAGCTTTGCGGAAATTGGGGTGAACAGGAATTCCTGTCACCTCAATACGCTTGTCCTGGACGCCGCAGTCTAAGAGACGGTCTCTAACAAGGGGAGTGGATACCAAATATTTATCTACAGCGGAGTCGATCCACGTCCCATGAACATCGTAATCGGTGATCACGGTGAAGAGAGGTACATTCAGTCCTGCGCGTTTTAATCTAGAGACAATAATATTTGGAAACGGGTGCGTACAGACGATCAAATCCGGTTTCAACTGCTTAATAACCGCTTTCGCCTGAGAGTAAAAGATGCGATGCAGCACAAGACTCGCTACACGGCTCGGCCTTTTATCATAGTGATTTCGATACAGCATACCATAGAGTCTAGGTTGTGAAGTCACCGTGCGGCGGTATGCCGAGAAGACCCAAGGTGCTAAGGTAGGATGTAAAAAAGCGCCAAGCTCAATCACGCGGGTAATCATGTCTGACGAGGATTGTCGAAGCTCGCCAGACAGCGCATGAGCAGCTTGTGTATGTCCTTTCCCGAAGCCCTCAGATAATAGCAAAATCCGTTTTTTACGCAAGGAACTCACCTTTCTTTGTAAATACCATATCCATCCTAGATGTGATCTGTTTTCTTCTTGGATGCATAGCATTTGCGACATACAGGAACGTAGCTTTCATTCCCGCCGATCTGGATCTGCTCACCATGGAAGATAGGAACGCCGTCTTTACAACGCATATTCATGATCGCCTTTTTATCACAATACCAACAAACGGTTTTAATTTCCTCGATTGTATCAGCCACAGCCAAAAGTGCATTGCTGCCTTCAAATAATTGTCCCATGAAATCAGCGCGAAGCCCATAAGCGATAACGGGAATATCCAGCTCATCGACGACTTCAATCAACTGAGAGACTTGGGCTTTGTTCAAGAACTGAGCCTCATCGACCAGGATGCAATTCGGGCGCTCGGTCTGCGCTAAAGCGACCATATCCAAATGTTCGTCTACGACGATGGCTCCTTTTTGCATACCGATGCGGGAAGCGACCTTACCGACACCGAAGCGGTCATCCATAACGGAAGTGAGGAGAAGTACCTTTTTGCCCTGTTCCTCATAATTATGAGCAACGCGTAAGACTTCAATCGATTTACCGCTATTCATCGTGCCATAACGAAAGTACAATTTTGCCAAGCTGGGACAGTCCCTTCTGCGGATGTTTATATGGTGAAAAAATAAGTTGCGGCCATGCTATCCAGCTCAGCCAGCTTCACAGCGGCTTGAAAGCTAACTTCAGAGGCGAGTTTGTCGCCAATTAGCGGTTGTTTCTTGTAAACCTTCCCGATCTTAACTTCGATGCTGCCTGGCACGGGTTCTTGTGTAATTTGAATGCGATGAGGCTCATACATGAGCACATGAATCGTATCACGAGCCGTCTCATTATTGCTCTGCAGCAGCTCCTGAATCAATTCATGATCCATGAGCGCGGGGATTCGATCCTTCATGCCTGGGTTTGCTTCGCAATGATGTGCCGTTGCTTTCGCTAGTAGCGCATCCATAGCTAGAAACTGCGGGTGCAGGATGAGTCGGTGCTCTTCAACAATAGCATCAATAAGCGCCGTGGCAGAAGCCTCATCCGCTTCTATGTAGGGTCCGCGTAAGCGAAGTCCTTTCACTAATTCCGAAGGCGGCAGCGTCTGACGACCCGCATAGTAAGTATCGCGCAGGAAGCTATCCAAGTGATCGAGTCCAAGAACCGTTGACGGGTTCGTTAGCGGTGTTGCTTGTTTCAAAATATCCATAATAGCCCGCGGTGAAATGCCGTGTTTAATCAAAATATCTGCGATGACACCTTGCCCGATTAACTGTTCGGTTTGACGATGATGATTATACCCAAGAGTCCGCTCAACCGCATGGGAGAAAGGCAGATGCCCGATATCATGGAGCAGTGCCGCAATGCGCAGATGAGGTTCTTCTGGGCAAAAGTGAGCCATGAGTGACCAAACGCCAACCGTATGTTCGAAACGTGAATGTGTGAGTGGTGAAAATAGAGCAGATGCTCCGAAATGATGTAAAAACTTCAGGCGGCGTACCGGCTTTGAGCGGAAAAGCTCAATTTCAACCGGATGAGCTTCTAGCTGCCATTGATAAAGAGGCTCACTAATCATGCCGTCCCCAAAAGTATGCTGTATACTCAAACAGAGCTCCTCCTAAGATGTGGAATCTGGATGTATGTTCTAGCGGTATTAGCTATCATAGCATGAAACATAGAAAGTTTGCTATCACATGCACAGCCTGTCGTACTTATATAGGAAATAAGATAATTGATCATGCCTTTACAATATGATTCAACTGGCGACTCTATTAAAATGAAAACCTTTTCATTTTAAATATTTTTAAATTGAACTATAGGAACCCAAGTGTTAATATAATATAAAAAATATTGAGAATATTTCCTCTACTTATTGCGGATGTAGTCGAAATATGAAGCAGTGAATTTTTACTTTTTAACACTTTAAAGCAGGCGTTTAACAAAGTCCAGCGAAAAACGAGGGAAGAAAGGTTGCACAACATGACTATTAATGGATTACCTCCCAAACAGGGATTGTACGATCCGAGGAATGAGCATGATGCTTGCGGTATAGGCTTTGTTGCCAATATCAAGGGTGTCAAATCTCATGCCATCGTCAAGCAAGCGCTTCGTGTACTTTGCAATTTGGATCATCGCGGCGGGCAAGGTTCTGATCCGAATACGGGAGATGGCGCAGGGATTTTGATGCAAATTCCAGACATGTATTTTCAATCCGCCTGTGAACAAGAGAACATCAAACTTCCAACTGCAGGCAGTTATGGCGTAGGTATGGTGTATTTGCCTCAAGAATTAGAGGCGCGTCAAGCTTGTGAAAGTACTATTGAGCGAATAGTCAAACAAGAAGGGCAGCAATTTCTTGGATGGAGAACCGTTCCAACAAATAACAGTTCGTTGGGGGATTCTGCCATATCTGCTGAACCGTATGTTCGTCAGGTGTTTATCGGCCAAAGCGCAGATACGGCGACGAATCTTGATTTTGAGCGCAAGCTATACATGATTCGAAAATTATCTGAAAACGCTATCAAACTATCCCATCCGGGATCGCAATTTTACTATTCTAGCTTGTCTAGCAGAACAATTGTATATAAAGGAATGTTAACACCTGAGCAAGTGGATGCATACTACGTGGAATTGCAAGATGAGAAGGTAGAATCTGCCCTAGCGCTTGTTCACTCCCGTTTCAGTACCAATACGTTCCCAAGTTGGGAACGCGCGCATCCGTACCGTTATTTGATTCATAATGGTGAGATCAATACACTTCGTGGCAACGTCAACTGGATGCACGCGCGTCAAGCGATGTGTGACTCCGAATTATTTGGTGAAGATTTCAAACGCATTCTTCCTGTTATTGATACCGATGGTTCCGACTCTCAAATGTTTGATAATACACTAGAGTTTCTGATGCTCTCTGGACGCTCCTTACCGCATGCTGCCATGATGATGGTGCCAGAACCGTGGTCCAAACATGAAGGTATGGATGATGATAAAAAGGCATTCTACGAATATCACAGCACCTTGATGGAGCCGTGGGATGGTCCTGCAGCGATTGCTTTCACAGATGGCAGTCAAATCGGTGCGATTCTCGATCGTAACGGCTTGCGTCCTTCTCGTTATTATGTAACGACGGACGATTTCATCGTGCTTGCATCCGAGGTTGGCGTGCTGGATATCGAGCCTGAGCGTATTTTGTACAAAGACCGTCTGAGACCGGGACGTATGCTGCTTGTCGATACCGTAGAAGGCCGCATCGTGACGGATGATGAAATCAAGAGCGGCATCGCTAGCGAGCAGCCGTATCGGGATTGGTTGAATGAGCATCTCGTTTCTCTAGAGGATCTCGAAGATGCGCCAATTGTTCTTGGTTCTGACCATGATACCATTCTACAGCGCCAGCAAGCATTTGGTTATACCTTCGAACAACTGCGTAAGACCCTTGAGCCTATGGGCAAAACAGGTGTGGATCCGATCGGTTCCATGGGAACGGATGCGCCACTGGCGGTGCTTTCGGATCGTCCGCAGCTGCTTTATAACTATTTTAAACAATTATTCGCACAAGTAACGAATCCGCCAATTGATGCGAACTTTGAGGAAATTATTACCGCGCAGGGCACCACGATTGGGCCAGAGCGCAACCTGATTAAGCCTGAGCCAGAGAGCTGCCGTCAAATTCGGTTGAAATCGCCTTTCCTGTCCAATGAAGAGCTTGCAAAGCTGCGCCATATTCAGCGTGATGGCTTCAAAACAGTTACCTTGTCCACGCTTTTTGAAGCATCGGCTGGTACGGCTGGGCTTGAGCGTGCAATGCAAGATTTGTATGTGGCTGCCGATCAAGCGATCGAAGGTGGCGCTACGCTGATCATTCTCTCAGACCGTGGCGTGGATAGTGCGAAGGCGCCGATTCCGGCACTTCTCGCAACTTCAGGCTTGCATCACCATCTGATTCGTCAAGGCACGCGTACGAAAGTTAGCTTGCTTGTCGAGTCTGGTGAACCGCGTGAAGTGCACCATTTTGCGTTATTGCTCGGCTATGGCGCAGGCGCGATCAACCCATATCTGGCGCTAGAAACGTTAGATGACATGATTCAGCGTAAGCAGCTAGTTGGCGTTGATCACGAGAAAGCGATCTATAACTACATCAAAGCTGTTACGAAGGGTGTAGTCAAAGTGTTAGCCAAAATGGGGATTTCTACCATTCAGAGCTATCGCGGGGCGCAAATTTTCGAAGCGATCGGCTTGAGCCAAGAGCTGGTAGATAGCTACTTCACTTGGACGTATACGCCAGTGGGTGGTATCGGTATTGAAATGGTTGCAAAGGAAGCCTTAATGCGTCACAGCCGTGCGTTCTCTGAGCAAGCGGGACGCGATCGTGTGCTGGATACAGGCGGCGACTTGCAATGGCGCAGAGACGGGGAAGATCACATCTATACGCCAGAAACGGTGCATGCCTTGCAATCTGCTGTTCGCACCAATAATTACGGCATGTATAAGAACTTTAGTAAGCTCGTCAAACGTGAAGACGAGAAATATATGGCGCTACGCGGACTGCTGAGCTTCAAGGGGGGGCGCACACCGATTCCGATCGAAGAGGTTGAGCCGATCGAATCGATCTTCAAGCGCTTCAAGACAGGAGCCATGTCCTACGGCTCCATCTCCAAAGAAGCGCATGAGACCATCGCGATCGCGATGAACCGCATCGGCGGCAAGAGCAACACCGGCGAAGGCGGCGAGCATCCGGAGCGCTTCACGCCGGATGCGAACGGCGATCTTCGCCGTAGCAGCATCAAGCAGGTGGCGTCCGGCCGCTTCGGCGTCACGAGCCATTATCTCGTCAATGCTGACGAGATTCAGATCAAGATGGCGCAGGGCGCGAAGCCCGGCGAGGGCGGTCAGCTCCCAGGTACCAAGGTGTACCCTTGGGTAGCCGAGGTTCGCGGTGTTACGCCAGGCGTAGGGTTGATTTCGCCGCCGCCGCATCATGATATTTATTCGATCGAGGATCTTGCAGAGCTGATCCACGATCTCAAGAATGCCAACCCGCGGGCACGTATAAGCGTTAAGCTGGTATCCGAGGTGGGTGTTGGCACAATCGCTGCCGGCGTAGCCAAAGGGAAAGCGGACGTTGTCCTCATCTCCGGCTACGACGGAGGCACAGGCGCGTCACCGCAGACGAGTATTCGTCACGCGGGACTGCCGTGGGAGCTCGGTCTGGCGGAGACGCATCAGACACTCGTACTGAACAACCTGCGCAGCCGTATCGTCGTCGAGACGGACGGCAAGCTGATGACAGGGCGCGACGTTGTCATAGCTGCCTTGCTCGGTGCCGAGGAGTTCGGCTTCGCAACGACACCACTAATTACGATCGGCTGCGTGATGATGCGCGTCTGCCACTTGGACACATGTCCGGTTGGGGTCGCTACGCAAAATCCGGAGCTTCGCAAGAAATTTGCTGGAGATCCGCAGCATGTTGTGAATTTCATGACCTTCATCGCCAACGATGTGCGAGAGATGATGGCAGAACTTGGCTTCCGCACGATCGAAGAGATGGTTGGACGTACTGATATCTTGGAATCCAAGCCAGCGGTCGAGCATTGGAAAGCCAAAGGCGTTGATCTATCTCCGCTCTTGCACCAACCAGACATGGGCGCAGAAGTTGGTCGCTTCTGCTCCATGCAGCAAGATCACGGCTTAGATCGCTCCCTTGATGTGACGAAGTTGCTTGAAATTTGTGAGCCGGCGATCGAGCGCAAAGAGCATGTACATGCGATTCTGCCGATTACGAACGTGAACCGCGTTGTCGGAACGATCGTGGGTAGCGAAGTGACACGCCGTCACGGTGTGGAAGGCTTGCCGCACGATACGATCCGTCTTCATTTTGAAGGCTCAGCTGGTCAAAGCTTCGGTGCTTTCGTTCCGAAAGGGATCACACTTTCCCTAGAAGGAGATGCCAATGACTACGTAGGAAAAGGATTGTCCGGCGGTAAGCTGGCCATTTTCCCATCGAGCAAGTCCGCTTTTGTACCGGAAGAGAACGTTATTATTGGAAATACGGCTTTCTACGGTGCTACAGATGGAGATGCTTATATCCGTGGTATCGCGGGCGAGCGCTTCTGTGTAAGAAACAGTGGTGTTCGTGCCGTCGTTGAAGGTGTTGGCGATCATGGTTGTGAATACATGACAGGTGGTCGTGTTGTTGTTCTTGGTTCAACAGGACGGAACTTTGCTGCTGGTATGTCCGGCGGTATCGCTTACGTTTTGGATGAGAAGGGTGACTTCCAAAGCAAAGTGAATAAAGAGATGGTTTACTTGGAGCAGCTGGAAGAAACGTATGAGATGAATGAATTGAAAACGATGATCCAGCATCATGCTACATTTACGGATAGCAGCGTTGCCCACCGGGTAATTCAGCACTGGGATGAGTACGTTTGGAAGTTCGTGAAAGTTATACCGAAGGACTACAAACGGATGTTTGATGCTATCGAGAAGGTGAAACGCTCCGGACTTAGCCAACAAGAAGCGGTCATGGTTGCTTTCGAGGCGAATATGAGAGATGTTTCCCGTGTCGGTGGAAACTAACGAAACTCAGGAGGGATTAAACGTAAATGGGTAAACCAACCGGTTTTATAGAACATGCTCGTGAAGTGGCATCCGAAGCTTCTCCTCTGGTCCGAATCGGCCATTGGAAAGAGTTTGCGACACCACTTACGCAAGATAAATTACAAACACAAGGCTCCCGTTGTATGGATTGTGGGATCCCTTTCTGCCACACAGGGTCATTAATCAGCGGCATGGCCGCTGGTTGCCCGGTGAACAACCTCATTCCAGAATGGAATGATCTCGTGTATCGCGGTCAATGGCGCGAAGCCTTAGATCGTCTGCATAAGACGAATAATTTCCCGGAATTTACAGGCCGTGTGTGTCCAGCGCCTTGTGAGGGCTCTTGTACCGTAGGTTTGAAGGATACGCCGGTTACGATCAAAAGCATTGAAAAAGCTATCATCGACAAAGGCTTCGATGAAGGCTGGATCAAGCCTGAACCGCCGGAAACGCGCACAGGGAAGAAGGTTGCGGTTGTGGGTTCAGGTCCTTCCGGGCTTGCGGCAGCAGCGCAGCTGAACAAAGCAGGGCATTGGGTTACCGTATTTGAACGGGCAGACCGCGTTGGCGGCTTGCTCATGTACGGTATCCCGAACATGAAGCTGGACAAAAAGTATGTCCAGCGCCGTGTAGATCTGCTCGAAGCGGAAGGCGTAGCCTTCATCACTGGGGCACACGTTGGTGTGAACTATCCGATCGAGAAGCTGCAAGAGGAATTCGACGCCATCGTCTTGTGCGGCGGAGCTACGAAGGGCCGCGATCTACCGATCGAGGGTCGTGAGCTCGGCGGCGTACATCTGGCGATGGAATTCCTGAGCAAGAACACGAAGAGCTTGCTCGATTCCGAGCATGCCGATCGTGAATTCATTTCTGCCGAAGGCAAAGATGTGATTGTCATCGGTGGTGGTGACACAGGTACTGACTGTGTGGGTACTTCTATCCGTCATAAATGTAAGAGTGTGACGCAGTTCGAGATCATGCCGAAGTCACCGGAAACACGTCCAGCGAACAACCCATGGCCGGAATGGCCGAAGGTGTTGAAAGTGGACTACGGTCAACAAGAGGCAGCTGCCCTTCAAGGTGAAGATCCGCGGACGTACTTGATCAACACGAAGAAATTCGTGGGGGATGAGAACGGCAACTTGAAAGAGTTGCATACGGTTCTGATCGAGTGGCAAAAGAATGACAAAGGCGCGTTCGTGCCGGTTGAAGTACCTGGCAGCGAGAAGGTTTATCCAGCGCAGCTGGTGTTGATTGCGATGGGCTTCACGGGACCAGAGAACACTGTTCTAGATCAACTCGGCGTAGCCAAAGACGAGCGCTCCAACGCGAAAGCGGATTACGGGAAGTTTACGACGAACGTAGAAGGCGTTTTCGCTGCTGGCGACATGCGCCGCGGGCAAAGCCTCGTGGTATGGGCGATCAACGAAGGCCGTGCCGTTGCGCGTGAAGTGGATCGGTTCTTGATGGGATCATCGAATTTACCATAAGATTGTTATTGACTGCTTACAGGTAGGAAGTTACCTGCAAGCAGTTTTTTTTGTTGCCATATCCCATTTGGGATATGGTCAATAATTAAAGTAGTATTTTACAATGGAAATGAATGTTAACTTTTTCAGAGTGGGAGGAAGATAGCTATCAAAATGAAGTGGAAATATCAGATGTTCCTCGTTATAGCAAGTCTATCTTTAACACTATCGATCACTCCATCTACGTTGAACGCTGCAGAAGCGAACGATGACACTATTTCCGCTAATCCAGCTAAAGTTACTAAATCCCAGGCAACCTATCGTTTCGATGAGGTGTTGAGTCTTCTCAGCTCCTTGAACATAAGCGGTGCGACTCAGGATGAACTATTGGATGCTGCTCTACAAGGTATGATCGATTCGCTGGACGATCCCTACACCGAGTATTACAAACCTGCCAAAGCAAGTGCATTCCAGAATGCGGTCAACGGCCAAGCAGTAGGTTTAGGATTTCGTATTGCAACAAATGACAAAGGCATTTATATAAATCAAGTATACCCTGGAACACCTGCCGAGCAGTCGGGACTCCAAGCCGGAGATTACTTGGTAGCCCTTGGTGAGCAGCAGGAGCTTGCGTTAACGATAGGTGAGCTAACGAAAGCTTTTGTAGGCAAAAAAGAGGGTGATACTATTACGCTTAAGATCTTACGCAGCGACGAAAATAAAGTGATCACAATTACTTTTAAACAGATGCAATTTCCTATTAGTGCCCACCATTTGCTTGAAGGGAAAGTTGGTTATATCGCTTTATATACCTTTGCATGGAACACCGAAATTGAGTTTGCCAAAGCATTGACCGACTTACAATCAAAAGGAATGACTTCTTTAATTATTGACTTACGCAATAATGGCGGTGGTTACATAGAGATTGCGAAGAAGTTGGCGGGACATTTTATACAGAATGGGATCTTCATGTTTGAAAAGAAGCAAGGTGCGTCGGAACCTAAACCATTGGAAATTAAGGACGGGCAGCGGTTAGATTTGCCTACGATCATTCTAATGAATGAGGATAGTGCAAGCGCCTCTGAGATGTTCGCAGGTTTTATGCAGGATCATAAGCTCGCAACGATCATTGGTACCCGCTCCTATGGCAAGGGAGTGGCGCAACAGATATTCCCGCTGATTAGCGGCGGATCGCTTAAGGTCACCAGTATGGAGTGGCTTACACCAGAGAAGCACGAGGTCAATGATGTAGGGATTAAGCCAGACATAGAAGTGAACGGTGAGATCGAGCCTCTGATACGGGCGATGCTTGCGTTAGGGACTCCCCAATTGGATTTGAAGCTTACCGATACATTGACCCAAGTCAACGGAGTCGATTGGCCAGTGAACATTCCATTCAAAAAAATAAAAGAAAGTTACTACGTGCCAGCACGTCTATTGGCGGCTTTAGCCGAGGGGGATATTAACTGGGACGGAGTTAACCGCGTTGTATCGATTAAATCCAAAATCTCAACTACTAGCTATCCCGTTTCCGTTTCCTCCACAATGACAGGGGATGCTTTCCTAAGTGATGGGATGAGCTGGATTAGGCTTGAAGCGTTTCAAGAGCAGCTTCCCGCTTTGTCGTGGACGACAGAGGACCATAATTTGCAATTACATGTTAAGAAAGAAGAGTGATAATTATGAAAAAGTGGATCGTATCAGGTATGTTAGGTATTTCATTACTTACAGGGGTGGCCGGGGTTAGCGCAGCAGAGGGAGATCAAGGTATTAAGGTGCTCGTCGACAATAAGGCTTTATCCTTTGAGGTACAGCCATTTATTACAGCTGGCAATACGTTGGTACAGTTCCGTACGGCTTTTGAAGCGTTAGGTCTGAAGGTAGCGTGGGATGAGTCCAAGCAAGAAGTGACTGGCAGCAGTGATAAGCTCAACGTAAAGCTCGTTATTGGCAGCAACACCGTTTCGATGAACGGCAAGGCATATGAGCTAGAGGTAGCACCTGTCATTAAGGACAATGTGACCTTCATTCCGCTTCGATTTGTTGGGGAAGCATCTGGGCGTGAAGTAAGTTGGGATGGATTAAGCCGAACCGTATACATTGCAGATACTGTGCAACAAATTAAGCATGTGTTGCAGAGGCAGTTGGATGCTAGTGTTCGTGAAGATGCGGTTGCGATGGTAGCTACGGTTGATCCGGCAACACCTGGTTACGAGAATACGAAAGCCATCTATGAGCAAGCCTTTGCTTTATACGACTTGGCCTATGATCTCAAAGTCAGCGATACAGTTCAGGTGGACAAAGATCAGGCCAGTGTTGCTTTTACACAAAAGACGACGAAAGTCACGGGACCTGCATTTGAAAATAACCAGATTGACGCGGTGGCGCAGCTAAGACGTGTCGATGGCGAATGGAAAACCAGTCAAACGATCATTAACACAATTGATTATTTGAAAGCAGATCAATACAAAGAAGAAGCGATTACTTTATCCGCCGATGAGCAAGCTAGAATTCTGGCAGTGATTGAGAAAGATCGTGTTCTGTCTGAGAAGGAAGATTTTGAAAGTCTCCTAGCTCAATATGACAGCTCGTACCCCGACCTCTCTCAGAAATCGGTGCAATGGAAGCAGCTCGCCGCCGTATTTGACTTCAAAGCGACCTTCACCAGTGTGAAGATTACTAAAGCCAGCGAGAAAGAGGTATATGTCCGAATTAAAAGCAAGAATGAGAAAGTAAGCGGCCCAGAATTTAGAAACTTCAATGCGGACGGCATTACTGTTCTGAAGAAGCAAGCGGATGGTACGTGGAAAATAGCGGACAATATTCATTTGTCGATGGCGTTTATCCAATAATGAAAGAGTAGAGAATAGAGATCAATTTCCTCTTAAGGAGGAATTGATCTTTTTTTATGCAAATTTAGGATTCCACAGGCTATAATCGACATTGTTCTACAATATTTCCGAGGGATATTCGGTATAATTCGGTGTTGTAAACTTATTGCAAATAACTTTGTTTACAATTTGATGTAGATTAGCTGTTATTTTCAGGTGATGGTTAAGAGGAGAGTACGATGAAACACCTATCTGATTTTAAATGAACCGGGACTGGTTTCAACGTGTGTTCTACCTGAGGTATCATCGGTATTCGTTGCACGAAATAGAAAAGAATGCAGAGGAACTTTTTGAGTCGACATATAAGAGTGGTTTTATCGCGTATACGAGTAGGGAGTCTAAATCGTGGAAGGAGTATGTTCTGTGAGTGTTTTTACAGAGGTGTATACGAACTTGAAAACCTGGATTCATAGTAATGATCTACCTAGAAGTGAGATTAATAAATTACAAGAACTAGTAGCTGATTTCGGAGTGGATACATCCACTTCAACATTGCCATATAATTTAGATGCTAAGCGTATTGTTGTATGCAAAGACTATGAGATGCTGATTCGAGAGGAAATGAGAGCGATCTCGCATGCCATTTCATTCACGCATTTTTTCATACTGACCAATTCAGAAGGCACAGCTATTCATATTGAAGGGGCTGAGCCTATTCTTCATGCCCTTGAGCGGTTTCAGGTTGTACCAGGATGTTCATTTGCCCTCCAAACTGCAGGAATTAATGGCGTATCTTTAGCGATGCAAACAGGTTCATCAGCGGTTGTTGAAGGGACCGATCATAGTTTGGAAATATTCTCGGATTGGACTTGTATTTGTCACCCGATTAGAGTTAACGACCAGGTTATCGGTTATCTGGATTTGTCAATGAAGAAGGGGGTGGAAGTTAGTCTTGCATGTGTATTGGTCGAGAGAATTGTGAAAGAAGGGCTGAATAAATACAAGCAATTTAATCCTGAGATAAAAAGAGAAATCGTAGACAAGCAGTTTCAAATGTATAAATTAACGCCAAGAGAAAGAGAAGTTGCGTATGGGTGGTTGTCTAACCAGAGTGCATTACGAATTGCCAACAACATGGGGATTACAGAGGGCACAGTACGTAATATGCTGAAAAAAGTTTATGCGAAGACAAAGATTGGGGACAAAGGTCAATTTTTTAGAAAGTTTATGGGACTTATGAATTGAGGGAGTTACTAGTGGCTAGCCCTAGCCCATCAGTTGGTTCGGCTCATTAGACTAATAAACGTGAACATTTCCGAAATCTCATGTACAATAGGAGAAAGGAAGTCCAAGCATGGACGCAAGATGTACGGGATGGAGGAAAGCACATGAAGCAGGATGACTTCTTAACACCAGCGGAGCTACAGGCACTACTAGCAGGGAATGAGGAATTCGCGGACGAGTGTGAGCTGGTTGAACCGCTCAGGGGGCAGGATCTGAATTCTTTGCAAAAGGCTGTTATGCGTCTTTCCAAGCAGGTAGAAGAGCTCCAAATGCAACTTCATGAGCAGTTTGAACTCCAGAATAGTCAGCAAGAGCAATTTCTGCGACTATGTAGGCACCAGCTTGAGAACAAACTCCATGAGCAGCTGGTTAATACCATTGTTGTCCATCAGAATGCGGCGAATCAAGAACAGAAGATGGAGCTTCAACATACGCCAGTTATATCAGAGGAAGTCAACTTCAGCGGGGATCTTAGCCATCCTTCGCCAGCGGAAGAAACGTCCCTACCATTCTCTAGAGTAAAGAGCTATAGTAAGATTCGCAAAAGAAAAAAGGGGTTTCTTGAGAAGCTCTTCGAATAGCATCGTGACAATAAAGACCGCTTCTTCTTAGATGAAGAGCGGTCTTTGTTGCACGTCAGAATGGTGTTCTTCAAATTCACATTAACTACATAAAATCCATGTATTCGGCTGGAGCAGAGGACTGTTATGGAACTTCCATCCTATCAACGCATGATCGGATTCTACAATTTTTACTCATGAAATGACCTCTCGCTTACAGAATCCCTTCATCATGCGCTTTTTTCGAAGCTTGAACCCGGTCTCGGACGTCCAATTTAGAGTAGATGTTGGAGATATAGTTTTTCACAGTACCCTCGGACAAGAAAAGCTTCTCGGCGATTTCACGATTATTGAGGCCGTCGGCGATGCTGTGTAGCACCTGCAACTCACGTTCACTGAGGCCATAAGTCTCTGCACGAACACTGCTCTCTTCCTTTTCCTCAGAGGAACCGCCACCGCCACCTCCACCATCACGCGCCTGCTGAACGAGCATTTTGGCAATATCATGCGGTATTAAGGTGCCGCCTTGATGAACCCATTTAATCCCAGTCGCTAGATCTTTGGGGTGAATGGCTTTGAGTAAGTAGCCTTCAGCTCCTGCACTAAGTGCATCAACAACATAGCCAATTTCCTGGAAAGTGGTCAAAATGATGACGCGTATATGCGGCCAGCGAGCTTTAATCTGACGTGTAGCCTCAACGCCATCCATAATCGGCATATGAATGTCCATTAGTACGACATCGGGTTGCACTTCTTCACTTAGTTTTACGGCAACATGCCCGTTTTCGGCTAAACCGACGACCTCAATATCGGGGTCCATACCCAGTACAATGTGTAAACTTTCACGTATCAAATCCTGATCATCGACCAGGAGCAGTTTGAGCGGAGCTTGGTTTACAGTCATAGCGAATCCTCCTCATAGCTATTTAAAGGGTTTATATGGTTTACAATAGGTCTAAAAGGTTTAAAAGGTTTAAAAGGTTTAAAAGGTAGGAAAACGTTTGACAGGAATAATACAATGGACAACGGTCCCTTTCTCTGGCAAGGAGCGTACTTGCAAGGTGCCTTGCAGCGCCGTTATCCGTTCTTGCATCGCGGTAATACCGAAGCCCATTTTCAATTGATCGGTACCTATCCCATCATCTTCAATGCGAAGGGAAATTTGGTCATCGGCATAAGTTAGGACAATTTCGATAGATGCTGCTTTCCCATGTCGCTTGGCATTCGTCAGTGATTCCTGCAGACAGCGAATTAATGAGAGCATCGTTTGTTTGGGAATTTCGAACTCGTCACTAATCGTCGTGAAGTGAATCTGTGTCCCCGTGTGCAGGGCAAATTCATTGGCAAGTCGTAACAATTGCTGGGATAACAGCATATCACCCTCTTGGGGGACCATCTGATGAATGCTGCGGCGCACTTCTTCTAGACCACCTCTGGTCACATTGCGCAGGACGTCGAGCTTTTGCTTGGCTTTCTCTGGCGAAACCTCGATCAAATACGATACGGCGTCCATGCCCATAATGACGGAAGTAAATGTATGTCCGACGGTATCATGCAGCTCCCGAGCCATCCGATTGCGCTCTTCAACTAAAGTAAGCTGCTCAATTTGATTTGCGTACTGCTCAAGGACGTTATTTTGCTCATGGATCAAATGGTATTGACGTTGATTCTCGCCTAGCAGCTTCTCCGTCTTCTCGTTAGAAGTAACGGCACGTTGTAAGCTTAATCCGATTGCGAAGAAGAGAACGGCATTTAGGATAAAACTAAACAATTGTCCGACTCCCATACCGCTATGTAGAAGGAAAAAGTAAGTCATCGGCATGCCCAACATGAAGATGGGAGCGGTCCACCAAGCATTTTTTCGATCGGTGAGGAATCCAATGACCATAATTGGGCAATTAATGGTAAGTAAGGCATCCTGCTCCATCCAAGCCAAATAAATTTGCAGGGGGATGCCGGTTAGGAGAACAGCAATCGGATAGCATGTCGGATTAATGTAGTGGGGTCGCCAGAATAGAAAAGGCGCCCCATAAGAGAGTAAAATGGCCAATATGGTTAACAGGATGTGGGAGAATGGTTGTTCATAGATGTGAAGGCAGCTATACAGTAAACCAAGCAGTGCAGCGCCGGTCAAGACGATAAACAGTGACCACTCTACACCGTGCCACGGTCTTCTTTGGATCATAGATGAGCTCCTTTAACTAACAGTTCGTATTTTACCATTGTACATAAAATTAGAGGAAAGCCATAGTGAGCGCAGTCATATGACTGAAAAATCTCTAGGCATGACAGCAAAAGTAAGCTAGGATTGGATTATATTGGTTAAAAAAAGAGGGGGGATGTCGAATGTCAGCATCACAAGAAGTTGTTACGCCCATCGTACAGGTGGATCATATTTCCAAACGAATTGGTTCTAAGACCATTATTGATAAGCTGAGTTTCGATGTACCGCGCGGCGAGGTGTTCGGATTTCTCGGGCCGAATGGCGCGGGCAAAACGACAACCATCCGTATGATGGTTGGACTAATGTCGATTTCCGAGGGGGATATCCGTGTTGGCGGGTATTCGATTCGGACCCATTTTGAGCAAGCCATTCGTCATATTGGTGCGATTGTAGAAAATCCAGAGATGTACAAATTTCTAACTGGTTATAAGAATTTGCTCCATTACGCAAGGATGATTCCAGGAATTGACGAGGATCGGATTGGGCAGGTCATTGATCTTGTTGGAATGCAGAATCGCATTCATGACAAGGTTAAGACTTATTCTCTTGGGATGAGACAACGATTAGGCATCGCACAAGCGCTGCTACATAAGCCTTCGGTTCTGATTTTGGACGAGCCGACCAATGGGTTGGACCCTGCTGGCATACGGGAGCTTCGAGATCATTTGCGTAAGCTTACCCGCGATGAAGGAATTTCAGTGATCGTTTCTTCACATTTGCTAGCGGAGATGGAACTGATGTGTGATCGTGTGGCCATTATTCAGAATGGGAAATTAGTTGATGTTAGACTTATTAAGGAATATGCTCAGGAGGATGGCAAGCAACGGGTCGTCTACGAGGTGGATGCGATTGAACAAGCAGTGAAGGTAGCCTCAACTCAAGGCTATCGCGTGGAAGTTATAGATGCCGAACTTGTAATGGATCTCGATAAACAAGAGATAGCCTCGTTGAATAAACAGTTCGTAGAGGCAGGGATTTCCGTGTATGGCATCCGCAAAACAATGAAGTCGTTGGAAGATCAATTTTTAGAAATGACAGGAAGTGATCCTATTGCTTAATCTCATCAAGAATGAGCATATGAAGATTTATAGTCGGCTTCGAACATGGATACTAGTGGTCTTGTTAATTGTCATTGTCGTGCTTACGGGTGTGTTATCGCATTCCAATATGAACAACAATGATGACAGCTGGAAAATAAGGGCTTCAGAAACGATTGAACACAATAAGACAGAGCTTGCAAATCCGGATATTCCAGAAAATTTTAAGAAGCAGATGCGGGAACAAAGTGCGCTTTCGCAATACATGCTGGATCACAATTACCCACCGATTGATAACACATTATGGGAAGGTATGCTCACGGCTTCTGGGTTGATTATTGTGGTTACGCTCTTTACAGTCATTATTGCCGGAGATATGGTAGCTGGGGAGTTTACTTGGGGAACGATCAAGCTGCTGCTCATTCGTCCTGCTAGTCGGTCGAAGATCTTATTGTCGAAGTATCTGACAACACTCATTTTTGCAGCTACCTTACTGGTCATTTTGTTCATCACAGCCCTGCTTGTGAACGGCTTTTCATATGGCTTCGATCGGCTGAGTCTTCCGCATTTAACGGTGAATGCCGCAGGGCAGGTGCAAGAGAACAACATGCTGTTCTATGTGTTAGCGACGTACGGACTTAAATTAATCGAACTCGTGATGATTGTTACACTAGCGTTTATGATTTCGACCGTGTTTCGTAGTGCTTCACTTGCGATCGGCCTCAGCATTTTCATTATGTTCGCTGGCCAAGTGATTACATTATTGTTTTTGCGGTATACTTGGGGGAATTATTTTCTATTCGCGAATACGGATCTCACTCAGTATCTAGAGGGGCAGCCGCTAGCGGAGGGAATGACGTTGGGATTCTCCATCACAATGCTTGTGTGCTACTTCTTATTATTCAATGTACTTTCCTGGGAAATATTCCGCAGACGTGATGTCGCGGCTTAACAAAAAAGAACGATCCTTCCGGTGCAACTTAAACCGGGGGATCGTTCTTTCTTATTGGCGATAAAACCTACCTCTTAACGCGGTCGCTCATCTTTGAATGGCTTCGATAGAGGTATTCTCATTTCTTGATATACGATTCGATGGCCTCCGGTACTTCCAGCAGGGAAGGCAGTTGGTAAAATGCGCCCTTTGGCGTGACGTCGATCGTCCCATTGTTAAAGACCCAATCATCAGCGACGGGGATATGAATTGCATGGATACCTGCATGGAGCGCTGGTAGAACATCCGTTGTGATCGAGTTGCCGATCATCCATGTGTGATCTCGGTCAAATTGCTTTTCCTGCATCAATGTATTCATAAACTCACGTGTTTTATGGACGGTTACAAAGATACGATCCTGAAAAAATTGATCAAGACCGACATCCTTGATTTTCTTCATTTGAATTGAAACATCTCCGCCTGTATACAGAAACAAGTTGTGACCAGCTTGCCCAAGCTTGAGAAGGGTTTCGTTCATCAGTGGGTATGGCTCAACGGTGTAACTGTAGACCGTGTGACCGAGCTGCATGAGCCAGTCCACCTCTTTACTGCTTACAGGACGGTTGTAGTGCTGCGCGAACCATTGGTAAGTCTCAACAAACGATTGCGGAAACCGCTCTGGCATAAAGCCGTGAATTTGGATACCAGCAAGGTCGATTTGCAACTGCTTTTGCCGAATGTCCTGTTTCGTTAGGCCATGTCCTGAATACCAAGTCAGCATTAGATCAACGAACTGATCAATCACAAAGTCAAAGTATTTATTGCAATGCACTAACGTGTCATCTAGATCAAATAGGATGGATTGTTCTCTCATAAGTTCCTGTGTCTCCTACATCAGTTAGAAATGAATTTCCAACTAGTATAACATGCGGAAAGGATCAATCCTAGCGGTTAGGCGTTACATGGCCACCGTGTTGCCTTTGTACATATTTTCAGGCGGGGCAATAGGTCGGCTCCCAGATTCAGGCTCGTTGTTTGGCACGGGTACAGGCACGGCCGATTTCGTTTCCATTTTACTGCTGCCTTGGAAGACGCCGCCTTCCTCAATGATGAAAGAAGCAGCGCTGATATTGCCATGCAAAGCCCCTGTAGAAGTAATTGTGAGCTTGCCCTTAGTCGTGATATTGCCGTGTACGCTTCCAGCCAGCACCACATCTCGCGCGGAAATATTGGATTTCACAACACCGTGCTCGCCAATAATGACGTCACCAGCGCAGTCGATATCTCCCGTAATTCCGCCTTCAATACGAATACTTGCCTCTGATTTTATGCGGCCTTCAAAGCTCGTTCCCTCCCCAATCAGGGTATCGGTTGTATTAGGATTCATGAGGTTCTTCGTCTTTTTGAACATGTTAGTTGTCATCCTTTCGAATCGATTTGAGATAAGGCTTGGGATCGACGCTTTCACCATTTTTGAGTACTTCATAGTGGAGATGTGCTCCTGTGCTTCGGCCTGTAGATCCTACTAAGCCGATCGTTCCGCCTTTTTCTACAGAATCACCTTTGTTAACTACAATTTTATTTAAATGCATATACCAGGTGCGTAAGCCCTTGGAATGCTCAATCACAATGTTGTTACCGTGGTAAATGTCCTTACCTGTACTGACGACTTTACCAGCAGCAGTGGCATAGACGGGATCATTCTCGTGAGCACCGAAATCAATGCCGGAATGATAACTGGGTATCTTGGTAAATGGATCTGATCGATAGCCAAAAGGGGAAGTAACAACCTTTGTGCTCGTTGGCCACAACGTAGGAGTAATGCGAAGCTGCTCCTGTTTGTCGGCCACTTTCTGTTTGGTTGCGGTTAAATTCGTTTGTAATTCTTGCACCTCGCCATTGAGCGCAGTGAAGGAGGCAAGCGTATCTTGACCTAGTTTAAGAATGATATCCTGTGAGACAGGATTGGGGCTTCCGCCTACACCGGTTGAAGGGGGAGATTCACCGACAGTCGGCTGATTGGCATCTTTCTTAGCCTTGCTTGCGGATGAGTTGCTTGCAACGGCGACGCTGCTTGGTTCGTGATCGATGCCAGCAATGGTTTTGAGATCACTCTCTAGCTTTTTTACTTCTTCGACCTGCGTCTTCATCTGTTCAGCTTGCTGGGACAGTTGAATGACTTCATTCTGCAAGAGTTCGATGGCTTCATTCTTAGAAGTTAGGGTTGCGCTCCATTGCTGGTTTACACCGCTTAGCTTCGATTGCAAGTCACTTGCCCGTTTGACCGTATGTGCGTGTAGGAAGTAAATCGATATGGAAATCAGCATGAGCAAGGTAAAACCTGCTGCAGCAGTATAGGCTACTAAATGGTGAATGCGAAACCTGACGACTGATTGATTTGCGTCTGGTATGATAACCAGTGTCAGTTTTTTGGGTTTCCACTTAAGCTTCATAAGGGCTTGATTAACTCCTGTCATGGTTGAATTTGGTAAAGTGAAGTTCTGTACATCATTCGTCATATTTTGCTAAAAACCTGCATTCCTGCCTGCCAGTCCTAGGAAAATGAGTCTAAAGTAGGAAGGAATCCTGTCGTATATAATCGAATGTACTAATACAATTACAGAAAGCTGTAGATTTGGAGTGGAGGCACACATGATTAAGCTTGCAGGTATTGACATAGGGAACGATAGTATTAAGTTGGTGCTAGATGGGTCTAGAGAACCATTAGTCATTCCGAATATCATAGCGCCGGGCTATGAAAGACACATTTTGCAAGAAGAAGATTCCCCTTGGAAAGCATTGGATGTCATTATCTACAGTCCAAGCCTTTCGCAGCGGAATCAACGTTATTTCGTGGGGCAGCTTGCCTTAGAGCACGAAGATAACCTAGAGCTGGAAGATACTGATAACAAAGCGCTATCGGATCAATCTCTCATTGTAGCGCTGACTGCACTTGCTTATCAGGGTCTCACGAATCAAGCAGCTAACCCTGGCTACGGCAACGTTGACGAAGTTGAATACACATTGGGTACGGGCTTGCCTGTTCGTTCTTTCCCGAAATACAGTCAGACATTCGAACATCGACTTCTAGGTGAGCACGAAGTGACATTCCTTTCCACTCCACAGTTCCATAATCGTAAAATTAAAGTTTCGATCCGCAAAGTAGCTGTCTCCATTGAAGGTGCTGCGGCCATGTTTCATATGGCAACACATGACAGCTTGCAGGTCAAAGACGAAGAAATATACAATGGCTGCATAGGCGTTTGCGAAATTGGTGCCTTGACGACGGACTTCCCTGTCATCAAACGGATGGCGATTGACAACCATTTCAGCCATGGTGAGCAGATCGGTATTGCTACGTATTTGGATGGAATTATTCGTGACGTTGAAGATGCTTACGGTCACTTGTTCCCAAGCCGAGCGAAGCTTGCGCAACGTGTGAAGAATCGTCAATTTACGATTCAGCTTCCTGGAGAAGGCCAAGTCGATATTCGGCCTATCGTAGATCTGCATTTCCGTCGTGCTGCCGTACGCATGGTGGAAATGATCAAGAAACGCTGGCGCAAATGCCCAGATATTCAATGCTTTTACGTAATTGGTGGCGGTGCAACGGCACTGAAGCCGTATATCCAAGACGCCGCAGGAGCAATGAAATTGCGTTTCACGAACGATAGTGAATTCTTAAACGTTAACGGCTACTTGAAGGTCGCGAAAAGTCGTTTAAATCAATCAATTCCTGTTTAACTTACAAGGCACCTGCTGAGGCGGGTGCTTTTTTAATTTCGTTATAAGCATTCCTCCAAATCGAATTTCACGTCAGCAGTTCATATTAGTTACTGCTTTCGGCTTGCTTCAGTTTGGTAAGTTCCATATAGGTGGTCAAGTTCGCCAGAATTAAACAACTGCCGAAGCCTACCGCACAAATCATACCAATCATCGTAGATTTCTCACCCAACATAAGACCAAGTAGAACAAACGCAACGCAAATGACCAAAACCAGATTTCCTCCCCATAGCCATTGCGTGTAGGTCATGCGTTGGCTAAATTTACCTGAATTTTGTTTGGGATCCTTCATGACGTGAGTTCCTCCAGAGGAATCGGGAAAAGCATCCGGGAATTTCTGTTTCTTCCGATACCCAATGACAACGAGGAGGACCATGATGAAGGGCTGATAAGCCAAAACAATAACCGGTGAGCTGAAGTTGGAGAAGGAGAGCAGCTCGGTGGTGCTTTTGAAAGAAAGGCATGTGCTTAGTGCTATTAGCAATGCGATAGGTTTGTTAATCATCGGATAATTTCGTTCATTAAAAAGGGAACTAATGCCGAGCAGGAGTGCCAAGTAAATGGCTACTATTTTAGACGTGACCGTGGGATACCAGATCATGAGCATGACAAGATCAAGTCGATCTAGGAAATCAGTGACATGAATCGTTTGAACCAGGTTATAGCTAGGATATGAGAAGCTTGCAGGCATCTTAGGGCCAAGCACGGCAATAATAGCGAAGAGTATAAGTGTAAGTAGGAAAAAACCGAGCAAGGAGCCATGTCGAATAGCTGAACGAACGTGATTGGCATTGGACAGCATATGAAGAAATGCGCCTAGAATGAAAATATCCCCAGCACTCCCGAGAGTCAGAATGGAACTTGCCGTCCAGTTCTGTATAGGCATCGTTAGCAAAGGCGTCGTGAGCCGCAGAAAGAATTCGTTTGATAAGAGCAGTGGCATGATCATCGTTGTTATGACAAAAAGGGGGTAGAACAGGTCATTTACACGTGCTATGACCTCTACACTTGTTTTTCCAAAATAAATAAGTAACAAACAGTTAAGTAATATTAGAATTTCCAAAGGTGTTGTATGTAGTAAAAGTGTAGAACTAAATCTAGATACGGAGGAAATATCACGAACGACAATCTGCCAGAAATGAAACAAAATGAGTAGATTGATACAGGTGCCGAGCCATTGACCTAATATTTCTTTGGATATTTCAAAAATGTTCTTATTAGGGTATAGCTTTACCATATAACCAAAGAAACCAGCAGTCAGGAATACATAAAGAATGGAAATTAAATAGCTGAACCAAGCATCCATTTGATTAATGCGAATTAATTCATTTTGCAACGTGAGGATGCCTCCGCTGGTGACTATGGAAGAAGCTAGCCACGACAACTGACGTTGGTTAATGACTTGCTTATTATCGATGATAAACACCACCTTTCTACTTATATGCCAAGAACTCGGATGAGCCATGGAGAAACCTTTTGTACGAAAAAATAAGCGGGCATCGGTATACTCATGTGGAAATATTTCATTGTGAGAAAAAGAAGGATTATTCCAATGGTAAGACCATAGGTTATTTTGTTCCCTTTTTTCGCCCGGCGCAGCACTTTGCGATCCATGAGGAAGGAACCGATCAACATGCTGAGAAAGCTGATGACGAAGATCCCATCCATCGACTAGAGCCCTCCTTTGGTTACGTTGTGGTTAATCACACCGGTATCAGGAATAGAGGCTTTCACTACAATATTGAATTCGGCGTCTTTAAAATAGCGCTCCCAATCCTTGCCGAATTGCTCGTTCCACTTCTGAGGATATGTTCTCCAAACCATGAGACCAAGCTGAGCCGAATCCGTGCCTTCCTTTTGCATCTGTTTAATCGTTGCAAGTATGGATAGTTTGATTTGTTCTGCGAATTTCGTTTCAATCTTGTGAAGGATATCGGAATTGTACAAATCCTCATCAGACAGGTCCTCTCGCACAGCTCCTCGAGCATCTACGATAATATTGAACATAACTTTATCCTTCAGGAGCTTAGGCGTTATGGCTGTCTTGCCGCCGATAACGCCAATGGAAATATTTTTGCCTTTCTCGATGGAGAATGTGAGTTGCTGCTCTTTCACTTGATTTCGGAGCCACAAAAGCCCCGATGCTTCTTTCTTTTTATAAATGCCAACCATCTTATCCCCTTTGAACTGCCCATAGCCAACGAATTGGATTTCATGGGAAGGATCTTTAGAGACTTGACTATCTCGAGGTTCCAGATAGCTCATGATAGGATCACTATTAAAACTTAAGGACATCCCAACATCCTTCATTGTTGTAGGCATGGCATTGCGAGACTTGGTTAACTCACGAATGACTTCAGCAGGAAAACGCTCGAACTTCGGCTCAGCATTCAGGAGGTCATAGCCCTTGCCTTTGGTTACAATCAAGTAGCTCGTCATCCGATTCTCTGGTGAACGCGGAAGAACATCGAACAAGGAAGTGATGCCAGCTTCCGCTAGTTTTTCACCAATGACGATCGTTCTGCGGTGTGAGAGAAAGATGCGTCTAGACATACGCATTTGAAGCTTACTGACTGCATCGCGGAAGGTGGTCCCGACCTCGGAATCGATGTAATAGCTTTTACCTCCAGCGGTGCCGCCACCGCCGCCGCTAGCTCCACCCATGGAACCGGGGAGAGGGAACATATAAGTAACACGATATCTGCCGTCATCCTCTAAATCAGCCGATGAAGTAAGTACAAATGCGACGTCATTGGTCTCCGTACGATCCCAACAACCTGTTAGTAGAGTGGTGGAGAGTAGTAAGGTTAAGGTTACCACCATCCCAATGCGCTGCTTAGGATGTATCATTCTTTGATTGCTCCTCCTTACTGGCTTTGTGTACATGATCTATGTTACTGCCATCTAAGCCTCCTGATTTCTTGATCTGCATCGGCAGTTCACTACTCTGACTGGTGTTATCTTGAACAGCCATAAACTCGGGACGTTTCTGTATTTGCCACCATGGGACACGGATAAGAACATCCTTCATATCCGGAGCGGATAGGGGGCCGACGGGGGATAAATAGGGAACTCCGAAGGAGCGGAGATTTGCCATGTGTCCGATCAGAATCATTAAAGAGAAAAAGATACCATAGAATCCGAAGATGGATGCGGCAACGAGAATAGGGAAGCGCAGCATTCGAATAGCAATCGCACCATTAAATCGTGGAATGGTGAAGGAAGCAATGCCTGTAATCGAGACGACAATAACCATAGGTGCCGATACAATTCCAGCTTGGACGGCAGCTTGTCCTACAACGAGCGCACCTAAGATAGAAACAGCGGAGCCAACCGCTTTGGGAAGTCGGATGCCAGCTTCTCGCAGGGCTTCAAATGTGATTTCCATAATGAAGGCCTCAACGACGGATGGGAACGGAATAGCTTCCCGAGAGGCAGCTATGCTGAGCATCAATGCTGTTGGTAGTAGTGCTTGATGGTACGTTGTTATAGCCACATACAGCGCTGGCGTCGTTAACGACAGGAACATGAAGACATAACGAAGCAGACGTAATAGTGTGCTAATCTGGAATCGTTCATAGTAGTCTTCACTCGTTTGCATAATTTGAATGAATACGAAAGGAACGATGAGGCAGAAGGGGGTTCCGTCTGTTAGAATTGCAACGCGTCCTTGAAGGAGGGCGGAAGCAACGACGTCAGGGCGCTCCGTATATTGCATTTGTGGAAACGGCGAATAGGCATTGTCTTGTATAAGTTCTTCGATCATTCCTGATTCCAAAATAGCATCAATTTTGATTTGCTCTAGTCGTTTGACAACTTCTTCAATCAAGGAAGGCATAGCCAAGTCATCCATATAGCAAATGACAAGATTCGTATTGCTTTCTTTGCCGACACTCATGGACTTCATCTTAAGTTTAGGTGTCTTTAACTTGCGGCGAATCATGGAAGTGTTCGTCCGGATACTCTCTACGAAGCCTTCCTTCGGCCCGCGTACGACGGTTTCTGTCTCCGGTTCGCCAACGGAACGTTTCTCCGTGCCACGGATGCCGAGCAGAATGGCTTTGGCATTCCCCTCAACGAGCAGCGCAGCATCACCGCCAAGCACAGAAGTCAGCAAATCTCCGTAGTTATCGGAAATCTGCGTTTGTGATACCGGCAAAATGACATTAGCGATGCGCTCGATGGAGGTTTCTCCGCCTCCGATCAGCATGAGTGATTTCATCGTATCGTTCAGAAGCTGCGTGTTGGTTAGACCATCTACGAAGAGAAGCAGCGCTGGGATATGGGGGTCAATTTCGAATTCTCTGACCACGACATCGGAGCATTCCTGGAACATGTCTTTAATGAATTTATGATTCTCGTCTAGGAGCAGTGAGAGCTTAGTTTTCTTTAGATCTTCGATAAAGTGGGTATTGAGCGCTTGATCCAACGCAGAAGGAGGATTGCCTTCGCTGGATTGTGCGGGTTTCCGGCTTTGCAGGATGCTTTTCATCAAATATTTTGGTGTTTTGGCCACGCGAGAGGCACCTCCTGCCATGATCAAGATGAAGAAATAAGAATGCGTAGATTATGTTCTGCGAAAGAGCAGGATTTTATTACGAAAGTTGGAAAATTTTATTTGTACAAGTTTTGTTGGTAAGAAAAGGTATAGCGTCAAAGTCATTGGCAAAAGCTATCTCAGCATGCTGATGTAGGGATAGGAGCTGGTGCAATTGTTATGGATCATTCTTATACTGTTGTTATTTATTTTTCAGGCAGCTACGATATTAATTTGTGAATATAAAAGGCCTGCCAAATCTATAGCATGGCTTAGTATTCTGTTTATCTTACCAATTATTGGATTTTTTATGTATTATTTCATTGCAAGGGAATACGCACGTCGGAAGAAAGTTCATGGTCATAGCAGCGATAACACGGATAAATTCAGGCTCCAGGGCGCTCCAAACAAAGTCGGATTTGATTCCAAAAAGGGCGAAGATAGCTTCTTACAGGGAGAGCAGCGTCTGCGAGATTGGCTGCGTCAGGTGCCTCATGCACCGATTACCGTACTGAACCGAGTTGACGTACTGACGAATGCTGAGGTGACGTACGAAGCGATGCTTGAAGAGATAGGGAGGGCCCGCGATCATATTCACTTCGAATTTTATACAATTCGCGATGATGTGATTGGCAGGAGATTTCTTGATGCATTGATTGCGAAAGCGAAAGCAGGGGTAACTGTAAGGGTTATTTACGATGGTGTGGGCAGTCACACACTTTCTAAGGCTTACATTACTTCATTGAAGTGTGCAGGTATTGCTGTTGAGCCTTTCCTAAAGCCATTGATTGCTTTCTTTGATAAACGGTTGAATTATCGGAACCATCGCAAAATTGTGGTTGTGGATGGCTTGGTTGGTTTCGTTGGGGGCATTAACATTGGGGATGAATACCTTGGTGGGAATCCTCAGCTTGGTTTCTGGCGAGATACGCACGTCATGCTGCATGGAGACGCGGTATATGATTTGCAGCGCACCTTTCTGACGGACTGGTTTTTCGTTAGTGGGGAAAGCTTGGGGGAACAGCGTTATTATCCCGTTCATTCCGAACAGGAGCCTTCGTTCGTTCAAGTTATTTCTAGTGGTCCTGACACCAGATGGGATGCCATTCAGGAAATGTATTTTGCGGGATTGATTGCAGCGAAGAAGCGAATTTGGATTACAACGCCTTATTTCATTCCTGATCCCAGCATCACGATGGCTCTCAAAGCTGCTGCGGTCAGTGGTGTTGATGTGCGTATCATTCTTCCATTCAAGGCGGATTCCACCATTGTCCAATACGCGTCAAAGTCCTACCTGAAGGAATTATTACAGATAGGCGTTCGATTTTATTTGTATCGGAAAGGGTTTATTCATGCCAAAGTGATTATCGTGGACGACATCATGGCGACTGTGGGTACGGCCAACGTGGATATGCGCAGCTTTTTCAGTAACTTCGAATTGAATGCCGTGATGTTTGACGGAAAGGTGATTTCCCGCTTGGAGAGCGATTTCTTAATGGATTTGGAGGCGTGCACGGAAGTTACACTAACTGAATTTGAGATGAGGTCGCCGGGTGAAAAAAGAAAAGAGAGGATTGCGCGATTGTTATCTCCTTTATTTTGATAAAAAAAGAGTAGTTCTAATTAGAACTACTCTTTTAATTTGGCTAGAATAGCATTCAAATTTTGAGGTGGAACACGGTCAATCAGGTCTCCGTAGGTTCGTAATCGATTCATGATGGTTAGTTGATTGAACTCGCGAATGCTTGGGCGAAGCTCTACCTCTTTCCAAAGCAAAGGTGTTGAAACCGTTGCGTCTTTTTTGGCGCGCGGCGTATAGGGGGCAGATAGTGTTTTTCCATACCAGTGCTGGAGGTAGTCGATATAAATCTTATCACCACGATTTTTCTTGAAGCGCTCAATGGTAAACAGCTTCGGGTTCATCCTAACCGCATAGGTCGCGATGAAATGTCCAATACTTCGGAGCTCCTCGAACGTATAACCAGGTTGAATTGGAATGTAAATTTGTACGCCTGTTGCACCAGAGGTTTTGGGAACCGACTGAATACGCAGCGAGTCCAGCACTTCACCAATGATAAGAGCAGCCTCCATGATACGGGGTTCTTCCTCCAAGGTTGGATCGATATCAATCAGCCATTCTGCTGGATCCGTCTTCCCGATGTAATGGAAGGAAGGATGAAATTCTAAACAAGTCAGATTCCCAAGCCATATGAGTGTAGATAGAGAATCTAAATTCACGTAGTTAATGCCATCTAACGGCGCTAAATTAACGAAGCTTGGCACAGGATCGGGGGCATTTTTCTGATAAAAGGACTTGTCATCATACCCGTGCGGAAATCGAATCGTCGTTAAATGGCGATTGCGGCAGTACCGCAGGAGGTAGGGCGAGAGTTCACTTAAAGTCGTCAAATAATCTGCCTTCGTGATGCCTAAATCAGGCCAAAGCGGCTTATTCGGGTTCGTAATTGTTAACTCGTTGCCCTCTACGAGAAGTTTAGCTTTCTCTGCTTTGAATGCCATAGGCTTGGAATCGCTCCTTTTGAGCTTTTATTCACAATTATTTCCTAGGCGAGAGGTTCTCAAACGGAGGCACGCAAAAGCGGACCGCAAATTAGGATATAACCTGCAACCACAGGTACAAACCGATTAACGTGATAAGTAAGGTGGGGATCGTCAGGATCACGCCAGCTTTCATATAAACGCCCCACGTGATTTTCACCCCTTTTTTGGCAAGCACATGTAACCAGATCAGAGTGGCTAGCGATCCGATAGGCGTCATTTTTGGCCCCAGATCGGTCCCGATAACATTGGCGTAAATCAGAGCTTCTCGGAGGATGCCCTCGGTTTGTGTACCTTGAATGGCTAAAGCATCAATTAGCACAGTCGGCAAATTGTTCATGATCGAGGAAAGAACCGCCGCAAGGAATCCCATACCTATCGTGGCAACAAAAAGCCCTTCACCAGAAATGATATCGATAAGTTCTCCAAGCGCATCCGTAAGTCCGACATTTTTAAGCCCATAGACTACCACATACATCCCGATGGAGAAGATGACCACTGCCCACGGAGCTTCCTTAACAATCTTTTTGGTATCCATCACGGCGCTCGTTCCAGCTACAATGAGGAAGCCAATTGCGGTAGCCCCAACGAGCAGGGAAACAGGAACTTGGATAAATCCACTGCAAATATAGGCAACTAGTAAAATGCTGAGAATCAACCAGGACAAGCGGAACAGCCCTGGATCCTTAATCGCTTCAGAGGGATGTTTCAGCTCCCCGATATCAAAGCTCTCAGGGATTTGTTTGCGATAATAAAGGTAGAGAACCAATAAGCTTGCGCCTAACGAGAACAGACTCGTCACGAACATCCGGCTTGCATAGGTGACAAAATCGATCCCGAAAAAGTCCGCTGAAAGAATGTTTACCAAATTACTAATGACAAATGGTAGTGACGTGGTGTCCGCGATAAAGCCGCTCGCCATAATAAACGGGAGAATGGCAGCATCCGGCAATTTCATAGCTCGGACCATGGCCAATACGATCGGTGTAAGGATTAAGGCAGCACCATCGTTTGCAAAAAATGCCGAAACCGCTGCCCCGAGCAGGATCACGTAGACGAACATGAGCTTTCCATTGCCTTTGGCCAAGCGCGCCATGTGGAGCGCGGACCATTCGAAGAAGCCGATCCCGTCTAAGATAATGGAGATCACAATAATGCCGACAAAAGCGAGCGTTGCGTTCCACACGATACCTGTAACTGTGGCGACATCTTGCAGCGAAACGACTTGGAAAGCGAGGGCAAGCAATGCTCCTGCTGATGCTGACCAACCAATGCTTAAGCCTTTCGGCTGCCAAATAACGAAAGTAATCGTTAGTAAAAAGATGATAATAGCTAAATAAATCATGGTGTCCTCCTAGCAGACAGCAAATCAATGTCGATTGTTAATATCTCAAATTTATGGATGTCTGTATAGATATTAATTTTTGGAGGGGATGGATGAAGCGAGTTATAAAATAAAAAAATGCAGATTAGGGAATTAATCCCTTGTCTGCATTATCATAAGTGGGCGAGCGAACTAATTCTGATTGAAGTTACATACTTGGCTATCTATGTTGATGAAAGATTGTATGCTCGGGTGTCTTAATGTTTTGTTGTGTGTCCATTCCATATAGCTTACTTTCACAACGAGTTGGGGAGTTATCCAAACCGCTTCTTTTGACCGTTCGGGTTCATTGATAAAAGGACGCTCTAGCGTCGTCATGCTTTGAACGATCTCTGTCACATGTTGCCAGTCTTTCACAGTAAGTTTGCCAGTACCCGCGTGGCCAATATACCATAACTGCCCCTGATCATCATATAAGCCTAAAATAAGGGAATTAACGATCTTGCCTCTATAGGTAACACCACATACGACGGCATAGAGATCCTTGAAAATTTTTTTCTTCAGCCATCGCTTATCCTTACCGTTGATGACATAGCTGCTAGTTAGGTCCTTAATCACAATGCCCTCTAATTCATGCTGCTTCACAATCGTAAAGAGTGCTTCCATATCATCATGATTGGTGACGAGTTGGACTAAGTGGTTCGGTTTCATTATGGATGCCAACCTATTTTGTCTTTCTTTCAGACTCAAATGTAGTAACCACTCTCCGTTTAAATAGAGGATATCAAAGACCATGAATGTGATGGGGACTTGCCCCATGGCTCGTGTCACTGTGCTGGACTTCCTAGCGCTGTCGCGTTTCATGATTTCATAGAATGAAGGTTTGCCATCGGATAGTGCGATAATTTCTCCATCCAAAATAACCGATTTTGCTGAACAGAACGCCTGTGGATTCGTTAACTCCGGGTATTGCAGAGTTCGATCATTGGTTCTGCGATTGATTAATTTGGTCGTACTTCCATCGAAGTACAGCAGCATTCTTACTCCATCCCACTTGATTTGGCTCGTAAAATGAGTGCCAACTGGCCATTCATTGGTGCTAATGGGCTCAAATGGGAGGATTGGTTTAAAATCCAACGGTCATAACCCCTTTATAGTCATTATCCTACCAGTCTTCACCAATTTAGGTTCTTTCAAGCAAGATGCCATGGTCAGTCTGTTAAAATACCCCTGCGTTGGTAACAACTGAATAGCCATGTGAGTTTGAGAGCATAACAATACCTAAATGAATGTGCGTATGAAAGGGGGAGTTATGAATGTATCAACCTTTTCCGGAGGATCCGAGTATAGATAAAGAAGTCTTTCATATCCCCGTGTCAACTGAGCTTTCCTCGAATATCCTTCATTTGCAAACCATATTTACGGCTTGTGCTGATGTTGTGTTCTCGTCGATAGATCTGGAGTGCGGCCTGCAGGCATACGTCCTCTATTTACGGGGCATGGTGAATGTAGAGTTGCTCGATGGACATGTGCTTGAACCGCTTAAGAAAGCTAGCGCAGAAACGGTTGAATCCATGGACAAAGTGATGAACTGCATTTCGGTCTCAGATTATAAAGAACTGTGTATCCTTGGTGAAGTTATCAATGAAGTGCTTGGAAGTAAAGTGGTGTTACTCTTAGACACGATCGCAGGAGCATTATCCATTGAGTTATCTCAATTTGAAGGCAGGGCAGTAGAAGAGCCATTAGCAGAGTCTGTTGTCCGTGGTCCACGCGAGGGCTTCGTAGAGTCGTTAATAGTGAATACTTCCTTGATTCGAAAAAGGTTAAAGACCCCCGCATTGAAATTCGTTTCTTTCACCCTTGGCAATTATTCGAAAACAGATGTCACAATGGCCTATGTACAGGGGATTGCCAAACCAGACATCATAAGTAAGGTCTCGGAGCGACTCTCCCAAATTAAGCTGGATGGAGTGCTTGAGAGCGGATACATCGAGGAAATGATTGAGAATAATATTTATTCGCCATTTCCTCAAGTACAAACAACGGAACGCCCTGATGTGGCTGTAGCGAGCTTGTTAGAAGGCCGCGTTGTTATTATTACGGATAATACGCCTATTGCTCTCATTGCTCCAACTACTTTTTGGTCCCTCATGCAATCGCCTGAAGATTATTATGAGCGTTTCCTAATTGGGAGTCTCATTCGTTGGCTGCGATATACTTTTTTCCTCATTGCCATGTTGGCTCCGGCGATCTATGTGGCTGTGTTAACGTTTCATCATGAAATGGTTCCTACTACGCTGTTGCTTCGTGTTGCTAAATCTCGGGAGGAAATTCCTTTCCCGGCCTTGGTCGAAGCGTTGATCATGGAAGTTACTTTCGAGGCTTTGCGGGAAGCGGGTGTTCGCCTGCCTAGGCAAGTGGGTTCTGCCGTCAGTATTGTTGGCGCCCTCGTCATTGGACAAGCGGCTATTCAAGCAGGTTTAGTATCGGCTCCAATGGTTATGGTTGTGGCGATTACGGGTATTTCTTCGTTCATGATGCCGCAATATTCAGCAGGGATCTCCTTACGAATGCTTCGCTTTCCAATAATGATTCTATCTGGCATCTTAGGTTTGTTTGGTCTTATTCTGGGGTTGCTGTTAATCATTAGTCATCTGTGTATTCTCCGTTCTTTCGGTGTCCCTTATTTGGCGCCATTTGCCCCGATTTATCCCAAAGGAATCAAAGATGTTTTGTTTCGAGCGCCCATTAGCAAAATGAATACACGTCCTGCCTTTTACGCTGACAACCATAATTTGAAAAGGCAGCGCGAACATTCGGATGAACGGAATGAGAAATAAGCGGTAGGAGGTGCTTGTTATGAGGAGATTCGTATCCGTTCCTATTCTTTCACTGTGCGTCCTTCTCTTAGCAGGTTGTTGGGACCGTGTCGAGGTGAACGATATGGCTTTTATCATTGCTGCGGGAATCGACAAGATCTCGAAGGAAGAAATAGAAGTGACGGTTCAAGTCTTCATACCGAATCCTGCTGCTTCTGCCGCAGAAGGGGGTGCTGGACAAGGTAATGTGTACACGGTATCGACCAAAGGAAACTCCATGCCAGATGCGTTATCGGAATTGCAAAAGAAGTTTCCACGCTATTTCTCTTGGGGGCATGCCAAAGCTTATTTCTTCGGGGAAGAACTGGCTAGGAGCGGGATGTTTGATGATTTCGATTTCTTATTCAGGGATATCCAACCGCGGGAACAGGCTAATTTCTTTATATGCAGAGGAACAGCTAAGGAACTGTTAGAAGCCCAGAATGATCCGAATACCTATGAAACTTTAATTAAACTATCGCAGAAGCCATTGATACATTCTGCTACCATGCATGACATAGAGGAAGTGTTAAGTGGAGAATCCGGTGCCTTCCTGCTGCCAGTTGCGAATAAGAGCAAATTGATCACGAATCAAACTAAAAAAACGATTCTGACCGTAGAAGGAATGTCGGTGATTAAAGAGGGGAAACTTGCTTGTTTTCTCACTCGTGATGAACAAATGGGGATTCGATTGTTTATTCATGAAGATCTGGGTCGTAATATTACGCTCACGGAACATGAAGCGGGTGGGAAAGTCGTGATCAAAATCATTACCACGGATCTCCATCTGCATCCTTCGATTGATAACGGTATTTGGAAAATGACCGTACAATTGGACTTAGAAGCGGATGTCGTTCAAAACTCGACCGAGCTTCTCCTCGCTGACGGCTCTGACAATATGAGAAGGTTAGAAGAGCCGTTTGATAAAAAGATTAAGGAAATTTTGAGGGACACGTTGCAACAATTACAAAATGATCAAAAGGCTGATGTGCTCGGCTTTGCACGGGCTTTTCATAAAAAATATCCACGGGAATGGAAGCAAGCCAAGGCGAATTGGAGCACCATCTTTCCAACGATGGACGTTCAACTGGAAGTGAAAAGCACCATTCAGAGACCAGGCATATCGAATTTTCCTTTCATGACCGGTCAGTAGAGATAGGTGGGGTCATCAATGAGTGATATGGAATTATCAAACCGGCAAATATTCTGGATGATGGTTAGCATGCAAATTATTATGACGATTCTTCTCACGATTGCTCCTGCAGCTCAAATCGCCAAACAGGATGCGTGGATTTCGATCATAATCGCGACATTAGCAGGGATGTTCATTGCCTATATATGTGGAAAACTCAGTATGTTGTTCCCTGGGTTGACCGTAGTCGAATTTAATCGCCTTCTGTTGGGCAAATGGCTGGGTGGCTTGATTTCAGCCCTCTTCATCCTAGTATGGCTTGTCATACTTACCGTGATTTTGAGACAATTCAGCTTATTCATAACGGGAACCATTATGCCCAAAACCCCGCTCTATGTCATTCAGATACCGATGCTTCTTGTCGTCTTGTACCCTACATTGCATGGCGTTGGTGTGTTGGCGCGCATTTGTGAGATTACAGGACCAATTATTTTGCTTTGTGTGCTAGGTCCCATGTTTCTGGGCATTAATCAAATGAATTGGGATCGACTGCTTCCGATTTATTCGGATAATGACATGATGATCCTTATGAAAGGGGCGCTCCCGACAGCCGCATTCTTGGGAGATTGCATAATGATCATGATGTTGATCGCATTTGTTAGTAAGCGGAAGAACACAATCCGATATGCCATTAGCGGCGTCATGCTCTCAGGTCTACTAACGGTGCTATCGATGATCGTCAGCATCCTGATGTTCGGTCCATATGTCGCTGCGGGTTATCCCTATCCCATGCTCATGATCGTCCGTTCTATTTCCATTGGTGGCATTATTGAGAATCTGGATGCGATAGTCGTCACCATCTGGATCATGAGTATATTTACCAAATTAGGGTTGTATTTATTTGTAGCGAGTTATGGCACGACACAACTATTGGGTATTAGTAATTGGAAAATCGTCACCTGGATAACCGCTCTCGTTGTGATGCTCTTAACCTTCATACCTGTGAATTATGAGGAGATTACGATCATATTCCCTCTGAAAATTGCTGTTCCGTACATTTTTCCAATTTTTATGGTTGTGTTGCCTGTGCTTCTGCTCATGCTGGCGCTGTTGAGGCATAGGAAGCTGAAATTGACACCACGGGGCTGAGGGATTAGAGGACCGGGGAATTGGTTGAAGAAGCGGGTGGGGATAGAGGAGTGAATGGAAGGGAGTAGAATAGAGAGTAGGGATAGAGGAGTGAATGGATGGGAGTGGAGTAGCGAGTGGGGACGGAGGATGTGAAATAACTGGATAGGAAATCCATCTAATTGGGAAATCGGTGGATTTGATTGGATTTAGCTGTAGTTTTTACAGTTAGAAGTGCAACCCAACTCAAACCAAGTCAAGTCAACCCAAGTCACCCATGCCAAGCTAAGCTAAGCTAAGCTAAGCTAAGCTAAGCTAAGCTAAGCTAAGCTAAGCCAACCCAAGTCAAGCTCACTCGGCCCATGCCGCGCACACTAGTTGAAAAAAAGTGCCCTATCTTGGAATCCAAGTCAGGGCACTTTTATTGTTATTACGTAACTGGTTCTTTTGTTTTTCTTGCGCGGGGTTTCGCCGCGGGCTTCTTCTCGGTCGTTGTCGCTTCGGTCACGGAAGCATCCGCGCCAAGTGTTATTTTGCCATCGGACGGTTTCGTCGCGTTCAAGCTGGCTTGAAGCGCAGCCATGAGGTCGATGACGCTTGTTTTTTGCACTTCAGGTGCAGACTGAATTTCTTCACCTGCTACTTTATGCTCAATCGCATCCAGTAAGCGAGCGCGGTACTCGTCCTTATATTTCTCAGGTTCGAAAGGGGTGGAGAGCTGATTGATCAGCATTTTTGCCATCTCCATCTCCCGCTCATTCACGGTAACCTTCTCGGGAAGGTTAGGTACTTGCGAAATCGGGCGAATCTCATCCGGATAGAAGATGGTTTCCATGGCGAGACAATTGTCAATGACACGGATAGCGGCTAGTGAGCTTTTGGAGCGGATCGACACTTTGGCGATTCCGATTTTACCAGTCTGACGCATGGAATCAAGCAGAAGCATGTAGGCGCCAGCGCCGGTATCGCCGGGGCCAAGGTAGTAAGTTTTTTGGAAATACACGGGATCAATATCGGTTAAATTTACAAAGTCCAAAATCTTAATTTCCTTGTTCGCTTCCCCGGAGATTTCCTCCAGTTCGTCCTTTTCAAAAAGAATAAAACGACCGGGCTCAAACTCGTACCCTTTCGAAATTTCCTCCCACTCTACTTCCTTCTCGCAAGTCTGGCATTTTCGCACATAGGACAGCGGGGTAATACAAGTTTTGTGAATATAGCGCATAGATATATCTTTATCCTCTGTGGCCGAAAACATTTTGACAGGAACATGAACGAGTCCGAAGCTAATCGCACCTTTCCACACGGTATGCATAGATAGCACTCCTCCCCAACATACGTAATTGTACTAGTATTCTCCTGTAACACTGCCTTTATACGGCAGCCATTTAAGAGAATGGTTAACGGAGAGATTGGAAAGGTTATTAATGCAACATGCTAGCCCAAATAGCGAACCAAAGGAGGGATTACGGATGGCATCTGAATCAAATCTGTCGCAAGATACGAACAATGAAGATAGGGATGATTGTTATATGGACATTGATCGTATGATTAATGAGGGGCTTGGAGGCGGTAACGTCACCATGCAGGGTGGATTAATTGAACACTCAACCACGGATACGATGGAATATCCGGAATCCGTACTGGATGAACCATGAATGTTCACCGCGCTCAGGAAATTTTAGCTGCCCATGAGAAAATTGACGTTGATCTTAACGGGGTTGCTGTCTGGATTGACAGTGTAGATGCTGGAAAAGGTCTCGTCAAAATACATGCGGAAGGAAATCCCGCAGATGCTCGTGTGGTCCCAGCTAAGGAGCTTGAAGAGGTACACTAAAGTCCGCTTGGGCAAAATAGCCTTCTCCGATTGCTGAATCGGGGAGGGCTTTTCCTAATTTCGCAAATTTTCGGATGAGGATTTCATAAATAAAGAAATGATATGTTTCACATGTTCACGTCCAAGTAGGGCGGCGGAGCCGTTTATTTGGATAGACAGGTTGCTGTCACCTGCTAGCGAGGACTATAATAGAAGCAGCACGCGTACGCGGAAAGAAAGGGATGAGATCATTGGCTCAATCCACATTTACGTTCCAGTCTGAGCATGAAGCAGATACGGATAAACTGGGAATCCTATTATCAACATATCTACAGCCAGGGGCGGTTATAACACTAGATGGAGATTTGGGTGCTGGCAAAACGAGATTCTCGCAAGGCTTCGCTAGAGCGATGGGGATTTCAGAGCACGTAAACTCGCCTACATTTACCATTATCAAAGAATACGAGGGAGCTGGGCTTCCTTTCTACCATATGGATATGTATCGTATTTCGCAAGAAGAAGCAGATGAGTTGGGATTAGAGGACTACTTCTATGGGGCAGGCGTTACACTTATCGAATGGTCGAGTTTAATTGAGGATCTGCTGCCGCCGGACAGATTAAGTATTACGATCACCCAAGAGGTTGATCATACTCGCGTATTTCACTTGACTCCGCATGGTTCGCCGTACGAGAGCTGGTGTGTACAGATGAAGGAGAACGGACATTTACATGACGGAACGAATGAATAATACAGGACGATGCTTGGCGATCGATACCTCGACATCGGCAATGACAGTCGCCATTTTGGAAAATGGACATCTCCTTGGGGAGATTAGCTCCCATGCAGAACGGAATCATTCATTGGGATTGCTTCCTCACATTCAAGATTTATTAACTCGCTTAGGCATGAAGCCGAGAGACCTGCGCTCTGTTGCTGCCGGGCAGGGCCCAGGCTCGTATACTGGTGTCCGGATTGCTGTTTCAGTAGCCAAAACATTTGCATGGTCTCTAGGACTAGACGTAATTGGCGTCTCTAGTTTAGAGGCAATGGCAATCGGTGGTTCTGTGCAGAACGACTATATAACTGCCGGTTTAACATGGGTTGTTCCTCTTATGGATGGGAGACGTAAGCAGGCTTTTACGGCTGTGTATGCTTATGAAGGGGCGACAGCTGTTACAGAAGCAAGAGAGCCTGATGCGACTTGGCATGAAGTGTTGCCTGATGGCATTCGAGTTGTCGGGGCGTGGACGGAGCAGATTCTCTTGCAAGCTAGCAGCTTAGCGCCAGATCACATTCTATTCGTCGGTGAAACCACGGGATTTGCGGCGGAGTTGGAGCTGTTTACGAAGGATTTTGCGGGACATGTGAGCGTGGTTCCCTATCGCATCGAAGCGGAATACATCGGCTTGTTGGCTAATCCAAGATTAGCGCGAGGCGAGAAGGCTGACGTTCATTCATTTGTGCCGAATTACACAAGGCTTCCAGAGGCGGAAGCTAATCTGTTGGCCGGTCTGCAGACGAAGAAAGGGGAACAATAATCATGGAACAGAGACAGCCGCATGCCATAGAAAATTCATTGGTATTCCGCTCAATGACCATGGAGGACATTCCTTTTATTGTCGAGATCGAGCAGGAAGCTTTCACGACACCTTGGACACGAGGAGCGTTTGAGAATGAGTTGACGAACAACCAGTTTGCCCATTATATGATCATGGACATTCAAGGGGAAGTCGCGGGTTATGGCGGCATGTGGCTCATCATGGAGGAAGCACATGTTACCAACATTGCTGTAAAGGATACCTACCGTGGACGCAAGCTTGGAGAAAGACTCCTGCGCGAGTTGATGAAAACATCTGCATTCCTAGGTGCTATCCGCATCACCCTTGAAGTGAGAACTTCGAACTATGTGGCACAAAATTTATACGAGAAATTAGGCTTCCGCTCCGTTGGTGTGCGTAGAGGCTATTATACAGATAATCGCGAGGACGCTGTCGTTATGTGGGCAGATCTGCCCAATCGTAGAAAGGATAGTCTCAGCGACTGAGGCTTTCAAATAGGTGATAAGTGTGAGTAATGAACAGATGCAACAGGATAAACAATTCAACACCTCAACAACAAAGCCCGTGTATATTCTTGCCATTGAAACGAGCTGCGACGAGACTTCCGTGGCCATTGTTGAAAATGGGAAAATCATTCGTTCGAATGTGATTTCCAGCCAGATCGAAACGCACCAACGCTATGGCGGCGTTGTGCCTGAGGTAGCTTCCCGAAAGCACGTGGAATCGATCACATGGATGCTGGAGGAAGCCGTCATAGAAGCGGGAGTTTCGCTCCATGAGCTCTCCGCCATTGCGGTAACCGAAGGCCCCGGATTAATCGGGGCCCTGCTCGTTGGCGTCGTCGCGGGCAAAGCGCTCGCTTGCGCCTTAGACCTCCCCCTGATTGGTGTCCACCATATCGCGGGACATATTTATGCGAACCAGCTTGTGCATGAGCTGGTGTATCCTTCGATCTCGCTCGTCGTGTCCGGCGGACACACCGAGCTCATTCTGCTCGAAGGCCCCGGCCAGTTCCGTATTATTGGGCGTACGCGCGATGATGCGGCCGGCGAGGCCTATGATAAAATTGCCCGGGCAATGGGATTGCCTTACCCGGGCGGCCCGCACGTGGATCGGCTTGCACAGGAAGCCGATTCCGAAATCAAAATGCCTCGCTCCTGGCTCGAGGCAGATTCCTACGACTTCAGCTTTAGCGGATTGAAATCCGCGGTGCTGAACGTCGTCAACCAAAGCAAGATGCGCGGCGAAACCGTTCAGGTCGCGCAGATTGCCAAGGGCTTCCAAGCATCCGTCATCGACGTGCTTGTGGAGAAGGCAAGTCGCGCCGTGAAGGAATACGGCGCGAAACAGCTTTTGCTCGCGGGCGGAGTCGCCGCGAACAAGGGGCTGCGCAGCAGGCTCGCCGAGCGCTGCGAGCAGCTGGGTGTGCCGCTGCTGGTGCCGCCGCACCGGCTCTGCACGGACAATGCGGCGATGATTGGCGCCGCCGCTTTTCTCAAGTGGGACAAGCAGGAGTTTGACTCCATGGAATTGAAAGCTGAGCCACAACTGAAGTTGGAAGAGTGGTAAATGGTTGTTAGGCTATTAGTTAGAAAATGCCAAACTAAATTGACTCTAGCGGCCCCAGATGGTCGATTAATTCGATTTCACCGAACTAATTAGCCGATTCTCAGGGTAACAGCTGATTGAGGGCGTTTTAAGTGGGGGAAATCGAACTATTGACGCTAATCTCCGCCAGTAGTCGCACATAAGCAGGTAAAATCGAACTATATCCACTTCTGCGGCTGAATAAATAAATTTTCAGATATGTGTATTGACTTTGCAAAATGTACATACTATAATCACAATCAATACTTTCAAACGCAACGAACGGGAATAGTAAGGCATGATCAGTTTCGCTCAGAGAGCTGTGCATTTGGTGAAAGCACAGACGAAACGTCACCTGAACTCGCCCGGGAGCGGTAGGACTGATTAGGATGCCAAGGATCCAGCACCCAAGTAGGTCTTGACGGTTGACCCCCGTGATCAGGTACATGAGTGGTTTCGAGTGTAATAGCTCGGATCAATTAGAGTGGTACCGCGGAAGGTTCAAGCCTGTCGTCTCTTTTATAGAGATGGCAGGCTTTTTTGGTTGTTCTGAAACAAACTTTGACTAGACCAACACATATAAATAACGCGATGAACAAGAGTAGTAAGGGCTTCATGTCTCTGGTACAGAAAGCTGCGGGTTGATGCGACGCAGACCGAGAACGCCCCGAACTCGCTTGGAAGCGGTCATCCTGATCGGCTGTTGTACAGCTGTTAGGGATGAACGGATAACCTCCGTGATCAGGTGATGTAGCGAGCAACTTGCTGGCTATATCTGAGGTGGGCTCCTTAACGGAGTCAACAAGAGTGGTACCGCGCTGGGTGAAGACCTGTCGTCTCTTATGTGGAGATGATGGGTCTTTTTGTCGTCTGTGGCAAAGTGCGCTGCAGCCACTTTCCATACAGATTCACAAGTCTCTCCCCACCTATTGCGCGCCTAGTGATGAAAAACATTTCTTATGCGGCTCAATAAGCGAAATTCACCATCATAGTGATGTTTTTCATCACTACAGAAGGGAAAACGCGCCGAATCCGGCCCAAATCACCATCGTAGTGATGAAAAACATCACTACAGAAGGGAAAACGCGCCGAATCCAGCTCAAATCACCATCATAGTGATGAAAAACATCACTACAAAAGGGAAAAAGCGCCGAATCAGGCCCAATTCACCATCATAGTGATGAAAAACATCACTACAGAAGGGGAAACCTGCAAAACCCAGCTAATTCACCACAGTAGTGATGAAAATCACGCTTACAGCAGGTGGATTGATCATGACCAGGCGACACGCCATACAAATTCACAGCCCTCACGGGCATACCTTAGGAGGAATAACCATGGAAAACAATACCAATCGACGCATTCGCATTTTTGATACAACACTTCGTGACGGTGAGCAAGCGCCGGGCGCATCCCTGTACCCGGAGGAGAAAATTCGCATCGCGAGACAACTTGCTATTATGGGCATCGACACCATTGAGCCAGGCTTCCCGATCTCAAGTCCTGGCGATTTCCAAGCGGTGCAGCAGATTTCACGCGAGCTGCAAGGCATCGAGATTTGCGGCTTCGCCCGCGCTATGAAAGCCGACATCGATGCAGCGGTCAAAGCTACGCAAGACGCAGCATCCAGACGTATTCACATGTTCCTGTCCTCGTCGGACATCCACCTGGATTTCCAGCTGCGCAAATCGCGCCAGCAGGTGGTGGAGATGGCTCGCGCCATGGTCGGCTATGCGAAGCAATTCGTCGATCGGATCGAATTTTCGCCGATGGATGCGACGCGGACAGGAGATGAATTCCTTTTTGAAGTACTGGAAGCAGTCATCGCGGAAGGTGCCACGATTCTGAACATCCCCGACACAGTAGGCTATGCACTTCCTGAAGAGTATGGCGCGATGTTCCGCAGAGTGCGTCAAAGTGTAAGAGGCGGCGATACAGTCGAGTATAGCGCCCACTGCCATAATGATCTGGGTCTTGCCGTTGCCAACAGTCTGGCGGCTATTGCCGCAGGCGTCACGCATGTGGAAGTGACGGTGAACGGTGTTGGTGAGCGTGCCGGTAACTGTTCCCTTGAAGAGCTGGTTATGGCGATTGAGACCCGCAAGCATACGATGGGCGTGGAAACGGGCATTGTGACGAGTGAGATTTTTAATACATCCAAAATGGTTAGCCGCATCATGGGCTTCCCCATTGCCTACAACAAACCGATTGTTGGTCGCAATGCTTTCCAACATGAAGCGGGCATCCATCAGGATGGACTTCTGAAAAACCGCAATACGTACGAAATTATGGATCCAGAAAAGCTGGGCATCCCACGCTCCATGATTATCCTTGGCAAGCACTCAGGTCGCCACGCACTGAAGCACAGAGTAGGCCAGTTCGGCATCGAACTTACAGGCGAGGAACTAGATACACTTTATACGCGTTTCAAAGAAGTAGCCGATGAGCAGAAAATGGTCACTGACGACCAACTGATGGAGCTTGTAGGCAGCACGGTTGATGGGCAAATGGAGCCGTTCACACTGTCGCATATGCAGGTTATTTCGAGCAGTGATCGCAATCGCGTTGCTTCCGTTTCAGTCAGAAATAATCAGACGGGCACAGAAAGTGTATACTCCGGCACTGGAGAAGGACCGATCGAGGCTATCGTGCATTGTCTACAGCAAGCCATTCCGATGGACGTGGAGTTCTCAGATCTTGAACTGCACTCATTGTCCACAGGTGAGAAAGCAACCGGGGAAGCCGAGGTCACGATCTCCGTTGACGGCCAGACATACAAGAACACAGGGATCGACCAAGATGTCCTTGTTGCAGTAGCCAAAGCGTTCATATCGGCCTGTAATCAAGCGATTCGGATGCAAAATAGTGTGAAGTCCGATGGAGCGGAGACGGTCATAACAGCTTCGTAATCGACAGTTTGCGTCCGTTGCAGCTAAATTGTAAGAAAACTTAGATATATACACAGCTTGTGAGCAAGGTTATGCACAACCCCTGTGTACAATGTGTATAACTTAAAGAAAACCCGAGATATCAACCTTTTTAAAGGGTGTGTAACAGGGATAACTTTTTCACAAGAAAATGTGGATAATGTGGATAACCTTGTGGAAAGATAGAAAAAAGGGGGATGGGGGGCGGAAAATGCCTCCCATTTTCTGTGGATAACGTTGTGTATAACAAAACGGGGTCTCCCAAAGATTAGTTTAAATTATCGGAACAATTCGTCATTATTTTTTTGTGCATAAGAGAGCTCTTTCGAGCTCTTTCAGGAGAGGTTGAACGGTTTCGGAAGAAGTTATCAAGGCAAGGTAGAGGGAATCTGCTGCTTCTGTGGGTAACTTTGAACATTTTGTGAACTTGTCCACAGGGCAGCAACCCGACCTCCTCGATCCGCGATTCCACAACAAAAAAGTCCATGTCAACTGACATGGACTCCTTCTATTTTAAGCCAATAAAACTTCCCATTCCTCATAACATGCCGCCAGCGAACTTTTACGCTTATCAACCTCGGCCGTTTTCTCCTGAACAAGCATATAGTCGTTATACACAGCGGGATCCGCTAGCTCAACCTCAAGTGCTGTCACTTCTTCTTCAAGTCGAGCAATATCGAGCTCTAGCTGTTCTAGCTTCCGCTGACGACTGCGTTCTTCACGCTTAGCCACCTTGTCCGCCTCGTAACTGCCACCACCAGAAGGCTCAGCTTTCACCGCGGCAGCAAAAGTGGGATTTCCGGCAGATTTCTTCTCCGCCTCTTTGGCCAGACGCTTCGCTTCCATTTCAGCAAGCTCAGCTTTCTTCTCCACATAGTCATCATAGTTGCCAAGATAGGTGGTTAAGCCATCCTTTTGCAGATCAAGCATGCTCTCTGCCATTTTATTGAGGAAATACCGGTCATGGGAGATGAATAGCAGGGTGCCCTCGTAATCCATCAAAGCGGACTCCAACACTTCTTTACTATACAAGTCCAAATGGTTGGTAGGCTCATCGAGAATCAATACGTTGGCCTTCTGAAGCATGAGCTTAGCGAGGGAGACACGGGCTTTTTCACCGCCGCTTAATGCAGCAATTTTCTTGAATACGTCTTCGCCGCTGAACAGAAAGCTGCCAAGCACCGTGCGGATACGCGCTTCTTCCAAATGGGGATATGTGTTCCACACTTCCTCCAACACGCTGTTGGACGGATTCAAGCCTTTCTGCTCTTGATCGTAATAGCCGATCGTGACACCGGCACCCCATTTGAACGTACCAGCGTCTTGCTTGTGGACACCGATTAAAGTTTTGAGCAGGGTGGATTTCCCGACCCCATTAGGCCCGATAAGCGCTGCGGTTTCGGAACGGCGAAGCTGGAAGGAGACTCCGTCGAGTAGACGATTTCGGCCATCATACGAAAGCGATAGTCGGTCAACTTGCAACACTTCTTTCCCAGAAGTTTGTTCAATTTCAAAAGTGAACGAGGCACGTTTCAAATCACCCATGGGCTTGTCCAAACGGTCCATTTTCTCCAGTTGCTTGCGGCGGGATTGCGCTCTCTTCGTCGTAGAGGCACGCACAATGTTGCGCTGCACAAAATCCTCTAATTTCGAGATTTCTTCCTGCTGTTTTTCAAACTGTTTCAATTCTATTTCATAGTTCGCTTCTTTAATCTCAATAAAACGGGAATAATTGCCTGTATACCTCTTGGAGGCATGGCGTTCAATCTCGTAAATGGACGTCACCAAAGCATCAAGGAAATAGCGGTCATGTGAAACGACGAGAATCGCACCAGGGTAGCCGCGCAGATAGCCTTCGAGCCATGTCAATGTGGCGATGTCCAGATGGTTGGTAGGCTCATCTAGCATGAGCAGATCGGGTTCTTCCAGCAGCATTTTAGCTAGAGCCAATCTCGTCTTTTGCCCTCCGCTGAGGGTGTTGACCAAGGTCTCTGGTGCGAACTGTCCAAAGCCCATCCCGTGCAAAATACCACGAATCTTGGCCTCAATTTCATAGCCGCCATGTTCACGAAACCATTCGGAGCGAAGCGCATACCGATTCATGGTGGTTTCATACTTTTTCTCATCGGAGATGAGGTCAGGATCAGCCATTAGGGCTTCCAGCTCACGCAGTTCGCGTTCTGTGTCCAATAGTGAACTGAACACGCTAAGAAGCTCGTTCCAGATGGATTTATCCGTGTTGAGACCACTGTTTTGCTTCAAATATCCGATCTTAGTTTCCTTCGCTTTAAAAAGATCACCGCTGTCATATGACATCTCACCCGCAATGATTTGAAGAAGGGTAGACTTCCCGGCACCATTGACACCGACGAGTCCGATGCGTTCCCGATTTTCAATTTGAAGCGTTATATTAGAGAGTACAGAGCGTACCCCATAGCTTTTGGATATGTTAGAAACTTGTAATAGCATGTTGCTGCTACCTCCTGCGTTATAGATACATATTAATGTAAGAACCTAATTAAGTTGACCTTCGGTCGCTGTTTCAATCCCATCAAATCATTAGTATACACGAAGAATGGGGGCAACGCCTGCTTAATTTAGACCTGAAATATAGGTCATTCAGCAGGGTCTCTGGTACGAGTATAGTTTTTTACTTTATTTATGTTAAAATGGGGGAAACCACTCCTCGCTAGGAAGGGCTGTAGCTTATGATGAACATCCGAGAGCGGAAAATAGAATTACGCAAGGAAATGGAAATACGACGTGCTTCGATTGTTGCCGAGATCCGTGAGGAGAAGCAACAACTAATCAATCAAAGAATGGTGAAGCTGTGTTCGGATAAGCTGTTTGAACAGGGACCAATACCGTCCAATTCTCAGCCTACGCTGATGAGCTATATGCCTTTCCGTTCGGAACCTGACGTTGCCCCATTAATGGAATGGTGCTGGCAGCAGGGAATTCGTGTATTGATACCGAAAGTAGTGGCAGATACGAAAACGATGAACTTGCACATCATAAGCCGTTATGAGGACCTCGAAAGTGGTGCTTATGGGATTAGAGAGCCACGTAGTGATGTTCCTATTGAACATGATTTGGGCACGATTTCGATGATTGTGGTGCCGGGGTTAGCATTTGATCTGGACTTCGGTCGCTTAGGGTATGGCGGCGGCTTCTATGATCGCTTTATGCAGTTATTCGCTGCGCGCGGTTTGAAAAGACCTTTTGCCGTTGCAGCTGCTTTCGATAATCAATTGATTCCTGCTGTTCCCTCTTCTTGGCATGATTTCCGAGTGGATGGTATCGTAACCGAAAGTAAGATGGTGTTCAAAACAGAAACCTAATATAGAGGTGATTGCAGTGCCCGATTCTTCACCATTGACGCATTTTAATGAGCAGGGACGAGCGCGAATGGTCGACATATCGGATAAAGAGGAGACGAAGCGCACAGCGACAGCTCGCTCTACCTTATTAATGAAGTCGGACACGCTTGATTTAATCCTTCAGGGTAAAATGAAAAAAGGCGACGTCCTCGCGGTGGCTCAAGTGGCTGGCATTATGGCCGCTAAGAAGACGTCCGACTGGATACCAATGTGCCATCCCATTGCTTTAACTGGGGTTGATATTCAGTTTTCGAATAATGGCATCAATGAACTATACATAGAAGCAACTGTGCGTACAACAGGTCCTACAGGAGTAGAAATGGAAGCCCTGACGGCTGTTTCTGCCGCGGCATTGACCGTGTACGACATGTGCAAGGCTGTAGAGAAAGATATGGTGATTAACTCGACCCTGCTTGTTATGAAAACGGGCGGTAAAAACGGGGATTTTCACAGGCAAGACAAGAAAGAGTGATGTGACTATGAACCAGCGCCAACATATCGATATCGGGTAAGGTTTTGCGTGTCACGCAGGTTAGTGGGTTAATCTCATTCAGTGAACAAGGGAGAGGTGACGAAGGATGCACTGGAAAGTTGCGATTTTGACAGCCAGTGACCGCGGTTACCGAGGAGAACGAGAAGACACTAGCGCTCAGGTAATCCGCGAGCTCATTGAAGAGGAAATTCAAGGCGAGATCATTGAGTATCGGGTCGTCCCAGACGAGATGGACGAAATTATGGCTTCGTTAATCGAAATGACTGATTATTATCAAGCTGATTTAATATTAACAACAGGCGGAACAGGTCTGGCTCCGCGAGATGTCACACCGGAAGCAACGCTCAACGTGATTGATCGAGTTGCACCAGGTTTTGCTGAAGCAATGCGCATGATCTCGATGCAAAAAACGAAGAAAGCCATGCTTTCTAGAGCCGTTTCTGGGATTCGTGGACGCACGCTGATTATTAATTTGCCTGGCAGCCCGAAGGGTGTTCAAGAGAATTTGATGGCGATTATTGATCAACTTCCTCATGCGCTTGGGATTCTGACAGGCAAAGAAGGCGATCACGGGTGAAAGAGCATATCTCTTCTATGCTGCGCGAGGTGAAAGTGGAAGATGCGATCGGCATGATACTTCCGCATGATCTCACGCAGATTCTGCCAGGCGAGTTCAAAGGCCGTCTGTTCCGCAAAGGTCATCAGGTGACGGAAGCGGATATTCCTGCCCTGCTGAGCATCGGTAAGGAGCATATTTATGTGATGGAGCTGCAGCCGGGCTATCTCCATGAGGATGAGGCTGCTTTGCGCATGGCGCGGGCTATTGTGGGCATGGATGCGAGTACAGGTGCAAGTACAAGTGCGAGTGCAAGTGCGAGTGCAAGTGCAAGTGCAAGTACAAGTGCAAGTGCGAGTACAAGTGCGTATCTCAAGCTTACTGATCCGCATGAGGGCAAAGTCAACGTGAAATCGGAGATTCACGGCTTGGTGAAGATCGATAAGGCGTTCGTCGACAGCGTGAACGCCATCGATGAAGTCGTGTTGTCGACGATTCGCAGCAACACGGTCGTTCAGGCCGGCGCTTCGCTGGTCGGTACGCGGGTGATCCCGCTGATCGTCGACGAAGCGAAGGTTGAGGCCGTCGAGCGATTAGCCGCGGCTCGACGTAAAGAGGGCTTCACCTTACTCGAGGTGAAGCCGTTTCGAGCGCTGCGCGTCGGCGTTATTACAACGGGCAGCGAGGTGTTCAAGGGCCGAATCAAGGATAAATTCGGCCCGATTGTGAAAGAGAAGGTCGCGCAGCTCGGCTCCCAGGTTGTGGACCAACGCTTCGCGCTGGACGACAGCGAAGCGATCGTGGGTGAGATCCACGCGCTGCAGGCGCTAGGCGTGGATCTGGTGTTGGTCACGGGCGGCATGTCCGTGGACCCGGATGATCGCACGCCGGGTGCGATCAAGGCGGCCGGCGCCCGCGTGGTCAGCTACGGCACGCCGATGCTGCCGGGCTCGATGCTGATGATCGCCTACCTAGGCGAGCTGCCGATTATGGGCCTGCCGGGTTGTGTGATGCACGACCCGTACACGTCCTTTGATGTGCTGCTGCCGCGCATCTGCGCAGGCGAAGAGATCGTGCGTAGTGACATCACGGAGATGGGCTACGGCGGATTTTATCAATGCTAGAAGAGATTTACTTTACTTTCTTTGATTCATAACGCATTACATAATGGAGATGAAGTCCATGTTTCAAAATATAGGATTTACCGAGCTCTTATTGATTGCCGTCGTTGCTCTTGTCATCTTCGGACCACAAAAGCTCCCGGAGATCGGCAGAATGCTGGGTAAGACGTTAAGAGATTTCAAGCAAGCGACGAATGAACTCATGAGTGACGAGCCCAAAGCTCAGGTAACATCCAAAACGCCAATTACAGCTGACCCGGTTACACCTGTTGAGGTAGCTAGCGTGGTTGCAACCGTTGACGTTTCTGAGACTACTCCTACAACGTCGCGGTTAGAAAAAGGCTCGATAGACGCTGAAGTTGAGAGTAAAGTGGAGGCTCTATCAATTAGCTCACCTACCGCGAAACCTGCAGTGACTTTCGTATCTAACAAGTCTTCAGAGGTTGTCCATGTTACTGGGACGGCCGCCCAAGCGGCAGCTCCTCAAGCAGACAGCGATGTGTTGTCCTCCGCTCCTGCACAAGCCTCGGCCCCTACCCCGGCGCCAGCGCAGCAGTCAGGCAATACAGGCCATTCCCGGCGGTTACCGGATTAATTTTTGATAGGCAGATTAAGAAGTGGTTCAGCCTTGAGGCTGTATGCACTAGATTAGGTAGGTGAAATCGGTTGAGAAGTGAAGAAATGTCTCTTGTAGAGCATCTTGGTGAGTTACGCAAGCGAATCATGTGGATATTAGTCGTTCTGGTCATTGGCATGGTGGGTGGGCTCGTTGCTGCTAAACCTGTCATTCGGTATCTGAAAAGTATCCCACCAGCAGATGGCATTGGTTGGAACGTGTTCTCTCCTTGGGATGCCTTGCGGTTGTATATGAATTTTGGTTTAGCAGTCGGTCTTCTTATTACATTACCAGTCATCCTGTACCATATATGGGCTTTCGTTAAGCCGGGGCTGCGGGAGACGGAGCAAAAGGCTTCTCTTATCTATGTGCCCTACGCGTTTTTGCTCTTTTTAGTGGGACTTTCTTTCGGGTATTGGGTTGTCTTCCCGATGGCGTTTTATTTTACTTCGTCGATTAGCAAAAGCCTAGAAATCACAGAAATGTATGGCGCTGCGCAGTATTTTACCTTTATGTTTAACATCCTACTTCCGTTGGCCTGTGTGTTTGAGATGCCGATTGTGGTGATGTTCCTCACGAAGATTAAGCTCTTGAATCCGAAGCGCCTGCACAAGTTAAGAAGATATGCTTACATGCTGATGGTCATTCTAGCGACCGTTATTACGCCGCCAGATGCGATTTCAGCGATATTAGTTTCGGTTCCGCTCATTATCTTATATGAATTCAGTGTCTTTATGTCGGGCTTCATTTATCGCAAGCAGCTTGCGAATGATGCCGCTTGGGAACTGGAGTTTGGTCCGAAATAAGGAAATGGTTGAACAGAGTCCGCCTTCATGGTGGGCTATTTTTTTTCATTCGCAGAGGGAATATTTGGTTATCATTTGGGTAGAATGAGGGGGGTGTCCATAAGAATGAAAAATGTGTAAAAGGACTTGCAAATTACTCCCAGAATGAGTATCATAAGAGATGTTGTTAGCACTAAACACATTCGAGTGCTAATAACAAAGAAATATACCCAAGACCAATTTTCTAAAGGAGGCTATTTTTCCATGATCAGACCGTTAGGTGATCGAGTTATCATTGAAGCCGTTGCGAAAGAGGAGACTACAGCAAGTGGCATCGTGCTGCCAGATACAGCTAAAGAAAAACCACAAGAAGGTAAAGTTGTAGCCGTTGGCGCTGGCGCGTTGAAAGATGGCGTACGTGTTCCGCTTGAAGTAAGCGAAGGCGACCGCATCATTTTCTCCAAATACGCTGGAACTGAAGTGAAATACGAAGGCCGCGAACTGTTGATCTTGCGCGAAAGCGACATCCTCGCTGTATTAGCCTAAGTTAGAGCAGCATATAGATCGGCTTTACGTATTACCCATTAATCTAGGTTTTTAATTAGAGGAGGTTTCCTATCGTGGCAAAAGAAATTAAGTTCAGTGAAGACGCACGCCGCGCGATGCTTCGCGGGGTAGATGCTTTGGCAAATGCCGTTAAAGTAACACTAGGTCCAAAAGGCCGTAACGTAGTACTTGAGAAAAAATTTGGTAGCCCGTTGATCACTAATGATGGTGTTACGATCGCGAAAGAAATCGAGCTTGAAGATGCTTTCGAAAACATGGGAGCACAACTTGTTAAAGAAGTTGCTACCAAAACAAACGATGTTGCCGGTGACGGTACAACAACTGCAACGGTTCTAGCACAAGCTATGATCCGTGAAGGTCTGAAAAACGTTACTGCAGGCGCTAACCCAATGGTTATCCGCAAAGGTATCGAGAAAGCTGTTAAAGCGGCTGTAGAAGAGCTTCAAGCTATCGCGAAGCCAATCGAAGGCAAACAATCCATCGCACAAGTAGCGGCAATCTCTGCTGCTGACGAAGAAGTAGGCGAATTGATCGCTGAAGCTATGGAAAAAGTAGGTAAAGACGGTGTTATCACAGTTGAAGAATCCAAAGGCTTCTTGACAGAGCTTGAGGTTGTAGAAGGTATGCAATTCGACCGTGGGTACACATCCCCATACATGATCACAGATACGGATAAAATGGAAGCAGTTCTAGACAACCCGTACATATTGATCACAGACAAAAAAATCTCGAACATCCAAGAAATCTTGCCTGTTCTTGAAAAAGTGGTTCAATCCGGTAAACAACTTCTAATCATTGCTGAAGATGTTGAAGGCGAAGCGCAAGCTACGCTTGTAGTTAACAGACTTCGTGGCACATTCACTTGCGTAGCTGTTAAAGCTCCTGGTTTCGGTGACCGTCGTAAAGCAATGTTGGGTGATATCGCTGCTCTAACAGGTGGCCAAGTGATTACAGAAGAGCTAGGATTGGATCTGAAATCCGCAACTCCTGATCAATTGGGTAGCGCTCGTCAAATCCGTGTTACCAAAGAAAACACAATCATCGTTGATGGTGCTGGTAACCCGAAAGATATCGCAGCTCGCGTTACACAAATCCGTTCCCAATTGGAAGAAACAACTTCCGATTTCGATAAAGAAAAACTTCAAGAGCGTTTGGCTAAACTTTCTGGCGGCGTAGCTGTTATCAAAGTTGGCGCAGCGACTGAAACTGAATTGAAAGAGCGCAAACTTCGCATCGAAGATGCTTTGAACGCGACTCGTGCAGCAGTTGAAGAAGGTATCGTTTCTGGTGGTGGTACTGCCCTAGTTAACGTATACAACGCAGTAGCGAAAGTAGTAGCAACTGGTGATGAGCAAACGGGTGTTAACATCATCCTTCGCTCCCTTGAAGAGCCAGTTCGCACAATCGCAGCTAACGCTGGTCAAGAAGGCTCCGTTATCGTTGAGCGCTTGAAAAACGAAAAAGTAGGCATCGGCTACAACGCTGCTTCCGGACAATGGGTAAACATGTTCGAAGCGGGTATCGTTGACCCTGCGAAAGTAACACGTTCCGCACTTCAAAACGCAGCTTCCGTTGCAGCTATGTTCTTGACTACTGAAGCGGTTATCGCTGATAAGCCAGAAGCAAGCAAACCAGGTATGCCTGATATGGGCGGCATGGGCGGTATGGGCGGCATGATGTAAGAAGCTCGTTAGAGCTTCTGCGCATGCAGAGAGAAAGACTCCTTCGGGGGTCTTTTTCTGTTTGCTTAAATGGCGATTCAAATATATATTTTCAGGAATGGAACATATGTTCTAATTTTGTGAAAATAAAAAGCCCAATGGGGCTACGGAGTTATCTGTTTTTTAACTTGTCGATTTCAATTGCGTGATCAACGAGTTGTTTATCGATTACGTTAAAATGGTGCGCGAATGTATGATGTTCTGTCAATAAATGTCTTTGAACTACTTCTAGTTGTTTGACATCTTCTCTGGTTTCTAGGACTGCTTGTCTAATTAGTGGTATGTCGGATACGAAAGCTTCAATTGAATTTAATCGCTCATTCGTTTTCTTTTGTTCAGTTTTTATTTCTTCTAAAATTTGAATTAATATTTGCTCACTCATGTGCTTATCATCCCTTCCTAATGTTTTTGTTTCAGTAAGATTACGTCTTCTTCGATTTTGGAGATCTTGTTCCTTTGAAAGTCTAAGCGGTCATTGGTTGTGTGAATTGCTTCAAGGAGACGGTCATCAGATTCGATATTTTCGATATGATGTGAGTCTAAAGTTAGCTGAATACGATCAATTTTTGTTTCCACGTTTTCTAGTCTAGCGTCCATAGATTCTAGTCTAGTGTCCATGGTTTCAAGTTGCAACATTATTTTATGCAATAGTTCTTCCATATCCATCACCTCTTCTTAAGTTCTCTTTAGCTTCATGTCTAAGTGTGACAAGCTCCTGTTCCTAATTATACAGCCTAATTCCCAGACTGTGAACGATAACATAAATTCACTTTTGTTTACTACTAGGTACTCGCCACATAGCCTGACTATCGCCAGTCTGCTTGGACATTTGTCTGCTTGGCCCATGCGTATCAGCCCATTTATCGGAAAGATAGGCATTGGTACACTCTCTGGACTAGGGTTAGACGTATACTATCTCAAACTAACAGAGGAGTTGACGTATTCATGGCTTTACAACCCAACCAAGGAAAACAATTTCAGTGTCCACCTGCTGACCCGATAATGACAGATCCAGAAAGAGTAGTTAGAGATTTCTACCACCCACAAAAGGTTCAAGTTATTCATCCAATCCAAATTGTGAATCGTCATCACTGTGTACCGGTCTATGAGCATGTGTATACGTGTACCGAAACCGATGAGTATTGTGGCACACACCCGCATCCGCATCAAGGTATGCTCAGGAAGTAACACTAAGCACTTCCCACCAAGAATCAATGATTCTGGCGGGGGGTGTTTTTTGTTAGGGGAGTTAATTATATAATAAGGAAAGGATGTTGATTGGTAACGGGGGATAGTCACATGCAAGAGTTAGAAATTGATTGGCCGTTTTGGATAAAACGATTACGTTCTGAATTTGATAAAGTGATCCTAGCGAGAGGTTGGGCTTATTTCAATGAGGGTGCTGTAAGAGATGTTCAAGTGGAAGGCACCTCGATTATAAAAGCAAGGGCTGATGGAACAAGCCGATACAAAGTTGCTTTGGATCTCAAGTCTTTTTCAAGGAGTAGTTGTACTTGCCCATATGGCTACAATTGTAAGCATATGGCTGCTGTGCTGTTTCAGGTTGCGAAGCAAATGGGATATGATCCAGAGGAGCTTCGATTAGGTAAAATGAAGGTGGAGCAGTTACCGCTGGATATGCCAAGCAAAACCAAACAAGCGAATAAGCTACCGGAGCCGACAGATAGCTGTGAGAAATGGTTGACTTATTTTCATAAACAATATGGTAATGCCAAGATTTATAATGCATTTAGCCTTGAGGAAGTTTGTCTCCGTGCCTGGAGAGAGCTCAATAAACTGGCGGACACATGGGAACCTACCATTCGAGGTTTATATGACGTTCAAGTTGCCTTATATGTGATCAAGCTATGTGATACGATGGCGGGATCGAAAGCGATTACGTATGATTTTTATCAAAATACGAACTATTATGTCAAACGTGTCTTGAGGCATGCCCGTGAGCAATTAGAAGCGACCCTTCACGTACTGGATGTTAGTAGGGCATACAAGCAATATGGTGGACATGTGAAGGATTTATCGGCTTATTTGGCTGACATTTGCGAGAATGGATCAGGCTTGTATCTCTATGATTGGCTTGATTTGTATAAGCTGTTATGGTCACAGCTATTTCAGGATGAGGACATGTTAGCGTTAGAAACAACGAGGCTCAGGCAGCTGCTTGCAGATTCGGAAGCGAGTCAACAAGCGCATCAAGTCGCTACTCTCGGTTCTATTCATTTGGATATTAGCCGAAGTGAAGATGAGAATGCCTGGGAAAGAGCAGATAATGGGAAGTTTGAAATTGAACCAGATTATTGGTTCGATTATTTGAATGGATTCGTCTTTGAGAGCCAGTGGGATCGTTTGTTGACTTGGTTGAGGTGGCTAAAACCGGAGATGGCGTGGAACGAACGAGTGTATGCAAATGAATTTTTGCATTACTGGCGTTTGGCAGCGGAACAGCGAGATGTAGAGAAAGAGCAGCGGGAGGTCATGATTTCACTTTTACCAACAAGCTACGATAACTATGCGAAATTCCTGCTATCGAAAGGTGAGTACCAGGAATGGGCGGATCTCTGTCTCCTTTTGGGTCTAACTACGGAACACATCGATACTGCGCAGCTCAAACTCGTCGAGAAAACAAATGTTCGCTTTCTCCTGCCGATCTATCATCACGCGATTGAAGCATTCATTCAGAGGAAAAATCGTCCCGATTATATACAAGCGATTAAGCTTTTGAAGAAACTAGCGGCTGCTTATAAAAAGCTGAAGCTAACCTCTCGTTTCGAAGCGTACTTGGGTCAAATCGTGAAACAATACGCTAAGTATCGTGCCTTCACGGAGGAGTTGCGGAAAGGGAATTTGATACCATGATGACTTTGGCACCGATTCATTTGAGAATTCAAAGGCTGCCTTCGGGGAGTTTTGCCGTGTATGGAGAAACAGAGCAAGCGAACATGGTTCCTGGATATATACTGCGCAAGCTGCTTTTTGCCTGGCATGAGCGCTCATTCTATGGGACGGGGCTGGAAGTGACTCGAATTCCATATGGGGATGCGATCGAATTATCTCCAGTTATGGCATTGGATTATTTGCGTGCACCAGGTGTGCTTCTACATAGCCGTTTAACTTGGGAAGAGGGGTTTACTGAGCTGCAAAAAGGGGCGATTTTTCTAAGTGAAGCGATCGATGCTGGCTGGTATTTGCCTTCTTACGAGCTCTGGCGTGAAGGGAAAACTGGTTGGAAGCTTAGAGTGCCAACGGGGCACGTTGAGAGGTTTAGGGAGCTTTGTAATGGGGCTTTTCAGGAAAGCTTTTGGCAGAGTTGGTTCAGCCGAATTGTTGAAGAGCTGCTAGAGACTGATGTGGATTTCGCACTATCTCCGGTGTGGAATGGCTTAGTTCAAGCGCATAGGTTGCTGCAAGTTAATGCCCGAGGGTTTGATGCTGTGCTGTCTGAAGCGTCCTGGATGAAGGAAGAGGACTGGCTCCTAGCGATTGGATGGACTGATGACGACGATACGCCTTATCGAATTTGTGTGCAGCTTGTAGAACCCTATGCCGAAACCTATGTCGACGGGACGACGACAGCGAAGGATAACGCAGCCGATTGGCGTCTGCGTTTCATTGCCCAGGATCGCCGGGATGCGAACCGATTCGTAGAGTTCAGCTCAACGGGCAATGTGTTGGTAGGTGAGATCCCCCTTGCTTGGCAGTCAGATATTGCCGATAAGCTGTATGAACAGACGAAACGAGTTTTGCGAATGCTGCCCGAGCTTGAGAGTGCGTATCAACCAGGTAAAATCATCGATCAATTGTCTGATGAAGCTGCTTGGACGTTCCTAATCGAATCGAGTCTGCAGCTTGTGGCGGCGGGAATTTCTGTCTTTTTACCATCGTGGTGGGAAGAGATACAGAAAATGAGTCGTCCTCAATTGAAGGCGAAAATCAAAAGCTCCGTAGGCTCAACGCGCAAAGCGATGTTTGGCATGGATCAGATCGTGCAATTTGATTGGCGAGTGGCACTAGGCGGCGTAGATTTATCCGAGGAAGAATTTGGACAATTGGCATTGGAAAAGAAGCGCTTGATCTACATCCGAGGTAAATGGGTGCAACTGGATCCAGCGTATTTGGAACAAATTCGCGATGCGATGAAGCAGGTTGAAAGGAAGAAGGGCCTGTCCTTCCGGGATGTGTTGGAAATGCATCTGTTAGAAGATGAGGAAGGTATCGCGGCGGAGGGTGACGAGAGGGCTAAACCTTTGGAGGTCAAGGTAGAACTTAATAGTCATCTTCGTGGTTTGTTGAAACAGTTGGGTCAGACCAAGTCTATTCCGCTTGTGGCGAACATTGAGGGCTTGTGTGCTGAGCTTAGACTGTATCAGGTGCAAGGGGTGTCGTGGCTCCTTTTCCTGCGTAATATGGGACTAGGCGGGTGTCTGGCAGATGATATGGGGCTCGGGAAGACCATTCAGTTTATTGCATATTTGTTGAAGGTGAAGGAGCAGAGAGGGGCAAGAACTGAAGCAGGGGAAAGATCAGAAGCAGGTGCAGAAGCAGGAGCAGTAACAAAACCAAAATCAAAATCAAAATCAAAATCAAAACCGTCGTTGCTCATATGTCCAACCTCTGTGCTTGGTAACTGGCAGAAGGAGCTCACTCGTTTCGCACCAAGCCTCCAGATTCAACTTCATTATGGTGCGCAGCGGGCAAAAGGGGAAGCTTTTGAAGCATCGCTTGGTGATGCTGATTTGGTGATAACGTCCTACAATCTCGCACAGTTGGATGAAGAGGAGCTGTCGAGCGTTACATGGGATACGCTGTGCTTGGATGAGGCGCAAAATATCAAGAATGTGTACACGAAGCAATCGCAGGCAATTCGTAAGTTAGAAGCGAGTCAGCGTATTGCGTTGACCGGCACGCCGATTGAGAATCGATTGACCGAGTTGTGGTCGATTTTTGACTTTGTGAACCCAGGATATCTGGGGACGCTGACTCATTTTAACCGACAGTATGTAGGTCCGATCGAGAAGAATGGGGATGGCGCTAAGGAATTGACGGAGCGTGTACAGCGTTTGATAAGGCCATTCCTGCTGAGACGTCTGAAGAAGGATCCAGCGATTCAGTTGGACTTGCCAGATAAGTATGAGGGCAGGGCATTTGTGCGCCTCACTACAGAGCAAGGGGCGTTGTATGAGAATGTTGTTCAAAGCTTGATGGAGAAGATTGAGGATACGAGTGGGATAGAGAAGAAGGGACTCATTCTTACCTCGTTGATGAAGTTGAAGCAGATTTGCGATCATCCGGGTTTATTTTTGAAGGAGATTGGCGGAGCGGGGGCGAGGGGAGGTGCGGGAGTGAGTGCGAGTGCAAGTGCAGGCGTGAGAGCAAGTGCGAGTACGAGTGCAAGTGAAAGTGCGAGAGCAAGCGTGAGGGCAAAAGAGCGGCGCGGCGCACTCGCCGCCGCGGCTGAAGTGACAGCACGCTCAGCGAAGCTGGAGCGGTTGGTTGAAATGATAGACGAACTCAGGAGCGAAGGAGGCAGCTGCCTCATCTTCACCCAGTTCGTCGAGATGGGCCACCTGCTGCAGGCTACGCTTGCGCAGGCGCTGGGAGAGCCCGTGCAGTTCTTGCACGGGGGGATTAGTGCAGTTAAGCGCGATGCGATGATCGCGCGCTTCCAGGATGCGACGCTCCCCGCGGAGGAGCGTTGCCATATCTTCATCCTCTCGCTGAAAGCAGGAGGAACGGGGTTGAACCTTACAGCGGCCAACCATGTGTTCCACTATGACCGCTGGTGGAATCCGGCCGTGGAGAATCAGGCCACGGATCGTGCTTTCCGCATCGGGCAAACGCGCAACGTGCAGGTGCACAAGTTTGTTACGCTCGGCACGCTCGAAGAGCGAATCGACGAGATGATCGAGCGTAAGCAGGGACTTAGTGACCAAATCGTCGGCACCGGCGAGAACTGGGTCACGGAGATGTCGACAAGCGAGCTGCGCGAGCTTTTTGCGTTGCGGCGTGAGTGGATTGAGAAATGAGATCGGGTTTGTATCAGAAGAGGCTATCCCATCCTTGATGGTTGTAGCTTCTTTTGCTTTTTTTTGCGTACCAAAAAAGGCGCCACATCTCTGTGGCACCCTCTCTATTTAGCTGGAAAAACAGCTGCAACAATCGCATCAACACTTTGCTTCTCATTTGGATCCTTCGCAATTAATTTATTCATTAATGCTTGATCTAGCGTACCTTGTTTTTGCAAAATGGCTAGATACCAGCGGATTAATAGGCGGTTCACTTGGTCATCCATATTCTCAGTAACATGTGGTTGAATCAGTGCAACTGCACCCTGATAATCACCGCGCATATAGCTGATTTGGCCAATGTTGAGTGCCATCGATGGAGTGACTGCGAATTCACGTCCTTGGGCTTGTTCTTTCGGCAAGTTCTTCAAAGAATCAATACGAGTTAGGACATCCTTATATGTGGCTAGAGCACTATCTAATCTAGTGTTGAACTCCTGTGCATTGCCTTTGCCATTTGCTTGTCCAGCTAGCTCAATATTCAGTGAGATACTCTTCTCATACATATCCATATACCAAGGGTAATTCAGAATTTGAGCGTTTGACCAATCCAGAGCGGCCTGTTGATCCCCCTTGATGAGAAGCATATTTAGCTGTTGCATGGCCACGACACGGTTATGAGGTTCTTTTTTCAGAAGCTGATTCATTAGATCCTGCGCCTGATTGAAGAATGGCTCACTCTTCGTAGGATCACTCGGGTTTTCCTTCTGCATTTGATTATAAACTTGAAGGAGAAGTCCAATTCGACTCACTTGACCAGTTAACGAATAATCCGGATGTCCAGGATGTAACGAAATGGCTTTATCAAGAGGCTTCACAATCTGATTGTAATCTTTGCTTGTTTTGATAACTTCTAGTGTTTCTTTGTAACTGCTATTCGCGGAAAGCAACTGTGCTGAGATGAAGAACATAACTAGTGACAGTACCGCGATACTAGCAGGGAATAGCTTGTGAATTACAGCTGACTTCGACTTCAAACGCAATTCGCCAGAGGAGCTGTTGCTCAGCATCCCGCCAAGAGCAAGGAAGAGAATCGCACCTAAGTACACATAGCTTAAATCAAAGTCAATCATACTGTGGACCAACAGGGAAACCATGATAATGAAAAATAGGAAGTGCCCATCTCGCTTTTCCTGAGAGCTTCTAATATAGCTCCGAATATAGAACCAGCTAACGGCAATTACAAAGCCGATAAAAGCTACGAATCCAAGCGCACCAGCTTCAACCAAATATTGTAGAGCAAAGTTATGTGCTTGACGACTTGTGTATGGATTATTTTGATACTTTTCATAAAGGGAAGCCCAAGCTCCGCCACCAGCACCAAGGATCGGATAGTCCGACCACAGCTTCACAGCATCTTTGTAAAACGTTCCACGCTCCAAAACACTGTGCTGCTGGAAATTAATATTCTCAACACGTGTTTTGACGTTCTCGGGAAGAATGTTCTTAAAGCCAGTGTCACTTAAGATAAGAAAGGCTCCAACGACACCAATCAAGACAGCTGCGATCGGGAGAATGAAAGTTGCATATTTCTTAGCGTCAAATCGAGCAGTTACGCGCTCCAACCATGGCTCACCAAAGCGTTGAATAGCGACGGACAGTCCAGCGAAAACTAAGGAAGCGAGCAGTAAAATCCACCATCCATGCCAAGATTCTGAAGCGCTGAATTGTTTCTGTAGTCCAATGCCAATATCTGTGACATTTTCTAAAATAATCAGTGAAGTGATAAAGGCTAGTCCCAGTTGAACCAATGCTAAAATCTGCCGGCTCATTCGGAAGAAGAACATCATGATGAGGAAGACCACTGGGATAACGACGATGGCCCCACGAGATAAGGTTAGCCAGAAAGAGACAATCGTAGGAATCAGTAAAAAAGCATGAATGAGAATTACGTACCATTTACGAGATTTTATTATGAAGAATAAAGAACTAAGCGTTATCGTGATTAAAAAGGCTGCATAGGTGTTCGCATATTGGAAGACCGAGGTTAACCGTAGACCGTTGGAATCTGTCATCACGGCATCACGGTATAGATTTGCATTCGTTCCATCCATGAGAGCAAACCAACCGACAAGGTGTCCTGCGAAGGTTTTGTTGCCTAACCAGTACAAAAGTCCGAATAACACGACGAAATATCCCGAGATCATGAATAATTGGGCAACAATCGACGCGCCAAGCTTGTTTTTTGTCAAAAATACCCCTAAAATGAAGAAAGTTGCATACAGCATTTGGATGTAAACCATATTAGTTGCCAAATAATGAGAAGCTGCATTCGACAAAGAAATAACGTAAGTAAGAGGCATGATGAAGACCAGAATGGTAAGGAGATCTTTCTTTTCTTGAAGCTTAAAAACAAAAAATGCTAGGATCGCAACAAGCAATAGGATGATGGAGGACCACACAGAAGCAGAGTAAATGCTTCTCTCAAACTCCGATGTACCGCCATTAAACAGAGCCCTTTGAAAAGGTGCCCAGAACATGAATAAGCCCGTAAACACAGCCAATACCCAAAAGATGACAGAACTCTTATCCGTCGTTATCGTTCCATTCGATTTTGCACGCGAAGCCGCGTAGGCATTCTTACTTGCACTCATGAAAGACAGTCTCCTTTTTTGCTAAAGTTCGACTTTATTTTAGCATACTGGAAGAGGGTTTCCAAATAGAAGATCTTGAAATCTAGTTCGTAATAGTTAGCATCTTGCAAAAATGAATTCCCTATAGTGATCATTAGTAAATTGAAACAAAAGGCAGAGGGGTAAAATAATGCTTAATCTAAGTCTTGAAAATGTGAAACGATCAATTAAAATGTCAAATGAATTGTCCAAAAGAGAACTTCAAATGAAATATTATGGATCTTTTTTTGGTGTCATCTGGGCATTCATACATCCCGTAATAATCATATCTATACTATGGTTTGTTTTTCAGGTCGGTTTTAAATCTGTACCAGTAGGGAATGTTCCTTTTATATTATGGTTAGTTGCTGGTATGGTTCCGTGGCTGTTTATTTCTGATGTTCTATCTAATGGCGTTTCCGCGATTACTGATAACACATTTCTGGTCAAAAAAGTGGTATTTAAAACAGAGTTGTTACCAATCGTTAGAATTATAACTGCTTTAAAGATTCATTTGTTTTTCATTGCTATTTTATTCATTATCTATTTTGTGTACGGGTATGGATTTCGCTTGCATAATCTTCTTATACTTTACTATATGGTTTGTTCTATCGTGTTATTGGCAGGGGTTAATTTACTGACTTCCTCTATCAATGTGTTTTTCAAAGATACAGGACAACTTATTGCTATTGTTACCCAATTTGGATTTTGGGTAACACCGATTTTTTGGATGTTAAAAACAGTACCAGAGAGTTACCATTTTCTTATTAAATTAAATCCAATATATTATATTGTTGAGGGATATCGTGCTGCTTTATTCACAAATGAACGAATACTGGATCATCCAAATCTAACAATTTATTTTTGGTTGATTACCGTTGTTTTGATTAGTAGTGGTTGGGTGCTATTTAAGAAATTAAAGTCACATTTTGCGGACGTATTATGAAGAGGTGCTTATGGAAAAGAATATAATTCAATTAGTCAATGTGACAAAGTCATATAAAATTTATGAAAAACAAATAGATCGATTAAAAGAGGCATTAAGTCCTATTCGTCAAAAGCATCACAAGGATTTTAAGGCTCTGAATAATATATCTATCTCAATAAAAAGAGGTGAAAGTGTAGGAATCGTTGGTGTAAATGGATCTGGCAAATCAACTTTTCTAAAACTAATAGCAGGTGTAGTGACTCCTACCTCAGGCGAAATAAAAATTAATGGTAAGGTATCTGCAATACTTGAGCTAGGTGCTGGATTTAATCCTGAGTATACAGGAATTGAGAATATTTATTTAAATGGAACGATTATGGGATATGAAAGAATTGAAATTGATCAAAAATTAGAAAGCATTTTGTCATTTGCGGAGATTGGAGATTTCATTTATCAGCCTGTGAAAACATATTCGAGTGGTATGTTTGCTCGCTTGGCATTTGCAGTTGCCATTAACGTAGAGCCTGATATTTTAATCGTTGATGAGGCATTGAGTGTCGGTGATACTAAGTTTCAATTGAAGTGTATAGAGAAAATGAAACATATTCGTGAAAATGGAACAACTATTTTATTTGTGTCACACGCGATTGAGCAGATCAAACGTTTTTGTACACGAGCTATATGGATTGATAAAGGCTTCTTACGTGATGATGGATCTGCTAACGACATCGTGAACATATATGAAGATTCTCTTTATTTGGATACAAAAAGTTCTGAAGATTCAAAGGATATAGACCTGTTCACTGACATATCAGAGTCGTTTTCTATACCTGTTGATTCAAATGAGGTTGGGAGAATAGTAAACGTTTCATTTGGCAGTTTGGAGTTAAAAACATTCGATACTTTGCAAGTAGATATATTATACGATGTTTATGATGAAGCAGTGCCAAATCTTCTAGTTGGTGTTGCTATATACGATCGGGATCGCAAATATATATTTGGACCTAATACTTATTTAGACAAAGTGGAAATTCCATTTGGAAAAGGGAGGCACTCTATACAATACCGTATTCCTCGTATACCATTACTTAGCGGTACTTATTTTATCGATGTGGGATTATTCTCAGAAAAGGGCTTGGTTATGATTGATTATAAGACAAGTATTGAGCAATTCACTATAAAGAGTGAATATTTTACTGAGGGATTGGCTTATATTGAGCATGAATGGAGAGTAGTAAAATGACAGATTCATTTCCCTTCGATCACTACCAAAGATATAAACATGCAGCAGAGGTTATCAGTTCATGGAAAAATACCTCTGGGATTAATAAGGTGAAAATATTAGAAGTTGGGGCAAATGAGCATAAAAATTTAGAATTATTCCTTCTAGATGGCCAAATAACTTATTTGGATATTCAAGTTCCTGATCATTTAAAAAATGACCCTTCCTATATTCAAGGCGATGCAACAGAAATGCCTTTTTCCGATAATGAATACGATTGGGTTATTGCACTTGATGTTTTTGAGCATATTAATAATGAGCGTAAACAAGCCTTTTTACTGGAATTGAGCAGAGTAGGTAAACATGGTTTCTTAATTTCAGCTCCTTTCAATACCCCAGGAGTCTCGCTATCTGAAAAAAACGCGAATACTTTCTATCATGTTCTCTATGGGGAAGATTATAGATGGTTAAAAGAACATGAAGAACTGGGGCTTCCAGAGCTAAATGAAACATTGCAATTTCTTGAAAAAAGAGAAATTCCTTTTATTCATTTTGGACACGGATCTTTAAAAATCTGGGAAATGATGATGTCAACTCATTTTCTTGTTGCTGGGAAATTTGCTTTGCGTCCATATTGCACATTAATTGATAACGTCTATAATCAAAAAATATATGAAAACGATTATGTGAATCCACATTATCGTCAATTTATTGTGTCTATAAAAGATTCAGTAAAATTGGAAATAATATCTGAATGGATTAATAACAGACAACAACAAAATGTTAATCCACATGCTTTAGATGAAATTAATTCTCTTTATCAGAAATTGAGAATTCTTCATCAAAATATTAGTGATAAAGACCGTGATGAGAGTTATAATTGGCAAATTCAAAACGTCTTAAATGCAATGAGAACTATAGAACGCAATTCAGAACAATTACTTCAGAATCAATATGAAATATCAAAGAGAGAACTTGAAGAGAATGAACTTCGAAATGATTTGCTCAGAAATGAATTGCAAGATTTGAGGTTGAAACTATCCAGTATTGAATCTAAAGTTTCAAATTTACAAAAAACAGAAGACGAGATGGCAAAATCACTAGAAATTCAAAGAAATCTAGAACAATCACTTGAAGAACATAAAATAAATTTTGCGAGAAATTTGGAACAATCACTTGAAGAACAAAAAATAAATTTTGCAAGAAATTTAGAACAATCACTTGAAGAACAAAAAATAAATTTTGCTAGAAATTTGGAAGAATTCGGCGAGATTATAGAGCAAAAAGATAAACATATTACTGAAATACAAGTGATGGCTGAATCGTTAAGAATTAAAAATAGAATTAAAAGAATATTACCAAAAAGTATAAAAAGACCTCTAAAAAAAATATATAAAATTTTAAAGCTAGTTAAAAATAATCCGACTTATATAAGTCGTGGTGTTTTTGAGTTTCGCAGAAGAGGAATCAAGGGTTTAGCTGAAAAAGTAAAAAGTGTCAGCTTACATCAGGAACTTCAACCACCTTATAATTATCAAATATTGGATCAATTTGACCGAGAAACAATGCAATATGAAATAAACGAATGGAAATACAAACCATTAGTTTCCGTACTCATGCCAGTATATAATGTTCATCCTAAATGGCTTGCTTTAGCAATTGAATCAGTACAAGATCAGATCTATCCTAATTGGCAGTTAATAATTGTTGATGATTGTTCAACCAACCAAGAAACAAAAGATTACCTAAAGAAAGTTAGCGATCCACGAATTCAAATTTCTTTCTTAAAAGACAATCAAGGTATTGCTGGTGCAACGAATCAAGCGGCAACTTTGAGTAAAGGAGAGTACTGTTGTCTTCTAGATAATGATGATGAAATCCGTCCACATGCACTATTTGAAATGGTTAAAGCATTGCAAACAAAAGCGTATGATTTACTTTACTCGGATGAAGATAAAATAGATGTAAATGGTGAGAGGAAAAATCCTTTTTATAAACCCGATTGGTCACCTGATTTGTTAAGATGCCAAATGTATATGGGACACTTAATAATGTTTAAGAAAAGTTTATTTGATCAAGTTGGAGGATACAAAACGGGGTTTGATGGGGCTCAAGATTATGACTTAATACTAAGAATGACTGAGACTGTAGGTTGTAGCATTCATCATGTTCCTGAAATTCTATATTCATGGAGGGAACTGGAAACATCCACGGCAATGAATCCTGATTCCAAACCGTATGCCCAGAATTCTGGCTTAAAAGCTGTAAAGGAACACCTTGCACGCGTATATGGTGAAGGCAACGCGTGGGCAGAAGAAACAGAGCACCTATATGTATATGATTCGCGCTTTCGTTTGCCAGAACCTAAACCTAAAGTGAGTATTATTATACCTACAAAAGATAAAATCGACCTATTGGAACCATGCATTCAGAGCATTATAAACGTTACAAAATATTCGGATTATGAAATTATTATTTTGGATAATAACTCCGACCTTAAAGTGACAATGGATTGGTTTTCGGATATACAAAAAAAACATAACTTTGTGAAAGTTATTGAAGCAAAATATGAGTTTAATTGGTCCAAATTAAACAATCATGGTATAAATGTTTCATCTGGAGAAGTATTTGTATTTCTGAACAACGATACGGTTATTTTAACTGATGATTGGCTCTCTAGGCTCGCAGAGAAAACTCTACAGAATGGTGTGGGCACTGTTGGTGCATTACTACTTTTTGAAGATAAGACAATTCAGCATGCTGGTGTAGTTATCGGTATGGGTGGCTGGGCAGATCATATTTTTAAAGGCCAGCAGCCAATTCATTATGGTTCTCCGTTCATATCTCCGGCGGTCGTCAGAAATGTGAGTGCCTCGACAGGCGCCTGTTTAGCTATAGCAAGAAAAACAATTGATAAAATTGGGGATTTTGATGAGGATTTTATTATTTGCGGAAGTGATGTAGAGATATCGATCCGAGCTTCAAAAGCTGGATTATTTAATATTTACGATCCTAAAGTAATCCTATATCATTACGAATCCAAAACAAGAACGCCTTATGTCCCTGAACAGGATTTTAAAATGTCTGCACTTCACTATGGCCCATATTTGAAAGAGGGGGATCCTTTTTTTAATAGTAACTTGTCATTGCAACATTTAATACCCACAACTAAATAGGGAGAGAACCAAATGAGCACTTGGTTGGATAGGTTAAAAAGATTAGCTAAAAAAAATAAACTTGCAACAAAAGTATATCATCAAGCCAAGAGCAACTTTATCTCAACACATATAGGAGAGATAACACCATTTCAACCAAGAAGATCCGATAATGAAAATATTCGATATAATTTATTGGTTCCATCAATAAACAAAGAGCATGTTTTTGGTGGTATATCGACTGCCATTAAGTTTTTTGAACAATTAGTCCCTGAGGGCTGCGATAAAAGGATCATTATGACGGATGCAAGTCCGAATGAAGAGGATACAGTTGCATTCGTAGGATACAACCTTGTCACCGCGGATCAAGATTCTACTGAACCCTTTCAGTTAGTGGCATTTAATGATCGTTATCAGAAAACGATTCCAGTTCGTAAAACGGATATCTTCATTGCGACTGCTTGGTGGACTGCATATAATGCACAAAGAATTGTACAATGGCAGGAAATAGAGTATAGCCAACAGAGAAATAAACTTGTATATTTTATACAGGATTATGAGCCTTGTTTTTACCCGTGGTCAAGCCAATCCATTCTGGCTGAGAGCACTTATAATTATGAGGGACCACAGATTGCGGTTTTTAATACGAGTTTGTTAAAAGACTATGTATTAAATAAAGGTTTTATTTTTAAAGATTATTATACATTTGAACCCCAATTGAATGAAGTTCTTCAAGAAAAACTAGAGACATTGAACTTAACAGAAAAGAAAAAAAGAATTTTGTTCTATGGTAGACCTTCAGTATTGCGTAATGGTTTTACATTAATAATAGAAGCCTTAAGAATATGGGCTTGGAATTATGATGATTCTTCTTCCTGGGAAATCATATCTATAGGTGAATCACATCCTGATATACTAATTGGAAATGGGCTTAATATTCGTTCTTTTGGAAAAATGACACTAGATGGATATGCTCAAGCATTAGCAGAGTCTGCTGTTGGAGTATCTTTAATGATATCACCTCATCCAAGTTATCCTCCTCTTGAAATGGCCCATTTTGGTTTGCTAGTGATAACAAATTCTTATGAAAATAAAGATCTGTCAAAATTCCATTCAAACATCTCATCAGTAGAGACCCCTACTCCTGATAAAATATCTGCATTGTTAATAAAGTTATGTAATGAATTTTCGGGAAATAATGAAATAGGATTAAACAAAACATATAACGAGTCATACATGGATAAGTCTGATTTATTTCCATTTATTCCTGAGATTATAAAGAAATTGAATCCAAATAATCCCGAATAGTGTAAGTTGAAGTTATAATTGAAGAAAATATATTAAAGGAGTCTAAAGTGGAGAAAGATAAAAAAATTCACTATCGAATTGCTGCGTTTACTTTGATTTTTTTGTTTAGTATTTTTTTCTATTTTAATTTTAATCAAAGTAAAATTATAGATAATAGTACAGTACCAACAGAGCATATTGGTGAAATAGTAAGTGGAACTGTGATTGAGCAAACTATTAATTTGCCTCGAAATAACTTGAAAGGAATACAAATAAATTTCGCAACATTTGAGAGGGTTAATACATCAGAATTAAACATTGAATTTATTGTTGAAAATAGAATAATTGAAAGAAAGGTTATTAATACTAGTGAATTAGTAGATAATTCTTTTGAAAATATTTTATTTTTAGACACTCTGACTAAATCAAAATCTAAAGATTTAATAATTAAAATTTCAAGTGTTGATGGGAAACCTGGAAATGCTGTGACAATATGGAAAAACATGAAGCTTCTGAATCATGGTGATAAGCTTACTATAAACAGTAAGGATATTAATGGAAGTATTAATTACAAATTAGTATTTGGATCAACAAATTGGTTAAAGGTTTTATTGAATTTTGTTTTGTTTTTATCATTAATTTGTATTTTATTCCGTAACAATATTTTGGAGAAATATTATAAAATCATTAAGGCAAATTCAAAAGAGATACTATTTTTTATTTTATTATTTATTGTAGGTTTTTTATTTCTATTTCTTCGCAATTCTGATCCTTTCTTGAATCCAATTCTTTATGCGGAAGAAGGAGTTTGGACAAGTTATTTACTTGAAAAAGATTTTATTGAAGTTGGTTTAAATGCGAGAGATGATTTTCCTGTCATGGGATTAATAATACTTATGAAAATAGGTTTAGTTATTTCTAAATTAGTTTTCGGCTTAGATTTGAGTTATCTACCAATAATTTATGGTATTATATCATTGACATTTATTACATTTGTAGCTTTGACTGGTTTCTATATTATGAAGAAAATTTCAATTAAATCCGCTGTTATCACATATTTCTTTGTTATATTTGTGCCCTTGGGAGGGGATGGAAATGAAGTTTTAGGAAGAATATTAAATCTGGGATTTCTATTTCCAGTAGCTACTGTATTCTTACTTATTGCAAGATTTCATATAAAGAATCGGTATATAAAAATATTGATTGATATATTTAATATTATTTCTTGCTTAACTTTGCCCGTCTCTTTTGTAATTGTAGGTACTTATATTATTTTGAATATATTTTTGAATAAAAAGAAAATTAATCTTAAAAAGACATTATTAGATTTAATGCTTCCTATAGTTACTTGTTTATTATTTGTTATAATGGTTCCTTCTTTCCTACATTCAAAAGGAGGTTCAGAAGGTCTTTCTACAAATTTGAGCCATTTGATTGAGTTCTCAATTGGAAGAATATTTATATATCCATTAGCGTCAGTGGCTTGGACCAAATTTACAGATTTCAAAGTGTTAATTATTTTTCTGATCTATATTATTTTACTCATAGGTGCAGTAATAATTTCTTATTCAAACAAGAGACATTTATTATCTATATTATTAATTTTTTTATCGACATTTATATATTGGATAGGTCTGGTAATACCGCGTATTGGTTTTACGAGTATATTTAATGGTTATCAGAGTACATTCCCTGATAGATATTTTTATGGTATTAATATACTAGTAGTTGTTCTTCTAACCCTAGTATTAGATGAAATTGGTAATCATTTCAAAAAAGGGTTTGTGATTAGTTGTTTTGCGTGTTTATTGTTATTCTCTGTTTTTAATACCTCACATCTAATTGAATTAAACAAGCCTGTTATGAGCTGGAATGAGCGTGGAGTGTTAAAAAATAATATCCAAATGGCATATAATGAAAATAAAGATGATAAGAAATCAGATAAAGTTCTTATTAAAATTTATCCAGAAGGATGGACTATTAATCTTCCCATAAAATATGTACTTGCAACAATTAAATAAATATTCCGAAATAGACCACAAAAATAACGAACTAAAGGGTGATAAAAATGAAAGGTATCATATTAGCAGGAGGTACAGGTTCACGCCTGTATCCCTTAACCAAAGTAACCAACAAGCATCTACTTCCTGTAGGAAAGTATCCAATGATCTTCCACTCAGTGGCAAAACTTAAGCAAGCCGATATCCAAGATATCCTTATCGTCACTGGAAAAGAACATATGGGTGATGTTGTTAACCTACTAGGCAGCGGTCGCGAAATGGGAGTCTCATTCACTTATAAAGTTCAAGATGAAGCAGGTGGTATTGCTCAGGCGCTTGATCTAGCTGAACATTTTATAGGTAACGACCAAATGATTGTTATCCTAGGCGATAATGTTTTTGAAGAAAGCATCGTTCCATTCGTGAATAACTTTACAATACAAGGTAATGGAGCTAAGATTCTCATTCAAGAGGTACAGGACCCTCAAAGGTATGGCGTTCCTGAGTTGAGTGGTGATAAGATCATTTCGATCGAAGAGAAACCTAAACAACCGAAAAGTAATTATGCAGTGACTGGCATCTACATGTATGATAGTTCAGTATTTGAAATTGTTAAAACACTTAAGCCCTCAGGCCGTGGAGAACTCGAAATCACTGATGTAAATAACGCATATATCGAGAAAAATGAACTCACCTATAATATTCTACAAGGCTGGTGGACGGATGCTGGTACACATGCCTCTTTAGCTAAGGCGAATGAATTAGCTAAAGATTTGTTGTTTGGAGAAGAGTTTGGGAAACTTAAATTGTAAGAGGTGCTAATTCGATGAAAATCAAAACAACGAAGTTAGAAGGGTTAGTAATCATTGAACCCGATGTCTTTGGAGACAATCGGGGCTTTTTTATGGAGAGCTACAGTAGCTCGAAGTTTGCTGGGCTAGGTGTGGATCATCAATTTGTCCAAGACAATCACTCTCTGTCTGTGGAAGCTGGTGTGTTGCGTGGTCTTCACTACCAGTTGACGCCTAAAGCACAAACGAAGTTAGTTAGAGTGGCGGCAGGTGCTATATATGATGTAGCGGTTGATATCCGAAAGAGTTCTCCAACATTCGGACAATGGGTAGGTGTCATTCTTAGTGAATCAAATAAACGCCAGCTATTAGTTCCTCAAGGTTTTGCACATGGCTTCTGTACGATTATTCCGAATACACAGGTTCTTTACAAAGTGGACGAGTATTATTCACCTGAACATGATCGCGGTATTCTCTGGAATGACACTGAATTAGGGATCGATTGGCCGACTTCCAAACCAATTCTATCAGATAAAGATCAGAAACACCCACTGCTGAAAAATGCGGAAATTAACTTTAAATAGGAGCCCCATACTCATATGAAAATTCTTGTAACTGGCGGTGCCGGCTTTATCGGAAGCAACTTCGTTCATTATATGCTGGATCGTTATCCTAGCTATGAAATCATTAATTTAGATGCGTTGACCTACGCAGGAAACTTAGAAAATTTGACATCCATTCAAGAGAATAGTCAATACACCTTCGTCAAGGGGGATATTACGAATCCTGAACTCGTGAGCAGTCTGTTCGACAGGAGCATTGATACGGTCGTTCATTTCGCCGCGGAATCGCATGTAGATCGAAGTATTCTGGAACCAGACATTTTCGTTAAAACGAATGTATTGGGTACACAGGTATTGCTAGAAGCTGCGCGGAAGCATACTGTTAAGAAATTTGTCCATGTTTCCACAGATGAAGTGTACGGATCTCTTGGTGAAACGGGACTTTTTACAGAAGAAACGCCGATCGCTCCGAATAGTCCATATTCTGCGAGTAAAGCAGGTTCTGATTTACTGGTGCAAGCTTACCATGAAACATTCGGACTACCAATAAACATAACACGTTGCTCAAACAACTATGGACCCTACCAGTTCCCAGAGAAATTAATTCCTTTGATGATTGCCAATGCCTTGAGTGACAAGGCTCTGCCTGTGTATGGTGATGGACTTAATATTAGAGATTGGCTCTATGTTGAGGATCACTGTAGCGCAATTGATTTGGTTCTACATAATGGAATCAATGGTGAGGTTTATAATATCGGTGGAAATAATGAGCGAACGAATATTCAAATTATCCAAACGATTCTTAAAAAGCTTGGCAAGCCTGAGTCTCTGATGCATTTCGTCAAAGATCGTCCAGGACATGATCGTCGTTACGGGATTGATGCTACAAAGATTACGACTGAGCTTGACTGGAAGCCGATGCATAATTTTGAGACGGGTATTCATGAGACGATTCAATGGTACCTAAACAATCAAGATTGGTGGAAACGAATTCAGACAGGTGAGTATCAAAAGTATTTTAATGAGCAGTATGGTTCTCGTTTAGGTGAACATTCATGAGGATCGTCATAACCGGCGCAAATGGGCAACTTGGGCAAGATGTGGTTAAGCTACTTGAAGCTCAGCATGAAGTTAAGGGTTTAGGAAGAGATGAACTGGATGTTACCAATTTAAATCAGTGTCTTGAGCTCATAAAAAAATTAGAGCCAGATGTCATTATTCATAGTGCGGCTTATACCGCAGTTGATTTAGCAGAGACAGAAGAAGAAATTACGTTTCTTGTCAATGCAACTGGAACCAAAAATCTAGCACTCGCAGCTGAGTCCATTGGCGCGAAACTTGTCTATATCAGTACGGATTATGTATTTGATGGAATGGCTATGAATGCCTACCGAGAAGATGATGAAACGAATCCGCAAAGTGTGTACGGCAAGTCGAAAAGGGCAGGAGAACAACATGTACTTTCTCTGTCGAAAAAGCATTTTATCGTAAGAACTTCTTGGGTATATGGCATGTATGGTAATAATTTCGTTAAAACCATGCTGAATTTAGCTAAAACAAGAGATTCAATAAAGGTAGTAAGTGACCAGTTTGGTTCACCTACGTATGCGGTTGATCTTGCCTTATTCCTTGAACAACTGATTGAAACAGATCATTACGGTATCTATCATGCCTCTAATTCAGGCGTTTGCTCTTGGTATGACTTTGCATGTGTTATTTTTGAAGAAAGTGGTGTTTCGATAAAAGTAGAGCCTTGTACAACAGAAGAGTTTCCACGACCTGCTCCTAGACCACGAAATTCTTCCATGGAGCATGGAGCGATTCGAAGGATTGGTTTTAAAGATTTGCGTGCTTGGAGGGAAGGTCTCAGGGCTTTTTTAAAAGAGCTTGGGGCGATTAAATAATAGGCAAAGCTATCAGTATAATTAGTCCTCAGTCAACGAGATCACTATGCAATAGTGCGGCACTTTTTTGGTTATATACCATGTCTATATTGTTATTGACTTAAATGTAGTAGAAGGTACTGTAGCAAATTTGTCACACACTTGATACATGAGACTGTCGATTATATTTTGATGAGACATGTTTTTACTTTACTTGCAAAAACATGTCTCTCAGATCGATGTAAATCGATTTAATTTTTTTGAAGACTGAACCCTCAAATGAAAATTGATCTAAGAGCACAACGGCAACAATTAATCGATACTCTCTACATTGCATTTAATCATTATTGAGCAAGTGGAATGCAAAGTATCTTGTATTTCGGAATCTAATCCGACCAGAAGCCTATGAGAACGATTATGATCTGAGTCAGTCGACTGCATGATACCAAAAATATACTGAGATTAACAAATTTTGTTCAAAAAAATATAGATTACCTTGAGTCTTATCCGTACTAGTGATAACTATTAAATATCAATCGAAATTTGTTGGTCACAAATTTACATCAAAATTAAAGGGCGCGACGTAAATGGTGTTTAGTTCTCCGATGTTTTTGTTTCTGTTTTTACCGGTAGTTCTTGTCATACATTTGTTAATTAAAGTCGAATATCGCAATTTATTACTGCTTGTTGTGAGTCTTCTTTTTTATTCTTTGGGCGAACCTCAATTCGTAGTGTTGATGGTTATTTCTATAGTAATAAATTATTTTTATGGATTGTTAGTAGCCAAGAAGTATAAAGATACAACTAGAAAGTTGGTTCTGTTTTTTGCCATTGTAACAAACCTTGGAATGTTGATCTTTTATAAATATATAAACTTTATTGTTGATAACTTCAACATAATGTTTCATGTAAATTTCTATTTGGAACCAATTCCGCTACCACTAGGGATCTCGTTTTATACATTTCATTCCTTATCCTACGTAATAGATATATATAGACGTAAATCAGAGCCGCAAAAGAATTTATTTGATCTTGCTCTGTACATATCCTTTTTCCCTCAACTAGTTGCAGGACCAATCGTTCGGTATCATGATATTGCTAAACAATTGAAAACAAGAATTTTGTCTTTAGAACACATAAACCAAGGTTTTCAGCGATTTATTCTTGGATTGGGGAAAAAAGTTTTGATCGCGAATCCATTAGGATTAGTAGCAGATCAGATATTTGCTCAAAATACCCAAGAATTAACTACAGGTGCAGCCTGGCTAGGAATCATTTGTTATACGTTGCAGATTTATTTTGATTTCTCTGGCTATTCAGATATGGCAATCGGTTTAGCAAGAATTTTTGGATTTAGCTTTTTGGAGAACTTTAATTATCCCTATATAGCTAAGAATATTGTGGGTTTTTGGAGAAGATGGCATATTTCATTGTCAAATTGGTTTAGAGATTACCTCTACATCCCACTGGGAGGAAACCGAGTTAGTAGTGTCCGAGTTTATCTAAATTTAGTAATAGTGTTTTTTTGTACTGGATTCTGGCATGGGGCAAGCTGGAATTTTGTTTTTTGGGGATTATTTCATGGTTTTTTCATGCTTCTTGAGCGCTCACCATTAGGTAAACTATTGGATAAAATGTGGGCTCCATTTCAGCATGCATATGTGTTGCTTGTTGTTATGGTCGGCTGGATATTCTTTAAGGCGAATGATTTTCAACATGCAATTGCATATATAAAAACGATGGTTGGGTTAAATAAAAATAGTATGTACAGCAGTATGTATTATTTAGATAAAGAGCTGATTACTGTTATTATTCTCGCGATTATAGGTGCAACGCCTCTTTTAAAAATGTTGTTGAGCTATGGAGAGTCCTGGTTAGACAGGAAAAATAGCAAGTATCAAATTCTTAAACTATTCTTCATAGTAATCACGGGGAGCATTATTTTGCTTCTTGTATCTGCTGCGTTAGCAAGTCAAACATATAATCCGTTCATTTATTTCAGATTTTAGTAGGAGAAGATGCCTCCGTGAGAAAATACTTTAAGTTTGTAAATGCATTTATGTTGATCATGTTATTCATTATTTCTGTCTTAATAATTAACAAAAGCTATTTAAATAGAGAGAAACTAAGCAATGAAGTGTTTGTTACACTTCAATCACACCATACTAATGAGTATGTTCTTTACTACGATACCGGCGAAGGTTTTACTGAACAAAAATCAGTTCGCATAATGAGTAAAAGCTCGGAGGGTAAAGCTAATCTTAAATTTGCTTTACCAGCAAAGGAAAATATTCTAAACTTAAGATTCGACTTGGGTGTGAAACCAGGAGTAGACATCGTTATTTACTCAATTAAATATAAAAACAAATCATTACTAGGCTATTTAAAATCGAGTAATATGGTTGAGACAGAGCAGAACAAGTCATCATTAAAAATAAAAACAACAGGCATTGATCCTTATTTACACTTAAGTGAGGTTAATAAGGATATGACTGGAGGTATCAGCTCGGGTGAAATAATGTTATATATGCTTTCGTTTCTTATCTCCGTCATAATAGTGTGGCTAGTAACATATTTGGAATTATTAGAATATAAACAGGCACAAACTCATTCTAATGTAGCCGTAGTGCAGAGTATTTTGTTAATATTCATCTTTGTACCAGTATTAACAACAATATTTTTTCCTTCGAAAACTGTTACGACAGAAAATAGAGTTTTAGCAGCAAAGCCTACAACTTCAATCACGGATTACAAAAAGTTTACAAAAGAATTCGAATCTTACTTTAATGATCACTTTGGATTGCGTAATGAACTAGTCAAATTGAATAGTAATATTAAATATCATATATTCGGCAAGTCAGCTAACCCTAATGTAGTAATAGGAAAAAATGGGTGGCAGTTCTACTCCGCTGAAAAATCTATAGAAGACTACCAAGGACTAGTTAGATTTAGTGATGCTGAGCTTGAAAAGATAACATCTAATCTTGAAAAGGCGAAGAATGCGGCGGAAGGTGTAGGCGCTGAATTTATTTTTATGGTAGGTCCGAATAAGCAAACAATTTATCCTGAGTACATACCAAACAAGTATGTAAGATTTAAAAACGAAACCCGTTACGACCAATTGCTAGACTATTTGAGAGCCCACTCAAAAATAAAATTTGTTGACGTTAGAGATACTCTAATTCAAAGTAAAGTTGATTTTCAAACATATTACGCTACAGATACTCATTGGAATGATTTTGGTGGATATTTGGCTTATCAAAAATTGTTGAACTCTTTATCTAATTATCATCCTCATAGTCGAGAAGACTTTAATATATCGACTGTCACTTATAGGATGCAGCTGGATTTAGCCATTATGCTATCTATGAAATTAGATGATACGTTAGTTAGCTTAGTGCCAAAGTTCAAGAGAACATCCAAAGTTATTAAATCCGATAATTACTTGACGTCATATGTAAACGAATCAGAGAGCAGACAATTGCTTATGTATCGCGATTCTTTCGGTGCAGCAATGATACCTTATTTAGCGGATCATTTTAAAAACAGTACGTTTTTAACCGATTATAAAGTTAGTCAATCTAGAATAACTGAGGAAAAACCAAGTGTCGTTGTCCTCGAGATTGTAGAGAGAAACCTTCCATTGCTGTTGTACTGAGCACGAAACTCCAAAGATTGCAGATGGAATCTAAGGAAATAACTTAAGTACATGGCGATTACCGAGTGCTGCAGCTGGCACCCTCGTATTACTGCCAGCGTCGAAGAACCGTTCTTTTCTACGTTCAAATCATGTTATTCCCGAACCGCAAATTTTGAGTGGGTTCGTTGTTTCTCCTAAACACAAATATTAATCATGCGTTGAATAATATTCCAAGTGTTGCGAAGTCATGTGTTTTGGATACACAGATTCCCATGTGGCAATACTAGATGAAGAAAAAAGTAATTGATTGTCTGTGTGAGGATGTTGTTGGATGTTCTTTAGTTCAAATTAAATAGATTATGAAACGATAAAAGAATGAGATAAAACAATCCACCAAGAGAGTTCTAATTACTTTATCTATTAATTCTCTATACCAAGCTGTTACAATTAGGAGATGATTATGTGGGTATTATAAATCTATTGATGCCAATGGGAGGTCGCGGATCCCGTTTTTTTGAAAAAGGTATTGTAACACCAAAGCCTTTAATCGAAATACATGGAAAACCATATTTTTATTGGGCTGTACAATCCATAAAAAAGTTTGTGACTATAGAACAACTGATCTTTGTTGTTTTAGAAGAGCATGAAAGAAAATATCAGATAACAAAATGTATAAAAAGTCTCTACCCATCAGCAGAAATTGTATTAATTCCAGATGTTTTAAATGGGCCTGTATTAACTTCTTTAGAAGGAATAAAACATATAAATAACAATAAAGGGATCGTGATTAATGATTGTGATCATGCATTCAAAAGTCAAGAGTTTTATAATTTTTTTCACGATAATGATTTGAGGCAGAAAATAGGGGGGGCTTTATTAACTTTTAAATCTCAAAATCCTAATTTCAGCTATATTGCATATGATCAAGAAAATAATATTACTGGAACTGTAGAGAAAAAGGTTGTTAGTTCACGCGCTATATGTGGATCTTATTATTTCCAGAATAAAGCAACATTTTTGAATGCCGCTCAAGTATATTTAAATGAATGTGAATATAAAGAATATTTTGTTAGCGGACTATTTAATACTATAATTGCTCAAGGTAAAACGGTAGAAAGTTTTAATGTAGATTTTCATTTACCCTTTGGAACTCCAGAAGAATACTATTTAGCTAAAAATTCTGATTTGTTTTGGGGGCTAGTTTAATATATGCTTTGGTTATCCCTATCAATAGGTTTGCTTATATTTAGTCATCTAATTAAAGTGTTTAGATGGGAGTTATTAACAAATCCCTATGAAAAAACGGAATATGAAAAATTATTAAAAGCCCTTTCGATAGGTTATGCTGTGAATTTGTTTATTCCTTTTCGTATTGGTGAGCTAGTCAGAGCGTATATTGCTTCGAGAAAAACAAGAACAGGTTTAATATTTTATTTTTCTACAATTGTTATTGATAGATTATTGGATATAATTTGTGTTTTTATATTTTTAGTTATTTTTGCAGGTTTACATATTAATACAAATTTTTTTTATTACGAAGTTTATGTTCACACAGCATTTCAATATTTTTTTATTATTGTTTTGATAATATCAGTAATCTTGATTATGTTTGCTTTGAATAAAAAAACGAAGCAATCAATTAACATATTTGCGTCTGTATTTAATGAAACTTTACGTTTAAAAAGTTTAATGTTTGCATGGTCTACCATTTCTATTTTGAAGGATTTATTTTATCGTATTAATAAATTATCTTTATTGTTATTATCAATTATTATGTGGCTAGGTTATTTATTTTCCTATGTCTCTTTTTGTAATGCATTAACTAGCTTAAATTTACATGTAGATTTTTCACAATTATTTTTATCTCTATTTTCATTAGGGAATGTAGCAGAACCTCAACTTACTGCCATTAGCTCATTGGCAAATGGCAACATAAACGTATTGTTACTGACAATTTTGTTCACAGTATCACCCATTATTTTCATATTTATTGCCTCTTTTATACACAATCAATGGCTAGAAAATTTCATTGGTAAATTTAGAAAAGAAAACTTTTTAATGAAAGATGCAACAATAAATATGGTTCCTTTTGTTACAAAACAAGAAAGATTAAAATTTTTTGTTGATTATTTCTCAGGGGAAGATAGAGAATATTATAAAACTTATGTTAATATCAATCGGAATATTAGTATTTTACAAGATATGAGCGGTGGGTCACATGCAACCACATTGAAGGCGATAAAAGATGATGATATTATTTATCGTAAATATGCCTTTGGAAGCGAAGGGAATAAATTGCGTGTGCAAGCCGATTGGATCAAGGAACAGGCTGCTACTAAACTTCCTCTTCCTGAGACAAAAGATGAGTTTTTAAGTGAAAATGTTTATTATTATGATATGAAATATGATAGTGATGCAAAAGATTTTTTTACCGTGATCCATTCAATGGATGATGAAAATATATGGAACATTCTATATACTTTACTTGAAGATATTGATCATCTATTGCATTCTAAAAATAAACGTGAGCATGATAGTTTATTAATACAGAAATATATTAAAGAAAAGTACTTAGGTAATATTAATACTTTAAAAATAACACCTGAATTGTCTTCAATACTATCTTATGACACTTTGATAATTAATGGAAAAGAGTATAAAAATCTAAAGTATTTTGAAAGTAAAATAGATGAAAACTATCTATTTAAGATATTTTCACAAGATGAATGTTCAGATATACATGGTGACCTAACTGTGGAGAATATAATTTTCTCAACTAATAGAGAAAAAAAATATTACCTAATAGATCCCAATTCACTAAACATACACAATACTCCATTCATAGATTATGGAAAATTATTACAATCTTTGCATTACGGCTATGAGTTTTTACAAAAAACCTCCACTGTTGAAACATACTTAAATATAATAAATTATCCTCATTTAAGAAGTAAAGCATATGATAATTTATATCACAAGTATAAACAATATCTTGAATCTAAATTTAATAAATATCAAATTAAAAGCATATATTATCATGAGATAATACATGTGTTGCGTTTATTACCTTATAAATTCAAAATGGTACCTGATAGAGCACTTATTTATTATGCGGCATTTATTGTATTACTAAATGATATTTATGAGGATGGTTATAAATGAAAAATTCTTTAGCTGCTTTTGATATGGATGGAACATTGTATGACACATTAAAAGCTAATTATTATTCTTACAAACAAGCTCTTAATGAGTTTGGGTTTGATTTGGAATATCAATACTTTGCAGAAAAATGTCAAGGTAAACATTATAAAGAGTTCTTACCAAAAATTTTAGATAAACAAGGTTATAATGAGAGTTTAATTTCTAAAATTCATATAAAGAAACAGTCACTATATTTTCAAAATATTAATCACGTAGTGGAAAATAAACATTTAATAAATATTTTAAAATGCCTTTCCGAGAAATATTATATTGCATTAGTTACAACCGCATCCAAAAAAAATTGCCATGATTTATTGGATTATTTTAACAGAAAAATATTATTTGACTTAATTATTACTCAAGAAGATGTTTCGAAACCAAAACCAAACTCTGAAGGATATATAAAAGCAATGAATTTTTTTGGAATTTCAAAAGAGAATACATTAATATTTGAAGACTCTGATGAAGGTGTTGAAGCAGGAAGAAACGCTGGTGCTAGAACTTTACGCGTATTATAAATCAACTATAGAGGGAAAATGTAAACATGGATGATAAAATTCTGTTATTTGTACCTACTTATAATTGCGAAAAGCAAATTACTAGGGTACTTCAGCAATGTGATGAAGAAATAATGAAAATAATTTCTTGTATTATAGTGGTTAATAATCGATCAACAGATAATACTGAAAATGTAGTATTAGATTACATTAAAAACCACCCAGAAAAACCAATTAAATTATTGCGAAACAATCAAAACTATGGTCTAGGAGGTAGCCATAAAGTTGCTTTTCAGTATGCAGTTGAGAACAATTTTAGATATGTAATTGTCTTGCATGGAGATGATCAAGGAAGTCTAATAGATTTGATACCATATATAAAAGATGGGACATATCAAAAAGTGGATTGTTTGTTGGGAGGAAGATTTATGAAATCATCTAAACTTCCAGGTTATTCTAGTTTTAGAACCTTTGGTAACCGTGTATTCAATATTCTCTTTTCTATTGCTACAAAACGTAAAATATATGATTTAGGTGCAGGATTAAATATGTACTGTACTGAATCATTAAAAAATAAATATTATTTTAAATTTGCAGACGACTTGACATTTAATTGTTTCATGATTATCGCATTACCACGACTTAGGTTAAATGCACGGTTTTTTCCTATTACCTGGAGAGAAGAAGATCAAGTATCCAATGTAAAGCTTTTTTCACAAGCTTTAAAAACTGTGAAAATAGTATTCAATAGCTTGTTTAGTGGTAAAAATTATATTAGAAAAGAATTTAGAACAAAATGTTTTGAAAATTATAATGCAGATGAAATTACAGATAAAATAAGAAATTAACTTTGATCACTTGTTATTCCGTTTGGATAATTTTCAAATCATTCTTCAATAAATTATATGATTATAACACATATTTTGAACCGACTTCTAAGAGGAAAAGTGAGTCATTTCAATAGTTTCATTTCATAAACCATAAATTACTTGTGTCAGAAGCACCAAAAGAGTTTAATTTTTTTGAAAAATTATTCAAAATATGAGGATGTTTATGAGTAGATTTATAGATTCTTTTAACAAAAATAAGGTTGGAATTTTATTTATAATTTTTTCTTCATTATGCACTACTTGGGGACAATTTTTCTGGAAAATATCATCAGGTACTGATCTTTACTTTTTAGGAATAGGATTTACATTATATGGTATTGGTGCAGTACTGATGATGATTGCTTTTAAATTTGGAGGGTTTTCAGTTCTTCATCCAATGTTAACACTTGGTTATATTTTTGCCCTTATAATAGGATATTTCTTGCTAGAAGAAACCATAGGTACTAATAAGATCATTGGTATAGTATTAATTCTATTAGGTGTCGTAATATTAGGAGTAGGAGATGAGTAATATATATATATTGATTTCGTTACTTCTACTTACTTTATTTGGATCATTTGGTGGATTTTTCTTGAAAAAAGCAACCGTTTCAAATGGTATTATTAACATGTTAAAAAGACGGTATATATATACAGGTGTTTTTTTTTATGTACTTGGCGCAATATTAAATATTTATGTACTCAAACACATCCAGTATTCCGTGGTGATGCCTCTTACAGCAATTACTTATATCTGGACATTGATTATTGCTAAAATTTTTTTGGGTGAAAAAATCACAAAATATAAAATGTTTGGAATTTTTTTAATTGTGTTTGGAGCTGTCTTTATAGGAGGTTTTTAGAAAATTCAAAAATCAACTGATGAAAAGAAAGATGCGGAATAGGTGGACATTAATTCCTATTATTACATATCCGGTAATGAACTGGGTGCGGTAGAATTTTGATTTGATATGCTGAAATACTGAATCAGCCGCTCCATAACAGAGACCATAAACCTCAATACTGTTTTATTCACATTAAAAGAGTAGATCGTAGTCTATTAGAGTAAATTACTGAAAGGTGAACATAACTTTTTTCTAAATAATATTAGAGATTGGCTCTATGTCGAGGACCACTGTAGCGTGATTGATTTGGTTCTACACAAGGGAGTTAGTGGTGAAGTTTATAATATCGGTGGAAATAATGAACGTACCAATATTCAAATTATCCAAACGATTCTCTGCGAGCTTGGCAAGCCTGAATCTCTTATGCAGTTTGTCAAAGATCGTCCAGAACATGATCGTCGTTACGGGATTGATGCTACAAAAATTACGAATGAGCTGGGCTGGAAGCCGAAACATAATTTTGAGACGGGGATTCAGGAAACGATTCAATGGTACCTGAACAATCAAGATTGGTGGAAATGAATTCAGACTGGTGAGTATCAAAAATATGTTAATGAGCAATATGGTTAGGTGAACATGCATGAGAATCGTCGTTACGGGATCTAAGGGGCAACTTGGGCAAGATGTGGTTAAGCTGCTTGAAGCTCAGCACCAGGTTCACGGATTAGGGAGAGAGGATCTCGATTTTACGAATGAGGGGCAATGTATGGAGGTAATTCAGCGTTTACAACCCGATGTTATTATCCACTGTGCTGCCTATACGGCTGTTGACTTGCAGAGACGAATGAACTGGAAGCATTTCGAGTAAATTCAGATGGAACCAAGAATCTGGAGATGGGCTACTGAGAGCGTAGGGGCTAAGTTCGTATTTATTAGTACGGATTATGTCTTTGATGGAAAGTTATCACATGCCTATCGAGAAGATGATACTACGAATCCTCAAAGTATATATGGCAAGTCCAAAAGATCGGGAGAACTCCATGTTCAAGCGATATTGACCCAATATTTTATTGTAAGAACCTCTTGGGTGTATGGCGTATACGGTAAGAATTTCGTGAAAACGATGTTGGAACTAGCTAAAACACGAGATTCTTTAAAGGTTGTAAGTGATCAATATGGGTCACCTACGTATACAGTCGATCTTGCCCTTTTTCTTGAAAGCTCATTCAAACCGATCGTTACGGTATTTATCATGCTTCTAATACGGGAGTTTGCTCCTAGTATGAATTTGCTGGGGCCATTTTTGAAGAAAGTGGCATCACGATGAAGGTAGAGTCATGTACAACGGAAGAATTTCCGCGACCTGCTCCAAGACCACGGAATTCTGCGATGGAGCATGCGGCAATTCGAGCGAATGGATTTGAAGATTTACGTCCATGGCGGGAAGGACTCAAGGCTTTTTTGAAGGAGCTAGGAGAAAGTCAATGAAACACAGAGCTGTCAATTACCCTAATAGGTGGCTGGCTGATGGCTCTTTAGTGCACTTATCTAATTATGTATATGTCGTTTTCTTTGTGCTTCATGTTGCGTATAATGAGAAGAAAGAGGAGGCGTGAAATGGCTAAATCACTTAACAATGAGACAACGAAAAGTATTTTGGAGCTTTTGAGGAAAGCAGGTATTTCCGGTAAAAAAGTCACGTTAGATGTTGATTTGGATCATGAAACGGTTGAAGTTATGAATACATCGAATACTATTTTAAATGACTTATTAAACATTCCTAATCTGATCCCTGACGATAAAAGAGTAGAAGTGTCTGAAAATATACGTAATGCGCGAGAGGATTGGAACAGATGAGGCCGATTATTTTGCCCACAGACAATTACCTCTTAGACACGAATATTTTAATTGGACTTGTTAATAATGATGAGTCGATAATTAACTTTTTGAATAGTCTCAAGGAAGATAACATTTATTTTTCTGTTGTAACAAAATGTGAATTCATGGCTGGATTTTCTTCAATGGAAGAGGTTACTAGGTTTGAATTTTTAAAATCGGGGAAGTTTTTGGATGTTACAGATGAACTATCATATAAGGCAGGAAAAATTTGTGTACAAGAGAGAAGTAAAGGTAGGAGAGTGAAGGCACCGGATGCACTTATAATAGCCACAGCTCTGCTGCATGAACTTACTTTAGTTACTAGAGATAAGGGTATGTTGTTTGTTCGTGAAGTGTATGATTTAAAGGTCAAGGAAGTTTAATGAAGATTAAACACTATACAGTCAGTGTCCATATCGTCACGTATAACAGCGCTGAACATATCGAGGATTGCTTGGAAGCGGTTCTGAGACAATCCCATCCTATTAAACAAATAATTATCATAGATAATGCATCCAAGGATCATACGCTCCATACGCTGGCAAAATGGCAAGCGAGATGCATACTCATTCAGAATAAGCTAAACAACGGCTTCGCGGGAGGGCACAATCAAGCGATCCGGTTGACAGAAACGGATTATTGTTTAATTCTCAATCCAGATGTTGCCATTGAACCAGACTACGTACTTAACACAGTTCATGTGATGCAGAATAACCCTCATGCAGGCAGCGCAACAGGCAAATTGCTTTTCAAAGCAGCCCCCCACCACATTGATAGCACGGGACTCATCATCAACAAAGCGCGAAGAGCCTTTGACAGGGGTGCACACCAGACCAACGATCAGTATCAACAAACTGAAGAAGTTTTCGGTGTTTCTGGCGCCGCTGCCATGTACTCACGCAAGATGATCAACGACATTAGCCTTAATGGGGAGTTTTTTGATGAAGACTTCTTTGCCTATAAAGAAGATGTTGATGTTGCGTGGCGAGCGCAGTTGTTAGGCTGGAAGGCACTTTATGAGCCAACAGCAATCGCCTATCATGAACGTGGCTGGAAAGAAGGCGGCAGGAGCAGTAAACCGCTTTTTGTTCGAAGATTATCTTATATTAATCGCTATAAAATGATGCTGAAGAATGACGACATCAAAACCGTGATGAAGCAGTTTTTCCCTTTGTTGGTTTATGAATGTCTAAGTTTTGTGTACGCACTCATCCGTGAACCCAAATTATTAGGAGCTTGGTTTGATTTTTATCGCAAGTACCCGAAACTGAGAAACAAGAGAAGCTTAATTCGTTCAAAACAGAGACAAGCGTCGTCCGAAGTGAATAAATGGTTTAAAAAATAATTACCTAAGATTAGCAGCCGCTAGTCTTATTTTTTTAGGCGAAAATTAATATTCCCGTGCTATACTAAGTATAATCAATCAAAAAATGAGGTCATCTCTTGGATTTATCCATTATCATCGTGAACTACAAAACGAAGGCTCTAACCCTAGCCTGCATTGAATCGGTTTTTTCGTCAACTACATCATACAACTATGAAATCATTCTTATTGATAACGCATCTAATGACAGCACTATTCAATCTGTGAATGAGCGGTACCCTGAAGTGATCACTATCGCCAATACAGAGAATGTAGGTTTCTCAAGAGCCAACAACCAAGGCATTCTCATCTCCAAAGGTCGTTACGTCCTGCTCCTGAACTCAGATACAATCGTTCAACCAGACACGTTAGACATCATGCTGCGTTTCATGGACGAGAACCCTATAGTAGGAGCCAGCGGCTGTAAAATTGTATTACCGGACGGTTCACTCGATAAAGCATGCAAGCGGGGTTTCCCAACGCCCTCAGCGTCTTTCTACTATGCCTTTGGGTTTGCCAAACTATTCCCACGCAACCCTCGATTTAATCAATATCAGCTTGGTTATTTAGATCCTGACCAACAATATCCCATCGATTCACTAGTCGGAGCATTCATGCTTGTACGCCGCGAGACGATAGAGCATGTCGGCATGCTGGATGAGGAATTTTTTATGTATGGTGAAGACATCGATTGGTGTTATAGAATTAAGGAAGCGGGCTGGGTGAATTATTATTACCCTAGAACTCAGATTGTTCATCACAAAGGGGCTAGCAGCCGAAGAAAACCATTTAAGATTATTTATGAATTTCATAGAGCGATGATTTTGTTCCATAATAAGCACTATCGCAAAAAGTATTCCTGGCTTACGAATGCCGTGGTATACATAGGTGTAGGCGTGAAGTTAGGTCTCTCTCTAGCTCGAAATAAATTACGTCCAACGAGGTGATCCTGTTTGATTCGTCAGAGTCAAGGTTTTCTAACCCAACTATACGCTTTGGCTGATTTCATATGTATCCAGCTCGTATTTCTCTTTTCATGGTGGTTAAAATTTAGAAGTGGTTGGATTCCATATGGCTCGCCGCTGTCTTTTAAACACTACGTGATGTGGAGCTTAACTTACGCGATTATTGCTATTTTTATTAGTTATTTAGTGAATTTCTACACACCGAAGAGGAGAAAGCGGTTCTCTTTTGAGGTTTTGAAAATTATTCAAGTACATGCGTTTAGTTTATTGATGCTTCTTAGTGTTTTATTTATCCTAAAAGAAGTCGATGTTTCGCGTTCATACCTATTGCTGTTCCTGGTGAATAACATCCTTATTATCAGTTTTTATCGTTATATGATCAAGATCTCGCTCAAACGCGCGCGGCAAAAAGGCTACAATAAACAGTTCATTCTAATCCTCGGTGCAGGCTCATTGGGGCGTCAATTTTACACCAAGCTTAAACAACATCCAGAGTTGGGTTATGAGGTAGTCGGGTTCCTCGATGATTATCAGGAGAAGCATGAGGTTACTTATCAGAACTATAAGCCGATTATCGGGAAAATAGACGAACTTGAGTTTATTCTAAACGATCGCATCGTGGATGAGGTCATTATTGCCCTTCCATTGGACGCCCACCAGAAGTTCGGTAGTATTATTAATGTTTGTGAAAAAGTTGGCGTCAAAACGCTGATTATCCCTGATTTTTATGATTTCCTACCATCGAGGCCGTATTTTGATAATTTTGCGGATATGCCGTTGATTAATGTTCGTGATATCCCTCTAGATGAGTTCCGCAACCGACTTTTCAAACGGGTTTTTGACATTGTTTTCGCATCTATTGCGATATTGGTGACAATGCCAGTTATGCTTGCGACGGCAATAGCCATTAAACTCACCTCCGAAGGTCCCATCATCTTCAAGCAAGAGCGAGTCGGCCTGAACCGCAGACGCTTTATGATGTACAAATTTCGCAGCATGAAGAACCTTGGAGACAAGGTTTCAAATACGGAGTGGACGGTGGAAAATGACCCGCGGCGGACCAAGGTCGGCACATTCCTACGTAAAACGAGTCTCGATGAGCTACCGCAATTCTTCAATGTGTTATTCGGGCATATGAGTGTGGTTGGGCCGAGGCCGGAGCGTCCTTATTTCGTGGAACAATTTAAAGAAGAAGTACCGAAATATATGGTGAAGCATCATATTCGTCCAGGCATTACGGGGTGGGCGCAAAGCAACGGCTTGCGCGGCGATACGTCAATCGAAGAACGGATTAAGCATGATATTTTCTATATCGAAAATTGGACTTTTTTATTTGATATCAAAATTATTTGGAGAACTGTCGTGAAAGGCTTTATCAATAAGAATGCCTATTAATCTAAAAAATATTGAAACGACCGCATGATTCGCCAACATTTTCCCCATACTATTGCATATACTGAGTAGGCGGGGAGGTTATGGGTATGATTGATCATGAAGATGCTTATCAGGATGAGCATGTGTTGATCGGCAAAGGTTTGATTGTCGGTGTGGTCTTCGGTTCCCTGATTTGGGCAGGTATTATTGCAGGTATCGTATATATATGGTAGATGCATCTCATACAAGAAAAAGGCTGCTGGGGCTGTGAAGCTCTTGGCGGCCTTTTTACGCTTGCCTAGAGCCCAAACGATAAGGAAGAGGTCACCTGTCTATAAACGGCTGTCTGAGGCTTTCTAGGATTCTCTTGCATATGCTAGTCGAAGAGGTGAGAGGACAATATGAAGATGACACCAACGGCTTTAGTTGGGCTTGTGATTATTGAACCTGAGGTCCATGGGGACCATCGGGGATTTTTTATGGAAAGCTATCATGCGGCGAAGTTGGCCAAAGAGGGGATTACGATAGATTTTGTCCAAGATAATCATTCGCTTTCGGAAGAAATAGGCGTGCTGCGCGGGCTCCATTATCAATTAAATCCGCATGCGCAAACGAAGTTAGTAAGAGTAGTCGCAGGCTCAATCTTCGATGTTGCAGTAGACATTCGCACGAGCTCCCCAACATTTGGCCAGTGGGTGGGTGTTACGCTCAGCGCATCCAATAAGCGACAGTTGCTGGTTCCACAGGGCTTCGCACACGGTTTCTGTACATTAGAGCCGAAGACTGAGGTGCTTTATAAGGTGGATGCCTATTATTCGCCGCAGCATGACCGTGGGATTCTATGGAGTGATCCGGCAATAAGTATTCAGTGGCCGACGACATCGCCGATTTTATCGGCTAAGGATGAGAAGCATCCTTTGTTAAGGGACGCGGAGATTAATTTTTGAATGTAGTGAGACTCAAGAAGTTGCATCCATTTTAACGGAAGTCTGAGTTATAATTAGGTAAGCTTATTTTGATCAGGAGTGGATGCTGTGGCTGAGATGACGAATCGTGAGTATTTAGTTGCGATGATGGATAGATTGAATGAAATTGGTGCTGATCTAACAGCAATGAAAGAAATACTTGACCGTACGGATAGAAGATTAGAAAATATTGAAGACAAATCGACACCAAAAGAGCAGGATTAGAGATTATTCTAATTCTGTTTTTTCTTTTCAAAATCACCTCAGCAACACTTTTTCGTCCAAGCCGTAAGCTTGGCTGCATAATCGAACAAGTCCCCTCATATGCATGTACTATGAGGATGTTAATCATGAGTGAGGGGATGATCGAATGCGCCGGGTCACATGGATGGTAGCAGTGGTAATGTGTGTAGCATTGGTTCTCGCAGGATGCGGGATGGGTAAAAAGGATGCAGGATCTATCGTAAAGGACTTGGATCATGTGATGGGCAAGTCGAGCAGCTATCAAGCAACAGGAAGCATGATTCTAAACACCGGGCAGCAGCCTCAGGAGTATCAGGTTGAGGTGGCGTTCTCGCCTGAGCATTTCTACCGGATTTCCCTGACGAATGCTACGAAGGATGTTACACAAATCGTTTTGCGCAATGAAGAAGGTGTGTTTGTCTTGACGCCGCATTTGAAGAAGAGTTTCCGCTTCCAAAGTGATTGGCCAGAGAATCAAGGTCAAGTGTATCTGTTCCAATCTTTAGCGAAGAGCATAATTGCGGATAAGGATCGTCAATTTACGACGGACAAGGATGCTTATGTCTTCGATGTTGCCGCGAACTACCAGAATGAGCAACTTTCTCGCCAGAAAATCTGGCTGAATAAGAAAACACTCGCGCCTGCACAAGTTCAAGTGTCAGATGCGAACCAAAATGTGTTGGTGCAGGTGAATTTCACGCATTTTGAATTCGATACATCGTTCGATAAGGATTACTTCCAAATGGAGCGCAACATGACCAGCTGGAATTTGCAGCAGCAAACAATGCCAACGTCAGCTGACGTTGCAGTGACAGATGCAGATCACCCTGCGGCAACCGGGGGCAAATCGGTAACGGATAAAAATCTGTCCGCCACAGGCGGTCAATCCGATCAATCCAAAGCTACGGGCACAACGACGAAACCAGATGCGACGAAAACCGCGCCAGCAGCTGCCAAAGCCCAAAGTGTTGGCATTGTTGAGCCGTACTACTTGCCGAAGGATGTTGTGAAGCAGGATATCAGCGATATGAAGCTTGGTGAGGATTCTGCTGTACTTTTACGATATAAAGGGAAATACAGCTTCAATCTGATCGAGGTCAGACCTCAAGCCAAATCAGTTTCACTGCCGCCGGGAGATATTGTTGATCTCGGATTCACGGTTGGTGTGATCACAGGGAATGGCTCGAAGGATGAGCCTAGAACACTGACTTGGACGAACGATGGTGTTGAGTTCCGGATGTTTACGGGGGATATGCCGGTGAATGAAATGATTCAAGTTGCGATGGCAACGGATGGACAATCCGGGAAATAAGTTCGATTTTATGTAAAAAGAAATGGCTCTGCACCCTATGGTGCAGGGTTTTTTCTCATGTATACGATGAGAATTTGGAATAAAATTTACAAGAAGATTTATCCAACTCCCACGAACGGTCGTTTTTTTGGTATAATGCAACTTTGGAGCGAATAGATAATTGGAGTGTTTAGGATGACAAACAAGAATGAAATGACTTTGGAACAGCAACGAGAATTTTGGGAAAATGAGACGAAGGCTTTCGCAACGTTCTTGAATGATGAGGGAAAGTTGAAGCCAGCAACGGCTAACAAACATGTGGATCGTATGGACTTTGTGATGACCGAATACTTCGTGCGTTATGGCATCAGCTATGAGGATGTTCTGGGTGATACCATTGTCGATTTTGTAGGTCGATTCTTAATCAGCCATGTGCTTAGCACAGAGGAAGCTGATATTGGTGCTTATTTGACTTCTTTCAAAAAGTGGATTCAATTCCTTCAAGTGACATTTAGAATTTCAAAAGAACAGTCCACTTCATTGAATGAAGTATGTAAGCATAAATCTTATTTCGAAGAGCGATACGAGCAGTACATGGAAGCAGATAATGACTACGCGTTGGAACGTTGGTTGAACTCGAATGATATAGAAGCCTATATTGAAGAACAAACGCCAGCTTCCAAGCGAAAGCTGAAGCCTCTTGTGGTTGACCAGAAGCTGCTTCAACTTTGGATGGATGGGCGGACGCCTGTGCCACCAATCGTTCAGGAATTCAGAGCTTTTCTCGAGGCTGTACAGACCGGAAAGAACGTCAAGTTGTCGGCTGCGCGCAAACATTTGCCGCGGAAATTCTGGAACGAGTTCGATGAGGGGCAGAATCTGCAGCTTTTCCGTAAGCCGACATTGAATCAAGATCAAGAGCCGGTGTATCAATTCTTTTTCTATGTAGCGGTAGTGCTAGGGATCACACAAGAAGAAACACAACTAACCGTAAATGCGAAGCAATTAGCTTTTTATTTGGCACTTACCGAGCAGGAACAAGCTGTTATTCTCTTGGATGCGCTCTGGAATCGAGTGAACTGGGGAATTCTCGAGGAAGTTAACGAAGGTGGCCGCCCAGAAGATATTCAAGCCTGGAGAAGAGCCATTGCAAGTGTGTTAGCAAGCTGGCCTGTTGGTCAAGAACATAATGTGAAAAAAGAATGGGATATGCATCGACAATCCGGTATCTTGCTCGATACAAGTGCTGATGTGTTTTTGCATGCGGTAGCTACTATATTGGTTCGTTTCGGTGTGATAACTGCGCAATTCTTACCAGATGCAGAGATGAAATATGGGTTTGAAAGAAAGCCAGTCGTGATGACGGTTCTTGAGCCTGGAAATCGCGTATTCCGTTATTTCGTAAACGAGGCAGCCTATGTGCTTAATCATACACCTAGCATTGCTGTTGAACCGAAAATCGGACGTAACGAACCATGCCCATGCGGCAGCGGGAAGAAATATAAAAAATGTTGTTTGTAACAGGATAGAAGAGGTGAACGCTGGTGGATGCTTTTTATCGGCCCACGTGGGTGGAAATATCGTTAGATGCACTGCGAAGCAACATTGAACAATTTCAGAAAGTACTGCCTGCAGGCATGAAGCAGATGGCAGTCGTTAAAGCGGATGCTTACGGACACGGGGCTGTAGAAGTATCCAAAGAAGTTCTCGCCGCGGGTGTGGATTATTTGGGTGTCGCGTTCTTTGATGAAGCACTAGAGCTCCGAAATGCAGGAATTACTGCGCCTATTCTTGTTCTCGGCTATACGCCCCCAGAGGGGATTAGTCGGGCACGAGAGCTGGATGTGACGATTGCAGTATACAGCCGTGACGTACTGGAAGCCTTGCGAGAGCAAGGTAGGAAGCAAGAGAACGCATCGCAGAAGAAGCTGAAAATCCATATCAAATTGGATACCGGCATGGGGCGACTCGGCTTGCATACGGAAGCAGATGCGATTCCTTTTATAGAAGAAGCCTTGCTGCTGCCGGGTGTGGATGTAGAAGGACTGTTTACACATTATGCGAATGCTGATGAAGTCGATAAGAGTTATACGCTAGAGCAGTACGGCAGGTTCGAGCGGATCGTGAGCTATTTTACGGATAAAGGGGAGACGTTCCCTTATATTCACGCCGGAAACAGCGCGGCAGCCATTGATTTGCCCGGATTAACCTATTCGATGGTACGTCTGGGGATTTCCATGTATGGTCTGTATCCTTCTGAGGATGTGGATCAAACGAAAATTGAGCTAAAGCCAGTCCTGAGTCTCAAGACAGGGATTGTGCATCTCAAAACACTGCCTGCGGGTTCAGGTGTTAGTTATGGAACGATTTATCACACCAAAGGTGATGAGCAAATTGGGACATTGCCGATCGGCTACGCGGATGGATACTCTCGTATGCTTTCGGGTAAAGCGGAGGTGCTGGTTCGTGGCAAAAGAGTGCCGATCGTCGGCCGGATTTGTATGGATCAATGTATGATCCATGTATCCGATGTGCCGGACGTGCAAGCACTGGATGAGGTTGTTCTCATCGGCGAGCAGGGCGAAGAACGAATTACTGTGGAAGATGTGGCTCGTCTGCTGGGGACGATTCCTTATGAAATAATTTGTATGATTTCACACCGTGTTGCGCGTGTGTATGTGCGTAATGGGGAGCGGGTTGAAGCTTTAAATCCGCTGATGCGTCACCGTTATTAATAACGGGGGAAATTGCTTCATGAATTTACCATGCAACTTTTGAAGGTTTGGAAAAGGGTTTCACGAATAGCTTATAGAATACTATGTAGTAACAATCTTATATCTTAAGGTGTAACATAATTGATATACCGGAGGCATATATTCTATTGTATAATTTGGTTTTTGGAATGACATACTGGTAATATTGTCTTTGTATCGTTTCTGGGGGTGCGAGAGTGTGAGCAATGCGCATAATACGAAAAGGATCATGATTAGCTTGCCTGACAATCTGTTGCAAGAAGTGGACGGAATTGTTGAGAAGGAAAACTCCAATCGGAGTGAATTCATTCGTCAGGCAATGAAGCTGTATTTAATTGAACGCAAAAAGCGCAGTCTACGCGAATCCATGCAGCGTGGGTATATGGAAATGGCGAAAATAAATCTCAGCATGGCATCTGAAGCTTTTCAAGCGGAGGAAGAAGCGGACGGAACGCTTGATCGCTTAGTAAGCGGGGTGTAAGACGTGATTGTGAAACGTGGCGATGTATTTTTCGCAGATCTTTCGCCGGTCGTAGGATCGGAGCAGGGAGGAGTCCGTCCTGTTCTAGTGATCCAAAATGATATCGGCAACCGCTTTAGCCCCACTGTGATTGTTGCAGCGATTACAGCTCAAATCCAAAAGGCAAAGCTTCCCACGCATGTGGAAATCGACGCGGAGACGCACGGTTTCGATCGAGATTCGGTCATTCTGCTTGAGCAAATCAGAACAATCGACAAGCAAAGATTGACGGACAAAATTACGCATTTAGATGAAGAAACGATGCGAAAGGTTGACGACGCTTTGCAAATTAGTGTGGGACTGATAGAATTTTGAATAAGGTCTGGAACGGACGAGGGCGCTAGGTACCCTCGTTTTTTGGTTTGTACATACATATACATACGATCAATTGAAAAGAGGTATGACTGTGGCGAATGTGGAGACGGAAGGTCAAGTAACGGAGAACATAGGAAAACCAAAAGCAAGTGAGTTTGAAGAACCGAAAGCGAAGATACAGATTTCTGCGGAGAAGAAAGCGGAGATACAGGAACGGATCCTGAAGCAAATCTCCGCTGAGCTACAGTTGCCAAGCGGCAAAGTGAAGACGACGATGGAGTTGCTGGACGAGGGCAATACGATTCCGTTTATCGCGCGTTATCGGAAAGAGATGACGGGCGAGCTCGACGAGAATCAGCTGCGAGATATCGAGGAGCGGCTGCAATATTTGCGTAATCTCGAGGATCGTAAGATCGAGGTTGTTCGTTTGATCGACGAGCAAGGTAAACTGACGGACGAGCTGCGTAGTGCAATCGAGCGTTCCGTGAAACTGCAGGAAATCGAGGATCTCTATAGGCCTTACCGCCAAAAGCGGAAAACGAGAGCTAGCGTTGCGAAGGAACGCGGATTGGAGCCGCTTGCCGCGTGGATTTGGAAGCAGCCTCGTCAAGGCTCGCTGGAGCAAGAGGCTTCGCGTTATATTAACGCGGACAAGCAGGTTGGAAGCGCCGCTGAGGCGATTCAAGGCGCGATGGATATCCTGGCGGAGAATATCGCGGATGATGCGAAAATACGTGCCTGGGTGCGTCGATTCACACAGGATAACGGCATTATGCGAACAGAGGCGAAGGATGCGAAGGCAGAATCTGTCTACGAGATGTATTACGCCTATCAAGAGCCTGTGAAGCGCCTGCCGCCTCACCGTATTCTCGCGATTAATCGCGGCGAGCGGGAGGAGATTTTGAAGGTTGGTTTAGATGTCCAAGCAGATAAAATTCACGACTACATGCTGCGTCAAATCGTGAGAGGTGATTCGGTTGTACGGGATGTACTTCGTACGATTGTCGAAGACGCTTATAAAAGACTGCTAGCTCCATCCGTTGAGCGCGAGGTACGTGGTGAAATGACGGAAGCGGGCGAAGAGCAGGCGATTAAGATTTTCGCTGAAAATCTGCGCAATCTCCTACTGCAAGCGCCGATTAAGGGCCATGTGGTGCTCGGTGTCGATCCGGCCTACCGGACAGGCTGCAAGCTGGCCGTCATTGACGACACCGGTAAAATGCTTGAAATCGCCGTCACCTACCCAACGCCACCGAATAATAAGGTGGCGGAAGCGAAGGCGAAGTTCAAGCAGTTGATCAGCACATACAGCGTGGAGCTGATTGTGATCGGGAATGGGACGGCGTCCCGTGAAACGGAGCAGTTCGTTGCGGAGCTGATCGGTGAGATCAAGGAGCGGAAGCTCAAGTACTTGATCGTCAGCGAAGCGGGAGCGAGCGTGTACTCGGCGTCGAAGCTGGCGCAGACGGAGTTCCCTGAGCTCGACGTCGCCGAGCGCAGCGCGATTTCGATCGCGCGGAGGCTGCAGGACCCGCTCGCGGAGCTTGTAAAAATCGAGCCGAAAGCGATCGGCGTCGGTCAGTACCAGCATGACGTTTCGCAGAAACGTCTGGACGAGAACTTGAAGGCCGTCGTAGAATCGGCCGTTAACCATGTCGGGGTGGACTTGAACACGGCGTCCCCGTCCTTGCTGTCGTACGTGTCGGGGGTCAACGCGACACTGGCGAAAAACATCGTGAAGTATCGCGAGGAGAATGGCAAGTTCAACTCCCGCCAGGAGCTGTCGAAGGTTCCGCGCCTTGGCGCGAAATCCTTCGAGCAGTGTGTCGGGTTCATGCGGATTCCGGGCGGCCGGAACCCGCTCGACAACACCCCGATCCATCCAGAGTCTTACGACGTGGTGGATCGCTTGTTCAAGGAGCTGCGCATCGAACTCGCGCAGCTTGGTTCACAGCAGCCGCTAGCGCTGCTGCAGACGCTGGAGCCAGAGGAAATGGCTCCTAAGCTTGGTGTTGGTGTCCCGACGATGCGGGACATCCTAGACAGCCTGCAGCGGCCTGGGCGCGATCCGCGGGACGAAGTCCCCGCGCCGATCTTCCGCACAGACGTGCTGCAGCTGGAGGACCTTGTGCCGGGCATGGAATTGACAGGCACGGTACGTAACGTAATCGACTTCGGCGCCTTCGTCGATATCGGCATTAAGAACGATGGGCTGGTACACATCTCCCAGCTCAAGAACGGTTTCGTGAAACATCCAATGGATGTTGTTTCTGTCGGAGACATCGTCCAAGTATGGGTGCTCAACGTGGACCAGAAAAAAGGCCGCGTAGGCTTAACGATGAAGAAACCGCAATAGTAGGTTGATGATAGCAGTGGATAGTTGATAGTAGTTAACTGGCAGTTGGGAGTTCGCTCCCAGCTGCTTTTTTTGCGTGAACCTTGTGTTCATGGACGCTCATCCGCAGCACCCGAGCAGAAGTTTTCATAACGGGTCGTAATGTTAGTACGTTAGCTGGATTTCATGTAGCTAATCTCTGAGTATTCCTTCAAAATCGCAAACTTGTGTGGAAATAGATGGAGGTTATCCAGTTACTTCTGAGCTCTTGCCACCTCCTTCACCAAATATGTCATCGTGTACCTCTGACCGGCCACAAGGGAAAGCATGCCTTCCATCGAGAGGCGAATGAGCCACTCAGCCGCGACACGAACGTTCACATTGCACTCGGCAGCCACTTCTTGAAGCCGAACTTTGCCATTACGCCGATTGGCGATCTGGAGTATAAACTTTTTTCGAAGCTCCCACACGTCCGCCTCAAGCTCAGCGATGGTAGGAGGATGGGGGTTGCGGTTAGAAACGATCCTCCTTTGTTCCAAAGGAATAACGTTGTTTCGACTTCCAGTCATCTGAATGTGATCTACTCGATCGCCAGTCTGCTGCATGTGATCTACTCCACTCCGAATCGGTTGCACTTGCTCTTTTCCTTCCCCTTTCTCTAGCACTCGATCTATTCGTTTTCCTTTCTTAAGAACTTGATCTACCCTCATCCTGTTCCCTTGCCCTCGATTTTCACTTTCACCTTCTGGCAACACCTGAATCTGATCCTCCAATCTCTTTTTCCAAAACAACCTACGATGCTTCTCGCGCATTCTGCGCAGCCACTGACTACTATTTGTCTGCATGTAAATAAGCCCCCTTTTTCTAAATAAATACGCAAAAAAAGCACAAACGAACGGCAGATAATCTGCAAGCTCGAGTGTGCTTCACTCAGGTATTTTTATTTAACTCACTTTCGCATTCTTATTTGCATTTACTATTTGTTACATTTATTTACAGTATAGAGGGCACATTTCAAATATGCAACTGTTTTTTCTCGTATGTACCCAATGGCAAAAAAGCCAGCACTTGTAGTCACAAGTACTAGCTTTCTCATCAAAATTTACGTTTGCTCGGTCCGTCCGTCGATTGGCTGTCGGGCCACTCCTCTTGTGAGCGGCGAGTGCGGTAAAAGTACCAACTATCGTTCAATAATCGAATTTGTCTGCGGTTTTTGTTCTGGAAGGCACGCATTAATTGATTACAAAGCCATTGAGGCATATGCCCATCCCCTTCTTCGCCATGTACTTATAGCATATGAAGAAGGAGAGTATTGGGTGCAGGTCCTCTTATTTTAGAGATCAAATTCCTCTTCGTACCATTGTTCAAGCTGAGCTTGCAGTGCGCGGATTTCAGTTAACAATGAGATCAAAGGGTACGATTTTTCTTGGATACCAGCGAACGTTTTCTCCAAACCATTGATGTAATCCAAGCCTTGAATAAGTGTATACGCCGTACCGATCAATTCCAAATCGTCACACTCAGCAATTACGCGTGGTAGCTGTGGCACATGATCAGCGGTTAATTTCTCTAATTCTTTGTGCAAACGTTGGTTCAAAGCCGTTAATTGATAGGAATAGGAGGAGGGCATTTCGACGAATTCTAGTTGTTGGTCAAGCTTCAATATCGCATAGCGCATTTGTGGCATGGGGAGATTCAATTCCTTTCTGTATAGAGCGTTCGTTCTTCTTTTCTACTTGACAGTATAGCCGTACATACGGTACAAATTCAAGTAAGAACTTGTCATTGGAGTGTTCGTAGATGGAAGATCAAGAGCTGCAGCAATGGATCGAGCAGATTTCTATGGAATCGTTTGGTAGACCCTTTGTTCACCAGGCGCGTTTTAACCGGAGATTGCGGTCGACCGGTGGACGTTATTTTATGAAATCACATGATATTGAGATCAGTTGGAGCCAGTGGGAGACCTATGGGCGGGATGAAATCGAGAAGATTATCAAGCACGAGCTCTGCCATTATCATTTACATATTTTGAAGCGAGGCTATCAGCATCGGGATCAAGATTTCAAAACCTTGCTGGCCCAAGTAGGAGGCACCCGATATTGCCAATCCTTACCGCGCCCCCGAACGAAACAAGCCTATAAATATAGGTTAGAGTGCGTGAATTGCAAGACGGAATATTATCGGAAACGTAAAATGGATGTGCGTAAATTCGCTTGTGGAAATTGCAGGGGAAAATTGAAATCGTATACACTTGACTTAACAGCGCCTTCATAATAAAATAAAACTTGTTCATTCCCTGATAGCTCAGTTGGTAGAGCACTCGACTGTTAATCGAGTTGTCACAGGTTCGAGTCCTGTTCGGGGAGCCATACATGGAGAGATACCCAAGTGGCTATAAGGGGACCCTCTGCTAAGGGGTTAGACTGCGTAAGTGGTGCGAGGGTTCGAATCCCTCTCTCTCCGTCACAAAAATAAGTTCAATGGCATTCATGCCATTGAACTTATTTTTTGTTCATCCGAATCTCAACCTATGCTAACAAATTTCTAATACCTGTTAAACTATTGTCAGATATAGTGAATAAAAAAGATTTACGACGGGGGAACTACCAGTGACCAAATTATTATCGATACGTGTGCGCCTTATCCTATTGCTTTTGATTCCTTCGCTGTTTTATTTAAGTTCGAGTGTATATCTCCTACAAATAAACAAGTCCAATACGGATACGCTGACCTCCTCCTTGTATGAAACGACGGAGAAGAGTGTCTCGCTTATATTGAATGCGGATCGGGATATGTATCAAGCCATGAACGCTTATCAGTTGCTGGTGTCTGGCACCTTGACTGCGGAGGAGAAAACGAATCAGTTGAAGGTGATGAAAGACAATATCGAACAAACGAATACAAGGGTAGGACAGGCAATTACTATTTTAAAATCAAAGGAATTACTGGAAACGGCACAAACGGAGACGATAGTGAAGATTGAGCAAAGTGCATCGAGCTTCCAAGCCTCCTTTGATCAGTGGGTTAAAGAAGCGAATGCCGTTGTTCAAACGGGGAGTGCTGGTAAAGGCGTTTTGAATGAACCGAAGCTGATGGCCACCTTTGAGAAGGGACGCGAAGGGCTGAATGTTATTGGTGAAATTCTAGACACGCATGCTAACCAAAGCATTGTCCATATTGAGCTGGAGAATAAAGCAACAGCTAGAGGTGTTTACATCGGCGTGGCAGTTGTCATCGTTATTCTGTTCGGAAGTGGCGGATTCGTGATCAGGAGAATTATGTCGGTGATTCGTAGGATTTTGACCATTACCGGTGAGGTTGCTGCAGGAGATTTGCGTCACGAGCCACAACTGACGTATGCGAAGGATGAGCTGGGTCAGATTTCAGAATCGGTTGATCATATGGTTGCCAAAATGAGAGGCTTGATCGGCACGATTGCACACAATACGCAATTCGTGCACGATGCCTCCGTGGAGCTCTCGGACAGCTCCAAAGAGTCTGCTCACGCTGCAGAACATGTAGCTTCGAATATTCAAGAAATGACGCAGGAAGTCGAAGTGCAAGCAAGAAGCAGTGAAGAAACGAGCCGAGCTATTGAGGAAATGGCGATTGGGATTCAACGTGTCGCAGAGAACTCAAGCGTCATGGCGGATCACTCTTCATTAACCTCTCAGCACGCAACACTCGGTAATGAATTGCTCTCGAAACTGCAACATCAGATCGTGAATATGCTGAGCTCGGTTGAACAGCTCTCTGATACGGTACAGTCGTTGACCCGTAAATCTGATGAGATTGGGCAAATCGCATCGAGCATCACGAGCTTCGCGAACCAGACCAATCTCTTATCGTTGAATGCTTCTATTGAGGCGGCTAGAGCAGGTGAGCATGGCAAAGGATTTAATGTCGTTGCGCAAGAAATCCGCAAATTGGCTTCACAATCGATTGAATCCGCTGATGGCATCAATCAGTTAATTTACGAAACGAGAGTCGAGATTGATAGCGTATCCCAGTCGATGAATGCGACGAAGCAGGAAGCAAGCGCTGGCTCACAAATGATGCAGGAAGTGAACCAAAGCTTCGAAACGATCATGCAATCTGTGACACATATCGTCTCGCAGATTCATGAGACGTCAGCCATCACAGAGCAAATGTCTGCTAGCTCCGAAGAAATTTCGGCTACGATGGATCAGTCAGCGTCAAGCTCATCTCACATTCTGATGAGATCTCAGACGGTGGCAGCAGCAACAGAGGAGCAGCTTGCAATGATGCAGAATATTGCTGCTGCGTCGGAACAGCTGAAGTCTGTTGTGGATACATTGAATGAATCTGTGACCTACTTCAAAATTAAATAGTTGGCTGCAAATGGGAGTTCTCATGGTTGAGTTAACGTGCACATGGGGACTCCTGAGTTGCCAGCCTGGACTGACTTTATTTCCAATAAATAGGCTTGTCAAAGGGCGCGGAATCCTTTATAATAACACTTGTCGTCCTTAACGGGCTGAAATGTTTAATGACTTTTGTATGGCCCGTTGGTCAAGTGGTTAAGACACCTCCCTTTCACGGAGGTAACAGGGGTTCGAGTCCCCTACGGGTCATTGTTTTATCTCTCATGCGGTCGTGGTGGAACGGCAGACACACCATCTTGAGGGGGTGGCGCTCACAAGGCGTGGGGGTTCAAATCCCCCCGACCGCATCCCAGTTTTAAGATTGAAACCCTTATTATTAAGGGTTTTTTTCTATTTTGAAACAACTTTTTCACGAAAATAAAAATGAGAGGCCTTTCGTAAGTTTAACTAACTTGGAGAAGCCTCTTTCTTTTTCATGTTTTTAAAGAAATGAGTCCAGAGTGTAAAATGTTTTGTAAGGTTAACCGCTAGGTTTTGAACGGTTATAGAGTAAGGTCTCGGCAAGTTATAATGAATCCATAAGAGATAACGTTTTCACACGGTTGCCAGGAAGGAGCGACACACTATGAAGAATACACAGACATCGGCCCCAGCGCCGTTAAGACTAATGAAGTCGAGACCATCCAAGTTGCGTAAACTGCTCACACAAAAGCAACAGTTGCTCATAACACTTCCGCTCGTCGCGTTGGTGGTTGTTTTCAACTATATGCCGCTCTACGGATGGATCATGGCGTTCCTAGACTACAAGGTGATTAAAGGAATATCGGGCAGCCCATTCGTAGGTTTCGATAAATTTGCGCAGCTGTTCCGCGACGATCAGTTCTATCTCGTGCTACGCAACACGTTGGTAATGGGATTTCTGAATTTATTTGCAACATTCGTCGGCTCCATTGTGCTGGCGCTCGCGCTTAATGAAATATTTGTCCATGTATGTCGTGCTGGTAAATGTCGGGGTGCCGAGAATTGTCTTGATGCCATACTTGGACAACAATGCAATTGCCCGGTCCAGCCAATCGAAATCAAATTGCCCTTAAAAACCCGTGAAACCTCCAAGGTCCAGCGGGTGAAACATAAGTGACGTGCATGTGCTTTTGTAGGGTACAGCGTGTAGCTCAAATATTTTTGGAGAGTAGAGATCGATTGCAATTTACAATTTCTTATTGCATAGATAACACGGAATAAACAATCACTCGCTAGTATTGTTTATAGGAGAACTGAACTGAATAGGCAGGGGTAGGAGACCAGGAGAAAACCCTTCAAGGCAGCAAATGATTGGCTAGTGAAAACTAGCTGCGTCGTTTGTATGCGTGAAGGGTTTTTTGTGTTCTCAAAAACAGAAAAGAGGAGTGATGTAAGAACTAGGTGGTTGATTTTACAGAGATTTATGCCATTCAAATCAGAGAGGATTGATTCTATGAAACGATATAAAAAGGTTGTGAATCGTCTTATTATAGCTGCGCTAATTGCTAGTTTCGTACCGCATGGTCTCTTGCCTGAGCAGCAGGCTCAAGCCGCAAATGACGCTAGGAATTCGTTGAATGTGAGTAAAACGGTGAATGCTCCGGTAATTGATGGGAAATTGGATGAGTCACTATGGTCAATTAGCCAAAGTTTAACGAAACAAACAGGGAGTGGTACGTTTAAGGATAGTAAATTCGGCATGCTCTGGGACAATAAGTACCTGTACATCGGAGTCAAGGCGGATGATGATAACCTGACTGCGGCAGGATCAGGGAATTGGTTTGACCAGGATAGCATTAATTTCTTTCTAGATCCTACGATGCATCAATCGACTCCTTATGCAGCAGATGATATGCAGCTTGGTTTTGTGTATCAGGCAGATTCCACCTCACCAGAGTTTCATTATGGTGCTGCCACAAACGGACAAAGCAGCAAGGATTCAAATAAGACCTTGAGGGCCATACAGAAGACGGCAACAGGCTGGTCCTTAGAAACTGCAATACCATGGGATATGTTGAAGATGGATCCTTTCTTTACGAAGAAGTTGGGCTTGGAAATTGGGGTAACGGACCGCTATGGGACAGAAGCGACACAGCAAAGAAACAGCTACTGGAGCGCATATCAGTCAAGCTCTTTCTGGAATGATACCACCGGTTTCGGTGTGATTAACTTAATCGATAGTAATCCAATTACAGATGCGGTGAACCCCGTGCTGCTAGAGGAGAATTTTGATGCGTATCCAAACGGCACAATTCCTTATGGATGGGTTTCTGATGTGAATGCGGGAAGTCCTTCGTTTACGGTTGTACAGGATACGTATGGCAATGGCAGAATCACTTTTGATGGAAAAGCCTCGGGTAAACAAGCGCGAATTGTAGCTCCAGTCCAATGGGACAACTACACAGTTGAAGCGGATATAAGATTTGAATCTGTGCTGAATAACATGAGATGGGCAGCACTGATGGTAAGGGTGCCTGCTTCAGGGGGAAATCCTTACAATCAAATGGCGGTTCGTCAAAACGGAACCTATGAATTCGCTTATCGCAAACCCGACGGTAGTTGGGCCCCGACACCAATCTCCGGCAGTTGGAGAGCACTAACATTAAACTCGGACTATTCGATGAAGGTTCGCGTTTTTGGTAATAATGTCAAAGAATATATGAAAGCCAAGTCAGATCCAAGCTACACGATGGTGACCGACACAACGCTGCCAACAGCGGTAGTTATGGAAAAAGGCAAGGTAGGGCTGCAAGTGGATCAAAGCAAGGTCTCATTCGACAACCTGAAAGTGACGCGAGTTTCGGCAGATCTGAAAAACCTCGTTGTACCTAGCACGATGGAAGTTTTTACTGGACCTGTGAGTGTCACTGGCAACGTATATTATTCAGACGGTTATAGTGAACCTATTGGAAGCAAGCCATTTAAGGTTTACTCCTCTGATGAGTCGATCATCAATGTCACAAATAATGCACTATATCCGCTTAAAGTGGGTAGCACCATGGTAAGGGTAATTTATGATAGTGCTGAGTACTTGCAAGAAATAACGGTGACTCCTAGTTCGGGGCCAGCAAAAGTAGTTTCTCTCACGCACGATAACGATTACTTTTTGGCTACAGTGAATCAACCATTACCCTTAAACTCAATAACGTTTCATGCAGACTTTAGTGATATTACGTCAGGTACAATAACCGGCAATGAATTGACTTGGACCTCTGGCAGCCCATCAGTCGTTGTGAATAATGGCAGCTTGAGCATTTCACAAAAAGGGGTGTATGCCCTGAGTGCCCAAAAAGATGGTGTTACGATATCCATGCTCGTCGTAGCCAAAGAAGCAACGGACAGCGAGTATGTGCTCTATGAAGAAAATTTTGACCAGCTAACGGATGGGACACTTCCAGCAGGCTGGAGCCGCAAAGAAGGGACGACAGCGAGCAAAGCCGTTGTTAAAGCAGGAGGGTTTGAAATCGATGCGGCAACGGCTCCAGACAATCCTTCGCGTGTGCTTCTGCCAGACTACCTAGGGACATTTGGTAATTATAAAATCGAAGCTGATGTGACGCATTTGCAAGCGAACGATGCAGCAAGATGGCATTCCATTATGTATCGCATTCAAAATAATGATTATCCGTATTATCAAATGGCGGTCAGAAAAGATGCTACAGCTGCAAATGGTATAGAGTTTGCTGAAAGAACCGCAGCGAATGCCTGGAACGTGATGGATACGGGGTCTTTTACGGAAGCCATTGATCCGAGCAAAATGTACCACTATACGGTTAAGGCATTTAACAATCGTGTGATGGAAATGATTAACGACAAGGTTGTTGTGGATACAGCTAATGCAGAATCGTATACGAAGGGTCGCATTGGCTTGCAATCAAACGGCAGTAAAATGAGGGTTGATAATATTCGGGTAACGTTGCAGCAGGATGCTCTTCCGCTCACGGCTACCGATAAATACGCCAGCGTTACAGAGCCTGCCACACAAATTGCGATGGCTTCTACCATTGTAACTGAGGTTACCCAAGCGGCCGATCTGACGAAATGGGCGGATGCTGCAACACCGGCTACGGCTATTTTACACGTGAACAACGAACTTAAAGTAACTAATCCAACAGGCGAAGTTGTCATTGGAAATCTAGAGGCCATTTTAGGTGAGTTTGGGACGAAGACGATGCCGGCATTTTATATCACGGATGAATCAACTGTCGATAACCTTATTACCTATTTGAAGGATAATCGCATCGAAGACGTATTCGTGATGTCTAATAACGGCGAGTTGGTTAAAAAAGCAAGATTAGCGTATCCGATTATTCGCGGAATTGTAGATTTTGGCACGATGTCAAGCTTTAGCCAAGAACAATTGCTGGAAATCCGCCAGACAACCAATGCAAGCCTTGCGCATATTGCTGTTCTTCCACAAAAGGCTGCAACGAGAGAGAATACGGACTATTTGCAAATGAGAACGATTATGGTCTGGGCAAAAGATGAATCGGCAGCCCCCGGGAAAAATCTATCTATACATACCTTGATTACGGCAGGTGTGAACGGCATCGTGACGGATACGCCAACTGCGGCTTTCACCGCACTGAGCGTATATAGCCAGAACAAGACAATGATTCGGAAGCCATATGTAATTGGACATCGTGGAATTCCGTCGGCTGCGCCGGAGAATACAATTGAAAGTAATCGCTTGGCGCTCGATTATGGGGCGGATTTTATCGAAAATGACGTCTACATTTCTAAAGATGGCTATCTCGTCATTCATCATGATGGAGAATTGGCGGGCACGACGAATGGAACGGGCAATATCGAGAAGTACACATTGGCCGAAATTAAGGCACTCAATGCCAACAAGCCTCATCCAACGGACTATCCAGATGTGAGAATTCCGACGTTGGAAGAACAAATTGATCTCGTTCAGCAACGTGGGAAAATGATCATGAACGAAATCAAGACTTCGACACCAGCAGCCATCGACGCTTTCGTCCAATTGATTAAAGACAAAAATGCCGAAGCTGACATCGATAACATGTCCTTCGTTGCCGCTCAGATTGTGCGTGTAAACAGCTTGATGCCGACGATGCCTTCAGGTCTCTTATCCAGCTTGTCTGGAGGGACAAGTGTCAAAGGGATGCTGCGGACTGTCCTTAGTTCGATTCAGCCATTGAATGCTACGTTTAATAATGGGTACGGCGGAATCTCGCAAAGCTTTATGGAAGCCGCTAAACATCGTGGGATCTTAATTTCGCCTTGGACACTGAATGATCGAAAGGCGTTTAATCAATTCTTCTTAAATGGTGCATGGGGATTAACGACCGATTATGCCAACTGGGCAGCCGATATGGCCGCAGCCATACGTCCGGAGAAGACGGAGTATACGTTTGCGAAAATGGAACAACTTTCGATTCAGGCTAGCGTGGCAACCTACAAAGGGGATACAACAACCATCGCACCTGAGATCGTTTTGTTGGATGGGCATAATTCCTTTGATGTAAACGGCAATGAGGTTACAGCGAATGGTAAGGGTTCAGGTGTAGCGCATGCGTTGTTACGATACACATACACGATGAATGACGGCAATAAATATGACTTGTATACACAGCCAATCACGCTGAGTGTGCCGAGTGAGCCAAGCGAGCCAAGTGTACCAGATGGCGACAGTGAGCAAAATGTAGGCAGCGGTGGTGTAGATACAGAAATCAAGGATGCTGCGTACACGGTGACAGATGCAATGATCCAAGCGGCTATCCAGCAATCGGGAACAGCAAATAAGTTGATCATAACCGTCCCTCTGAGTGAGCAAAAGGATCAAGCAGTTGCCATCCTGCCAGCAGCGACTCTTCAAACTATATTGTCGTCAGAGAATAATCATACAGTCGTTATTCAAAGCGAACTTGGTTCCTATGAGTTGAATCTATCAGCTGTAGATTTGCAAGCTTGGGCAGGGACGCTAGGAACTTCACAAGATAAGCTAAACTTGACCATTCATCTCAAATTGAATGAGGAGGCAGCTTCTGAGGCGACATCGCACGGGCTATCGGTTAACCAAGCCGTCGACTTTACGCTTATAGTAGGAGCAGATGAGGGGAAGAGTGCAGATGTTTCCAGCTTCTCAACGTTCATGGCTAGATCCATCAAGCTGGACGCCGGAACCGACACCAAAGCTATGGCTGCCGTACGCGAAGAGCGTGATGCTAATGGCAATACCGTGTATAACCCGGTTCCATTTATGATCCGTGGCAATGAAGTTGTCATGTACAGCCGGACGAACAGCACGTATCTCCTTATAGCGAACCCAGTGACATTTGGTGATTTAAACAATCACTGGTCCAAACAAACAGTAGAAGCCATGGCAAATAAATGGATTGTGCAAGGTGTTGGAGCTTCGAGCTTTGCACCGGACCGCCAAGTAACACGCGCGGAATTCGCCGTTTTGCTGGTGAGATCATTTGGCTTAACTTCATCAGAGGCGACAAAGGCAAGCTTCAAGGATATCAAAGCTACCGATTGGTTTGCGGCATCAGTTAATCTCGCAGTAAAATTTGGTCTTGTGGGTGGATATGAAGATCATAGCTTCCGCCCAGACGCACCCATCTCCCGCCAAGAAATGGCGGTTATGATTGACAGAGCATTACGCTTCGCAGGCTTCAACGCAGCGCTGCAGCCCAACAGCTCTGCCACGTTCAGTGACGAAGCCAATATCGCGGAGTGGGCCAAGGATGCGATCAGAACGGCTTCCTCGCTGCACATTATTAACGGCAGGGATGGTAATGCTTTTTCCCCGCTGAGTACCGGTACACGTGCGGAAAGTGCTGTCATGCTAAGCCGCATGCTGCAAGCTCTACATTTTTCAAATTAATTATATCGTTAACATCTCCTCCGAGCTCAAATTGGCGGAGGAGGTGTTAATACGTAGCAAATAAATGTTTGTTAAGGTTAAAGTGGGGGTGAGAGCGCATGTCGAGTAAATATCCAATGATCGCATCAGTGACGAAGGACGATCAGCTCGCAAAAGTTTTAGAAAGTGATATAACTCGAGTTAACTTAATGACAGGTCATATTGGCAATTTGGAATCCATCATGGAACAGCTTCACCGCGCAGGCAAACAGGTGTATGTACATTTGGAAATGGTAGGCGGTCTTGGCCGAGATGCACATGCGGTTGGGTATTTAGCAGAAAAGTTTAAAGTGGATGGGATTGTTACGACCAAATCCAACGCTATTGCGGCAGCTAAACAAGCTGGCATTAGAAGTATTCAGCGGATTTTTATTATTGATACGGCAGCGCTGCAAACGGCAGTCCGCATGATCAACAGCATACAACCGGATGAAGTTGAGCTTATGCCTGGTTTAATGCCAAGAGTGATCAAGGAATTGAAAAGCACAATTAAACAACCGTTGATTGTCGGAGGTCTTATTCGATACAAAAAAGAAATCGTCGAAGCGCTCGATAGCGGTGCAGACTACATCTCCATTGGGGATCCGAGCATGTGGAGTCGACACTAGGTTTACAAAATCATCAAATGCCCTTAATTTTCCGAGAACAATCTTCATCTATAGTAGAACTATGAATATCACAAGAACTGATACTTTGGGTCGAGACCAGGAGAAAACCCTTGTCCAGGAACATGTGAAAATAAGCAGGAGCATGCTTGTCATCCTCTAAAAAGGCTTATTTCCGTGTTTTTTGGATAAGGGTTATTTTTATTGAAAGCGAGGCAGTGCTGTGGCAGAAACATCTAGATTTCCTGAGCGTGGCAACGATAGCAAGAGTGGTATCGTGCCTTTTCAGCGAAAACATTCAGGGAAAAGCAGTAAGGAGTTGCATGCATTTAAAGGCTATTTATTCGATTTAGACGGTACGATCTATGCAGGCGGTAAGCTATTGCCAGGTGTGTTGAGTACAGTGAACTGGCTGCGTGAGCATGACAAATCGGTCATGTTCGTTACGAATACAACCATTCGGACCAAGGAAAGCGTGCAGATGAGGCTTAGCGAATTAGGCATTTCTTGCGAGGTGAATGAGGTGCTCACGGCCTTATGTGTAGCTGGGAAGTTCTTTCAAGAGCATGAGCCGGATGCCAACGTTCTGATGATAGGTGAAGCCCCAATGGAACAAGAATTAGCGCTATATGGCGTCAAGATGACGAAGGACCCGCTGCAAGCGACACATGTACTTGTCGGTTTAGACAGGCAGTTTACATTTGAGAAGCTAACGGCAGGTGTGAATGCCCTTCGAAACGGGGCCAAGCTGATTGCGGCTAATCCTGATCCCTTTTGCCCGATCGATGACGGGGTAATTCCGGATACGTGGTCTCTTGTCAAAGCGCTGGAAACGGCGAGCCTGCAGAAAACCGTTCGTATAATCGGGAAGCCCTCTGCTTATTACGCGCAAAAAGCGTTTGATCTGCTGAAAATCTCACCAGCACAATGCTTAATGGTTGGTGATCGATTATCAACGGATATTCAATTCGGGAATGCGAACGACATGTACACCGCGCTTGTATTGACAGGTGCTGACTCGAAGAATGACATCGTAGCAACAGGTATTGAACCTGACTATATTCTAAATCAGATTAACGAAATTAAACCAAGTAACCTTTAGGAGGAAAAAACAATGAAAAAAGCACTCGTCTCACTACTCATGGTCACGTTAGTTGCTACAGCTTGCGCGAAGGGAGAGAGCAGCACAGAAACCAAAACGGCTGCAGCACCGACGGCAAGCGCCGAAGCTACAGCAAGCACAAAGCCGGTTGAACTGCAATTTTACTTCCCAGTAGCGGTCGGTGGACCAATTACCAAGTTAATTGATCAACTTGCTGACGATTTTCATAAGGAAAACCCAACGATTACAGTCAAACCCGTGTATGGTGGCAGCTATCAAGATACGATGACTAAGGTTGCAACAGCTGTACAAGGGGGCAACTCACCTGATTTAGCCGTACTGCTTTCAACGGATCTGTACAGCTTGATTTCGATGAAAGCCATTGAGGATTTGACGCCTCGTTTCTCCAAGGACTATTTCAACGGTTTTTACGAAGCTTTTATGGGAAATACGAAGTCAGGAGATACGGTTTGGAGCGTACCTTTTCAACGCAGTACGATCGTGCTGTACTACAACAAGGATTTATTTAAAAAGGCAGGATTAGATACAGAGAAGGCACCAGCGAACTGGATGGAACTAAAGGAGTACGCAGCTAAACTCACGACTAGCGACAAATCGCAGTGGGGCCTTGAAATTCCTAGCACAGGTTATCAGTACTGGATGACGCAAGCACTTTCCCTTCAAACGGGCACGAACCTCGTTTCACCTGATGGGAAACAAGTGTTTTTCAACAAACCGGAAGTACTGGAAGCTTTGCAATTTTACACCGATTTAGGGCGCAAGGATAAAGTGATGCCAGAAGGTGCTCTCGAATGGGCAACCGTTCCTTCCGACTTCATTAGCGGGAAAACGGCGATGATGTTCCACACAACAGGAAATCTAACAAAAGTCAAAACAGATGCGAAGTTCAACTTTGGGGTAGCGTTCCTGCCTGCCAATAAGAAGTATGGTTCACCAACGGGCGGCGGCAATCTGTATGTGTTCAAAAATATTCCAGATGACCACAAAGCAGCATCCGTTAAGTTTATTCAGTTCTTAACACAGCCTGATCGAGTGGCGCAGTGGTCCATTGACACAGGTTATGTAGGCACTACCAAAGCTGCTTATGAGACGGACAAGCTGAAAACCTACATTAAGGATTTCCCACAAGCGGCTGTGGCAAGGGATCAACTGAAATATGCGGATAGTGAGCTTTCTACTTATCAGAATGGCCAAGTAACCAAGCTGTTTAACGATAATATCCAAGCTGCGTTGTTAGGAACGATGACCCCGAAAGAGGCTTTGGACAAATCACAGCAGCAAGCGGATGACATTTTGAAAAACTTTCAAAAATAGCAGCGATGGATAGCGTAACGAGAGGGAAGTGCTGGCTAACGGAGGTTATCTCCGTGTTATTGGCCGGTGCTTCCCTTCCGCTGGCTTTCACGAGTTGTGAGAAAGAGGGGATTTTATTCAATGCAACCGGCACTTCGTACAAAGAGCAAGATCAATTGGAAATTGCATGGTTTCGCCTATGCGCTGCTCATGCCCTCGCTGCTATTCTTAGGGGTATTCACTTTTTATCCTATTCTCAAATCGATCTATTGGAGCTTCTACAGCTCTGATTTCACGGACAAGACGTTTGTCGGGCTCGATCAATATGCCCATGTTTTTCAAGACGTTATCTTCCTAAAAGTATTGAAAAATAATGTGCTGCTGGCCATTGGTACAGTTCCTGTAAGTATCTTGTTGGCGATGTACGCAGCCATTTGGTTGAATAATAAGTTCAGAGGCACCGGTCTGCTGCGTGCGCTATTTTTCTATCCGACGGTCATTCCAATGATTGCTATTGCAAATATATGGTTGTTTATTTATACACCAACTTATGGATTGCTTGATAAATTTCTAAGCGTGTTTGGCATACCAGCTCCGCACTGGCTAGGCGATCCGCAATGGGTCCTATTTTCGATGATGCTCATGGTGATTTGGAAGGAAGCTGGCTTTTTTATGATTTTTTACTTGGCTGGCTTGCAGAATTTACCCAAGGAAGTATATGAAGCTGCAGAAATGGAGGGGGCGCGCCCTTTGCAGACTTTCAGAAAGATAACGTTCCCGCTCTTAATGCCGACAACGCTATTCGTTATGATTATTGCCACGACGAATTCTTTTAAATTAGTTGATCACCTGTATGTGATGACGAAAGGCGGCCCAAACAACGCAAGCAATCTGCTGTTATACCATATTTATGAGACGGCTTTTAGCTTTTGGGATATGGGAAAAGCCTCGGTTCTTACTGTCGTTTTGCTCGTTATTCTACTGAGTATTTCCATCTTTAACTATGCATTTCTGGATAAACGTATCCATTACTAGAAAGGGGTCAGCGTCATGGTCGTTAAGATCACCAACCGGCTTGTCATCGCGCTGCTGGCTATCGTTTTTGCGGTTCCGCTCATTTGGGCTGTTTTTACTTCGTTTACACCGTCCAGTGAAGTCATTACCCGTGTGAATCCCTTTGCAATTGAGCATCCAACATTTAAAAATTATAAGACGGCATGGCATACCATTTCTTTTCTTCGCTACTACTCCAATACGATCATCATCGTCATCGGGGTGCTGGCTGCACAGCTGATAACGGCTACCCTTGCCGCCTATGCGTTTGCTAGATTGAATTTTGCTGGCCGAGGCATCATGTTCATGCTGTTTCTAATCCAAATTATGATTCCACCTGATATTCTCATTTTTCCGAACTATACAATCATGAAAGATCTGGGTCTTGTTGACACCAAATTAGCGATTATGCTGCCCTATTGGGCCTCCTCGTTCAGTGTTTTCCTCCTCAGGCAAACGTTTAAGCAAATCCCAATGGATTTGGACGAGGCTGCGAGAATGGATGGCTGCCGTTGGTGGCAAATACTCTGGCACGTCTATCTGCCTTCAGCCAAGTCGACCTATTTGGCCTTTGGCTTAATCTCCGTCAGTGCACATTGGAATGATTTCATGTGGCCGCTTATCATAACGAATTCCATCGAAACGAGACCTTTAACTGTAGGGATTGCAGTCTTTGCCCAATCGTTTGAGACGGGAGCGCAATGGGGGACAGTAACGGCGGCTACTGTGTTGGTGATCCTGCCTCTTCTCACAGCATTTTTCGTGTTCCAACGTCAGTTTGTGGAAAGCTTCATGCATTCGGGGATCAAATAATAAGGGGCATTGCAATCGATGCAATAATTGATCTAGCATGCGCCAGCCATTACAATGGAATTAAGATGTTAGGCAACTATTTTGGAGGTGCAGGAATGGCTGATCAAGCAGGAATTCAACCGTTTATTTTGGATATGGACGCTAATGGGAATTCATTCACCGTACATGCGGCACTACTTTGGGACGAGCAGGATGTCATCCTTGTTGATACGGGTATCCCTGGCCAGTTAGGACTCATTCGCGAGCAACTTGCTGCAGCATCCTTTCCTTTTGACAAGCTGACGAAAATCATTATTACGCACCATGATATGGATCACATCGGCAGTCTGCCAGATCTGGTCAACGCTTCAGAAGGACGGATCGAAGTGCTGGCACACGAACTAGGCAAGCCTTACATTCAAGGGGAAATACCTACGGAGAAACGCAAGATTTTGGTCACTCCGACTAACGTGGATGTGACGCTTCAGGATGGGGATGTTCTCCCTTATTGCGGCGGCATTCAAGTCATTTATACACCTGGGCATACACAGGATCATATCAGTCTGTATCACCCGAACAGCAAAACATTAATTTCCGGAGACGCACTGACGTCGCAAGACGGCGTACTGATGCCTCCAAATCCTCAGTTCACGCCGGATATGCCGTTAGCGCTCGAATCCGTAGCAAAGCTGCTGAACTATGACATTGAAACTGTCATCACATATCATGGTGGCATTTGTACGGATAATATTAAAGAGCGTCTTGCTCAAATTGCACAAGGTCAGGCATAGGAGTACGCCATGGATCCCAAAGTCAAACAAGCTTTTGAGACGACACTTCATCACTGGGGGGTAATGACCTCGTATCAAAGTGATGAGAAGGAAGCTGTAGCCGATCAATTTCAATCTTCGTTCTATGTATTTATTGATACGGTCCGTGAGTGGGTGCTCCGTCAAGAACCGATGCCTCTAACCCTGGATGATCTGCTTGGAAATGAAATGATTCAACATATTTTCGATGAGCTGCCTGCGCCTTTGCATTTGAATTTGGAGACGGAATTAGAATTGATTCTAGATCGGGTAGAACGCGTGGATGAAGAGAAGTACGATTGAGGAATGACTCAACCCATGGGATCTATGGTGTTGGGTCTTTTTTATTTTGAGATGAAATCCATTGTTTTCTCTCTCACCATGATGGTAAAGTGATTGCAAGACAATCATGATCTCACAGGACACATCTTATGTAAGGGATTGAGAAACCATGAGGCTAATCATTATCGAGGATGAGCAGGAGATCTTGCAAGGTATGGCAGAGGCTGTGGCTGCGATTGCCACGGATGAATTAGAAATCTTCACCGTTACGAATTCGGAAGAAGCGACAGAACTGATTAGACATCATAAACCAGAAATCATTATTTCTGATATTGTCCTGCCGCAACAATCGGGGATTGATATGCTGCAAGCGATTCAAATGCCAGACTATCATCCCAAAATCATTATGGTAAGCGGTTACAGTGACTTCCAATATGCGCAGCGCAGCATGCAGCTGGGTGCGATGGATTATTTATTAAAGCCATTCTCGAAAGAGGAATTTAGTACGAAAATCAAGCAGGTTATCGAAATGATTGAAGGCGAGCGAAGGAACGACCAGTACATCTCAGGGCAAATGAAACAGGCGGAACTGGGGAAGAAGCTGCTCCAGAATAAATTCTTGCTAAGCTTATGTATGACGCCAACTGTCTTGCAGGAGCATATTTTCCACCGCTTGCAAATGTGGGAGCTCACTTGGCTCGCGAATGCCAATTTTTCTGTGATTGCCCTGGATATTGTGCGGCAAGATCGGACGAATCTCGTGGATAAACAAGCGGAGTTAGAAAACTTTGCCGTTGGGAACATTACGGAGGAACTGATCGAGAGTTTTCAACCATCAGTCGTGTTCCCGAATATCCATCACAATTGGATACTGATTGCGCCTAGTGAAGTAATCGAGCAGATGGTGGCGGAGGTTCAAACCCAAGTATGGCAGTATCAAAAGTTAACGTTAGGCTTCGGAATAAGTGAAGAACAGTTCTCGTTCCAGAGCATTTCGACAGCGTACCAACAAGCCTTGAAAGCTTTGAAGATGGTCTATATGACTCCGGGCCATAACGTCCATACATATGCTGAGGAGCTTCAGTCCGACCAGGAGCCGAGTCGATTGTCGTTCGAATTAGCTGCGAGCGGCATGCTGCAGGGGGATTTGGAGCAAATAAGCAAGACGGTCGATCATATTGTCAGTTATTACGTCTCCGCCCAGGAAGTGAAGGATTACCAAGATGTATCGAAGAAATGCCTGGAATGGATATTGAATTTGCATAGTGTGCTGCGGGATAAATATGCGGTTCCAGTGAATCAAATTCCGATGTCCCTGTGGGAAGATCTTGAGCAGTGCGAACAATTGGAACAATTAAAGGCACTCATGCTCAATTACTTAACGGGTGTGGCCAAGCGAGTTGCTAGCAGTCATTCCAATGCGATTATAGAAAAGGCTAAGAACTTGTTGGACACGCAGTATGCGCAGCATATCACTCTGCAGAGTGTCGCGGATCAGTTAGCGATTCATCCCGTATGGCTCAGTCAGTTGTTCAAGAAAGAGACGGGCACGAACTTTTTGGATTATATGACGGAGCTGCGCATGGAGCAATCGAAGAAGCTGCTGCGCGACAGCCAGTTGAAAATATATGAAATTGCCGAGCAAGTGGGGTATCAAGATTTGCAGTATTTCGGCAAGCTGTTTAAGAAGCGGACAGGGCAGACCCCGAAGGAGTTTCGATACGGAAAATGAACTTATTTCAAAAGCTGCTGCTGCCCTTGATGGTCGCTATTTTTATCCCTGTTGTACTACTGGGGTACCTGTCCTATGAGCGTTCGAAAATGCAAGTGGAGGACGTCACGTCCGCCTTCCTGCAGGATAATCTCCAGCATAATACGGAGAAAGTGAATGAGTTTCTGAGAGAGCTGGATACAGCTGGATTTCGTGTCATTGGCTCATCGAAGCTGCAGCGCATGCTGCAGAATCCGCCGCCTCTGGACTTTTTTCAAGAAGCGGAATTCATCACGGAGATGAAAGGAATTACGGAGGAGCTCCGAGGGGCCTATGAGTTGTTCATTTTGCCGAATCATTATGAGAACTATCCGAATTATATGAATAGCCATTCTTCTTTCGGGTTGGAGCTGACAAAGGAGCGAATCACGAAATCCTTCGAATTAGGCGGAAAAGCCTACTGGGCTTTCGAGACGGGGCAAAGCGGAGCGTCCAAAGATCTCTATTATGTCCGGGCGATACGCACCCTCACTGATTTTCAGAATGCCGGTGTGATGGTGTTCAAAATATCGCATACGTGGATGACTAAGCAACTGATTACGCCTTCGCAATACCCGCGTTTCCGATTGCTGCTAGCGGATGGTCAGGCGAATGTCCTTGCTTCTAATTTGCCGATAGGGCCGGAAGAGTCGGTTTCGCTGCCAACATCTACCCTTCAAGGTCAGAAGAGTACGTTCGAAACAGAGCTGATGCAAGGGAAATCGTATTATGTCGCTTCTCAAGCTATAGCCGATAGCGGGAAGGATCTGTGGAGCCTGATTGCCACCATTCCAGTATCTGATTTAACGGTTCGGATTGATGGGATTAAAATATTTACCTTCTGGATGATCGTTGGGAGTCTTTTTATTATTTTCGTCATGCTATTCTTCATTGTTCGCCAGTTCACCACACCGATCCAAGAGGTTGTCCGGCATATGCGGCAGGTTCAGCTGGGGCGACTGCTCTATTTCAAGAAATTTGCTACGAAGAAGGATGAGATCGGGCAAATGGTGCGTGGCTTTAACTCGATGATTCAAGGGATGGAGGGTCTCCTGCAGACGACGAAAGAGATTGAATCCGAGAAGCAGCAGCTTCAGCAGCGGATGTTGATTAACCAAATCAATCCCCATTTCCTCTATAACACACTCGATTCGATTAAATGGAAAGCAGAGTCCGCGCATGAGCAAACCATTGGCGACATGGTGACGACACTGGCTAATATGCTTCGGTTCAGCATGAATGAGGAGAACGAATGGACAACCATTGAGCGAGAGCTGGAGCATGTGAGGAACTATATTAAAATTGAGCTGCTACGCAATAATCAGGCTTTTCAGGTCTTATTTGATGTTCAACCATCGTCACTCCATCTGAAAATATTAAAGCTGCTCGTTCAACCGTTATTAGAGAATGCTGTGAGGCATGGCATGAATAAATTAACGGAACGTAAGGGAAAAATTTTGGTTACGGTTTATCAAGAAGCTGAAGATCTCGTTATCCTCGTTGAGGATAATGGGAATGGCTGCGAAGCGGACCAGTTAGAAGATTACAAATGGACGACTCCTGTCCAAGGCGCTACCGAAGGCGGTATTGGGCTATATAATGTAAATAGAAGGCTGCAATTGCACTACGGTCGCCACTATGGCGTAGAGGTAGAAAACAAGGTGCCACACGGCTTTAAAGCGACGTTGCGTCATCCAATTCTGGAATCAACGGACTAATTAACGGAAAGCGAGGGAATGTGTCCTTGCTTTTTTTGCCTTAAAAATGTCATGTGTTTCTTTAATTCTGACCTGTTACCCCGTTATTGGAAAAAGCTTATCATAAATCTATCAGGAGGCAAGGTCAACCAGATAGAAAGCGGGGACACAGCGATGCAGAGAACATCGACACTTACAAGAAAACTTAGCGTCATATGGTCATTTCGCGTCTTATACGCGATGCTGCTGCCAGGCTTGATTTATTACGCGGTGTATCGCTATAGTCCGATGTTTGGCGCGATTATCGCATTTAAGAATTTCAATGTCATGCTCGGCGTATTCGACAGTCCATGGGCAAGCCCGTGGTACGCATACTTCAAAACGTTTTATGATTCACCGTACTTCTTCACTTTGCTAAGGAACACGTTCCTGATCAGCATTTATAAGCTGTTGTTCGGTATGGTGCCGGGAATTGCTTTAGCTATTCTATTAAGTGAAGTCAGAGCCCGTTTCTTCAAAAGATTCGTGCAAACCGTCACCTATTTACCGCATTTCCTGTCTTGGATTATTATCTACGGAATTGCAGCAGCGTTCCTCTCCGAAACGGATGGTCTGGTCAATCTGTGGGTGAAGAACATCGGCGGGGACGCGATTTCGTTCCTAACTTCCACCACATGGTTTCGTACGATTCTTGTCGCATCGGATGTGTGGAAGGATATCGGCTGGACAGCGATCATTTACTTGGCTGCCATTACAAGCATTGATCCGACCCTGTATGAAGCGGCACGCATCGATGGTTCAGGAAGATTGCGCATGATTTGGCATGTGACCCTTCCAGGCATACGTCATGTTATCATCCTGCTTCTGATCTTGAAGCTTGGACAGATTCTCGATGCCGGATTTGATCAGATTTACATTATGTATAATGTGCAAGTTTACGAGGTTGCTGACATAATCGATACCTGGGTATTCCGCACAGGGTTGGAAGAGTTGAATTTCAGCTTGGCTGCAGCCGTTGGATTGTTTAAATCAGTTGTCGGTTTCGTGTTGGTCATTACAGCGAATCGCATAGCTAGACGTTGGGGGGAAGGCGTATGGTAAAAAGTAAACAAGAGGTCTGGTTCGATGTCCTTGTCTATCTGATCCTTGCCCTTCTCGTCGTATCTGTTATATTCCCGCTCATGTACGTGCTGTCCGTGTCATTGACACCGCTTAGTGAAGTGCTCAAAAATGGCGGCTTCGTAGCCTTTCCGAGAAAATTAACGTTGGAAGCCTACTCGGCTTTCCTCCATGATCCTACAATACCAAGAGCGTATGGGGTTACGATTTTCATTACGGTTGTGGGGACAGTGCTGAACCTGTTAGTCACAACGATGATGGCTTATCCGCTTAGTAAGAGCAGACTGCCCGGAAGGAACATTCTCCTGTTCTTGGTTGCCTTTACGTTGCTATTCAATGGCGGTGTCGTACCAACCTATCTTGTTGTCAAAGCGACGGGGTTAATTAATTCGGTCTGGTCGTTAATTATTCCAAGCTTGGTCTGGTCCTTTAATTTATTGATTATGAAAACATTTTTTGAAAATCTCCCTGAAAGTCTCGATGAGGCTGCTAGAATCGATGGTGCTGGTGAACTGCGAATCCTCTGGACCATTGTGCTTCCGCTCTCGTTGCCCATTATTGCGACAATCGGTCTCTTCTATGCGGTTGGTCACTGGAATGAATTCTTTCAGGCCATCATGTATGTCAATGATACGAGCAAGTATCCGCTCCAGGTCGTCTTGAAGACGATTCTGATTAACTCAATGCTGCCGCCCATGGATATAGAGAGTGTGTTACCTACGCAATCCCTGCAAATGGCTGCTGTTGTGCTATCGGCGGTACCGATCATCATCGTGTATCCGTTCATCCAGAAGTATTTTACACAAGGCGTTCTGCTTGGCGGCATTAAAGGTTAATGGGGTTAATGTTTCTAGTACACATATGAGAGGGGATTATCAGATGCAAAGAAAGCTATCAGTAGTCTTATCAACGATATTAATTGGATGTGTGGTTGTGACGGGGTGTTCATCTAAGACTGAAAGTGGCCAAGAGAAGGGCACGAAGGCACCAAGCACGACAACGGCCGCAGGTCCGGTGAAAATTAATTTGTTCATAGGCGGATCCAACTATCCGGGCATGGCTGACGATTTTATTTTGAGCAAGCTGAACAAGGATTTGAATATGGATTTGCAATTTAACGTCGGTGCGACGGATTATGACCAACAGTTGAATGTGAAAATTGCCGGGGGATCAACGCCTGATATTTTCTCGGTGTCCAAGGTGCAGCTTGCTAACTATGTGAAACAAGGGATTTTGCTGGATTTGACCCCTTATATGGATAAAATGCCGAATATTAAAGCGAAGTTGAAGGACGTTGATCTGAATAAAGGTAAGGTAGACGGCAAGCAATATGCGATCGCGAAACGTGCCTATCTGCCGATGTCGAGCTATTGGGTTCGTCAGGATTGGCTGGATAAGTTGGGCTTACAGTCTCCGAAAACGTTGGATGAATTGAAGGCTGTAGCGAAGGCTTTTACAGAGCGTGACCCCGATGGCAATGGCAAAAAAGATACGTACGGGATTACCGGGATTGGTATTGGAACACCAGATGCTGTGAATACACCAAGTACCTTTGACCCCGTATTTTCCGCATTCGGCGTGGCTTCACCTGGTCAGTTCATGATCAAGGATAATAAAGTTGTGTACTCGACTACACAGCCAGAAACGAAGCAAGCCCTGTCCTACATTAAGGATATGATTAGCGAGGGCTTGGTCGATCCGGAATTTATGACGAACAAAGGTTTGAAGCATCAGGAGAAAGCTTTTAAAGGGCAAGCGGGTATTCTATATATCAACTGGGGCGAAATGACCAAGGATGATTATATTGCGCAGTACAAAGCGGTGAATCCAGCAGCGAATTGGGTACAAATGGATGCGTTAACAGGTCCAGGTGGTAAGTACCAAGGCTATTTTGACATCAGTGCTACAGGTGGACGGTTTGCTGTGTCCAAGGAAGTCGCGAAGGACCCGGCGAAGCTGAATAAAATCCTAGAATACTTCAATTATATCGCAGATGGCCCAGGCTATTTAACGACAATGTACGGAATCGAAGGTACGCATTATAAAATGGAAAATAACATCCCTGTCGTGACGGACAGCTCCAAAACAGGCTTCGCCTTCAATCATCAATTAACAGGACGAGATGAAAAGAATTATTTGAAAGCGAAATTTACGAAGCAGCTGCCATTTATTGATTTTGCCGAGAAACAACCGCGCATTGAGACCTATACAGAGCTTATTCCGAATCCGGAAGGCGTGTCCATCAGTGATAAAAATCGCTTCGAAAGCGAAGAGATTACGAAGTTTATTTTTGGCAAGAGTCCACTAGACAGCTTCGATGCGTTCACCAAAACACTAGAGACCAACTATCAGCTATCCAAATATGTGGAGCAAGGCAACTTGGTTCTGAAGCCGCTGGGCTATATCAAGTAGAAAAGCAAGGTATTTTAAGGGGCTGGAGCAAGGCTGTCAAATAGCTTTCGTTTCAGCCCTTTCACATTTAAAGGATGAATGAGGAGTCGATGCAGATGCATACAAACGAATATATTTTGGAAGAAGCGAAGTCGGTTCCAGTCATTGAAGAAGTGGATATTTGTGTGCTTGGCGGAAGCTGCACAGGAGTCTTCGCCGCTGTACGGGCAGCGAGGCTGGGTGCAAGTGTGGTTATTGTGGAGAAGCAAAATAATTTCGGCGGCGTTGCGACGTCGGGCTTAGTCAATATCTGGCATAGCTTTTATGATACCGAGTTCAAGCAGCAGATTATTGGCGGTTTAACGCAAGAAACCGTGGAACGATTGGATCGGCGAGGGGCTGTGGCGGAAGAGAAGAAGAGCCATTCGGTCGGCTATGTGCTGAATACGGAAGAGTTGAAAATCGAATTGGATGAGCTCATCACAGAGTCGGGGGTGGGGCCTTATTTGCATACGATGTTCGTGGCACCAGTCCTTACTGATGGTAAATTAACGGCCATCCTCGTGGAGAACAAGTCAGGCAGAGGTGCGATTAAAGCGAAAATGTTCATCGATGCAACAGGTGACGGTGATTTGTGCGCGCGTCTGATGCTGCCGTTAACGAATGAGGATCATCGGCAACCACCTACGACTTGTGCCAAAATCGGTGGATGGGGATCGGGCCCAGGGTTTAATGATGTCACAGGGTTTAATTCTTTGAAGGGACTTGACTTAAATGATGCCCTCATTAAGCATCAGGCTGAATTCGACTTGCCAGAGGGCTTCGGTTGGGGGCGCTTCGTACCCGGCAGTAAAGATGTCTATATGTATGCGGGGACAAGAGTGTATGATGTGGACTGCAAGGAGGGGTTATCCTTGACACAAAGCGAAATGGAAGGAAGAAGACAGGTTAGAGCGATCATGGATATGGTACGCAAATATGGGCCAGACAATAAGCTGACACTGCTCTCGCTTCCCTCTTACATTGGCATTCGCGAAACTAGGCATATCCATTGTCAGTATCGCCTTACTGGGAATGATGTGCTGTATGGTGTCCGCTTTGAGGATGCCATTGCGAATGGCAGTTATCGTGTGGATATTCACCATGATGATAAGCCGGGGATCACCTTTCAATATTTGGATGGCGAGCAGGCGTATGTGCGCCCAGGATATCCCGTGGTCAAAGGGAGATGGCGGGAGAAAACGGAGCAAGATCCTACATTTTATCAGATACCGTACCGCTGCTTAGTTCCCGGAGGCTATGACAACTTGCTGACCTGCGGTCGCATGATTGATGTGGATCAAGTCGCCTATGGTGCAGTTCGTGTCATGGTAAATATGAATCAGACTGGTGAAGCAGCTGGCGTTGCGGCTTATCTAGCGCTGCGAGCAGATATCGGAGTTGGCGACGTGAATACGGAGGAGCTTCGCTCGACGCTGCGAGAGGGGGGATCTATTATTTTGTAAATGAGATCGGCTAATAGCACTACCATTATGAGAGGGGATGTTCCATGGTTAACGGGAAAGGACTGCGAATTTGGTATGTTAGTTTCATGTTGTTAATGGTGTTTATGATTATAAGTACTTACGTCCCGCAAAAAGCGTATGCAACAGATGAATTCGATACATTGAGGGCCAAATGGAAAACAATGCTGACTGGGGGAACCTCCTACTCCGTGACGGATGGGGATATTAGTCCGAAAATCGCAGCGATTACGGCTACTGCTCAAGACTATTGGGACCGTATGAACAAGGCGCCGGCGGCACCTACGAATTATTTGTGGGTCGATTTGCCAGCTGGAGATCGTACGTCCAGTCAAGTGACTTCCGGATTCCGTCGCATTAGGGACATGGCGTTAGCGACACAGACTTACGGATCTCCGCTGTATGGGGACCCTCAACTTATTGCAGATGTCATCATGGCGTTGGATTGGATGAATACATGGCGATACAATTCTACCAAAGCCTCCTATGACAATTGGTGGGATTGGCAGATCGGCGCACCAACAGCATTGAATGATACCGTTGTACTTATGTACGATTCACTCAGCGCGACGCAAATAACGAACTACATGAATGCCGTGATTAAGTACTTGCCTTCGGTGAATAAAGCTGGAGCCAATCTGTCATGGCAGGCAGCGGTTCTCATCTTGCGAGGTGTGATTATTAAGGACAGTGTGAAGCTTATTGCCGCTCGCGATGCCTTAACGACCTTATTTTCAAATGTGACGACAGGTGATGGGTTCTACGCAGATGGTTCTTTCATCCAGCATAATGTTTATGCGTACACAGGTGGATATGGCGCTAACATCTTAATAGATACGGCCAATATGATGTATTTGTTAAAAGGCTCAACTTACGAGATTACGAATGCCAACCAGTCGAATGTGTATCAATGGATTTATAAATCCTATCAGCCGCTTATCTACAAAGGGGCCATGATGGATATGTCTCGTGGCCGAGAAATCGCTCGCTACACTTCCCAGGATCGGGATGCAGGACATTTCATTATGCAAGGAATAATTCGTCTATCTCAAATTGCTCCTGCTGCGGATGCCAACGCCTTCAAAAGCATGATCAAATACTGGATTGGGGCGGAAAATCAAGGCAGTACCACGAACAAGTTCTACACGGATGCATCCATCAACATGATCTTGTTAGCCCAAGGCATCATGAGCGACTCTGCTGTAGCTCCGGCTAGCGAACTGGTGAAATATCAACAATTTAGCTCCATGGCTAGAACGGTCCAGCTTCGGCCTGGCTATGGATTCGGTCTTGCTCTATTCTCGAACAAAATAGGAAGCTACGAAGGAGCCAATAGTGAAAATTTGAAGGGCTGGTATACGGGTGTAGGTACGACTTATCTGTATAATAATGACCTGAACCAATATAGCGAGGATTTCTGGCCGACAGTTGATAAATATCGGTTGCCTGGAACGACGGTCGTTTCTGCGACGTATGCGGTAAGCCAGCATAATACGAGCAATTGGGTCGGAGGAACAGATATCCTTGGCGTATATGGTGTTACTGGCATGGAGATGGGGATTACCTCGAATACGCCAAGTACGTTAACCGCCAAAAAATCGTGGTTTATGTTTGATGATGAGATTGTAGCATTAGGAGTGGGAATTACGAGTGCTGATGCGAAGTCGATTGAAACGATTGTTGAGAATCGTAAATTGAACAGTACAGGTTCCAATGCTTTGACGGTGAATGGCGTGGCGCAATCCACTAGTTTGGGATGGTCGCAATCGCTGCCTAGCGTTAGCACGATGCATCTGGCAGGGAATGTGCCAGGTTCGGATATCGGCTACTATTTCCCAACGGCGGTAGCGGTCCAAGCGAAACGGGAAGCGAGAACCGGCAAATGGAATCAAATTAAGACGACGGGTGTTACGTCGGGCACCAGCATTACGAAGAATTATATGACGATGTGGTTAGATCATGGCGGCAATGCAACGGATCAGGCGTATCAGTATGTGATTCTGCCGAACAAGACCAGCGCAGAGGTTGCTAGCTATGCCAACAATCCGAATATTACGGTGTTGGAGAATTCCGCCAGTGCGCAAGCGGTGAAAGAGAATACGCTGAATGTTGTAGGTGTGAATTTCTGGAACGATGCGGTGACGACTGTGGATCGGATAACCTCGAATAAGAAAACAGCCGTTATGACGAAGGAAACATCGAATGGTTTCGAAATATCTGTATCCGATCCGAAGCAGGCGAATACGGGCTCTATTCAGGTTGAGATTAACAAGGCGGGGGCTGGGACACTCACGGCAGATGCAGGCATTACCGTTACCCAGTTGAGCCCTACGATTAAATTTAGCGTGAATGTGAATGGGGCGAAGGGGAAAGCGTTCAAAGTGAAGTTCAGTTTAGCGCCGGTTGCAGCTACGATTATTGTGGATGATGCTGATACTACGGGCGTTACGCTGGTTGGAAGGTGGTCTTTTGGCACGAATCTGACTAATAAGTATGGCATAAGTTATTTGCATGACGGTAACACCTATCATGGATTAAAGAGTGCTGCCTTCACTCCTACGCTAACGGCAGCAGGGACGTATAAGGTGTATATGTGGTGGCCTTCCCACACGAATAGGGCAACGAATGCCCAGGTGGACATCCTTCATGCTGGCGTTACTTCAACGGTTACCATAGATGAAACCCAGGATGGCGGCCAGTGGAATTTGTTGGGTACGTATACGTTTGATGCAGGTACGTCAGGCAATGTAAAGGTGCGCAACGATGGCGCGAATGGTTATGTAACCGTGGATGCGGTTAAATTTGAGCCAGTGCCTTAGCAGGTAGGGAAAAAGAAGCCGAGAGGCTTCTTTTTCGTTTGGTTCATGGCTTGCGCGCCTCGAGCGGAGCTGCCAAAGCGGGAGCCGCGCGCCCGTAAGTCGAAAAAATCGACTTAGGGCCCGACAAAGCGCGAGCCGCGCGCCCGTAAGTCGAAGAAATCGACTTACAGCCCGCCAAAGCGGGAGCAGCGCGCCCGTAAGTCGAAAAAATCGACTTACAGCCCGCCAAAGCGCGAGCTGCGCGCCCGTAAGTCGAAAAAATCGACTTACAGCCCGCCAAAGCGGGAGCTGCGCCCCCATAAGTCGAAAAAATCGACTTAGAGCCCGCCAAAGCGCGAGCCGCGCGCCCGTAAGTCGAAAAAATCGACTTACGGCCCGCCAAAGCGCGAGCAGCGCGCTCGTAAGTCGAAAAAATCGACTTAGAGCACGCCAAAGCGCGAGCAGCGTGCTCGTAAGTCGAAAAAATCGACTTGGGGCCCGCCAAAACGCGAGCCGCGCGCCCATAAGTCGAAAAAATCGACTTAGGGCCCGCCAAAGCGCGAGCAGCGTGCTCGTAAGTCGAAAAAATCGACTTAGGGCCCGCCAAAGCGGGAGTCGCACGCTTGCTCCAACTTGGCTGATCCACAGCCGTTTTTCTTCGCGCACTAGCATTAAATCCGACTAAAACCCTCAGTCCAAGGGGTGAAATTGGTATTTAGCAAACTAATAAATATAACATAATCATTTAGCTGAATGCAATATTTTTTTTGAAAAAGGCTTGATTAAATCATTCAAATGGGTTAATCTTCTAATTGTTGGAAAACAAATAAAGTAGAGAGAAAGGAGTGGAACGAATGGAAATGATGAGCATGAAAATGATGATGTCGATGTGTATGGAAGAAATGATGTGTAAAATGAACAACATGAAGATGATGATGGATTGCATGCAAGGTATGGAAATGAAGGACATGATGGATATGGATATGATGATGTCCAAAATGCAGTCATGCGATGAGATGATGACGATGATGATGGGCATGATGCGTGAAATGAAACAAACCGCTGTGTAAGATTCATCCTTAGGCAAGGAGTTATCACACACAAACGGTTATCATTGAATTCAACCGATGAAATGATGAGATCTGTACATATCAATCTGCAAATTGATGCGTACCATGAAAAGCAATTCTGCAGAGCAGATGACTGCATGCAAGGAAATAACGAATAGGCAGGAACCGATGTCCAGTAGAGCGGAAAACCGCATACGGGATTTTTTGCATTTTCTAGCTATGGTAAGTCGCGTTCAACTGTTTACCAATTTCAACCCGCTGTAGTTTCAATCCCCAGACTTCCTCGATCAACCGAAAAGAGGCATACGCGTTATCTGTTTCTCTCAGCTGTTTGTACAGCTCCAACATCTTCGTATTGACGGCATCGAACTGTTGCCATAATTGGCTTATTTGATATTCAAGTGTCGTTTGTTGCATATATAAGGCTGAGTTACTCAGCGTCTGTATAATGTCGTTCTGCCATTGGACGTCCCCGATTTGCTTCGCATAATTCAACAAATCCAAGTAATCATCTTTCCAGCGTTGCTCTAGTTTCACGGTTTTTAGCATGGCGTTTACCTCATTCCGGCGTTATACCTAGTATTATACTCGGAATTTAAGGAATTACAAGAGCGAATCTTATTAATAAAAATAAGAGTTTACATGTTAGGGGGTAGGTGTTGTTCTTGGTGCTCGTTTCCCCGTTATTTCATGCCAATTTCGCCAAATGGGACATTTCGGGCAAAATTAGATGTATAAAATCCAGTTAAACTCCCCAAAGGCAAGTTTTACCCGGAAATAGATGTATAAAATCCAGTTAATCCCAAAATCTACCCAGTCTGGGAACGCAAAAGATGAAAGATGGGATAAGCGGAGAGCTTATTTGGGATGGTTTCTATTGGTTGTTATTTTTAAAAAAGTGGTTGTAAAACTTTAATTAATACCAGGCTATCACATGTATTATAAATATAGCGCTTTCATTAAGAGGAAAGCGAAATTTAAGTGAAGGGGCATACTTGATGAGCAACTTATCCATCTCAACACCTGTTCAATTGAAGAACGTGATCATCCAGGATGACTTCTGGTCCCCTTATATTTCATTAATTCGCGATGTGGTAGTCCCTTACCAATGGGAGGCGCTGAATGACCGAATCGAAGGCAACGAGCCGAGTCACGCCATCCAGAATTTCAGAATCGCCGCCGGATTAGAGCAAGGTGACTTCTACGGCATGGTGTTCCAAGATAGCGACGTGGCCAAGTGGCTTGAAGCCGTCGGTTATCTGTTGGAGCAAATGCCTGATCCCGATCTGGAGAAAGTAGCGGACGAAGTCGTCGATCTGATCGCGAAGTCGCAGCATGCGGACGGATACGTGAATACGTATTTTACACTTAAAGAAAAAGCAGGCAGATGGACGAATCTCGCGGAGTGCCACGAGCTCTATTGCGCGGGTCATCTAATCGAAGCGGCGGTCGCCTATGAGAAGGCCACGGGGAAAGGCAAGATACTGGAAGTGGCTTGCAAGCTGGCCGACTGCATCGATGCGACGTTCGGGCCAGAGGATGGCAAGATTAAAGGCTATGATGGTCACCAAGAGGTCGAGCTGGCGCTGATGAAGCTCTACAGAGCGACCTCCAACGAGCGATATATGAAGCTGGCGAAATTCTTCTTGGACGAGAGAGGGCAGACTCCCCACTTCTACGACGTAGAGTTCGATCGCCGGAATGGCGAGATTCATTTCCAAGCGTTGAAGATAGCCAAGGACAAATCTTACAGCCAAGCGCACCTCCCGATTCGCATGCAGCAGACGGCTGAAGGACACGCGGTGCGGGTCGTATATATGTGCACCGGGATGGCCGACGTAGCGGCAGCGACCGGAGACGAGGCGTTGCTGAAGGCATGCCGGACGCTCTGGCATAACATCGTGAACAAGCGAATGTACATTACGGGATCGATCGGCTCGATGTCTTATGGTGAGTCATTCACGCTCGATTACGATTTGCCGAACGATACGGCTTATGCTGAGACATGCGCATCGATCGGTTTGATCTTCTTCGCCCAGCGCATGCTTCAGATCGAGCCAAGAAGCGAATACGCAGACGTCATGGAGCGAGCGCTTTACAACACCGTTATCGGCGGAATGTCTCGCGACGGACAGCACTTCTTCTACGTGAATCCTTTGGAAGCTTGGCCTGAAGCGAGCGGTAAGAATCAGAATTTCGATCACGTGAAGATGGAAAGGCAGCGATGGTTCGGTTGCGCTTGTTGCCCGCCTAATATCGCTAGGCTGCTTGCCTCTCTCGGCAACTATATCTACTCGTTCCATGGGCATGCCCTTTATGCTCACTTATATATTGGGAGTCAAGTCACGGTGGATGTGGATGGCAGCGCTATTGGGCTCACCCAGCATTCCGACTTGCCTTGGAACGGTAACATCAGATTCGAGCTAACGATGGATGGGCCCAAAATTTTCTCCTTGGCTTTGCGGATACCGAGCTGGTGCGGGTCTTGGGATGTCAGGGTTAACGAGCAACCGGTAGCGGAATCCGATCTGCGCCTGATTAACGGATATCTGCATCTTGAACGGACATGGAACGCAGGCGATATCGTCGATCTAGTTCTACCGATGAAGGTTAGCCCGATGAAAGGCAATCCTGAGATTCGCGAGACCGTAGGCATGGTCGCCATCCAGCGAGGGCCGATGGTGTACTGCTTGGAGGAAGCTGACAATGGCAAAGGGCTGCATAAGCTGATCATCCATCCGGGCTTCGAAGATCAAGTTAATTTTGATAGCAGCTTATTAGGCGGACTACTTACCATTGACTTAACTGCTTACCGGATCCAAGACGAGGGCTGGAAGGATCAACTGTACCGCGTGAAAGACGAAGATCATTTGGTAGCTACGACCGCTCGATTCATCCCATACTTTGCTTGGGCGAATCGGGGAAGCGGCGAAATGCGAGTGTGGATCAGAGAAAATACGGTTTTACCCTCATGAGGTGCAAGGATAGATGACAATTATTGACTCTGGTCAAGGAGGGAAGGGAGCAAACTACTCGATAGCAGTCCTTATAGTCAGATGAAATATTCCCTGCCAACGCGGGAGGAATTAAGGATTGACGTTGAATTATATATGATGGAGGGGTTAATGTGAAAACAATGAAAAAAGAATTCATGTTTAGCGTGTCTATGGTATTAATCTTAGGTTTGGTCGCTGGATGCTCCACGAATACTGATAAACCAAGCGCATCGCCAACGGGAGAAGCAGCTACAAAAACACCAGAGAAAACGGCAGCTCCTTCCACGGAGAAGGTTAAGATTACCTATTCGATGTGGGGAAGCGAGGCTGAAGGAAGCACAACCCAGGCAGCGGCGGATAAATTTAATGCTTCTCAAAACAGAATCGAAGTTAAAGTGCAAGCGATTCCTTGGGAAAACTACATGACGAAGTTGAATACGCAGGCGACGGCAGGTCAATTGCCAGATACGGGAATATTGAAAGAGGATGGCGTCATCCAGTGGTCCTCCGATGGCATGCTGAAAGATGTTAGTGAAATGTACGCGGGTAGTGACAGCAAGCCGCTGGATAGCCTTGCTTACAAATATCAAGGCAAAACCGTAGCCTATGCTGCTGCGAATGAAATCCTCCTTCTTTATTACAACAAAGACATGTTTGATAAAGCGAAGGTACCTTATCCGCCATCCGCATTGGATAAAGCATGGACATGGGACGAATTCGTAGCAACGGCGAAGAAGCTGACGGTCGACAAGAATGGCAAACATGCTGACGAGGCTGGCTTTAATCCGCAGAGCATCGTTCAGTATGGCGCATCCGTCGAAAACCTGGCATGGCAATTGGAAGCCTGGGTGCTTAGCAATGGCGGGGGTTTCTATAACAATGACGGTACAGCGGTAAGAATTGGGGAAGACGCCAGTATCGAAGCGATTCAGAAAGTCGCGGATCTGTACTTGAAAGACAAAGTTGCCCCGTTGTCTGTTGGACAGACCGATGATGGCATTCAGCGTACCATCATCGCAGGAACGGTTGCCATGGCCACAAACGGCCAGTGGAACATAGGAACTAGCTTGAATGCAGCCAAGGAAGCAGGACTGAAATATGGCGTAGCCGTATTACCATACTTTAAGCAAAAAGTTACCCTCAACACCGGCGGTGCCAATGTCGTATTCTCCCAGACCAAGCATCCGAAAGAAGCGATGGAATGGCTGAAATGGTACACGGCTGAAGAAAACAACTGGGGACTGATCTCATCGGGCATTTGGATGCCAACACTGAAGAAGTGGTATACAGATGAAACACTTACGCATAAGTGGGTCGACAATAAGAACTTCCCTCCGTATGCCGAATACAAGTCAGCTGTAGTCGATTATGCGCAATCCTCAGCCGCCAGACCAGCTGCTTGGTTCTATACGAATCATACGACGGATTTTAACACCTTGCTGGGATCGACTTTGGGGGATGTATGGACTGGTAAAGCTACCGCTAAGGATGCCATTACCAAAAATCTCGAAGCTCTGAAAGCAGCCAATAAAGGCAAAAAATAACGTATCGGAAGGATGGCCGCCAAGAACTTGCAAGCGGTGGTCATCCTTCAAATATGAGGTGGGGGGCAAGACATGGAAACCTTTAATAAACCTCAGCAACGCCGTTCCCGCTTTCATTCAAGTGAGGCAAGCGTTGCTTATATATGCTTGATTCCAGCAATACTCGGACTGATCTTCCTTACATATCTGCCTCTTCTTGGCGTGTTGGGAATTAGTATGACGAATTGGACGGGACTAAAAAACCCTGAATTCGTCGGCTTCAGCAATTATATTACGCTATTTACCACCGATCCTTATATTAAAGATTCAATTATAGCAACGCTCTACTTCGCATTTTTATCTGTAGCCGGAAGTATGATTTATTCCCTTTTCATAGCGATGCTGTTGAACCGTAAAATTCCGGCAAGAGGTTTTTTCAGAGCTATATTCTATGTGCCTTTCGTTTTGCCTGCTGCCGCTATATATGTAGGATGGTCCTGGCTTTACGAGGCGAATTTTGGTTTCTTCAACTATCTCCTCTCCGAAATCGGTTTGAACAAAGTCCTTTTTATCGCGGATTCCAATTACGTAATCCCATCTCTTTCATTGATTGCGGTCTGGCTGTCGGGGAACTTAATCGTTATTTTTTTGGCTGGGCTTCAAAGCGTTCCAAGCGTCTATCATGAAGCAGCTGAAATGGATGGCGCGAATGGATGGAATCGCTTCCTGCATGTTACCTTGCCTTGTATGACGCCGATTATCTTTTACAACCTGTTGCTGAGCCTAATCGCCAATCTCCAAGTCGTTACGCCTGCTCTTGCTTTGACCAATGGCGGTCCGGGCAACTCTTCTCGATTCATGACTTATCTGATGTATGATCAGGCTTTCGTCAACTACAAGCTGGGTTATGCCTGCGCGACGACCTTTATTATTTTCGCCATTCTTGCCGCTTTTACTGCCGTTTTGTTCAAGACGTCTAAACGGTGGATCTTTTCCGAAGGAGACGACGATAAATGAGCGAAGTCGCATACACCAGTTATAAGAGCAAGAAACGCAGTGAACGAACGATGAACGTGCTTACACTTATAGTCGTCATTGTATTTGCCCTCATCGTGCTCTTCCCGATTTGGTGGATATTCCGTACGTCACTGATGACGAATCCCGAGATTTACAAATATCCGCCGTCTCTCATACCGAAAAATTGGTTGTTCTCCAATTATGAAAAAACATTGAATATATTTAAATTTTGGAAATATTTGTGGAATACGATGATCATTATTGTTCCTTCCTGCTTGGGGGGGACGTTCACGGCTACCTTGTGCGGATATGCCTTTGCGAGGTTGCGGTTTAGAGGCAAACAATTGATCTGGATGCTTTGCGTCGGTTCTATGCTGTTGCCTGCCATGGTTACGCTCATTCCCCTCTACATCGGTTGGACACGGGGGTTGGGGCTCCATGACAGCTATCTGCCATTGATTTTGCCATATTTTTGCGGCGGCGGCGCTTTTAATATCTTTTTGATACGACAGTTTATTCTCTCCATACCGAGAGAACTCGACCAAGCGGCAACGATTGACGGGGCCGGGTACTTCCGGATTTTGTTCAGCATTATTATGCCGGCGATCAAGCCCGCCATGATTGTCGTCGCATTGTTTATTTTCATCGGCTTATGGAATGATTTGCTCCAACAGATGATTTACATTAATTCGAGCGAAAAATTCACTATCGCGTTGGGGCTTACCAATTTTAAAGGTCAATTAAAGCAAGATTGGTCGTTGACGATGGCAGCCACGTGCCTGTCCTTTGCTCCAGGCGTTATTTTCTACCTGATTGGTCAAAAGTACTTTGTAGAAGGAATCACGTTGACCGGTATGAAAAGTTAATATTCTGCCATAAGAAGCGAAGCTAAAAAACCCCTTGAAGGATAATCCTTTAGGGGTTTTTCAGGTTGAGATTTTTAAATAAATCTGCGGTGATATTAGTTCATATAGTGTAAAAAAAGGTTGTGAAAATGAAATTAAATCACACAATTTTTAGATATGATAGGAAATGTAAGCGCTACAATTTCAATGGATGATAGGGGGTGCGCCGCAAAGGATGACAGCACGATACTGCCAGGATTAAAGCCCAATGGTATCCCTGCTAGATGTCGATGAAATCTTAAATGAGAAAGAGAGGCTATCTAATGAAGCAAATGCTTAGACAGTATTGGAGCAAGATGTCGAAGTCACAACGCGTGCAACTGTTTGCAGCTTCAACGTTTACTGCAGCAGCCATCCTGTTGGTGCCGCAACTCGCTTCCGCCAATACCATTACGAACAGTAATTTTACGGTCCAGACGGGCACGAATGGCGAAATTACTTCTCTACAAATTGGCGGGGATACATACCCAACCAACTATGTCATGAATGCAACGAATGCACCCAATCAGAATACGGCTGATCATCAATGGGTTGGGGAGCTGATGTTTACTTACAGGCTTGGAACAGGAGCTTGGACGCAAGCGTTATCGAGTAAATCGGCGGATGGTAGAACCACTTCCCAGACGGGCAATACCGTCAATATTACCTATCAGAATTCAACCAACAGTGCAGGTATTAAAAATTTTAAAGTCGATGAATCCTACTCCCTTGTAAGTGACTATTTGAAATGGGGAATCACCGTTACGAATACGAGCACGCAATCTTTGGAAATCGGAGATTTCGGCCTCCCGCTCCCCTTCAATGAGTTCTTCACTGCCGGCAATAATGACCCCATCTATGAGACACGCATCATTACACATGCTTTTATCGGTAACAATAGCTCGTATATCGTGGCGCAGCGTCCTAGCGGTATTGGTCCTTCCCTGCTCATGGTACCTGACACGACGACGGGAGCAGGACTTGAGTATCAAGATAATTGGCGCGTTGAGGAGCATCCGGGCAGCAAGTGGGCAGCGGATCAAGGCGGCTATGCGAAGGGTCTGAATGTGTACTATATCCACTCCAATGTGATTAAAAGCAACGGTCGCGGATATTTGCCGAACACCAGTTTGACACTTGCACCAGGCGCAAGCAAAACGTACGCCTTCAAATTCTTTAAAGCTGCGGATGAGTATGCTGTTCAAGACAGGTTATATAGCGAAGGAATGGTCGATTTCAATGTGGTCCCTGGCATGATTGTGCCAACGAATCAGACGGCTAAATTTGATTTGCACACCTCCAAAACAATAACGGCCGTTACGCCGCAATACCCATCAGAGACGACGATTACTTCTTTAGGTACGACGGGAACGAATCACAAATTATATCAGATGATGATGACCCATTTGGGACAGAACAATGTTACGGTTACGTATGGCAATGGAGAGAAAACAGTCCTCCAATTCTATGCCATTGAACCTATCGATGCGGCATTACAACGGCATTCGACGTTCATGGTGAATAATCAACAATGGAATGTGCCAGGGGATATTCGGGATAAAGTGTTTGACGACTGGATGATGCAGACCAAAGCGAAGCGAAACAATTTCGCTGGATACTGGGGGTGGGGAGATGATTGGGGGCTTACACATGGTCAATTCCTTGCTGAGAAAAATGCCATTACACCAATCGCTTCGGAAGTAACAGCGGTTGATAATTATTTGGAAACGGCGGTATGGACGAATTTGATGAATGGCCATCATACCGACTATCTGGTACCCGATTTCTTAATGGCACAGCCGAACACAACACCAACTTATCGGGGTTATGCGTATCCGCATATTTATAACACGTACTTCAGTATGTATAAAATCGCAAAGCTTTACCCGAATCTTGTGACCTACAAGAATCCCAAAAATACGTATTTGCTGCGTGCCTATAATGTGTTCAAAGCTTTGTATGATGGACCTGTTGCTTACAACTGGGAGACGGGGTTAATGGGTGAGTTAACAACGCCAGACATCATTAAAGCACTGCAAGACGAAGGTTATTCAACACAAGCGAATGATATTATTAGCAAAATGGCAACGAAATACAACAATTTTTCGGCAAATGCTTATCCGTATGGTTCTGAATACAGCTACGATAATACAGGAGAAGAATCTGTCTATATGCTGGCTAAGATGAATAATAACAATACCATCAAGGGTAAAATCAATGCCAAAACGAGAGCAGCACGCGGACATATGCCAGTGTGGTATTACTACACAGATCCTGTAACGATTACGGGGGACAACTGGTGGAATTTCCAATACAGTACGTCACTTGCAGGTTATGCGATGGATGACTGGATTCGTACGAATTCCACGACGCCTGAGAGGGAACAGCGGTTATCCTATGCGGCCAAAATAGCGAATATCAGTGCGATTAATTCTGGTCAAATCAGTAGTGATCCAGCGAATATCGGTGCTGTTTCTTGGACGTATCAAGCAAGTAAAGGAAATAACGGCGCTCTAGGGCTTGACGGCGGTCCTCTATTTAATGGCTGGCGCGGGATGAGTGGAGAGGCTGATCTTGGGCTGTTCGGTGCTTTGAAAATTCTAAGTGCGGATGTGGCTGTTGACCCTATCTTTGGCTTGTATGGCTATGGGGCGGACGTGACCTCAAGCAACGGGAAATATACGATCACGCCGAAGGATGGCTTGTTCAAACGATTGCATCTCATTACGGAGAAGTTCTCCATGGAGCTTGAGCGTGACCAATATACATCAGCTATTGTGGCAATAGCAAAGAATGACGTTAATTTTACGTTGAAAAATTCAATGACAACAGCTGCCCACACGACGAAAGTTACATTTACGGGGCTTGCAGCAGGTACGTATAATGTGCTTGTGAACAACGTGCAAACAGGCACAGTGACGGCGACATCAGGTGCTAAAACCATTGTCAATCTCAGCATTGGAACGAATACTACGTACGATGTGAAACTGCAAGTAGGCACACCGTCAGGTCCTCAGGATGTTGCACCGCAAGGGACAGCGACGACTTCGTTCGTATCGTCTTGGGAAAGTCTGGCAGGTCTGAACGATGGGTATGCACCAACAAGTTCAAATGACAGAGGGCATTCCGTGTATGGAAACTGGGATAATCCAGGTACGACGCAATGGGTTCAATACGACTTTGCCTCAGCAAAAACATTATCCAGTACAGCGATTTATTGGTTTGACGACGATCAAGGTATCGATCTGCCAGCCTCCTATACCATTCAGTATTGGAATGGAACAGCATGGGTCAATGTAGCAAGCCCATCAGGATTAGGGGTTGCTGCGAATCAATACAACACGACGACATTTACGCCTGTTTCTACCACCAAAATTCGTGTCAACATCACAGCCAAAGCGACGACATCTTCAGGAATTGAATCCTGGCGAGTATTCGGAACCTAATCCATGTACGAGAAGCTGCCTTTCGGATCTTCGTTGATCTGCAGGGCAGCTTTTTGCGTATGTACAGGTAGAAGGCAGCTTGAAATAGGTTGATATTTTTAAAGAATAGGTTGATATCATGTATCGATAATCCCTTATCCGGGGGCTATACTTAGCTTGTAGCGCTTACATTAGGAGGAAGAGAGAGATGACGACTGTGTTAAAAGCGAGTATGAAGTTGGATAAAAGTTTTCGAATTGCTGAAGTCGATAAACGTATTTACGGATCTTTCATTGAACACTTGGGACGTGCCGTTTATGGCGGCATTTATGAGCCTGGACATCCGGCAGCAGATGAACAAGGATTTAGGCAGGATGTTAGGGAGATGATCAATGAAATCGGTGTCCCTATCGTTCGTTATCCAGGGGGCAACTTCGTCTCAGGATACAACTGGGAGGATGGTGTTGGACCGATTAGCGGAAGACCTGCTAAGCTGGAGCTGGCATGGCGTGTTCTAGAGCCTAATTTATTTGGAACCAATGAATTTCTCGCATGGACCAAACAAGTAAAAGCACAAGCGATGATGGCCGTTAACTTAGGCACTAGAGGGATAGATGACGCCAGAAACTTGGTGGAGTATTGTAATCATTCCTCGGGTTCGTATTGGAGTAATTTAAGAATTGCTCACGGCTATCCAGAGGCTTATGGGATTAAGACGTGGTGTTTAGGAAATGAGATGGACGGTCCTTGGCAAATTGGTGCCAAAACGGCAGACGACTATGGTCAATTGGCGAATGAAACAGCGAAAGCGATGAAATTCGTTGATCCATCGATCGAGTTGGTGGTATGTGGAAGTTCTTTCCGGGGAATGCCAACCTTTGTGGATTGGGAAGCCACCGTGCTTGACCATACGTATGACAATGTCGACTATCTATCCTTGCATACGTACTATGGAAATGCAGATAATGACACTGCCAATTACTTGGCCAAATCGCTGGATATGACAGCTTTTATACAAGAGATCATTGCGGTGTGTGATTATATAAAAGCCAAAAAAAGAAGCAAAAAAACGATGATGCTTTCCTTCGATGAATGGAATGTATGGTTCCATACGTTGGAGTCTGACAAAAAGATGGAACCTTGGCAGTTTGCACCTCCACAACTTGAAGATGTGTATACCTTGGAAGATGCTTTAATGGTAGGGACTATGCTGATCACACTATTAAAACATGCGGATCGCGTGAAAATTGCCTGTTTAGCACAATTAGTGAATGTCATCGCACCGATTATGACACAAACGGGTGGTCCTGCATGGCGTCAAACGATCTTTTATCCGTATATGCACACCTCCGTCTATGGGAGAGGAACGGTGCTGCATTCATTCATAGATGCTCCTAAATATGATACGAAGGACTATACGGATGTCCCCTTCCTGGATACCGTTGTTGTTTACCAAGAAGAGAAGGATGAACTTACGATATTTGCCATTAATAAAAGTCTGGATTCCTCATTAGTTATGACGTGCGACTTGCGTAGCTTTGAGGGATACCGCGTGGTGGAACACATTGTATTGGAAAATAAGGATGTGAAAGCCGTGAATTCGATGAGTCATCCTAATCGTGTTACACCGCATAGTGGTGGCGATGCTGCCATACGTGACGATATGGTGATTGGAACATTGCCAAGGTTATCTTGGAATGTCATACGACTGTGTAAATAATAGGAGGGCAAACAGCCAGTAACCTTGAGATGTCTAGGTTGCTGGCTGTTTTGATTGCATGACCGTCATAAATGGCCTGTATAGTTTTTACGGAAATTTAAGGGAGAGATCCCTTCCTTGGTTGAGAAGCAGTGTGAGAAGTAGGAGGCGTGTTGAAAGCCGCTTTCTTCTGCAACCCGCGTCATGGTCCAATTGGTCTGAATCAGCAGTTTCTTGGACTGCTCGATGCGAAATTGAAGCAAATAATCATTGGGTGTCATCCCGAATACCTTCAACATGCATTTGGCAATGTAGTTAGGATGATAGTTAAGATGCTCTTGCAACAGGGCATTGGATATCTTTTTCGTGTAATTTTGACGAATAAATAACTCGACTTTCTCAGCTAAATGAAACGCAGTCATGTCGGTTGTTGAAATTAATTCACGGTTAATATGCTGCATAAACAATTGAAAGGTATTCTGTTTCCTCCAATTACGTTGGGAGCGCGCTTCCTGTTCCAAATCGAAGAAGTATTCTAATATTTCTAAGGCTTTGTGATTGAGTTTCATATATTTGGGGATAAAAATGGAGTTCACTTCCGCATGATTTAGGAAAGCCTTTTGTTTGTGATCCTCAATGAGGGAATTCTGATTCTGTAAACACGCATCCATATCCATGTACTCATCCCATGCGCCATACGTGTGGAAATGAATCCAAAGGATTTCGGCTTCCTGCTCACAAGGAGCCGTTCCAAAATGCGAGAGATCAGGTCTTAGGATAATGGCGTCATTTTGCTGGAGAGTCCATTCATTCGCGCCTTCTCCGATGTATATGGTCCCTTTTTTGACGACGATTAGATCAAATGCACCAATGTTAGTTCTGCTTATATGGCTCTCCCCAATTTCGTAGTAAGCGTTTCCGCAATCTAGGAAATAAGGAATTGGTGGAGCAATGAAGTGAAGGACGGTTGGTTTCATGGCCTACCTCAATAAGTTCGTATTTGTAATCCAATATTTGACATGGATATGCTTACTTATATTTTACGTGATGTGCCCTGTGAAAGAAAGTGATTTTGGCGAAATATAGCGAGATGATGAGTCATTTTACAGATGGACATGCTCAAAAGGGATAAAGCCCACTTGACATCCTCATTAAATATGTCATAATGATAATATCAAATCGACATTAAAGTTGTGAAAGCAGGTGCCGCATTGGACACTAACGAAAATGGGTCGAACTACTCTTCCCAAAAGTACCGGACACCAGATGGTGCACCGAGTGATATTGTTATTTTCACCATTACCTCAAAGGAGAAGAACACGACCAAAAAGGCGCTGCCCATTCGGGAGCTACAGGTCCTGCTCATACAGAGAAAACAATGGCCATTTGAAGGCCAATGGGCCTTGCCTGGCGGATTTTGCCAAGAGTCGGAGAGTATGTATGCGTGTGCTCGGAGGGAGCTACAAGAGGAGACGGGTGTCGCGGATGTTCATATGGAATACTTTAACGTCTACAGTGAACCTGGGCGTGATCCAAGGGGATGGATCATTTCTCATGCTTTCTACGCCTTAGTTCATGAGGGATGGTTGGCTGAAAGACGTGCTGATTCGGATGCCTCTGATGTACGTTTATTTACCGTGGAGGAGGCGCTTGAGCTGACGTTGGCTTTTGATCATCGGCAAATAGTGACGGATGCCTTGCATCAGATTCAGCAGAAGATGCTCACAACGACGATTGCCAAGGAGTTTCTTCCCGAGGAATTCACGATCGGTGAGTTGTACCAAGTGATTCAAACGGTTGTGCCGCATTTTGAGGAAAGCAACTTCATCCGCAAAATTACCTCTACGCAAAGCCGCAAAGGCATTATTGAAGAAGCAGTGGATCGCAACGGAGAGCCGAAGCTTTCCAATCGCTACTCGCAGAGAGCTGCACAGCTCTATCGGTTTACAGATCTGACGCCTCAGCTGTCGATTTACAGCTAGGCGCTTCTCTTTACATTTTGATAATGTCATATTGAAAGTATTGGCGATCTGAAGTTAAACTTAAGGAGGCGTTACGTATGAGAAAAGCATGGTCATTCTTGGCATTATTCATCCTTATGGTTGCCATTGCGATCTACACGTCATCAACGGCCATTGAAATCGTCGCGACTACGACAGGCTTGTTGTGCGTATGGTTAACAGCGAAGGAGAACATCTGGTCATGGCCAGTTGGACTGGTTAATGTGGGTTGTTTCTTCGTGATGTTCTGGGAGGCGAAGCTATACGCGGATACGATGCTGCAGGTGTTCTTTTTCATATTGAGCGTGTATGGTTGGATCATCTGGCTGACGAAAAGGGAAGGTACTAAAGTGCGTCCGACTAGAAAAATAACCTTACGACTCACGCTCGTATTAAGTGTATGTTTGGTAGTGATGACCCTGCTCTGGGGCTATGTGCTGCAAACGTACACGGACGCCTCAATTCCATACGCCGATGCTTTCATTGCTACATTAAGCCTCATTGCGCAGTATTTACTCTCATCGAAAGTGCTGGAGAACTGGCTCATCTGGATGGCCGTCGACGTGATGTCGGTAGCGATGTATGCTTACAAAGATTTATATGCTGTTGCTTTTCTCTACCTTATTTTCCTGTTCATCGCAACGGCTGGATATGTCTCATGGAAACGTGAACTACACACCGTAGAACGGAGGAATCTTGTATGTCACAACACAGAACAGGCTTAACGCTAGGGAAGTTTGCCCCGCTGCACGCGGGTCATCAATTCATGATCGAGACTGCGATCAAGGAGATGGATGAAGTGATCGTTGTCATCTACGATTGCCCTGAAACGACGGATATTCCTTTGCGTGTGCGGTCCAATTGGATTCGTACCCTTTATCCGCAGGTGCACGTTATCGAAGCGTGGGATGGTCCCCATGAAATCGGCGATACGCCAGCGATCAAAAGGATGCATGAGGCCTATATCCTGCAGAAGCTGGAGGGGCGAAAGATCACACATTTCTACTCCAGTGAGTTTTATGGTGAACACATGAGTGCAGCTTTGGGGGCGGAGAATCGTCAGGTTGATCCGGATCGGAACACGTTTCCGATATCGGGCACGCAAGTGCGGGGGAACCCTTTTGACAATCGCAAATTTCTGAGTCCAGTTGTTTATAGGGATCTGATTGCAAAAGTCGTATTTCTTGGCGCTCCTTCTACGGGGAAATCCACTCTTACCGCTTACATGGCGAAACAGATGAACACAACTTGGATGGCGGAGTATGGACGGGAATATTGGGAGAAGCACCAGGTAGATCGCAGATTATCGTTAGAGCAGCTTGAGGAGATTGCGGAGGGGCATTTGGAAAGGGAAGAGCTTCTGATGAAAGAAGCACGAGATGTCCTCTTCGTGGATACCAACGCGATTACAACGTATATGTTTTCTCACTATTATCAAGGTAAGGCTACGCCGCGTTTGACTCAACTGGCCGTGGATGCGGCGTCGCGGTATGAGCTTGTTTTTGTCTGCGATACTGATATTCCTTATGCAGATACGTGGGATCGATCGGGGGAGGTGCAGCGGTTTGTGTTCCAGAAGCAGATTATTGCTGATCTCAAAATGAGACAAATTCCGTATTTCCTATTACAAGGAACGCTCGAGGAGCGGGCGGAACAAGTAAGTCATATTTTGAACACCTATCATAAATATCATAGCCTGAGTGAATGGTTAATGAAGCAAACTGGTAGCCGTGGGAGGGAGTAAGGAATATGAGTAGAACAGATTTATTGGATAAAATCAAAGGCGGAATCTACGGCGTCGCAATCGGTGATGCGTTGGGCGGCACGACCGAGTTCATGAGTGTCCCGGAGATCAAAGCGAGATATGGGTATTTGACAGAGATCATTGGCGGAGGCGTCTGGCGCTTAGAGCCTGGTGAAGTGACGGACGACACGATGATGACGTTGTGTGTGGCGGAGGGGATTTTGGCGAAACCAGATGATCCTTTGGCTGCGATCGGTGAACAGTTTATGAAATGGTACCAAACAAGGCCGAAAGATATCGGCAATATTATTAGACATACTTTTGAAAATGTGGAGGACAGTTGGTTCGAGGCTGCTTATGTAACGCATATTGAGATGGGGCAAAGTGCAGGGAATGGTTCGTTGATGCGTTGTTTGCCGGTAGCTCTGGCGTACACGGACTGGAAGGATATTGAGCGGGTTTCCCATATGCAATCGAAAATGACCCACTATGACGAAAGATGCAACGAAGCTTGCATCCTCTATAATCGCATTGCTTATCGGCTGCTGCAGGGAGAAGCGATGAAAGCAGTGATCCAGCAGGAGCTGATTGGAACGGCGTATGAAAGCATACTCACATCTGTGCCCAATTGCGCTGCCAATGGCTATGTTGTGCACACGTTCCGCTGGGTGCTCCATATTTTGCTGGAAGCTTCCGACTTTAGCGAGGTTGTTCAAAGGGCGGCTAACTTAGGCGATGACTCGGATACGATAGGTGCCATTGCTGGTGGGTTGGCTGGCATTTATTATGGCTATGAGGAGATTCCTGCAAAGTATGCCGAGTCGATCCTGATTAAGAAGCGGTTGGATGAGATCGCGGTGAGGTTGGTTGGGGTCAGGGATGGGTTGGCATAGTTAAGTTAATGTATGATCAGTATGGATTGCTGTGAATGTGAAAATAACTTACGGACAAGTGAAAGCACCTTTAGAAGGTTGCGCTAACTCTGTCCGTTTTTTCATGTAATAACGTGTAAAGCAAAATTAGATGTAGGAAATCCAGTTAATCCCCATAAGCTCCCAAGTCTCGGTAAGATAAGTTGGCGATATTGCTCTTACTTAATATCTTGTAAGAAATTCTAGAAATCACAGAAATTTATTCGATAGGGGGGTGCTACTATACAAATATAAACAAAGACGAGGTGATGATATGCAAGCAAAACTGGCAACGGACGCCCTTCCCACCCCGAAAAAACGGGATTCATGGATAAGAACAATACAAAGATATAAAGTCATGTATGCTCTCTTATTTCCGGCATTAGTGTACTTTGCGGTATTCAAATATATTCCTATGGCGGGGATCATTATTGCTTTTAAAAACTATAACCTAGCCTTAGGACTATGGGACAGCCCATGGGTGGGATTGAAGAATTTCAAAGATTTTATTAACGGCGTTTATTTCTGGGACATTATGAGAAATACGATCATCATATCGTTGTATAAGCTATTGTTCGGTTTCTCCGCTCCGATCATACTGGCTTTGCTTCTCAATGAAGTGTATACCCAATGGTTTAAGAAAATTGTACAAACGATCACGTATCTCCCCCATTTTCTGTCATGGGTCATTGTTTATGGACTGATGGTGGCGTTATTAGCACCAGGGGATGGCCTTTTTAACATGATTTTTAAGGAAAATGGGATTGAGCCCATCTCCTTTCTAACGGAACCTGCCTGGGGTAGACTGCTGATCATCCTATCTGAAATATGGAAGGATATTGGCTGGGGGGCAATCTTATACCTTGCCGCATTGGCGGGCATTGATCCCAGCTTATATGAAGCGGCTCGGATTGATGGTGCTTCCAAGTCGAGACAGCTATGGCATGTCACATTACCTGGCATTCGGGGCGTCATTATTCTGATGCTGATCCTTAAATTAAGTCATATTTTGGACGCTGGTTTTGATCAGATATTCATGTTTGCGAACAGTTTCAACCAAGAGAAAATCGACATTATCGACACATGGGTATACCGTGAAGGGTTGGAGCGTTTGAAGATTGGCTTGGCTACGGCTGTGGGATTGTTTAAAGCGATCATCGGATTTGCTTTAGTTTTGGCTGCGAATAAGATTGCCAAAAAATTCGATGGGCAAATTTGGTGAGGTGGTTTTCTACATGATTAATTTGACGGTCGGGGAAAAAATATGGCAAGTAGTCGTCTATTCTATTCTTGTAATACTAGCCCTACTTTGCTTACTTCCCTTTTTATATGTGGTTGCTGTTTCAGTAACACCGGAATCGGAAGTCGTAAGAAAAGGGATTGTAATTATACCAGAAACCTTTACTTTCTTAGCCTATAAAGAAGTATTCATTTCGCATGGTATCGGGCAAGCGTATAAAATTACGTTGTTTCGAACAATCGTAGGTACTGCGCTTAATGTGATATTTACGGTCGCAGCTGCTTATCCGTTATCCAAAAAATATTTGCCAGGACGCAGCACATTCTTAATATTTATTGTGTTTACGATGATGTTCAGCGGAGGCTTAATTCCAAGCTATTTGTTAATCCGCTCTCTAGGATTGCTGAACAGTCCGTGGGTATTGATTATTCCGCATCTCATTAGTGCATTTAATCTGGTCATTATTAAAGGCTTTTTCGAACAATTGCCTCCTGAAATCGAGGAATCGGCTAGGGTGGACGGTGCAAGTGAGCTTCAGTCGCTTTGGAGAATTATTTTACCCCTCTCTATGCCCGTGCTTGCCACGATATCCTTATTTTACGCCGTGGGACATTGGAACAGTTATTTCGATGCAATTGTTTACTTGAATGATGCGAACTTAATGCCGCTTCAAGTTGTCTTGCGCAACATTCTACTTAACATTTCATCACAAAATGCCGATTCGATGGCCAATTCCGGGACGGTGAGCAAATTCGCTGTGCAAATGGCTGCTGTCGTCGTGACGACGGTTCCGATCTTAATTGTGTATCCATTTATGCAAAAGCATTTTACCAAAGGTGTGCTTATGGGATCGATTAAAGGTTAAAAGGCAATTCCTACCTAGGTTGTTACGGGGACACCGTGATAATATATATACAAGCAAAAGGAGAGGTCAATATGGAACGTAAAAAGATTACATTTACTGTTCTGGCTGCTATCGTAGGGCTGGGAACGCTATTGTCAGCATGTGGGAACCAAGATGAAGTGAAGCCTGCAGCTTCAAGCAGCCCTCAATCCGAGGCTAACAAGTTTGCGAACAAAATAAAGATCTCGATGTTTAACCAAGGTACTTTCAATGCTGCCGCTCCAATACCTCCACGTGAAGAAGATATTCAACGCCAAATGTTGGAAAAGGCAATGAACATCGATTTGGATATGACGATTCCTCAAGCTGGGCAAGCAACAACGAAGTTGAATACGCTCATTGCAGGTGGAGATATTCCTGATTTGCTCTTCCTGAAGAGTCGCTCCGATCTCGCACAATATTATGATCAAGGCGTTCTTGCGGATTTGACGCCGTACTTGGATCAATTTCCTGAACTAAAGAAGCGTTTTGGTAATGATTCCTGGGAAGCGACGTCCTATCAAGGAAAAACCATTGGAGTTCCAGGGTATGATAATGTAAACGGTATTAGTCGAAGCTTCTTCATCCGCAACGATTGGTTAAAAAAGCTAGGCTTGAAAGTGCCGACTACGCCTGACGAGCTATTCGAAGTAATGAAAGCATTTACGGAGAAAGACCCAGACGGAAATGGGAAGAACGATACGTACGGATTCATCGGCGGTATGAATAAAGAAGGTAATCTGCAAACCTATGGCTTCGATAGCTTGATGTGGATGTTCGGCGTTAATCCGCCTTCAGCCATTGATATCAAAGACAATAAACCGGTATTCTTATTTATCGATCCTAAAATGAAAGAAGCACTCGGCTACATCAATAAAATGATGACAGCCAAAGTTGTGGACCCCGACTGGGTGACGATGAATACACCAGATTTGTTAGATCAGAAGTTATTTAAAGGTAAAGTTGGCTTTATGATTAGAGATGCCCGCAGACTTGAACCGGATTATCAGCAGAAGATGAAAGAAATCGGCGGAGAGGTACCAGAATGGATCGTGATTCCTCCAATGAAAGGGCCATACGGCGATCAAATCGTGGAGAGAAAATCGTTCCAAGGCAATTCATGGGCCATTTCCAAGAAAGCAGATAAGGACAAAATCATTCGGATCTTGTCTATGCTGGAATATATGTTTACGGACAAAGAAGCCTATCCGAATTTCGCATACGGAATTAAAGGAATTCATTGGGATGTCGTAGACGGCAAAATCAAAAATAAAACCTCTGAATTATCCAAAGACATGAAAGAAAAGTACCTATGGGTGGATCATTATAGAATGCCGCGTCGTGGCGATGATGCCGAGTACTTCAGCTTCCAGAATCCGAAGACGGCAGAAGCTTTCACGAACAATCAGCAATATGTAGGTCTTACTTTGGCTGGAAATCTGTTGACAGCAGACCCGAGCGATACGTTGGCAGCAGACCGTACACGTTTCATTAATGAAAGCTTAGTTAAGTTCATGTCGGGCAAAGACCCTCTAACCAACTGGGACAATTTCCTCAAAACATTGGATACCAAGTTCGACATGCAGAAATATAAGGATACAGCCGTTAAACAGTTTAAAGAAGCAGGCTTAATCAAGTAATAAGACGAAGAGAGTGGCGATAAATAGCCCCTCTCTTTGTTGTCCTATGCTATGCTTAGTTTAATACAGATTCCAAAGGAAGATGACCGATGCGAAGAAGAATCAGCTTGCCTATAAAACTATTTATGATTGTGTTTGCATTTGTATTAAGCTGCATCATCTTGATAAGTCAATTGTCCTATCGCTATGTTCAGAAGGAAATCAGAACGAACGACATTTATTACACAAACCAAATCTTAGACAAAGTTGACCAGTATTTAACGGTTAATTTTTCCTCCTTTCAGACGATCTTGTTCTCGGTCGAAACATCGGTGAAAGCAAACCTTACCAATACGGAAGTCATTAAAAAGCAACTAAGAGAGCTCTATGAACTCAACAGTAATTACGTGAGTAACATTTACTTGATCAATCGTGATTTATCCATTTTAGGCGGAAGTACGACTACGCGAATTTTCGATGAACCGTTATCTGACAGAAAACCTTTATTTGATGCGGCCGACAAGAACAGACGGACAACATTTGTCAGTGATCCTTATAAATCGAAGTACTCCGGCTGGACCGTTACGATGGTGCGATATCTGAACGGCGCTCCGACTCCAATGGCCATTGCCGTTGATTTGGATCTAAATGCGATTGAAGAAACCTTGTTTAAGATTAATAAAAAAGAACAAATGAATCTAGCTTTGATGACCACATCGGGTAAAATTATTGCTGGGTTTTCGGAAAATAGAGGACCCCTAAGTATTCAAGATCACACTTTTTCCATCGGGGAAACATCGGCAGAACAAATTTTGGATACGACAGGCACAAGCCTTCAATTGCATACAAAAGATGGCATCCCGGTTTCTATTTTGAAAAAACCGACGGAGAAATTTAATTGGTTCCTCATCTCGATCAATGATGAATCTCGTATGGAAGCTGCGTTGTCCAGATTGGAAAACTATTATCTCGGACTGCTAGTTGCAGGCCTGCTCTTAAGTTTGTTTATTTCCTTTTTTATTGCCAAATATATAAGGAATCCGCTCTATGCGCTCAAAACTAAAATGAAGCGGGTAGAGCAAGGCGATCTGACAACAACAGTTACGATTAAGCGAAACGATGAATTCGGTGACCTTTCTCTAGCATTCGACCGTATGCTTCAGCAAATCGTGGAGCTGATTCGGCGAGGAGAACTTCATAATGAACTGGAGCGGAAACTGGAAATCCAAGTGCTGCAATCGCAAATAAACCCTCATTTTCTATATAATACGCTTGGATCTATAAGCAATGTCATACGTCTTGGACAAATAGAGAAAGTAGATGTGGTGATCGGATCTCTCATTTCCATATTGGAATACGGGATCGCCGACGCGTCGGAGAAGGTTTCACTACGTCAGGAGTTGAGCAATGTATCAGACTATATCGCAATACAGAACATTCGTTATAACAGGCACTTCCAGTTAATTGAGCATATTGAAGAGGGCTTGATGGATTTTCCGGTTTTTCGAATGCTGCTGCAGCCTATTGTGGAGAATAGTATCTTCCATGGCTATAGCGGAGGTGGAATCGAAGGGTCGATTACGATTCATGCGTACAGGAATGGCAGCAATGTCATGATCGAAGTCATTGACCAAGGCGAAGGAATTCCAGCGGATCGCATCCCGCATATTTTAATCGCAGACCCGAGTGATCTGGAAGTAAAAAGAAAAAGAATCGGGTTAAATAATATTCATGGTCGAATAAGACTACACTACGGGGAGCAGTTCGGGCTCCAAATTATAAGCACACCTCAGGAAATAACCTGTGTCCGCGCCGTATTCCCGGTAGGTTCGTTTAAAGGAGATGCATGAAAAGTGAGAGACTACACTTGCTTCATTGTTGACGATGAAGACTTAATCATTCAACGCTTGGAACTATTTTTTAGCGAGCTCTCCCATAAAGAAAGACGCTTCCATTTAGTGGGAAAGGCGAATAACGGGCAGAAGGGGATAGAGGAGATTTTGAAGCTAAAACCGGACATCGTCATCTCCGATATCGTTATGCCGCGAATGGATGGGATCGCCATGATTGAGCAGTTAAAGCTGGAGCTGCCGCATACCCAATTCATTCTTTTGACCGCCTATTCGACTTTTGAATATGCACAGCGAGCAATTCATGCCAACGTCTTGGAATACATTGTTAAAGTTCCGTTGAATGAAGCTGATTTGAGTCGAGCTTTGGTTCGGGCAGCCGGAATTCTGGATGAGGTTAAGAAAAAAGAAGAAGAGTTTCAATTATTAAACATATCCGTACTTGAAAATAAATATAGAGTTCGTAAGCAATTTTTCAACGAGCTGATCAGAGGCGAAATACCCCCTCATCGAGTATCGAATTTCACCAATCGCATGGAGTCTCAGTTCTTTCAAGCCAACTACTGCTGCTTTATTGTAGAGATGAATCTGTATGAAAATTTTCGCAATGAATATTCAGCGGTTGACCAAAACATCTTGAAATATGCAATTACGAATGTCATTGAAGAAACGGTGATGAATTGTGGCAGGGGGGTAGCTACGGATCTATCTGATAATCGTTTTATTGGCTTCCTATCCTGGGAAAATAATCGCAGCGATATGGATACCGAATATGCCTGTCAGGCATTGGGGAGTCAGATTGTTACCCATTTGCAGCAGTATTTGAATCAACGCGTATCTGTCGCTTTCGGCGGTCCGCATCGAGGTTGGGAATCCATCAAACAGGCTTACACGGAAGCTCACAATGTGAGTGAGGATTTCTATTATCATGGGGAGAAAGTAGTCAAAACACCCGCGCATCGGTTCCATTACCGGAATAACAGAAGAGAGGAAATTCAGCAGAAATTGGCTGGTTTTCTGGTATGGGTGCAGAGACAGGTTTCCAAGGAAGAACTGGAGAAAGAAATTGGGGATATAAACCAATTTGTTACGGATCATAAAATTCATAAGTCCATCATGGCGCCTATGCTTCGAGATTTGTACAGAGACATTGTTATGAAATTTAAATCAGGGAACACGTCGACCACGGAAATAGCCGAGTTTCCCATCGAATTTATGACATTTCGGGAGCAGCTAACCTATATTAGCGATTTCACATTCGAATATGTACACGCTGGCCAACTTTTACATCGGGCAGAAATCATGGGAGCCATGCGTTTTATAGAGAAGAATCTGAGACAACGTTTAACCTTGGAGGCGATTGCTGAGGATGTGAACTTAGCGCCATCGTATTTCAGCAGTCTATTTAAGAAAACAATGAATGAAGGCGTGATTAGCTACATCAATCGTAAAAAAATCCAATTGGCGCTCGAACTGCTAAATGCTCAGGATTATTCTATTTTAGAATTGTGCGAGGAAGTAGGCATTGTAAATGAAGGGTATTTTTGCAAACTGTTCAAAGAATATACGGGTGATACACCTAAGCAATATCGGATAAAAATGACAAGGTATGAATCTAAATAAAATATGATTTTTTCTTGAAATCATGTAAATAAACGGTGTGCAAAAGGACTACCATGATAGATGTATCTTATCATGGAGGTTATTACAATGGAGCTTATTAAAGCGGATGTTACCGTCGTAGGCGGAGGAATTGCTGGGCTATGTGCTGCTATTGCTGCTGCTCGTCAAGGGCTGCAAGTGTCACTTATTAATGATCGACCGGTGCTTGGAGGCAATGCCAGCAGCGAGGTTAGGGTTCATATCAACGGGTCGGCTTATCTCGGCAAAAGTCCATCCTATTATGCGCGTGAAGGCGGGTTAGTGGAAGAGCTCAAGTTGAAGATTTTTCATTATAATCCCCTATATAACAAAAAGCTTATGCTTTCGCTTTCGGATACGGTCTTGTTGGATATGGTTTATGCGGAGCCTAACATTGCTCTCTATCTGAATACATGTGTGCATGAAACGAGCATGGAGAACGGCAGAATTGCATGGGTGGAGGGTCTTCAATTGGCTTCCGAAAGGAAATTTCGGTTTGAAAGCCGAACCTACATCGATTGCTCTGGAGATGGGGTTGTTGGATTTCAGGCAGGCGCGCACTTTCGATGGGGGAGGGAAGCGAAGCATGAGTACAACGAAAACTTGGCTCCTGAAGTGGCGGACCATTACACCATGGGAGACACGATCCTTTTCCAAGCTCGCGATGTAGAATATTCGGTTCCGTTCAAAAGGCCTGGCTTTGCGTATGATATTACGAAGTTGCCCTTTTTCGATAGCATCAGGAAGGGCTTGAACCATCGGGCTTTCCCTAGGAAAATCAACGGACTTGGCGGATTGTGGTGGCTGGAATACGGCGGACATATGGATATTATCACCAATAATGAAGACATCGCATTGGAGCTGCGCAAATTGGTTTACGGGATATGGGATTATATCAAAAATAGCGGTGAATTTGATGATGTCGACAATCTCATCTTGGATTATGTATGCCCAATTCCGGGCAAGCGGGAGTCGAGGCGGTTTATTGGGAATCACATGTTGTCCCAGAATGATCTTATAGAGAAGCCGCACTTCGAAGATGCTGTATCCGTCGGTGGTTGGTATATGGATTTACATGCTGCGAAGGGTATCTACGATGAGGGACCAGCTACAGCCTGGAATTTCGTGCCGGGTTTATACAATATTCCGTTCCGTAGTTTATTCTCGCAAAATATACCTAACCTCATGTTCGCTGGTCGCAATATAAGCGCTACGCATGTTGCTTTCGGATCGACAAGGGTAATGGCAACCTGCGGTTGTATGGGGCAGGCAGTTGGAACGGCCGCTTCGCTATGCCTGAAATATGAAGTAGACCCCGCAGATATCGCCCGAGCTCATATGGGAGAGCTGCAGGCGTTGCTGCTTCGAGACGGGCAGACGATTGTAGGGCTTAAAGAAGAGTTGGATCCTTACTTCGCTGATGGGTTAAGCGTAAGTGCCTCGTCTCAGCGCAGTTATGAGAATCTACACCTAACTGAAGCGATTCCGCTGGATCAAGGGGTATGTTTGGTTCTGCCCATTCAGACTGCCGTAGCGGAAAGTGTACAGATTTCAATTAAAAACAGTTCCGAGCATTCGGAAACGCTGCATGTGAAATTGTTTGGCGGGGATCGGAAGGAAAACTACATTCCAACTAGCCTGTTGAAAGAGTACAACTTGGCAATTGCAGGTGGTCATGACGACTGGATCACGCTGGACTTGGGTTGCGTGAAGCCAGCGGATGATAAAATATACATCGTGCTGGAAGGTACGGAGAGTCTTGCTGTACACGGTAATGAAGAGAAAATAACAGGAGCGGTTAGCTTCCATTATAGGCCGGAAGAGCCGTCCAAGTTGAAGAAATTGGGTAAGAGCATTTGCTTCAAGGACGTGCTGCCAGCGCAGAATATGTATAACCCCGAGAATGTCGTCAATGGTTACTCCAGACCCTATGGTCTGCCTAACGGTTGGATTTCCGAACGTACGGAAGGACAGGAGTGGTTGGAACTCAGTTTGGCAAGTCCTAAACATGTGGACGAAATTCATCTCGTATTCAATTCACAGCTGGATTTGGAGCATTTTGATGATCCGATTGAACCCCTTATGCAAGATTATGATGTGACCTTGACCTTCGAAGATGGAACGGAGAAGAATATTAGTATCCGTGGGAATTATCTCACCTTGAATAAACATAAGGTGGATGCGCAACATGTAACCCGAATTCGGATTGATTTCTGCGCTACGTATGGTTCGCCTTATCATGAAGTGTTTGCTATAAAATTGTTCGCTCCTATTAGCGATAAGTGAGGACAGGTGAAGTCATGATGCAGGAATTATTCCCTCGAAGAGGGTTACCTAATGTCATTCAGAAATTGGAAAATGGGGAAGACGTGACCATCGTCTATTTTGGCGGCAGTAATACGCGTTCTCAGGGATACAGGGTGATGACGGCGGATTGGCTGCAGGGGCAATACCCCAAGGCGGATATCCGCACCGTGAATGCTGGGATTGACGGTACGGGATCCGATCTGGGCTGCGCCCGGTTGGAGACGGATGTGCTGCGCCATCAGCCTGATCTCGTGTTTGTTGAGTTTGTCGGTAACGATGGCGGAGTACCTGAGTCCAAGGCGCGGATCGAAGGAATCGTCCGTCAAATCCGCAAGCAGAGTCGGTTTACCGACATTCTGTTCGTTTATACGCTGAAGGAGCGGGATGTGGCAGGATTTCAAGCTGGGGAATACCAGAAGGGAGCGCTTATGCAAGAGGAAGTCGCCGACTATTATGGTATACCTTCGATTCATCTGGGCGTAGCGGTCAGTCAATTGGTGACGGAGGGTAAGCTTATATTTACCTCAGGGAGTTTAGGGGCAGACAAGTCGATTCCCGGGGCTATTGTGTTTACGCATGATTCGATCCATCCGATCATTCCGGAAGGGCATCAGATTTATACGGATACGATTACTCGGTCATTGGAGCAGATTCGTGAACTTAGATCGGAGAGTCTGGAACATAACCTGCCTGAGGACACGCTGGTTCCGGCCAATCCGTGGGAGTACGCCGCTATGCGGCCGCTGGAAGGCTATGCCCAGTTATCTGCAGGATGGTCTTACGTGACTCCTGATGATTTTGCGTTGGCGCGTGATTATAATTGGTTGTTCCCCGGACTATGGCGAGCAGTCGATCCTGGTGAATCTTTCACGGTCCAATTCGAAGGCACGCACATCGGGCTGTTCGATATCGGAGGACCTGATTCCGGCAGATTGAAAGTGACAGTAGATGGCGGGGAACCGTTCCTTGTCGACCGATTCACACTCTATAACGATCATAATCGTAATCAGTTTGTATTCTTGCCGGAGCTTCCGAATGGAAGCCATACGGTTCGTTTCGAAATCGATACCGAGAAGACAGACAAAGCGGCTGCGTTTGAGGCCGCCGGCAATGAGCGAAGCAGGGAGCATGTTCGGGAGCATCCGGAATGGTACAATCAAACGGTGATCCAGCTTGGGAAGTTGTTGGTGGTGCAGCCGCCAGTGTAAGGGATCTGTCCTTTTGGAAGAGCTACATGGTGCCTGACTGCTGTTGAGCAGTCAGGCACCATGTAGTTTTTAGAGGATGGGGATATGTTGGTTGCGACTATAGAAGCTTTTGTGAAAATAAAGAATGTATGTGTTTCATGTGATAAGGCGGCTATATGTCTTCATAAACATTTTGATATGTTTAAGAGGACGGTGTAGCTGTTTATTTTTCTTTTTTGCCCAGTGGGATCCTAGATGTCTTATTTGGCTGATGTCAGCTGAAATTGAGTCTAAAGGGAACGTAGATGCGCTAATTGGCCGAATTTCGTAATTTATCGCGGTTTTCGGCAGAATAGGGCATTGTAGTTCCCCTTCGATGATGATTTCGCCTATTTATCCACAATTAGGACATCCTAGTTCCCTTTCGATGGAGGAGGTAAGGGACTGCCACATCTTGCTAAATTGGTGATAACAATAGCATTTAGAATGCGGTCGCTTCTCTTCGGAGTACTTCGGTAGAAAGTTTTTTCACTTAAAATCTTATAAGAAATTCTAGAAATCAAAGAAATTTCGGGGTCGTGTGAGATGCTATGATACATAAGACGGAGGGGAATTAGCCAGACGAATAAGGCTATTGCTTCTTTGCGATCAGATTAACAAAGGAGGAAATGATGTTTTGAAAGCGCAAACAATGTATGGGGAGGATGTGAGTAATATGATAATAAAGAAGCTGTTCTTAATCGTTTTGATGATAACGGTGATAATACCACTAAGCTTTTTTGGAAAAGAAACGGCTAGTGCGGATACCTTACCGTATAAAACGATCATTATCGATGACGGGAGCATCTCGATTGATGGTGTTGTGACCCCTGATGCGGATAACGTGAACAACGGATACTCGGCTCCGAATTGGACCACAAGTACAGGGGTGAAGGGCTATGATAATTCCAGTTCCAAATATACAAGTACAGCAGGCAGAACCATATCGTGGAATCCACGATTAGACGCAGGTACGGCGAGAATATCATTCTACAAGCTGGATTGGGCGGATAAAGCAGATAGTAATGTGAAAATCGAAATTGTTCATAATGGCACGACGGATGTTCAATTTATCGATCTGAGACCTTCATTCGGAGCGGCTGTGGGATGGGTTGATTTGGGAGAATACTATTTTTCCGGAATAGGTGAAGAATACGTAAAATTGACTCGGTCTACCAGCAGTACGAGCACGATTCTCACGCGTGCAGACGCGGTTAAGTTTGAAGGAAATATCCAGCAAAAAGAGCCTCATAAGACGATCATTATTGATAACGGAAGCATCACAACGGATGGTGTGGTTACCGTCGATGTGGAGAATAAGAATAACGGATACTCGGCTCCTTATTGGAGCACAAGTACGGGAGTGAAAGGGTACAACAATTCTAGTACCAACTATACAGATGCTGTGGGGAGAACGATCACATGGAATCCGCGATTGGAAGCAGGAACGGCGAAAATATCGTTCTACAAGCTGGATTGGGCGGATAAAGCAGATAGTAATGTGAAAATTGAAATTGTGCATAATGGGATTACGGATGTCATGTTTATGGATCTAAGACCCTCATCAGGCCCGGCTGCCGGCTGGGTTGATTTGGGGACCTATTATTTCAGTGGTGATGATACGGAGTTTGTCAGGCTGACACGAACACAACCTACGACCGGAAATATCATTACGCGGGCAGACGCGCTCAAGTTCGAAGGAAATATCCGGCAGCAAGCACCACCGTTGCCTCCGCTGCGCAGCCGCACATTGGCGAATCTCAGTTATACGGAGAAAGGCAGCATCGCAAATGCCAACTATAAGGCGACCTTCTATGAAGCGGCTTGGGATGGAGGCAAATCCATCGTTCGCGATCTGTTCTACAAGGACACGGATACGGGGAACTGGGTATCCATCAATAATGTGGAAGAAAGACTTGAAGAACAATGGGTCTTATTGGATGGAAATGCGGGAAGTCGAACCAACTACTACGATACGATGAATAAACGTTGGATTACATTCGACGGGGTTACTTTTCCAGATAGCCAGACTGCCATATTAACGGATTCCTTGCATAGCAGCGATTATGATTTGCAAGTAAATTGGTCGATGTCGGGGGAGAGACCCGATGTTTCCTTCGATTTTACACCTCGTCGGAATGGTAATTATGTTATTGGCTATCAATCTTTTACAACAGAGGTCGTCTCTGGCGTCAATGAAGTGTTAAATGGCTTCAGGGCGCATGCCAAAATGGTAGGTTCGGTTGAATCAACTAGTTTGAGGGAGCTAAGCGCTCCGATGAGTCTGATTGAGAAGAATGATGGAGCAGGGAACCCTTTGTCATATGGCGTATTTGTGCCATCTGAAGAGCTTCCGGTCGAATTTGAACCGACGGGAGGCATCTCCCAGCAGCGGCTTGGCATGAGTCTTGTCAACAATGAAGGGGGCGTGCAGCCGATCCTTTATGCGCCTCAACTAGGGACTTATTCACAGATGACCGCGGAAAGCACGTATCAGTTTCATATGGGGCTCATTGCTCAGCGAAGCAGTCTGTATGATGCCTACGAGGAGATTCTGCGCAGTGAATACGAGTATTCGGCATACCGGGAAAATGTCGCTGACCAGTCGCTGACGGACGCGATGTTCAATATGATTGATCTGCTCAAAATAGAGCCTGAGGGTGACGACTCTGTTAATTATGTTCCGTCTCCCAGCGGGTGGTGGAGCCGAGCCAAGGGCTTCATTGATATCGAGAACGAGGATAGCGTGAGAACAACATCGAATGCGGCTCTTCTGGGAGCTTATTATTTGACTGGGGATGACCAACTTTACGATACGAGGGCGTTGCCGTCCATACAGTATGGGGTATCACGTAATGGTATTGGTTGGTCGCCGACACAAAAGCCCGTATACAGCGTACCCTCGTTGTGGAAAATGGCAACCTTGCCGTTCGATGTTTCAAGTGTCGCCGCTGTCAATCAAATGCTGGGCACTTCGGCAGGAATTGGGGCGCTGGGGCAGGAAGAGTACCTTGTGCGAGATCCTGATCAGAAAGATCGGGGGCCTGTCATTCAACCCCTTATGATGTATCGCATGACAGGTGATGCGCAGTATTTGCAGGCAGCCAAGGATGCAGCCGACAGTTATATCGCTCAAAATATCGATACGCCTGCAACTGTGAATGTAAGTAAAAATGAGTTTATTTACTATTATAGCAAGCTGTGGATGGAGATCTTGGAGCTTTACGAGGAAACGAAAGATCCCAAATACTTGAATGCCGCATACAAGGAAGCCAAACAATACGCCACCATGTTCGTTGCTCGTCCAGTTCCTGAAGGCACTGTTACGATTCCGCAGCCGGAGACGTATAATTACGCGGAGTCGTTCCATTGGCCGGAAAGTGGTAAGTACGCATATCCTAGGAGCAAGCTCCCTGAAGATGTAGCCGGAGGCGTGCAAGCGGACAATTGGCTTGTTTCACCCAATGGGTTGACCTTTGAAGCGGGAAGTACAACCGGCTATTATCGGATGAATGCGCAGGAGGCGCCATTCATGCTGAGATTGTCGCTCTATACAGGCGATAAACTATTGCAGGATATCGCGCATAATGCGGTCATCGGGCGATATTCCAACTATCCTGGTTACTACTATAAGGGATTCGCCGTTAGTCAACTCCAACCGGATTTTCCTAAAGAAGGTCCAAGCGGAGCTACATCCATCTATTATCACCATATGCCGGCGCAGCTCGGTCAAACGATGGATTATTTGATCAGCGAACAATCGCTGAAATCGAATGGGAATATTACGTTCCCTTCCGTATTCGAAACGAATTTCTTATGGTTTAAGTATCACCTCTATGGAAATAAACCAGGTCAATTTTACGGCAATTCCAACGTGTGGCTTTGGATGCCCAAAGGAATTATTGAGACTAACCATCCGCAATTGAACTGGATAACGGGAGAAAGCGGCAATAAGTTCTACATCAGTTTAAGTAACGAATCGACCGTTGAGGTGCAGACTCCGATCGAATTGAATGCTCAAATGATCGGGTTCAACCCAGCACAAGATTATAACGTCACCATCATCCGTGATAACGGGACACCAGAGCAAGCGGTTATGCATGACGGAATTATTCAGGCTACGGTTTCAAGCAAGGGAATAACAGCCCTCATTGTAGAGGGAATGGACATTGATGTGCCGCTGCATCAGGTTAGAACGGCCGATACATCGGATGCAAGCTATTTCTTCGATGTTCACAGCCCAATCGATGCTGTTAAAGGCATGCTCATCGTCAAGCCTGACGAAACGTCCTACGATGCTTATGTGCAGGCCAAAACGACGAAGCCAGCAACGATCCATTACTCCTTGGACGGCGGGGCCACGTATACAACCGTTCCAGATACCATTTATCCGATGGAATGGTCGATACGGGTAAACGATTTATCCCAAACGTTCACTTATTATGTGGAATCAGACGGCAAACAGACACGCAAGCGGACGCTATATCTGCCTGATCATGTTGCAGTAACGCCAGTTCAACCGGAATGGCACGATGGATCAACCATCATTGTGGATAATACGGAAGCTGTGACAGAAGGCATCTGGATACGGGATACAACGGCTAATGACTATTATTATGATAACTATGTGTATGCCAAATCGACTGCGGGCACAGCTACAAGCACCATTGCCTGGCGGCCGGAGCTGCCGGAAACTGTCACTTATAGCGTGTATTACAAGCTTCCGCAAATAACAGCCACAAGCGAAAATTGGGCAACCAACGCCTCATTTACCGTTTATTACAGCGGGGGCTCCGAGACAGTTACCGTTGATGAGACAACGGCTAATGGGACGTGGGTATTCCTGGGAGCTTATCCTTTTGCAGCAGGGGATAGCGGGTATGTTGAATTAACCAATAAGGCCAACAAGTCACGGGTAGTTGCCGATGCCATGATGTGGGTGGATCCTAATCGGACGCTGCAATTGGAATCTGTGGCCATCAAATCAGATCGGAACGAATTGCAGATGACGCAAGAGGCTCAACTGAACGTAACTGGCCATTTGGACAACGGATTGATCGCTGATCTAACCCAGGCTAATGTGCAGTATTTCGTTGATAGAACCGATCTGGCTACAGTTGACAGCAGCGGTTTGTTGACTCTCCAAAACCTCGATGGAGTGACGGATCATATCGAAGTGTGGGCTTCGGTCACGATGGATGGAGTGACGTTAACAACACCGCATTTGACCATAGCGATCAGGGATCTGACGGTTATCGTCGACAGTACGAATACGGCTGGGTTATACACGACGGAAGGGTCTTGGAGTCAAAGTAATTTAGCTGGCTACAAAATTGGTGTTAAATCTCGTTACTCTACCGTTCAAGGATCATCGGCGACCTGGAAGGCTCAATTTCCTGAGGGGAGATATACGGTCTCTATCTACAAGATCGTCCATACAACGGCAAACGATAATCATGTTAAGGTGGAAGTGAAGCATCAATCTGTTACTGATGTCACGTATATCGATGCGACAGTCGGCTCGTCGGGGTGGGTTAATCTTGGAACGTTCGATTTTACAGGAGACGGCAGCGAGTATGTTCGTTTAGTCAGAGAGACTCCGACAACGGTAGATCCGCCAACCCTTCCTGCTGATATGATTTATACGAGGGCTGATGCAGTCAAGTTCGAACGCCAATCGTTTAGCTCAGCATTGCTTGCGAACAAAGCGCCGGCTAAACCGATACTATCGAATAACAATGTTGTTGCGACAGGCCTGCAGGATGGTAATTATGAGATTACAATGAATATGTGGTGGGGAGATAATGGATCACTGTATAAGTTGTACGAGAATGGCCAGCTGATCCAAACGAATCTACTAACCGATGCATCGCCAGCAGCCCAGACCTCCATTGTTCCTATTCAAGGTAAGCCAAACGGAACTTATGTGTATACCTGTGAGTTATCGAATGTGTATGGAACGACTTCATGTGATCCACACACTGTCACTGTGGTTGATGCGAATCCCGGCAAACCTGTGTTGTCCAGTGACAACTGGGATCAAGATGGGAACTATACCATTACTGCTAATATGTGGTGGGGTACGAACGCAGTAGCGTATCGATTATACGAAAATGGTGAACTTATTGATACGCAAGCTTTATCTTCACACACACCAAGTGCGCAATCAGCAATTACTCAAATTTCGGGCAAAGCTCCTGGCAACTATCAGTATCGTGGCGAGTTTATTAATGGAAGTGGCACAACGGTAAGTGATGTACTACAAATTATTGTAAAATAACCCGAAGAGCTGAGTGGATGAGTAACGATCCATTCGGCTCTTTACTTTCTATGGGCTTAGAAAAATATTGACAATTAGCACGCGAATGGTATTATATACCAGCAAATGTCGATTGTATGAATCGGGGAGGTATGAATTTGCAAGAACAACTGTCAACTGCGAACAAAATGGCATGGGAAACGAAAGCTTATCAGGCATGGGTTCATAATTATGGAACACCAGAAGAACTTGCAGAGAAACTGAAACTAGAACACAAGCATCATTTGCGTTACTGGCTGAAGTACATGGGCGATCCAGCAGGAAAGCGTGTTATTAACCTACTTGGCTCGCATGGTCGAAAGGCAATTTCTTTAGCATTGTTAGGCGCAGAAGTGACGGTGGTCGACATATCGGAAGAAAATCGGTTGTACGCGATGCAGGTTGCTTCTGCCACTGGTATCAAAATTGATTATATTTGCTCTGACGTATTGAATATTCCAAATGAAGAAACACTAGGCGAGTTTGATATCGTGTTGATGGAGTTTGGTGTGTTGCATTATTTTACAGACCTCAATGCTATCTTCAGCGTTGTTCGTCGTAGACTTGGGAAAAATGGTCGGTTTATTCTGACTGACTTTCATCCCTTCGCACGTGCATGGCTGAACACAAGTAATCTAACACAACCAACTGGAAACTACTTTGATGATCGTATTAAGGAAGGACAAGTGGCTTTTGCTAAGTTGCTGCCCGAGGAAGAGCGCTCTGAATTAGGCAAAGTATTAGTGCGAAGTTGGACAGTAGGTGAAATTATAACTGCGATCAGCGCAGCAGGACTATGTATACGAACATTTGAAGAGATCGCAAGTAAGGCAGATCCAAGATTTCCAGAGTTTTACACCCTAATTGCGGATAAATTGGAAGTGGAGTTGTCTCCATTATTTCCCTGACTTTGAAAGTTGTTAATTGGTAAAAAAGAGCGCCTCCGTATGATTGGTTTATCCCAGTCAAGGAGGCGCTCTTCGTATGGTCAGCGAATCGATTTTCGGAAATCGCCAGGTGTTAATCCTTCGTACCGTTTGAAAAAACGAATAAAGCTGTTCACATTGTTATAGCCGACACCTGTGGCAATTTCATGGATCGTTTGTTCCGATTCCTTGAGCAGCACTTTACTGACTTCCAAACGCTTGAGCGTTAAATATTCCAATATCGTCTTGCCGACCTCTTGCTTGAACATCCGGCTTAAATACGCATGGTTCAGATTTACCTGCTCAGCGATCATCTCGACGGATAGGTCCTGATGAAAGTGATGATCCATATAGGTTAAGACCGTATCGATATACGTATTCTTTTTGGGCTGCAGTTGCTGCAAGGATTCATGGATGCGCCGAACAATGCCGCAAGTCCATTCATGAATGGCATGAATCGTCTCTTTGGAAGCGAGCTCGCGAAACAAGTTGTGATTTTTGCCGAAAATAGCTTCCGTATTCACATTGAATTCTTGTAAATTGCGCAAAATATCTTCGATAATAAGGCTGTACGTACGAAAAATGACTTCTTCATTCAGCTTCGTCTTCGTTTTGATTTGAAGATAAAGCTCCTCCAGGCTGCCTAGTGCTTCGTCCAATTGCCCCGCTTTTAAGAAGTTATTCATGTGAGTGGCAAAATGAGGAGGCAAATAAAATTCGAAATCAGCCTCTTTGACCAAATCCTCATAGAATAAGACCGTGTTGATGCCGGCTACAATTTTGGCGCGAATCACTTCGGAGGCTTCTTTATAGGAATAATGGGTTTGCATAATCTGGGTATATGAATTGCCAATACCGATGGTGACTGAAATTTTCAACAGTTGATAAATCACTGTTTTGATCTGCTCTCCAAGCGCCGCAAGGTCTTGTTTCAACTCCTGCGGACTGCCGCTCGCATTCACCAGTAGAACCAATTGATTTTCATCGGATTCGGCCCCTAGGGAGATGTGACGCTCTGCGGCAATCTCATCGGCAATATTTATGATGGCATACTTGTATAAGTTTTGATCCATCACAGAATAGCTGTCTACAAGCAAGCTGAAATCGTCAATTTCGATGAGAAACGCCACATACTGCTCATATGGAAACTGTAGATGGAGATAGTCCAATTTGCCGTTGATTTCATGCATGCTGTTGAACTTATTATTAATCAAGGCAAGCAAAAAGCGCTCTCGCAGTACGGGGAGGTTCATCCGAAATTGCTGCTCCCAAGACTCGTTTTTGCTAAAGACGTGATCGAGGATATGAGAGATCGTATCCAATTCATTCTTCAGAGGCCGAGCTCCCTTTGCTGCATCGCCTTTTTTATTGTAGGGAAGCGTTTTATTAATTAACGACTGAATCGGACTGACCATTTTTCTGGACATAAAATAGGATAGAATAATACCGAGCACAACCAAGAGAACGCAAGTCACCCATGCTACGGTGCGAACATACGAAAGCTTGGAAAGCAAATAGTGCAGCGGTGTTTCGGTGAGGATGCTCCACTGATTATGAAGCGATTTATCATAGGTAATGAGATTTCGGCTGCCATCCTGTTTCATAATGCGGTAGCCGTTGACAGCTTGATCTTTGCCGCTCTCGACAAATAATTGCCTTACATACTCAGGATCCAGAGCTGCAGTGTTGGACGTAGAGACCACATTTCCAAGATTGTCCAAGATATAAGTAGCTGTATGGCGGTTACCTTCCATCTTCTGCAGCAAGTTGCTGAGCGCGAATTCATGGACATGCACGGCTAATAGTCCTTGAAATTCTTTGCGCTGAACGGGCACTTTTACGACATAGGTCACAATTTTATTCAAATCGATTTCGTTGCCTTGTCTGGAGCTCAGCCAAATGCCGGAGGAGCCCGAGGTCATTCCTTCTTTAATCCAAATATCCTTTTGGGATTCCGTATATGTTCGCGTGTATCCGTCTGAAGCGATAATTAAATTTGCGTCTTTGGCGTAAAAATCGATGGACTGAATGGCTTCATTCGCCGATGCGGCTGTTTTCAGAATATCTCGCGTTTCATTTAAAAGAAACGAATTTGCCGAGTCGTTCAAAAAGCTGGCGATGCGACCATCCAGACCGATGCGGATGGCAATCGATTGCATTTCTACGATCATGTTCTCAATCGATCCTTTTTTTTGCTTGGAGGAATGGATGGTCGCTTGGCTTAATTCATCCTCCAGTGTGGAAACGGTGAAGTTATAGGAAGCATAGCTGAGCGCAACGATTGGCAGCAGGATGACAATTAGATAGGAAACAAAATAAGTCCAAAATACTTTGGGTAATCCTTGTACATACGTACGGAGATTGTTGAACGGCACCAGCGCCATCACCTGCTTCAATTTAAGTACTCCTATTATGCCATACTTGTTCGGAATACGTACGTTTTTTAGGAGGAAAGTCATGAATCGATGAGAGATGTCACGACTTCATGATGCCAAAAGTCACGATTTATGAGCTTTCATCTCGGATTGCAGATATACGAAAGAGCGGAACTCCTCAATAATTAAGATGTCTTCGGAACACACAAGCAAGCTTTAACCAAAAGGGAGGATATGTTAGATGAACATGAAAAAAACAGTATATGTAACCTTATCCGCGGTATTATTGACAGGCGCTCTTACCGCATGCGGAGCGAGCACAGAAAACGATACGCCTTCAAAAGCGTCCGCAACGTCAGGTGCGAAAGGCAGCGAACCGATCAAATTGACGTTTGCATCGTGGAGTATTAGTGAAGCTGCCACGAAAGGCGCTTTAGAAGAAATGGTCAAGAATTATGAAGCGAAGAACACGAACGTCAAGATAGAGTTCGTCGGCATTCCGTTTGCGGATATCAAGCAGCAGACGTTCGTTATGGCATCCACTGGCAATGCGCCGGATATTATTCAAACGTTCCCAGCGTGGTTTGGCTCCTACGCCGCTTCCGATATTATTACGCCGCTCGACGATCTGATGGGCAAAGCGTATGTCGACGATCTTATGCCGAGTTTCAAAGAGGATTTCTCTTATAACGGGAAGCTGATGGGCGTTCCTTGGGCGCCTACGCCTTATATTCTCTACTATAACAAGGAAATATTCAAAAAAGCTGGACTGCCGGATAAAGCCCCTGCAACGGTTGAAGAGCTATTGAAAGCCGCGAAAGCGATATCGAGCTTGAAAACGGACAGCGGTCAAAAAATTTACGGCTTCGGCGAGCCGACCGACAAGCTGGCGATTAACGGCGAGATCGCGATGAGGAACCTGTACAGTTTCGGGGGCTCCATCCTAGATAAAGAAGGCAAAGTAAATGCCAATACGCCAGAGATGGTCAATACGTTGAGCTATTACAAAGGATTGGTGAAGGATGGCATCGGCCCGTCTGGTGCGAAGCTGAAAGATTTGCGAAACCTGTTCTCCATCGGGCAGCTGGGCATGTATGTAGACGGCAACTACGGGAAAGCGGTATTCCGCAATTTGAGCGGCAAAGGCGCAGAGTTTGACAAAGTGTGGGGAGCGGCTCCAATTCCTGCAGGCGTATCCGGCAAAAGCGTATCCATCGGCGAAGCACACGGTCTTGTTGTTTCTGCTGATTCCAAGCATAAGCAAGCTGCTGCCGATTTCATTAAATATTTAACGGACAAAGAAGCGATTTCGATCTATCACCAGAAAAATGATGTGATTTCCGCTCGCAAATCTTTGAGCTCGATGTTCACTGAGAGCGATTTTGACAAGGTGCTTATGCAGCAAATGAATAATATTCAACCGCTGCCTAAAAATCACCCTGGCATGGAGCAAGCTTACATTGATATTGCTGATGCGTTGCTAAAAGTGTCGACGGATACAGCAACTCCAGAAAAAGCGGCTCAAGAACTGGATGCAAAGCTGAAAACATCTTTGAAATAACGAGAAACCTCCGGAAAGAGGGTCCCTGCAAAGGGATCTTCTCGAACGGAAGTTCGGATAGGAGTGGACAACAGATGAGAGGTAAAAGATTATCCGAGCTGGCGAAGGATCGCATGTTTCTCCTTGTCCTGATTTTGCCGGCGCTGGCTATGCTGCTCTTTACGATCGGCATTCCAATTGTAAAGTCCATTTATATGAGTTTTTTTAAAGTCTCACTGCTGAGTATGAAGCAGCAGCCATGGAACGATTTTGCCAATTATAAAGAAATTCTGCAGGACGGGGAATTTTTCTCCGCGCTGGGCGTCACTTTAACGTATGTCTTTTGCATTGTGAGCATTCAGTTTGTGCTGGGACTATTCTTGGCGCTGCTGCTGAACAGTTCCATTCGATTCAAGAAGTTTTTCCGTACGCTCATTCTCATTCCATGGATTGTACCGACGATCGTATCCGCATTGCTGTGGATGTGGCTGTTCCAACCGCAATACGGCTTGATCAATTACATCCTGCAGCAGCTGCATATCATTGACAAACCGCAGGAATGGTTAACGAATATGGATCTTGCTTTGCCTGCGGTGATCGTAACGGCACTTTGGCGCCAGCTGCCTTTCATGAGCACGATGCTGCTCGCGGGAATGCAAGGGATCTCCGAAGATATGTATGAAGCTGCTCGGATTGACGGCGCGAATCGTACACAAATTTTGCTTAACATTACACTGCCATTGCTAAAAAACAACATTAAAACGATTACGCTCATCTCTATTATCGAGAATTTCAAGATGTTCCCGCTCTTCTGGATCATGACGGGGGGAGGCCCGCTGAATAAGACGACGACGCTCGCCATTTACAGCTATAAAGCGGCTTTCGTGCAAATGAATTTGGGGAAAGGCGCAGCGATCGGCGCACTGTGGCTCATCATTATGATCCTAATTTCGGGACTCTACAATAAATTGTTCGCTCTAGGAGAAGACAAGCCAGGAAAGGGGAAGAATTATGCAAAGTCCAGCTCAGCCCAAAAACAGCAAGCTGTATAATATCGGCCAATACGCAGGTTTACTCGTCTTTGTGGCCTTTCTGATCTTCCCGCTTTACTGGATGTTCGTCACGTCATTCAAAGATAATTCCGTTCTGTTCAACATTCCGCCTGAATGGGTGCCATCCAAGCCTGTCCTTGAACATTACGTCAAGCTTTTCTCAGATAACTATTTTCTCATCTATTATCGCAACAGCTTATTTGTTAGCTTGTGCACGACACTGATTACGCTGCTCGTCGCCATGTTTGCGGGCTATGGATTTTCTAGATTTCATTTTAAATTTAAGAATGCCCTGATGTTCGCTATCCTGTCGACGCAGATGCTGCCGGTAGTCTCACTTCTGATCGCACTGTATTCGATGTATAAATCGTATGGGTTGCTGAATACCCATGCAGGGCTCGTTATTGCCTTGACGACAGCATCCTTACCATTCTCAATCTGGATGATCAAAGTCTTCTTTGACAACATTCCGCATTCACTCGAAGAAGCGGCAAAAATAGACGGCTGCAATCGGTTCGGCATTTTGTTTCGGATTATTTTTCCGCTGTCCAAGCCAGGTATATTCTCAGTAGGTATTTATACGTTTATTCTATCCTGGGATGATTTGCTATACTCCCTAACGCTCATTAATAAAGACAACTTACGCACATTGAATCCAGGGATTTCGGTTCGGTACATGGGCGAGGTGGCCTATGACTGGGCGAACATCATGACCGTATGTGTGACCGCAACGATACCGATTGTGATTTTATTTCTTTTCTTCCAGAAGTATATGGTGGCTGGATTGACGGCAGGGGCTGTCAAAGAATAAGTGATCTGTTCGGAGAGCTACGATTATGTATAACGGAAATGGCAGGATGTTAGCCTATCGCAAATTAATCTATAAAGCTTTTCGGATAAGGGCTGTCCCTGGCAAATCTGCCATTGGGGCGGCCCTTTCCTTTACAAAACCATGACAATCCCACTCTCTTTCAATATGGCAAACTCCTGCATGATAAAGAGTTGAATCAATATAGTGGAACCCTGAAATAAAATTTTGAAAGCTGGGTTTGGACTTATTGTTTCCTCTATAGTACATAATTATTTAGGGTAACATAAAATAAACGAACTACTAATCTCAAAGAGATCAATAGTTCGTCAAACGTTCTGTGATAACAATTATTTTGACTATTTAATCACGCGTCGTGCTGTCATGTAGTGAGAATTCCAGTAGGAGTTAATCGTAGTGATTTTCACACCGCCAGCACCATAAGTGTTTAACATTTTGTTATTTCCAATGTAAACGCCTACATGACCGACTCCTGATCTGCCAGGGACAGAGAAGAATAGCAGGTCGCCTTTCTTCCAATTCTTTTTCGAAACATAACTACCGACTTTAGATTGCTGAGCAGCTGTCCGCGGTAGGCTAATGCCGTATTTTCCGAAAATGTATTTCGTTAATGTCGAACAGTCGAAGTTGCGCGTTTGTCCAACTTTAGCACCGAATTTATATGGCGTGCCCAGATATCTTTTACCTAATGAGATAATGCTATTAGCTTTCGTTGTTGAGGTTATTGAAGCAGTAGCAGCTTGAGTAGGCTTTGGACTACTGATTACCCCTCCTGAGATCGCAACGGTTGCTCCAATTGCCATAATTGCCAAGCGTTTGCTCCATTTATGATGTAATTTCATAGTTATTGTCCTCCTCCTTGTTTTTGAGCGCTGTTTTCTTAGCTGAGCCTAGTATAGCAGACTGGAAGTCTCCTATAATTTGCTAGAAGCAGAGAAAACCGTGAGTTTGGAGGGGATAAGCCCACTTTATTAGAAAACCATGAGAATCTTCTTTGAAAATTATTCTTGACTAGCTTAGATCAACAAAAAGCTTGATCTATCCATGTTTTGAACCATTATTATCGGTATGGTACGCGAATTGGTTCGGATCATTTCAGTAGATAAAGTTACTGCTGGGTGTACAAGCATATGATAATTTTTCTAAATTATTGGGTAAAAAGATATCAAACACATACACATGATTTCTGCTTTATGTATACTCCGAAGGGAAAGATGAAGATGGATACCAATCTGTATGTAAGTATCGGTGTCAAGCTTACAGTCGCTTTAATAGGTCTTTTGATCATGACTAGACTGCTGGGAAAAAAAGAGATCTCCCAATTGACAGCTTTTGATTTCGTTTCCTCTTTAATGCTCAGTGAACTGGTCGGCAATACGATTTATGATAATGAAATTCATTTGAGTCATCTACTTTTTGCTCTGGTAATCTGGACGCTTCTAGCGTGGGGGTTGGAAAAGTTTATCGCACGATTCCCCAGATTGTCCCGCTATGCCGCGGGAACACCAGACCTAATTATCCGAAACGGCGTGGTTGATTTCAAGGCAATGAAGCGCTACAATCTCGATTTCGCCCAATTGGGGATGCTGCTTCGGGAGAGACCGGGTTTGGGTGGATCAGCTTTTGCAACTTAGCGGAATTCCGCATCATGAGCACGTCCTTTTCGCGGAATGGTCGGATTCTAGAGGTTTATATTATCAGCTTAAGGAAGTAAAAAAAGCTTAGACAACAAAATTGGTTGAGACGTTTTTTGATGAATTCGTCAATTAAATCGAACAACAAAGATTGGGAATCCAATGAGCAGGTCATGATTGTGCGCTTCGTGCGGATTAAGCACAATTCCCTAATGATGATAAGTTAGTGAACTTATTGAAGAATTTATGTAGAATAGCGAGATGTTCCGTGAGATAAGGCCGCGACATGACGTTCAGGTCGTTACAGATTACCACAAGCGGTGGTACGATCCTCGTATTGGAGATGGAGTTTTGAACAACAAAAAACAACAACACAACAAACAAATGTAAACCATCGATGATACATACACTACTAACGAAAAAGTATCGGGTGACAAATAAGTTTTGAAGTGACAAATAATGTTCCTCGGAAATTGCAGACGAATTGAACATTGAACATCTCAGCGAAGACATTGAGCAACTGGATGAGCAAATATCGTCAATTTCCAGATGAACCCTTCGTAGAAAGCGGCCCCCCAACCACCCACGTGCGCTGCAGCAGGACCTGGTTTTTGGTTCCTCTTTCTTTTACTAACTTTACATGGTCGGCTCCTATGTCGATTCGGATATTGGCACCTGAAATCGGCATTGCGGAATGGGTTGAGCCAGGCTGCAACTTCGCAGTCTGTGGGGCAAGCGCTTTGTAAAGCGAGCATTGGATTACAGAAAGTACGAACTGTTTCAACTCCTTTAGAGAAGACACCGGCGCTTACTTCAATAAACCACTCATCCTATCAGCGAAAATCAAAGCGCACGTGAGTCAAGCAAGGGACATCTCCCCCAACGGGGGTGTTTCTTCTTTTCCAAGATAGCTCTCGGGACAAAAGTATGGCACAATAAAATTCGGGAATATGCACAAAAAAAGAGGGGGTCACGGAATATGAAGCCGATGGTCATCAGATTTTTCATCCCATATGCGATTTTCTTGCTATTCGCTTTGTTCATCGGATGGTTCATGCATGAGCAGACGTTGTCTGTGGTCGAGACGCAAATGAAAGATGCGAATATGATGGTGCTTGATCAAGGAAAAGAAATTCTTGACCTGCGACTAGACGAGGTTGCCTCCATTGTGCGTCAACTGGAACTAGATCCGAAGGTGGCTCAGTTTCTGACGGTGGAGCGCCCGCTTGAAGGGACGAACACGTACCGAATTGTTGAGATGCACAAGCATTTGTACGAGCATGGGCTTACGAATAAATTCATCACCAACTATTATTTATTATTCCGCCGCAGCAACATGGTCATTAACCGTACGATGGCAGAGCAGCTGCCTGCTTTCTATGAGTATCGTTATTCAGTTGCCGATAAGACCTATGAGCAGTGGTATTCGGAGATATTCGACAAGTTTCGCCAGTTCACTGTGCTGCCAGCATCGCCAATGCTGCTTGATGGCAAGCCGCACACAATGCTAACGTACATTCATTCGATGGGATTGCCGCCGGTTTCATCCGGCGTCATTGCGGTCTCTATCGATAACAGGGAAGTGCAGACTCTGCTGGAAGGGCTGGATTTGTCCACTGATGGCTGGGCCTATATTGCGGATAAGGATGGAAGGCTTATCAGTTACGTAACGAAAGGATCGGATGTGATTCCCGAGATCGTCAAACTGGACGGCGACAAGGGGGTGCTCAAGATGGGGATCGGTTCGAAGGAGATGATGGTGACGTACACGACCTCCACCTACAACGGCTGGAAGTATGTAACTGTCCAGCCGACGCATATTGTTCTAGAAAAAGTGAACTACGTGAAACGGATTACGCTCTTTATAGCGATCGGATCGCTTTTTCTGGGCATTGGACTTGCTATCGTGCTGGCTTACCGGAATTGGCGGCCAGTCGGTCGTCTCGTTACGAATAATGAGCAATTGCAGCAAAAGCTCAAGGACCAAATGCCGTTCCTGCGGCATGCTTTCTTCGAACGGTTGCTCAAGGGTGAATTTGCCTCAGATAGTGAGATTGAGCTTCTGATGGAGCATTTGGGAATCCGGATGGAAGGTAACGGGTTCGTCGTAGTGTTGCTCCATCTGCGTGACCATGATAATGAGGAAGTGCTGAGCACGGATATGCTGCTTCAGCGTGAGCTGCATCGGCTGCTATTGCGGGAGTACTTCTCCACAAGCACGGAGATTGAAGTCTACCTACATGATGTGGAGTCTAGTAAGCTTGCTGCCATCATTGGTGGAACATTCTCGAGTCAGGAAGTGCGCATTGACTTCATTCGAGAGCTGTTGGAGGAGACAAAGGAGGAGATGGGCCAGCTCCATGGTATGCATCCTGTTTTTGCCATAGGAAGCGTGCAGCCTTCGTACAAAGGCATTGCCCGATCGTATGAGGAGGCGAAATACGCGCTGAATTATAACATTTGGCATCGGGGCAAGGACACAGTCTGGTTCGAACAGTTGCCTAAGGAGTCTCATAAGTATTATTTCCCAACAGATACCGAGCAGCGACTGATGAATGTGGTGAGGGCAGGAGAAACAGAGCAGCTGCAGCAGATGATGGAAGAGCTGTTCGATGAAAATTTTGTCCATAGGACGTTATCGTTGCAAATGCTGCAGCTCTTTATAGCCAATCTCATTGGAAATATGCTTAAGCTGTCGGAGCAGCTCCTAACGACGGACCTTGGCGAGGCTATTCCTGTACTAGCGAAGCAAGCCGACTCGCTGGAGGGCGCCAGAGCTGTGTATCACCAGCTGACAGAAATTCTCTTGGCCATCACGGATGCTGGCAGACAGCGCAAAAAGAGCGGGAATATCGAGCTGGTTCATCAACTTGTAACTTACTTGCAGGATAGCTATTCCAATCCGGATTTATCGTTGTCGGCCGTTGCCGATTACTTTCAGCTCTCGGAGACGTATTTGTCAAGAATATTCAAGGAGCATACAGGACATGCCTTCTCAGATTATTTGGAGGAGCTGCGGATGAAACGGGCCGGAGAGCTGCTCCAGGATACGGACTTACCGGTAAGCGTGATCGTTAAGGAGGTCGGATACCAGTCCTCCAATACGTTTGGACGGGCCTTCAAGCGGGTATACGGTGTCAGCGCCACTTCCTTCCGCAGCGCCGGAAAGCCTTGACACAACAGGGTTTATTGTTCATGCAGGATATGAAATGCACAATCCCGCATCGATAGCACACAACTCCAAGCTATCAAAAGCACACGAATGCATGACAATCCTATATACCAGAAGTGAAAGCGGTTTCTATACTAAGGGTATCCGATACGATGCTTGAACGAAGTAGGTCAGCACTGTTCGGATATTCAACCTTACTATAGAAAGGAGGTCGTTCTGTGCTCACATCGAGATCCCAAGCAGGTGCGCACACAGTAACGAGACAGAAAGGGTTGGCCATGGGGAAGTCTTTAGCTAGATGCTGGCAGCTCTACGTGCTGCTCGCGCTACCCCTTCTGTACCTGATCGTGTTTCGGTATGTTCCCATGTACGGCGCACAAATCGCATTCAAAAAGTTCGTCATTACGAAGGGGATATGGGACAGTCAATGGATAGGATTCGATCATTTCGTTCGTTTCCTGAACCATCCCAAATTTTACGAGGTGCTGGAGAATACAATAGGACTCAGCTTTTACCAGCTGGCAGCAACCTTTCCGTTTCCCATTGCACTGGCCTTGGCGCTCAACTATGTAAAAAATGAATTTTTTAAGAAAACGGTGCAGATGGTGACTTACGCACCGCATTTTATCTCAGTGGTTGTTATGGCTGGCATCATCACACAGTTCCTTGCCCCGCGGACAGGAGCATTGAACAAATTGATCGTGCTTCTTGGCTTCGAGCCGATCAATTTTCTGGCAAAGCCGGAATTTTTTAAATCAATTTATGTCTGGTCGGACATCTGGCAGAACATCGGCTTTGCCTGCATCATCTACTTGGCTGCGCTGGCGGGTATCGACCCGCAGCAGCACGAAGCGGCAGTCATGGACGGAGCATCGAAGTACCGGCGGATGTGGCATATCGATTTGCCCGGCATTATGCCTGTTGCCATGATTATTCTCATTCTTAACATGGGTCATATATTGGACTTGGGATTTGAGAAGGCGCTGCTGCTGCAAAATCCGCTGAATCTCCGCTCCTCAGAGATTATCGACACTTACGTGTATAAGATCGGTTTGACCTCGACAATTCCAAGCTTTGATTATGCTGCAGCGATCGGATTGTTCAAGAATGTAATCGCCCTCATCTTGCTGGTGAGCGTGAATAAGCTGGCAAAGAAGCTGACCCAGACGAGTCTCTGGTAGCTCTATTTCGCCAATTTGGAAAGTGGAGGGATTAAACTTGGCACGTCATGTCATTCGAGAATCAGCTGGGGACAGAAGGTTCGATTTTGTCAATCATACACTCTTGGGTGTATTGCTTTTAGTGGTGCTATATCCTTTGGTATTAATTGTAAGCGCTTCCTTCAGTTCGACTGAAGCGGTTATCTCCGGCCAAGTCTGGCTGTGGCCCGTCAAGCCTACTTTAGAAGGATATATTGCAGTATTCAAGAGCAGCCAGATTGGCGTGGGATTTGCCAATTCCATATTTTACACGGTAGTCGGTACACTCGTTAACGTCGTGTTTACGCTGCTAGCAGCCTATCCCATGTCGCGGCGCGACCTGTATGGCAAGAAGGCGCTCATGTTTCTGTTCGTCTTCACGATGATGTTCAGCGGCGGTTTAATCCCGAATTACTTGCTTGTTAAAGATCTCGGGTTACTGAATACGAGGTGGGCGCTCATCATTCCAGGGGCGCTGAGCATCTGGAACATGATTATTACTCGCACCTATTTCCAGCAAACGATCTCGCATGAGTTGCTGGAGGCAGCGCAAATGGACGGTTGCAACGATTTCAACTTTATGTGGAAGGTCGTCCTCCCACTATCGGGTCCAATCATTGCTGTGATTTCTTTATTTTATGCGGTGGGTCACTGGAATCAATTTTTTAATGCTCTCATTTATTTAAAGGATCAGGAGATGTATCCACTCCAAATCGTATTGCGAAATATTTTAATTCAGAATTCGATTCAGGAAGAAATGATCAGCGATGCGGAGAGTGCTGCCGATCTGGCAGGACTACGGGAGCTGCTGAAGTTTTCACTCATTGTCGTAGCGACCGTTCCGATTTTGGTCGTGTATCCTTTCGTGCAGCGTTATTTTGTCAAGGGAATTATGATTGGTTCTATAAAAGGGTAATGCATACAATAAGGGAGGTCTATTGGATGAAAAAGATGGTGCTTATTGCGCTATTATCGACGTTAGCGCTTATGCCAGTATTGTCGGCATGTTCGAAGGAGGATTCCGGTGCAAGCAACAACAAACAAGCGGAGGGAACATCCTCTATTGTGACCCCTGCCGGGCAGCTGCCGATCGTCAAGAACAAAACCAAATTGCGTGTGCTGATGCTCGGAGCGACCAACGTGGAAGACTATAAAACGAACGAATATTCGAAATGGCTCGAAGAGCAGACGAATATTGAGATCGAGTGGGAAGTTGCTCCCCAAAAGGATGGCGAGCAGAAGTTGAACCTTATGCTGGCGAGTGGAGATTACCCGGATATCATTCTGAATTTCGGTGTCTCTCCTTCCAAAATGATGGTGTACGGCTCCCAAGGTGTTTTTCTGCCTCTTAATGATCTCATTGAGAAGTACGGATATGGTGTGAAGGAAATGTACAAAAATGTTCCGGGCTCCAAGGAAGTAATCACCGCACCGGACGGGAAAATCTACGGACTGCCTAGAGTCGATATGAATCCCCATGTTATGGCTCCTCAGCGGATGTGGATCTATACACCTTGGCTGGAGAAGCTTGGGCTGAAGATGCCTACTACAACAGACGAATTCTATGAGGTGCTGAAGGCGTTTAAGACGAAGGACCCGAACGGAAACGGCAAAGCTGATGAAATTCCGTTGGCCAGCTCCACAGACGGTGGCCATGCGGGCATTGACAACTTCCTGATGAACGCTTTTATTTACAATGATAAAGGAAGCGGAAATGACAATTTGTATCTCAAAAATGGAAAAATCGAAACTGCTTTCAATAAGCCGGCCTGGAAAGAGGGGCTGTTGTATTTGAACAAGCTCTACAAGGAAGGGCTGCTGGCGCCGGAGACGTTCACCCAGGATACGACTCAGCTCAAACGCATGGGCGAGAATCCTGGCGTCCCAATTCTTGGTGCAGTACCTAGGGCCGTCATTACGGAGGTTATGGCGTTGAATGGAGATCGTTGGAGCAGCTACAAGGCGGTACCGCCGCTCAAAGGTCCAAGCGGATTGCAGGTAGCTCCGTATAAGCCTTTCCCAATTGTACAAGGCCAATTCATTGTGACTAGTGCGTGCAATCAGCCCGATGTATGCTTCCGCTGGGGAGATATGATGATGACGGAGGAGTTCACGATGCGCGGCATTAACGGTCGACCTGACGTCGAATGGCGTAAAGCGAAGGAAGGTGAGCTGGGGCTTGACGGCAAGCAGGGTACGTGGACCAAGCTAGTGGTACCGTCGGGTGTGCAGAATTTCTTCTGGAACAACCAAGGGCCGATGGTTCAGCCGTCGCCAATGCGCTCCGGCCTAGTGGTGAAGAAGGGCGAGCTGGCGCAGGTGCTGTACGAGGAATCGACCACGAAATACTTTCCATATCAATCGAAGAAGGAAGAGATTGTGCCACCGCTCACTTTCAACGAGCAACAAGCGACGGAAATAGCGGACTTACAGAAGACGATCTACGATTATGTGAATGAAACGATGGCGAGAGCCATCATGGGCGATGTGGACATCAATAAGGAATGGGACAATTATTTGAAGCAGCTTGAGGGCTTGGGCCTGAATCGGTTTATTGAAATACGCCAGGAAGCTTATGACGCGGTGTATAAAAAATAATGAAGATGAGCCCTGCGGGGCTCTTTTCTGCAACACGTAAGCCGAAACTGGATGCAAATCCCTTTATAAGCGAAAGGAGTAGAAGTCATGAGTCAGAATAAGCCGAACGTCATCTTTATTTTAGTAGATGATTTAGGATGGGGGGAGCTGGGCTGCTACGGAAACACCTTTAATGAAACGCCGAATATTGACGCGCTTGCCACGGGCGGCATACGGTTCACGACAGCGTATGCGAGCTCAACCGTGTGCAGTCCGTCCAGAGCCGCGTTAATGACGGGTCAAGCTCCTCCGCGCAACGGAATTACGGACTACTTAAGACCGGATACGGAGTGGCATTTGCCGCTGAATCCGAATTCGTTCGCGGACAACGAGCTGCCGGAGGATACCGAATTCCGGCTCGATCCGAGTATGGTCACACTGGCGGATATGTTCAAGCAGCAATCCTATCATACTGGGATTATTGGGAAATGGCATCTTTCCGGCTACGATCAGAATGGCGTGAAATTCGGTCCTACGAAATACGGGTTTAATGAATCCATCGTTTCCGAGCAGGTCGGAATCGGCAGTGGCAGTTATTTTTGGCCGTACAAGCTGGTTGACCCTGCCATTCAGCCGCTTGACGGCAAAGAAGAGGAGTACTTGGTGGATCGGATGAACGAAGAAGCCGTCCGGTTCATTCGCCGGAATGCGGATCGTCCGTTCTTCTTGTATTTAAGTCATTATGCCGTTCATACCGCTTTGGTCGGGAAACCGGAGGATGTCCGATATTTTGCAGAAAAAGCAGGCTTAACCAGCTCCGATGATCTGGCTTGGATCAAGTACCATAATCCGATCCTGGCCGCCATGCTCAAAAGCGTTGACGACGGAGTAGGCATGATTCGGAAAACACTTGAGGAGCTTGGTTTGGATCAAAATACGCTGATTATTTTTACCAGTGATAACGGAGGTGAGACGAGGGTTACAAGGAACGGTCACCTTCGCGAGGGCAAGTCGACGACCTACGAAGGCGGCTTGCGGATCCCGCTGGCGATGAGCTGGCCGCAAATGGTGGCCAAGGGAACGGAATGCCACGTCCCAACTATTAATATGGATTTTTATCCAACCTTTGCCGAAATAATTAGCTACCAAATTCCGGAGCATCATATCGTGGATGGCGTATCGATTACTCCTCTGATGCACGGGCTGGAGGAAGGTGCCGAAATACCGGCTGATTTGGTTGATCGCTCATTTTACTGGCACTATCCGCTGGACAAACCGCATTTCCTGGGAGGGCGGTCATCGGCAGCTAATCGAACAGGCGATTGGAAGTTTATTTCGTTCTTCGATGATGAGAGCAAGGAGCTGTACAACCTTAGCAATGATGAAGCCGAATCTGTCGATCAGAGCCGGAGCGAGCCGGAGCTTACACATAAGCTGGACGAGAACTTAAAGTCATGGCTTGAGAGCGTAAATGCGGTAAAGCAATCCGGAAACAGTAATTGACAATAGACAATAGACAATAAATCAGAATCAAGCAATTACTACTAGAAATGGATGTGGGTTCGATCATGAATACTCAGTTAAGGCCGCCGGCGGTCCCTCTTGTCACTATAGATCCATATTTCAGCGTTTGGTCCACACGAAATTTGCTGCACGAGGAAAATACGAAACATTGGACGGCCAGACGGCATGACCAAGAAGAAAGGCACGGCATGGTCGGCATGGCTGTCATCGACGGCACCGTCTACAGGTTTATGGGGAAATTGAGTTACGATGAGGACAATTACGATTTCTTCAGTGAGCCTGCCGTCATGAAGCAGGTTTCCCTTGTCGTGAAACCGACGTCCACCCAATACACCTTCGAAGCGGCCGGAATTACATTGACATTGGATTTCACCTCGCCACTGCTTCTGGATCGGCTCGATATTTTATCAAGGCCTGTATCGTACGTTACTTTCGAAGCGGCTGCCAACGACGGGAAAACGCACGATGTGCAAATTTACTTCGATGCTACCGGAGAATGGTGCGTGCACACGGCGGTTCAGGAAATCGAGTGGAGTCGCGTCGAAGTTCGCGATGACATTCAATCGATGCGCATGGGCACGGTAAAGCAGAACGTGCTGGGCCGCAAAGGTGATAGGACGAGAATCGATTGGGGCTATTTTTATTTGGCGGTTCCCGAGTGCGACCGTAACGATACGGTAATCGCACCGGTCAGCTACCGTAAACAATTTGCCCAGACGGGGCGTTTTGAGCGGATGGAAGACGATGAGGATATGCCGCGTCCGGTAGAGGAACGTACTCCTATGATGGCTTGCTGCTTGTCGTTAGGTCAGATAGGCGGGACCGCTGTTTCCCGGTTTGTTGCGTTAGCCTACGACGATGTATTTTCGATCGAGTATTTCCATAAGATGCTCCCGGGCTATTGGCATAAATTCCATGTTTCTATTGAAGAGGCGATCCGTGCGGCCGTCGATGAATATCCGCAAATTATGGAATTGTGCCGCAAGTTCAATGAGCAGCTTATTAAGGATGCCACCGCGGTCGGCGGCAGCAAATATGCGGATGTTCTCAGTCTTGCCTACAGGCAGGCGATTGCCGCACACAAGCTGGTGGAGGACGAGGAAGGGAATATTTTATTCTTCTCGAAGGAATGCGACAGCAACGGCTGTATTGGAACGGTCGATGTCAGCTACCCATCCGTCCCGTTGTTCTTGCTCTACAACCCTGAGCTTGTAAAAGGCATGCTCCGCCCGATATTTAAATATGCCGTCTCCGAAGACTGGCCATATGAATTTGCACCGCATGACGTAGGAAGGTATCCGATCGCGAACGGTCAAATTTATGGTAAAAGTATCGAAAGGCAAATGCCGGTTGAAGAATGCGGAAACATGCTCATTATGACCGCTGCAATATGCTTAGCGGAAGGCGATGGCGATTTCGCCCGACAAAATTGGGCGCTCCTGACCCAATGGGCCGACTACCTGGTCGAATTCGGGCTGGATCCGGGGAACCAGCTGTGTACGGACGACTTTGCCGGTCATCTGGCGCACAATACGAACCTGTCCATCAAAGCGATCGAAGGGATCGGCGGATATTCGCTGCTATGCAACATGCTCGGTCAAGCAGACACTGCTGTACGGTATTTACAAACCGCTAAGACAATGGCAGCCGAGTGGGTGAAGATGGCGGACGATGGTGATCATTACCGATTAACGTTCGATTCGCCGGGCAGCTGGAGCTTGAAATATAACCTGGTTTGGGACACGCTGTTCGATCTTAACTTGTTTCCGAAGGAAGTAGCATCCAAAGAAACTAGATACTACCAAAAGAAACAGAACAGGTACGGTACGCCTCTCGACAGCCGTAAGACGTATACCAAGGTGGACTGGCTCGTATGGGCGGCATCTCTTGCGGAAGAGAAAGACGAATTCGTGCGGCTCATCGAGCCGGTATGGCACTTCCTTAACGAATCACGCAGCCGGGTTCCTCTTACCGACTGGTATTATACGATTGACGGAACTTACCAGGCATTTGTGAATCGGACGGTTGTGGGTGGATTATTCATTCGTCTAATGAAGGATAGCAGCTGGAAAAATCGTAACGGCTAGGCTTTTAAACCTGCCTCCGTCGTATTTATCCCGATTGTTTATAACGGAAAGCGTGAAGGACATTTACTGCTGGGTCAGATTTAACAGCTACAACTACTTTTTGGGAGGCTAACAGCACTATGAGTACCAAACCGAACATTTTATGGATATGCACCGATCAGCAGCGTTTTGACTCGCTCGGATGCTACGGCAATCCGTATGTCAGCACGCCGAACATCGACCGTTTGGCCGAACGGGGGACGCTGTTCGAAAACGCATTTTGCCAATCGTCGGTATGCGCGCCGAGCCGGGGAAGCTTTTTGACCGGCCGCTATCCGAGAACCGTCCGCCTTCGCAAAAACGGACAAAATATTCCTGACGATGAAAGGCTGGTCACCTCAATTTTGCATGACGCCGGATATACGTGCGGGCTTGCCGGAAAATTGCACTTGTCCGCCTGTCATCCTGAGGTTTGCCACGGAACGGAACGGCGAATCGACGACGGGTACGATATGTTTCACTGGTCCCATCATCCTAAGGACGACTGGCCTTCCAACGAATACAGCAACTGGCTGAGGGCCAAAGGGAAAACATTCGAAACGAGGCCGGTGGAAGGCTGCGAATATGTCGTCTACGGCCCGGACGTCGAAGACCATCAAGCGGCGTGGTGCGCCGAGAAGGCGATTCAATTCATGGAAGCTCATACCGGCAAGGAGCAGCCTTGGCTGTTTTCGGCCAACATCTTTGCTCCGCACCATCCGTTCGATCCGCCGGAAAGCCATTTGCGCAAGTATTTAGACAAGCTGGACGATATCGCGCTTCCGAATTACGCCGACGGGGAGCCGGATTCAAAAACGAGTTATCAACGCAAGGACCATCAGGGAGCCTACGGCAATCCGAAGCTGTATCCTTTCGTCAAAATGACAGACTCGGATCACCGGTATTTAACCGCGGCATATTGGGCGATGGTGGATCTGATCGACGAGCAGGTGGGGAAAATGATCGACGCGCTGGAACGGACCGGACAGCTGGATAACACGATCATCGTGTTCATGTCCGACCACGGCGAGCTGCTGGGTGATCACGGGGTCTATTTGAAGGGGCCGCATTTCTACGAGCCTTCCGTGCATGTGCCGCTGATCGTATCGTGGCCGGGGCGGTTCCGGGAAAAGAATCGTGTTCCCGCACTCGTCGAGCTGGTCGATCTGGCGCAGACGTTCCTGGAAGCGGCCGGTGTCGAGTTGTATCCCGGCATGCAGGGTAAGTCACTCATGAAGCTGTTGACCGGCGAGACCGGCGAGCACCGCGAGGACGTATACTGCGAGAATTACGAGACGATTCCCGGGAAGTACAATCTCGGATACAGCGTGATGGTTCGGGACCGCGACAGCAAAATCATCCTCTACAATACGCGGGATGACGGAGAGCTGTACGATCTGGCGAATGATCCGAACGAGTCCGTCAATTTATGGCATGCGGCCGAGCATGCGGCGTTGAAGCTTCGGATGATGGAACGGCTTTGCCACCGGATGGCGGAAACCGTCGATCCTCTCCCGGAAAAGGTTGCACCGTGGTAATTCGGCCCCACCAACTAATCAGTCCTAGCAAAAGAGAGAAACCAGGCATGCCCGTAAGCACGGATCATTACAAAAATCCGCTTCCCATTCAAAAAATCGGCGATCCTTATATTTTGAAAGCTTCCGACGGCAAATTGCTGTTATCCGACATCAGCGATCGAGCAGGGCTTTTTAATTCATCTTTTATATGTTCAAGATAGATTTCAAAAACAAGCATCAGCCGATCAATCGCAATCGAGGCAAAGTATATTTTGGCCGGCATTAAAGGAAAGGTGACCATACCCCAGTTGGGCTATCATTCGGTCGTTTTTTTTTCATTCGCGCCCCATTGTCAAAAGTGAATTCGACCGTCGAAATCAGTTCAATTTCGGCTTGTTTAACCGCTTAAAGAAAGCGCTTTCGGCAACTTTCACAGCCAGTTACCGTGTATCTGAAAAAGGGCTACAACAACGTCATCGAATTCACGAAGGTTAAACATGCCCTCGAGATCGATTAAATCGAGATGTCGGGCAGTAACACATTCTTGATCAAGTCGGGAGCCGAATATAAGCTCGTCAACCCAAGCGGGGGAAAGGCGCTTGATATGAACGGCGCAGGTATAGCCGATGGGACATGGACACGGATGTGGGATGATACCGACGGAGGGGTCCCCGGCGGGACCGCGCAATTTTGGTTCATGTACCGATTGGACTGAAGTTATAAGCGCATCCAGAATCCACTGCCAATATTTGCATCAGCATGCGTACAAGCAGCGTCCAAATCAAATTTTGAAATCGCGGTTATGCTGGACTCATCTCCGTAGAGCCAAAGCGTCATCGCTGCAATTGGAGGAAGAAGGTCAGCAGGAGCGGCTGAATGAATTTTCGGAAGATCTGTTGCGTAATGAGCTGGAGACGCTGCTGCTGTCTTACCATGCAAATGCGCTCCGTGCTTCGGAACCAGCTCTTACTGATGGGGATAAGGACGACCGAATAGTCCAGGACGTCCTGCAAGATATTCACAGTAATTATTTCAATTCCCTCGATTGGAAAGAGGAGGGTTTCGTATATGAGAAGAGCAAAAACACCAAGGCGTGGGGCTATAAGCAGTTCTGGGCTCCCGAGGTAGTTGAGTTCGAAGGCAAATACTACATGTACTACACGGCCCGTTGGCTAGAAAAGGACAGCCTGCGCATTGGTGTTGCCGTAAACGACAGTCCGGTTGGACCGTTCGTGGACGCATTCGATCAGCCTATGTTCGATTTCGGATATGCGGCCATTGATGCTCATGTGATGCTTGAAGAGGACGGACGAGTTTTCCTGTATTACTCCCATGACTGCTCGGAGAATGTGGTCGACGGACGAAAAGAAAGCCACATCTATGGCATGGAGCTGAATTCAGATCTTCTGACAGTGAAATCGGAGGGTCAATTACTGCTCAAACCGGATCAGCAATGGGAACTCAAATCCGGAAACGAATTTCGCTGGAATGAAGGACCCTTCGTTGTGAAGTGCAATGGTCTCTACTATTTAATGTACTCGGCAAACTGTTTTGCCCACCGAGACTATTCCGTCGGTTATGTGATTTCGAAGCAGCCGCTTGGCACGTTTGAGAAATATGAGCATAATCCTATTTTATTTTCGGATAGACCAGATATTTCCGGCCTAGGTCACCATAGTGTAACCAAATCTCCAGACGGTACGGAGTTGTTTATTATTTACCAAACACACACCGATCCTCAGGAGGGCGGCGGTAATCGTCAAGTGTGCCTGGATCGTATGAGCTTTCTTGAAGACGGCTCGATCGAGGTACATGGACCGACAAATACCGAACAGCCAGCACCCTCGCGATCCAGTGGCTACAAAGGAGGATCATGATGGACAGCCGGCCCAATTTACTTCTCATCCAGACGGACCAGCAAACGGAGGAAACACTCAGTCTATACGGAAACTCCGTCTTAAAGACGCCGATGCTGGAGAGCTTAGCCGAACGCGGTGTTGTTTTTGAATTTGCATTCTGCAATTATCCTGCTTGTTCCCCGTCAAGATCATCGATGTTTACGGGAAGGTATGCATCTACCATTGGAGTCCAAGCTAATCATATGATGATTAATCCTGCGGAGGTAACGCTGCCTGAAGTGCTTAAGAAGCACGGTTATCAGACGGCTATCATCGGGAAGAATCATGCTTTTATGGAAAACACAAAGACATACTATCCGGGTGAAATTGTGGACCGCGAAAAGGCAAGTGTATTGAGACAAGTATTTGATTACGTCCGACTGGCTGATCATGGACATTTGGTTGACGGCTATAGGGATGATCCCGAAAGCAAGGCAGCGCATGAGTGGTCCCATACTTGCTGGGTGAGCCCTATGGGGCACGGCACGAATCCTGCCCGTCCGGAAAAATGCGGTACCTACCTGCTTGGGGATACCATGATTGACTACTTGGAGAATCAGCGTGATCCGGAAAAGCCATTCTTCACCTGGCTGTCATTCCCGGACCCGCATACGCCGTATCAAGCTCCGGAGCCCTATGCGAGTATGATTAATCCTGCTGAGGTACCGCTTCCACCCAAGGACAACCTTGAAGGGAAGCCGGAACGGCAGAAGGTGGCTTATCTGATGGATGCGATGGATACAGCGGATGATGAATTGATTCGTAAGGTTCGAGGGATTCATACGGCATGATTCGCTTCATCGATGATACACTCGCCCGTGTGTTCGCGAAGATGGACGAGCTGGGCTTAACGGACAATACCGTCATCGTTTTTACGTCTGACCATGGCGATGTTGATTCAGAAGCATAATATGTTTTACGACTCCTTTACCCATGTGCCGTTCATTGTTGCAGCACCGGGCTATCAGGGGCCACGGCGAACGAAGCAACTGGTCGAGCTTGTGGATATTATGCCGACCTTCCTGGATATGGCTGGTATCCCGATTCCGCCAGGTACTCAGGGCAAGAGCTTGGCGCCGTACCTGAAAGGTCAGGACTACACACCACGTGAATATGTCGTCATCGAGAGCGGCGAGGAAGGAGAGCCACTGCGTGTCTCCGATATTACAGTTCGTCCGGAACATCCGTTTGATGACCGCTATTTCGTCTGGTGTGCCTACCGTGAAGCATGGATGGGAAAGGGTAAGAGCATTCGCACGCTGGAATGGAAGCTGAACATCTACGCCAACGGTGATTGCGAGCTCTATGACCTGGTGAACGATCGTGAAGAACTGAACAATTGCTTCGATGCCCCAACATTCACAAGCATTAGGTCTGAGTTCGAGCGTAAGCTGCTGTATTGGACTATGGAGAAGGAGGACCGCCTTCCTCTGAATGTAACAGTGAAGTTGAATTATTCAGAAGTTAAAGCGAAGCATGCATGAGCAACGTTCAGGCTACTTCACTCATATGGTAGCCTTGTGAAAAATGGCGTGATTCCACATAGTTTCTGGACTGAGGTTTTGTTATTTAGAGAAGGAAGCAATATTAGTAAAGAAAATACAGCTAACTCCGTTATCATAGATTAGATTAATTCAACATTTAATTTGAAGATTTGAAGTCTTCAATAAAAAGATGCGTTTGCCCTATTGGTGAACTATAGCTTAGTAGACATCAAGAGAAGGCTGCCGATAGAATTTTGAACGGCAGCCTTCTCAAATAGGCAGGATATTTCAATTTGAGTGTCTAATTTAGGTCATGAACATTATCAATACTGTACGTGCTCGGAAACATTCAATATAATGCATGATTGTAAAATATTAATTTGAATAACTCCGTTGTTTGCAATTTTTCTAATATTTCTGTGAACGGTGGGGGATTCAGTAAGCTTCGAATCTTTACGAGAACGAGGCATACGACGGCATTCGCTCCAAACTGGAGCGCAAACTGCTCAGGTGGTGGATGTCCAAGGAAGTTACCCTGCATATAGACAGTCAAGCAGGAGTATTCCCTTATTAACTAATGTTTAGGAGGAAATGGCGATGAACTTGAATTTCTTACAAAAGGATTGGTTGATCGATCGAATCGAATGGGCGATGCTGCCAGGCGAACGTCCGCGTGGTG